>NZ_VFPT01000001.1:1815000-3015000 GCF_006716865.1 Roseinatronobacter monicus | reverse complement strand
AGACTGGATCTGGCGCAACAAGGATTTGCGCAGCTGGTGGGAAAATGACCATCATGAGCGCGTGGATGGGGTGCGTGCGGCCAGCCCGACGGCATGGGTGCCCCGTTCAAAACCGTTCTGGTTCACCGAATATGGCTGCGCGGCGATTGACCGGGGCACGAACCAGCCGAATGTGTTTCTGGACCCGAAATCCTCTGAATCCTTCATGCCGCATTTCTCGCGCGGGTGGCGCGATGATGCTGTTCAGATGCAATATGTGCGGGCGGTCAATTCCTATTGGGCCGATCCTGCGCATAACCCCGTATCTGAGGTCTATGGCGGGCCGATGGTCGATATGGCGCGCGCGCATCTTTGGGCATGGGATGCGCGGCCTTATCCGTGGTTTCCGGGCAATCAGGCGTTGTGGTCGGATGGCGCGAACTGGCAGCGCGGGCATTGGATCACAGGGCGCGCAACCGGCCAGCCGCTGGACGGCGTGATCGCCGAGATTTGCGCGCGCGCAGGTGTTCGGGATGTCGATGTGAGCAGGGTTTACGGCGTAGTGCGCGGGTTTGCCTTTGCTTCGACCGAGGCACCGCGCGCCATGTTGCAGGCGCTGATGCTGGCATATGGCGTCGAGGCGGTGGAGCGTGGCGGCGTGCTGCGGTTCTTGATGCGCAACGGGCAGGCGGTTGCCGCCCTTGGGCCGGATGATATGCTGCGCCATGACAGCGGTGATCTGGCCCTGACCCGCGCGCCAGAGGCGGAACTCTCTGGCCGCGTCCGGCTGGGCTATGTCGAGGAGGGCGCGGATTTCGACATGCGCGTGGCCGAGGCGAGCTTTCCGGGGGACAGCGAAAGCCGGGCCTCTGGCTCTGATCTGCCGTTGGTGCTGACCGAGGGCGAGGCCGTGCTGATTGCCGAGCGTTGGCTGGCACAGGCGCGGGTGGCGCGGGACACGGCGCGGTTTCGGCTGCCGCCCTCGCGTGACTTGGGGGCGGGCGATGTGGTGGCGCTGGATATGGGCGCGGGTGGGGCGCTGTGGCGGATCGACCGCGTTACCCTGTCCGCCGGGCGCGAGGTAGAGGCCACGCGCGTGGAAGACGCGGTCTATGAATGGGGCGAGACGGCGCGCGCAGGTGGCACCCTGACCCCCTATCAACCGCCCGCACCAGTGCAACCTGTCTTTCTGGACCTGCCGCTGATTACCGGCGAAGAGGTGCCCCAGCACCCGTGGCTGGCGGTTTCGGCGCGCGCCTGGCCGGGGCTGGTGGTGGTACATCACCGCACGGGGCCAGAGGCGTTCGCGTTGGACGCGCTGGTGGCCCGCCCGGCGCGGATTGGCGTGACGGAAACACCTTTGTTTGCCGCCGGGCCGGGCCTGTGGGATCGCGGGCCTGCGCTGCGGGTGCGGATGCTGTCGGGCGGTCTGGATTCGGTCGCGCCTGCAGCGGTGCTGGGCGGGGCCAATCTGATGGTCATCGGCATGGGGGCCGAGTGGGAGTTGTTTCAATTCGCCGAGGCAGAGTTGGTCGCCCCCGGTGTCTATGATCTGCGCCTGCGTCTGCGCGGGCAGCAGGGCACCGATGGGGTGATGCCGCAAGTCTGGGCACCGGGGCGGTGGTGGTGATGATCGATGCCGCGCTGGAACAACTGGCCCTGCCGCTGGACGGTTTTGGTCTGGCGCGAACATATCGCATCGGGCCTGCCAGCCGCCCGCTGAGTGACCCGAGCCATCACGATGTGACAGCGGTGTTCACAGGCGTGGGCCTGCGCCCTTATCGGCCTGTGCATCTGCGCGCGCGTTGGGGGGGCGGGGGCGATCTGCATCTGGCTTGGGTAAGGCGCACGCGGCGGGGGGGTGATGGCTGGGGGCTGGCCGAAGTGCCGCTGTCAGAGGCCTTTGAGCGCTATATCCTGCGGGTGCGCAAGGGCGGCGCGGTGTTGCGAGAGGTGGTCTGTGATGTGCCGGAATTCACCTATACCGCGCAGGCGCAGGTGCAGGATGGGGGTGCGGGCAGTTTTGCGATTGAAGTGGCGCAACTGTCGGATGTGTTCGGACCCGGCCCCTTTGCCCGGCTGGAATTGGGCCAGTGATGCGCCCCCGCGCGCAAGCGGCCCACCCACCCACCCCCGCAAACCGGCGCTGCCGGTTTGCTTGCCGCTTGCGCGCGGGGGCGGCGCGTGGCGGTGGCGATGCGTGAGATCACGCAAGGCGATATCTGTGCGGCAGCGCGCGTGCTGCTGGCGCACCCAAAGCGCGACTGGCCGACCCTGATGGCGCAGATGTTGTATGAGGCGCATGTCGCGGATTGCTACCGCAAGCGTTTTCGCCGCGCGCATCCACGCCTTGGCACGGGCAGTTTGATGAGCGTGGCGCTGGCGCGGGGTCCGGTGCCAGTGCCTGTGGCCGCAGATAGTGCCAGTCTTGTGGCGACGGGGGCGGTGATTGCCGCTGTGCTGGCGTGGCGCGCAGATCGACAGCGCAAGGCGTGGCTGCGCGACGAATCCCCCTTTCCCTGCTGCGCACAGAGGCCTATATCGGCGCCATGGCACAAACACCCCTTCTGCAACTCTCGAATATCTCGCTGACCTATGGTGGCAATCCTGTCTTTGACGGGTTGGATCTGGTTGTTCAGCCCAATGACCGTGTGGCCCTTGTGGGCCGCAACGGCTCTGGCAAATCTACGCTGATGAAAGTCATGGCAGCCCTTGTCGAAACGGACAAAGGCGCGCGCAGCCTCTCGCCCGGTGTGACAGTGGGCTATATGGAGCAGGACCCGGATTTCGCCGGGTTTGACACGCTGGGCGAGTATGCCGCCCAAAACCTTGACCCTGCCGAGACATACCGCATCGAGATGGCGGCTGAGGGGCTTGATTTCGACCCCAGCCTTGACCCCGAAAAGGCCTCGGGCGGGGAGCGGCGGCGCGCGGCATTGGCCAAACTGCTGGCCGAAGCGCCCGAATTGATGCTGTTGGACGAGCCGACAAACCATCTGGACATTCACGCCATTGGCTGGCTGGAAGCGCGCCTGCGCGAGACGCGCGCGGCCTATGTGCTGATCAGCCATGACCGTGCGTTTCTGCGCGCGCTCAGCCGTGCCACTTTGTGGATTGACCGGGGGCAGGTGCGGCGGCGCGAATCCGGTTTTGACGGGTTCGAGGAATGGCGCGACACACTTTGGGCGCAGGAAGATGACGCCCGCCACAAGCTGGACCGCAAGATCAAGGCCGAAGCGCGCTGGGCTGTCGAAGGGATCAGCGCGCGGCGCAAGCGCAATCAGGGCCGCGTGCGCGCGTTGCAGGATTTGCGCGCCGAGCGTGCAAGCCAGATCCGGCGGCAGGGCACGGCGGCCATGGCGATGGAAGCGGCTGCCCCGTCGGGCAAGCTGGTGGCCGAGTTGGAGAATGTGCATAAGGCCTATGGCGATCGCCTGATCCTGCGCGATTTCTCGTTGCGGGTGACGCGCGGGGAACGTGTGGCCTTTGTCGGCCCGAATGGTGCGGGCAAGACGACGCTGCTGCGCATGATTACCGGCGCGGAAGAGGCCGATGCGGGCAATATCCGGCGCGGCACCAATCTGGAAACTGCCATTTTCGACCAGAGCCGTGCGCAACTGGACCCGAATGCCTCGCTCTGGGAGAACCTGACGGGTGATCCGCTGATGCGGGTGCCGGGGCAGGCGGATCAGGTCATGGTGCGGGGCCAGCCCAAGCATGTGGTCGGCTATCTGAAGGAATTTCTGTTCGATGAGGCGCAGGCGCGCGCGCCTGTGCGGTCGCTTTCGGGGGGCGAGCGGGCGCGGCTGTTGCTGGCGCGGATCATGGCGCAGCCTGCCAATCTGCTGGTGTTGGACGAGCCGACCAATGATCTGGATGTGGAAACGCTGGACCTGTTGCAAGATATCCTGAGCGAGTTTGACGGCACGGTGCTGCTGGTCAGCCACGACCGCGATTTCATTGACCGCATCGCCTCGACCACGTTGGTGTTTGAGGGGGAGGGGCGTGTGACGGCCTATGCGGGCGGGTGGTCGGATTATCTGGCGCAGCGCAGTGAGCGAGAGGCCCCTGCGGCGCAATCTGCGCCCGCCCCGCGCAGCAAGGAGAAGGGCAAGAGCAAGGCGAAAGCCAAGACTGGCCTGAGCTATACCGAGACGCACCGGCTGGAAAAACTGCCCGCCGAGATCGCGCGGCTGGAGGCAGAGATTGCGAAGCTGGCCGGGCTGCTGGCCGATGCCGAGTTGTTCACGCGCGAGCCGGTCAAGTTCCGCAAGGCGACCGAGGCGATGGCCGCGCGCCAGACCGCGCTGGAACTGGCCGAGGAAGAATGGCTGGCGCTGGAGGAGAAGGCGGCGGGGTGAGGGGCCAACCCGCTGAACGTCTGACTTGCGCCGCGCGGACGCGAAGGCCGCCGCGCCGCAAAGTGCCGTGGGTGCGGGCTGATGCGGCGGGGCGTGATGCACTGCGCGACCGCCCGCACAGCGTTCAATCGGTCATATAGCCCTGTGTGCCCCTAGCGCCGCGCGCCGAATATGGCGGAGCCGACGCGCACATGGGTGGCGCCCTGCGCAATCGCAATTTCGAAATCATCGCTCATGCCCATTGACAGGCTCTCCAGCCCGTTGCGCGCGCCAATATCGGCCAGTTGGGCGAAATGGGCGGCGGGGTCTTCGTCGACGGGCGGGATGCACATGACGCCGACAATTGGCAGGTCCAGTGCGCGGGCGTCCTTGATGAAGCGGTCGGCATCATCGGGCAGCACGCCGGCCTTTTGCGGCTCTGCCCCTGTGTTGACCTGCACGAACAGATCGGGGCAGTGGCCCAACTCTTGCGCAAGGCGTGCGAAACTCTGGGCGAGTTTGGGCCGGTCGAGGGAATGGATGGCCTGAAACAACTCCATCGCTTGCCGTGCCTTGTTGCTTTGCAACGGGCCGAGCAGATGCACCGCGACGTCGCCGAAGCGGTCGCGCCAGCCGGGCCATTTTCCGGCGGCTTCCTGCACGCGGTTTTCGCCGAACAGGCGGTGGCCTGCGTCCAGTACAGGCAAGACGCGGTCTTCGGGTTGTTCTTTGGACACAGCGATCAACTGGACCGAGCCGCTGGGACGCTGCGCCGCAGCTTCTGCCGCCGCGATCCGGGCGCGGATGTCTGTCAGGGACATGGGGGTGTCATTCTCCGATGAAGATGCGCGGTGATCTGGGGCGCTGGGTGTCGGGGTCAAGTTTGAACGCCGCCCCGAACCGCACCCCGCCATCGGTTTCGCCGGTAAATTCAAACTTCAGCCGTGCGCGGGCAGTCATGCGCAGCCCGTTTTCGCGTTGCTGCGCCCAGTCGGGCGGGCGATCATAGACCAGCCCCATCCGCGCATCGCCCGAGACTTTTGGCCCAAGTTCCTGCGCAGAGGCGGGCAGGGCAAGCAGCAGGCAGGCGAAAAGGGGGCGGAGCATCGGTCAGACCTTTGCGATTCGTCACATTGGGGCAAGTGTGCCGCCCATAGGGCTGCGGTGCAAGCCCTGCCTATCTGGCAACGCTGCGCACATCCTGCCCCGCGCCGATAAAGACGCCGCCGACACCGTCGAGGGCGGCGGATGTGGTTTCACACCCCGAGAGCAGGAACACGCCAAGGAGCATACCAAGTGCCGAGATTTTCAAGGGTTTCATACTGCCTGCCTTATGGTTTGTTGGTTTGGCATAAATTACCCGGAATTTAGGGTCTGTGTGAAGAGTGCTGTTATCAAAAAGAAAAGAGCGGGCAAATGCCCGCTCTTTCCAGATCACGATCTGAGTTAAATCAGAATGTGAAGGCCAGACCGAAGTCAGCGCGTGTTTCCGAGCTACCAACGTTCGGGCTCACGTGGACAACACCGCCCTTGATCGAAGCGCCGCCGCCCAGATCGTAGCTTGCGCCCAGACCGAGGTAACGGTCTTTTGCGAAATCACGACGACCGAATGCTGTGACTGTTGTCGCATCGAATGTGCCGCTGACGCCCAGACCGTACTGAGTTTTGCTGCCATCTTCGTCTTCAATGATCTCTTTCAGGTCGTTCATTGCACGGCCAACGATTGCTTTAACCGAGATGCCGTCCATGCTGTATTCAGCGCTTGCTGCCAGATGACCGAATGTGATCGAGTCAAGGCCGGTTACCGAAGCAGGGTTGGCACGAGCGCGCTCATAGCCCAAGGCACCTGTGAAGCCGTCGATGCTGTAGCTTGCGCCTACACCGAACTCAGTGATTGTACCAAGGCTGTCACCGTTTGATGTTGCCAGACCAGTTTGGGTATTAAATGCAGTCGCATTGTTTACACGAACTGTGACCGGGTTTGACACGCTTGCGTAGAAGCTGAAGCCATCGATGCTGTAGGAGTACAGGGCGCGTGGGAACAGGCTAGGAATTGAAACGCCGCTGAATTGGGCCACGCCGTCGTCTTCGTCATTGATCGTGTCGCCCAGCAGGCGGCCGATGTAGTTCATTTCATGTGCGTCGCCCAGTGTTGTCAGGCCAACCGAGTACAGGTCGCCAACTGCTGCCAGAGCGGCACCGTCTACGTCGCCCATTGCCAGACGACCGAAGTCACCGGAGATGAACACGTTGCCAGCAGAACCGGAAGCAGCGTTGCTTGCATTGTCTGCGCGGAACGAACCGCCGAATGCCAGACCGGAATCAGTTTCGCCGGACAGTGTGAATGTTACGCGAGCACGGCTTGTGAAACGGATGTCGTCGCCATCATAGATCAGACCCATGCGACCGTCACCGGACAGCGATACGCCCTGAGCCGAAGCCATGCCAGCCGACAGTGCGATTGCTGTTGTCGCAAGAACACGATCTGGAACCGACGCAGTGTTGAGGTCGATGACAGCATTCAACGACAGCTGTGGTCATTTCAGAACTCGTCCAAACAGTTATATGACAATACAGCTTAGCTCACAGCAGCAGTAAGGACCAAGCCGTGAAGCTATTCAGCCGCATCAAAAGCACCAGCAACAGCAATCGTAGCCAGCAACAGCGTTTAACGCTTAATCAGTTCTTCGATCAGCACTATTATCCACACGCCAAAGCCACCACAAAGCAGCATCATCACGCGTTCAGCATCTACAACACGCATCTGCGTTTGCGAATGGGTGAGTATGCTTTGGAGGATTTGAAGACAGCAGTGTTGGATGTTTGGGTGCGCGAACAGATCGTAGCTGGGTATCAGCGCAGCACAATCAACAAACACATTCATCTAATGAACCGCTTGCTGAACTTGGCACGCAGCTGGCGCTATATTGATTTTGACAGAGATCAGCAGCCCATAAAGCGTTTGAGCATTGGTGACCACAAGCAGCGCTTTTTGAGCAGTGCTGAGATCGAAGCATTGTTGCGTCAGTGTCAGCGCAGCACGCATCCATACCTGTATCTGTTCATCAAGCTGCTTTTGTTGACCGGTGCGCGCAAAGGTGAAGCGCTGCGTGTGCGTTGGTGTGACATCAATTTCGACAAGCGAGTTTGGACAGTGCCGCGCAGCAAAAATGGTCGCAGTCGCCGCATTGTGCTGAATGATGATGCTGTGGAAACAGTGTTGGCAGCTGGCAGTGTCGCGGAGCGTTTTGGATTGAGGGTTGGCGGCAATGCGTATGTGTTTCAGAACCCACGCACACAGAGCAGTTATCAAAGCTTCTATGCTGCTTGGTATATCGCGCGTGATGCTGCTGAACTTGGTGATGTGCGCATACACGACTTGCGTCATACCTTCGCAAGCTTGTTGGTGAACAAGGGGGTGAGTTTGTATGAGGTTCAAACACTGCTTGGACACAGCAGCATACAGATGACGCAGCGATATGCGCATTTAGCGCCAGACCTGCTTCATCGTCGTGCGCAGTTGGTTGGGGACATTGTTGGGGGCAAAAGTATTTGATCACAGCATCACTATGCCTGTCATTGGTTTCGGCATAACTGCGCAGCAGCAGCGGCTTTTGTGGTGTTAGCGCGCGCGTGCGCAGTCAACAGCTGCTTGGTGTGTTGAGCAGCACGCGCAGCAGCGCTGTGTTCGACCTGAATGCTGTAGCAGCAGCTTTGACATGTGCTGTGTTTGTGACAGTGTTTCGCAACACTGTGGTCAACCCATTGTTTAAACGCAGGTTTTAAGCTGCGCTTTGAAGCTGGTTCTTCAACGTGTCCAATCAAACCAGCTCGACCAGCTCGACCAATCGTTCAAAGACCGCTGCTTACATCAATAAGTGATGTAACGCATCCAGCACGGTTTCAGCTTTGTGCCGTTGAACACAGTGTTTCCACACAAGTGTTTACACCACACATGTTCGGCTGCTGTTTGATTACTTTTTTTTGCGCAATGCCTCTGCTTCAGCCCATTGCTCAGCTGTGCTGTTCTCGATGATTTTGCGCATCTTCTCAATACCAGCTTTTACAGCAGCCAGTGTGTTGTCCACATATGTTGCTGACCCTGCTACTGTTTTGCCGCCTTCACGCATCACCAGTCTGCGTTGTCCATTCACGCTTTTTTCCGACCACCAGTATTTAACACCATTTCCGTCCAGTTCATCTTCGGCTTTGTATTTCGCCAGCTCTGCCAGCATACGATCAGCTTTTGACAGCAGCTTGCTGCGAAGTGGCGCATTTGGCGTATCTTTTGGTTCAAGTCCTTGCGCGCGCATCTCATCTTGTAGCCATTTCATCGTTCAAATCTCACCTGTTGTTAAACACTTATGAAGATGCGCGATTTCTGATCGCAGTCAACTGTTTTAACTCAGGTTTTTTGGTTTTGGTTCATTGAATGGCTTGGCTTTACTGGGTGGTTTAAAGGTCGTGTCTTTGCGCTTGTGTGCGGCTTTGGCAGTGTCGCGCTTGCTGTGCTTGCCGCGTGTGTGTGCTGCTACAGCAATGACCTCAACAACACGCACAGCACAGCCCCAGTGTTGTCAAATCACCAGCGTCATTTGATAAGTAGTTCACAGCGATTTTTCGCGCAGCTTGGTTCTTTGAGCGCAGACCGATTGCCAGCGTTCACGCACACGCACTTCCAGTGCTGTCTGTGTCTCAGCACGCAGCGCAGTCAATATCTTGCTCCAATGCGCGCTTGTGTCGTCACCTCGTCGTGCCAGCTCACAGCTGTAATAGCCAAGCTTGCTGCCCAATGTCGCCAGCGCCTCAGCACTCGGTTCAAGTTCATTGAACCTCAATGTGCGCATATAACTGCTGCTCTTTGCCAGCCATTGTTCGCAAAAGTCCTGCTCACCTCGTGTCAAATTCGCATCCTTAAGCGTGTCACACACAGTTTCCAGTAATTGTATCGTCATTCCATAGCTCTCCATTTGTGCTGTATTTATCAACACAGTCACATTGTTTGGATTATTTGGATTGCTTGAATTGCTTTTACCCGAATTCCCCAAGTAATTCGCTGATTTCGCTGTCCTGACCGCGCTATTTACCATATAAATCATGGTGTTGATGGCTACGGAGAGCGTGTTTCATGGATCACCCAGAGGGTGCGGGATCGCAGCGGGCAGATCGGGTGGTTTTCGACCCTCGCGTTCGGCTGGAATTCAAAGGCACGCAGCTCAGCTCGGATGGCGGCCTGCTGGTTATGCGGGAGCTTGATGACGCGCTCGGGCTGTCCGATCTGGCAGCAGCAGCATTGCGCGACACCCGGCGCGGCAAGAACACTGTCCACCGGCTCGACGGGCTATTCCGGCAGTCGGTCTATGGGCGGCTGGCAGGCTACGAGGATGTCAACGACGCCGACCGGCTGGCCGTTGATCCGGTTATGCGTCAGGTCGTAGGCGGTAGGGCCGTCGATGCGCAAGCTGCCTCGGCCTCGCAGATGGGACGGTTCGAGACCGAGACACTGGCCCTGGCCGAGAACCGGGCGGCGCTGGCCGACCTGAACGGCCAATGGATCGACCGGTTTCATGATCGCAATGGCCTGAAGTTCATCGTGCTGGATATGGACAGCTCGGTCAGCCCCACCCATGGCGATCAAGAAGGGTCCGCCTGGAATGGGCATTTTGACTGCACCTGCTACCACCCCAACTTTCTGTTCAACCAGTTCGGCATGCTGGAGCGCTGCGCCCTGCGCCATGGCAACGTCCACAGCGCCGATGGCTGGCGGGATGTCCTTGATCCTGTCATCGCCCGGTATGCCGAGCGCGACATACTACGCTTCTTCCGGGCCGACGCCGCCTATGCGATCCCCGCGATCTATGCGCGGCTGGAAGAAGCAGGCTATTTCTACGCTATCCGCCTGCCCGCCAACAACGTCCTGCGCGAGAAGATCGCGCATCGGCTGACGCGGCCCGTGGGGCGGCCCTCGCTGACCAAGGTGAAACGGTTCTTTGAGGATTTCCACTATCAGGCCGCGTCCTGGGACAAAGAGCGCCGTGTGATCGCCAAGATCGAATGGCACCCGGGCGAGCTGTTCCCCCGTGTGGGTTTCATCGTCACCAACCTGCCGATGGAACCCGACTGGGTGATGGGCTTCTATAACCAGCGCGGCACCGCCGAGCAGCACATCAAGGAGGGCAAATACGCCTTCCACTGGACGCGGCTGTCCTGCCGGAAGTTCCGCGACAACGAGGTGCGGCTGCAACTGCACGCGCTGGCCTACAATCTGGCAACCTTCCTGCGCTGCATCGAGCTGCCCGAGGCCATGGCGGACTGGTCGCTGACCAGCCTGCAACTGAAGCTGATCAAGATCGGTGCCCGCGTCGTGCGTCACGCCCGCGCCATCACCTTCCAGCTGGCCGAGGTTGCGGTGACAAGTTCGATGGTCCGCGCCATCCTTGCCGCCATCCGCCGATTGCGAGCGCCACCGCTATGCGCATGACCGCGATCCGGACCCAAACTGAACGAAAGCGGCAGGACAGGTCCGTCCACCGCGCTGAAAAACGTCGCCGCCGAGCCGGGATGCTGCGGGCTCCTGGCCCGATCCGCCCAACTCCAGGCGTTTGCGCGACCGCAGACGCCGCTCGGGACGAAAAACGCTTGATCAACTGGCGCAATCAGGCGATCTTGACGTCAGACGGCAGGCCACTTGGGGAATGTCGGTTTTACACATCCGCAGTCGCGTCTGTGTGTCATCTTCGCAGCAGCTCACATCGCTCACGCTCTGTCGCTGTGCTTGATGCCGATTCTTTCTTTCAAAGACACATGCTCAATTGTTGATGATTTAATCTTTTAACGACTTTCGATGAGCAGTCAGATCAACGCCCGTTTCGGCGTCGATCCAAACACGCAGTCGCTTTCGCGTCGCTGTCAGACTGTATTACTGAACCATTTAAGGAAGAGCAGGTTTTGCTTTCATCTCTATTACCAGCATATCAAACGCACGCATAAGACCCATACAGCCAGGCACTCTTATGCGTTGATGGTTCTTGTTTAAAACAAGGTTGTCATCCATCTCACTTGCGAGCAGCACTGAACACGTCAGCGCAGCTCTATTAACCGCACACCATTACGACAATCAAAGCTAAGGGCAGACTGAACATTTATGTCTCTATAGCTTTAGGCATCTCACCAGACGATGAGGTAGTTGATTGAAGCAGATAACGAGCAATCCATTTGCTTACCGTTTCACATCAGAACGGGTTCGCAGCACTATTACAGTCAGCGTGCCAGCTTTAATCTCGTTTGTTTGTGCCTGTGCTGTGCCTCAGTTGCCGTGCCCGCCATTGCCTTAGTCATCGTGTCACTCAGTGCCTCAGTCCGCGCCTTATTCGGTCTCGCAGTGCCTACCCATATTTCGCTTTTTCTGCCTGTCGCACCTGATGTGCCTTACACAGTTATTTATCAACAACAGCAAAAAACCTCGTCAAAACTGAACACGCAAAAATCAGCACAGCTGAACCACGCCTGCTGCCAAATTTTGCCACCAGTCGCCAGCCTCATAAAATAAGTATTAGCTGAGAGACTGAACTAAGCTGCTGTGATCATTGAACTTATGGTGTTTATAATTTCCGGTAGTTCACCACCAGCCTCAGACCATACACTGTGATTGTGGGATTTTGTGAGAGAGACAATGGCTGGAGCACGAACACTGACTGAACAAGAGCTGAAGCTGGTGCTGGCACAGTGTAAAACACGGCAACACAGCACACGCGATAAAACACTGGTGCTGTTTAGCGTGCTTGCTGGATTGCGCGCGTGTGAACTGGCTGGGCTGACGATTGCTGATGTGTATGACGCACAAGGCAAACCCCGCAGAGCTATGACTGAATCTGGTGTTTTGAGGATTTGAAAGCTGGCGGTGCATCTGGTTGGATTGTCGTTGCGACACAACCCGCCAACCGAAGAGGACGCACCACCATGGACGAGAGTAACATTGTTGAATTTGCCGGTCGAGATGCGATCTCGGACCCATTGACGGAACTTCTGCGCAAGGGCGCGCGGGAATTGCTGCAATCTGCGGTTGAGGCTGAGCTTGAAACTTTCATGGCCCAATTTCAGGACCGGAAGACAGCCGATGGCCATGCTGCGGTTGTCCGCAACGGCCATCATCCGGAGCGGGCCGTGCAGACTGGCATCGGGCCTGTCACGGTGAAGGTTCCCAAGGTGCGCTCGAAGACAGGCAATCCCGTCACCTTCCATTCTGCGCTGGTCCCGCCCTATGTGCGCAAGGCAAAGTCGCTGGAGGCGGCACTGCCCTGGCTATACCTCAAGGGCATTTCGACCGGAGAGATGGATGGCGCGCTGAAAGCTCTGCTCGGCCCGGACGCCACCGGTTTCTCTGCCAATACTGTGGCGCGCCTCAAGACGAAATGGGCCGCTGAATACGGTGACTGGTGCAAGACCGATCTGAGCCGTGACGACTGGGTCTATCTCTGGGTTGATGGCATCTATAGCGGGCTGCGCGCGGCCGAGGACAGGCTCTGTGCGCTGGTCGTGATCGGGGTAAATGCTCGTGGCGAAAAGCACTTCCTCGCCATCGAGGATGGTGTGCGCGAATCCACGCAAAGCTGGCGGGAGGTGCTGCTTGCGCTCAAGGCGCGGGGTCTCAAGACGCCGAAGCTGGCCATCGGCGACGGTGCCATGGGGTTCTGGGCCGCGCTGGAAGAGATTTTCCCGGCAACCCGCCAGCAGCGATGCTGGGTTCACAAGACGGCCAATGTGCTCAATTGCCTGCCCAAACGCTCGCAACCCAAGGCCAAGAAAATGCTGCATGACATCTGGCAGGCCGAGACGAAGAAAGACGCCGAGGCCGCCTTTGATCTGTTCATCGAGACCTATGAGCCGAAATATCCCAAGGCCGCAAATTGCCTGATTAAGGACCGGGAGGAGCTGCTCACCTTCTATGACTTCCCCGCCCAGCACTGGCAGAGCATCCGCACCACCAATCCCATTGAAAGCACCTTCGCCACCATCCGTCATCGCACCAAGCGCGCAAAGGGATGCCTGACCCGTCACGGCATGCTGCATATGATGTTCAAGCTCGCCAAATGCGCAGAAACAAGCTGGCGCAGACTGCGCGGCTTCGCCCACCTCGCTGACGTCATCGAAGGCGTCGATTTCATCAACGGCGTCAAGCCATCAACCCCGGATCAGGCCGCCGCATGACAAGCCCCAAACACCAGATTTGACAATAACTCAACCCCGCAGCAACACGACCCTTGCTGTTGCGCAGACCAAAGGTCACAGCAAACGCACGGTATACATCAACACTGAGCTACAGCGCGCATTGAAACAGTATTGGACGCTGTTCGCACATAGCAGCACAACAGCGCCGCTGTTCGCAACACGCTATGGTCGTGCTTTTTCGGCAAACACAATGAGCCAGCTGTTTCTGGATATATACGGAAGCTGCGGTTTGCGCGGTTGTAGCTCACACAGCGGCAGGAAGACATTCATTACACGCTTAGCTGATCAAGGTGTTGCTGTTCATTTGCTGGCAGCATTAGCCGGACATAGACACATCTCAACAACGCAACGCTATATCACAGTCAACGAAGCGCTGCTGTCGCGTGCTGTGGAGCTGGTGTAATGCGCAGCTGTGTGCGTGCTGAACTGCGTGCGTTGCGCAAGCTTGAGCGTCACAATACTTGGCTACAGCAGCATATCCAAAGTCAACGCAACCAGCAGCAGCGACAGCGTCAAGTGTTCAAGCTGCGCAGTGATCTATGTCAGCAGTTGAGCTGCGCTGGAAATGATATTGAAGCTGTGCTTGACGCCTCAACGCCTGATCGCACCACCTAAGCTTCTAAAGTCTTCGCCAACACCTTCAAACACTCTGCCTGTGCCTTCAGCCAAACCTGATGCTGTGCCACAGCCCGACAGCAGCAGTGTTGTGAGTGCCGCTGTGATCCATGTTGCTGTGCGTGTCATGTTCTGCCCGTATCGTTGTCGTTCACAGCAAAAGAGCGGGCAAATGCCCGCTCTTTCAGTATCGTAATCTGAGTTAGATCAGAATGTGAATGCCAGACCCAAGTCACCAGTTGTGGAGCTGCTGCCTGTGAACCCACGGCTGTTTACAACGCCGCCGCGGATGTGTGCACCGCCACCCAGATTGTAGCTTGCGCCGAGACCGTATGCGCGAGCATCTTGAGGAGCTAGATCAGATTTGGTTTGTGTTGCGAAAGCCGAAACGCCGATCGCGTCCATTGTGTAGCCAACACTTGCGCCCATTGTGCGGTGCTTGTCGATCTGTGTTCCGCCAACGCTGAAACGCTTGTCCTGATATACAGCAGCCATCGACAGCGCATCGATGTCATACTTGACGCCGACATTCCAGTCACGTGCTTTAGCATCTTCGGTCACAGTTGCCAGTGTCGCTGTGGCTGAGTTGCCCAGAGAAGCAGAAATACCAGGCTGGATCGGTGCTGATGCTGTGAAGCTAGCGGTGTAAGCGTCGCGCCAGCGTGCTTGCCCGTAACCAGCCGAAACTGTCAGCCCATCAAAGGTGTATGCAGCTGCGATGCTGCCAGCCTGATGCGGACCGGTTTGTGAGTAGCCCAGAGCGAAGCTGAAACCTTCGATCGAGTAATCAAACAAAACACGGCTGTCGATTGCTGGAGTATTAAGTGACGCTGAGGCTTCCCAATCAATCCCACCGAAGAACATATCACCGAAGTCATCAACACCGAACAGTGCAGCGATTTGATCTTGACCACCACCCGGTGCAGGGTCGGTTGAGTCAAAGCCAAAACCAGCAAATACAGCTTCATTGGTAACGGACTGAGCGAAGACGCCAGCGGCAAAGCCCGGCACGCGGATCGAAGCCGCGTCACCATTTGCTACGTTTGTAATGTTGCCATCCGAGTCAAGCATTTGAGCGCCGTTATTCTCAAGAGAAGTCAGGAACGTTGTCGCGTCGAAATCATTGTCAAAAACAAAGCCCGATACTCCGCCGCCTGCTTGATTGAACACATTATCAAAAGCGTCAACAATATCAGCAATGCTCCCGATATAAGTATCAGGATTTGTGGCTGCGCTTGGAGGAGTGTAAGTGAACAAGCTGCTTGCTAAGCTTGGTGTGACGAACACGCTAAAGTCGTCAACCGAAGAAACACCGTTGGTTGCACCAAAAGCCCAACCATTCACCAGACCTAGCTGCGAAGCTGTCAGCGCGGAGCCGAGGGAGAACGCACCACCGCTTGTGCTGTGGTCCAGTTCGTTCAGATCGCCCAATCCGGTCAAGCCAACACCGCCGATGTTGCCGAACAGTGCTTGAAACGCGCTGTCAACATCGCCCATACGCAGACGACCGAACTCACCGGAGATGAATACGTGACCGGCTGTGCCAGCAGCGGCGCCGGAAGCATTGTCTGCGCGGAACGAACCACCAAATGCCATGCCCGAATCAGTTTCGCCGGAAAGTGAGAATGTGACGCGAGCACGGTTTGTGAAAGCCAAGCGCGAGTTGCTGTCTGCCGCGCTATCATAAGTAATGCCCATGCGACCGTCACCGGACAGTGTCACGTCTGCTGCTGCGACGCCTGCCGATGCGACCAGAGCTGTGGTAGCAAGAAGAATCTTTTTCATCTTTTTTCCCTCGTTATCTAAGGTGTTTCCTCGCCTCACCAGTTTCGGCGAGGTCTGAGCCTGTTTCATCTTTTCAGCGGAAGTTTTCAAGACAAAGCGAATCCACCCCGTTGCAACAGCCAATATATGGTGCAGAATTGTCACGCCATGCTGTCAGCCCCCACTCTGAACGCCTCTCTCATGCGCGAAACTCTGGCCCCTGCACCGATGATTACAGCAATGCATGCTACACTCTTGTCGGAAAGCAGTGAACAAGTTAGAGGTAATACCGCGTCTATAAGGGATGGTAGCAATGAATTACAAAAGTGCTGCGCGCATAAGCACCGTTTTGGGCCTGACATTTGTTCTTGCGGGCTGCGGCGGCGGCGGGTTTGGCAACTTCTTCCAAGGTGGCGAGCGGTCGCGCGAAGCTGCGGCGGATATCCACGCGCAAGAGCGTGTCAGAGAAGGCACCACCCGCCAGTCAACTGTGTGGGATCTGTTCTCGAACGCGCAGCCCCCCGGCGTGACTGTGGAAGTGAACAAGTATTTGTGGAATGCTTCGCTTGAGATTCTGGACTTTTTGCCGATCCAGTCGGTTGATCCTTTCTCTGGTGTGGTTGTCACAGGCTTTGGCACACCACCGGGCGGCGGGCGCGCGTATCGTGCCGCGATCCTGATCAATGACCCCGCGCTGGACGCACGGTCGCTGAATGTGGCGCTGATGACCTCTAGCGGGCCTGCCGACCGCGAGACGATTCGCGCGGTAGAGGATGCGATCCTGACACGCGCGCGGCAACTCAGGATACGTGACCGCGGCCTGTGATCTGGACCTTGGTCTGACAGAACGCTAAAGATGCCGGGCCGGTCGCGCCCGGCTTTTTTAATTGCCCAGCCACAGGAAACACCATGTCCAGCCAGAATGACGCGCGCTACACCCCGCAAGCCATTGAAGAGAAATGGCAAAAGGCGTGGGATCAGGCAAATGCCTTTACCGCGCGGCGCGATCCCGCGCGCGAGAAGTATTATGTGTTGGAAATGTTCCCCTACCCCTCGGGGCGGATACATATGGGGCATGTGCGCAATTACACGATGGGCGATGTGGTGGCGCGCTATAAATCGGCGGCAGGGTTTTCGGTGCTGCACCCGATGGGCTGGGACGCCTTTGGGATGCCCGCCGAGAATGCCGCGATGGAGCAGGGCGGCCACCCCAAGGACTGGACCTATGGCAATATTGCCATCATGCGCGACCAGATGAAGCCTTTGGGCCTGTCGATTGACTGGACCCGCGAATTTGCCACCTGCGACCCCGAATATTACGGCCAGCAACAGGCCATGTTTATCGACATGCTGGAAGCGGGGCTGGTGTACCGCAAGAATGCGGTCGTGAACTGGGACCCGGTCGATATGACCGTGCTGGCCAATGAGCAGGTGATTGACGGCAAAGGCTGGCGGTCGGGCGCGGAAGTAGAGCGGCGCGAGCTGACGCAATGGTTCTTCAAGATTTCCGACTATAGTGAAGAGTTGTTGAGCGCGCTGGACGGGTTGGAGCATTGGCCCGAAAAAGTGCGCCTGATGCAACGCAACTGGATCGGCCAGTCGCGCGGGCTGCAATTTGCCTTCGGGGCGGTGGATGCGCCCGAGGGGTTTGACGGGATCGACGTCTATACCACGCGGCCCGACACGCTGCTGGGCGCGTCGTTCGTGGGCATCTCGCCCGATCACCCGCTTGCGCGCCATCTGGAGCGCCATGACGGGGCGGTGGCGGAGTTTGTGGCCGAGTGCCGCAAGATCGGCACCACCGAAGAGGCATTGGAAAAGGCGGAGAAGCGCGGCTATGACACCGGCATCCGTGTGCGCCATCCGTTTGATAATGATTGGGAATTGCCGGTTTATATCGCCAATTTCATCCTGATGGATTACGGCACCGGTGCGATTTTCGGCTGCCCCGCCCATGACCAGCGCGATCTGGATTTCGCCCGCAAATATGGCTTGCCGCACCCGGATGTGTTTGTCGCCCTCGAAGATGAGGCGCCGGTGGATACGGTCGCCTTTGTGCCCCCCAAGACCGAGGTCGTGCGCTATATTCGCGGCTTTGCGGGCGACGACGTGCAGACCGGCGCGGATGCTGTGGACGCCGCGATTGCCTTTTGCGAATCGCGCGGGGTCGGGCAGGGGGTGACGAATTACCGCCTGCGCGACTGGGGCCTGTCGCGCCAGCGCTATTGGGGTTGTCCGATTCCGGTGGTGCATTGCGCTGCGTGCGGCGTCGTGCCGGAGAAGAAAGCAAACCTGCCTGTCGCATTGCCCTATGACGAAGATGGCACACCGATTGATTTCAGCGTCCCCGGCAACCCGCTGGACCGCCACCCAAGCTGGCGCGACTGCACCTGCCCCAAATGCGGCGCCCCCGCACGGCGCGAAACCGACACGATGGACACCTTTGTGGATTCGTCATGGTATTACGCGCGCTTCACCTCGCCCCATGCCGACACGCCCACGAATGCCGAAGATGCCGCCTATTGGATGAATGTGGACCAGTATATTGGCGGCATTGAACACGCGATCCTGCACTTGCTCTATTCGCGGTTTTTCGCCCGCGCGATGGTCAAGACGGGGCACCTGCCTGAGAGCGCGTCCGAGCCGTTCAATGCGCTGTTCACGCAAGGGATGGTGACGCATGAGATTTACCAGACCCAAGACGCCAAGGGCCGCGCGGTCTATCACCTGCCCGAAGATGTCGAGGATGGAAAGCTGAAGGCCACAGGCGAGGCGGTGCGCATCATCCCTTCGGCCAAAATGTCGAAATCCAAGAAAAACGTGGTCGATCCCGTCAATATCATTCAAGCCTTCGGTGCCGACACAGCGCGGTGGTTTGTGCTGTCCGACAGCCCGCCCGAACGCGATGTGGAATGGACAAGTGCCGGGGCCGAGGCGGCCTTCAAGCACCTGTCGCGCGTGTGGCAGTTGTCAGACCGAATCGCTGGGATGGAGGACGGCAGCGCCACCGAAGCTGACACCGATCTGCTGCGCGCCATGCACCGCGCCATTGCCGATGTGACCAAGGCAATCGAGAATTTCGCCTTTAACAAGGCGATTGCGGAACTCTATGCCTTCACCAACACGCTGAGCAAATCGAAGGCCAGCGGCGTGGCACAGCACACCGCAATGCGCACGTTGGCGCAACTGATGTCGCCAATGGTGCCGCATCTGGCCGAAGATATCTGGGCGCGCCAAGGCGGCGAAGGTCTGGTTGCGCAAGCGCCCTGGCCACAGGCCGACCCGGCCATGCTGGTGCGCGACACTGTAATTCTGCCGATCCAGATCAATGGCAAGCGCCGCTCCGAGATCGAGGTTCCGGCAGATATCAGCAAGGAAGAGGTTGAAAAACTGGCGCTGGCGGATGATGCTGTGATCAAGGCTTTGGCAGGTGGTGTGCCACGAAAGCTGATCGTTGTGCCGGGACGCATTGTGAATGTCGTTGTCTGATCGCAGAACCCTGCTTTTGTCCTTTGCGGCAGTGCCTTTCGCGCTGGGATGTGGCTTTAGCCCGGCCTATGCGCCCGGCGGGTCGGGGCAGGCCTTGCGCGGTCAGGTGCGTGTCGCAGACCCGGTGCGCCCGCGCGATTTCGATTTCGTGGCGCAGCTGGAGGCGCGACTGGGCCGGCCAACTGCGCCGCGCTTCGATCTAAGCTACAGTATTTCCACATCCGAGCGCGGGGCCGCGCGGGTCGCAGGCTTGGGCGAGACGCGGGTCACCTTGTTTGGCACCGTGAGCTATGAGCTGACCGACAGGGCCACAGATACGCAAGTGACCAAAGGCAGTCTGCGCAATTTCACCAATTTCTCGACCACGGACACCCAGTTGGCCACCCGCCGCGCAGAAGAAGATGCCGAAGCGCGGCTGATGCGTATTCTGGCCGATCAGGTCGTTGCACGGCTGATCGCGGCACTGGCGGAATGAAATTCAACGCCCGTGATCTGGCCCGGCTGATTGCCAAGCCCGACCCCCAGCTTGCCGGAGTTCTGATTTATGGGCAGGACGCGATGCGTGTGGCCCTGAAACGTCAGGAACTGGTCGCCGCCATGATCGGCCCGCAAGGCGAGACGGAAATGCGGCTGGACCGCATGCCCGCGTCCGATCTGCGCCGGGGCGGGGCTGCCTTGCTGGATGCGGTCAAGGCGCAGGGCTTTTTTCCCGGCCCGCGCGTTGTGCTGATCGAAGATGCCACCGATATTGCACATGACGCTGTGGCAGGCGCTGTGAAAGACTGGCGCGCGGGCGACGCGCAGCTTGTCGTGACCGCTGGCGCGTTGAAAGCCACATCAAAGCTGCGCAAATTGTTCGAGGGGGCAAAGCAGGCAGGTGCAGTGGCTCTCTATGATGACCCCCCCTCGCGCGAAGAGATCGAGGCCGCTTTGCACAAGGCCGGGCTGACACAGATCGACACGGATGCGATGCGCGACCTTGTTGCACTGTCGCGCGCGCTTGATCCGGGCGATTTCCGCCAGACGCTGGAAAAGATCGCGCTCTATAAACATGGCGACCCAACCCCGCTATGCCCCGAAGATATCGCAGCCGTGGCCCCGTCCAGCACCGAGGCTGTGGTCGATGACCTGCTGCACGCGGTGGCCGAAGGGCAATCTGCCCTGATCGGCCCGCTTCTGGTGCGGCTGCAAGCGCAAGGCGTGCAGGCGGTGACGCTTGCGATCATGGCGATGCGCCATTTTCGCAGCCTGCACGCGATGAGTTGCCATCCCGGTGGCCCTTCCGCCGGCATTCAGCGCCTGCGCCCGCCCATCTTCGGCCCCCGCCGCGACCGGTTGCTGGGGCAGGCGCAGAGTTGGGGGCTGCCACGGCTGGAACGCGCCCTGACCGAATTGATCGAGGCCGATCTGACCTTGCGCTCGGCCTCGAACGCGCCCAGCATGGCCGTGATGGAACGCGCGCTGATCCGGCTGGCAATGCTGGTGCGGCGCTAAAACACCGGAGGGGTCATGTATACCGTCATCGGCCGTGCCAATTCGCGTGCGACGCGTGTGCTCTGGATGCTTGAAGAACTGGGCGCGCAATACGAGCATGTTCCAGCCGCCCCGCAATCCGAAGGGGTGGTCAGCTTTAACCCGGCGGGAAAAGTGCCTGTGCTGATCGAGAACGGCACGCCGATCACCGATTCGACGGCCATCATCCAGTATCTGGCCGATAAACATGGCAGCCTGACATTCGCTGCCGGAACACTGGACCGGGCCCGTCAGGACAGCCTGACGCAATTCCTGCTGGATGAATTTGATGCAGCCCTCTGGATGGCGGCGCGGCACAGCTTTCTTCTGCCCGAGGCAATGCGCCAATCCGCAATCAAGGATTCGCTGATCTGGGAATTTACCAACAGCCAGAAAACCCTTGTTCACCGAATGGGCGAGGGGCCTTATCTTATGGGCCAGCAGATGACCGTGCCGGATATCATCCTGACACATTGTGGCATCTGGGCAGGTGTGGCGAAATTCCCGATCCATGAACCCCGCCTTTCGGCCTATCTGGCGCGGATGCGCGAGCGGCCCGCCTTGGCCAAAGTTCTGGCTATGATGGGCTGATCCGCATTTTCTTGGCAAAAATACTCGCAGGGTTTCTCAAGGGGGGCGCGCCCCCCTTGAGGCGGGTGGTTTGGAGGGCGGCAGCCCTCCAAGTCTGGTCAACTTCCCTTATTTTCGCGCAGGGTCAGCGGGATAGGTGCCAAGTATGCGCAAATAGGATGTGAAATACCGCAATTCGTCCAGCGCGCGGGCGACATTGTCATCTTCCGGGTGGCCCTCGATCTCGGCAAAGAATTGTGTCGCGGTGAAAGAGCCGTCCACCATGTAGCTTTCCAGCTTCACCATGTTCACCCCGTTGGTCGCAAAACCGCCCATCGCCTTATAGAGTGCCGCAGGAATATTGCGCACGCGGAACAAAAAGCTGGTCATCATCCCGTGATCGCCCCGCCTGCTCTCATCAGGTTTGCGCCCCATCACCAGAAACCGCGTGGTGTTGGTGCCCTCATCTTCGATATGGCGCGCCAGCACGTCCAGCCCGTAAATCTCGCCCGCCAGCTCCGAGGCCAGCGCGGCCAAAGTCGGCTCGCCCCGCTGGGCGACTTCGCGGGCCGATCCTGCGGTGTCTGCCCCGGTGACGCGGTGAATTTCGTGCTCTTTCAGAAAGGCGCGGCACTGGCCCAGCAACATGGTGTGGCTCATGGCATGGCTGATTTCTGACAGTTTGACCCCCGGCAGGGCCAGCAGGTTGATATGCACCCGCACAAAGGCTTCGTCCAGAATATGCAGTCCGCTATCGGGCAGCAGATGGTGAATATCGGCAACCCGTCCGAAGGTCGAGTTTTCTATCGGCAGCATGGCCAGATCGGCCTGATGCGCGCGAACCTGATCGAAGACATCCTCAAATGTGCGGCAGGGCACAGCCTCCATGTCGGGGTGCTTCAGGCGGCAGGCCTCGTGTGAATACGCGCCCGGTTCACCTTGAAATGCAATCTTGCCAGTCATGTTTCCGCTCACAAATCAGAAATTCGCCCAATTGGGCATTTCGTCGCGGTAACTATCGCTTGAAACCTGTAAGGGGAAGCGGATACATACATCGAAACGCGCTGAATTACGGGATTGCGATATGTTTGACACGATGGTCCTCACCAAAGCGGTCGCCGCATTTTGTGGTGCATTGCTGATTTTCCTTCTCGGCAACTGGGCGGCCTCGGGGCTGTATGTGCCAGGCAACGCAGGCGCGGAGCAGGCCTTCATCATCGACACCGGCGCAGATGATGCCGATGACGCAGAGCCGGTGGCCGAACTGAGCTTTGAAGAAGCTTACGAGATTGCTGATGCGTCTGCCGGGTCGCGCCTGTGGTCGCAATGCCGCGCATGTCATGCGCTGGAAGAAGGGCGCAACGGTGTTGGCCCCTATCTGCACGGTGTGGTGAACAGAGAGATTGCCGCTGTTGACGGGTTCAACTATTCCGGCGCCCTGTCGCAGGCAGGCGATGCCTGGACACCGGAAGTGCTGTCCGAGTTCCTGCTGAACCCCAACGCTTTGACGCCCGGCACATCAATGAGCTATCGCGGTATGCCCAGTGCTGAAGATCGCGCGAACCTGATTGCCTATATCGAAAGCGAAAGCTGATCTTTTCAGAATCGCTGTTTTTTGCAGGCCGCCCGCGTAACGGGCGGCCTGTTTTCTTTTCATCATGCGCAATCAAATTACCTTGTCCCACGTGCGAAACACTTGCGCATGTATCGACAGCGCCGCACAAACACGAAATAAAGAGATAAAGGCCCAATCCACTTCGGGCCATAACAGGAGGAGTTGCCAATGCCCCGCGAGTCCATAGCAAGACCCGTGACTTTCCCTGTCAGTCATCTGCGTATGCCACTGGCTGCGGCAGGTCTGTTGATTGCAGCGTTGATCGCCAGCCCCGTTTTCAGTGAAACGGACGACGATCTGATCCGAGCGCATGGGTACTCTTTCTATGGCGATCTCAGTTATCCAGAGGGGTTTGAGCATTTCTCCTACGTGAACCCCGATGCGCCCAAGGGCGGGTCCATTTCGATCTCGGCGCAGGGCACGTTTGATTCCATGAACCCGTTTACGCGGCGTGGGCGGGCAGGGTTGTTGTCATCCGCCATCTATGAAAGCCTGCTGGAATCGTCCGAGCCGATGGGCGGTGGCCTTGTGCCCGCCGACGTTTATGGCGAAGCCTACGGGCTGTTGGCGCATACGGTCGAGTATCCTGAAACCAAGGAATGGGTCATCTTTCACATGCGCCCAGAGGCGCGCTTTTCGGATGGTACGCCCCTGACCGCGCATGATGTGGTGTTTTCGCATAACCTGTTTCTAGAGCAGGGCCTGCCGTCCTATGCGCAGGGTGTTGGCGCGCGGGTGCTGGATGCCGAGGCGCTGGACGATCACACGGTGAAATTCACCTTTGCCGATGGCATCTCGCGCCGCTCACTGATTGATCAGGTCGGCGGCACACCGGTGTTTTCGCAAGCGTGGTATGAGGAAACCGGTGCGCGGCTGGACGAATCGCGCATGGAAATTTCGCCCGGCTCCGGCCCTTACATGCTGCACGGGTACGAGGTGAACCGCCGCATCACCTATCGCCGCAACCCCGATTACTGGGCCAATGATCTGCCGCAAAACCGTGGCCGTCACAATTTCGATGAAATCCGTATCGAGTATTTTGCCGATGGGGCCGCCGCGTTCGAGGCTTTCAAGACCGGCGAATACACCTTCCGTGCCGAGAATAATTCGCGCCAATGGGCCACCGGCTATGATTTCCCCGCCCTCAATCGCGGCCATGTGGTGCGCGATGAATTGCCCACCGGTTTTCCACCCACCCCCACCGGTTTCGTGTTCAATCTGGGCCGCGATTTCCTACAGGACAAGCGCGTGCGCGAGGCAATCTCGCTGGCGTTCAACTTTGAATGGACGAATGACACGCTGCAATATGGCCTGTTCCAGCAGCGCGCCTCTTACTCGCAGGGCACACGCTTTCAGGCCGATGGCCCACCTGAGGGGCTGGAGTTGGAATTGTTGCAATCCCTAGGCGATCTGGTCCCGGAAGAGATATTGACCGAGCCTGCGCGCTCGCCCCATGCCTCTGACCCCGCGCGCCTGACTGACCGGCGCAATATTCGTGCGGCAGGAGCGTTGTTGGCAGAAGCTGGGTGGGAAGTTGACGATTCCGGTCTGTTGCGCAATGCAGCGGGCGAGCGGATGACCATTGAAATTCCCGTTTCCTCGGCAGGGTCCGCCACGATGGACTCGATCATCGAAACATTCACCCAGAACCTGCAAGGGCTGGGCATTGATGCGCGTTTCCAGCGCATTGACCCCGCGCAGCACACTGACCGTCGCCGCAACCGCGACTATGACATGATCTTCGATCAGTACACGGCATTCATGGATACAGGCACCGGCCTGCACCAGCGTTTCGGGTCAGATGCGGCAGATGATGTGTTCAACCCTGCCGGGCTGCGCAGCGAGTTGGTGGACAAGGTGATTGACCTGTCGCTGGATGCGCCCGACCCCGAGACGCGCGACGCTGCACTGATGGCATTGGACCGCGTTTTGCGGTATGAGCATTTCATGATCCCCGGTTGGTACAATGACACAGTCTGGATCGCGCATTGGGATATTTTCCAGCGTCCCGAAGAAACCCCGCCCTTCTCGACCGGAGAGATGGATTTCTGGTGGTTTGATGCAGAACGTGCGGCAGAATTGCGCGCTGCCGGCGCACTGAGGTAAATCATGGGCGCTTATATCGCGCGACGTCTGGCTTTGATCATCCCCACATTGCTGGGGGTGATGGTCATCAATTTCTTTCTGGTGCAATTCGTGCCCGGTGGCCCGATCGAGCAGGTGATTGCCCAGATGGAAGGGCAAGGCAATGTTTTCGGGGCCTTTGACGGGGGCGCGGCCGATGTGAATGTCGGCGCGGTCGAGAATGAGCGCTATCAGGGCGCGCGGGGCTTGCCGCCTGAATTCATTGCGCAGCTGGAACGGGAATTCGGCTTCGACAAGCCGCCGGTGGAACGCTTTTTGCATATGATGTGGAATTATATGCGGTTTGACTTTGGCGACAGCTATTTCCGCTCGATCTCGGTGATTGATCTGGTGATCGAGAAACTGCCTGTGTCGATCACGCTGGGCCTGTGGTCCACGCTGATCGCCTATGCTGTCTCGATCCCGCTGGGCATTCGCAAGGCGGTGCGCGACGGGTCGCGCTTTGACACCTTCACTTCTGGTCTGATTATCGTGGCCTATGCCATTCCTGGGTTTTTGTTCGCAATCCTGCTGCTGGTGCTGTTCGCGGGCGGGTCATATTGGCAGATATTCCCGGCGCGCGGTCTGACGTCCCCGCAAGAGGTGTGGGACCAGCTAAGCCCCATCGGCAAGGTGCTGGATTATCTGTGGCACATCACGCTGCCGGTGATCGCGTCGACCATTTCGGCCTTTGCAACGCTGACCTTGCTGACCAAGAACAGCTTCCTCGATGAAATCCGCAAGCAATATGTGATTACCGCCCGCGCCAAGGGGCTGGCAGAGAAAAAGGTTCTCTATGGTCATGTGTTCCGCAATGCGATGCTGATCGTGATCGCGGGTTTTCCGGCGGTGTTTGTGGGCGTGTTCTTCGGTGGGTCGTTGATTATCGAGACGATCTTCTCGCTGGATGGTCTGGGCCGTCTGGCGTTCGAGGCGACAGTGGCGCGCGATTATCCGGTGATGTTCGGCACGTTGTTTGTGTTCGGGATCATCGGGCTTGTGGTGGGGCTGATTTCAGACCTGATGTATGTCTGGATCGACCCGCGTATCGACTTCGAGACGCGGGAGACCTGAGCCATGGATCAACGCGTCGACACATTCGTCACCCCGCCCCGCCCCGAGCAAGTGCCAGATGAGGCCGTGACAACCGGTATGCCGGAGCCGAAAAAGCGTTTCGGGATCACCATTTCTGCGCTGAACCGCCGCCGTTGGAAAAACTTCAGGGCGAACCGGCGGGCGTTCTGGTCGCTGATTATTCTGGGGCTGCTATACGGCCTGTCGCTGTTTGCGGAATATATCGCCAATGACCGGCCCGTGGTGATCAATTTCCGTGGTGAGTTGTATTTCCCGATCCATAACTTCTACGCCGAGACGACCTTTGGCGGCGATTTCAGGACCGAGGCATCGTACCGTGACCCCGAAGTGCGCTGCCTGATCCGCACAGGCGGCGCGGAGTTGTGCCTTGATGACCCGACTGAGGCGATGTTGCAGGCAGAAACCGGCATTGTCGATGGCGCAGAGATAGAGGCGGGCTGGATGGTCTGGCCGCTGATCCCCTACAGTTACAACACGATCAACGATATTGGCCGTGCGGCCCCGTCGCCCCCCGATGACCGGCATCTGCTTGGCACGGATGACACAGCGCGCGATGTTCTGGCGCGCATCATCTACGGGTTTCGATTGTCGATCACCTTCGCGCTGATTGTCACGGCGCTAACCTCGGTGATCGGGATTGCGGCGGGTGCGGTGCAGGGGTTCTTTGGCGGTGTGCTGGACCTGTTGTTCCAGCGCGTGATCGAGTTGTGGAATTCGGTGCCGTCGCTGTATGTCATCATTATTCTGTCGTCGATGTTCGTGATGAATTTCTGGTTGCTGGTGTTCCTGATGACGTTATTCGGCTGGACAGGGCTTGTGGGTGTGGTGCGCGCTGAATTCTTGCGCGCGCGCAATTTTGAATATGTGCGCGCCGCGCGGGCGCTGGGTGTCTCAAACGCCAAAATCATGTTCCGCCATGTGCTGCCCAATGCGATGGTGGCCACGCTGACATTCCTGCCCTTCATCATCACGGGGGTCATCGGCTCGCTCGCTGCGCTGGATTTCTTGGGCTTCGGTCTGCCCTCCTCTGCGCCTTCGCTTGGGGAAATGACGCTACAGGCCAAGAACAACCTGCAAGCGCCGTGGCTGGGCTTTTCGGCGTTTTTCACCTTTGCGATCATGCTGTCGCTGCTGGTGTTCATCTTTGAGGGTGTGCGTGATGCGTTCGACCCCAGAAAGACCTTCTCATGAGCCGCGTTCTGGATGTGAAAGACCTGTCCGTCACCTTCCTACAGGAAGGGCGCGAGGTGCGCGCCGTGCGCGGCGTGTCCTTCCATGTCGAGAAGGGCGAAACTGTCGCACTGGTGGGCGAATCCGGGTCTGGCAAATCGGTCAGTGCGCTGTCCACTGTCGGGCTGTTGCCGGATTCGGCGCAGGTGGCTGGTTCGGTCCAGTTCAAAGGGCAAGAGCTGATCGGGGCCACGGATAAGACCCTGCGCGAAGTGCGCGGCAATGACATCAGCTTCATCTTTCAAGAGCCGATGACCTCGCTCAACCCGTTGCATACAATCGAAAAGCAAATCACCGAAAGCCTTGCCTTGCATCAGGGGCTTGGCGGGGCAAGTGCGCGCAAGCGGGTGTTGGAACTGATGGACAAGGTGGGCATTCGTGACGCTGAAACACGGATGAACGCCTATCCGCATCAGTTGTCGGGCGGGCAGCGTCAGCGGATCATGATCGCAATGGCACTGGCAAACGGGCCGGAATTGCTGGTGGCGGATGAACCGACCACAGCGCTGGACGTCACCATTCAGGCGCAGATTCTGGAATTGCTGGTCGATCTGAAACGCGACGAGGGGATGAGCCTGTTGTTCATCACCCATGACCTGCACATCGTGCGCCGCCTTGCGGACCGTGTCTGCGTCATGCAGGGCGGCGAGATTGTCGAGCAGGGACCAACGAACGAAATCTTCGATGCGCCCCAGCACCCTTATACGCAAAAGCTGCTGGCAGCGGAATCGACCGGCCAGCCGGACCCCGTGCCTGCGGGCGCGCAGGAAATCTTGCGCACGGACGCGTTGCGCATCTGGTTTCCAATACAGCGCGGGTTCCTGCGCCGCACCGTGGGCCATGTGAAAGCGGTGAATGCGGCAAGCCTGACGTTGCGCGCAGGTGAAACGGTGGGAATTGTGGGCGAGTCGGGGTCTGGCAAAACAACGCTGGCGCTGGCTATTTTGCGGCTGATTTCCAGCAATGGGCCGATCTGGTTTAACGGGGCGGATATTCAGGGCCGCAAGTCGCGCGATCTGCGCAACCTGCGTCGGCATTTGCAGATTGTGTTTCAAGACCCGTTCGGCAGCCTGTCACCGCGCATGACCGTGGAACAGATCATCGCCGAGGGGCTGGGCGTGCATGGTGTACCTGTGGGCAAATCGCAGCGCGAACTGGTGGCCGAGATCATGGTCGAGGTTGGTCTGGACCCGATGACGATGGAACGCTACCCGCATGAATTCTCGGGCGGGCAGCGCCAGCGTATCGCCATTGCGCGCGCCATGATCCTGCGCCCCAAGCTGGTGGTTCTGGACGAGCCGACATCGGCGCTGGACATGACAGTGCAGGTGCAGATCGTGGAATTGCTGCGCACGCTTCAGCGCCGCCACGGGTTGGCCTATCTGTTCATCAGCCATGACCTGCGCGTGGTGCGCGCCTTATCGCATAAGGTGATTGTCATGAAACAGGGCGATGTGGTCGAGGCGGGTCACAGCGATCAGGTGTTTCAGGCCCCGAAAAGCGACTATACGCGCCAACTGCTGGCTGCCGCATTCGATATTACGGCCATCGGGGCCGCCTGACGCGCGCAAAGGGGCAGTTCTTGAATATACTTTTCATTCATCAGAACTTTCCCGGCCAGTTCAAGCATCTTGCCCCTGCGTTGCTGGCGCGCGGGTATAAGGTGGCGGCCCTCACCTCTGAGAAGAACCAGCAGAAAACGCCGATCCAGACCTATCGCTACCCCATGCCCGTGGCGGAACCTGACCCAAGGCAGGCGCGGCTGGGTACGACATTCACCGCCATGACCGACCGCGCCCACCGTGTGGCGCTTGCCGCGGCCCAGATGCGCGACACGCTGGGCTATGTGCCCGATGTCATTTTTGGCCATTGCGGCTGGGGCGAGACACTGTTCCTGCGCGAGGTCTGGCCACAGGCCCGCCTGTTGGTCTATGCGGAATTTTTCTATGCGACCGAAGGGCTGGATGTGGGTTTTGACCCTGAATTCAGCAAACTGACCCTGCCAGTGCGCATGTCGGTTACAGCGCGTCAGGCGCATCTGGCCCTGTCGATGGTGCAGGCGGATGCGGCACTGTCACCCACAGAATGGCAGGCCGACAGCTTTCCGCCGGAGTTTCGCAGCAAGATCACCATTACCCATGACGGCATAGACACAGACGCGCTTTGCCCCGATCCCCACGCGCAGTACCGTTTGCCCAATGGTCGCATGTTGCATGCGGGTGACGAGGTGCTGACCTATGTGGCCCGCAACATAGAACCCTATCGCGGCTCTCATATCTTTATGCGGGCGTTGCCGGATGTGCTGGATGCGCGGCCAGAGGCGCAGGTTGTCATCCTCGGCAGTGATGGTGCCAGCTATTCCAGTGGCCCCGAACAGGGCAGTTGGCGCGATGTGTTCGTGAATGAAGTGCGCGACCGGCTGGATATGAGCCGCGTGCATTTTCTGGGTCGCGTACCGTATCGAGATTTTGTCACGCTCATGCAGATCAGCAGGGCACATGCCTATCTGACCGTGCCCTTTGTGCTGTCATGGTCGATGCTTGAAGCGATGAGCCTTGGCGCTTTGGTGGTCGCCTCGCGCACCGGGCCGGTGGAAGAGGTTATCACCGATGGCGAGAATGGCTGTCTGGTTGATTTCTTCGATGTCGAGGGGTGGTCGGATGCTTTGATCTACGCATTAGAGCGGCCCGAGCGGTTTCAACCGCTGCGCGCACGCGCACGCCGCACGATCATCGACAATCACGATCTGCACCGGATTTGTCTGCCCCGCCAGATTCGCTTTGTGGAACAGGCGGGGTAGAGTGGCGCGGCGCGTCAGACGGCAGAGCTGTGGCCTGCCTTGTCCATCGCGTATTCATCAAACAATGTGGCAATCATCCGGGTCAGGGGGCGGCCCTCAAGGGTGATTTCCAGCCCGTCCGGGTTGCGCTTCACGAATTGACCAAAGCGCAGCATCGTCTGATCCAGCAGCGTGTCCAGTGTGGCGGCGTCTGCGCCATAGCTGTCGATCAGTTCCGCGCGTGACAGCCGGAAATCGCACATCAACGCCTCGATCGCGCGCCCTCGCCAGATATCGTCATGGCTGAAGGCATGGCCGCGGCTGGTCGCAAATTCGCCGGCTTCGATGCTTTTTTTCCATGCGGCCGTTGCGGGCGCGTTTTGCGCGAACCCTTGCGGAAAGCGCGAGATGGAAGATGCGCCCAGCCCGACCAGCACTGGCGATGTATCATCGGTGTAGCCTTGAAAATTGCGCCGCAGCTTGCCTTCGCTGGCCGCTTTGGACAGGCCATCATGCGGGCGGGCGAAATGGTCGATGCCGATTTCGTCATATCCGTCCCACAGCAGCAGGCGGCGGGCCGTCTCGAACAGGTCCAGCCGTTCTTCGGGGCGCGGCAATGTGTCCGACGGAATCATTTGCTGCCGCCGGGCCATCCAAGGCACATGCGCATAGCCATATAGGGCAATACGGTCCGGGTTCAGCGACATCAGCTTTTGCACGGAATCGGACATGCGCCGCTGCGTCTGATTGGGCAGTCCATACAGGATATCTGCGTTCAGGCTTTTGATCCCGCGCGCGCGGATCGCATCGGCGGTGGATTTGGTGATCTCGAAGCTTTGGTCGCGCCCGATGATGCCCTGAATTTCGGGGTCGAAATCCTGCACACCAATAGAGGCGCGCGTCAGCCCCGCTTCGGCCAGCGCATCAAGGCGGGCCTCATCTATTTCATTCGGGTCAATCTCGACCGAGAATTCGCCCCCTTCGGCAAGGGGCGCAATGTCAAACACCTGTGCTGCCAGCGCGCGCATGGCGTTGGGCGGCAACATGGTGGGCGTGCCGCCCCCCCAATGCAGGCGCGACAGGCGCACACCTTCGGGCAAGAGCTTGCGAAACAGCTCTAACTCTGTTTTGAGTGACTGGGCATAGGCCAGAACGGGCGCATCCGTACTTGTACCTTGTGTCCGGCAGGCGCAGAACCAGCACAGCCTGCGGCAGAAGGGCACATGTAGGTAAAGCGATATTGCGCTTCCTGGCTGGATTTGTTGAACCCAGCTTGCGAAAGTTCCCGCTGACAGGTCAGAGGAGAACTGAGGAGCGGTCGGATAGCTTGTGTACCGCGGCACACGAGCGTCAAACAAACCTAACTCTGAAAGTTGCTTTAGATGCGACATAAGGTTAAGTTTAAATCCGGATATCTAGAAACACTTTGATGCAGATCAAATCAAATGACTCGAACCAGCCAAAAAATTCAACCCTTTTCGCAGGAATGCAATGATTGCCCGATTCGTCATCGTGCCGTCTGTGCAAGATGTGAGGCTGATGAACTGAGTTTGTTGGAGCAGATCAAGTACTACCGCAGCTTCGAGGCGGGTCAGACCGTTGTCTGGGCGGGGGATAAAATGGATTTTGTGGCCTCGGTCGTGACCGGGATCGCAACACTCAGCCAGACAATGGAAGACGGACGCCGCCAGATGGTTGGCCTGTTGCTGCCGTCTGACTTTGCAGGGCGTCCGGGGCGCGAGACATCTGCCTATGATGTGACCGCTGCGACGGATCTGGTCATGTGTTGTTTTCGCAAGAAACCGTTTGAAGATCTGATGTTACGCACACCGCATGTTGGCCAGCGCCTGCTGGAAATGACGCTGGATGAACTGGATGCCGCGCGCGAATGGATGCTGCTTTTGGGCCGCAAGACAGCGCGGGAAAAGATTGCCAGCCTGATCTGCATTATCGCGCGGCGGGATGCGTCTTTGCAGTTGAACGCAGCCGATGGTGAATTGCGCTTTGACCTGCCGCTGACGCGCGAGGCGATGTCCGAATATCTGGGCCTGACGCTGGAAACCGTCAGCCGTCAGGTGTCGGCGCTGCGCAAGGAAGGTCTGATCAAGACCGAAGGCAAACGCCAGATCGTCATTCCGGATTTTGACCGCCTGCTGGAAGAAACCGGCGACGACTCGGATGGTGGGTTTTTGGTCTGACGCCCGGCGCGCCGACAGGTGCGTTTCGCCGTGCATTGCACCGCGCCCCCGAATGGCCATGTTTTGGGCCAGATATTGTCCTTTCCCCATTGGATTATGACCTGACGGTGTGCCGCGCTTTTTCGTGCCGCATGCCGCCGTGTTTAACCCAAAGGAAGCGGGCATGCGTATTCAGTTCATCCATAGGACACCGGTTTGTCCAGCCATAAAGGCGCGGTGTGCCACCCTGCAAACTGGTGATCATAAACAGGTTATCTGTCCCGCCCGCAGTGGGAGGGTGTGCCCGTGACGAAGCATTCTCGAAAACACACAGGCGCGCAGGTCCGATCCCAGTCATTTCCGGTAATCTCGTCATCCAAGCAGTTTGATTGGGACGCGGATTATAACGATCTGATTGCGAGTAGTGACCGGCAGACACCTGCCACCCCCGCCCCCGAACCCGCGACACAAAGCAAGGCCGCCTTCGTCCTTCATGGCGCGCGGCGTTATGTTGCACCATTGGGTTTTTGCGGGCTGTTTCTTGTGGCGGTCGCGTTTGAGAAACTCGATACAGAACGCCTTTTCTCGGATGTCGCCACGGATCTGCGCACGGGGACAGCCGTGACGGCTGTGCCTTGGGCCGAGGTGATGCCGCCGGAACTGCAAGTGTATGACCAGCACCAGTTTCGCCGCTTTGCCCAAGGGTTACAGCGAATGACCACACCCGACTTGCTAAGTTATACCAAGTCTCGCGAAATCTGACTCTTCTGAGGGTTTTGGGATTCCCAAATCTATGAAGATCTGACTCAATGGCGTCAGATTTTCTGGGGAGGGCCTCTCTATGGGCGCAGCGCTCGCGTTACGGACAGACTACGACGGCATGAAGTTGAGAGAACTTGCGCGAAAGACAAAGGATGCCAACCAAGCCCGCAGGCTTTTGGCGCTGGCGGAGATCTATGATGGCGGTCGGCGCAGCGATGCTGCTCGGATTGGTGGTGTTGGCCTACAAATTGTCCGTGACTGGGTGGAGCGGTTTAATGCCCGCGGGCCTGACGGCTTGATCAACGGCAAAGCTCCTGGTCAGCAGTCTAAGCTTAACGATGAGCAGCGCAGGGCGCTTGCTGCAATTGTTGAGAGCGGTCCGACCTTATCGGTCCATGGGGTCGTCCGCTGGCGCCTGAGTGATCTGAGGAAATGGATTGCAGACACATTTGGGATTTCACTTCACGAGACGTCGATAAGCCGGGAACTCAGGGCGCTTGGTTATGTCAAACTCACAGCACGCCCGCGCCATCACGCGCAAGATACAGCCGCACTGGAGGACTTTAAAAAAAAGGGTTTGCAGCCGCAGTAGCAAAGCTCCGCGCACGGCTCCTGCAAGGCACTGTGATCGAAGTCTGGTTCCAAGATGAAGCGCGTGTCGGCCAGAAAAACAAGATCACGCGCCGATGGGCGAAGCGCGGTACGCGACCTTCCGCCCCACATGATCAGCGCACGAGTTCAAGCTACATCTTTGGAGCGATTTGCCCAGCCCTCGGGAAAGCTGCAGGTCTTGTGCTGCCAGCGTGCAATACCGAAGCGATGGCCCTGCATCTTGCTGAAATCTCCCAAACTGTCGCACCCAAAGCACATGGGGCTGTGCTCGTGGATCAAGCCGCATGGCACATGACTGACAAGCTGGTCATTCCGGACAACATCACCATCATCCCGATCCCCGCAAAATGCCCAGAACTCAATCCAGTCGAAAACATCTGGCAATTCATGCGAGACAACTGGCTATCAAACCTCATCTTCGAAACCTATGAAGACATCGTAGATCATTGCTGCAAGGCTTGGAACAAATTGGTCAGCATGCCCGACACAATCACCTCCATTGGAACCCGCGACTGGGCTCAAGAGTTCTGATCAATGCTGATTGGTATTACAAGGCAAGTTTACGGCGCGACCTGCGGGCCGCACCGTCTTTCATGGCACCGTTCCATGGGGACGCGCTGTTCTTGCTTAAGGCAGAAATCGCGCGGCGTGGTCAGTAGTCAACAGATCAGCGTGCGAGAAACACAAGTAGGGTGGTTTCCTCCAGCAGGTTGCGGGTGGTTCCGCCCAATATGGCCTGACGCAGCCGCGAGTGGCTGTATGCCCCGATAACCAACAGATCAGCGGCTTGATCCGTCGCATGTCGGCGCAGCACATCACTGATGCGCGGCAATGTTTTGGCAATGACCGAGACTTCAAGCTCAACGTCATGACGCGCCAGCATTTGCGTCAACAGCCCGCCCGGATCGGAGCGTTCGATCCCATGTGTGGGCGGGTCGATGATGACGATATTCACCAGATCGGCATCTTGCAGCAATGGCAGCGCCGCGCGCGCTGCGTGCAGGGATTCATCGCTTTGGTTCCATGCCAGAACGATCTTGTTGAACTCTGGCAGCTCTCTCCCCAGCTTTGGCACGATCAGCACAGGGGCATCGCCATCGAACAGGGCGGCTTCGGCGATGATTTCATCTTGCGGGCCGCGCGTTTCACCGTAAGGGCGCGGCAAGAGCACCAGATCGCAGAAACGCGATTTCAGACCGACATAGGAATTGATCCCGCCAAGGGTCAGCACCGCCGTATCGACGCCCCACCGAATACTTGCCCCGCTCAGATGGGCTTTTGCCTTTTCGGCCAAGGCATTGGCGCTGGCCTGCGCGTTGTCGAGTGCGTCCTGATAAATGATCGCAGGGGCGCCAGCGTAGAAGCCCACACTTTGCGTCGTATCAATGCCAAGGCAACTCACGTCCAGATGCGCGTCCAGCCGCGCGGCAAGGCTTGCCGCCGAATCAAGCTGCGCCACAGCATCTGTGTCAGAGGCAAGGAAGGTGCAGATGGATTTGTAAGCCATGCGTCGTTCTCCTGTTTTGGTATTGCATTGACAATATGATATGCCAGCATCGTGCCTGCGATGATCTGGCGCAACCTTTAGGCAGTCAGATATTGACATGAATCAAAGTGATGTTGCCGGACCCGTGACAAAAGGCACCATGCACAACTGTGTCTGCGAAGGATATGTTCCGTTAGCAGCGCGATAAATGAGGGACGCAGACTATGTGGGATTACGTAAAGCTTGCTGTGCTGGGGCTGATTGTGGTTGTTGCCGCAGTCGCAGCCAGCCTGGCACGCGATTTGCCATATTTGGTCCACATGCTGGTGATTATGCTGGCTTCAGCCATCACCTTCTTCTGGATCATTCGCCGGGTTGGGGAACCTGCCCCGGTTGTTAACCCAAATGAATATATGGACGGGCCAATTCGCTATGGCGTGATTGCCACTGCTTTTTGGGGTGTTGTCGGGTTTCTGGTGGGCGTTGTCATCGCCTTTCAGCTGGCATGGCCGGAATTGAATTTTGTATGGGCCGAAGGGTATCTGAACTTTGGCCGTCTGCGTCCTCTGCACACGTCGGCAGTGATCTTTGCCTTTGGTGGTAACGCGCTCATCGCCTCGGCCTTTTATGTGGTGCAGCGCACCTCGGCTGCGCGGCTTTGGGGTGGCGGGCTGTCATGGTTCGTGTTCTGGGGCTATCAGATTTTCATCGTCATGGCCGCAACGGGCTATGTTCTCGGCTCGACTCAGGGCAATGAATACGCTGAACCTGAATGGTTGACCGATTTGTGGCTGACCGTTGTCTGGGTGGCGTTCCTGCTGGTGTTCATGGGCACGATCATCAAGCGCCGGGAGCCGCATATCTATGTGGCCAACTGGTTCTATATGGCGTTCATCATTACGGTTGCCATGCTGCATATCGTAAACAATCTGGCAATTCCGGTATCTGCTTTCGGGTCGCGCTCGGTGCCGGTCTGGTCTGGCGTGCAATCGGCCATGATCCAGTGGTGGTATGGCCATAACGCGGTTGGTTTCTTCCTGACCGCCGGTTTCCTTGGGATGATGTATTACTTCATTCCCAAGCAGGCCGAACGTCCGGTCTACAGCTACAAGTTGTCGATCATGCACTTCTGGGCGCTGATCTTCCTGTATATCTGGGCGGGTCCGCACCACCTGCACTACACCGCATTGCCTGACTGGGCGCAGACACTTGGTATGACCTTCTCGATCATGCTATGGATGCCAAGCTGGGGTGGCATGATCAACGGCCTGATGACATTGTCAGGCGCGTGGGACAAGCTGCGCACGGACCCTGTCATCCGCATGATGGTGGTCGCAGTGGGCTTTTACGGCATGGCCACATTTGAAGGGCCGATGATGTCGATCAAGGCCGTCAACTCGCTGTCACATTACACCGACTGGACCATTGGCCACGTGCATTCGGCAGCTTTGGGCTGGAACGGCATGATTACCTTCGGGATGCTGTACTATCTGGTGCCGAAACTGTGGCAGCGCGAGGGGCTGTATAGCTTGCGGCTGGTCAGTTGGCACTTCTGGTTGGCCACTATCGGGATCGTGCTTTACGCCGCTTCGATGTGGGTGACAGGCATCATGGAAGGTCTGATGTGGCGCGAAGTCGATGCGCAGGGTTTCCTTGCAAACTCTTTCGCTGACACTGTGGCTGCGAAATTCCCAATGTATGTGGTGCGCGGCCTTGGGGGGACCATGTTCCTCGTGGGTGCAATCATCATGTGCTATAACTTGTGGAAAACTGTGACCAGCACGGCAGAGCGTTCGCCTGCCCGTGCCGGCTCCGCAGTGCCCGCTGAATAACGGAGGGCAAGATGGGACTTCTTGATCACCACAAAAAAATCGAAACACATGCCACACTCTTGCTGGTGCTGTCGTTTCTGGTCGTGACCATCGGGGGGATCGTGCAGATCGTGCCGCTGTTCTACCTCGACAACACCATTGAAAAGGTCGAGGGGATGCGCCCTTACGCTCCGCTGGAACTGGCGGGTCGTGAGATCTATGTGCGCGAAGGGTGCTACACCTGTCACAGCCAGATGATCCGCCCCATGCGCGACGAGGTGGAGCGCTACGGCCATTACTCACTGGCGGCGGAATCGATGTATGACCATCCGTTCCAGTGGGGGTCCAAGCGGACAGGGCCGGATCTGGCCCGTCTGGGCGGGCGCTACTCGGATGATTGGCACGTGCAGCACATGATCAACCCGCGCGCTGTGGTGCCGGAATCGATCATGCCCTCCTACGGGTTCCTGATGAACCGGGAACTGACGCGCGACGATGCCGAGCATGTGCGCGACATCATGGCCGTCTACCGTGTGCTGGGCCATCCCTACACGGATGAGATGATGGACAATGCCGTTGGTGACTTCTTTGCGCAAGTGGACGAGTTTGGCGACCCTGTCGCCGACCGCTACCCCGGCGCACAGCAGCGCAACTTTGATGGTCAGCCCCAACTGACCGAGATGGATGCGATCATCGCCTATATGCAGATGCTTGGTACATTGGTCGATTTCGAGACCTTCGTGCCCGATCCCAGCCGCTAAGGGGGAACAGATATGGAAACCTATACCTGGCTACGTGCTTTTGCTGACAGCTGGCACCTATTGTTCATGTTTCTCTTCTTCATCGGGGTGTTCATCTACATTCTGCGCCCCGGCGCAAGCAAGGTGCATGATGAAACTGCGAACATGATTTTCCGCAATGATGACAAGCCCGAGGGTGACGAATCCGGCACCGACAAAGCGCGTCAATCTGAACCGAAAGAGGCCCGCTGATGGTCGACCCCAAAGACAAAACACCGGAGAACAAGGTCAAGCCTCCCTCGCGGCAGTATCCCGACCCGGCCGCCAAACTCAAACAAGACCCACCCACCACTGGCCATAGCTGGGACGGGATCGAGGAATATGACAACCCGATGCCGCGCTGGTGGGTGTGGATTTTCATCATCACCATCATCTGGTCCGTGGGCTACTGGATCGCCATGCCCGCATGGCCGGGCATCCAGTCGGCCACACAGGGTGTGCTGGGCTATTCGTCGCGCGCCAATGTCGCCACCGAGATCACCGAATTCGAAGCCCGCAACGAGAGGTTCTTTGTTCAGCTTCTGGATACCGATCTGGATGAAATCCGCGAGGATGACGAATTGCACCGTTTTGCGATCAACGCGGGTGCATCCGTGTTTCGCGCGCAGTGTTCGCAGTGTCACGGCACGGGCGGGGCTGGTGTTCAGGCGGCGGGCTATCCGAACCTGCTGAATGATGAATGGCTGTGGGGTGGCACGATGGAGGATATTCACACCACCATCACATGGGGCATTCGCAACGAAGATTTCGCAGATGCACGCTGGTCTGAAATGCCTGCATTCGGCGTTGACGGGTTGCTGGATGATGACGAAATCGATCAGGTCGTGAATTACGTCCTGTCGTTGTCCGGCTCAGACCATGACGCGCAACTGGCCGCTGCCGGTCAGGAGCATTTCGAAATCAACTGTGCATCCTGCCATATGGATGATGGAAGCGGCGATTACTTCATCGGTGCGCCATCGCTGAATACACAAGTCTGGCTGTATGGCGGCACCCCCGAGGCCATTCGCGAGTCGATCTATTATTCGCGCTTTGGTGTGATGCCCGGTTTCGAGAATCGTCTGCGCGACGCAGAAATCCGCGCTGTTGCGGCCTATGTCCACCAGCTTGGCGGTGGTCAGTAAGGTTTTGACCGGCCCGCATGATAAACGCTCAGGCCCCCACTGGGGGCCTGCACCTTTTTCAGCGGCAGGCGCATTGCGACATACTGTCATATGTAAACAGATGTGCAGAAGGACTTGATCTGTATCAATGAAACAAATCTCCTCGCACGGCACATCGGCATTACGCCCTGCACGTCAGGGCAGCACCGGTCTTTGTTTCCTGTTCGCGCGTGTTGTCAAAGACCGGTGCATCTCTTTCTCCCCACAGCGCTGCGGCATCTTGTCCAAAGGTGTATTTTCAACCTCTCTTTTGATACAGGTCAAGGTTCTGGCCTGTGCGCTGTGGGATCAACTGGCTGACCGGATTGCAGGAGTCGCAAGGTGAGTGCTCAAGACCAACCCCCGCCCCCCCTCTATGCCAAGCGCGAGCCGATCTTTCCGCGCCGGATAAAGGGCAGCTTTCGCACCATGAAATGGTGGCTGCTGGCCATGATGCTGGGCATCTATTATGTCTTTCCTTGGATACGCTGGGACCGCGGCCCCGAAATGCCCAATCAGGCGGTTTTGCTGGACCTAGGCAATCGGCGCTTCTTTTTCTTCATGATCGAAATCTGGCCGCATGAATTTTATTTCGTGGCGGGTCTGCTTATCATGGCGGGGATCGGGCTGTTCTTGTTCACCTCGGCGCTTGGGCGTGTGTGGTGTGGCTATGCCTGTCCGCAAACCGTCTGGACCGACCTGTTTATTCAGGTTGAACGCTGGGTCGAGGGCGACCGCAATGCCCGCCTGCGCCTGCACCGCCAGAACTGGAACGCCGAGAAGATCCGCAAATATGCAGTCAAATGGAGCGCGTGGTTCCTGATCGCCATGACGACAGGCGGGGCCTGGGTGTTCTACTTTGCCGATGCGCCAACGCTGTTTGTCGATCTGTTCACCGGACAGGCGCACCCCATCGCTTATATGACCGTGCTGATCCTGACGATGACGACCTTTCTGTTTGGCGGGTTTTTCCGTGAACAGGTCTGCATCTATGCCTGCCCATGGCCGCGCATTCAGGCCGCGATGATGGATGAAGATACGATCACCATTGATTACCGCGACTGGCGCGGAGAGCCGCGTGGCAAGTTGAAAAAGGGCCAGATGGACCCCAATCAGGGGGACTGCATCGATTGCATGGCCTGCGTCAATGTCTGCCCGATGGGGATTGATATTCGGGACGGTCAGCAGATGGAATGCATCACCTGTGGCCTGTGCATCGATGCCTGTGACGAGGTAATGGACCGGATCGGCAAGCCGCGCGGGCTGGTGGCCTATATGGCCCTGTCAGACGAGATTGCCGAACGCGAAGGCAAACCGCCAAAGTCGATCTGGAAGCATGTCTTCCGCCCGCGCACTGTCTTGTACACCACAATCTGGACCGTGATCGGCATCGGTCTGGTCGTGCTGTTGTTCATCCGCAGCGATCTGGACATGAGTGTCGCCCCAGTGCGCAACCCTACGCATATCGTTTTGTCGGATGGCACCGTGCGCAATATCTATGACATCCGCCTGCGCAACATGCATAATGAACCGCGTGATTTCGTCTTGTCGCTGACCGAGAACCCCGATCTGAGCCTGTCAATCGAGGGTGAGCCTGCGAGGTTGGTAACAGTAGGGCCAGATGAACAGGCGCTGTTGCGCGTGTATCTGACAGCCCCCCCGGGCACGCCGTCGAATATGGCAGACAGCAGCCCGGTGCGCATATGGGCCACGATTTCAGGCAGCAACGAGCGCGTCTATTCTGATACAGTCTTCAACGGGAGGAACCAATGACACAAGATTCAGGCGGCAAATTCAGAATGACGGGCCGCAAGGTTCTGATCATCGCGGTGTCGTCCTTTGGCGTCATTCTGGCCGCAAATCTGACATTGGCCTATAACGCAGTCAGCACATTTCCGGGGCTGGAGGTGGATAACTCTTTCGTGGCCAGCCAGAATTTCAATCAGGAACTGGCCGAGCAGCTTGCCCTTGGGTGGGATGTGAAAGCCAGCCACGAAGATGGCATGTTGAAACTCTCGATCACCGATGCGGTCGGGCCGGTCGAAGTGGCGCATCTGGACGCGGTTCTGGGGGCGGCCACGCATGTGCGCGCCGATCAGGTCCCGGAATTCGAGTTCATAGATGGTGCGTATCGCGCGCCGCTTGAATTGGGCACAGGCAACTGGAACATCCGCCTGCACGCGGTCGCGCCGAATGGTACCGAGTTTCGCCAGCGTGTGGTTCTGCATGTCCGCTAAGAGGGTCTGATGCACAGCGCAACAGCTCGTCCTTCGGCGTGTCCGGCCTGTGATGCGGCCCCTGCGGCCGAAGCGCTGGCGGCCAAGGCAGCGCTGCCTGATGCGCGTATCCTGCTCTCTGTGCCGGATGCGCATTGCGCGGCCTGTATTGGCACGATCGAGCGCGGCATGGCGCAGATGGACGGGGTGCGGTCTGTGCGCCTGAACCTGACGCTCAAGCGCCTGAGTGTGGACGCCAAAGCCGGAGTTGAGGCCAGCGATGTCATCGCGCAGCTGGACCGGCTGGGCTATGAGGCGCATGAGTTGGACCCCGGCACCCTGTCCATGACCGAAACCGAGAAGCAGGGGCGCGAGTTGCTGATGCGGCTTGGCGTTTCGGGCTTTGCGATGATGAACATCATGCTTTTGTCGGTGGCCGTATGGGCGGGCGCTGACGGGGCCACGCGGGACATGTTCCATCTGATTTCCGCATTGATCGCTGTGCCGACAGTGGCCTTTGCGGGCCAGCCCTTTTTTCGCAATGCATGGAAAGCGCTGCGCGCGGGCCGCATGGATATGGACGCGCCGATATCCGTGGCGCTGATCCTGACGCTGTTCATTTCCATCTACGAGACGCTGCAATCGGGCGAACATGCCTATTTTGAAGCAGTCGTCATGCTGATCTTCTTCCTTTTGGCGGGGCGCTATCTGGATTTTCGGGCGCGGGCTGTGGCGCGTTCTGCCGCGCAGGAACTGGCCGCGCTGGAAGTGCCGCGCGCGACGCGGCTGGTGGACGGGGTCGAAATCGTCGTCCCGGTGGCCACTCTGGCTGTGGGCGATGTGGTGCTGGTACGCCCCGGCGGGCGGATGCCCGTGGATGGCGAAGTCATTGCGGGCAAGTCCGAGATTGACCGCTCGCTTCTGACGGGCGAGACGTTGCCGGTGTTTGCGGGGCAAGGTGTGATCGTCAGCGCGGGCGAGGTCAATCTGACCGGCCCGTTGCAGGTCCGCGTCACGGCGGCGGGCAAGGACAGTTCCTTGCACCGCATGGCCGATCTGGTTGCCAATGCGGAATCGGCGCGCACGCGCTACACCACTGCTGCCGAACGCGCGGCCAGCGCCTATGCGCCGACCATCCCGATCCTGTCTTTCGGGGCATTTCTGGTCTGGATGTATCTGTCGGGCGGCGATTTGCGCCTGTCGATGAATATTGCTGTGGCAAGTCTGATTATCACCTGCCCTTGTGCGCTGGGCCTTGCAGTGCCTGCGGTTGTGACCTCGGCCAGTGGCAAGATGTTTCGCAAAGGTCTGCTTATCAAGGATGGCACTGCATTGGAGCGGCTGGCCGAAGTGGACACGGTGGTCTTTGACAAAACCGGCACATTGACGATGGGAACACCTGTGCCCACCAATCTGGACCAGCATGGCCCGGATGTGGCGCGTGTTGCGATGGCGCTGGCAGATGCGTCCAGCCACCCGTTGGCGCAGGCTTTGGCACATGCGCTGCGTGAACGTGGTGTGTCCCCTGCACCACTGGATGCACTGAACGAGCAGCCAGGCTATGGCATGGAAGCACAATGGCAGGGGCAGCGCGTGCGGCTGGGCCGTGCCGCATGGGTGGGGGCGACCCCCCGCACCACCACTGCGGCCTATCTGTCCCTTGGGGGCGAAACCCATGCCTTCACCTTCGCGGATCAGTTGCGCCCCGGTGCCGCCGATGTGGTCGCGGGCTTGCAGGCGCAGGGCAAAAGCGTCTGGCTGATCTCGGGCGATGTGGAGGGTGCTGTTCAGGACATGGCCGCGCGCCTGAATATCACCGATTGGCTGGCCGGTGCCTTGCCGCAGGACAAGGCCGACAAGATCACCACATTGCAAGCGGCGGGTCACAAGGTGCTGATGGTGGGAGATGGGCTGAATGACACGGTGGCGTTGTCAGCGGCGCATGTCTCGATTTCGCCCGCCTCGGCGCTGGATGCCGCGCGCGCGGCGTCTGACATGGTGCTGCTGGGGCGCGATATCACGCCTGTGGCGGACGCCGTGCGCATGTCCAAAACCGCGATGAAGCGCATCCGCGAGAATTTCTGGCAATCAGGCATATATAATGTCATCTTCGTGCCGGTCGCGCTGTTCGGGTATGCGACACCGCTTTGGGCGGCGGCAATCATGTCGATCTCGTCCATATCGGTGACGCTGAACGCGCTAAGACTGAAATAAGGGGCGTAATGGAAGTTCTGGCAATTCTGATACCAGTGTCGCTGTTTCTGGGCTTGTTGGGTCTGGGCGCATTCGTATGGACGTTGCGCAAAGGCATGTATGATGACCCCGACGGGGACAGCCAGCGCATTCTCGACACGCGCTATGACGACAAGCCCAAACCCGTGTCGCCCAAGCCAGAGGCGTCCGAGCCTGCGTCCAGGGACAAGTAAGTCAGGTTTTCGTGGGGCGCTTGTTCTTTTTCCAACGCTTGTGCGACCACATCCACTGATCCATATGCGTGCGCACCAGCGCTTCGACTGACGCATTCAGCGCGCGGGTCATCGTGGCGGGGTCGCTATGGGGAACAGGCGGCTCTACGCGCACGCGAAAGCTGATCCCGTCAGGCTGTCTGATCCCATAGACCGGCACCAGCAACGCGCCTTGTTTCAAGGCAATCTCTGCCGATGACAGCGCCGTGCGCGCAGGCTGGCCCATGAAATCCATCAATTCGCCATGGTCCATGTAGTGATCGGCGACCAGCCCGATCATGCCGCCCCGCCGCAGGAATTTCAGCAAACCCGCCAGCCCTGTGCGGTTGCGCGGGAAAACCGGGGTGCCAATGCGCGACATGGCGGCCACATAGCGCGCATTGAACGCCTCGTTGCGCATGGGCATGTAGATGCCTGCAATCTTGCAGCCGCGTTCCTGCAAGACGATGCGCGCGGCCTCGTAATTGCCCAGATGCGCTGTGACCAGAACCACAGGCTGGCCGGTGTCGCGCGCTTGTTCCAGCGCGGCCAGACCGCCCCCCTCGATGGGGCTGTCCTTGACATGGTCAATGAAATCCTGCCCCGCAAAGGTTTCCGCCAGTGCGCGGGCCATGTTGCCCGGAACACTGCGGCACAAGCGGCGGATGTCGTGTTCGGGCAGGTCTGGGGCGATCAGGGCCAGATTGGCCCGGATACGTGGCCGCAACCCTGCGATCGGGCCGATGATGTTGGCGCCAACCCATCCCAGCACAGCAATGCGCTGCCGGTAAGGCAACACGCGTGCCGCCCCCAGAAGCACCGCGCTAAGCCGGTCTTCTGCCCAGTGCTTCCAGCGCTGCGGGCTTGTGCCTGCTTTTGCCGGGGTGGGGGGGCTGGATTGCGTCATGGGTGTTGATTGCACCCTGCCTGTCACCTAGTCAAGCAGGGCTGCAAAACGTGTCAGTAGCTGTAATCTGCATAAATCCGCGTCAGATCGCCCTGCCAGTCGCCATGATAGCGGGCCAGCAGTTCATCTGCGGGGATCTGGCCCGTCTCGACGCTTTCTTTCAGCGCGTTCAGGAAATGCGACTCATCGGGCAGCATACCGCCTGCACCGGGGCAGGCACGGGCTTTCAGACCAGCTTCGGCAATGCTTACCACTTCGCGCGCCAGATCATGCAGCTTGACGCCGCCTGCTTGCCCCTGCAACCCGTCGACCGAGGCCGCGATGCGCAACGCGTCGCGGGTTTCTGCGTCCAGCGACTTGGCCAGATCCCACGCGGCATCCAGCGCGGATTGGTCATAGGTCAGCCCGACCCAGAAGGCGGGCAGCGCGCAAAGGCGTCGCCAAGGGCCGCCATCGGCCCCGCGCATTTCGATGAATTTCTTGATACGCGCTTCGGGGAAGATGGTTGTCAGATGGTCAGCCCAGTCCGAAAACGTGGGAACCTCGCCGGGCAGGGCGGGCAGTTTCCCTTGCAAAAAGTCGCGGAAGCTTTGGCCCAATGCGTCGATATACTTGCCGTCACGATAAACAAAATACATCGGCACATCGAGGGCATATTGCACCCATGCTTCAAACCCGAAGCCATCCTCGAACACGAAAGGCAACATGCCGGTGCGGGCAGCGTCCAGATCGCGCCAGACGCGCGCGCGCCAGCTTTTGTGGCCGTTGGGTTTGCCGTCAAGGAACGGAGAGTTGGCAAACAGCGCCGTTGCCACAGGTTGCAAGGCCAGTGCCACGCGCAGTTTCTGCACCATGTCCGCCTCGGACGAGAAGTCGAGATTCACCTGCACAGTGCAGGTGCGGTACATCATGGTCTTGCCCATGGTGCCGACGCGGTCCATGTAATCGGTCATCAGCTTGTAGCGGCCCTTGGGCATGACCGGCATTTGCTCATGGCTCCAGATCGGGGCGGCACCCAGCCCGATGAACCCCACGCCAATCTCATCGGCGACGCTGCGCACTTCGCGCAGGTGATGGTTCACCTCGTCACAGGTCTGGTGGATGGTTTCCAGTGGCGCGCCGGACAGTTCCAACTGCCCGCCCGGTTCCAGCGAGACATTCGCGCCGTCTTTTTCCAGCCCGATAATTTTGTCCCCTTCCAGCACCGGCGCCCAACCAAAGCGGTCGCGCAGCCCTTCCAGCATGGCCTTGATGGAACGGGGGCCGTCATAGGGCAGGGGGTTCAGCGTGTCGTGACAATAGCCGAATTTCTCGTGCTCGGTGCCGATGCGCCAATCCTGCTTGGGCTTGCAGCCCTCGGCCAAGTATTCGGCCAGTTGAGAAATGTCTTCAATCGGACCGCCGCCGGTCTGGGGAATGGACATGAGCGCTCCGATCTGCTGGTTCTTGCCTAGTGGGCAGACTTGGAGTCTGCGCGCCGCCAAGTCAAGCCTCAGTGCAGCCGTAAATGACGCATCCGCCGCGACGGGTGCATCCAGATCGCGCGCGCAAGCGGTGGTTCGGGGGCGTTCAGGGCGTCGAGCAGGGCTTGCATGCGCAGCTCTGGCAAGGTGGCGAACGCGTCAAACAAAGCCTCGCTGCCCGCTGCCGCGACCGGAATTTCCAGCCGTGTGTCATCTTGTGCCACCATCAGCCAAGTCTGTGCTGCATCGATCAGGTGCAATTCGACCAAATCGTTCAATGCGATGAAGCCGCCTTCTTCTGGCCCGAAATAAGAGATTTGGCCTTCAATCACCTGCACTACGCCCGGCCCTGCCTCGGCGCGGCGAAAGCGCAGCCTACGCCATCCGATGATGGCAATGCCAAGACCGGTCAGAATAACAAGCATGGCGAGAAATTGGAAAAAACTGTCACGTGCCTGCAACGCCCATAGGCCAAACAGCGCCACGCCCAAGCCTGTCAGAACCTCGGACCAGCGTTTTGTCAGGGCAATCAGTTCGGGGCGGATCAGGGACATGGGGCGCTCTCCAACCAGTTGCGAATGCCGATACGCGCGTAATACCCCAGATGGTGATCCAGCTTGCCCAACAAGAACATGCCCTGCCGGTAGCCGGTCGTGAAATCCATGAAACCTGCGGGTGGATCGGGGTGGTCAAGTTCGGGGTTTTCCATCACGGCTGCGCGCAACTCGGCACATAGCCCGCGATCCAGTGCGATGTCGGGGGTATCGCGCAGCCGCTTGAATGTAAGGTCGCAGAGCAGTCGCGCAGTATCTTGCGATATGGGGCCGATAGACTCGCCTTGCACATCAAAAACCGTCAGCCGTGCTGTCTGCGTGTCCCAAAAAATGTTTTGCGACGAGAAATCGCTGTGAATCGGGCCGCGCGGCACCGGTCCGCCGCGTAAACCGGGGGCGAGTTTGCGCAAATGTACGACAACCGCGTTCAGCAGCGCTGCATCCGACGCGGATAAATCAGCGCCCCCGATTTCGCGGCGCAGGGATTTAATCCAGAAATCGGGGCTGAAGCTGCCGCAACTGCGTTGCCCCTCCATGCTGCGCGCCAACCAAGCGGCGCAGGCCGTTGCGATTTCAAGCCGGGTTTGCGGTTCTGCGCCGCAGATCACCTCGTCAATGCGAATGCCGGGGGCGAAGGGAAGAATCGCCAGCCCCTGTGCTGCGGATGTTGCCAGATATGCCGCAAAATGCAGGTTGCGATGGGGAAACACCCCGCGCAGGCGGTCGTGTTCTTGCTCCAGCGCGCGGAGTGTGGCGACAGGGTCATCAGCGGCGATCTGTTTGACGATGACCGCCTTGTTGCGCCAGCGCGCTTCGGCGACACGGCCCTTTGCATCGCTCTTTATCAGGCGGGTCAGAACGGGTGGGTCATCTGGAAAACCCGTCTTTATGGCGTCTGCGAGTGCCTGAAACTGCCTGCGCGTGTTCAGAAAGTTTTGAACCGGCGCGATCATCCCCAATCCCCTTGGGCGTTTTGCCACAGTGTCAGCGCGGCAACGGCAGCCGTATCGGCGCGCAGTATGCGCGGGCCAAGGGCAATGGGGCGCACCTGCGCCATGCCGCGCAGACGCGCGCGCTCTGCCTGCGAAAACCCGCCTTCGGGGCCGATCAGAATCGCGGCGGGGGCAGCGGGCAGGGGGGCTGTGCTGACCGTTTCGGCCAAGCCTTCATCCGCCCAGATCAGCGCGCGCCCCTCGGGCCAGTCCTGCAACAGGCGCGACAAGGGCTGTAAATCGGCCACCTCTGGCACGTATGTGCCGCCGCATTGCTCGGCGGCCTCGACCGCGTGGGCTTGCAGGCGGTCTTGGCGGATACGCTCGGAATTGGTGAACTCCGTCTGAACAGGCACAATGCGCGCCGCCCCCAGTTCAGCTGCCTTTTCTACAATGAAATCAGTCCGTGCCTTTTTGATGGGCGCAAAGACAAGCCACAGGTCCGGGGGCATCCGCTGGGGGGCGGATTGGCCAAGGCACACAGCCTGCGCGCCCCGCCGCCCGACCTCGGTCAGTTCGGCCAGCCATTCGCCATCGCGGTTGTTGAACAGGGCGATTTGCGCGCCTGTTCCCTTGCGCAAGACATTGCCAAGATAATGGGCATGGGCCTGCGACAGGGCAATCTCTTGCCCCTGACCCAAAGCCTGCTCTACAAAGAGGCGAATTTTCGCGCGGATGATGTTGCTGTCCATGAGGCCAAGACTATGACCGGAAACGACCAAAGGCCAGAGGGTGCGACCCCTGATGACAGCGTGGCTGACGCCTATAACGCCAATTGGGTGGATCGTTATGCACCGCCCGACCTGAAACCCTATCTGCGCCTGTCGCGCGCCGACCGGCCCATTGGAACATGGTTGTTGCTGTTGCCGTGCTGGTGGGGGGTGTTTCTGGGCGCGGCAGCGTTCCCCGAGACAGCGGGCTGGCTGACCGTGTGGATCTTTGTGGGCTGCGGGATTGGTGCCTTTCTGATGCGGGGGGCAGGCTGCACATGGAATGACATCACCGACCGCGACATTGACGACAAGGTGGCGCGGACCCGGTCGCGGCCGATCCCGTCGGGTCAAGTCTCGGTCAAGGAGGCTGGGATCTGGATGGGGGTGCAGGCCGGTGTTGCGGCGCTGATCCTCATCACCTTCAACTGGGCGGCGGTGGGCCTTGGGGTATTGTCGCTTGGCCTTGTGGCGATTTATCCCTTTGCCAAGCGGTTCACATGGTGGCCGCAGGTGTTTTTGGGGCTGGCCTTCAACTGGGGTGCACTGCTGGCATGGACGGCGCAGACTGGCGCATTGGGCCTGCCTGCGGTGTTTCTGTATCTGGCAGGTATAAGCTGGACGCTGTTCTATGACACGATCTATGCCCATATGGACCGCGAAGATGACGAATTGATCGGCGTGAAATCCACCGCGCGCCTGTTTGCCGAGAATACAGAAACTTGGCTGCGCGGGTTCTTGATTGCCACAGTCGTGCTGATGTCGCTGTCGGTGATCTATGCGCTGGCCCCGCTGGCGGACCCGTTGAAGATGTCATTGGGCCTTGCGGGGGCATGGGCAATGGGCTGGCATATGAACTGGCAACTTAGCAAACTTGACATTGATGACACGCAAATGTGCTTGCGACTGTTCCGGTCAAACCGGGACGCGGGCTTGTTGGCTGCGCTGTTTCTTGCCATCACCTTATTCGTGTGATTGCGCCCACTGCACCAAGGCGCTAGGGGACCGGCATGAAAGAACGACTGATAAATGTCGCGCATAATCTGCGTGGGTTGCGTGTTGCGAAAATCGGATCATACAAAGCGTATGTTCTGATGGGTGGCATTTTCGCACTGGCTATTGTGCTGGCAATCGGTGCCGCCACATTTGCGGTTCGCGGGATAGAACACGTGGTCGCGCGCGATGCGCATGCTGTCCTTGCCGAAAGCGAAATCGACTGGGCCGAAGTGCAGACGGACGGGCTGTTGCTGACACTGCGCGGCGAGGCAGAAAGCGAAGCCGCGCGCTTTCGTGCGCTCAGCGCTGTTTCGACTGTTGTCGCGGCAGAACGTGTGATTGATGACATTCAGGTCGCCCCGTCGATGGAAATTGCCGCGCCGCGCTTCTTGCTGGAAATCTTGCGTAATGGGCTGGATGTGTCGGTGATCGGGCTGGTTCCCACAAGTCTTGATACCGACGGTATTATCGCCCGGATCGAAGCGATTGATCCCGAAATCTCTGTCGTCAACATGTTGGAGACGGCCAGTCATCCGGTGCCCTTTGGTTGGGACAGGGCTGTCGGTTTCGGGCTGGAAGCGTTGGCGTCGATCCCCGCCAGCAAGATTTCCATATCCGCCGATCAGGTCGAAGTGACAGGGCTGGCCGACAGCGCCCGGCAACGCGATGAAATGCGCGACAAGCTGATGCGCCAGCGCCCGCGCGGCCTGATTGCCAGTATCAATATCTCAGCGCCCCGCCCCGTGCTGACGCCCTTCACACTGCGTTTCGTCATAGAGGAGTCGGGCGCGCGGTTCGATGCCTGTTCGGCGGACACATCCGAGGCGCGCACCGCCATTTTGCGCAGCGGCAGGGCTGCGGGCGCGCAAGGGATTATTGATTGCACCATCGGATTGGGCAGTCCCTCACCGCGCTGGCAGGTGGCCGCAACCGAGTCGATTGACGCACTGGGCGTGCTGGGCACTGGCAGTGTCACCATCGCGGACACCGATGTGTCGCTTGTGGTGCCGAATTCAGTCTCAGCAGAGCAGTTTGACCGCGCCGCCGCAGAGTTGGAGCGCCAGTTGCCAGACGTGTTTTCGCTGGATGCACAGCGCTTGCCCCCCCCCGACGGCGAAGGCCTGGACCGTGATGGCGACGCAATCGAGTTTGTCGCCAGCCGCGATTCAGAGGGTATTGTCCTCCTGCGCGGGCATTTGACGGATGAGCGATTGCGCGATGCAGTCTATTCTATGGCGCGGACAGAATTCGGGCTGAATGCAGTGCGTATCAATGCCCGGCTTGACCCCGACTTGCCCGGCGGCTGGCCCGTGCGCGCAATGCTTGCGATAGATACGCTGGCACAACTGGAACATGGTCAGGTGCGCGTGCGGGCCGACCGGTTTGACATAAGCGGCGTGTCAGGTGACGCGTCTGCCTCTGACACGATTTCGCGCGCGGTGGCCGAACAGCTTGGGCGCGGGGCGGTTTTCAACCTGAATATCCGCTATGATGAGCGGTTTGATCCCGTCGCCATGCGGCCCACACCTGCGCGCTGCGAGGCTTGGATCACCGAGGTGCTGGAAGAACAGCAGATCACATTCGATCCCGGCTCTGCGTCTATTGTGTCGGGGGCCGGTCGGGTGATCGACAAGATAGCCGAAATCCTGCGCGATTGCGGGCGGCTTGAGATGGAAGTCGCAGGGCACACCGACAGTCAGGGCCGGCTAGAGACGAATATGCGCCTTAGCCAGCAGCGCGCCGAGGCGGTTGTCGCGGCCCTGTCCGCGCGTGGTATCCTGGTGTCGGAATTTGTTGCCGAAGGTTACGGCCCAGAGTTTCCCGTTGCCGATAATTCAACGGCATCGGGGCGCGAGGCGAACCGTCGCATCGAGTTCAGGTTGCTGGGCGAATCGGCGGCAGAAGCGACACAAGAACGCACGGGCGATGCGCCCGACACCGAGCGGGACGCTGCTGAAACGCCTGACGAAGCAGATCTGGAAATCGTCGTGACCACCGGCGCGGGGGAGCAGCCCCGCCCGCCCGAGCGGCCGGAAAGATGAGCAGTGCAACATGAACGACAGTTGCGTAATGCGGCCAAGCAGGATTAAAACCTGTTGTGAGGGAAACAGATGAACCGGACTGAATTTGTCATTATCACTGCGATTATCCTGTTTGTCGCCTTTGCACTGGGGTGGGCTGCGAATTGGCTTTTGCATCGTTTCACGCGCGTGCGCCAGTCTGATTTGGGCGAACTTGACCGCATGGCCCAAGCGCTGAACGAAGCCGAGTCGATCCGCGATCAGGCGATAGAATATGTCGAGACACGCGAACGTGATCTGACAACGCAGCTGTCGCAATGCGAGGCCGAACTCTCTGCGGCGATGGACGGATTGCGTGAAGCGCGTGCTGAGGCAGAGTATTATCGGTCTCAGCTGCAGGGCATTGACCGATAAAGCCCGTGCAGTTTTTCGCCTGCGTCGCGGCCTGTGCATTTTAGCCCTTGGCATTGCGGCGCACAGGGGCTAATGAACCGCCCGTCTAGGTTGCAGATGCAAGTCTGTCGCCTTGGATGATTCGTCCGAGACGGTGGGTGATGGCGTTCATCATAAATCCTGCCTGAGACGGGAGTGGAACAATTCGATTTCCGGGGATTTCCTCGGGCGACATTGGGAAGGCCCGTTCGGACCTAATGTCAGACGCAAGTCTGGCGAAACGAGCCGGAGGGGAAACCCTCCGATAATTGGAGAGACCCTGTGGATAGAGCCCAAAAAGAGAAAGTGGTCGAGGAACTCGGCCAAATCTTCGAAAGCTCTGGCGTGGTTGTGGTAGCACAATACGTTGGCCTCACGGTTGCTGAGATGCAGGCCCTGCGTGCGCAAATGCGCGAAGCGGGTGGGGCTGTACGCGTCGCCAAGAACAAGCTCGCCAAAATCGCCCTTGAAGGAAAGCCCTGTGCAAGTATCGGTGGCCTACTGACAGGTATGACTGTTCTCGCCTATTCCGAAGACCCTGTTGCTGCGGCAAAAGTGGTCGAGGATTACGCCAAGAAGAACCCGAAGCTTGTGGTTCTTGGTGGTGCAATGGGCGAGTCGGCACTTGACCCGGCTGGTGTAAAAGCTGTGGCAGCTATGCCCTCACGCGAAGAGCTTATTTCTTCGATCGTGGGTTGCATCGGTGCCCCTGCCTCGAACATTGCCGGTGCGATTGGCGCCCCTGCTTCAAACATTGCGAGTATCCTCACGACACTCGAGGAACGCGAAGCGGCATAAGCAACCTTCGGCCCGTGTGGCGTGAACGCGCCCGCGTCGGACACTCAAACCTGAACAGAATGGAACGATACAATGGCTGATCTTAAAGCACTTGCAGAGCAAATCGTGAACCTCACGCTGCTCGAAGCTCAGGAACTGAAAACAATCCTGAAAGACGAATATGGCATCGAGCCCGCTGCTGGCGGCGCTGTCATGATGGCAGGCCCTGCTGGCGATGCAGGCGAAGCTGCTGAAGAAAAGACTGAATTCGACGTGATCCTGCTTGAAGCTGGCGCAAACAAAATTGCTGTCATCAAAGAAGTTCGCGGCATCACCGGTCTTGGTCTGAAAGAAGCCAAGGATCTGGTCGAAGCTGGTGGCAAAGCTGTCAAGGAAGCTGCACCTAAAGAGGAAGCAGAAGAGATCAAGAAGAAGCTTGAAGACGCTGGCGCTAAGGTCGAACTCAAGTAATCGGGCGAGATGCGCTGCATCTCAACCCTTTGAAAATAGAACTGGGACCGGATTTCTCCGGTCCCAGTTTGTCACTGTTTCTGGACAGGGCTTTACAAAAGCTTAGCTGCTAAAGCCTTGTCCAGGGAAAGTGATCGGCTCGGGAGCAAACCTGTGGGAGGGTTTGCAGGAATAGAGCCACACCCCATTTCGCAAGCGGCCGGCGGCTGATGCCCAACAGCCTGCCCGCCCGCGAAGACCAGGAAAGGTGATGACGCGCATGGCTCAGAACTATGTAGGCCAGAAACGTATCCGCAAGATGTTCGGCAAGATCCGGGAAGTTCTGGAAATGCCGAATCTGATTGAGATTCAAAGATCTTCTTATGATTTGTTCCTCCGCTCTGGCGATGCGGACACGCCGCTTGACGGCGAAGGCATCAAGGGTGTTTTCCAGTCGGTTTTCCCGATCAAGGATTTTAACGAAACCGCGACGCTGGAATTCGTGAAATACGATCTGGAAAAGCCAAAATACGATATTGACGAATGCATGCAGCGCGACATGACCTACGCCGCACCCCTGAAGGTGACGCTGCGTCTGATCGTGTTTGATGTCGACGAAGACACTGGTGCGAAGTCGGTCAAGGATATCAAGGAACAAGACGTATTCATGGGCGATATGCCCCTGATGACACCCAATGGCACATTTGTGGTCAATGGCACCGAGCGCGTGGTCGTCAGCCAGATGCACCGCTCACCCGGTGTGTTCTTTGACCACGATCAGGGCAAGACACATTCCTCGGGCAAGCTGTTGTTCCAGTGCCGCATCATTCCCTATCGCGGGTCTTGGCTGGATTTCGAGTTTGACGCAAAAGACAATGTCTTTGCGCGCATCGACCGTCGCCGCAAACTGCCTGTGACCACATTGCTCTATGCCTTGGGCATGGATCAGAACCAGATCATGGCCGCCTATTACGACACGGTTTCCTATTCGTTGAAAAAGAACAAGGGCTGGGTCACAAAGTTCTTCCCCGAACGTGTGCGTGGCACCCGTCCAACGATGGACGTGGTCGATGCTGCAACCGGCGAAGTGATCTGCAAGGCTGGCGACAAGATGACGCCGCGCGCCGTCAAGCAACTGATTGACGAAGGCAAGGTCAAGAACCTGCTGGTCCCGTTTGAAGGTATCCTTGGGCGCTATGTCGCACGGGACATCATCAACGAGCAGACCGGCGAGATCTATGTCGAAGCCGGTGACGAGCTGACATGGGAACTGGACAAGGATGGCGAAGTCAAAGGCGGCACACTGAAAGTGCTGCTGGACAATGACATCACTGAGATTGACGTTCTCGATATCGACGGTGTCAATGTTGGCCCCTATATCCGCAACACCATGGCTGCCGACAAAAACTGGAGCCGTGACAACGCGCTGATGGATATCTACCGCGTCATGCGTCCGGGCGAGCCGCCGACCGTTGACACGGCCTCGGCGCTGTTTGATCAGATGTTCTTCGATTCCGAACGCTACGATCTGTCGGCTGTCGGTCGCGTCAAGATGAATATGCGCCTGCAACTGGATGCGCCGGACACCCTGCGCACCTTGCGCCATGAAGATATCGTGGCCTGTATCCGTGGGCTGACAGAGCTGCGCGACGGCAAGGGCGAGGTTGATGATATTGACCACCTCGGCAACCGCCGCGTCCGGTCTGTTGGCGAATTGATGGAAAACCAGTACCGCGTTGGCCTGCTGCGCATGGAGCGCGCAATCCGCGAGCGCATGTCCTCGGTCGAGATTGACACGGTCATGCCGCAGGATCTGATCAACGCCAAGCCCGCAGCCGCGGCGGTGCGTGAATTCTTCGGCTCCAGCCAGTTGTCGCAGTTCATGGACCAAACCAACCCGCTGTCGGAAGTCACCCACAAGCGCCGCCTCTCGGCGCTTGGGCCAGGTGGTCTGACGCGCGAACGTGCAGGCTTTGAGGTGCGCGACGTGCACCCAACCCATTATGGTCGCGTCTGCCCGATTGAAACACCGGAAGGTCAGAACATTGGTCTGATCAACTCTCTGGCCACTTTCGCACGGGTCAACAAATACGGCTTTATCGAAACACCTTATCGCAAAGTCGATAACGGACAGGTCACAGATGAAGTGGTCTATCTTTCGGCAACGGAAGAACAGCGCCACACTGTTGCGCAGGCCAATGCGACGCTTGATGAAAACATGCGTTTCGTCAACGATCTGGTCAGCACGCGCAAGGGTGGGGATTTCATGCTCAACCCGTCCGACTCTGTCGATCTGATCGACGTGTCGCCGAAACAGCTTGTCTCGGTCGCGGCCTCGCTTATTCCGTTTCTGGAAAACGATGACGCCAACCGCGCGCTGATGGGCTCGAACATGATGCGGCAGGCGGTGCCATTGCTACAGGCGGATGCTCCGCTTGTGGGGACGGGCATCGAGGGCATTGTTGCACGCGATTCCGGCGCTGCCTTTATGGCGCGTCGTGCGGGTGTCATCGATCAGGTCGATGCACAGCGTATCGTTGTGCGCGCAACCGAGATGCTGGAACCGGGCGAACCGGGTGTCGACATCTACCGTATGCGCAAGTTCAAACGCTCGAACCAGTCAAGCTGCATCAACCAGCGTCCGCTGGTCAAGGTGGGCGATCACGTGACCCGCGGTGAAATCATTGCCGATGGTCCATGTACCGACATGGGCGAACTGGCTGTGGGCCGTAACGTGGTCGTAGCTTTTATGCCGTGGAATGGCTACAACTACGAGGACTCGATCCTGATTTCCGAGCGCATCCTGAAGGATGACGTCTTCACCTCGATTCATATCGACGAATACGAGGTCGCGGCGCGTGACACCAAGCTTGGGCCAGAAGAGATTACGCGCGATATCCCGAATGTGGGCGAAGAAGCCCTGCGCAATCTGGATGAAGCAGGCATCGTCTATGTGGGTGCCGAAGTGCAGGCAGGCGACATTCTGGTGGGCAAGGTTACGCCCAAGGGCGAAAGCCCGATGACACCGGAAGAAAAGCTGCTGCGCGCGATCTTTGGTGAAAAAGCGTCCGATGTGCGCGACACATCGCTGCGCTTGCCGCCGGGTGCGTATGGCACAATCGTGGAAGTGCGCGTCTTTAACCGCCACGGTGTGGAGAAAGACGAGCGCGCCCTTCAGATCGAGCGGGAAGAGATTGAACGCCTGTCACGCGACCGCGATGACGAGCTGGAAATCCTGGAGCGCAACATCTACGGGCGTCTGCGTCAGTTGATCCTTGGCAAGGTGGCTGTAAAAGGCCCCAAAGGCGTTAAGCCCAATGCTGAAATCAACGCAGACCTGCTGGAAACGCTCAGCAGTGGTCAGTGGTGGCAGCTTGCGCTGGCCGATGAAACCGAAGCACAGGAAGTCGAGGCGCTGAATGCGCTCTATGACCAGCAAAAGCGCCAGTTGCAGGCCCGGTTCGACGACAAGGTCGAAAAGGTCCGTCGCGGCGATGATCTGCCACCGGGCGTGATGAAGATGGTCAAAGTCTTTGTCGCCGTGAAGCGCAAGCTTCAGGCGGGTGACAAGATGGCGGGCCGCCACGGCAACAAGGGCGTCATCTCGAAGGTTGTGCCGGAAGAGGACATGCCGTTCCTTGCCGATGGCACAACGGTCGATCTGGTGCTGAACCCGCTGGGTGTGCCGTCGCGCATGAATGTGGGTCAGATTCTGGAAACCCATATGGGTTGGGCCCTGCGTGGCCTTGGCCTCAGCATCGACGAGTCGCTCAAGGAGTATCGCCGTTCTGGTGATATGACGCCTGTGCGCGAAGCGATGCGCATCGGCTATGGCGACGATTTCTATGCCGAAGTGTTCGAGGGCATGGATGAAGAGCACCTGATCGAGTCGGCTTCGACTGTCACGCGCGGGGTGCCGATTGGCACGCCCGTCTTTGACGGCGCCAAAGAGGTGGATGTCAATGATGCCCTGACACGGGCAGGGTTTGACACCTCAGGCCAGTCGATGGTGTTCGATGGTCGCACGGGCGAGCAATTCGCGCGTAATGTCACTGTGGGTGTGAAATACATGCTCAAGCTGCACCACCTTGTCGATGACAAGCTGCACGCGCGCTCGACCGGGCCTTACAGCCTGGTCACGCAGCAGCCTCTGGGTGGTAAAGCGCAGTTCGGTGGCCAGCGTCTTGGGGAAATGGAGGTCTGGGCCTTGGAGGCTTATGGGGCCGCCTATACCCTTCAGGAAATGCTGACCGTCAAGTCGGACGATGTGGCAGGCCGGACCAAGGTCTATGAATCGATCGTCAAGGGCGAGGACAATTACGAAGCTGGCGTACCTGAATCCTTCAATGTGTTGGTTAAGGAAGTTCGCGGCCTCGGCCTGAATATGGAACTCCTGGATTCGGAGGAGGAGGGCTGACGCTGCGCGCGCCAACGCACCCTGCCCAATTCCGGTAGGGTGCGTGGTTTTCACGCATCCAAAGCCGCCCCCATTCCGAGCCTTTCAAGGAAAAGATCATGAACCAGGAACTGACCACAAACCCGTTCAACCCAATGGCTCAAACCAAGACGTTTGACCAAATCCGCGTGTCGTTGGCTTCGCCCGAGCGCATTTTGTCTTGGTCCTATGGCGAGATCAAAAAGCCCGAGACGATCAACTACCGCACGTTCAAGCCAGAACGCGACGGGCTGTTCTGCGCGCGCATCTTTGGTCCGATCAAGGACTATGAATGTCTGTGCGGCAAATATAAGCGCATGAAATATCGCGGCGTTGTCTGCGAGAAATGCGGTGTCGAAGTCACGCTGCAAAAAGTGCGCCGCGAGCGCATGGGCCATATCGAACTGGCCGCCCCAGTTGCGCATATCTGGTTTCTGAAGTCGCTTCCGTCACGGATCGGCCTGATGCTGGATATGACACTGCGCGATCTGGAACGCATTCTGTATTTCGAAAACTACGTCGTGATTGAGCCGGGCCTGACAGACCTGACTTACGGCCAGTTGATGAACGAAGAAGAGTTCATGGATGCACAGGACCAGTATGGCGCAGATGCGTTCACCGCCAATATCGGTGCCGAAGCGATCCGCGAAATGCTATCCAATATCGACCTTGAGGATGAAGCGACCCGCCTGCGCGAGGAGCTGAAAGAAGCCAAGGGCGAATTGAAGCCCAAGAAGATCATCAAGCGGCTGAAAGTGGTCGAGCATTTCATCGAATCCGGCAACCGCCCGGAATGGATGGTGCTGACTGTGCTGCCGGTCATTCCGCCAGAACTGCGCCCGCTGGTGCCGCTGGATGGTGGCCGCTTTGCGACCTCGGATCTGAATGACCTCTATCGCCGCGTCATCAACCGCAACAACCGTCTGAAACGCCTGATCGAATTGCGGGCGCCCGATATCATCGTGCGTAACGAGAAGCGCATGTTGCAGGAATCGGTTGATGCGTTGTTTGACAATGGCCGTCGTGGCCGCGTCATCACTGGCAACAACAAGCGCCCGCTGAAATCGCTGTCTGACATGCTGAAAGGCAAGCAGGGCCGTTTCCGTCAGAACTTGCTCGGCAAGCGGGTCGACTTTTCGGGCCGTTCGGTCATCGTGACCGGGCCGGAACTGAAGCTGCATCAATGTGGCTTGCCCAAGAAGATGGCGTTGGAGCTGTTCAAGCCGTTTATCTATTCGCGGCTTGAAGCGAAGGGTCTGTCCTCGACCGTCAAGCAAGCCAAGAAACTGGTCGAAAAGGAACGCCCCGAAGTCTGGGATATTCTGGACGAGGTTATCCGCGAGCATCCGGTTCTGCTGAACCGTGCGCCCACGCTGCACCGTCTGGGCATTCAGGCGTTCGAGCCGATCCTGATTGAAGGCAAGGCAATCCAGCTTCACCCGCTGGTCTGTTCGGCCTTTAACGCCGACTTTGACGGCGACCAGATGGCTGTTCACGTTCCCCTCTCGCTGGAAGCCCAGCTCGAGGCGCGTGTGCTGATGATGTCGACAAACAACGTTCTGTCGCCTGCAAACGGCGCACCGATCATTGTTCCGTCGCAGGATATGGTTCTGGGTCTGTATTACGTCTCGATGCAGCGCGAAGGCATGAAGGGCGAAGGCATGATCTTCTCCTCGATCGAAGAGGTCGAGCATGCCATGGCGGCAGATGAAGTGCATCTGCATGCCAAGATTCAGTGCCGGGTCAAGCAGATTGACGAAGATGGCAACGAAGTGCTGCGCCGGTTCGAGACAACACCGGGCCGTCTGCGTCTTGGTGCATTGCTGCCCATGAACGCGAAAGCGCCGTTTGATCTGGTTAACCGGTTGCTGCGCAAGAAAGACGTGCAGACAGTCATCGACAATGTCTACCGCTATTGCGGCCAGAAAGAGTCGGTCATCTTCTGCGACCAGATCATGAGCCTTGGGTTCCGCGAAGCGTTCCGCGCAGGCATTTCGTTTGGTAAGGACGACATGCTGATCCCGGATTCAAAATGGGTGCTGGTTGGCGAAACCCGCGATCAGGTCAAGGAATTCGAACAGCAATATCTTGATGGTCTGATCACGCAGGGCGAGAAGTACAACAAGGTCGTCGACGCTTGGTCGAAATGTTCGGACGCTGTGGCAAACGCCATGATGGGCGAGATTTCAGCCGTGCGCAGCGACGCCGAAGGCCGCGAACTGGAACCGAACTCGGTCTACATGATGTCGCACTCGGGTGCGCGTGGTTCACCTGCGCAGATGAAGCAGTTGGGCGGGATGCGTGGTCTGATGGCCAAGCCGAATGGTGAGATCATCGAGACGCCGATCATCTCGAACTTTAAGGAAGGCCTGACCGTTCTTGAATACTTCAACTCGACCCATGGTGCGCGTAAAGGTCTGGCTGATACGGCGCTGAAGACAGCCAACTCGGGCTATCTGACGCGGCGTCTGGTGGACGTGGCGCAGGATTGCATCGTGCGTATCGATGATTGCGGAACCGATCTGTACATTACAGCGCAAGCTGCGGTGAATGACGGTGAAGTGGTCGCCTCGTTGGCAGAGCGCGTTTTGGGCCGTGTTGCGGCCGAAGATGTGACCGATCCGGCAACAGGTGAAATCCTTGTGGCGCGCAATACGTTGATCGAAGAACGCGAAGCCGACATGATCGAAATGGCGGGGATTGCGACAGTCAAGATCCGCTCGCCGCTGACATGTGAAGCCGAAGAAGGTGTGTGTACCAAGTGCTACGGGCGCGACCTTGCACGCGGCACATTGGTCAATAAGGGCGAGGCCGTGGGCATTATTGCGGCACAGTCGATTGGCGAGCCGGGCACACAGTTGACAATGCGGACGTTCCACATTGGCGGTATTGCGCAGGGTGGCAGCCAATCCTTCCAGGAAGCGAATGCTCCGGGCCGGATCGAAATGCGCAAGGCACAGACCATCGAGAATGCTGCGGGCGAGTTGATCGTCTCTGGCCGCTCGATGCAGGTTGTGATTATCGATGACAACAATGTCGAGCGTGCAACCTTCAAGCCTGGCTACGGCTCCAAGCTGTTCGTCAAGGATGGTGCACAGGTCGAGCGTGGCGCGAAGCTGTTTGAATGGGACCCTTACACCCTGCCAATCATCGCCGAAACCACAGGCCGCGTGCGCTTTGTCGATCTTATTCCCGGTCTGTCTGTCCGTGATGAAACCGATGATGCAACTGGCATGACACAGAAGATCGTGACCGATTGGCGTTCCGTGCCCAAAGGTGGTGACCTCAAGCCAGAGGTCATTCTGATGGACGCGGAAAGCGGCGAGCCTGTGCGCAACGAGCAAGGCAACCCGATCACCTATCAGATGTCGGTTGACGCGGTTCTGTCTGTCGAAGACGGGCAGGATGTTCTGGCCGGTGACGTGGTTGCGCGTATTCCGCGCGAAGGTGCCAAGACCAAGGACATCACCGGTGGTCTGCCGCGTGTGGCCGAATTGTTTGAAGCACGTCGTCCCAAGGATCACGCCATCATCTGTGAAATTGACGGCTATGTCCGCTTCGAGAAGGACTACAAGAACAAGCGCCGCATCAAGATCCAGCCTGCCGATGACAGCTTGGAGCCTTCGGAATATCTGGTACCAAAGGGCAAGCACATTCCTGTTCAGGAAGGTGATTTCGTCCAGCGCGGCGACTACATCATGGATGGCAACCCCGCCCCCCATGACATTCTGCGCATCCTCGGCATCGAGGCGCTTGCAAACTACCTGATCGACGAAGTGCAGGACGTCTACCGCCTGCAAGGCGTGAAGATCAACGACAAGCATATCGAGGTGATCGTGCGGCAGATGCTGCAGAAGTGGGAGATCCTTGATAGTGGTGAAACCACGCTGCTGAAAGGCGAGCATGTCGACAAGGCCGAGTTCGACGAGATGAACGAAAAGGCTGTGGCAAATAAGCTGGCACCTGCACGGGGCGAGCCGATCCTTCTGGGGATCACCAAGGCGTCGTTGCAGACCCGCAGCTTCATCTCGGCGGCCTCGTTCCAGGAAACAACGCGCGTGCTGACCGAAGCTTCGGTGCAGGGCAAGCGGGACCATCTGGTTGGCCTGAAGGAAAACGTCATCGTCGGCCGGTTGATCCCGGCTGGTACAGGCGGTGTCGTCACCAAGGTGCGTCAGGTTGCAGCAGATCGGGATCGCAAGGTTCTGGATGCACGGCGCGCCGAGGCAGAAGCCGCCGCCGCACTGGCCGCGCCAGAGCCTGTCGAGATGTCGGAAGCGGATAAGGTCTTTGGCAAAAAGCCGGACTAAGCACTGCTTGATTGAAAACTGAATGGCCCCCGCAGCAAAAATGCTGTGGGGGCTTTTCATTTGGTGGGCGCTGGGGCAATGCTGGGCGACTTTCAGATAGATGTTAGGTGCACCTATTCATGCGCGCGCAGGTCATTGTCGTTATCCGGTTTTCCTATGTCGCCGACGCTGGGTTCAAGATCAGCGCACAGGGGTTGGGCGCAATCCGTGGCACGCTGTATGACCCTGACCGGCTGGCGCGCAGGTTTCAATTGTTCGAGGCGCTGACCCTGCCATCGCTGCTGGCGCAGACGGATGATGATTTCACCCTTGCCGTGCTGATCGGTGACGACTTTCCATCGGATGCGCGCGCGCGGCTGTCGCGTCTGGTTGCCCCTTTGCGCGATGCACGGCTGATCGCATTGCCGCCGCATAACAATTACAAATCCACCAAACTTGCGATGGATGCCTGCCTGAACCCCGACGCTACGCATGTAATCTCGGTTCGGCTGGACGATGATGATGCGCTTGGCCGCGACTGTATCGCCGCGCAAAAACATGTCGCGCCTCAGGTGGCCGCCCTTGGCCCCGCCAACAGCCCTGCGGTGATCTGTTTCAACAATGGCCTGTTTCTGGAATTGTCGGACCAAGGCAACCGCCTGTTCGGTGTGATCGAGAAACTGCCGCTTGGCATCGGCATGGGGATGATTGCGCCAGTGGGCGCGCGCCCGACCATTTTTTCAACCGACCACCGCCGGGTGCATACCCGTTGGAACTGCTATACCGAGGCGCTGACCCCGCGGTTCATCCGCACAGTGCACCGCGACAATGATTCGGATGCGCTGGTATCGGGTGAAAAGCCGAAATATTCCGACCATGATCTGGACCGGATTCTGGCGACGCATTTTCCCTTCACACGCGCTGAACTTCTGGCATTGAAGCCATAAGATGCCCCCATGAAAGACGATAACTTTCGCGCCGCCCTGTTCATGATGCTGGGCACAGGGGCCTATACTATCAATGATGTGTTTCTGAAGCTGCTGGCCGCTGAATTGCCCATGTTTCAGATACTATTTTTGCGCGGTGTGACCGTGACGGTTTTCTTCGGGCTGATGCTGTGGCGTGTGCGCGCGCAATTGGCGGGGCTGGTGCGGCGCGATTTCGGATTGGTGGCGCTGCGATCATTATCCGAGGCGGCGGCTGCCTTCTTTTTCCTGACCGCCCTGTTCAACATGCCGATTGCGAACCTGACGGCAATTCTGCAAGTCATCCCGCTGACAGTTGCACTGGCAGCTTTTCTGTTTCTGCGCGAACCCTTGGGATGGCGGCGCATGTCCGCGATTCTAATAGGGTTTTGCGGTGTGTTGGTGATTATCCGACCAGGGGCCGAGGGGTTTACGCTTTATTCTATCTCGGCGCTGATGGCTGTGGCGATGATCACCGTCCGTGATCTGACCACGCGCATGCTGGGGCGGTCCATGCCTTCGGTGTTGGTGGCCTTTGCGGCGTCATGCGGTGTTACGGTGTTTGGCGGGCTTGGCAGCGTGACCGAGATATGGGTCATGCCCAGTGCGCTTGGCTGGGTCTGGCTGATGGGGGCGACGGGATTCATCATCGCGGGCTATATTCTGGTCATCCTTGCAATGCGGGTGGGCGAGCTGACATTTGCCGCGCCATTTCGCTATGCAGCGTTGCTGTTTGCGCTTGTCGCGGGGTGGCTGGTTTTCGACGAATGGCCCGACACGCTGACCTTTGTGGGCAGTGCGGTTATCGTTGCCACAGGGGTTTATACACTGTACCGCGAACATCGGATGCAGCGTGCTTTGCACCACCATGCGCGACCGGATTAGCAGCTGTTGACAACCCCTGCGACTCCCCCTATACGGCACGCTACCTGACCAAGTGGCATTGCGCTGCGAGGCTCCAGGGCTCAGATTTGTAGTGGTCATGATCCGGGTTGAAATGCCCCGATCCTCTGAAATTCCACCGCGGCGTCCCTTGCTTGGGACGCAAGCGGTTTCATGCGTTCTGCCATAGCGGCCTGAGCGCGCACGAGAGAGGCGCGAAAGCGCCGTGTAACACGGGTTGAAACGGGAAGAACCGGAATGCCAACGATCCAACAGCTGATCCGCAAGCCGCGGCAGCCGAAAATCAAGCGCTCCAAGTCGCAGCATCTGGAGCAGTGCCCCCAGAAACGCGGCGTTTGCACGCGCGTCTATACAACAACACCAAAGAAGCCGAACTCGGCCATGCGGAAAGTCGCCAAAGTGCGCCTGACCAACGGGTATGAGGTCATCAGCTATATCCCCGGTGAAAAGCATAACTTGCAAGAGCACTCGGTCGTGCTGATCCGCGGCGGTCGCGTAAAAGACCTTCCGGGTGTCCGCTATCACATCCTGCGCGGTGTTCTGGATACCCAGGGCGTCAAGGATCGTAAGCAGCGCCGTTCAAAATATGGCGCGAAGCGTCCGAAGTAAGGAGAGAATCAGATGTCTCGTCGTCACGCCGCTGAAAAGCGCGAAATCCTGCCTGACGCCAAGTTTGGTGACATGGTTCTGTCCAAGTTCATGAACAATCTGATGATCGACGGTAAAAAGTCGGTCGCAGAATCAATCGTGTATAACGCGATGGACCGGGTCGAGAGCAAGCTTAAGCGCGCTCCGATCGAAGTGTTCCACGAGGCGCTTGAGAACATCAAGCCATCGGTTGAAGTTCGTTCGCGTCGCGTTGGCGGTGCCACCTATCAGGTGCCTGTCGAAGTCCGCCCGTCGCGCCGCGAAGCTCTGGCAATCCGTTGGCTGATCAAAGCCGCACGGACCCGCAACGAGAACACCATGGAAGAACGTCTGGCCAGTGAACTGGTCGATGCCGTGAACTCGCGCGGTTCTGCCGTCAAGAAGCGTGAAGATACGCACAAGATGGCCGATGCCAACAAGGCGTTCAGCCACTACCGCTGGTAACTTCCCGCCAACCTGCAAGCCTGAGGACAATTATCATGGCACGCGAATACCCCCTTGAACGCTACCGTAATTTCGGGATCATGGCGCATATCGACGCTGGAAAAACCACGACGACCGAGCGCATCCTGTTTTACACCGGCAAATCGCACAAGATCGGCGAAGTTCATGATGGCGCTGCCACCATGGACTGGATGGAGCAAGAGCAAGAACGTGGCATCACGATCACCTCGGCTGCGACAACGACCTTCTGGGAAAAGACGATGGATGGCGCCACCCCTATGGGTGAGAAGCATCGCTTCAACATCATCGACACCCCCGGACACGTGGATTTCACCATCGAAGTCGAGCGTTCGCTCGCTGTTCTCGATGGCGCCATCTGCTTGCTGGACGGCAATGCCGGCGTAGAGCCGCAGACCGAAACTGTCTGGCGTCAGGCCGACCGCTACAAGGTTCCGCGGATTGTGTTCGTCAACAAAATGGACAAAATCGGCGCTGATTTCTTCAACTGCGTGAAGATGATCAAGGACCGCACCGGCGCGACCCCTCTGCCTGTTCAGTTGCCCATTGGTGCAGAAGATCAGCTCGAAGGCATCATCGATCTGATCGAGATGGAAGAATGGACATGGAAAGGCGAGGATCTTGGCGCAAGCTGGACCCGTCAGCCAATCCGTGACGACCTGAAAGATATGGCCGACGAATGGCGCGCTTCGATGATCGAAATCATCGTGGACCAAGATGACGCTGTCATGGAAGCCTATCTTGAAGGCGAAGAGCCTGATCAGGCCACCCTGCGTCGTCTGATCCGCAAGGGCACGCTGGCGCTTGATTTTGTGCCCGTTTGCACAGGCTCCGCGTTCAAGAACAAGGGTGTTCAGCCGCTGTTGAACGCAGTGATCGACTATCTGCCCAGCCCGCTGGACGTTGCCGCATACATGGGTTTCGACCCAAGCGACGAGACAGAGACTCGTAACATTCCGCGTTCCGCAAAAGATGACGATCCCTTTGCAGGGCTGGCGTTCAAGATCATGAATGACCCCTTCGTGGGCACTTTGACCTTTACACGTGTGTATTCGGGTGTGATCGCCAAGGGTGACCAGATTCTGAACGCGACCAAAGGAAAAAAAGAGCGTGTTGGCCGCATGATGATGATGCACTCCAATGCACGTGAGGAAATCGATTGGGCGGCGGCTGGCGACATTATTGCGCTTGCTGGTCTGAAAGAAACAACCACCGGTGACACGCTGTGTAACGCGCAAAGCCCGGTTGTTCTGGAAACCATGACCTTCCCCGAGCCTGTGATCGAAATCGCGGTTGAACCCAAGACCAAGAATGACCAGGAAAAGATGAGCCAGGGTCTGGCACGTCTTGCAGCAGAAGACCCCTCTTTCCGGGTGGAAACCGATATTGAATCGGGCCAGACCATCATGAAGGGCATGGGCGAGTTGCACCTCGACATTCTGATCGATCGCCTGAAGCGCGAATTCAAGGTCGAGGCCAATATCGGTGCACCACAAGTGGCGTATCGTGAAACGATCAGCCACAAGATCGAACACACCTATACCCACAAGAAGCAGTCGGGTGGGTCTGGTCAGTTCGCCGAAGTGAAGCTGCAAATCGCACCCACTGAGGCGGGCGAGGGCTATAGCTTCGAGTCCAAGATTGTTGGTGGTACAGTTCCCAAGGAATATGTGCCGGGCGTCGAAAAGGGCATCAAGTCGGTTATGGATAGCGGTCCGCTGGCTGGTTTCCCGGTGATCGACTTCAAGGTTGCTCTGCTTGACGGCAAGTATCACGATGTTGACTCGTCGGTGCTGGCGTTTGAAATCGCAGCACGGATGGCAATGCGCGAGGGCCTCAGAAAAGCTGGCGCGAAATTGCTTGAGCCGATGATGAAAGTCGAAGTGGTTTCCCCGGAAGAATACACCGGGTCGATCATTGGCGATCTCACATCACGTCGTGGTCAGGTGACCGGGCAGGAACAACGCGGTAATGCGATTGCGATCAACTCGTTCGTACCGCTGGCCAACATGTTCGGCTACATCAACACCTTGCGCTCAATGTCATCGGGTCGTGCAAACTTCACCATGCAGTTCGACCATTACGAGCCTGTGCCGCAAAACGTCTCGGACGAGATCCAGAAGAAATTCGCCTGATCGGTGCGGCGGGGGCAAGCCCCGCCCTACCACAACCTGTAGGGTGGCCTGCGCCACCGCACCCAACAAGACTGAGGAGTAGCCATCATGGCAAAGCAAAAGTTTGAACGCAATAAACCGCACGTGAATATCGGGACGATTGGTCACGTGGACCACGGCAAGACAACGCTGACAGCGGCGATCACCAAGTATTTCGGCGATTTCCGGGCCTATGATCAGATTGATGGCGCCCCCGAAGAGAAAGCACGCGGTATCACGATTTCGACTGCGCATGTCGAATATGAAACCGATGCGCGCCACTATGCGCATGTCGATTGCCCCGGCCACGCCGATTATGTGAAAAACATGATCACCGGTGCGGCGCAGATGGATGGTGCTATTCTGGTTGTGAACGCCGCCGATGGCCCCATGCCGCAAACACGCGAGCACATCCTGCTGGGCCGTCAGGTCGGCATTCCGTTCATGGTTGTCTACATGAACAAGGTCGATCAGGTGGATGACGAAGAGCTGCTGGAACTGGTCGAAATGGAGATCCGCGAGCTGCTGACCTCCTACGACTATCCCGGCGACGATATCCCTATCATCAAAGGCTCTGCTCTGGCAGCGATGGAAGGCCGCGATCCCGAGATCGGCGAAAACTCGATCAAGGCGCTTCTGGCTGCGGTTGACGAATACATCCCCACGCCTGAGCGTGCGGTTGACCAGCCCTTCCTGATGCCGATCGAGGATGTGTTCTCGATTTCCGGTCGCGGCACAGTTGTGACCGGCCGTGTGGAGCGTGGCGTGATCAATGTGGGCGACGCGATTGAAATCGTTGGTATCCGCGACACCAAGACCACGACCTGTACCGGTGTGGAAATGTTCCGCAAGCTGCTGGATCGCGGGGAAGCGGGCGACAATATCGGCGCATTGCTGCGCGGGATTGGCCGTGAAGATGTCGAGCGTGGTCAAGTTCTGTGCAAACCGAAATCGGTTCAGCCCCACACCAAGTTCGAAGCCGAAGCCTATATTCTGACCAAGGAAGAAGGCGGTCGTCACACACCGTTCTTTGCGAACTATCGTCCGCAATTCTACTTCCGCACGACAGATGTGACCGGCACGGTTCAACTGCCCGAAGGCACCGAGATGGTGATGCCCGGCGACAACCTGAAATTCACGGTTGAGCTGATCGCCCCCATCGCGATGGAAGAGAAGCTGCGTTTCGCCATCCGCGAAGGCGGCCGCACCGTCGGCGCTGGCGTTGTGTCGAAAATCATCCAGTAATCAATACGGTAGGGTGCGTGGTTCCCACGCACCACTCCTTCCGAAGGAAGTCAGAGATGCAAGGTCAGAATATCCGCATCCGCCTAAAGGCCTTCGATTACCGCGTGTTGGATGCCAGCACACAGGAAATCGTCAATACGGCCAAGCGCACGGGTGCTCAGGTCCGCGGTCCCATTCCGCTGCCCAACAAGATTGAAAAGTTCACGGTTCTGCGTGGTCCGCATATCGACAAGAAGTCGCGCGACCAGTGGGAAATTCGGACGCATAAGCGTCTTCTCGATATCGTCGATCCGACCCCTCAGACTGTGGACGCGCTGATGAAGCTCGACCTCGCAGCCGGGGTTGATGTCGAGATCAAAGTTTAAGGAGCCAGGACAATGCGCTCTGGAGTTATCGCAAAGAAGCTGGGCATGACCCGGCTGTTCATGGAGGACGGGCGGCAAATTCCCGTTACTGTCCTTCAACTTGACGGGTTGCAGGTTGTGGCCCAACGCACAGCGGAAAAGGACGGCTACTCGGCGGTTCAGCTGGGTGCCGGTGCTGCAAAGGCAAAGCGCGTTGCTGCGCCGATGCGCGGGCATTTCGCAAAAGCCAATGTTGCGCCCAAGCGCAAGCTGGCCGAGTTCCGCGTCAGCGCCGAGAACCTGATCGAAGTTGGCGAAGAGATCACAGCAGACCACTACTTCGAGGGTCAGTTCGTTGATGTCGCCGGAACGTCGATTGGTAAGGGTTTTGCAGGTGCGATGAAGCGCCACAACTTCGGCGGCCTTCGGGCGTCGCATGGTGTGTCGATCAGCCACCGCTCGCACGGCTCTACCGGGCAGTGTCAGGACCCGGGCAAGGTGTTCAAGGGCAAGAAAATGGCCGGTCATATGGGCGCTGCCCGTGTGACGACGCAGAACCTGCAGGTCGTCAAGACCGACAGTGACCGCGGCCTCATCATGGTCAAGGGCGCTGTTCCCGGTTCGCGTGGCGGTTGGGTGACGATCAAGGATGCGGTGAAAAAGCCGTTCCCCGAGAACGCCATCCTGCCAGCAGCGCTGAAATCCGCTGCTGATGCTGCACGCAAGGCTGCTGAAGAAGCTGCTGCTGCCGAGGAAGAAGCCGCACGTCAGGCCGCGTTGGAAGCTGAAGCCGCAGAGCAGGAAGCTGCCCTGAAAGAGGCCGAAGCTTCGATCGAAGCCGAGAAGAAGGAAGGCGAGTGAGATGAAACTCGACGTTGTCAATCTGCAGGCAGGCGCTGCCGGCGAGATCGAGCTGAACGAGGCCATCTTTGGTCTTGAGCCTCGCGCCGACATCCTGCACCGTGTGGTGCGCTGGCAGCGGGCGAAAGCCCAGGCCGGTACCCACAAGGTTAAGACCCGCTCGGAAACCAGCTACTCGACCAAGAAGATTTATCGCCAGAAGGGCACCGGTGGCGCACGCCATGGTGACCGCAATGCGCCAATCTTCCGCAAGGGTGGTGTTTACAAAGGTCCGACCCCGCGCAGCCACGCGTTTGATTTGCCCAAGAAAGTGCGTGCCCTCGGGTTGCGCATGGCGCTGTCGGCAAAGGCAGGCAGCGGCAAGCTGATCGTTCTGGATACAACAGAGATGGCAGAAGCCAAGACCTCTGTTCTGGCCAAGGCGGTCAAGGATATGGGCTGGAAAAAGGCGCTGATCATCGACGGTGCAGAGGTGAATGAGAATTTTGCCCGCGCCGCACGCAACCTCGAAGGGGTTGATGTGCTGTCGTCGATGGGGGCCAATGTTTATGACATCCTGCGCCGTGACACTCTGGTGATCACACGTGCCGGACTTGAAGCACTGGAGGCTCGGTTAGCATGAGCGCACAGGCAAAACATTACGACGTGATCCGCAAGCCGGTCATCACTGAGAAGGCCACAATGGCATCTGCTGCCAATGCTGTGGTGTTCGAAGTTGCGATCGACGCGAACAAGCCCCAGATCAAGGATGCCGTCGAGGCAATCTTCGGTGTGAAGGTGAAAGCGGTGAACACGACGATTACCAAAGGCAAGGTAAAGCGCTTCAAGGGCATGCCCGGACGGCGCCGTGACGTAAAGAAAGCATATGTCACCCTCGAAGAGGGAAATGCTATCGACGTCTCGACAGGCCTTTGATATAGGCACAACGACTCAGCGGCCCCGACACATGCGGGGCCGCTGGTTATTTGGCGCATAGCGCGCCGATTGACTGAAACCGGACCAATTGGTCCAGAGCTGACGGAAGACAGAAAGCATGGCACTCAAGTCGTATAAACCGACGACGCCGGGCCAGCGTGGGCTGGTTCTGATCGACCGTTCGGAGCTTTGGAAAGGTCGCCCGGTCAAGGCCCTCACTGAAGGCTTGACCAAATCGGGTGGTCGGAACAACACCGGACGGATCACTGCACGCCGCATCGGCGGTGGCGCAAAGCGTCTTTATCGCATCGTGGATTTCAAGCGCAGCAAGCTTGACGTTCCGGCTGTTGTGGAGCGGATCGAATATGACCCGAACCGCACCGCCTTTATTGCATTGATCAAATACGAAGATGGCGAGCAGGCCTATATCCTGGCCCCTCAGCGTCTGGCGATTGGTGACAAGGTTCTCGCTTCGGTGAAAGCTGACATCAAGCCCGGCAACGCAATGCCGTTTTCGGGCATGCCAATCGGTACGATTGTGCACAACATCGAAATGAAGCCCGGCAAGGGTGGGCAGATTGCCCGCGCGGCAGGCACATATGCGCAATTTGTCGGCCGCGATGGTGGCTATGCGCAGATACGCCTGTCTTCGGGCGAATTGCGTCTGGTGCGTCAGGAATGCTTTGCCACGGTCGGTGCCGTGTCGAACCCTGACAACTCCAACCAGAATTTCGGCAAGGCTGGCCGCACACGGCATCAGGGCAAGCGCCCGTCTGTTCGTGGTGTTGCAATGAACCCGATCGATCACCCACATGGTGGTGGTGAGGGCCGGACCTCGGGTGGCCGTACACCGGTGACACCTTGGGGCAAGGACACGAAGGGGCGCAAGACGCGCTCCAACAAGCAGACCGATCAGTATATCTTGCGGTCTCGCCACGCCAAGAAGAAGGGTCGCTAATCCATGGCACGTTCAGTTTGGAAGGGCCCTTTCGTTGATGCTTACGTCTTGAAAAAGGCTGAGAAATCACGCGATTCGGGTCGCAATGAAGTTATCAAGATCTGGTCACGCCGCTCGACGATCCTGCCCCAGTTTGTGGGCCTGACGTTCGGTGTGTATAATGGCAAGAAGCATATTCCTGTCAATGTGACCGAGGACATGATCGGCCAGAAGTTCGGTGAGTATTCACCGACGCGGACCTATTACGGTCACGCAGCCGACAAAAAAGCGAAACGGAAATAAGCCATGGGTAAAGAGACAAATCCGCGCCGCGTGGCCGATAACGAGGCTATGGCCAAGACGCGCATGCTGCGCACTTCGCCGCAGAAGCTAAATCTTGTTGCGGCCATGATCCGCGGCAAGAAGGTAGACAAGGCCCTGACGGACCTGACCTTCTCGAAAAAGCGCATTGCAGGCGACGTCAAAAAATGTCTGCAATCGGCGATTGCCAATGCTGAAAACAACCACGGGCTGGATGTGGACGAACTCGTCGTCGCAGAAGCCTGGGTTGGCAAGAACCTGGTCCTGAAGCGTGGCCGTCCACGTGCGCGGGGCCGGTTCGGCAAGATCATGAAGCCGTTTTCAGAGCTGACCATCAAGGTTCGCCAGGTCGAGGAGCAAGCATAATGGGTCAGAAGGTCAATCCGATTGGCATGCGCCTTCAGGTGAATCGCACCTGGGACAGCCGCTGGTTCGCGGAAAGCAAAGACTACGGCAATCTGCTGCTTGAGGATCTCAAGATCCGCGAATTCATCAATGATGAGTGCAAGCAGGCCGGTATCAGCCGTGTCATCATCGAGCGTCCGCACAAAAAGTGCCGTGTGACAATCCACACTGCACGTCCCGGTGTGATCATTGGCAAGAAAGGCGCGGATATCGAGACGCTGCGCAAGAAGCTTGCCAACCTCACCGACTCGGACCTGCACCTCAACATCATTGAAGTGCGCAAACCCGAGCTGGACGCCCAACTGGTGGCCGAGAGCATCTGCCAGCAGCTGGAACGTCGTGTCAGCTTCCGTCGTGCGATGAAGCGCTCTGTTCAGAACGCTATGCGCATGGGTGCCTTGGGTATCCGGGTCAATCTTGCGGGCCGTCTGGGCGGCGCAGAGATTGCGCGGACAGAATGGTACCGTGAAGGTCGAGTTCCGCTGCACACGCTGCGCGCCGACATCGATCACGCCCATTGCGAAGCCAAGACCGCGTACGGGATCATCGGTGTGAAGGTCTGGATCTTCAAGGGTGAGATCATGGAACATGATCCGCAAGCCCATGACCGCCGGCATCAGGAACTTCAGGACAGCGGCGGCGCACAGCGCCCGCGTCGCTGATCCGACTGAAGGAGAGACACCATGTTGCAACCAAAACGGACGAAGTTCCGCAAACAGCACAAAGGCCGCATTCATGGCGAAGCAAAGGGCGGGTTTGACCTGAACTTTGGCAGCTATGGTCTGAAAGCTGTCGAGCCGGAGCGGATTACCGCACGCCAGATCGAAGCTGCACGCCGTGCCATGACACGCCACATGAAGCGTCAGGGTCGCGTCTGGATTCGTATTTTCCCCGATGTTCCGGTCACGTCAAAACCGACCGAAGTGCGGATGGGTAAAGGTAAAGGCTCGGTCGATTTCTGGGCCGCCAAGGTCAAGCCGGGCCGCGTGATGTTCGAGATTGATGGCGTCAATGACGTTATCGCACGCGAAGCTCTGCGTCTGGCAGCGATGAAACTGCCTATCAAGACCCGCGTCGTTGCACGCGAGGACTGGTAAGCGCACTGCGCTGACCTCTAACAGACAGCATGTCCCGGCTTGGCTCAGGCCGGGACATATTCTTTTTCCGCAGGATACTTGCCAATTGAACGTATCCCGCCTATACGACGCGCTCATCCATACTCCGCCGGGAATCAGGGTGACCCTGTTACAGGGGGCTCTCCGGTGAATGTTGACTGAAGGAAATGGCCATGAAAGCCGAAGATCTGCGTAACAAGACCCCGGATCAGCTGCGTGATGAGCTGGTGTCGCTGAAGAAAGAAGCGTTCAATCTGCGCTTCCAAAAGGCGACCAACCAGCTGGACAACACAGCCCGTATCCGCAAAATCCGTCGTGACGCTGCACGCGTTTCGACCATCCTCAACGAAAAAGCCCGCGTCGCGGCGGCGAATTAAGGAGCCAGGCCATGCCCAAACGCATTTTGCAAGGCAAGGTGACGAGCGATAAGAATGAGCAGACCGTAACGGTTCTGGTCGAACGCCGCTTCACGCACCCAATGATGAAGAAAACGGTTCGTAGCACGAAGAAGTACCGTGCCCACGACCCGCTGAACCAGTTCAAGGTTGGTGATACAGTTCGCATTGTCGAATGTGCACCGATTTCGAAAACGAAACGCTGGGAGGTTCTGGTCGACGCGCAAGCGTAAACCTGGCCCCTCAGTCTTATCGAAACCCTGGGCATGATGCCCAAAGGTCGGGAGAAACCTAATGATCCAGATGCAGACCAATCTGGATGTAGCTGACAACTCTGGCGCACGCCGAGTTCAGTGCATCAAGGTCCTCGGTGGGTCCAAGCGGCGTTACGCGTCCGTGGGCGACATCATCGTTGTATCGGTCAAGGAAGCAATTCCTAAAGGCCGCGTTAAAAAAGGCGACGTGCGCAAAGCAGTCGTTGTGCGTACCGCAAAAGAAGTGCGGCGCGAGGATGGCACTGCCATTCGCTTCGACCGCAATGCTGCGGTCATTCTGAACAACACTGGCGAGCCTGTCGGCACCCGTATCTTCGGGCCGGTAGTGCGTGAGCTTCGCGCGAAGAACTTCATGAAGATCATCTCGCTCGCTCCGGAGGTGCTGTAATGGCTGCAAAACTCAAAAAAGGTGACAAGGTCATCGTTTTGACGGGCAAGGACAAGGGCAAGACCGGTGAAATCGACCGTGTAATGCCTGCGGAGAACAAGGCCGTCGTAAATGGCCTGAACATCTCGATCCGCCATACAAAGCAGACTCAGCAAAGCCAGGGCGGCCGCCTGCCACAGGCGATGCCGATCCAACTGTCGAATCTGGCTTTGGTCGATGGCAATGGCAAGGCAACGCGCGTCGGTTTTCGCATGGAAGACGACAAGAAAGTGCGTTTCGCCAAGACAACCGGGGAGGCGATCTGATGCTTGACGTAGCAACCTACATCCCTCGTTTGCGCACGGTCTACAAAGACGAAGTGCGTCCGGCGCTGAAAGAAGAGTTCGGCTACAAGAACGACATGATGATCCCGAAGCTCGACAAGATCGTGCTGAATATGGGCATCGGCGAAGCCGTGAAGGACAGCAAGAAGATCAAATCGGCGCAAGCTGACTTGACTGCGATTGCTGGCCAGAAAGCCGTGATCACCAAGGCGCGTAATTCCATCGCGGGTTTCCGCGTTCGGGAAGAAATGCCTCTGGGTGTGAAAGTCACCCTGCGTGGTGAGCGCATGTATGAATTCCTTGACCGTCTGATCACCGTCGCCCTGCCGCGCGTGCGCGACTTCCGCGGTGTGAAGGGTTCGTCCTTTGACGGCAATGGCAACTATGCCATGGGCATCAAGGAACACATCGTATTCCCCGAAATCAACTTCGATCAGATCGATGAGATGTGGGGTATGGATGTGATCATCTGCACCACCGCGAAAACCGACGCCGAAGCCAAAGCGCTGTTGAAAGCTTTCAACATGCCGTTCACCAGCTGACGCGAAAGGGAGAGATCAAATGGCTAAAAAAGCAATGGTCGAGCGCGAAAAGAAGCGTCAGAAGCTGGTGGCAAAATATGCCTCCAAGCGTGCTGAGCTGAAAGCTATCGCTGCCGATGCCGAACGCCCGATGGAAGAGCGTTTCAAAGCGAACCTGAAACTGGCACAGCTGCCGCGCAACTCGTCCGAGACGCGCTTGCACAACCGCTGCCAGCTGACAGGTCGTCCAAAGGCCTACTATCGTAAACTGAAACTTTCGCGGATCGCGTTGCGTGATCTGGCCTCTAAGGGTCAGATTCCGGGCATGGTCAAGTCGAGCTGGTAAGGAGATCGCAAGATGATGAACGATCCTCTCGGCGATATGCTGACCCGCATCCGCAACGCGCAGATGCGCGGCAAGTCAACCGTACGCACCCCTGCGTCCAAGCTTCGCGCTTGGGTTCTGGATGTGCTGAAAGACGAAGGCTACATCCGTGGCTACGAGCATGCGACTGTTGACTCCGGTCATGCGGAGCTGGAAATCAGCCTGAAATACGCTGATGGCCACCCCGCGATCCGCGAGTTGAAGCGCATCTCGACCCCCGGTCGGCGCGTCTATTCCGGTGTTCGTGAAATCCCGCAGATCCGCAATGGTCTGGGTATTTCGGTGGTCTCGACACCCAAGGGTGTCATGTCCGATGCAAGCGCACGCGCAGCCAATGTCGGCGGCGAAGTGCTCTGCCGTGTGTTCTGAGGAGGGCTGAGATGTCTCGTATTGGCAAAAAGCCTGTCGAACTGCCCACGGGCGTATCGGCGCAGGTCAAGGGCCAGACCATCGAGGTCAAGGGTCCAAAAGGCGTCCGCAGCTTCACCGCTGGTGACGATGTGGATATCATTCTTGATGGCAATGTGGTCTCGGTCAAGCCGCGCGGCCTGTCCAAGCGTGCGCGCCAGCAGTGGGGCATGACCCGCTCGATGGTTGCGAACCTTGCGCAGGGTGTGACCGACGGGTTCAAGAAAGAGCTTGAACTGGTCGGCGTTGGTTACCGTGCTGCGATGCAGGGCAAAGACCTGAAGCTGTCGCTAGGGTACAGCCACGAAGTGATCTTTACAGTGCCTGAGGGCATTTCTGTGACGGTTCCGAAGCAGACCGAGATCATTGTCGAAGGCATGGACCAGCAGGCTGTTGGGGAATGTGCTGCGAATATCCGCAAGTGGCGTTCGCCTGAACCCTATAAGGGCAAAGGTATCCGCTACAAGGATGAATATATCTTCCGTAAGGAAGGCAAGAAGAAGTAAGGGCGCGACAGATGGCGAACACAAAGCAAAAGCTGTTCCAGAAACGCCGCTTGCGCGTACGGAACAAGATCAAGAAAACGGCCAATGGGCGTGCGCGCCTGTCGGTTCACCGCTCGAACAAGAACATCAGCGTTCAGCTGATCGACGACGCGAATGGTGTAACCTTGGCTTCGGCCTCGACACTCGAAAAGGATTTCGGGTTGGCAGGCACCAACAACAAGGACGCAGCCACCAAGATTGGTGCCGCGATTGCCGAACGTGCGAAAGCCGCCGGCGTCGAGGAATGCTATTTCGATCGTGGCGGCTTTCACTTTCACGGCAAAGTAAAGGCTCTGGCCGATGCTGCGCGTGAAGGCGGCCTGAAGTTCTGAGGAGACGATTATGGCAGAAAGAGATAACCGCCGGGACCGCCGCGAGCGCGACGACAACCCGGAATTCGCCGATCGTCTGGTCGCGATCAACCGTGTGTCGAAAACCGTGAAAGGCGGCAAACGCTTCGGCTTTGCAGCACTCGTTGTGGTTGGCGATCAGCGCGGGCGTGTGGGCTTCGGCAAGGGCAAGGCGAAAGAAGTGCCCGAGGCGATTCGCAAGGCAACCGAGCAGGCCAAGCGCCAGATGATCCGGGTGCCGCTGCGCGATGGCCGCACGCTGCATCATGACATCGAAGGGCGTCATGGCGCAGGCAAGGTGATCATGCGCACAGCCGTTCCGGGGACTGGTATTATTGCCGGTGGTCCGATGCGCGCTGTGTTCGAGATGCTGGGCCTGCAAGATGTCGTGGCAAAGTCGCAAGGCAGCCAGAACCCCTACAACATGGTTCGGGCTACATTCGACGCGCTGCGTGCATCTTCCAGCCCACGTCAGGTGGCACAGCGTCGCGGCAAGAAGGTTGCGGATATCCTGCGCAAACCCGAAGCCGAAACAGTAGACGCGTAAGGGGAGCACAGAGTCATGGCAAAAACCATCGTCGTAAAACAGATCGGCTCGCCGATCCGTCGCCCCGCCAGTCAGCGCGCAACCCTGATTGGGTTGGGCCTGAATAAGATGAACCGCACCCGCGAGCTGGAAGATACACCTTCCGTGCGCGGCATGGTGAATTCAATCTCGCACATGGTGCAGATCATCGAAGAGCGCGGCTAAGCTACACACATACCGTGGCCCCGGACCCGTCCGGGGCTATCTGGTCCAATTACATCGCCGCGTTGCCCTGATCCGTCGCTGGCAGGGCGTTCCGGCAAAAGGAGAAGCGACATGAAACTGAATGAAATTCGTGACAATCCGGGCGCAACCAAAAAGCGTATGCGTGTTGGTCGTGGTCCCGGCTCTGGCAAGGGCAAGATGGGTGGCCGCGGGATCAAGGGTCAGAACTCGCGTTCCGGCGTTGCGATCAAGTCATATGAAGGCGGCCAGATGCCCCTCTATATGCGTCTGCCAAAGCGCGGCTTCAACAAGCCGAACCGCAAGGCATTTGCTGTTGTGAACCTTGGTCTGATCGAGAAGTTCATCACGGATGGCAAGCTTGATGCGGCCAACGCGATCACCGAAGATGCGCTGCTGGCCTCTGGTCTGGTGCGCCGCAAGCTGGACGGTGTGCGCGTTCTTGCCAAGGGCGAGATCACAACAAAGGTGAACCTGCAAGTTACAGGTGCGTCGAAATCAGCGGTCGAAGCCGTTGAAAAAGCTGGTGGCACCGTGGAATTCCTCGCCCCTGTGGCGAAAAAGGAAGAGGCGGCAGCCGAATAATGGTTGTGAGTGGCGTCTTCGCCGCTTACATCATCCGCATACGGGATTTCGCGCCGCCGACCGTACCCCGGTCTGGCGGCGCTGACATGACAGAGAGAGACGCGCATGGCATCTGCTTCTGATTCACTTGGCGCCAACACAAGTTGGGGGGCGCTGGCGAAAGCCACCGATCTGCGCCGCCGCATCTTTTTTGCGCTTGGGCTTTTGATCGTTTATCGCATCGGGACATATATTCCGGTGCCGGGCATTGATGGCCTGGCGCTGCGCGAGTTCATGGACGAGGCGGCATCCGGTATCGGGGGCATGCTCAACATGTTCACGGGCGGTGCGATCAGCCGTATGGGCATTTTCGCCCTTGGCATCATGCCCTACATCTCGGCTGCGATTATCGTGCAGCTTGTGGGCGCGATGTACGAGCCGTGGAAGCAGCTGAAGAAAGAGGGCGAGATGGGGCGGCGCAAGCTGAACCAGTACACCCGCTATCTGACAGTCATGCTGGCAACTGGGCAGTCTTACGGTCTTGCAGTTTCTCTCGAAGCCGGTGATCTGGCGACAGATCCGGGCTGGTTCTTCCGCTCTGCCGTGGTGATTACGCTGGTGGGCGGCACAATGTTCCTGATGTGGCTGGGTGAACAGATCACTGAGCGCGGTATCGGCAACGGGATCTCGCTGATCATCTTCGTTGGCATTATTGCGGAACTTCCCGCGGCACTGGCGCAGTTTCTCAGTCAGGGGCGGACAGGCGACATTTCTCCGGCGGTGATTATCGGGGTGATGATAATGGTGGTCGCGGTGATTGCCTTCGTGGTCTTTATGGAACGCGCGATCCGAAAGATCACGATCCAGTATCCACGGCGTCAGGTTGGCATGAAAGTGTTTGATGGCGGTGCTTCGCATCTGCCGATCAAGGTGAACCCTGCCAACGTGATTCCCGCGATCTTTGCATCCTCGCTGCTGCTGTTGCCGACAACTGTCGCAACCTTCTCGGGCAATTCGCAAAGTGATCTGATGGCGACGGTTCTGGCCTATTTCGGGCCGGGTCAGCCCGCGTATCTGGCGTTCTTCACCATCATGATCGTGTTCTTTACATTCTTCTACACGCAGAATGTGTCGTTCAAGACCGAAGACGTGGCCGAGAACCTCAAGAACCAGAACGGGTTTATTCCCGGCATTCGCCCCGGCAAGCGGACTGAGGAATATCTGGATTACGTCGTGAACCGGCTGGTCACTGTTGGCGCGATCTATCTTGCGGCGGTGTGTCTGTTGCCGGAAATTCTGCGCGGGCAACTTGCGATCCCGTTCTACTTTGGCGGCACATCGGTTCTGATTGTGGTGTCGGTGACGATGGACACGATCAACCGCGTGCAATCCCATCTGGTTGCACATCAGTATGAGGGGCTGTTGGAGAAATCCCAGCTGCGCGGCAAGGGGCGCAAGCGGGGCACCACCAATGGCAAACCAAAGGCTCCGTCGCGGCGATGAACATTATTCTGATCGGCCCACCGGGTGCCGGGAAGGGCACTCAGGCAAAGCGTCTGGTGGTTGAACGTGGTATGGTTCAACTGTCAACGGGTGACCTGCTGCGCGACGCCAAGGCTTCCGGCTCTGACATGGGCGTAAAGGTTGCCGAGGTCATGGCGCGCGGTGAGTTGGTAACCGATGAGATTGTTATTGGTCTGATCGCCGAAAAACTTGACGAACTACAGTGGGCGGGGGCTATTTTCGATGGCTTCCCGCGCACATTGGCCCAAGCGGATGCGCTACAGGAACTTCTGTCCGCACGCGGTGAGCAGATTGACCACGTCATCGAGCTGCGTGTCGATGATGCTGCACTCGTCTCGCGGATCACGGGGCGGTTTTCCTGTGCATCCTGCGGCGAGGTGTATCACGATACTACGCGGCCGACCCGTGTTGACGGTGTGTGCGATGTTTGTGGCAGCACCGAGTTTGTGCGCCGCGCAGATGACACCGAAGACGCATTGCGCGCGCGTCTGATGTCCTATTACAAACAGACATCGCCGCTGTTGGGCTATTACCACGCCAAAGACCGTCTGAATGTTGTGGACGCGATGGACGAAATGGATGCCGTTTCGCAAGCGATTGAGACCGTTCTTGACGCCTGAGTGGGGGTGTGGCAGCCGCTTTGGCCGAATGATGAAGGTGGCCCCTTGACGTCATCTTGAAAAGGACTTAGGCGAAACTCTCGACAGACGAATCGCGCCTCATGATCGGGGCGTGTTTTGTTTTTGATGCACGCGGGCATTCGGCCCGTGTTGTGAAAAAAGGTTCTGGGATTACGGAACCGCAACGAAAGGAAGCTCCCGCGTGGCACGTATTGCTGGCGTAAACATCCCGACTGGAAAGCGCGTTCCAATCGCGCTGACATATATTCATGGTATCGGCCCCAACGCGGCTGAACAGATCTGCTCTGCTGTCGGCATTGATTTGACACGTCGTGTCAATGAACTCTCCGACGCCGAGATCCTGTCTGTGCGTGAACATATCGATGCAAACTTCACTGTTGAGGGCGACCTGCGTCGCGAAGTGCAGATGAACATCAAAAGCATGATGGACATGGGCTCTTATCGTGGTCTGCGCCATCGTCGCAACCTTCCCGTGCGCGGTCAGCGCACACATACCAATGCGCGCACGCGCAAAGGTCCGGCGAAAGCTATCGCCGGCAAGAAGAAATAAGGGGAGGCTTGAACAATGGCTCGTGAAAAGACCCGCGTTAAACGCAAGGTCCGCAAGAATATTGCGGCTGGCGTTGCACATGTGAATTCCAGCTTCAACAACACCAAAATCCTGATCTCTGACGTGCAGGGCAACGCCATTTCATGGTCGTCTGCCGGTACGATGGGGTTCAAAGGGTCGCGGAAATCGACACCCTACGCTGCCCAGCTTGCCGCAGAAGATGCAGGCAAGAAGGCGCAGGAACATGGCGTCAAGACATTGGAAGTTGAAGTGCAAGGCCCCGGTTCAGGCCGTGAATCTGCACTGCGCGCCCTTGCGGCTGCTGGTTTCAACATCACCTCTATTCGTGATGTGACACCGATGGCCCATAATGGCTGCCGTCCGCCAAAGCGGCGTCGCGTCTGATTTCTGTACACTCCCGGTCGGGCTGCGTGCTTCATGCGGCCTGACTTTGTCATTTTTGATCCTCGGGCGTTGCCGCGTTACGGACATGGCGCAGCAACAGGAATGGAGGCGACACGCATGATCCATAAAAACTGGCAAGAATTGATTAAACCCTCGCAATTGGAGGTCAAGCCTGGTGCTGACCCCATGCGCCAGGCAACTGTTATCGCCGAACCGCTGGAGCGTGGCTTTGGTCTGACACTTGGCAATGCGCTGCGCCGTGTTCTGATGTCGTCGCTGCAAGGCGCGGCCATTACATCTGTGCAGATCGACAATGTTCTGCACGAGTTCTCGTCCGTTCCGGGCGTGCGCGAAGATGTGACGGATATCGTTCTGAACCTGAAATCCGTATCCTTGCGTATGGATGTCGAAGGGCCGAAGCGCCTGTCGATTTCCGCGCAGGGTCCGGGTGTGGTGACGGCCGGCGAGATCCAGACCTCGGCAGGGATCGAGGTTCTGAACCGCGATCAGGTCATCTGTCACCTTGATGATGGCGCTTCGGTCTACATGGAACTGACGGTGAATACCGGCAAGGGCTATGTCTCGGCTGACAAGAACCGGCCCGAAGATGCGCCAATCGGTCTGATCCCGATTGACGCGATTTTCTCGCCCGTCAAGAAGACCAGCTATGAAGTGCAGCCAACCCGAGAGGGCCAGGTGCTGGACTATGACAAGCTGACTATGAAAGTGGAAACCGACGGCTCGGTCAGTGCAGAAGATGCGGTTGCTTTCGCAGCGCGTATTTTGCAGGACCAGTTGCAAATCTTCGTCAACTTCGACGAGCCGGAATCGGCTGGTGCGAAAGATGATGATGACGGGCTGGAGTTCAACCCGCTGCTGCTGAAGAAAGTGGACGAGCTGGAACTTTCGGTGCGTTCGGCCAACTGCCTGAAGAACGACAATATCGTGTATATTGGCGATCTGATCCAGAAGACCGAGGCAGAAATGCTGCGCACACCGAATTTCGGGCGCAAGTCGCTGAACGAGATCAAAGAAGTGTTGTCCGGCATGGGGCTGCACCTTGGCATGGATGTCGAGGAATGGCCGCCAGAGAATATCGACGATCTTGCCAAGCGGTTCGAAGATCAGTTCTAAGATTTGCCGGGCGCGGGGTCACCTCCGCGCCCGGCACAAGACCGGGCGGTCACGCCCCAAGGAGAGCCAAGGTCACGCAGCCTTGGCCAGACAAAGTAAAAATGACGTTTAAGGAGAAATGACATGCGTCACGCCAGAGGATACCGCCGCCTGAACCGCACACATGAGCACCGCAAGGCGCTGTTTGCGAATATGTCAGGCTCGCTCATCGAACATGAGCAGATCAAGACCACCCTGCCCAAAGCCAAGGAATTGCGCCCGATCATCGAAAAGTTGATCACTCTGGCCAAGCGCGGCGACCTGCATGCGCGTCGTCAGGCCGCATCGCAGCTTAAGCAGGACATGCACGTTGCCAAGCTGTTCGAAATTCTTGGCCCACGCTACAAAGACCGTCAGGGCGGCTATGTGCGCGTCCTGAAAGCCGGGTTTCGCTATGGTGACATGGCGCCGATGGCGATCATCGAATTTGTCGAGCGCGATGTGAATGCAAAGGGCGCTGCCGATATGGCCCGCCTTGAAGCAGAAGCCAACGCTGCAGATTGATCGCAACACCCCTGTATTGATAAAGGCCCGCATGACGTTGCGGGCCTTTTGCGTTGAAACACAGACAACCGGACCCCTATATGCGGAACGTCGCGTGTTTATCGGAGCTTTGCATATGCGCCTTGCCACCTTGATCCTATGTCTTGCCGCCTGTGCCGCGCCAATCGTCGCGCGGGCCGAAACCGTGCCCCAATCGCAAGCCGAAGTGCAACTAAGCTTTGCCCCGGTCGTGCGCAAATCCGCACCTGCCGTGGTCAACATCTATGCGCAACGTGTTGTCGCGCAGCGCAGCAGCCCGTTTGCGGATGACCCGTTCTTTGGCGACCTGTTTCGCAATTTTGGACAAGTTACCCCGCGCGTGCAAAACGCGCTTGGCTCTGGCGTCATCCTGTCCGATGACGGGATTGTCGTGTCGAACTTCCATGTTGTCGGCAACGCCACCGAAATACGCGTGGTTCTGAATGACCGCCGCGAATACGATGCCGATATCATCCTGACAGATGAGGAAAGCGACCTGGCCGTGCTGAAGTTGCGCGATGCAAGTGATTTGCCAAAGCTGGAGGTTGCAGATTCTGATGCAATCGAAGTGGGCGAGTTGGTGCTTGCCATCGGTAATCCCTTTGGTGTGGGTCAGACCGTGTCGAGCGGGATCATCTCGGGGCTGGCGCGGTCGGGTATCGCGGTCGGGTCGGGGCGGGGGTATTTCATCCAGACGGACGCGCCGATCAACCCCGGCAATTCCGGCGGCGCACTGGTCGATATGCAGGGGCGGCTGGTCGGGGTGAACACAGCGATCATCACGCGCACGGGCGGGTCGCATGGGATCGGCTTTGCCATTCCGGCCAATCTGGTGGCGCAGGTCGTGCAACAGGCGCGCGACGGGCAGGAGCGGTTCCAGCGGCCATGGGCGGGCGTGACCGCGCAGGCGGTTGATGCCTCGCTGGCCGATGCTTTTGACCAGCGCGTGCCAGAGGGGGTGATCTTGCTGGAAATTCACCCCGACAGCCCACTTGCCGAGGCAGGCATGGTGCGCGGCGATGTGGTGCTGAGTGTTGACGGTGCGCCGGTCAATTCCGCGCCTGAAATGATGTTTCGGTTGTCGGTGCGGGGCTTGGGGGCGCAATCAGAGCTGCGCTACCGGCGTGGCGACAGCGTGGAGACGGCGCAGATTGATCTGATGCTTGCCCCTGACACCCCTGATCGTCAGGCCCGGCGCGTGGACGCGCGCACAGCCTTGCGCGGGCTGTCCGTAGTGCGGATCAATCCGGCGGTGATTGCCGAATACAACCTGACGCCAGATGCGCAGGGCATATTGATCACAGGGCTGGAAGACATATCGGCGCGCACGGGGTTGCGGGTGGGTGATGTCCTGTTGGCCATCAACGGCACCGCAGTCGAGACGACAGAGGATGTCATTGCCTTGGCGCAAGAACAGACACGCAACTGGCAGATCGAAATCCTGCGTGAGGGGCGGCGCGTGGCGCTGCGCTTCCGGCTGTGATGCACGGCCCTTTCCCATGCCGCGCAACAGGGCTAGACTGCGCGAATGCCTGACCTGTTCGATCATTCAACCGATGCGCCTGACAGCGCACCCCGCCCCCTCGCGGACAGGTTGCGCCCAGCGGCCCTGAGCGAGGTGATCGGGCAGGACAAGGTGCTGGGGCCGGACGGGCCGCTGGGGGCGATGCTGGCCAGTGGGCAATTGGCCTCACTGATACTGTGGGGGCCGCCCGGTGTGGGCAAGACGACGATTGCGCGCTTGCTGGCAGATGAAACGGCGCTGCATTTCACACAGCTCAGCGCGATTTTCACCGGTGTGCCGGATTTGCGCAAAGTGTTCGAGCAGGCGAAGATTCGTCGCCAGAACGGGCATGGCACGCTTTTGTTCGTGGATGAGATCCACCGTTTCAACAAATCGCAGCAGGACAGTTTTCTGCCGCATATGGAAGATGGCACGATTGTTCTGGTGGGCGCGACCACAGAAAACCCGTCATTCGAGTTGAACGCCGCACTTTTGTCGCGCGCACAGGTCATCGTGCTGGAGCGGTTCACGCTGGCCGATCTGGAACTGATGGCGCAACGCGCGGAAAAGGATTGCGGTCGGCCCCTGCCGCTGGACGGCCCTGCGCGCGAGGCGCTTTTGGAAATGGCGGATGGGGACGGTCGCGCGGCGCTGAATCTGATCGAGCAGGTCATGGGCTGGAACCTGAGCGCAAAGCTGGACAGTACGGAGTTGTCAAAGCGCCTGATGCGGCGCGCGGCGCAATATGATAAATTGGGGGATGCGCATTATAATCTGATTTCGGCTTTGCATAAATCGGTGCGCGGGTCCGACCCTGATGCCGCGCTCTATTGGTTCGCGCGCATGATTGAAGGCGGCGAAGACCCCCGCTATCTGGCCCGCCGCCTGACGCGCATGGCGGTGGAAGATATCGGACTGGCAGACCCGCAGGCGCAGGCCGTCTGTCTGGAGGCATGGCAGATATACGAGCGCCTTGGCAGCCCCGAAGGGGATCTGGCCCTTGCGCAAGCGGTTGGGTATCTGGCCCTCGCGCCTAAATCGAATGCAGGTTATGTCGCGTGGAAAGCCGCACTGAAACTGGCAAAACAAACCGGATCGCTGCCACCGCCCAAGCATATTCTGAACGCACCCACAAAGCTGATGAAGGACCAGGGGTATGGCGAGGGCTATGATTACGACCATGACGCCGAGGACGGGTTTTCGGGACAGAACTATTTTCCGGAGAGTGTAAAGCGCCCTGTTCTGTACCAGCCGCGCGAGCGCGGATTCGAGCGGGAATTGTCCAAACGACTGGCCTATTTCGCCAAGCTGCGTGCCAAGCGCGAGGGGTAGAGGCCGGGGGCTGCCGCCCCCGGACCCCCGCGAGTATTTGCAGCAAGAAAATGGGACAGATGCCTGCATGGGATAGGGCAGAGGTGATGTGCATCTGGTTGACATCACGGCCTTGGCAGGGAAAGGAAGACGCTGATGATTGGGGATGAAGATGAGCACAGTTCAGCTACGGCAAGTCGGGGAAGAAGAGGGCGCGCAGCGCCTTGATCGCTGGCTCAAGCGCCAGTTTCCGCAGATCACCCAAGGCTTGATCGAAAAGGCCTGTCGCAAGGGTGACATTCGTGTGGATGGCGCGCGGGTCAAGGCCTCGACGCGGGTAGAGGCGGGCCAGCAGGTGCGCGTGCCACCCTTGCCCGAAAGCATGCCCGAACTGGCGAGCCCCAAATCCGGCATTAGTGCCGCCGATGCGCGGATGATACAGGCCGCAGTGCTGTGGAAAGACCAGCATATCATCGCGCTGAACAAGCCCGCCGGGCTGCCCAGTCAGGGCGGCAGCGGGCAGGGCAACCGGCATGTCGATGGTCTGGCCGACGCGCTGATGTTTGACTACAAAGAGCGCCCGGTTCTGGTGCACCGGCTGGATAAAGACACATCCGGCGTGTTGTTGCTGGCGCGCACGCCGCGTGTGGCGCGCAGGCTCGCCGAGGCATTCCGGCACCGCGAGACGCGCAAGATTTACTGGGCGCTTGTGGCGGGGGTGCCGCAGCCGCTGAAAGGCACGATCCGCTACGGGCTGCTCAAGGCAGGGGCGCGCGGGAGCGAGAAGATGCGCTGCATTCACCCTGCCGAGGTGGATAAGGTCGAGGGCGCCAAGCGCGCGACGACGGATTTTGCTGTTCTGGAACGGCTGGGCGGGCGTGCGGCATGGGTCGCGTTGTCGCCCATCACAGGGCGCACGCATCAGTTGCGCGCGCATATGGCCGAGATGGGCCACCCGATTATGGGGGACGGCAAATACGGCGGATCAGCGCAGGAGAATCTGGGCGATGGCTGGGGGGCGGGCATCGGCGGTGAGGTCAGCCGCAAGCTGCATCTGCACGCGCGGTCCTTGCGGGTCGAGCACCCGGTAACGGGGGCCATGCTGGAGCTGACCGCCCCCTTGCCCGAGCATATGGCCGAGAGCTGGAAGCTGTTTGGCTGGGACCCGCGCGATGTGCCCGCTGACCCGTTTGATGGGGAAAGCTGAGTTTGCGACTGGTCGTATTCGATGTGGATGGCACGCTGGTGGACAGTCAGGCGCACATTCTGGCGGCCATGGCGCAGGCCTTTGATGGGCTAGGGCTGGCGTCGCCAGACCGCGCTGCAGTGCTGGATATTGTCGGGCTGTCGCTGCCACAGGCCATGGCGCGGCTGGTGCCAGCGCTTGACGTGGCCGCGCGGGAACGGCTGGTCGCGGGCTATAAGGAGGCGTATTCGGGTATGCGGGCGCAAACCTTGTCGCCGCTCTATCCCGGTGCGCAGGAGATGCTGGAACACTTGGCGCGCGACGACACTGTGCTTTTGGGCATTGCGACAGGCAAATCGCGGCGCGGGCTGGTGCATCTGATGGCGGCGCATGGCTGGGAGGGGCGGTTTGTGACCCTTCAGGTTGCGGATGACCACCCGTCCAAGCCGCATCCCTCAATGCTAGAGGCTTGCCTGCGCGAAACCGGCGTCGCGGCGGATCGTGCGGTGATGGTGGGCGATACGGTCTATGACATGGAGATGGCACAGGCCGCGGGCATGCGCGGTATTGGGGTCGGGTGGGGGTATCATTCCGCCGACAGGCTTGGGGCGCGTGTGATCCATGATTTTAACGCCTTGCCCGCCGCATTGGCGGGATGTTGGAGCGAGGGGGCAGCATGAGCGGTTGGGTGAAAAAGCGGTTCTGGGCGCAGGCAGAGGTGTGCCCCGCCGAGGGGGGCTTTACCGTGACGCTGGACGGGCGGAGCGTGAAGACACCGGGCAAGGCTGTTCTGGTGGTGCCGACGGCCGCGGTTGCCGAGCTGATTGCGGCAGAGTTTCAGGCGCAGGCAGAGGTGCTGGACCCGAACGCCATGCCCATCACCCGTGCGGCAAACTCTGCCATCGACAAGGTCCGTGTCGCGCGGGCCGAAGTGACCGAGTTGATCACCGCTTATGGTGACAGTGATCTGGTCTGTTACCGGGCCGACGGGCCAGAGGGCCTGATTGCGCGCGAGGCGCAAGCCTGGGACCCGCTGGTTGACTGGACCGCACACCGCTATGGGCAGCGCCCTGTGGTGCGCACGGGAATTGTGCATGTGCCGCAACCCCCCGCACTTCTTGCCAGCCTGCGCGCCGATGTGGAGGCGCTGAGCGTATTTGAGCTGACAGCCTTTCATGATCTGGTGTCGATGACGGGGTCGCTTATTATCGGGCTGGCCGTCTTGGACCAGGTCGCGCCGCCAGAGGCGTTATGGGACGCCTCGCGCATTGATGAAGACTGGCAGGTCGAGCAATGGGGCAGCGACGAGATTGCCGAGGCGCTGACAGCCGGGCGCAAGCAGACATTTCTGGATGCAGCGCGGCTGTATTTCGCGTTGCAGGGGTGAGTTACTCCAACTCTCGGGGAACCACGAAATCCAGCGCTGTGCCGGTTGCATAGTTGACGTCTGCCCAAGTGGCCGCGTCAAATTCTGCCACAAGTGTTGCGCAGGTCGGGTAGCGGTCGAAGGCCGGGTGCGCGCAGGCCCGCTGCAACAGCTGGGCGGCGAAACTTGCGATGCCCGGATTATGGCCGATCATGAGAACCGTTTGCGCTTTGGCCGTGCGCAAGGCGCGCAGCATGACATCGGGGCAGGCGTGATACAGAGCGGGTTCAAACCGCACCGGCAGTGTGGGCCAGTCGGCGCAGAGCAGGGCAAATGTCTCGCGGGTGCGGGTGGCATCTGACACCAGCGCTTCTTGGGGCAGATAGCCCTTTTGCGCCAGCCAGCGCCCGATCAGCGGGGCAGAGCGTCTGCCGCGCGCGTTTAATTTGCGCTGATGGTCGGTTTCCAGCGGGTTGTCCCAGTCGGATTTCGCGTGGCGGATCAGAACAAGTCGCAAAGTCATCTGTGAAAGTGCCTCATGTGAAATGCAGATTGGTCGGGGGCGCGGCCATAGGTGCGCGATACCGGGCAGGTTGCGCGCACCATGCAGCCGCCAGTCATGCAGCCTTGTCCGGCAGGTTGATCCAGAAATGTGTGGCAGGCGGGCAGGTCATAGCCTGTCTGCACCAGCGCCCCGACCGGGCAGGCGGTGATGCAAGGCTGCGCGCACTCGGTGCAAGGGCTGTGTGCGGGCGCAGGGGGCAGGTCCAGCCGCGTGGCAAAGCCCAATGCGCCGCGATAAGACAGCCACAGACCCGCCACATCATGCACCAGAAACTGCACCGGCGAGGACCATGCGCGCCCGGTGGCCTTGGCCCATGTGTAGAATGGGTGCGGGGGCGAGGTGGCGAACGGGTAGAAGGCCTGCGCGCCAAGGTCACTGGCCAACCCGTCTATGATGCGGCGAGACCAGCGGTCTATCGGGTCTGGCCGGGTGTCACAGTATTCAGCGCTTTGGGTGAAGCTGGCCCAAAAGCCCGGCTCTCGCGGTCCCAGCATGACGAGTGTTTCCACCCCGTCGGGCAGCGGAGCGGCCCCTTTGTGGAATGCGCCCATCACAGCCAAGGCGTGGGGCTGTGCCAGATCAGCAATCTGGTCCAGCCCAGCCATATGCCTAAGCCTGCGGTGTGACTTGGGGCGCAGTTTCGCGGATGATGCTGCCTGCGCCGTGATCGGTGAACAATTCCAGCAGGCAGGCATTGGGCGCGCGGCCATCAAGTATGACGACAGCGCGCACGCCGCCCTCAATGGCTGCAAGGGCGGTTTCGGTTTTCGGGATCATGCCGCCCGCGATCACGCCCGCCTCTGTCAATTCACGCACATGGGCGGGGGAGAGTTGCGTGACGACTTCGCCATCGGCATTTTTCACGCCCGACACATCGGTCAGCAGCAACAGGCGGTCGGCCTTCAATGCGCCTGCGATGGCACCTGCGGCGGTGTCGCCATTGATGTTATACGTCTCGCCTGTGCGCCCCATGCCCAAGGGGGCGATCACCGGAATGAAGCCGCCTGTGAACAGATGGTGCAGCAGGTCGGTGTTTACGTCCACAGGGCGGCCCACAAGGCCCAGTTCGGGGTCATCTGCTTCGCATGTCACCATGCCGCCATCTTTGCCCGACAGGCCCACAGCGCGCCCGCCCTCGTTCTGTATGGCCTGCACGATGCGCTTGTTCACCGCACCCGACAGCACCATTTCGACGACATCCATTGTCGCCGCATCGGTCACGCGCTTGCCGCGCACGAAGTCGGACTTGATATTCAGCTTGCCCAGCAGCTCGTTAATCATCGGCCCGCCACCATGCACGATGACAGGGTTTACGCCAACCTGACGCATCAGCACTACATCGCGCGCGAAACTGGCCATTTCTTCAGCGTCGCCCATAGCGTGGCCGCCAAATTTGATGACGACAATCGCGCCGGCGTAGCGTTGCAGATAGGGAAGGGCCTCGGACAATGTCCGGGCGGTGGCAAACCAGTCCTGAGTCATGGGGCGTTGCTTCTTCATTTAGGTCAGTCCGGCGATAATCGCGCGCAATGTGGGAATGCCCGCGCCCTTTTCGGACGAGGTCACGACAAGTTCCGGATAGGCGGCGGGATGCTTGGCCAAGGCTGTGCGCACTTGCGCCAGTGTCTTGTCCTGATCGGCAGTGCTGAGTTTGTCGGCCTTGGTCAGCACAACCTGAAAGGTCACGGCGGATTGGTTCAGCAATCGCATGATCTCGGCGTCAACATCCTTTACGCCGTGGCGCATATCGACCAGCAAAAAGGCGCGGCGCAGATTGGCGCGGCCAGAGAGATAGGATTTCAGCAGGTTTTGCCACTTTGCCACCACGGGCAGCGGCGCTTTTGCAAAGCCATAGCCCGGAAGATCGACCAGATAGCGGTTGTCGCCTGCGGTGAAATAGTTGATTTCCTGCGTGCGCCCCGGTGTGTTCGATGTGCGCGCAATGGCGCGCCGACCGGTCAGCGCATTGATCAGGCTGGATTTTCCCACATTCGAGCGGCCCGCAAAACAGACTTCCAGCCGGTCAGCGGGGGGCAGGCCATCCATAGCGACCACCCCCTTGAGGAACTCTACCTCGCTGGTCAGCAATTTGCGGCCTGCCTCCAGCGCAAAGGCATCCGGGTCTTCGGCAATGGGAAAGGGCAGGGTGCTCATGCGGCAATCTCCGCCGGGTCGCCCGCATGGGCAGCGCCGGATTGTGTGACAATGGCATAGACCCCGAAATCGGTATGGCCATAGCCGTCTTCTAGGGCATCAAGGGTGTTGACGTCGATCTTGCCGGTGGCGCAATCCACCATTGTGGCCCGACACCGCCCGATCCGCTCCATGATTTTCAGCCGCACCGCACCGATCTGCACCTCGCGGCCAATAAGATCAAACTCTTCCCACGGTGCCAGCCCGTCCAGCCACAGATTGCCACGCCAGCGGTCCAGCCCTAGATCATAACCGATGCGTTGCCCCAGCGCGCGGTTTGAGGCCATGTTCAGGATCGAGACGGATTCAAAATCCGTATCCGTCATGCCGCGCCCGGCGCTGACCAGTCGCTTGGGCTGTGCGCGCCCGCCATCCATCAAGGGGGCGACCCATGCCAGAAATTCGCCCCGCCCCTCGGCGGTGTCGGGGGCGAAGGTGAGGGGTGCAAGTGCTGGATGGGTCAGCGTCAACTGGCCCGTCCCGTCGTCAAACTGCGCGTTGATCGCCTGCAATGTGGGGGTCTTGGCCCCGCGGGTAAAGTTCATGCAGGCATTCCAGCCGGGCATCAAGGTGGCGGCTTCGTGCGCCACGGCCCAATGCCGATCATAGGGCAGGCAGCGCCCTTCGGTCAGCGTGACCGAGGGCAACTCCTCGCGGCCATGCGCCTTGATGGGATGGCGGAAGATGTGCGCAAGCCGCCATCCCATATGCCTAGCCTTTCTTTTTCTTCACGCCGATATTGCCCAGCAGATCAGGCCGACTGCCATTCATCGCCATGATCGAATATTGCTGCGTGAAGGTGATCACGTTGTTGGCGATCCAGTACAGAACCAGACCCGACGCAAACCAGCCCAGCATGAACATGAAAATCCACGGCATCCATGTCATGACAGCCTGCTGAATTGGCTCTGTGGGGGTTGGGTTCAGCTTCATTTGCAGCCACATCGACACGCCCAGCAGAATGGGCAGAATGCCGATAAACACCATCGCAAGGATGCTTTCGGGGTGTGGTGCGGCCCAAGGCAGCAACCCAAACAGGTTCATGATCGAGGTCGGGTCAGGGGCGGACAGGTCGTTGAACACCCCAAACCACGGCGCATGACGCAATTCCAACGTGACGAAGATCACCTTGTAGAGCGAGAAGAAAATCGGAATCTGCAACAGGATCGGCAGGCAACCCGCAGCGGGGTTCACCTTCTTTTCCTTGTACAGCTTCATCATCTCCTGCTGCATCTTTTGCTTGTCGTCGCCCGCGCGTTCCTTGATCGCCAGCATGTCGGGCTGCAACTCTTTCATCTTGGCCATGCTGACATAGGATTTCCATGCCAGTGGCAGCAAAACGGCCTTGATCAGCAGCGTCAGCGTGACGATGGACCAGCCCATATTGCCGATGATGCCGTTGATGAAATACAGCGTTGCGAAAATGGGTTTGGTCAGGAAGAAGAACCAGCCCCAGTCAATGGCGTCGATAAAGCGGTCGATGCCCATTTCGCGTTCATAGTTGCGAATGACGGTCCATTCCTTGGCACCGGCAAACAGCATGGTCTGGACCTGATCGCTTTCGCCGGGCCCGACGGTCAGCGTCGGAAGATCGGCGCGGGTCTGGTAGACATCACGCGAAGGGATATAGCGCGACACTGCGGAAAACGGTTGTCCGGGCTGCGGGATGAGCATTGCCATCCAGTATTTGTCGGAAATCCCCAGCCAGCCATTTTCGGCAACTTCAGTCACGCGCGCATTTGTGTTTTCGCGCTCGCTTACGCGGAAATCGCGTACGGCCCTGTATTTATCTTCGTTCAGGCGTCCGTCAGCAACCTCGATAAAGCCCTCGTGGCTGATAAAGAAGTTCTCAAGGTCCGAAGGCTCTCCATGCCGCGAGATCAGGCCATAGGGGGCCATGCGCGCGGTGGTGTTGCTGGCATTCTCGACCCCTTGGGTGACCGAGAACATGTAGTTCTCGTCAATCTCGAAGCGTTGGGTGAAGCGCAGACCATCATCGTTGGTCCATGCCAGCGTGACCGGTGCGCCGGGTGACAGGCGCGTGCCTTCAACCTGTTCCCACGCGGTATTCGCGCCGGGGACATCGTCCCAGCTCATGTCGCGTCCGGGCCGCCAGCCATACAGCGCGTAGAATGCTTCATTGTCATCTTCGGGCTTGAGCAACTGGACAATGTCCGCGCCGGGATCGACAGTTTCGCGGTAATCCTTCAGCGACAATTCATCAATCCGCCCACCGCGCAGGTTGATCGAGCCGGTCAGGCGTGGCGTGTCAATCTCGATGCGGGGCAAGTCTTCGGTGGCATCGGTTTGCTCTGCCTCGGCCATAGATTGCGCCTCTCCGCCCGGTGCGATGGGCAGTTCGGTTACATCGGCAGTTTCGGTTGGTGTGGGTTCAGGGGGTGGAAACATCCACATCCACGCCACGAGCACCATAAGGCTCAGGGCGAAAGCCATCAGCAAATTGCGGTTCTGTTCGTCCATGGATTGGCCGATTCCTGTCAGTCAAGGGTCGCGCCCGGTTCAACAGAAGCCCCGCCCAAAGGTCAAGCGATTTTCCCCTGAATTTGGTCGGCGCGTCATCACATCGCGTCTAAATCCAGCGGAGTTTTCGGGTCAGGGCCGGGGTTCGACGCAGTTGCAAGCGAAAGAAAGTCAAAAAGTTCGGGGTCGGGCATATGCGAGGGGCGAATGTTCATCAGCGCGCGAAACATGATATTGCGCCGCCCCGGCATCCGCTTTTCCCAGTCATTCAGCAGCGCCTTGACCTGCATACGCTGCAATCCGTCCTGACTGCCACACAAATCGCACGGAATGATCGGATAGCCCATGGCGCGCGCAAAGCGGTCGCAATCCTCCTCGGACACAAAGGCGAGAGGACGATAGACGAACAGGTCGCCATCCTCATTGACCAGTTTCGGCGGCATTGTCGCCAGTCGTCCGCCGTGGAGCAGATTCATAAAAAAAGTTTCCAGCAGATCGTCGCGGTGATGGCCCAGCACCACGGCCGAGCACCCTTCTTCGCGGGCGATTCGGTACAGGTTGCCGCGCCGCAGCCGCGAACACAGCGCGCAATAGGTGCGCCCTGCGGGCACCTTGTCCATGACAATCGAATAGGTGTCCCGATACTCGATTCGGTGGGGGATCTGCATTCGCGTCAGAAACTCTGGCAGGACTGTCGCAGGAAAGCCAGGCTGGCCCTGATCGAGATTGCAGGCCAACAACTCGACCGGCAGCAGGCCGCGCCATTTCAGCTCGATCAATGCCGCCAGCAATGTGTAGCTGTCCTTGCCGCCAGACAGGCAGACCAGCCAGCGCGCGCCGGGTTCCACCATGCCATATTGGTCTAGCACAGCGCGGGTTTCGCGGATGATGCGTTTGCGCAGTTTGCGAAATTCGGTCGTGTCGGGCGCGCCTTGCAGGATCAGCGGGATATCAGAGGTTTTATCAAGCATGACGCATCACCTTTCGTCCTCATTCCCGGCTGTCTTGCGCGGGGCATCCTGTTCAGACGTGGTTTCAGACGCGGTGCCCGGCACAGGGTCATAGCCGGAACTGCCCCAAGGATGGCAGCGCCCGATCCGCCGGATGGTCAGCCATGTGCCTTTGATCGCGCCATGCCGTTCCAGCGCTTCCATTGCATAGGCAGAGCAGGTGGGCTGAAAACGGCACCCATGTCCGACCCAAGGGCTGAACACGACCCGATAAAACCGCACAGGCAGCGAGACGACCCAAGCCAGAGGTGTCATTGCGCACCCCCATGCAACTTTTTCAGCGCCGCTTCCAGATCATTGCACATGGCCGCGAAATCGTGGGTGGCGGTGGCCTTGGGCCTGCCGACCAGCACGTAATCCCACCCCTCGCGCCCGTGTGTTACCAACAGCTTGCGTGCCATCGCGCGCAGGCGGCGTTTGGCGCGGTTGCGGGCAACGGCGTTGCCCACTTTCTTGGAGCAGGTGAAGCCAACCCGCAGGCCAGATGCCGTGTCCGGCTCGCGCCGGCGCGCCTGCAATAGGAATGCCGCGCATGGCAGGCGCTTTGCTCTGGCCGCGCGCAGAAAGTCGGCGCGTTTCTTCAGTGTTTGAAGTTTCGGACAGCAAGAAGCCGCCGGTGCTTCTGTGGGTTTGGCGCTTTGCCTTTCCACATCTACAACTGGCGGTTCCATTATGCTGACCTCTGGCCCGCTGACGCAGGCCATATGTTTACGCCGACAGCTTTTTACGGCCCATGCGACGACGTGCATTCAGAATTTTCTGACCTGCTTTGGTGGCCATGCGTGCGCGAAAGCCGTGGCGGCGCTTGCGCACCAGATTACTGGGCTGATAGGTGCGTTTCATCGCTCCGTTCCTTGTATTCGGGCAAACGCGCATCCTACCGGATTCGGCTGCCAGTCCTAATTCAGGTCCGCCGCATACCGCCCACGCCTGCGCAAGTCAATTCGCAATTCCTTGAAAAACCCGGATGATGGTATGGATCGCACAGAAAACTGTAACAATTCTGCTGTTTCCCTCGAATCTGATCAAGGCCGCGTGATAATGGAAGAAAACAAGAAACACCTTGGGCTTTCATACGTAACCCGCAATGTAAAATAACAAAAAGGACAGGTCGCGTGACAAAGCCCCTTACACTCGCAGCGCGGTGGCGCCAGCGACTGCCGATCATTATCATAGCATGTGTCGCCATTCTTGGCACGCTCGTGCTGCGCGAATACCTTTCATTCGAGGCGCTGCGCGAAAACAGGGCTGCGCTGATTGCCTTTCGGGACAGCCACTATCTGCTGACGGCAGGCGGGTTCATCCTTGCCTATATTGCGATTGTCAGTTTTTCCTTGCCCGGTGCCACGGCGGCCACGCTGACGGGGGGGTTCCTGTTCGGGTTATTCCCGGGGGCTTTGTTCAATGTCTTCGCGGCGACCGTCGGGGCGGTGCTGATTTTCTGGGCAGTGCGGGCGGGGTTTGGCCGGTCGTTGGCGGCGAAGATCGAAGCAAGCGACGGACGCGTGAAACGCCTGACACTGGCGATCCGCGCGAATGAGTTTCCGGTGCTGTTCTCGCTGCGGCTTATGCCGGTGTTGCCGTTCTTTGTGATGAATGTCATTCCTGCGCTGATCGGGGTGCGCACATCGGTCTTCGCGGCGTCGACCTTTCTGGGCATTATGCCGGGCGGGTTGATCTATACATGGGTCGGGGCCGGATTGGGCGAGGTGTTTGCCCGCGATGAAACCCCTGATCTGGGCATAATATTCGAACTGCATATTCTGGGGCCGCTGCTGGGGCTGGCGGCGTTGTCGCTGTTGCCGACCATACTGAAAACACTGCGCGGCAAGGAGCGTGAGATATGAGCATGAGCAAGATCAAGACAGATATCTGTGTCATCGGGGGCGGCTCTGGCGGGTTGTCGGTGGCCGCAGGGGCCGTGCAGATGGGCGCGCGCGTGGTCCTGATTGAGGGGCACAAGATGGGGGGCGATTGCCTGAACTATGGGTGTGTCCCGTCAAAGGCGCTGCTGTCGCAGGCCAAGGCGGTCAAGGCGCGCGGTGGTCCCGCGCGCGCGGCAGATTTCTCGGCGGCAATGGCCCATGTAAAGGCCACCATCGCCACAATCGCGCCGCACGATTCGGTAGAACGGTTCGAGGGCTTGGGCGTGCAGGTCATTCAGGGGTTTGCCCGCTTCACCAGCGCCGACACGGTCGAGGTAGACGGCGTGGCGATCACAGCGCGCCGCTTCGTGATTGCCACAGGGTCCCGCGCATTCGTGCCGCCGATCAAGGGGCTGGAGGATGTGCCCTACATGACCAATGAAACCCTGTTCGAGCAGTCCGAATGCCCCAGCCATCTGCTGATCATCGGCGCGGGTCCCATCGGGCTGGAGATGGCGCAGGCACACAGACGCCTTGGCGCAAGGGTCACTGTCATTGAGGGGGCCGCAGCCTTGGGCCGTGACGACCCGGACGCCGCCCGCGTTGTCTTGGAGCAATTGCGCGGCGAAGGGATCGAAATCGTCGAGCAGGCGCAGGTCGAGCAAGTCTCGGGTCGTGCCGGTGCGATTGAGGTGCAGGTCAAGGGCGGTACGATTTTCGTGGGCACGCATCTGTTGGTCGCGGTCGGGCGTGCGCCCAATGTGGAACGGCTGGATCTGGACAAGGCAGGCATTCGCCACACAAAGGCAGGCGTCACTGTCGATGCCAGATTGCGCAGCAGCAACCGGCGCGTGCATGCGATTGGCGATGTGGCCGGGCAGGGGCAGTTCACCCATCTGGCGGGGTATCATGCCGGGGTGATCATCCGGTCCATGCTGTTCGGGTTGCCTGCGAAAGCGCGGCACGATCACATTCCCCATGTCACCTTTACCGAACCTGAACTGGCGCATATCGGGCTGACCGAGCAAGCCGCGCGCAAGCAGTATGGGGGGCAAGTCAGCATTCACAAAATCGGCTATGACCAGATTGACCGCGCGCAGGCCGAAGGCGCGACAACCGGGTTCATAAAGTTGATGGCCGTGCGCGGGCGGCCCGTGGGTGTGACAATCGTGGGCGCGCAGGCAGGAGAGCTTATCGCCCCCTACGCGCTGGCAATCGCCAACAATCTGAAGCTGAGCGCGATTGCGGGCACTGTCTTTCCCTACCCGACATTGGCGGAAATCGGCAAACGTGCAGCAGGGGCCTATTTTTCACCGAAACTCTTTGATAGCATAAACGTGAAGCGTTTTGTCAGGATGGTTCAGAGGTGGTTGCCCTGACCTGCATGCGCTAGGTAAGGGTATGATCTCAAATAGCTTGTCAGCGCGGTTTCTTTGGCTTGTCGTCATCTTCGTGATGCTGGCAGAGGTTCTGATTTTTGTGCCCTCTGTGTCACGTTACCGCGAAGAGTATCTTCTGGCGCGCCTTGAACGGGCGCAAATAGCCTCGCTTGCCCTGCTTGCGTCTGATGGGTCCATCGCGGGGGAGCTGGCGGGCGAGCTGCTGGAAAATGCAGGTGTCTATAACGTCGTGCTGCGCCGCGACGCAGTGCGCGAATTGATTCTCTCCTCGCCCATCCCCGGACAGATCGAAGCGACATATGATCTGCGCGACGCCAATGCCTTTGCTCTGATGCGCGATGCGCTGAATGAAATGCGCGGCAATGACCCGCGGATCATCCGTGTTATCGGTGATCCGGTGCAACAGGCGGGCTTGTTGATCGAGATTACGCTGGATACCGCCAATCTACAGACAGAGCTTTGGGAATACGGCAAACGGATTTTGCTGCTGTCGCTGCTGATTTCCGGCTTTACGGCGCTTTTGCTGTATTTGTCGATTCAGGCGCTGGTTGTGGCCCCGATGCAACGCGTGATCCGGTCAATGTCCGCCTACGCCGAGTCCCCGCAAGATGCCAACCGCATTATCGTGCCCCGCTCCACTATCCGCGAGATCAGACAGGCAGAGGAAGCCTTGCACCAGATGCAGACGGATCTGACAGGGCTGTTGCGGCAGAAAAACCGGCTTGTGCAGCTTGGGGGCTCGGTCGCGCGGATTAGCCACGATCTGCGCAATATGCTGACCACCGCGTCCATGCTCGCGGATCGCATGGAGATGAGCAAAGACCCCAGCGTCAAACGGGCCGTGCCAAAGCTGGTGGGGTCGTTGTCGCGGGCAATTAACCTGTGCGAATCAACGCTGGCCTTTGGCAAGGCAGAAGAAGCACCGCCCAAGCTTGCGCGGCTGCGTCTGGCTGCCGTGGTCGAAGATGTGGTGGAAAGTGAGAAGCTGGCGATTGCGGACAGTGCCGATATTTCCTTCCTGACGGATCTGCCCGCCGATCTGACCATCCATGCCGATGGCGAACAAATTTTCCGTGTTCTTAGCAATCTGGTGCGCAATGCGCGTCAGGCCATCGAGGCAACCAAGCAACCCGGTGTTATCGAGATACTGGCCAAACGCTCGGTCCAAGACGAAAAGCCCGGCGTTGCGATCCGTATCGGCGATTCCGGGCCGGGCCTGCCCGCCAAAGCCCGCGAACATTTGTTCGAGGCTTTTCAGGGGGGGGCGCGCAAGGGGGGCGTCGGCCTCGGGTTGGCGATTGCGGCAGAACTGGTGCGCGGTCACGGCGGCGTGCTGGAACTTATCCGGTCAGATGCCGAGGGCACGGAATTCCGCATCTGGCTTCCGGGCGAGCAGTGAATTTTTCGACCTGATTTGCAAAATGGTCATGAAACGCCCCTTGCAAAGGACGGAGCAGGGCGATATGTCGCCCCCAACGCGCCCGTAGCTCAGCTGGATAGAGCACCAGACTACGAATCTGGGGGTCAGAGGTTCGAATCCTTTCGGGCGCGCCATTTCACAAATGTGAACACCAAGAAAAATTTCGTTTTGCGTCACGAAATTGCCTCGTGGCGTATTTTAGCATGTCTGGCTTTCGGTTCAGCCGCATTCAGATCGTGGGCCTTATGGGTTTAAAACTAAAGAATCGGCCTTGTGCCGTCACCGCCTCTCGGGAAGCGCTTGCCGATTGACCGGCATCCGCAGGGATGTTGGGCAGCCCTCAAAATAGAAAATATCGTCACTAGCGGCGCGCGCCGGGCAAGCCCCGGTAGAGTGCTGCCGGCTGTCCGTTGAATGACTTGGTCCGCGCTATGCGCGGGCCTCCTTGTTTTTCAACAGCGACGCAACGAGCCTATTCTGTTGAAAAATCCGCAGAGCGAGAGTTGACTCCAAAACATGGAACACCGTTTTCAATTCGGGCGAGTTATCAAAACTTGTTTACATAATGCTGCCTTCGCGGGAAGATGTTTTTATCCACAGACATGCTTGGGCGAAGATGCGAGTTTTTCAACAGAATAAGCCCACACAGCCGTTCAACCATTGATGTCCCGCGTAAGGCAAGGATGCGGGTACGGCAACCGGCCGGCCCTCTTCTGCCTTTGGGGGGACAACGCGGCATTCTTGAAAGCGGCCACCCATGCTCGCCGCGGCAATTCGTGCATTTTGCCAGCGCTAAGAGTGAGACATTATTTGCGCGTGCATCAGTCAATGTCGCTCCGAGCATAGCTCGAATGCTGTATCCTTATTCCTTCTCAGTGATATCGGCGTCCACGACCTCTGGAGCATCACCGGCTGGCGGCATCTCGGGTGCGTTTGGATGGACCTCTTCGTCGGCTTGCCTTGCGGCTTCATGCTCATCCTCGCGCAGAAGCAGGCGTTCGATGCGCATTGCCAGAAGTCGGTCGGTTTCCGCCTTCATCGCCAACTCTTGCGACAGATCCCGATAGAGCGAGACTGCAATCAGGATCATCAGCAGCATGAACGGGAATGCCGCAATGATCGAAACGGTCTGCAAACTCTCCAGCCCGCCTGTCAGCAGCAGCACCACAACCATCATCAGCTGCAGCCCTGCCCAGAGCACGCGCAGGGCGGTCGTCGGATTGAGCACCCCTTTTGACGTGAACATGCCTAGCACAAAGGTTGCTGCATCCGCCGAGGTGATCAGGAACAGGCAGACCAGAACAATGGCCACCGCTGTCAGCACCCCGCTAAAGGGAAGTTGCTCCAGCATCACGAACAGGCCAGAAGGCACTTCTGCGGCAACCGCATCGGCAATGCCCGCATTGTCGAAGATTTCAAAGTGAATTGATGCCCCGCCAAAGACCGAAAACCACAGCATACTCAGCGCCACGGGCACGATCATCACGCCCAGCACGAATTCACGGATGGTCCGCCCGCGCGAGATGCGTGCGATAAAACTGCCCACGAAGGGCGCCCAGCTTAGCCCCCAGGCCCAATAGAACATGGTCCATTGCTCGACCCAGCGCGCATTGGAGAACGGCGTGGTCACAAGGCTCATCTGCACGACATTGCCCAGATACTCGCCCAGCGTCTGGGTCATCACACCAAAGATGAAGGCCGTGGGGCCAAAGGCCAGCACGATGATCAGAAGCAGACCCGCCAGCACCATGTTGAGATTGCTCAGCAGCCGCAGGCCCTTATCCAGCGATGTCATCGCCGAGAGGATGAACAAGCCACCAATCCCCGCAAGAATAGCGAATTGAGCAGGAAACCCAAAAGGGATGTCTGTCAGGCGCGATACGCCGCTGTTGATCTGCAACGCCCCAAGGCCCAACGTCGTCGCCACACCAAACACAGTGGACACGACTGTCAGGATATCAATCGCCTTGCCCCAGCCGCGATCCACCCTGTCCCCTAAAAGCGGCCTGAGCGTTTCACTGATCAGCCCGAAGCTGTGATGGCGAAACCGCACATAGGCGATGGCAAGCCCCACAAGGGCGAAATTCGCCCATTGATGCAGCCCCCAGTGGAAGAAGGCATAGGTCATCCCGGTTTGCGCCGCATCGGTCGTGCGCGGCAGGCCGCTGCCCATAGGTGGCTCGTTGAAATGCATCATGGGCTCGGCCACACCCCAGAACACCAGCCCCACGCCCATACCCGCCGAAAAGATCATCGCCAGCCAACTGGAATAGGAAAACTCCGCAGGCTCATCTTCCGCACCCAGACGGATGGTGCCGAATTTCGACAGTCCCAGATACAGCACGAAGCCGACAAAGACTGTGATGACAAGAAGATACATCCAGCCAAGATTGGCCGCAGTCACCTGCAAGATGCCTTGCGCCGCGCCACCCACCGTTTCAGGCGCGAAAGCAGCCGCCGCGACAAAAAACACAACGATCGCGGCTGACACGCGAAAAACAACGCCAACATCGCCCAACAGGGTTCGGATCGTTTCTGACGCTGATTTCATCGGGCCTCGGCAGATGATCGTTTGATTGCACAATGACGCGCACGGCATCCCGCTGTGGGCTGAGGTATAGGCGAGATACGCTTCAGGGTCAAAACGGCGCAGTTCGGTGTTGATACGAATTCAGCGTGACACCAAGGCGTTTCGCCCAATTCGTATCTCGACCGCTCTGCGTTAGCGCAGCCATGATTATAGCTGCGTTGTTAATCCCGGTTGAGTGGCGCATTCACGCTCAATCTTTCGCCCCTTGCGCTGGCAGTGACCGCATCGAAATGCGCGACCCGAAACCTGAATTTATAATAATGCCAGCAGCTTGCGCGCTGCTTCTTCCGATGAAGCTGGGTTTTGGCCCGTTACAAGCTTGCCATCCACGGCGACGAATGCCCCCCAGTCAGCACCTTTCTCATATTTCCCGCCGTTTGCCTTCAGCATGTCCTCGACCAGAAACGGCACCACCTCGGTCAGCCCGACACCCTCCTCCTCAGAGTTTGTGAAGCGGGTAACTGTCTTGCCCGATACCAGCGGGCTGCCGTCAGCGCCTTTGGGGTGCTTGAAAACAGCAGGCGCATGGCAAACTGCCCCAACAGGTCGGGCGCTATGGGTAAACTCTTCAATCAGCCGTATGCTGTCGCGGTCTTCGGCCAGATCCCAAAGCGGGCCATGGCCGCCCGGATAAAAGATGGCGTCAAAGCCTTCTGCGTTGATGGTTGACAGAACCTTTGTCTGAGCGAGCAGGCTTTTTGCGTTCGCATCTGCCTTGAAGCGCTCGGTTGCTTCGGTCTGCGCATCATCCGTGTCGCTACCGGGGTCCAGCGGCGGCTGACCGCCCTTTGGTGAAGCGAGCACTATGTCTGCTCCGGCATCCTTGAACACATAATAGGGGGCTGCGAATTCTTCGAGCCAGAAGCCCGTTTTCTTGCCCGTGTCGCCCAATTGATCGTGAGATGTCAGCACCATCAGAATTTTCATGGTCACTTTTCCTTATTGTCCGAGTTTTGGCGAATGGCGCGCGTTGCAAAGACCTCAGCAACGAAGTCAGAGCGCGCGCGATCAAGACCACTGCGCATTCAGGTAGCCTTTTCGATCTGACAGTCTAACGCAGCGCCCCGATGATCGTTCCTTCCGCGTCTGCCTTGAACAGAAGTGACGCAGGTACCCCGCCCGTTGCGCAGATGGACTGTGCCAACGACATGCGCGGCCCTTTGCTGCCGCTCTGCTCTGGCGGCAGCCGCAGCGCGGTTTGCACGAACCGACCGTTCGCGCTGGTCAAAGCAGTCGTTCCCAAAGCATTTGTTTGTGCAACGGGTCGGTTGAAATGAGGATCTTGCATATTGTGCGACAACGTACTACTTGATGCGACATCGAACTAAAGGAGCTGGCGATGAACTTGACACGACGGAAAATGATCTTCCTCGTTGGCGGTGGGGCTGTTCTGGCAGCCGGTAGTGCCTTCGGGTATGCAGCCACACGCACCCCGCAAACGGCCTACCTTCCTTGGGAGCGGGCGGGCACCTATAATGATCCGCGCATGCGTGCGCTGTCTTGGGCCTTGCTCGCCCCAAACCCTCATAACCGCCAGCCATGGTTGGCTGATCTCTCCGAGGATGGGGTGATTGCGCTGCACGCAGATCGCAACCGGATGCTGCCTTACACGGACCCGTTCAATCGCCAGATCACCATCGGTCTTGGGTGTTTTCTGGAACTGTTGCGCATGGCTGCCGCCGAAGATGGGTATCGCGCCGCTACGGAACTCTTCCCGCGAGGCAGCAGCGCTACAGGGCTGGACCAACGACCGGTTGCCCGCATCACATTTACAGCTGATCCGGCAGTCGAGCGTGATCCTTTGTTCGCGCTGGTGCCTGCTCGGCGGTCAAACAAGGAACCGTTTGATGTGAACCGCCCTGTAGCGCCCGCAGTGCTGTCGGAACTTGGGGCCGTGCTGCGCAAGGGCGCGCGGTTCGGTGGTACCGTGGAGCCATCAGAGGTTGGTGAGCTGCGGGCGCTGACGCGCGAAGCCCTGCGGATCGAGGTCGAGACACCCCACACCTATCAGGAGAGTGTCGATCTATTCCGCATCGGGCGGCATGAAGTAGATGCCAATCCTGATGGCATAGATTTCACCGGGCCGCTGTTCGAGTCGCTTCGTATGACCCGGCAATTCACACGCGAAGCGGCCTCGGACCCGACGAGTTTCGCCTACAAATCAGGTCTCGATGTGATTCTTGCCAGTACCGATACCGCAATGGGACATGTCTGGCTGGTCACGGATGACAATAGCCGTGAAACGCAGATTGCCACGGGGGCGGACTGGCTGCGCGTAAACATTGCGGCAACAGCGAATGGCCTTGGGTTTCACCCTCTGAGCCAGGCATTGCAGGAATTCTCCGAAATGGCCGGACCCTTCCGTCAAGTGCAGGAACGCCTTGCACCTGACGGGGGCACGGTTCAAATGTTGGCGCGCATCGGCTATGGTCCAGAAATTGGCAAAAGCCCGCGTTGGCCCTTGGAAAGCAGGATCATGAATGTCTGAGAACGCAATGCTCGACTATTTCCGGCTCTTCAATGAGATTGGGATCATCGAGCAGTTGTCGCGCAACATGATGGAAGCCCGGTTGCCGCCGGGCTTCGTGCTGGCGCAGTTTTCTGTGTTAAACCATCTGGTCCGGGTCGGAGATGGCCGCACACCCGTTGCCATTGCCAAGGCGTTTCAGGTGCCCAAGACATCGATGACCCATTCACTTGCCGTTCTGGAGCGTGAGGGTCTGATTGATATACGCAAGAACCCGAAGGATGGCCGGTCGAAACTGGTTCACATCACAGATGCCGGACGAAAATTCCGGCAGGATGCAATCGACTCAGTTGCGCCAGATTTGAAGCGGATTGCTGGCGCCGTCCCCCCCGAGCACGTAGCGCGATTGCTTCCTGATCTGGAAATATTGCGAAGCTTCCTCGACAAAGACCGTGACGCGTCAAAATAGCAATCGGCACTTTCAACCTGCTAATCGAGTAAGATGATTACATTCTTGGCCGACGCGCTTGTCCAGCGAACGGCTGCGCAGCCAGCGCGCCCGCGTACCGCATCGCGACAAACAGTGCTCTCTGATAGGTTGTCATTCCGATCTGGCTGCCGAAATTGCGCCCATGCCGGATTGCGTGGCATAAACCTTTCCCAAAAAGAATAACCCCCACAGTTCCAAAGGGCAAAGCTGTGAACGATTTATGCAAGAGCAAGTGGTTACGCCGGATTGCAGCACAGCAGGTTCACGCCGAGCGCAAGAAATCTTGCACCAGTGCGTTGAAGAGGTCGGGTTTTTCCATGTGCGCGGCATGGCTTGCGCCAGGAATGACCGCCAGTTCAGCACCGGGGGCGCCGTTCCACAAGGCATGGACCTGCGGCCAGCGGTACGACCGGTCCTGATCGCCCCAAAGAATTCGGCATGGCATATCAAAGCCCGTGAGCGCCTCGCGCCCGTCCCAGTCACGCATGGCCAACAGCGCATGTCGTGCAGCCTGCGGATGGGCCAGCCGCGCAATGTCGCGCGTCTTAGTATAACCTGTAGCCGCCGCTCCGTCCCGAAACCATGTGGCGCTGATCCTGTCAGCGGTTTTCGGAACGCCCTCCGCCTCCAGCCGCGCCAACGAGGTCTCGATCGGCTCGAATCGGTCTGGCATTAGCCCCAGTGGCCCCGTGCCATAGAGCACCAAAGCATCAATCCGATCCCGAGACTGCGCGGCGATTTCCTGCGCGATCATGCCGCCCATGCTGTGTCCGAGCAAAGCGAAGCTGCCAACCGCCAGCCCGTCGATACACTGCATCACTGCCGATGCAAAATCTTCAATACGCGCGGGCCCCGGCAGGGCAGTAGCCTGCCCAAAGCCCGGCAGGTCCGGGGCAATCACATCATGCGTTTGGGCGAATGCGGCAAGCTGGCCCTGCCATTGGGCGCTTCCACCGAGATAGCCATGTACCAGCACAAGTGGCTTTCCAGACCCGGCGCGCAGATAAGGCAGGGCCATGTCTCAGCGCACCTGCTGGGGCAGCCACAGGGCGGCTTGCGGGAATACGATCATCACCCCAACAAGAATGACCAACGCGCCTATAAAGGGAAGCGAGCCGACTATTACATCCGGCACCGATACCTTGCCCCGGCTGATGCCCGAAATCACATACAGGTTTAAGCCGACAGGGGGCGTCAAAACTGCAATCTCCATGGTGATTGTATAAATGATCCCGAACCAGATCAGGTCAAACCCAGCCGCAAGGATCAAGGGGATGATCACGGGCAGTGTGATGAAGGTCATCGAAACGGGTTCCAGAAACATGCCAAGCGCGATGTAGAACAGGATCACCAGCGCCAGCACCATATAGGGTGACAGTTCGAATGTCAGAAACAGCGCGGTGAATTGCTGCGGCACACGGTAATAGTTCAACACAAATCCAAAAAGCACGCCTGCCGAAAGTAGCAGGCCAAGATATCCCATCGTGCGCATGGTTGCCATCAGTGCCTCGACGAACCCCCGCCAACGCAAGCCACCCACACCAACGGCCAGTGCGACTGTCACCAGTGCGGCAATCGCAGCGGCCTCTGTAGGGGTGGCGATGCCGCCATAGATCGACACAGTGATCACGCCACCAATCACGATGATCGGTCCAAGCGAGACAGCGATCTGGAGCAGTCGCAAGCGCGGGCCTGTGTCGCGGTCGGGCACATGCGACGGATGCAGGCGCGCCCAGATCAGAACCACGATCACGAAAAGCGACGCCAGCATCAAGCCCGGTATGACACCGGCCATGAAAAGCTGCCCAATGGACTGGTCTGTCACGATGCCGTAAAACAGCAGGATCAGACTGGGGGGCAATAGCACAGACAGCGTACCGCCTGCCGCCAGAACACCACTGGCCAGCCTTCGATCATAGCCCAGCCGCAGCATTTCAGGCAGTGCCACGCCGCCGATTGTCAGCGAGCCGACCATGGATGACCCGGACACCGCCCCAAAACCCGCACAGGCCCCGATAGACCCATAGGCCGCAGATCCGCGGACGGGCACGCCGCGATGCAAGAACATATAAAGGTTCGCGCCGATATTCGAGCGGCTGATCAATTCGCCCAGAAACACAAATAGCGGCACGGCCAGAAGTATGTAGTTGATCCACACCCCCCAGAGCTTGAGCTGTGCGGAAACCAGCGAGGTGTTGAAGGTCTGAATTTGCCACAGGAAGGGCAGTGATGCGGCGGCCAGTGCGAACGGGATCGGCAAGCCGAGTGCGATCAGCAGGATCAAAAGGCCCATCAGACCAAGTGCGACCTCATACCATTCCATCGGGCGAATCCTTTTCTGGTGAAGGTTCAGCGACCGGGGCTGGGCGCAAGGCAATCTGCACGAGCCGCAGCGAGGCATAGAGGGTGAAAACTGTTAACGACGCTGCCGCGACACCCCAGAAAAGGTATCGCGGCCAGTTAAGTATCTCGGACGAAGACCCTGAATTGAAGGCGCGGATCGTCGCGTTAACCGTGGTGATCGAGAAGAAGATACCGATCAGAAGCATGATCAGCCCGTTAAACAGCAGGATGAGTTTTTGCAGCCCCGGTTTCAGCGCATCTGTCAGCAGCGTCACGCGCGGATAGGAATCTTCGCGCATCGCATAGGCCAGCCCAAGCAGTGCTACCGGAAACAGCAGCAAAGCTGTTGCCTCTGTCACCATGCGGTCGGGCCGGCCGATGGCATAGCGCATGAAGACACCATAGCTGATCCACAGCATCTGGACGACGATGATGAGCGCGCCAAGTGCTGCCAGCCCCACAACCAGCCATTCAACAGTTTTCGCCGCTCTATCAATCAGTTTGAGCATGAGAACCTCTGTGCTGGTGTGAGTTGCCGACCGTAATGGGGACTATGCCTCAGAGCTTGTGCTGTGCAAACAGCGCCCGGATTTGGTTGGCCAGATCTGGTCCGCAGGCGGCATCAACTTCTTCGGTCCATTGCGCGGCGATATCGGAAATCATGGCATTGCGCTCATCCGCTGAAATCGAAACAGCCGCGCCGCCGCCCTTCATGACTGCGTTGCCGACCTGTCCATCAATCCAGTCCTCATAAAGCGGCTGAAGCCATGCTTCGGTTTCGGCGCCAGCTTCCAGAAGCGCTGTCTGATCTTCTTCAGACAGGCTGTTGAAGCGATCAAGGTTCATCATGTATTGGATGTTGCCGTAGAACAGGCTGGCATTCACCATGTAAGGCATAACATTCCACAACTGCCATGAACTATAGGTTGCCACACCCATATTGATGCCGTTGACTACACCGCGCTCGGCAGACTGGAATACCTCCCCCGGTGCGATAAAAACGGGCTGGCCACCCCATGTTTCGATCATCATGCTGACCAACGGTCCAATGGAGCGGACGAGCATTCCATCAAGGTTACTCAGACTGTCGACCGGGCCCTGAAACCACCATTCCTGATCATATGAGTAATTCGAGTTAATGATCGGGATCAAACCGACTTCTGCGGCCTCTGGCGCGATCATTTCGGCATAGGCAGCGTCAAGTCCGATTTGATCTTCCAGATCAATCGCCGCCGGATACAGCGACGTTACGCGGTAGCAGGGCAGGCGCGTATCTGCTGAAATCCAGCTTATGTCAGCCACACCGCCCTGAATGGCATCAACCCCGTCTGACCAGCCATGCAGCGTTGAGGACGGAAAAATGTCAACCGTGATACGACCTTCGGATTTCTCGTCCACAAGCTCTGCAAACTTGACAAAGCCTTGATAGCGGATGTCGGTTTCATTGACATAGGTTGACAGGCGGATAGTCTCGGCCAAGGCCGTGCTGGCCAAAAGAGCGCCGGCCAGAGAGAATACAAGCAGCTTGGTTGGTGATGACATGTTGGTCTCCGTTGTTGAACTTTCAGCTATCGGACCGCTTAGGCAGCCTTCTGATTGTTGAAAAGGTGCCCATAGGCAAACAGTGCAATAGATCCGCCAGTATGCAGGAACACCACACGATCGGTTTTCTTGAAGGCGCCCGCGCGGATCATGGCGACAAGCCCCGCAAAGCCTTTGCCTGAATAAACCGGGTCCAGAAGAATGCCTTCCAGACGCGCCAAAAGAAGCATCGCATCGACCATTTCTTCGGTTGGCTGGCCATATCCGGCCCCAACCTGTTCATCATGCGCGACCACCATATCCCGTGGCAGGGCACCACGCGCGCCTATCAGGTCTGCCGTGCGCATGGCCAATGCATGGACATTGTCGATCTGCTTTTCGCGTGGCGCACGCACAGAATATCCGGTGACGGGGATGGGTGCGTTCATCGCAAAAAGGCCCGCCAGAAGGCCTGCCTGCGTTCCAGCGCTTCCGGTTGCATGGACGATATGGTCAATCCGCAGACCGGCGGCATCTGCCTGTCCGACCAGTTCCTCTGCGCAAGCAGCATATCCCAAAGCACCCACTGGATTAGACCCGCCACCGGGGATTACATAGGGCTTGCGCCCTTTTTCGCGCAGTGTTGAGGCAAGCGCTTCGGCTTCTGCGTTCATGTCCAGACCTTCAGGGCGGAAATCGAAACTGCACTCCATCATCACATCAAGCAGCACGTTTCCCGCAGCTTCATAGTCGGCGCCCTGGTTTGTAACGCGCCGCTCCAGCAGCGCATGGCATTCCATCCCGGCACGGCATGCAGCGGCTGCAGTTTGGCGCACATGGTTGGATTGCGTAGCACCTTGCGTGACCAGAGTATCCGCGCCTTTGGCCAGCGCATCCGCTACAAGGAACTCGAGCTTGCGGGTCTTGTTGCCGCCGGATGCAAGGCCGGTGCAGTCATCCCGCTTGATCCAGATTTCCGGCCCGCCAAGTTCTGCACTCAGCCGGTCGAGGCGCTCTAATGGGGTGGGGAAATGCCCAAGTCTGTATCTTGGAAACCGCGCGAGATGCATAATGTCATTCCTGTTCCGTTCATTCAAAATGTAGATCACTGATTTAACGCTTGTTCAAATGCCAATATCTTGCATTAATATGCACCAACTGCATGTTAGGGGTAGAATGCGACTTGAATGGATCGACGATATCCTTGCTGTGGCAGAGCATGGCTCGTTTCAGGCAGCCTGTGAGAAACGAAATGTATCGCAGCCCGCCTTCTCACGTAGAATCCGCCAGATAGAACTGGCGTTGGGTGTAACGCTATTTGACAGGTCAGCACGACCTGCGCGCTTGTCGGCACATGTCAACGATCAGCTTGAACGAATGCGCGAGCTGTCTGCCGGGCTGCGTGACCTGAGCGGTGCTTTGCGCGATACAGAGCGAACCCACCGCCGACGCATCGTGATTGCCTCGCAACACGCGATTGCTGCAACCTCGACCCCGGCGATTATCGGGCACTTTGCCGATCTCGACATTGATACGCGCCTGCGCTCAGCCAATCGCGACGATTGCTTGGCTCAGATCATGACACGGCGCGCCGATATCGCCTTCATTCATGATGTGGCCGGCGCGCAGGAAATCCCCGGTTCAGACTTTCTTGAGATATTACAGATCGGGACAGAAGCCCTGATCCCCGTCTATGCAAGCGACCATCTGGAAACCCTTAATCAATCTTATGAGCGTGGGGAGCTGCCAGTGATCGCCTATCCGGCAGATGTATTTTTGGGCCAGGTTCAGCGTCGTGTGCTCTTTCCACGGCTCACGCGTGTTGGTCGTGTCCGGCCGCGACTTGAAACTGCGCTCACGCTTGCGGCGTTGGAATTTGCACGCACAGGCTTCGCGATTGCCTGGATACCAGAGCCGCTCGCAAGAACCGATATTAGGGTTGGTCGATTGGTTGATCTGAGCACAACCTTGCCGTCGATCTCTATGACCCTTACCGCTGTACGCTTGAACGATATGGTTTCACCAATCGTGAGAGATGTTTGGGAACGCGTAAGTGCGATGGCACAATCCCCAGAACCCCCTGCATCAAATGCGCATGCGGACATATGACTATTTGAAAGAATTGACACATAAGCTCGTTCTATAATGGGTTAGTCAGGCGATCTGGCCGGGCAAGGAACCAGTGCCGAACTATTATCACTATTTGTGCGCCATCGCATGCCTGCGTCCGCCACCTCTATTCAATATTCAGTGGCATTTCGGGTTTGGGCCACCTGATACGGATTCACCGCACAGATTCAGGCAGAAGAAGCTGCGCTGGCCACATTTGCGCAAGACACCGCCGACCGCCTGCGGTGCCACTGGCGCCTTGTGGAAAATATCGCAACTGCAATTCCGCGCCGTCGTCATGCGGCTGCCCCCATGTGTCAGGGAAGTTGTCCGCCTCTCCACTTTGCCTCTATTTCTCGGGTGGGCGGGATAGGACGATGATTTGGTGTAGCGCGTCAACCACCTTGTCCGGTGCCGACAACCACCTTGGCCGGTTATAGCGGCCGCCGGGGTTGTGTTTTTTACTGTCTTTAGGTCAGGTTTTTTCCTTCTTCTTGGTTGTCGTTTTTGGTTGTCGCTGAGGCTTCGTTTTGCATTTTCATGTTGGCCGCAGCGCTTCTTTGGCGAAAGCTTTGCGCATTCATCTCAAGAATGCTGGCATGGTGGACAAGTCGGTCGATGGCCGCGACGGTCATGGCTTTGTCGGGAAAGATTTGATCCCATCCACTGAACGGCTGATTGGCCGCGATGGCGATGCTGCGATATTCGTATCGCCGGGCAATCAGTTCGAAGAGCACCCCGGTTTCGGCCTGATCCTTGTGGGCATAGGTAATGTCATCAAGGATGATCAGGTCAAATTTGTCGAGCTTGGCCAAAGCTGCTTCGAGCACCAGATCCCGACGTGCGGCTTGCAGTCTTTGGACAAGATCGCTGGTCCGGGTATAGAAGACCCTATGGCCTGCTTCGATCAGGGCATGGCCAATGGCACAGAGAATGTGGGTCTTGCCCGTGCCGGAGTTGCCAATGGCGATCAGGTTTGCGCCGCCGTCCAACCAATCTCCCGCAGCCAGAGCTTCGACCCGGGCGCGTGGTAAGGTAGGCAGAGCTTTGAAATCGAAGGTTGCCAAAGTCTTTCCAGCTGGGAGCTGGGATTCATTCAGATGACGGCGCATGCGGCGCATGTCCCGCTCGGCGAGTTCGTATTCGGCCAGCACGGCCAGGAAGCGCGCAGCCGGCCAGCCTTCGGTATCGGCTCGTGTGGCGATTTCCTGCCATAGCTTGTGGAAGCTGGGTAAGCGCAGGGCGCTCAGCATGCTGGGCAGCGTGTGGATGTCGATCTCCCGGGAGGTCATGCGCGTACCTCCAGCAGCGCATCGAAGCTGTCCAGCGACGGATGAGAAACCACAACATCCTTTGGCAGCACCGCGTGTTTAGGGGTGAGCTGTGTCGCGAGCGTCTTTGGGTCCGGTATCAAACCAGAGCCGAGATCGTCAGCAAGAAGACGTGCCAATTCCGCTTCGCAGGCTTGATCGTGGGCAATAAAGAGCAGAGCGACCATGCGGCGGCAGGCGTCGCGTCGCGGCAGGCTGTGCTGTAGCACTTCCCAGGCCTGCGCGTATTCGGTGCGGGGGAAGAGGCTATCGCGGTAGATCGAGCTCCAAAGAGCCTGTGGTTTGCGCTTCAAGGCATGGATAACGTGGTGGTAATTGATGACATGGACACGATGGCCATCGTTACGGCCTCGGCCACGGGGATGCGTTGCGACAAGGGTGCTGCCCAAGAATGCGTCGAGGCGGTCATCATATAGATGGATGCGCAAACGCTGCCCGATGAGCTGTGACGGCGCGCTGTAAAAGATGCTTTTGACCCTGAAGCCGCCCATTCTTGTGACCGGCACGATAACTTCCGTATAGTCTGTGGTGCGCCGCGGCGGCAAAGGTTTAAGATGCAGCTGTTCTACCTCAACCGCTTCCATACGCTGTCGATTGCGCCGCGCCACCAGCATATCAATGAAACGACGATACTCGGCCACAGATGCAAAATCACGGCTGCCGCGCAGGATCAGTGCCTGTGCGATGGCCTTCTTCAAGTGACGGTTCTGCGATTCCACGGCGCCATTCTCATGGGCTTCACCACGGTTGTTGCGACTGGCATCCATACCATAATGACCGACGAACGCTTCATAGCGCTTGGTAATATCCTCACACTCGTCACGCGTCAGATTTCGAAATGCGGCTGAAAGACTATCCGTACGATGGTTTTGTGGAACACCCCCCAAGGCCCACAACGCCTGCTGGAGGTTCTCGGCCAAGGCCGTAAAACTCTCCCCGCCCAAGACAACACCAACATGTTCCCAGCGGCTATAGACCATTGCGAAATGATAAAGCAGGTGCGGGAATGGTGCGCCTGCAATGGTCACTTCCAGCTCGGCTGCATGGGTGAAGTCGGACTGTGCCATATAGCCTGGCTCTGGTGTCTGGCGAAAAATGATGTCGCGCTCCGGGCCTTTAAGCGCGCGCCACTGCCGGACCCTTCGCTCCAGGGTTCGGCGGATGCGATCATCTGGAAAAGCCAAAGGATGTAGACCCTGGAGGTGACGCAACAACGTCACGGCCTGCAGGGCATTGTCGTTCTCCAGAACAGGAAGGATGTCATTCTCCCAATACCCTTCAAGAGGATCGGATACTGTACGCCCGTGAACAATCTTGCGCTGTGAAGGGGGCGTTGGATCTGCATCAAATCGCCGAGCGGTTCTTTCGCTGAACCCGGCACGGGCGGCTGATGTGCATTGGCTGTGATTTTTGAGGTCGGTCATGTATAATCTCAATTGCTGGTCGGTGATGGATTGATAGGCCAACCGGGGTCCTCCGTTGGAACGTAGAGGCTTCCGGCTTATCAACCCGCAGCGACCAGCACCTAACCCAAAATCATCTTGGCCGGTGGCGCTGACCTCCAGGCGGGCAAGCCCGCCCTCCGATCAGCGCCACCGGCCAAGATGGTTGTCGCTACCGGCCAAGGTGGTTGTCGCTCAACAATTTGGGGTAGTCCCGCTCTTGCGCTGATGGGATCGACAGCGACGTGTCGGGCCCATTGCTGCCGCTCGGTGCGCAACACGCGTTCTTGAACGCCGCCGATGACAGGTGAAGTAGCGCAGGGCCGTTGCCCGATCAACTGTGGTGCGGCCAACCGCCTTTGAGTTTACCTGAAATTCAGGCCGAAGTGTCAGCTTAAGATTGAAAGAGAACCCCACACCATACCTAGCTACGATACAGTGGTGCGGCATCAGAATTGAGAGGGTATGGCTCTACAGCGCAGCTCGCATCGAACAGTCAAGACAGATCCCGTCGCGCGAAATGCCACGGGATCCGGAACTGTGATCAACAGGTCGCCCATATGCCATGATACCGCTTCGTCATTACTCTCTGGCCAGCCTCTCGAGTAGTTTGAGCCACTGCGCACCTGTCTCGACCGCAAGCCGGGTTGGCCCTGCATCTAGCATTTTGCGGCGCACACGTTCTGCCAGCTGGAACCGCCAGTCATCTGGTAAGGCTATGCCTTCGGTTTGGGCCCATGCCAGCGCCTGCGCGACAAAAGGCTGGCCCGCGATAACCGCATCGGCGAATAACCGTTCTGGCCTGCGTTCGACGCGGTCCAACTGAACTGCGAGTTCAATGGCCGGAAACAGGTCTTCCACTGTACTGTCCTGACAGCCCGTAATGTCCTTCATAGAAAGCATAGTTTTGCTGTCGACCAGTCTTGCTGCCAGCGCGCGCCCTCGAGTAGAGCCATCGAGCACCAGTTTGGGTGGCTGGGCCTGCGTTTCGCTGAGCAGTCGGGCCATCACCTGCATCACTTCGGGACCACAGGCGGGAGCGAAGACAATGTCGCGCTGTGGGACGAACTGACCAGAGGCAATGCTCAGCGTCTTTATAACGCTTAGATAGGTCTGCTCGACGCGGCTTTGCACCAATATCGGCGGGGCGCCGCCCATGCTGACCTCGGCCACGGCAAGATTGAGCGCGGCGCGCACTGCAAAACCTGCGCCGCGCTGGCTGTCGCGGCCCTCGGCCTCCAGCAGATCACCACTGACGCGGGTTGATCCATCGCTGCCAACGAACACCTTGCGCGCGCGCGCCAGACGGTCTGCGTCGACGAGAAATGGCGAATGCGTCGTATACAGTATCTGGTTCTTCAACGCCAAACCTTCAAAAAACGCAGACAGGTCACGCTGTGCCAATGGATGCAGCGAATGGCCCGGTTCATCCAGCAACAGGATACAATTCTCATGAGCGTCTTCGGCTTCGTGCAGAAAGACCAGAAAGAAACTCAGAAACCATTGTAGGCCCGTCGAGCGATGCTCCAGCTCCACTTCCTGCGGACGGCGGGCATCGGCCACCCAGATGCGGAAATGGTTGCCATCCGCCTCAAATCGGAAGCGATAATCGCCCTGTTTCCACCAATCGGCAAACCTCGCTGTCAGTTTGGTGCCTGCTGATTGCAGTAGGATCGACCGTGTGCGCTTGGCCTCGGCGATCCGGGCCAGAAGCTCGGGCTCGGGCTGGTGTTGATGTCCCCGCGCGCGATGCCACAGGCTGCGCACCAGCCCCGCCTTGCCCTTTTCGGCGATCATCTGCGCCTCTGCCTCGTCCCGAATGTCGCGGAAATCACGACCCAATTCGAGGATTTCTTGCGCCTGTACGCCGACAAAATCAAACAGCACGCGCAGGGTGCGGGCTTTCGCGCTTTCCTTCGCGCCAAGGTCTGCACGGCCCATGTTGTCCACCACATGCGGCAGGTAGATTTCTGAGAGCCCGATTTAAAAGTAGTTGAGTGAGTTCAGCAGGTTGTGATTCTATTCGGTTGTGAAGCTGAACGGAGACCCCAATGGCCTGGACCGAACTCACCCGTCGCCAACATGACCGAAAAGGCGGCAGATACGCAAGCGATATGACTGACGCAGAATGGTCGTTGATAGCGCCTTTGATGCCGCCACCCAAGACAACCGGCAGACCACGCACGACAGATTTGCGCGACATCTTCGACGCGATCCTCTACATCGCAACGACCGGATGCCAGTGGCGCATGTTGCCCCACGACTTTCCGCCGGTGTCGACGGTGCGGGGTTATTTCTACACGTGGCGTGATAACGGCTTGCTTGAGGAGATGAACCGCCAGCTGGTTGAAGCCGCGCGATTGGCCGAGGGCCGTAAAGCCCAGCCAACAGCCGGGGTCATCGATAGCCAGAGCGTAAAAACCACTGAAAGTGGAGGGGTTAGCGGCTATGATGCAGGCAAAAGGATCAAGGGCCGCAAGCGCCACATCGTAACCGACACGGTAGGATTACTGCTGAGCCTGGTGGTCCATAGCGCCGGAATTCAGGACCGGGATGGTGCGCCGGATGTGTTGAAAGCTATCGTCGCACGCTACCCGTCATTGCGGCACGTATTCGCTGACGGCGGGTATGCAGGGCCCAAGCTACGGGATGCGCTAAAAGCCCTCGGCCGATGGACCGTCCAGATCGTCAAGCGCTCCGACACCGCGGAGGGCTTTGAAGTGCTGCCACGACGGTGGGTCGTCGAGCGCACCTTTGCTTGGCTGAACCGATGTCGGCGCCTGTCGAAAGACTGGGAGAAATCCATCGCAAGCGCAGAAGCTTGGATCCTCATCGCACACATTAGACGCGTAACGCGGCATCTCGCAAGAAACTGAAATACAACGAAGAGTTTTGAATCCGACTCTGAGTCCAGATTGCCGTAATTCGAATAATACACAAACCGTGGTAAACAGCCTATCACGGCCTGACGTATTTCTTCCCGTGCGGCAGGGTCCGGCGCGATCATGGCGGCCATCTGCTGGCCCAGCGTTTTCTGTAGCGCCCGCAGCAGCGGAATGATCTGGCTGGTCGCTGGCGGATCTTCAGGGATCATTGCGGCCACGCAATTTCGTGCCAGACGCAGGTCATTTCCAGTCAAATTCGCAGCGTGCCCCAGCTCATCCAGCAGATCATCTACCAGTTTGCAGGCCGGGTCGTATAGCGGGTCGGTTGCCATACCGCCCAGATCAGTTCGCGCAAGGCGCAGTGCCGTTAACGCAGTTGCGATCGCGCTATCCTCATCCAGCCTGTAGTCGGGAAAGTTGATATGGTAGCTGCCATCATAGAGCCGCGCGACAGATACGCGCCGCGCTTGTGCCTGCGGGATTTTCGCAAGTTCTGCCAGTCGTGCGGCCTCTCGCCCTGTGTCAAATTCGGCCGTGATGAACTGGAACTGTTCAGGCGCGTTGCGGATCGTGGCAAACAGTGCCTTGGGATAGTCCGATGTCGGCTGCAACGCGCCCTCGCTTGCGGGGTTCAGCTTCCACAAGGGCAGTAACAGGTTTGTCTTGCCGGATTCGTTGACACCGATCAGGGCAGTCACACTATCGGCGTCCAACCAGCCCGAATCTACGACCGAGCGGTAATTGCTCACGCGGTAGCGCAGCAAGGTGAAACCCGCCTGTGTCGGCTCTGATGGGCTGGCGGCGGCAATCGGGAAGTCAGTCTCATGGCGCATGGCAGTCTCTCCTTGTCAGAAATCAGGTGTCAGGGTCGGATCTTGTAGCGGAATCGGGTGTTGCTGCTGTTCAGGGAAAATGGCTGTCCCGGCGGGCAGGGCGGTGCGCAGTTCAACCGCAAGGGTCAGCACGACCAGTCCCGCAATGGCGGTCTGGCCCAACCGCCAGCGGGCGGCGGTGTCGCCAAGGGCTTTTGGCGCGGCATGGCCCAACCTGCGCGCGGCGCGGCGTTTGGCTGCGACTATGGCATCTGCACGCGCGCCAAAGGCCTGAAATGGCGCTGCAAGCTGCGACAGGAACACCCCCGCGCCAATGCGTTGCGCATGGGCAAAGATCGCCACACCAGAAGCAAGCACCACGCCAGACACTACTGGCCAAATCGCCCCCGACGGCGCCTGAAGGATTGGTGAGGCCAATGTTTGGGCAAGACCGGCCCAGACCATAGGCAAGGCCAGCGACGCTCCACCCAGCACCAGAAAGGGCAATAGAACCCCCTCTGACGTGATTTTTTCGGGTGCTTTGGGCGGGTTATGCCAGATCATCGCGATATAGCGCGCCATCAGCAGGGCGGTTGCAACTCCAGAAAGGGTCAATGCAACGCTCAACCAAGGCAACCAGACCGGAGAGCCTGCCTCTAGCGCGGTTTTCAGCGCCTCTTTTCCCAAGCCCCCGGAACTTGCAGGCACTCCCGCCAGTATGAATGCCGGAAATAGCAGCGCCAGTGTGACACCAAGTTTGCTGGCAAGGCCGGTTTGGGCTGCAAAGGCACCCGTGCCCAGAAACAGCGCCCCCTTGGCCAGCGCATGATGGGCGGCCAGAAATATCAGCACAGGCAGAATCGCGGCCCATGCTTCTGGCACCATCAGACCCGCGCCCAGACCAAGGGCCAGAATACCCATCTGGCTGACGCTGGAATAGCCAAGAACCGTTTTGGGGTTGGTCTGCTGCACCCCCAGCAGAAGGGCCGCAAAGATCGTGACCATGCCCGCAGCCATCACAACTGTGCCGGGGTCGGAATAGGCAACGCCCCCCAGCGGCAAAATGGTCATCATGCCAAACAGCCCCGCCTTGATCATGGCGCCTGACAGCACGGCGCTTGCGGGAACAGGGGCCGCGCCATGTGCGGGCGGTAGCCAGAAATGTAACGGCATGATCCCCAGCTTGACACCGAAGCCCAGGATCAGCAGCGCCACGGCCATGTCCGAGGGCACCCCCGAACGCAAATCGGCCAGCAGGAATGACCCCGCCTGTGACGCGGCCAGCGCCAGCCCAGCAAACAGCGCCAATTCACCAAGCACGACAAAGCCGATATATAGCCGCGCCGCCCCCTGCGCCTGTGCATCGCGGTTATGCAGCACCAACCCGTAAGAGGCAAAACTCATCAGCGCGAAGAAGGCATAGAAACTCAGCGCGTCCTGCGCCATCAGCAGGCCCAGATTGCCAAGCTGCGCCATCAGAAACATGACCCCGAAACTTGTGGCGCGCGGGTCGTCGCGCATCCAGTGGCGCGCACTTGCGCCTGCCGCGCACCAAAGCAGACCGGTAAAGATCACGAACAGGCGCGAGGTGTCATCAAGGCCCAGATGCAGGCCAAGGATCAGCCATTCCGCCTGTGCGGTCATGGGCATGTCACCCAGTAACGCCAGCGCCAGCGCAGGCAAGGGCGCAAAGGGCATGATCCGCCAGACAAGGCTGCGCATCGTCGGCCATGTCAGCAACACGGCCAGCACAAGCGGCAGGCCGAGAGCGGCGATGTAAGGCAAAAGGCTCATGGCGTCACTCCTGATACTCGATTGCAACAATGAAGCGCGTCCATTCCAACGGGCTGAAGGGCGCATTGGCAAAGCCCCCTGCAACCAGCACCAGAACCGCCGTGGTGACGGGGGGCGCGGCCAGCATCCAGCCAATGCGCGGGCGGCCCGGCGCGCCTGCCCCCTCTGGTGCCGCATCACGGAACCATGCGCGGTGCAGCATGGGCAGGAAGTAGATCGCGTTCAGCAGGCTGGACCCCAGCAGCAGCGCAATCACCCAAGCCTGCCCGGCCTCCAGCCCGCCCTGCGCCAGATACCATTTGCTGACAAAACCGGCTAAGGGCGGCAGCCCGATCATGCCAAGTGCTGCCAGCGTAAAGGCCAGCATCGTGCCCGGCATGGCGCGCCCCACCCCGTCCATCTGGCTGACGCGCTTGACACCCAGTCCTTCGGCCAGATTGCCTGCGGCCATGAACATGGTGATCTTCATCAACCCCTGATGGATCAGATGCGCCAGCGCACCCACGGCGGCGATGGGGCTGGCCAGCGCCACGCCCAGCGTGATGTAGCTGACCTGAGACACGGTCGAATAGGCCAACCGCTTCTTGATGTCATCCTGCGTGATCGCTTTCAGCGACCCATAGATGATGGTGACGCCCGCCAGCGCCGCCAGCGGTGCGGTGACCCCAAGCGCCTGCGCGGTCTCGATCCCGAAAACCTCATAGACCACGCGCATGATCCCGAAGGCACCGGCCTTGACCACCGCCACTGCATGCAGCAAGGCTGAAACTGGCGCAGGTGCGACCATTGCAATCGGCAGCCAGCGGTGAAACGGTAGCAGCGCGGCTTTGACCCCCAGCGCACCGATCAGCACTACAAACAGCAGTTGCGCCGCCAGCCGGTTTTCAGCGGCCATATCGGCCAGTATGCCGCCGGGGACGAAATCGGTCGTACCCGCCAGAACCCATAGACCCAGCGTGCCCAGCAGCAGAACCAAGCCCCCCGCCAGTGTATAAATCAGGTAGATGCGCCCGGCGCGCAGGGCCTCTGCCGTGCCGCGATGAATGACCAACGGATAGGTCGCCAGCGTCAGCAACTCGTAAAACAAAAGGAAAGTGAACAGGTTGCCCGACAAGGCAATCCCCACAGTCGCGGCCACGCACAGGCTGAAAAAGCCGAAAAACCGCGCGCGATGCGGGCCATGTTCCAGATAGCCCACAGAATAGACCGTCGTAATCAGCCACAGCACCGCCGAAAGCGCGATGAATAGGATTGCAAGCGGGTCGGCTTGCAACTTGAATTCCAGCCCCGGCAGCACCTCGAAGCGCAGATCATAGATCACGCCCTGACTGACCTTCAGGCTCAGCGAGCCGACAAGCGCTACTTTCAGCGCCGCCATGCCAAGATTGATCGCGGTGCGCAGCTTTGCGGCGCGTTCCGGCAGCGCGAACAGGATCGGCGCGGCCAGAAGCGAGGTCAGCAGAATGAACAGGGGCAGCAGGGGCGCATCCATCATGGTGCCACTCCGAACGGATAACCGATTTCAAGAAAGCTCAGCAGGGGCGCGGCCAGCAGGCCAAGGCCAATCGCCATCAGCGCCAGTGTCAGCGGGGCCGCATCGGCCAGCGCCCAGCCCTGATGCTCGCCCAACGGTGCGCGCACCCGGTCGAACCGCAGGAAGCCCGCAAAAACACGGCTGAAATAGGCCACTGACATCAGCGTACCGACCATCGTAACCGCGACCCAGTGCCAGTAGCCCGCGGCCATCGCACCTTCCATCAGCGCCCATTTTCCAATGAAGCCAAGCGAGGGAGGCAGCCCGATCAGGCTGATCGCGGCCAGCGCGAAGGTGAATTGCGCCAGTGTGGGCCGTATGGGTGTGCGGTCCAGATCGCGGATCACGTCGTGGCCGATCTCGTCCTTGATACGGCCTGCGGCCAGAAACATCGCGGCTTTCGCAATCCCATGCGCAAGGATCAGGAGTGCTGCCGCCTTCCAGCTTTCGGTCAGCCCCAACTCGCCCGCGCGGGCAAAGGCCACAAAGATCAGCCCGATCTGCGCCACTGTCGACCATGCGACCAGCAGCTTCAGCCGTTCAGCACGCAACGCCTGAACCCCGCCCCAGATCACAGCGCCCGCGCCCATCAGCCCCACCAGCGTCAGCAGGTTCTCTGACGGAAAGGGCATGTATTGCGCCAGTCGCAGCACGATATAAAGCGCGGCCTTGACCACCAGCCCCGACAGGAGCGCACTGGCAGGTGCCGTTGCGTTGGCATGGGCGGCAGGCAGCCAGAAATGTAGCGGGAAAAGCGCGGTTTTCAGCGCCAGCCCCACAAAGATCAGCGCCAACGCGGCAACCAGCGCGCCAGTCGGCGCGGCCCCGCTCAGCCCCGCAAAATCCAGTCGGCCCAGTTGCAGATACACAAACCCCACCCCCATCAGGAACAACAACGCGCCAAGGATCGAGGCATACATATACTCAAGCCCCGCCTGCAGGGCTGCACGGCTGCCGCTCTGGACCGTCAGGCCCACGGCGGCCAGCGCGATGACTTCGATCATCACATATAGGTTGAAGATATCGGTGCTAAGATAGACCCCGTTCATGCCCGTCAGCAACAGCAGCCAGAGCGGCCAGAAATACTGCCGCTGGCGCACCTGATCGGCCCCTTTCAGGCTGTCGAGCGCGGCGATACTGACCAGAAACCCGACCGCACTGGTCAGGGCCAGCATGGCCACGCTCAGCCCGTCAGCGCGCAGGTCAATGCCCAAGGGTGCGCCCCATCCACCAAGGGGCAGCACAATTGCCCCCGCTGCCAGCACATCGCGTGCCAGCCAGATCACTGCGCCAGTGGTCAGGACCAGCGTTGCAAGGCCGATCAGGGCAGCCACACGCGTTAGCACAAAGGCTGCAATCGCACCGAATAGCGGCACGAACACCGCAAGGATCATGGGAGAGATTTCAATGCTCATCGGTCGTTTCCAGAGTTTGCAGGCGGCGGATCAGGGCAAGGGCGACAGCCGTTGCGCTGACCATCACAACGATGCCGGTAATCACCAGTGCATGTGGCACGGGGTCAGTTGTGGCGGGCGGTTCGCGCCACGCCCCCACGACCAGCAGAAAGCCCGCGCCGACGGAACACAGTTTCAGCGCCAACACCCGGCGCAGCCGGTCTTGAGCGCAGAGCGCGCCGACAAGCCCGATGCCGAAAACCGCAATCCCGGTCAGGCCATAAATCAGATCAGGTGTCATTGGGGCCCCCTTCGATAAGCGCGACCGGCTCGCGCCCGTGAAACAGCGCGGCCAGAGTTACAGCGATGGAGAGGGTCACCACCCCCTCTATCAGCAGGATCAGGGTTTTGGCGTGTTCCAGCGGATATTCGAAGGCGACGCGCCCACCGCTGGCGACCAGAAGGGCGACCAACGCAAAAGCCGCCGTGCCCAGCACAAAGGCCCCGCGCGCAATCCCGCGATGGGCGGGCTGCGGGACATAGGCGCGCGTCAGCAGCAGCAAAAGCCCCACTGCTGCCAGCACTGCGCCACCCTGAAACGCGCCGCCCGACGCCTCGGCCCCCACCCATAATAGATAGGTGCCGACCACAACGATTGCGGGCAGGGCCAGCCGTGCAAAGCCTTGCCAGACCTCGCCCATTACGGGGGCAGGGGCCTCTGACAACCCGCGCTCGATCTGCCAGACTGCGACCACGGCGGCCAGCAGCACAACAACTTCCATCAGCGTGTCATAGGCACGGAAATTCAGCAAAACGCCTGTGACGGGTTGTTCCACGCCGCTTTGGGGCATGGCTTCGACCACCAGTGCGTCAAAGCCCGGGCCCGTCGCCGGTGCGCCCAGAAACGCCACGACGAGCCCCAGAGTGATCAGCCCGCAGAACCCCGCATTTGCCAGAATGATGCCCATTGGCACTGGGGCCACTGGCGTCACGCCCAGTGCCGTTTGCTGGTTCAATGTCCCCGAGACATAGCGCAGATGGTGCAGCGTCTTGAGCAGCAGCGCGCCGGTTACGCCCGTGCCAATCGCCGCCTCTGCCAATGCGACATCTGGTGCGGATAACCGCACCCAGGCCAGTGCCGAAAGCAGGCCGAAGATGATGAACAGAACGATCATGGAAAACAGATCGCGCACGCTCAGCGATGCTGCGGCAAGCGCGACGATTGCCAGCGCCAGAAGCATATCAAAGATCACCAGCGGATCAGTCATGGCGCACCACCCCTGCGCCGCTTTGGCGGGCATAGCGGGCGACCAGATGGCCGCAGGTTGCGCTGGCGGTCGCAACAAAGAACCAGATCAGCACGATACGGAACACCGCGCCGGGCGTGGCGGCCATAAGGGCCACACCAAGCGCGATCAGCGCCAGCCCCAGCCCATCGGCTTTGGTCAGGGCGTGCAGGCGGCAGAAGATATCGGGAAAACGCAGCAACCCGACAGTGCCTGCGATGAAAAACGCAGTGCCCGTTGTAATCAGGACAGCAGCCGCCAAGTCCACCATCAGCGCACCCCCCGTGACGCAAGCACCACAAAGGCCACCAGCGTGATGGCTGCCAGCAATGCAAACACCATTGCGACATCCAGCAAGGCAGGCATCGCCATCAACTGCGACAGGACAAGCAGGATTGCCACGGCCGCCGTGCCGAAAAGCTGCGCGGCCAACATGCGCTCGGCCGGTTCGGGGCCGCGGAATATACGGACAAGCCCTGCAAGGATCGAGAGTAGCAAGGCAATCAGGATCAGGGACAGAAATGTGGTCATGTCAGATGCTCCGGGGTCTGGGGCAGGGCGAACAACGCGCGAATGCGGGTTTCAAGGTCAACCAGCGCAGGTTCCAGCTCGATGCGCGCATCGAGCATGTGGACGATCACCACGTCGTCATTGATCTCGGCCGACAAGGTGCCGGGCAGGAGCGTGATGATATTGACAAAGGTGATCCGCGGCGCACCCATTGGCAGGCTGAATGGATAGATGCGAAAGCAGGGGCGCAGCCCCATATCCGGTGAAAAGGCCCGCAGCGCCACATCCACGGCACCTCGCACGGATTGCACTGCGAACCATAGCGCAAAGCTCATTGCGCCGCGCAGCGACAAGCGAAAGCCCGATGTTGGCGGCAACAGGAATGAAACCATCGCCCCTAGTGCGATTGCGGGAAGTCCGAAAATCAGGGCCTCGACCCGCCAGCTGGTCAATGCCCCCCACATGACGGACAGCACCAGAATTGACAGAATGACTTGCCGCAAGACCTGCCTGCGCCCCGGCTTGGCGGCGGAGCGAGTGGCAGGAACAGGTTGCGCCGCTTGTGTCGGGGGCAGGTCTTGCCTGTCAGCCAGCGTGAGAGATTGCACCCGCGCAGACGCGTTCAGGCGCAGGGGAGAGGTTGCGCGCATCAGTTTATATCCGGGGCAGCCTTGATGTTGGTCTTGTCCCTGACATGGGCGGGGAGGGGGCTGCCTGTCCGATCCGTCCGGTAAGCCATGTCAGAGTTGCGCAAGATCTTTCTGCGCTGTTGGTCAAAGAACGCTCCAGCCTTGGCTTTCATCCCGCGACCCGACAAAAAACCGACAATTTCAGCGGGTTTTTCGGCCGTTGTTCATGAGGTGCAGGGAAATCGCAAAAAAACAGCTCACCAAAGAGCGAGCCGGGGATGAAACCGCGCGCGCGCGCGTTTGTGCGGTATCAGCAACAGGAGGATACCATGTCCATGACCTCAACCAACCTGCCGCAGCCTGCAAGCCAAAGCCTTCGAAAGCATGGGCTGATAAGCCTTTGGGGGCGTGTGCGGTACCGTCAGCCGGGCGCCTATGATGCTTGGCTGCAAGAGCGTGACATGACCATCATCACGGCAACCCTGATGCGTCTGTCCGAGGGGCAATTGAACCGGCTGGGCCTGTCGCATAAGACGCTGGCGCTTGATGTTGAAGACCTGGCACTGCGCGCGCAGCGCGACGCAGAAATTACCAGAGAGGTTCTTGAACTGGTGGAGGATGAACACCCCGAAAGTCACGCTATTGCCGCAGAATGAAAAAGCTTTTCGCAAGGTGGAAAAAGCCGGGCAGCGTGGCCCGGCTTTTTCGTATCTGAAACCCTGATATATTGTGCCCGATATAAAGGTGACGCCATGAGTGACAGGGGTCAGTTTTGCGGGACGGAGCCGCCGGTCGCTGGCTGGTTCTGCGCGGAATCAAGGGCGTCAGCCCGCCGCGCATCGCCGGGCCGCACCCACGGCACGGCGATTTGGCTGCCACCTGAGCATAGCTTTGATCTTTTGCGGATTTGGCCGGCATAAAGCGCTACAGATTGAATCTTGGATCGCCGCACCGCGGCCCGACGCTGCGCGGCTTCGCGCTAACATCCACCGTCCGCAAAGCCCCTCAAAGCTGTTATTTATGCGCTGGTGTCTGGTGCCGAATGCAAGCGCCTTTGACCGCCCTCACATTCCCTACGCCAAGACAAAACGGCGCTCAGATGAAGTGTCATCCAAGCGCCGTGTAAAGTTGGCAGCAGTATCAGGCGGTCGGGATCACCGTGTTGCCCGGATGACGCGCGATATCTCATCCAGTTGCAGGATCGCGCGCTTCAGATAGAAGCCCTGCAAATGCAGGTGATTGGCGAGAAAGCTGTTCGCGCCAGAGCTGTTAAGCACAACAAGCGGCTGTTGCTGTGACGCCTCGCGCAGACTTTCCAACGCCTGAAGCCAGACCCGCGTCAACCCCTGCGCTGATATGACAGCCTCGAAATCGCGCCCCAATTCGCGCAGCAAAAGATATGACGCATAGGCCATGCCCTTGTTCAGATAGAAAATGTCGTCAGATACCATATCGATAATGAAGCCATCCGCGCTGACATGCTCATCAACGATGGCCGCGCGAGAGCCTAATTCACTCGCCATTCGATCCACCGTCAGGGCAAGCGCATCGGCGCGGGTTTCAAAGATCGCAATTCCTTGTGCGACCCTCGTGTTATAAGCTCGCAAGGCACGCGCGGCGGCTTCATACTGTGTCACTGCGGGCTGAACTGGCAGAAACGACTGGTCCAAATCGAAAATCCAGACATCAGTAGGGAATTGCAGCAGGCCGCTGGCCCGCTCCAGATCGTTGTCAATGGCCGATGACCCGCGCAGCCGACCGATCTGGTTTTCCAGCTCCAGTGTGAAACGGCTGATCGCGCGCATCATGCCACGCTGGAAATTCGGCATGTTGTCGTGAAACGCTGTTGGAAAGAAGACCGGGTCATTCGCGGTCCAGCGATGGGTGACCACTTCACGGGTGATCAGCGCCTCAGCCATATTCACCGCATGGCTCCCCCCTTCAATCGGGGCAGGGGGCGTGAATTCAAGGTCTGCATCAATCCGGTGCATCAGGTTGCCGATCACCCCGAAATAGAGCGTGAAAGTTACAATCAGCATCCACAAGCTGCGCTTGAGGATAATCCGTGGTCTGGTTCCGAACACAAGTCCGGGAAGCGAAACCTCCGGCCTTTTTGCCGGAACCTGTGGCCGGATGATAAGATCATTGCCCATGGCAGCCCTCCTGTAACGCGGCAGTCGGACAAATTCTGCCCGCTGCACTTCATCCGAAATAACGCGGGCCGGGGCGTTTTAATCCGCGCTTTGCGAAAGAGTTTTTTGCAAAAGCTGTCGATTTTTTTGGATGAAAACGGCCTGTGGCGCGTATGTGCAGAAACCTTGACCGGAGGCAATATTGTGAGTCTGAAAGCTGAAGTGACGTTGCACACGGCAAGTCTGCGCCGCTATGCGCTGGTTCTGACCCGTGATCCGACAGCGGCGGATGATCTGGTGCAAGAAACGCTTGTGAAAGCCATTGATAAGGCCGATACATGGCAACCTGGAACGAACCTGCGCCCGTGGTTGTTTCGTATCATGCACAACACCCATATCAGCGACTTGCGCCGCGCGAAAACCCGCAGCGACGCTGCGCCGGATTTGCCTGAACCCGTAGTGCCGGATCACCAGCATACACAGCTTGAACTCAAACAGGTGCTGCAAGCGCTTGACCAACTACCAGAAGCGCAGCGCAAACCCATCATCCTGATTGCCTTGCGCGAAATGTCCTATGTCGAGGCGGCGCGCTCGCTCGATGTGCCTTTGGGTACTTTCATGTCCCGGCTGGGGCGCGGGCGCGAAGCGTTGCGCAAGATCGTGTCTGGCGTCACTGCGGGAAAGCTGGCTGTTCTGAACAGGAAAGGAAACATCTGATGACACAAGACACCAACACTGAACAGGATCTTGGTCTGGACGATGATCTGTTGGCCTATGTGGACGGAACGCTTTCACCCGAAAAAATGGCGCAGGTAGAAGCGCGGCTTGCCCGTGACCCGGAGGCCCGCGCGGCAACTGCAAGCTGGCGCCACCATGATAATCTGATCCGGGAAATGGCACAGACAGCAGATGACTTGCCCACGAATATGCGTATTGCTGCGCTGGAACGCGAACTTGCCGCAAAGCTGCAGGCGCGAAAGCGCCGCGCGTTTCTGATGGGGCCAGCCCTTGGCCGGATCGCCGCAAGTGTGCTGATTTTTACAGCCGGTTGGGGGGCACATGGATTGTTTAGTTCCTCATCGCAACTGAGGGGGGCGGAGTATCCGCAATTTGTTTCTGCAACTTTGACCGGGCATTATGCGCTACAATACGCATCCAAGCAGCAGGCCGAGTTTCAGCCGGAAGAATTGGACATGGCGCTGGACTGGATGTCGGAACGGATGCAGCGCAAGATCGACAGCCCGAAGCTGGAAAGGCTGGGTTATGAGGTGGAAAGCGCAAGGCTGGTATCGGCCGATAGCGGGCCGCTTGCGATTTTCCATTTCCGCGATGGCCAGGGAGAAAGGGTGACCGTCTCCATAACCCCACATGCGCCAGACAAGGCAGACTACGCGCTGCGCGTTGTGCAAATGGACACAGACAGCATGGCCTACTGGACGGATGCAGGGCTGGACTATTCAATCATTGGCGAGGTCGATGTAGGCCGGATTACAACACTTGCCGCAGCGGTTCGGGACTAATTGGGCGTCATCTCGTGATCCGAAGCTCCAAAGGCTGCGCTCATACCGTTGTAAAGATGAGCGGCAATCCGGCCACAGCGATAGACTGTAGCAGAGGCCTCGCGACCTGGCAGCATGGCACGTTAGTAACGCAGTCTGGCGATGATGCCAACTTAAGCGCAGCAGTTTGACACTCGCAAAACTGCATTCTTATTCATAGAGTTGTGTGCATGTTCATAGACGAACAAAGATATGTCGGGCCTCTCGTATCGCTCCGCTTCTGCAGTTCGATATTTCCATGCCTTCTTGGTCGACTTCCGGATTCGGAAACTCTTGGCGGCTCCGTATAACAACCTTGGCCGAAACGGCGACCGATAACGCACAGGGACGACTTGTGCAAAATGTCATGGAAGAATTCTCCGAACGGATCAGACACTTTTACGCTGATCCGCTCATACCCTTCGCGAAGCAGTGCATGCTCGCCGACCGCCGACATTCGGGGAGTTGCAGCGGCCGCCGCAAGTGCTGCTGCTCGGCAACCATTCCTCAAGGATGAGGATTTCAACATAAACGTGTTTGGTGTTTTTGTCAGAGTTTCCCGCGAAGCGGTCCTGCACGGATGGCGCCAGCGCAGAGCTTGCAGGGGACTGACCTCGCTCGAACGCTTGTACCAGCTCATTATTGCTTGACGCGTCAGAAATGCGCGCTCGTCCAGCGCAAAGTCAACTTTGCCTGACGAATGCGGCAACAATGCGTGGCGCAGCACACCGATTGCGCGTGCCATGGCCGGCTTTGCAAGGCAAAGGTGTCTGCGAATTCACACCAAACTCTCTACCTTTCCAACAGCATGATAGCGGTGGGGGCGTGCGATGTGGCCCTGTTACAAAATAATCATTTGTCGCCCGTAGATAATTCCATTATTCTCGAATTATGGATTCACGGATTGCAGCCGCGCTGTTCGCAGCGCTTTGTCACCCTGACAGGTTGGCGATTTTGCGCCTTCTGATGCGCTTTGCTCCCCGCGCGCAGCGCCCGACCGAGATTGCGCAGATGTTAGGGTTGAAAAAGAACACCCTGTCTCATCACTTGGGCGAGCTGACATCGACCGGCTTGCTGGAGGTCACGCGGCAAGGCCGGTCGCTTTTCTACAGCGTCAATCAGGACCGGACAGACGCGCTGATTGGCTATCTTGCATTCGATGTCGGGCGCGCGCGTGCCGATTTGCTGGCCCCGATCGTGCCCCGGCATCACCCTTGCGGCGGGGATATGACGCTAGGCGTGCTGTTCCTGTGCTCGGGAAACTCGGCCCGCTCGATCATGGCCGAGGCGCTGTTGCACGATCTGGGCAAGGGGCGGTTCCGCGCCTATTCCGCCGGTATTCAGCCCGCCCAAACCCCGCATCCCGAAGCCCTGCAAACCTTGCGCGACAATGGTCATGATGTGTCAGGTCTGCGCTCCAAACACCTCTCGGAATTTCAGCGCGCCGATGCGCCAGCGCTGGATATTGTGATTACGGTTTGCGACAAGGCTGCCGCGCAGGACTGCCCCCCTTGGGCGGGCTGTCCGGTCATGGGGCATTGGGGCCTGCCTGATCCCGCCGCGTCGCAGGCCTTCGCCCAAACCTATCATGCGTTGCGCAAACGGCTGGCAGAGCTTGTCGCCTTGCCACAACCGCCGGTCGACCGGACGGCCCTGCAAACCCGTATCGATACGATTGATACCAATGCCCTCACCCAGGAAAGAGCCTGACACATGATCCAAGACGACCGTCCCCGCATTGCCCTGAATGGGCTTGGGCGCATCGGCAAGCTGGTGCTGCGCGATCTGATCGATACCGGTTCAGGTGGCGAGATTGTGCTCTTGAACGATCCCGTGGGCGATGCAGAGCAGCACGCGCTGCTGATGGAATTCGACTCCGTCCACGGGCACTGGCCGACCCCTGTCGCCTATGACGCGGGCGCACTTGTGCTAAACGGGCAGCCGATCCGTCTGACCCACGCGCGCCGGATCGAAGACCTGCCGCTGGCCGAGATGGGGGTCGATCTGGTCATTGATTGCACAGGCGTGTTCAAGACAGGTGCAAAACTCGCCCCCTATTTCAACGCGGGTGTCCGGAAAGTCGCCGTATCCGCCCCTGTCAAGGACGATGGCGCGCTGAACTTGGTCTATGGTGTGAACCACCACCTTTATGATCCGGGCCAACACCAGATCATCACAGCAGCAAGCTGCACCACCAATTGTCTTGCCCCTGTAGTCAAGGTGGTTCACGAAGCGCTTGGCATCCGCCACGGATCAATCACCACCATCCATGACGTCACCAACACACAGACCATCGTCGACCGCCCCGCAAAAGATATGCGCCGCGCGCGCTCTGCCCTGACAAATCTTATTCCCACCACGACAGGCAGCGCCACTGCGATCACGCTGATCTATCCGGAACTGAAAGGTAGGCTAAACGGCCATGCTGTGCGCGTGCCTTTGCTGAACGCCTCGCTCACCGATTGCGTGTTCGAGATGGAGCGCGCCACCACGGTCGATGAGGTCAACGCCCTGTTCCAAGCGGCTGCGCAAGGCCCGCTCAAGGGTATTCTGGGCTTTGAATCCCGGCCCCTTGTGTCCTGCGATTACACCAATGACCCGCGCTCTGCCATCATCGACGGCCCTTCAACAATGGTGACAGGCGGCACGCAACTCAAACTCTATGCATGGTATGACAATGAATGGGCCTATGCCTGCCGTCTTGGCGACATCACCCGCATGATTACGCACAGCCTGTGATCCATTTTCTTGCTCAAAATACTCTCGGGGGGTGAATTGCCCGGAACGGGCAAGAGGGGGGCAGACAGCCCCCCTTTCCCCCCTCAGAATAAGGCCCAGCCGTGACCACAACAGCAAACCCCTTGCGCGCTTACATGGCCGTGACTGCCGCTTATTGGGCCTTTATGCTTTCCGATGGCGCGTTGCGGATGTTGGTGCTGTTGCATTTCAACGCGCTGGGCTTCACCCCTGTGCAACTGGCCTGGCTGTTTGTGTTATATGAAGTGGCCGGGATCATCACCAATCTTGCTGCGGGCTGGCTGGCGGCGCGGTTCGGGTTGGCGGCCACGCTATATGCGGGGCTGGCCTTGCAAATCGCGGCTCTGGCCGCGCTGGCGCAACTGGACCCTGACTGGACCATCGCGGCCTCGGTCGTGTTTGTAATGGCTGTGCAGGGTGTCTCTGGTGTGGCCAAAGACCTGTCCAAGATGTCCTCCAAATCGGCCGTGAAGCTGCTGGCACCTGCGCAAGAGGGGGCCTTGTTTCGCTGGGTGGCCTTGCTGACCGGATCAAAGAACGCGGTCAAGGGCGCCGGGTTCTTTCTGGGCGCGGCCCTGCTTGCGACAGCTGGGTTTCAGGCGGCAGTCTGGGGCATGGCGGGGGTGTTGGTGGTCATTCTGGCCGCTGTCCTTTTGTTTTTGCCCGAAGGGTTGCCGGGGCGGATGAAAGGGGCCGATACATGGTCTGGCTGGCGGTCGCATGACCCGCGCGTCAACCGCCTGAGCGTTGCGCGTCTGTTCCTGTTTGGTGCGCGCGATGTGTGGTTTGTGGTGGGCATTCCCATCTATTTTCAGGCCGTCTTGTCCGACGGCACAGCAGAGGGGCGGCGCGAGGCCTTCTTTCTGGTGGGCGGGTTCATGGCGCTGTGGATCATCGGGTATGGCGCGGTGCAGGCTTTTGCACCCGCTTTGTTGGGGCGTAAGGGCCAGTCCGAACAGGCCATAGCCCGAAAAGCCATCCTCTGGGCGGGGGTGCTGGTGCCGATCCCTGCTGTGCTCGCGCTTGCGGCGGCATTTGCTGATGCTCCGGCGCCGTGGCTGACAGGGCTGCTGGTTGTGGGCTTGCTGATCTTTGGCTTTGTCTTTGCGCTGAATTCTGCGGTGCATTCCTATCTGATCCTTGCCTTCGGCGCGGCAGATCGGATCACACGCGATGTCGGTTTCTATTACATGGCAAATGCGGCTGGGCGGTTGCTTGGCACATTGCTTTCCGGGATCAGCTATCAGTTCGGCGGTCTGCCGCTCTGCCTTGCCACTGCGGGGGTGATGGCGGCGGCAAGCTGGCTGATTGCGCGCAGGCTGGCGCATTTATAGCCGCGCTCAGCGGGCAGCTTTGCGCACTGCGCGTTCCAGCGCATCCAGAAAGCGCGAGCGGTCTGCCTTGGAAAAGCTGCGCCCGCCGCCCTGTCGAAAGGGGTCTGCGGCGCGCAGGTCGGCCATCAGGTCGCGTGTTGCCAGAACATTTCCAATGTTCTGGGCGCTCAACTCCTCGCCATTGTGTTTCAGCACCTGTGCGCCTGCCTCGACACATTTTGCAGCCAGTGGAATGTCGCCTGTGACCACCACATCGCCCGGCCCCGCGCGCTCTGCGATCCATTTATCTGCTTCATCCGCGCCTGCGTCCACGATGATTGTTTCGATCAGCGGGTTGGGCGAAGGCCTGATCCCGCCATTAGAAACGATGATGATAGGTAATTTGTGGCGCGTGCCGACACGTTCGATCTCGGCTTTCACGGGGCAGGCATCCGCATCTACATAAATCGTCATGGGCATGGCCTTTTCGCGCGGGCTTGGGCAACAGGGCGGATACAGAGCAGGCCCCTGCGCCCTGTTCAGGGGGCTGCTGTATCCGCCAATAATGCTCCATATCGGATGACGCAACGGTCCCGTGCGACTGGCTGTGCCCGTCCGTCGGGATATAACGTGCAGCCCCGATCAGAATTTCTGAATGCTGTCGATCTGCGCAGGGCGTCCTTTCAAAGAGTGCCGCAACCGCGCCAGCCAGCTCGCACCCCGATTATACTGGGCATGTATCATCGCGGGCACCGCAACATCGAAATTCATCTGAATGCCCCAAATGTCGCCGATATAGCGCCCTTCTTCGCGCATACGGTCGAGCAATTCATGCGCCCCGGAATAGCTTAGCCCACCATCACGCTGCAAGATGACGACAAGGCGATTTTCGACATCATGCGCCATCTTGGCGTCGCCACAGATTATCACATGACCCGCAGGATGCAGCAGGTCTTTGGCAACGGATATGCCATCTGCATCAAGCGCATCCTGAACATATGCTTTCGCCGGACCCGCGCGCGAGAAGGCAACATTCACACGGCTTAGAAACCCGTCTTTGCGCCAACTTCTGATGCGTTCGCGCTGCAAAAATTCGTCTGCATTGCGGCAGCCAAAATACAGCGCGACAGTCTTGTCTGCATGTGGGCGCGCGCCTTGTGCAACACGGTCTTCCAATGCTGCATAAAGGGGCGCGATGCCGGTGCCTGCCGCGATCATGACAGTGGGACCATCCGGCGCATCGGGCAGCCGCCGTGGCGCGCTCTTCAAGGCGATGCGCACCTTTGCGCCCGGTGCTTGCTGCGCCAGATAGTGCGATGAAACCCCTTGCGCCAAACGCCCGCCCGGTTGCGCGATGCTCAGCACACTGACCATGATCCGTATCTGTTCGGGATGCGCGTGCGGGCTGGACGCGATCGAGTACAGCCGCGGCTTCAGTCTGGGCAGCAATTGTATCAAAAGCTCGAAAGCGGGAACACTGTCTGGAAAGGAATCCAGCAGATCAACCACCGTTGGATAATCTTGCCGCATACGGCCAAGCAAGCCCTGTCGCTCGGCGCCGTCATCCTCGCCATTCAGGATGCGCAGCCAATTGGCAAGGCGGTCACTTCCATCACCGCCAACCTGCACCATTGCTGACAGCAGTTCATCCGGCGCTTGTGGCAGCGCAAGGTCCAGTTCTTCTGTCAACAGTTTATGAACCGAGTACCCGTCGCGGAACCGGTCCAGCGCTTCGTTTGATGCGCCTTGTGCGCGAAACCATGCATCTTGTTGCAAGCCGTGGTGCGCGCAAAGGCGCGCGACCAGATCGGCGGGGTTATGCGGATAGATCGCCACATGGTCGCCGACATCATAACACCCCTTTCCGGGCGCGGATTTTGCGATCAGCGCCTTTGGCAAATCGATGCCGATATAGCGGGTCGATCTGTCGCGCACGCCATTTATCGCTTGGTCGCTGTTCAGCATCTCGGTGTTGAAATTGATGACGCCAGTCTCGAGCGGTTCAATCTCTGGGGTGCGCTGTGGCGGGATCAATTCGATAAGCGGGCGGCGCGTGACCTGAACCGGTTGGTCCGTGCCCCAGCGTTTCTGGAACATCTCGATCCAGCGTTTTACCGTGTCGGCCTGACCGGCAATCTCGTCTGCTGTCTCCAGGCTCGCCATGCGGTTTGCACCGGCTTTGACCAGCGCGGCATCTACGGTAACCGCCGCGCGGCAAAAATGCGGATAGATGCGATTGCCGATGCCCAAAACGGCAAAGGATGTCCCTGCAAGCGCGTTGGCTGTAGCGTCATTAAGCTGCGCCAATAAAGCCTCGCCACTTTCGGGGACATCGCCGTCGCGGCACGTGGCCACGATTGCCAGCACCCGCGACGCATTTGCAAGATCGCTCAGGCTGATATCCTCAATCGCTTTCACGCTTGGCGCAAGTCCCGCAAGGCGGCGCGCGGCCTGATGCGCATAGCTTTCTGCTGTGCCCGTCTCCGACGCATACACAATCAAGGGGCGCGCAGTCCGGGTGCGTTCAGGCTGCTCTGCCGTCGCATCGCCTGATGGTGCGTCATCGGCATGTGCAAGCCACCGGTCCGGGGCGTATTTATACGACGGCTTGAGGTGGAAATCCCGCATCTCGTGGTGCCAGACGGGGGTGGTCGAGCCGCCTGCCGCAGGCACAACCCAAGAGCCCTGCGCCGGACATTCACGGCCAGAGCGCTTCTCGCGCAGATCATGGATCATGAATTGCCGCGATGCGGTCTGATGATCGACCAGTGTCACGCGCGCTTCCTGAAAAGAATGCAGGATTGCGATGTTCAGTTCGAGAAAGGCGCGGTCGCGCCAGAGTGTCCGCTCGCTTGATGTATCAAGGCCAAGCGCATCGGCAATCTCTGCTGCGCGGTCATAGCGCCCTTCTTCCCACAGGTCGCGCGCGATCTCCGTGCCCATGAACCACCCGTTGAAGGGCGCACACCCATAGACAACGCCCCCGATCTCTAACTGAAAGTTCGAGATGGCCGGAACCGCGCACCATTTCATGCCAAGCTCTGCGATCTTCGGCTCTGTCGGGTGGGATATCTGGACCTCCAAAACTTCTTTGGGGTCAATCGGGTAGATTTTTGGCGTGTCGCCCGGCAATTCGATGACAAGTGGCAGAATGTCATAGTCGCCGCGCGGCTCTGGCGGGGTCCAACCAAGGTTGGTTATGGCGCGCGTCGCTTCGATATTGGCGCGATCCCCGCGTTTCGTGCCGTCAGGCATTTCATAGCCCGCGTAACGCACCAACTGACTGTTCCACAGGCGCGGTCCCCAGCGTTCGCCGGGTGCGAGCGCCCGGAATACGGTCAGCACGATTTCGATGTTGCCGCCATTGGTCGCGGTCCGCAGGTGCTGGATGCATTCATCATATATTGAATTGGCATCCGTGACATGGCGAAAGTCCCGCACGATCAGGTTCTTCCACGAAATCCGGCCAATACATTTGGGCGCATTGCGCCACGCCAGCTTGGCGCCGTAGTCAAGTTCTTCGTTGGTATGTGTATAGGTTCCGGTCGCGCGAATTTCGCGCGCAATTGCATTCAGGCGCTTTTGGGTTTTCGACCCGGACCAATCCAACTCGATTGACACTTGGTCAATGAATTTCTGCGCTTCTGCAAGAATATGCTCTTGCTGGATCATCGGCTCGGCAATGATCCGTGACACGCGGTCAAACAGCACTTCCCAACCGCGGATCATTTGGGCATCCAATGGGTGACCAAAGCGCGACAAGGTTTCGAGCAGAGGGGCGGCGAGGTGCGCATATTCGGAGGGCGGAATCTGGTTGACCTGATGCACCCGCGCCAGATTGCGCAGATCGTCGCGCAACCCAGTGAGGTCGTCAGCGGCCCGGCTCAGGAACACCACGGTGTCGATCAGGTGGCGCGAAAGCGCGTCCATATTCGCTGTCCGAAACAAGCTGACCAGATCAGGACGTGCGTCGAAAAGTGTCTTGTAGAAAAAGACACCTGCCTCTTGGGGATGCGCGAGCATCGCTTCGGCGCCCGCGCGCATCTTGGCAACGGCTTCTGGGGCAAGTGCGCTGTCCTGCGTTTCGCGCAGCGTATTCATGGGCGCTTCGATATGCAGCATGAAAAACCGCCCAAGCGCCGAGTCGTCGCCGCGTTCAAGGTCGGTGCGTTCATAGTCTTCCAGATAGGCGGCCTTGGAAAAGGCCCAAAGGAAAGCGTCGCGCGCGATTTCCCATGTCTCTTGCGTCATGCCATAGGTTGCAAAGAATGTTCCGCATTCGGGGATCGTGCGCGACCGCGCTTCGCGTGCGCCGGGCGCGATATGAAACGCCTCTCGCAACGCGTCCTCATGGGCGGGGTCGAGGTCGCGTATAGCAAGATCAAACAGCATGAGGAATTCTGTCGGGGCTTGCACCGCAGTCAGCCCGAGGGCGTCTTCCAATGCCGGAACATGAGACACAAGGCGCTCGAAAAAAAGGCCGATAAGCACTGCATCTTGCGCAATAAATTTGTTCCAACAGTCGCGGATCAGTACCTTTTCAACGGAAGAAAGCGCTGTGTTATTGGCCGCCCGCGGCTCTACCGCACGCGCGCCGCGCGCGGACGATTCCGACAAGGAAACTTTGTTCAATTCTTATCCTCCTGTGTGTCTTTCGGCCTTGACCGAGCGCGCGGCTTATCCAATCCACCGCGTCAGACACCCCTTCACGATATTGGTGAAACGCATTTTTCTTCACTGGCCCTAGAACATACTGACGTTGAGTGATTTCTTTTAGAAATTACTCTTGCGTGTGTCACGTGAAATTTTTAGGTCATTCTGTGTTCATCGAATAATGTACCGAGAAAGGTACAACACAAATCGAGATGATAACGTGTAATTAACCGGAATCTGCCATATCTAATGGGAGATGTGGTAGCTGAGTCGAAAAACTCGGACAGATGGAATTGAGCGGATGCCAGTGGTACTCCTTTTCCCCTGTGGCTTGACCGTCACGCCAAAAGCGGTGCGCCAAATTGGTATGTGGTGTGCCCGTGCTGTAATACCTTCGGGTGATGCGGCCCACTTGCAGCGCGCCAAGCGCGTTACATATGTCTAGGTGTGTGCCCGCGTGCTTGGGCGTCATTGCAAGCGTCACTTTGCAGATTTCACTGCGCAGAGTGCAAATGCGGGAAGGCTGACATGTACGGGATGATTCATCAAGCACTGCGGGATATGGCAATTCAGCATATGGGAGATGCTGGCTGGGCTGCACTGCTGCAAGATGCGGGCCTGAAGCAACCGCTGTTTATCGGCATGGACTATTATTCCGATGAAACGACCATGACGCTGATCTGCCTGATTGCAGAGCGTTTGAATATGCCGCTTGACGCTGCATTGCATGAATTCGGCGGGGTCTGGATCGATTTTGCCGGGGCGTCTGAATATGGCCGTATTTTGCAGATGGCGGGGGATGATTTCGTTACATTTCTGGAAAGCCTTGATAGGATGCATGCCAGTATCCGATCCAATATGCCAAAGGCCGAAATGCCATCGTTTGAGTTGATCTCGGTCGATACCGAGCAGATGCAGCTACGCTACCGGTCAACCCGAAACGGGCTTGCCCCCTTCGTGCAGGGCATTTTGCAAGCCGTCGCAATCCGATTTAAGGAAAACGTCATAATTTCATTTCATCTGGAAGACGGGGGCGCGCTTTTCATCATCAAGCGAACACTGCACCATGAATGAGAACATGCCCCAGCAACAGGGACTGATGCCCGTTGGCCTGTCGCTGTCGGATGAAGATATGGCAAGGCTTTTCCCTGCCTATCTCAAGCTCGACGCCCAAGGCCGCATAGCCGAGGCTGGCCCTTCCCTGCTGCGCCACATCGGAACAGAGCTTCTGGAGCGCGACTTTTTTGACTGCGTGACAATCGAGCTGCCATCCACTGTCCGTTGCATAACGCAATTGCGCCAGCACCGCCGCGCCGTCATCTTGCGACTGAGGGGGCGCGCGGCCCTGCGATTGCGTGGTCTGGTGCTTGATCGTGGGGAACATATCTGGCTGTTGCTTGGCCATATCCCCGACCTTGGAGAGCGCGAGAGCACGCAGCAGTTGCGTATCGCAGATTTCTCGCCGACTGACGGAACGCTGGATATGATGCTCGCGGCCGAAATGCGCTCTGGTTTGCTTGCCGAAACGCGCGCGCTTGCCGCCGCGCTGGATGAACAGCGCAAACAGGCAGACGCAGCCAACCGTGCAAAAAGTGCATTCCTGACCACAATGAGTCACGAAATCAGGACGCCCATGAATGCTGTGCTGGGCGTTGCGGGTATCCTTGCCGATACTGACATCACGCCAGAACAACGGGAATGGCTGGATGTCATGATGGATTCAGGGCGCTCGTTGATGGAGCTGTTGAACAACATTCTTGATCTGTCAAAAATCGAGTCCGGCTCGATGGAGATTAACCCGGAAGAGTTTGATCTGCGCGCATTGGTCAAGTCGGTGCAAGCGCTCTATGCGCCGACCGCCGCGGCCAAAGGTGTCACGACCGAATTGGCGATCAATCTGGAGGGGACATTCTATATTGGCGACCCCGTGCGTATTCGTCAGATACTTTCAAACCTCTTGGGTAACGCGACAAAATTCACCGAGGCGGGGCAAATCACGGTAAATGTCGGGGACCGGACCGAAGGGGATATCCGACTGTTGGAGATGTCGGTGCACGATACGGGGATCGGGATTTCTGCCGAAGCCATCTCGCGGCTGTTCAATGTCTTCTCACAAGCTGACAGCTCGACCACCCGACGCTACGGGGGCACAGGGCTTGGATTGTCGATTTCCAAACTTCTGAGCGAACAGATGGGCGGTGAAATCACAGTTGAAAGTCGTCTTGGCCGTGGTTCAACCTTTACCACCCGCATACCCATAGCGTTGGCCCAGCCCGATGCGAAACCCCAGCAAAAGGCAGTTGCCCACCCGGAAGAGAAAGCCTCTGGTCCGCGTCATGTGTTGATTGTCGATGACAATTCAACCAACAGAATGATCCTGTCGCATTACCTGCGCCGTCTTGGTCACAGCTTTGACGTTGCCGCAGATGGGCAGCAAGCGCTGGCCGCATGGGAAGCGCAAGAATACGATGTGGTTGTCATGGATATCGAAATGCCCGTGCTGGATGGGCTGGAAGCGACGCGCGAACTCAGACGTCGGGAGAACGCCGCCGTACGCCGCTACACCCCGATTATCGCCCTGTCTGCCGATGCCATGATCGAGAAACGCGAGACTGCGTTGAGCGTCGGCATGGATGACTATCTGACCAAGCCGGTGGGGCCAAAGGAAATCGAGGAAAAGATACAGATCATCTGCGCGCGCACACACCCAAAGAAACAAGGGTAAAGACCAAAGCACATGCCGCGCACAACTGGTGCTGCAGCACCGCGCGCATGTTGCAAGTGTCATGGCAAATCCGACAGCTTCGGTGTAAAAGCCTGCTATGTTCGGCGCTGGTGCAGCCCGAGGCGGAAAATTCAGTGCCTTGGCGATTGGCAGACTGAAAATTGAACTCAGAAGGAAACTGTCATGACCCATGATCGCGCAAGGCCAAACATCCTGATCGTGATGGTGGATCAGTTGAACGGCACGCTGTTTCCTGACGGACCCGCCGAATGGCTGCATGCGCCCAACCTCAAGGCGCTGGCGGCCCGGTCTGCGCGCTTTGCCAATGCCTACACGGCCTCACCGCTCTGCGCGCCGGGGCGGGCGAGTTTCATGTCAGGGCAGTTGCCCAGTGCCACGCGGGTCTATGACAATGCGGCAGAATTTGCCTCCAGCATCCCGACCTATGCCCACCATTTGCGGCGCGCGGGCTATTATACCTGCCTGTCGGGCAAGATGCATTTCGTGGGCCCCGATCAGTTGCACGGGTTTGAAGAACGTCTGACCACCGATATCTACCCTGCCGATTTTGGCTGGACGCCGGATTACCGTAAACCCGGCGAGCGGATTGACTGGTGGTATCACAATATGGGGTCGGTTACGGGCGCAGGCGTTGCCGAAATCAGCAACCAGATGGAATATGATGACGATGTTGCGCATCATGCGGTATCGAAGATTTATGATCTGGCACGCGGGGCCGATGCGCGGCCATGGTGTCTGACAGTCAGCTTCACCCATCCGCATGACCCGTATGTGGCGCGCAAGAAATACTGGGATCTCTACGCCGATTGCGCCCATCTGGTGCCTGAGGTCGCGCCAATCCCTTACGCGCAGCAAGACCCCCATTCAAAGCGGATCTTTGACGCCAATGACTGGCGGTCCTATGATCTGACACCGGACATGGTGGCCCGCGCGCGGCGCGCTTATTTCGCCAATATCTCTTATCTGGATGACAAGATTGGCGAGGTTCTGAGCACGCTGGAGGCAACACGCCAGCAAGCCGTGGTGGTTTTCGTCAGCGATCACGGCGATATGCTGGGGGAGCGTGGCTTGTGGTATAAAATGAGCTTCTTTGAAGGCTCAGCCCGCGTGCCCCTGATGATCGCGGCGCCTGACATGGCGACAGGCCGGATTGATGCGCCTGTCAGCACGATTGATGTCTGCCCGACATTATGCGCCCTCGCGGGTGTCAGCATGGCAGAAGTCATGCCGTGGACCACCGGCGAAAGCCTTGTGCCGCTGGGGCAAGGCGTGGCGCGCACCAGCCCAGTGGCCATGGAATATGCTGCTGAAGGGTCAGAGGCACCTTTGGTTTGCCTGCGCGACGGGCGCTGGAAATACACCCGCTGCATGCTCGATCCGGAATTGCTGTTCGATTTGCAGGCAGATCCGCAAGAGCAGCGCAACCTTGCCGATGACCCGGTGCATCAAGCCGCCTTGGCCAGCCTGCGTGCCAAGTCCGAGGCACGCTGGGATCTGGCCCGCTTCGATGCCGAAGTGCGCGAAAGTCAGGCCCGCCGCTGGGTCGTCTATGAGGCGCTGCGGCAAGGCGGCTACTACCCGTGGGACTTCCAACCGCTGCAAAAAGCGTCAGAGCGCTACATGCGCAATCACATGGACCTCAACATCCTCGAAGACAGCAAACGCTTCCCGCGCGGCGAATAACCCGCCGGATAAGGGTAGGGCGCGCGGAACCGCCGCCGCCGTTGCCCGCGCGCGCGGCAAGATGCGATCCGCATGCCCGACGGGCGTCAATCGTGCGCACGGTTGGTCACAGTCGGATACACACTTGGGATAGGCGCGAGGCGATCCAGCAAGGCAGGACGCGCCCCATCAGCTTTCTGTGGGTCGCCCGAGGCAAACGGCAAGGCCAGGACGATTGGGCATCCTTTCGTTGCTGGCGCGACGTAGGCCGTGCCGCCATGTGCCGCGGCGATGGTGCGCAAGATAGCCAGCCCAAATCATAAACCGCAACAAAAATGGTTTCGGGGAAACGCGCATAGGTTCTTCTGGCGCGTCTGTGCCAAAGGTAATGCGCGACCGCGCGGCCCTGCCAGCCACAGGATGAAACGAGAGGGGCGTATTGGACTTCACGCGGTTTAAGCGTTTTTTCTATGTGGGGCTTAATGTGGGGTAAGTTTCAAGATAGCCTATTTTATCTAACGATATCAATGGCCAGTGGCGGAGAGACAGGGATTCGAACCCTGGGAAGGCTTTCACCCTCAACGGTTTTCGAGACCGCCCCGTTCGACCACTCCGGCACCTCTCCTCAGGACAGGTCGATAATATCTTGCGTTTGGGGGTGCAAGCGAAATCATCATGGGTTCTGCGCATCTTCCTATCGCATTTTCATGGTCAGGTCGTGTAGCAGCGCCAAGCTTTTTTGCAGAGGCGCTACATGACGGTGATACGCGCGCGAAAGTGTTTGGCTTCCGCATCGCTGGTTTAATATGGTCGCCTGAATCGAATAGAACCGGATCTGATCATGCACCCTGTCCTGCTGCGAACCGCTGTCATTTTTTTGACCAGCTTTTTTGTTATTCTGTCATCTCTGCGCATTGCGGGCGCGGAGGATGTGTCGCGCGCCTATCTGTTGCCAGAGTTGTTCGACATCATGGCCAGTGAGGGGCGCAGTTCCGTTCTGGCAGAGGGGGCAGTGCCCTTGCAGGGGCGTGCGCTTGCTGATTTTGAACGCGATGTCGCACGGATTTACGACCCCGTCACCATGCACGATGCTTTCGTGTCAACGCTGCTGTCAGAGTTGGAGCCTGTGCCGGAAGTCCTTGAAGATGCCCTTGATTTTGCGCAAACTGACCTTGGCAAACGGGTTCTGAGGCTGGAAATCTCTGCCCGAGAGGCCATGTTGGAGGACGAAGTGGATCAAGTCGCGCGGATTGCCCTGCAAGAGGCGCGCGAGGCAGATGACGATACGCAGGAAGCGGCACGTCTGGGGATGGTTCGCGCGCGTGTGGATGCGAATGATCTGACCGAACTGAACGTCTCGTTGGGGCTGAACACCAGTTATGCCTATTATCAGGGCATGATGTCCGAAAGCGCTGTGAACGGACTGGATTCCGAACAACTGCTATATCTGGTCTGGGCGCAAGAGCCTGAAATCCGCCTTGATATCGAGGACTGGATCGAATCCTACTTCATGATGGCGTATCAACCGCTCAGCGATGATGAATTGCAGATCTACATCGACTACGCATCCTCGCCGCTGGCACAAGGGTTCAACCGTGCGATGTTCCGCGCGTTTGACGCCTTGTTCACAGATATTTCGGTGTCTGTCGGGCAGGCCTTGGGGCGGCGTCTGACGGGCGAAGACCTGTAGCACCTGCTGCACTGGCTGGACTATGCTCAGGCGACAGGTCCGCGCTCAAGGCGTTGGGCCAGCCGGTCCAGCATTTGCAGGCACAGTGCAAGCTGGTCCTGTTCCAGATATTCATCCGGTTTATGCGCCTGTGCGATGGCGCCGGGGCCGCAGATCACCGAAGGAATGCCGATGGTCTGGAACAGCCCCGCCTCGGTGCCGAAGGGGACCAAGCCTGCGCTATTCGCGCCCGTCAGCGCCATGACCAGATCGCGGGACGGGTTGACGTGTTCGGGCAACAGGCCAACGACTTCGGCCACGACGTCGGTGTGAATATCGGCCTGCGCATGGGTGGCGCGCATCGCGGGCAGTAATTCGTCCCGCACCAATTGCTCCAACGCCGCTTTCACGAAATCCGCGTCCGATTGCTGCACCGGGCGCATTTCCCACTCCAGCCGCGCCTTGCCCGGAATGACGTTATGGGCCATGCCGCCTGTCAGCAAACCCATGTTGATCGTTGTGTGGGGGGGATCAAAGGGGCAATTGGCAGGCGCGCGCGCCTTCAACTCCGCGCGCAGCTCCACCAGCTTCATCATGAAACGCGCAGCATATTCGATGGCATTGACGCCCAGATCAGGGGCAGAGCCGTGCCCTTCCAAGCCCGTGAACCATGTGGTGTATTCAAAGCACCCTTTATGGCCGTCAATCACCTGCATCAATGACGGCTCGCCAATAATCGCGGCGGCGGGACGGATGCCGCGTTCTTGCAGCGATGCGGTCAGGGCTTGCGCGCCAAAACAGCCAATTTCCTCGTCATAGGTAAAGGCGAAATGAACAGGGACCGCCAGCTTGCGCCGTGCAAATTCGGGCGCCATCGTGACGCAGGCGGCGACAAAACCCTTCATGTCGCAGGTGCCACGCCCATACAGTTTGCCATCGCATTCGGTCATGGTGAAGGGGTCTGTGCTCCAGGGTTGGTCGGCCACAGGCACCACATCCGTGTGGCCAGACAGGATGACACCGCCGTCACATTCTGGTCCGATGGTGGCAAAGAGGTTCAGCTTCTCGCCGGTCACGTCTGCTTCGGTCCAGAACCGCGCCCCGCTGTCATGCAGGCAATCGGCCAAATACTCGGTGATGGCGCGATTGCCATCTGCCGAGATGGTGGGGAAAGCAATCAGTTCAGCCAGCAGGGCCTTGCAGCGCTTCAGCCTGTCACCATCCAGCGTTTTGGTCATGCACAGCCTCGTAATTTCTGACACTCAAGCGCTATCGGGATAGGGTTGCCGCGTCAATCAGCGGGTGTCGCAGGGGATGTCGGCTGTGTGTCATGCGCCAGCGCATCAGTCACCCCCACGCTTTCGGGTTTGGGGGCGTCCGTGGGCAGATAGATCAGTTGCGCGGCATCCAGCAGGGCGCGCATGGCCTCGAACGCATAGCCGGAATCGTTGAGAAACGAGGTCGCATCCGCAGCGGTAATACGCCGTGTCTGCAAAGCGCCCTCGACCCGCTGCGACGCTGCGCGCCCCTCAATGTCCAGTGCTGCGCGTTCCTCTTCCATCCAGAGCGCGGGTCGTGCGTCGGGGGTGGCCTGTGCGATATGCGCGATTTCGACCAGAATTTGCGCAATCTCCTGACGCAAGCCGTCGTAAAGCTGCGTGATCTCGCCATGTGGGACGGTGGTGAAGCGCTGGGTATTGTCGCGCATATGCTTGATTGCCTTGACCGCGCGCACGACAGCGCCTGCTGCATCGCGCAGTTCCTGCAATCGGGTCACTGTTGCTTCGGGCAACGCAAGTGTCGCCTTTTGTGCCGCAAATTCCACAATCGCCGCGTGCAGGCTTTTGACCTTGTCGTCATAGCGGCGCTCGAAATCCAGCATGATCGGATCGTTGGAGCGTGTGACCGTCACGGCGATATCCTTGGACTGGGTCAGATCCTCCAGCCGCAAGTTCAGCCCTTCGCAGATCAGATGCGCGGCGTTCTCGTATAGGTGGCGCAATTCATTGCCAAGCGCGGTCAGGATCGGTGCCGGAAACGTGCCGAGGTCGGCTGTAATGTAGCGGGGTTTGCTGACATTGGGTGCAGGCGACGCAATGCGACGTTCCAGAAAACGCAGCAGCCGCGCCATCAGCGGCACCATGATGGCGATGCCCAGCAGGTTGAACAAAGTGTGGAACACTGCCAGCCGCAGCGCGAAATCATCTGCGCGTATACCCAAAAGGTCACTGATCAGATCGACGGACTGGCGCAACGGCACGATCAGCACCAGCGCCGTGATCGCAGTGACGAAGTTGAAGATCAGATGTCCCAGCGCCAGCCGCTTGCCCTGATAATTTGCCGAAGCGGCCCCGATCAGTGCTGTGACCGTCGTGCCGATATTGGCGCCAATCGCAACGGCCAGCGCGTTGTCATAGCCGATCTGCCCTGTCACCAGTGCCGTGATGACCAACAGCATCGTGGCATGGCTGGATTGCATGACCACGGTCGCCGCCGCCCCCAGCAAGGTGTAGACCGCCAGCCCGACCAACCCGGTCAGTGCCAGTTGCGCCAGATCGAAGCGGGCGCTGAACGCGTCGAAGCCATCCTTGATAAACGCGATCCCCAGAAAGATCAGCCCGATGCCCAGTATAACCTGTCCCGCCCCGCGCAAGCTTGCGCCGCGTTGAAACATCAGCACTGCGCCTAGCGCCAGCATGGGCATGGCATAGCGCGCGATATCGACCTTCACGCCCACCCCCGCGATCAGCCATGCGCCCGTTGTCGTGCCCAGATTAGCCCCGAAGATAATGCCCATACCCGCCTGAAGCGTGATCAGCCCCGCGCTGAGAAACGATATGGAGATGACCGACACGAGCGAGCTGGATTGCGTCAGCGAGGTTGCCAGCACGCCAAAGCCCATCGCACGCGGCAAAGTGCCTGTGGTGCGTGCCAAAAGGCGCTCCAGCACGCTGCCCCCCAGCGCCTTGAACCCGTCTTCCAGCATCATCATGCCAAGGAGGAACAGCGCGACCCCGGCTGCGATCTGCTGGAAATCCGCACTCAACCAGAATGCCAGCAGCAATATGCCAAGGATCAGGCCCAGTTGAAATTTTGCGGCGTAGCGTGTCATGGATTATGGTGTCCCGGCGCGGCCAGCATGCCTTGCGGGCAGCACTGCCATAACCCAGATGTAGCGTGAGACAGGGGCGCAATGCTACTGCTTTTCACCTGCGCCGCCGCTTATCCGCCCGGATCGAACGGCTCGATCAGCTCTGGCCCCTCGGCACGGTTGGAATTTACGCGCGGGTGGACGCGAAAAAACTCCAGCGCGTCTGCGGGCGCGGCTTGCATCAGTTGTGCCGCGCCATGACCTGCCTCGCCCAGCCAAAGCGGCCAGTCAGCTTGGCGCACGATCACAGGCATACGGTGATGGATTTGCGCCATTTCGGTATTGGCGGCACATGTCACAATGGCGCAAGTGACAAGGCGGTGGCCGTCCTTTTCCCATACCTGCCAGACACCTGCAAAGGCCAGCATGTCGCTGTGTTGCGGTCGGATATACCAAGGCAGGCGTGCGCCCTCCGCATCTTTGGTCCACTCATAAAAACCCGAAGCCGGTATCAGGCAGCGCCGCTTGCGCGCGGCATCGGCAAAGGCGGATTTGCTGGCAATCGTTTCGGCGCGCGCATTGATCAGCAGGGGGCCATCATTCTCTGCCTTGTACCAGTGCGGCACGAAGCCCCAGCGCATTGGCCCCATATGGCGCGCACCCTCGCGGCTGATGACCGTTGCCACTGGTTGCGTGGGACAGATATTGAAACGCGGCACAGGCGGCAGATCATTCGCGGGCTGCGCGTGAAAGGCACGGGCCATCGCGTCATTGGGCAAGGTGATGGCAAAGCGTCCGCACATAGGCGGAATATATCAGGCAGCGGCGCGCGCTTGAACCCCTTTGCGCCGTGCCACCATCAGCCCTGCAATGATGATTGCAAGCGCCAGAATGAACCGGCCCGGCAATTCCTCAGACAGCACCACAACCCCCAGCAGCACTGACCAGACCGGCACATGATAATTGACCTGTGACAGAAAGCTCGGCCCGGCACTGCGGATAATTCCCACCAGCAAAAGCGTGGCAAAGCCTGTGGGCAACAGCCCAAGATACAAAAGTGCCAGCGCTGGCCGGATTTCTGGCAGGGGCGGCACGCCGTCGCTGACCAGCGCTGTGGGCAGCATGATCGCGGTTGCGACCCAAAGTGCGAGCACGCCAAACCCGACCGGATGCACATCGGGGCAGCGCCGCGTCAGGATCGCGCCGACCGCATAGCTGAGCGCGGCGGAAAGGCAGCCAAGACGGGCGAATGCCTCGAACTCTGAACCAGAGGCCGCAAAAGCCCCCGGACCGATCAGAACCCCGACACCGATCAGCCCCAAGACAAAACCGATTGCCTTTTGCCGTGTCAGCCCTTCGCCAGAGATCAGGAAATGTGCAAGTCCGATAACGAACAGCGGAATCGCCGCCATGGTGATCCCTGCAAAGCCGGAGGTGACATGTTGCTGCGACCAGCCCAACAGAAAGAACGGCAATGCGTTGGAAAACACGCCCATCCCCGCGGCATAGATCAGAATCGCGGGCGACATGCGCAGCCGGACGCCCATTGCAATGGCGATGGCAGATAATGTCACCGCCCCAATCAGAATGCGCCCCGCTGCGACCCAGATAGGCGAGACCCCTTCCAGCGCAATCGCAACGCCGGGAAATGATGCGCCCCAGATCAACCCGAGCGCAATCAGTCCTATCCAGTTTCCCAATGTCGGGCTTGTCGGCATTCCAGCACCCCTTGACCGTCGGCACAGGACGGAAATTTTATTGAACGTGTGTATTATTTGGCCGTGTCGGACTTGTCCAGAGGGGGCTGTCACACGCCAATCATTGTGCCTTGCAGCAAGGCGACGTTCTTGCGCGTCTCACCAGTCAGCGCCACCACTTCGGCACGCACGATGGTCAGGCGGCGGCCCGCGCGCACCACCTCGCCCACCGCGTGCAACATGTCGCCCATCGCAGGGGAGAGCAGGTTGATCTTCATTTCAACGGTCATCACCTCCTGTCCTTCGGGCATCAGGCTCAGGGCTGCGTAGCCTGCCGCTGAATCCCCTAGTGTAAAGGCCACGCCCGCATGGGCCGCACCATGCTGTTGCTGGAACCCCGCTAACAAGGGCGCATGAATGACACACCGCCCCGCACCCACCTCTATCAGGCGGGCTTGCAGGCTGGTCATCATGCTTTGGCGGGCAAAACTGTCGGCGATGCGCGGGTCGATCATTGGGCCCCCTTTTGGCAAACAATCTTGCGTTTGCGCGCGCGAAAGGCAAGGCTGAGTGTCAGCCCCTGCCACAGGTGACACAGATGATGCTGTATCAGGAACTCATTCGGCGCAAACGCGATGGCGCCCCCCTTAGGCGCGACGAGATCGCCGCGCTGGTGCAGGGCATGACGGATGGCAGTTTAAGTGATGCGCAACTGGGCGCTTTTGCAATGGCGGTCGTGCTGAATGGCATGGCGTTGCCCGAACGCGTGGCCCTGACCGAAGCCATGCGCGATTCCGGCGATGTGCTGCACTGGGACAAAGGGCCGGTTCTGGACAAGCATTCCACCGGCGGTATCGGCGATACAGTATCGCTGATGCTGGCCCCCGTGCTAGCGGCGTGCGGGGCCGTGGTGCCCATGATTTCGGGCCGGGGCCTTGGGCATACAGGCGGCACGCTGGACAAGCTGGAGGCGATACCGGGCTATACCACCGCGCCGGACTTGGCCCTGCTGCGCAAGGTTGTGGGCGATGTCGGTTGTGCCATTATCGGCCAAACAGGCCAGCTTGCGCCCGCAGACAAGCGGTTCTACGCCGTGCGCGATGTCACGGCGACGGTGGAATCACTCGATCTGATAACCGCCTCGATCCTGTCCAAGAAACTGGCGGCGGGGCTGGATGCGTTGGTTTTGGATGTCAAATGCGGCAATGGCGCGTTTATGGCCGATCTGGCGCAGGCGGACGCGCTGGCGCAGGCACTGGTCGCGGTTTCAAATGGGGCAGGGTGCCGCACAACCGCGCTGATTACCGATATGAACACCCCGCTGGCACCTGCGGCGGGCAACGCGCTGGAAGTGGCGCTCGCGCTGGACTTTCTGACCGGGAGCGCAGTGCCGGCCCGCCTGTGGGAGATGACATGTGCGCTGGGCGCGGAAGGGCTGGTGCTGGCGGGTCTGGCACCGGATGCCGCGCACGCGCGCGCTATGGTCGAGCGGGCCTTGCACTCTGGCCGTGCGGCGGAGTGCTTCGGGCAGATGGTGGCAGCGCTTGGCGGGCCGCGCGATCTGCTGGAGCGTCCCGCCAGCTATCTTGCGTCCGCCCCTGTGACGGTTGAGGTGACCGCCCCCCAAGACGGTGTGATCGCGGGCCATGACACGCGCGCCATCGGGATGGCGGTCATCGCGCTGGGTGGCGGCAGGCGACAGCCGAGCGACAGGATTGACCCGCGCGTGGGCTTCTCGGATATTGCACCCGAAGGCGCGCGCGTCACACGGGGCAGCGCAATTGCGCGCGTCCATGCCGCAGATGACGCCGCAGCCCGGCGCGCTGCTCAGGCATTTCAGGCTGCCTGCCAGATCGGCGCATCTGCCCCGGATCGACCCTTGATCCTGCGCCGCGTTGGCTCACATGGCTAATCCTCAGCACGCTTTGCCGCATTCAGCCTTGAACACCGCGCATGAAAGGCCAACTATGCGCAGTGCCCTGAATTGGTGAGTCCATGCCCCACAACAATCTGAACCTGCCTGCCCAACGCCCCGATGTTCTGACCCGCCCCAAGCTGGAAGGCGGCAGGAAATTTCGCATGGCCAGCCCGTTCCAGCCCGCAGGCGACCAGCCCACCGCCATTGCGGAACTGGTCGAAGGCGTGCGCGCGGGCGAGCAGAATCAAGTGCTTCTGGGGGCCACAGGCACTGGCAAGACCTACACCATGGCCAAGATCATCGAGGAAACCCAGCGCCCTGCGATCATCCTTGCACCCAACAAGACGCTGGCGGCGCAGCTTTACGGCGAATTCAAGGGCTTCTTTCCCGACAATGCGGTCGAATATTTCGTCAGCTACTATGACTACTACCAGCCCGAAGCCTATGTCGCCCGTTCCGATACCTACATCGAGAAGGAATCCCAGATCAACGAACAGATCGACCGGATGCGTCACTCGGCCACGCGCGCACTTCTGGAGCGCGACGATGTGATCATCGTGGCCTCTGTCTCGTGCATCTACGGCATCGGCTCGGTCGAGACTTACTCGGCCATGACACAGGATTTCAAGAAGGGCGAAAGCTATAACCAGCGGCAGGTTATGGCGGAGCTGGTGGCCCAGCAATATCGCCGAAATGACGCGGCCTTTCAACGCGGGTCATTCCGCGTGCGCGGAGATGTGATCGAGCTGTGGCCCGCCCACCTTGACGACCGCGCATGGAAATTATCGTTTTTCGGCGAGGAACTGGAGGCGATAACCGAGTTTGACCCCCTCACAGGTGCGAAAACTGACAGTTTTGAGCAGATCAGGCTCTATGCCAACAGCCACTATGTCACGCCGCGCCCGACCATGCAGCAGGCGGTCAAGGGCATCAAATGGGAATTGCAGACACGGCTGGACCAGTTGATCGCCGAGAATAAATTGCTCGAAGCGCAACGACTGGAACAGCGCACGAAGTTTGATCTGGAAATGCTGGAAGCAACTGGCGTGTGCAACGGGATCGAGAATTATTCCCGCTATCTGACAGGCCGCGCACCGGGCGAGCCGCCGCCCACTTTGTTCGAATTCATCCCCGACAACGCGATTGTCTTTGCTGACGAGAGCCATGTGTCGGTGCCCCAGATTGGCGGCATGTATAAGGGCGACTTTCGGCGCAAGATGACGCTGGCCGAACACGGCTTCCGGTTGCCAAGCTGCATGGACAATCGCCCCCTGAAATTTGAGGAATGGGACGCGATGCGCCCACAATCCGTGTTCGTATCGGCCACCCCTTCGGCATGGGAGTTGGAACAATCGGGGGGTGTTTTCACCGAACAGGTCATCCGCCCCACCGGCCTGATCGACCCCGAGGTGGAAATCCGCCCTGTCCAGATGCAGGTCGATGATCTGTTAGATGAAATTCGCAAGGTGGCGGCGCGCGATCTGCGTGTGCTGTGCACTGTCCTGACCAAACGCATGGCCGAAGACCTGACCGAATACCTGCATGAACAGGGCATTCGCGTGCGCTATATGCACTCTGATATCGACACGATTGAACGTATCGAAATCCTGCGCGACCTGCGGCTGGGCGCGTTTGATGTACTAATCGGCATCAACCTGCTGCGCGAGGGGCTGGATATTCCCGAATGCGGGTTGGTTGCTATTCTGGACGCCGATAAGGAAGGGTTCCTGCGCTCGGAAACGTCGCTGATCCAGACCATCGGGCGTGCCGCGCGCAACTCCGATGGCCGCGTTATCATGTATGCCGACCGCATCACCGGTTCGATGGAGCGCGCGCTGAACGAGACAAACCGTCGCCGCGAAAAGCAGGTCGCCTATAATCTTGAGCATGGGATCACACCCCAGACCATCCGCAAGAATGTTGAAGATGTGATGGCTGGCATGTGGCAGGGCGATACAGACATGGCCCGCGTTACCGCCCAGATTGATAAAGTGAAACCCGGCGCGAACCTGCAAGCACATCTGGAAGGGCTGCGTACGGATATGCGCAAAGCTGCCGAGAACCTTGAATTTGAAGAAGCCGCCCGCTTGCGCGATGAGGTGAAGCGCCTTGAAGCGGTCGAACTGGCCATTGCAGATGACCCGCTGGCGCGGCAATCCGCCGTAGAAGAGGCCGTCGACCACGCCGTCAAGCCGCGCTCGACCGCCGGGCGTCCGGGGCAGCGCGGCGGTGTGAAGCGGCGCAGCAAGCGCTGACAGACTGCCGCGACATATGACACGCTGATTGGCTTTCCCCCTCTGTTCAGAGGGGGAAGTGCAGGCGCGCGATGGCTAAGCTCCGCATCACCGCAATTTTATAGGGATGGTGCGTATGTCCAGGACTCTGGTCAATTTTATGATGGGCCTTTGGCTGATATTCTCGGTCGGGGCGGTATCGCAACCCGCTTCGGCGCAACCGGCAATCGAGGATGCCACACCGCACCCGATGGTGCCGCTGCCCGCTGATGGGTACATCACGCTGGATGAGTTTACGGATTTTGCAGTGATGGAATTTCCGGCCAGCCCCGGTGACAGGCGCAGCGGGTTTGACGAGACGGTGGAAGTCGAGGGTGCCTATCGCAAAATGGAATACGCGGTCGAGGGGCTGGAGCTGTCGCTGATCCGCTTGTACCGGGGGTATTTGCAGCATTTTGAAAGCGGCGGGTTCGAGGTCATTTTCTCCGGCATTGGGGAAGAGTTGAGCGGGCGCGATGGATATAGTTTCATCACCTATGAAAGCGGCTTCTTGTCGCGCACGCCCAGCACGGCCTCTGGCACCGTGGCTTATATTCTGGCACGCAGCCCGGATGAGCAGACCGTCCTCGCATTGTCATTCTACGCGCGCCAGAATGCACGCCGTATGCTGATAAATGCCATCGAGATAGAGGATATGGCCCCGCTGGACCTGTTTGCGCCAGAGCCAGAACCAGAGCCGGAACCCGAAGCCGAGACACAGCCTGATGTCGCGTTGATCCAGCAAGATATCGAAGAGTTGGCCTCGGGGCTGGTTGCGGATGGGCGTGTGATCGTCAAAGCGATCCTGTTTGAATTTGACCGCGCCGATATCCTGCCCGAATCTGCCGAAGCGTTGGCCACTGTGGCCGAATTGCTGCGCGGCCGCGCGGATCTCAAGCTGTTGGTCGTCGGTCATACCGATGGGGTGGGCAGTTTCGATTATAACCTGCGGCTGTCGGTCGACCGTGCCCAAGCTGTCGTCGCATGGTTGCGGGACCGCCACAGCATCGAGGGAAGCCGCCTGCGCGCGGCTGGCGCTGGCCCAATGTCCCCCGTCACAACCAACCGCACAGAGGCAGGACGTGCCGAGAACCGGCGTGTCGAACTGGTGGAAGTGATCGACTGATATACGGTCAGGTGGCTGGCCCCAGCTTGCCCTTTCTGTCTGAAGGGGCAAGCAAACTATACTTTTGGGCGCGAATCTGATTTCCTTGGCGAACTGCGACAACCCAAAATCTTGAAAGTTGGAGACCGCGCATGCCCACGCTACGATCAGGTGTTTTCTGTCTGGCGCTCTTGTCCGCCCCGATAGCCATTGCCGCCGACCAGCCGATCCTGACCCTGACAGGGGCGGTACAAGATGCACCACTGACCCTGTCACGCGATGATCTGCTGGAATTGCCGCAGCATGACCTTGTGACCTCGACCACGGTTACCGACGGGACACCGCATTTCGAGGGGTTTTTGATCCGTGACCTGCTGGCCGCCCATCAGGCCGAGGGAGAGGTTGTGGTTGCGCGCGCGCTGAATGACTACCAGATGGAAATTCCGCTGTCCGATTTCGAGGAATTTGACGTTATCGGTGCCTTGTCGATGGATGGCGCACCCCTCAGCCCGCGCGACAAGGGGCCGATCTGGATCGTCTACCCGCGCGACGATCACCGCGAGTTGCAAGATATCCGGTATGATACACGGTGGGTCTGGCAACTTGTGTCGCTGCATGTGCAATGACACAGCACAGCGCACCCTCCCAACAAAGCACATGGGCGCTGTATGCGCCCTTTGTTCCTGTGCTGCTGGTGTTTCTGGGGTCGCTGGTTTTCGCTTTGGCAAAATCCTCTGCGCTTGAACGGGATATGCGGATTGCGGTGACACAAAACATGCTTTGGGTCGTCAGCCAGACCCAGATGGAACTGATGGCCCTGACCCTTGCCACATCCCCCTCAGACCGTGACGCGGGCAGGATCGCGCAGCGCTTTGATCTGACCTTGTCGCGCCTGAATCTGCTGCAACAAGGACCGCAAGCGCGCTATCTGGAAGATTTGGGCCATCTGGAAACGGTGCAGGGCATGACCGCCGCGCTGCTGGCGCTGGACCCGCAGGAAAATGGCAACCGGCCCGAACTTTACGCTGATTTGTTTAGCCTGAGTGAAAGCTTGCATCCGGAAGTGAACCGTATCGCCAATGACGTCATGACAACCGATTGGGACAAGGCGGCGGCGCGTCTGGATGCTTATCGTGCCACGCAGCGGTTGATCATTCTTGCTGTGGCCTTTGCCTTTCTGGTGGCCTTGGCCATCTCTTGGATCATGCTGCGCAACCAACGCAAGTTGCACCTGACCGAGCTGCGACATTTGCGGGCGTCCAGTTTGCTGGAGCAGGAACGCGACATATCCTCGATGTACAGGGATTTTGCGGCCCTTGTGTCGCATCAGTTGCGCACCCCGCTCAGCCTGATCGACAGCGCGATGCACCGGCTGGCCCGCAAGGGGGATGACGTCACCGCCAAGGATGTCACGGAACGGCGGGTGATCATCGGTGATGCCATCGGTCGGCTGACCCGGTTGGTCGATACTGTCTTGCTGCTGGCCAAACTGGACAATGACCAGCTAGAGGCGCGGTTCTCACCCATAGCGATGAACGCGGTTGCGCAGGGCATCGTGGACGAGGCGCAAGCCCGCCATCCGCAGCGCGTTTTGCGCCTGTCCTCCACCGATGGCCCGCTGATGGCGCGGGGTGATCTGCATCTTGCGGGGCATATCATCGACAATCTGGTGTCGAATGCGATCAGATACAGCGATGCTGACAAACCGGTAGAGCTGCATGTCTTTGCGCAAGGGTTTGAAGTGGCATGTGCGGTCACCGATCTGGGGCAGGGGGTCGCGCCCTGCGATCAGCCGCATCTGTTCAACCGCTATTACCGTGGACATGCGCAAAAGGCGGGCGATGGCACGGGGTTGGGATTGGCGCTTGCGCAGGAATTGGCACGGTTTCAGGACGGGCGCATCAGCTTTGAAACATGGCCGGGCAAGGGCTCGGTCTTTACGCTCTGGCTGCCTGTCGCCAGACAGGCAGAGCAGGTCGCATCATGACGGATGCCCCCCTGATCCTGTGTTGCGAAGACGAACCGCAGCTTCTGTGCGACATTACAGATGAGTTGCAAGCGGCTGGATACCGGGTGGCGGGGGCATCCAATGGCGTAGAATTGCTGGAGCAGTTGGAAAGTTGCACGCCGGATCTGCTGTTGTGCGACATTATGATGCCGGGGATCGATGGCTATGGGGTGCTGGCGCGGCTGCGCCGTGATCACCCCCATCTGGCACATGTTCCGCTGGTGTTTCTCTCGGCGCTCTCAATGACCGAGGCGGTTATTCGCGGCAAGCGCGCTGGCGCAGACGACTATCTGACAAAGCCGATAAATTATGATTTGCTGCTGTCCACAATCGAGGCACGCTTGCGCCAAAGCACGCAGGCCCGCGCGAATATGCTGTGCGTCACCGGGATTGGCCAGCATCTGTTCAATACACTGTCCGTGGGTGTGGTGGCCTTCAAGCCCGATGGAACGCTGATCAAGGCCAACCCGTCTGCGGATCAACTGTTGTCCGATCCCGACAAAGACCTGTGCCGCACGCTGGTCGAGCCTGTCCGACGGCTGGGCGCACGGGCGCGCGCGGGGGTCGACGAAAGCCTGTCCTTGCTGCTGGAAGACACGACAGAGCGTCTTGCCCAGATACATTCCTGCCCTGCTTGCCCGCAGACTGGCACGCCTGCAATGGTCATTGTATTTCTGACTGACCCCGCATCGCGGGTGCCCCTGTCGGCGGCTGCACTGGATGCGATGTTCGGACTAACCCCGACCGAGGCGCGCGTGGTGCATCATCTGGCGCTTGGCGCGCGCCCCGAGGATATTGCACGCAAGATGCGCGTTGCGACAACAACCATCGCCTTTCATCTGCGCAATGCGTTTGCCAAGACCGGCACCCATCGGCAGGCAGAACTTGTCGCCTTGGCCCTGTCGCTGCCGGTTCGGGAAAGCAACTGACCCTTGCTCTGAAAGGGTGCAAACTGTGCTGTACGACATGACACATGCCCTGAAGTGCTTGAATGGGAAAAATCATATTGTAGCCTTTGCCATGGCCTTTCTTTCGGTCATGATGCGCCCAGCCAATAGCCACATGGGCCGCCGCCGAATTGTCGGCTTTGGCGGCGCTCCGACAAAAAACAGGATGTCCCATGCACCCTTGTGAAACCTGCGCGTTGCGCAAAAAAGAGCTGTTTAGCCCCTTCAGCGAATCCGACCTGAAGTTCATGAAGGAATTTCGGACGGGCGATGTAACCCTACAGGCAGGCGAAATACTGCACAATGAGGGTGACGAGAACGCTTTTTTCTATACCGCAAAAGAAGGTCAGGGCGCACATTTCAAGCATTTGGCCAATGGCGACCGGCAGCTTGTCAATTTCATCTTTCCCGGTGATGTGGTCGGGCTGCAAGCGCTGTTATCCGGTGCCGCAGCGACCACAGCAATCGCTGCCAGCCCGATGCTGCTCTGTCGGTTCCACAAACACAAACTCGCGGCTTTGTTCCGCGACAACCCTGAACGGGCTTATGCGCTGACATGGATCTCGGCGGTCGAGCAACATTTTCTTGGCGAAACCATCGCAACGCTGGGCCAGCGCAGTGCCGCGCAGCGGATGGCATGGGCTTTGTTGAAAATTCATACGCGCTTGTCGGCTGTCGGTTTGGCGCCAAACGGGGTGGCGGCTTTTCCGTTCAAGCAACGCGATCTGGCTGATGCTTTGGGACTGTCACTCGTTCATACGAACAAAACACTGGCCAAATTGCGCCCCTATGTCACGTGGGACCATGGCGAGCTGCATGTCTTTGACAAGAACGTTCTTGCCGATATCGCGCTGACCGATCACGAGGCCCCGCAGCGCCGCCCGCTTTTGTGAGGGGCGCGAAACGACGCGATAGCCCCTTCCAGATCTTCAGTGAAAAACGGCAGCGTCAGAACAGGATAGTCCAGCACCGGATCGGTTGGTGACAGGTTGTCGTGCAACAAAACCGTCTTTGTTTTGAGACCATCCAATGCGGTCCGCAAGGCACTTGGGGCAAATTCTTCTGGTGCGGCCTGTACCAAGGCATAGGCCACACGCGCATCTATCGGAAGTTGCGTTAGCATAACCATCGCCTCGTCTATAGAGCCGGCCACCAGCGGCACACCAAGGCCAAGCTGCTCCAGCGTGGTCGAGATATCTTTCGCCACCAGCGGAACATTGACACAGACCAGAAAGAACTTCTGCATAAAAAACACTACCCTATTGTTACATGGTATATGTCTAGCCGGAATAGGGCACTGGCGCTATAATCTGTGACATACAGCGCATAATTTCGCTGCACCACCCTTGGCGCGCCTCGCAAGAGCTTACTCTCTGTACTGTGCTGGCTGCAATAAAACATATAATATTCGGATATTAAGGCGAAAATTCCGTGTTGCGCTGCCCTTTGTGGCGGGGGCGGCGTGCGGTTGCAACCTGTCCTGATTGCGCGCGGTCCGGCTGATCACAAAAACTCTATGCGCGGGTTTGACTGGTCCAATATCCGGTGGCGGGGGCAGGTATGCGCGGTGAGTCCTTTTGCAGTAAATTCCGTTGAACAAAAAAATATGGAACGAAATGCCCGTTTCCTGCGTTCACCAAGAAGGTGGAGGAGGGAGTTTACCAGTATTGTGCCTGCCACCTGCGACAACTTGGGGGTGATCGCCCCAAATTAGGGAGGACTCTTGAATGACACGTTTTGTGACAAGATTTCAAGCTGGTGCGGTGCTGGCGTCTGCCGTTGCTGCCGTAAGCGCGACAGCCGCACTTTCGGACAGCCACGCACCAGAACTGAGTTATACCACAGTGCTGTCTGGGCTGGCAGATCCGTGGGATATGGCCTTTTTGCCTGATGGGACCATGTTTTTCACCCAGAAATGCGACGGCCTGTCAGTCAAGCTGCCAGATGGTGAGGTGAATCACCTTCTGGGTATGGTCGATTCCGAAGGGTATGACAGCATGGCCGATGACCTGTTCTGCGAAGGGCAAGCCGGGATGATGGGTGTCGCTGTCGACCCGGAATTTGACGACAACCGCTTGCTATATGTCTACTCCACATCCAGCATGACCGAACCCGGCACCAACCGCCTGATGCGCTTCACGGTCAGCGACGATTTGACCGGTGTGGCGGACCGCACTGACCTGATCGACAACGTGCCCTACAAGCCCGAGGAGAGTGACCAACCCTTTGGCGGTCCCGGCGCGCATAATGGGGGGCGCCTTCGCTTTGGTCCTGACGGGTATCTTTACCTGACAACGGGCGACATTCACGGGGCCGAAGTGCCACAAAGCCCGACATTACTGGGTGGCAAAGTGCTGCGGATTGACCGTGATGGCAACGCAGCCGAGGGCAACACCCCCCCTGAGGGTTTTGATCCGCGCATCTTTACCTATGGCCATCGGAATGTGCAGGGCATCGCTTTCCACCCGGAAACGGAGCAGCCCATCGCAGCGGAGCATGGACCGTGGCACTCTGATGAAATCACCGCACTGGTGCCCGGCGGCAATGGCGGGTGGGACCCGCGCCCCAATATGGCCGGGCGCGGTGATTGCCCCGACGGCTATTGCGGCTACGAGCCCGGCCAGATGGATGCAATGGACCCCGAAGAGCGCGCGGCCTATATGCCGATGACCGATTTCGAGACATATCCAGACGCCATGCCGCCCGCTTGGGACAATTATGGTCTGTCGCAGGGCATGACCGCCAATGAGTTCCTGACAGGCGAGCATTGGGGCGAATGGGAAGGCCGTATGGTTGTCGGTTTCATGGGCATCGGGTTCGGGGATACCCCGGTCGGGCAGCGGATCGACGTGATCGACATTGCCGAGGATGGTTTGTCGGTCAATGACGTCAGCGAGATAGACCTGCCGATGGAGCGGGGACGTTTCCGCGCGCTAGAGCAGGGGCCGGATGGTGCCCTTTACGCCGCTATCGATGAAGGTGAGATTTACCGCATCGTTCCTGAGTGAACCTTCTACAGCCGCGCTTGCTGTCGTGTGCTCTTGCATTCGCGCAGCGATAAGCCAAGCGCGAGGGCATATCCTGCAAGCAATCCATTGCTTGCAGGAACCACACTATTGACCCGTAAACCAAGGGATTCCGCGTCATGAAAACTCTGACCAGTGCATCCGCCGCGATCATTCTGGCACTGCCCGCATTCGCCACCGATATCACCACGATTGATGTCGCCGAAAGCGACGAGTTCGGACATTACCTGACAGATAATCTTGGCAGGCCGGTATATGTTTTCTCGACTGACACACCAGCATCAGACGATGCGCAGGCGCAGATTTCGTGCATCACCAGCGCGTGCCGCGACGCATGGGCCTTGGTGACAACCACTGGCGATCCACAAGCGGGAGAAGGCGTTGACCCCGCGCTGCTGGGCATGACGCAAGTCAACGCGCAGACATTTGTGACCTATGAAGGATGGCCGCTCTATTACGCCGTACACAATAAGGGCGCTGAGATGCCGCATGACAGCCGAGTTGAAGCCTTCGGCGGGGAGTGGACCCTTGTCGCGGCGGATATGCAGGCCGATCACGGGGATATCGAAGCGGGACAGACGCTCTATGCTGCGCAATGCGCGCAATGCCATGGGCGCACAGGACGCGGCATGGCAAGTTTTCCGTCAATTACCGGCCAGGATGCAGACTATATCTCTGACATGCTCATGCGGTACAGGGCGGGCGAAACGATAGGGTCCAACACCGCCCTGATGCGGCCAGTTGCGGCAGAGTTGTCTGACACTGACATCGCCGATCTCGCGGCATATATCTCGGCTGAATTTCAGTGAACGCGGCCCAACCAAACCGCACGCGCGGTTTGGCGGTCAAGTGGCTGCATCACTTTCAAAAAGAAAGAATGGTGAGCGATAACGGATTTGAACCGCTGGCAGTTCGAGCAAAAACAATTAGTTATGGGAGATGTTGTAACAGAGTGACGGCCTTGAAAATGACTAAATGACGTAACTTCAACTTCAGTCGGGGTAGTCAAGAACGAAGCCTCGCCCTTTCCGTGATAGAGTAAAGTGTGTGCAGCACCTTGTTTATTCAGTGTGTGCCTCCAGATTGGTCGGGTTGCATGGGAGGTTGCCGGTCTGGCGCAGTTCAATCGTTGACGCACTAAATCGGCTTTTGCGCGTCAGCCGAGTGCGGGGCGCACAACGCAAACCTAATAATACACACGTCATGGTATACGATGCCGGCGGGTGGGGGCATCCACCGCATCAGTTCAGTTCATTGTCCATTCTTGGCCTCCTCTCGTTGTTCTACCTTGTCTCCGCTAATCGACCGCGTGCTATTGCCCCTCAGTTTCAATCTTCACTTCTGCCCCGCAATGCTTACAGTGAATGGCATCATGATCATGCAGCAGCAACCCGCAGGTTTCGCACTTCTGCCGCACCTTTGAGGGCTGAAAAACCGATTGCAACAGATGCAGGAACAACCCCACACCGACGATCAGGATGGCGATTGACAGCCATTTCCCAGAGGTGCCCACCAGTACGATATCGCCAAAACCGGTGGTCGTAAGGGCTGCCATTGTGAAGTAAAGCGCATCAAGCCAGGTGGTGATTCCGGGATTGATGCCCTTTTGCAGGGCATGAACAAAACCCGACACGACAAAGATGAAGACCAGAAGGTTGACAGCGCGCTGGACCAACTCTTCATTTCGTTTGAAAACTCTGCTGTCTGCGCGCAATTCCTGTAGCACGCGATAGGAGCGCGCGACGCGCAGTGCGCGCAAGACCCGCAAGAAAGCAAAGTCACCAAAAACCAGCGGTGCAATCAGGCTGAGAATCACAATGATATCAGCCCAATGGAACGGATTGCGCAAGACAAAGGCGCGTGTGCTGGACGATATGAGCCAGCGCGCAGAAAGGTCCGCAATCAGGATCGCAGCAAGTAGAAGGTCAAGCGCAACATAGCTGCGCTCCACCCCCAAGGCGCTGGTCAGAACATAGCTCCCGATCACGACCAGATCGAATGCCAGTAGGACAAGCCGGAACCGCAACCCCGCTTTTGTGCGTCCGTGATAGAGTTTATCCACACGCGCACGCAGCGTCTCCGCCCGGTTCGAGGCTCGTTCCTTCGGCACTCACGTTCTCCTCAGGTTCTTTGCCGATCGTTCGCCATGATGCGCTGTCCTAGCCGTTGATAATACAAACGAAGGGCATGAATGCCACCCATGTTGCAGAATTTGATTGCGATGCAGGCGTGGGTTGCGGCGCGGGCAATCAGCCGTCGAAGGGAGGACGGGTGGCCTTTCCTATTTTCCCGTTCCGATACGAAAACTCACCACATAATATCAAGGCAAAAAAGCTGGGAGCGCTCGACCGCCTTGGCGTGATACTCGGGTTAGTCGGCGCGCCGAATGGCATGGAGAATGCCGGAGCTGGTAATAGCAGATCGGAGTGCCTTTCATGGTCCGGCTTTCGACAGCGAGGTGGCCGACTTTGGGAACATGCGACCCTTGAGGTGCTGGTTCCGGTCTGTTAAAGCACTCCGCCTACGATCATTGCTTCGGCGAGCCGCCGATACCCTGCCACATTCGCCGCACGACGATAGTCGATCCCGCCAGACGCAGTGCAGCAACTGGCGCGTTCGCGCTTCAAGAGGCTGTGAATGCCGCACATTACGTTGCGAAGCTTGCGATCGACTTTCTCAGCCTCCCAGAAAGTGAAGGCGGCATTCTGCTGCATCTCCAAGCCTGAGACAGCAACCCCGCCTGCATTTGCGGCTTTACCGGGAGCCTGCACGATGCCTGATTTGGCCAGATGTGCTTGAGCCTCTGCCGTGACGGGCATGTTCGCCCCTTCCGCCAGATAACCGCATCCGCTGTCTCCCAATGCGCGTGCATCCTCAATCTGGACTTCGTTCTGCGTGGCGCATGGAAGGGCAATGTCGGGTTCGAAGTGCCACGGTGTTTTTTGTGCATGAAAGCAGATGCCAAGATCCTTTGGTGGATCTTGCGCTGCATCGCCACTGGCATCCAGAACCCAGTCCAGAGCTTCGGAAGAAACGCCGTCCGGCGCATACCAGGTTCCTGCGCGGCCCGATAAGGTGATGATCTTTGCGCCCAGAGCCAATGCCTTGCGCGCCGCATGGCTGGAGACATTGCCACGACCTGACAATGCGATGCGCTTGTCTTTGAGCGTTTTGTTATCCTCGGCCAGCATGGCTTGCAGGAAATAGATAAGCCCGTAGCCAGTGGCTTCTGCACGCATAGCACTGCCACCCAAGGCAAGCGGCTTGCCTGTCAACGCGCCGCCCCATCGGCGGGTCTGTCGTGTCCAAGCCCGCGTCATGAGCCCGACCGCGGGCGCGCCCACGCCTATATCACCCGCGGGCACATCGTATTCGGGGCCGATATGTTGCCCAAGCTCTGCCATGAAAGCTGCGGCAAAGCGCTCGATTTCGCCCTGTGAACGGCCTGCAGGCTCGAAATCCGCTCCGCCCTTGGCCGCGCCAAGCGGCAGGCCGGTGAGTGCGTTCTTCAACGACTGCTCGAAAGCCAGAAACTTCAGAACCGACGCGGTGACAGTCGGATCCCACCGAATACCTCCTTTATAGGGGCCAAGCAGGTTCGTCTGTTGCACCCGCCAGCCACGGTTGATCTGCACGCAACCGGCATCGTCCCGCCATGTCACGCGAAACGAAATAACACGATCAGGCTCCGCTAGCCGTTCGAGCACGCGCGCTTGCGTGAATACGCTGTTGGCCTTCTCTACGTTCAGCACATCGCGCGCGACTTCTTCGACGGCTTGCAGAAATTCGTCTTCGCCTGCATGGCGCGCGGTGATCTGATCCATAAAACCAGAGAGCAGGGTTTCAGTGCGGTCTTTCATCAAAACGTCCTTTCGGCAAAGTGTAATACCAATCAGCATTGATCAGAACTCTTGAGCCCAGTCGCGGGTTCCAATGGAGGTGATTGTGTCGGGCATGCTGACCAATTTGTTCCAAGCCTTGCAGCAATGATCTACGATGTCTTCATAGGTTTCGAAGATGAGGTTTGATAGCCAGTTGTCTCGCATGAATTGCCAGATGTTTTCGACTGGATTGAGTTCTGGGCATTTTGCGGGGATCGGGATGATGGTGATGTTGTCCGGAATGACCAGCTTGTCAGTCATGTGCCATGCGGCTTGATCCACGAGCACAGCCCCATGTGCTTTGGGTGCGACAGTTTGGGAGATTTCAGCAAGATGCAGGGCCATCGCTTCGGTATTGCACGCTGGCAGCACAAGACCTGCAGCTTTCCCGAGGGCTGGGCAAATCGCTCCAAAGATGTAGCTTGAACTCGTGCGCTGATCATGTGGGGCGGAAGGTCGCGTACCGCGCTTCGCCCATCGGCGCGTGATCTTGTTTTTCTGGCCGACACGCGCTTCATCTTGGAACCAGACTTCGATCACAGTGCCTTGCAGGAGCCGTGCGCGGAGCTTTGCTACTGCGGCTGCAAACCCTTTTTTTTAAAGTCCTCCAGTGCGGCTGTATCTTGCGCGTGATGGCGCGGGCGTGCTGTGAGTTTGACATAACCAAGCGCCCTGAGTTCCCGGCTTATCGACGTCTCGTGAAGTGAAATCCCAAATGTGTCTGCAATCCATTTCCTCAGATCACTCAGGCGCCAGCGGACGACCCCATGGACCGATAAGGTCGGACCGCTCTCAACAATTGCAGCAAGCGCCCTGCGCTGCTCATCGTTAAGCTTAGACTGCTGACCAGGAGCTTTGCCGTTGATCAAGCCGTCAGGCCCGCGGGCATTAAACCGCTCCACCCAGTCACGGACAATTTGTAGGCCAACACCACCAATCCGAGCAGCATCGCTGCGCCGACCGCCATCATAGATCTCCGCCAGCGCCAAAAGCCTGCGGGCTTGGTTGGCATCCTTTGTCTTTCGCGCAAGTTCTCTCAACTTCATGCCGTCGTAGTCTGTCCGTAACGCGAGCGCTGCGCCCATAGAGAGGCCCTCCCCAGAAAATCTGACGCCATTGAGTCAGATCTTCATAGATTTGGGAATCCCAAAACCCTCAGAAGAGTCAGATTTCGCGAGACTTGGTATAAGGCAAGTGCCATGGCCCACCATGTGGCGAGCGTTGGGGATAGATCTGTTTGGAACAATGCAAATATCAAGGCAAAGCGAGAGGAGACCTCTCGTAACAGAGGCCCTTCGGCAGATGTAAATTTCTTGCCAAGTGAAAGCACGGACAATGGTATCGTCGTGTTGTGGAACACTACAGATCTTGCGTTGAGTGATGTTTTCGATCCGCCACTGCGCCAGACATGTCAAAAATCGACATGCCCAGATTCAAAAAAGCAGCGAAATATGCGCGACACGAACTATCTCACGCTAACGAGAGGTGTTCATGCCAGTCTGTGATGAAAGGGAAACCCCATGTCATCTGACCCCAAATCTGAAAACGAAGCAACAAGCGGCTTCAAACCGAGTTTTTGGTGATCTTCTAGAAACGGATCGCCCACTCAATCCCGAGCAACTGGCAGACAGGTGGTCATGTTCCGCCGAAATGGTCAGGAAGCTCGTAAAACAAGGGAAACTTGACGGTTTCCGTGTCGGTTCTCTGTACCGCATTCTGTCTGACAGCATACTGGAGTATGAAAAATGCCAGAACTCAAAATCGGACGCCTGCGCCGGGGATACTGCGTTTCTTGGGAGACCTAAGGAAAGCGGAGCCGTCATCAGCTTAAGGCACTCACCCGAGACGAAGCAGAGGCCGAAGCGCGAGACGTCTACCTAGCCCAATCTGGGCAGTGCGCAGGCTGACTGTCGCAGATATCTGGGAAGCGTATATCGATTTCCTTGGCAACAAGCCAACAGCATATACCATGAAGTGTACCGGCAAAGCTGTGCTTGCCCATTTCGGGTGCCTTCGTCCCGATCAGATCAGAGTGGACGACGCTCGAACGTACTTCGCAAATCGGACTGCTGTTGGTCGAAAACCCGGCAGTGTCCAAATCGAGTTGGGCCATTTAAGATCGGCGCCGTCGTGGGCTGAGAAAATGGGGATCATCGAGCGCGCACCGTATGTCAAGAAACCGCCTAAACCGGACAGTGATGTGCGGCCGTTGTCGGATGACGCAATTCATGCATTGCTAGTTAACTGCGCCAGCCCCCATGTCACGCTTGCGGTCGTGTTGATCCGCACCACTGCTGCGCGCGTGGGGAAATCCTCGACCTGACTTGGGATCGAGTCGATTTCGAAAGTGGCGTGATCAACCTGCGCCTGCCCGATGATGTCACGCGCAAAGGACGCGCGGTGGTTCCCATGAACCGTATGTTGCGGGCAGCGTTGGAGGAAGCCTACCGTGCGCGCCTATCTGACTACGTGGTCGAATACGCTGGTCATTAAGTGAAAAGCATACAGAACGGTTTTAAGGCGGCACTCAGACGCGCGAGTATTCAAAGCGGGAAGATCCACCAGCTGAGGCAAACAGCAGCAGTGCGCCTTTTGTCTGCGGGCCAGCCGGTAGAGAAGGTCTCTCAGTACATGGGGCACTCGAACCCAGCTGTTACATACAAGGTATATGCACGGTTCCTACCCGAGCATCTGACCGACGCCGCTGAGGTTCTGAAGTATGGTAGGTTCAATGACCCAATGCGCACTTTGCGGATAGCGCGTAACTGATTGATATCATGGTGGGCGATGAGAGATTTGAACTCCCGACATCTTCGATGTGAACGAAGCGCTCTACCACTGAGCTAATCGCCCCCGTTGGCCAGCGCTATAATGCGACGCATACCAAGGCGCAACCCCTGTCGAGAGCAATAAAGTCGGGCCTTGCCGCCGGTGTGAAACGGCGGCAAGGCCTTTGTATTGGGCGGACTTTAATGCGGGGCGCGCAATGTGTCGGCGTTGCCTTGGTTGGTCAGAAGCGCTTGCCGCGCCGCATCTTCGGCTTCTTCGTCCCACTCAATCGCTGTCGGCTGTCTGACAAGTGCATGGCCCAACACTTCGCGCACATCGCTGACGGGAATAATGGTCAGACCAGCTTTCACATTCTCCGGGATTTCCGGGAGGTCTTTTGCGTTATCTTCTGGGATGAGCACTGTCTTGATGCCACCGCGCAACGCGGCCAAAAGCTTCTCTTTCAAACCGCCAATACCCAGAACATTCCCGCGCAGTGTCACTTCGCCTGTCATGGCGATGTCTTTGCGCACAGGGATTTGCGTCAGAACAGACACGATGGATGTCACCATCGCAATCCCTGCACTGGGTCCGTCCTTGGGTGTTGCACCTTCCGGCACGTGGACATGGATGTCCAGCCGGTCAAATCGCGGCGGTTTTACCCCGATCTCTGGCGCGATTGAGCGGACATAAGAATTGGCCGCATCAATCGACTCCTTCATCACGTCGCCCAGCGTGCCGGTCGTTTTCATCCGGCCCTTGCCGGGCAGGCGCAGTGCTTCGATCTGCAACAGATCGCCGCCCACCTGTGTCCATGCCAGACCCGTGACAACACCGATCTGATCTTCCTTTTCGGCCAGTCCGAACCGGTGACGCGGCACGCCCAGAAAATCGGCAAGGTTGTCGCGCGCGACGATGACCTTGTCAGTTTCTTTTCTGACGATCTTGGTAACCGCTTTGCGGGCAATTTTGTTTAGTTCACGCTCCAGATTGCGCACACCGGCTTCGCGCGTGTAGCGGCGCAGGATTTCGGTGATTGCGGCGTCAGAGATGGTCAACTCACCCTTGCGCAGCCCATGATTTTTGAACGATTTGTCCAGCAGGTGGCGACGGGCAATTTCCAGTTTCTCATCTTCTGTATAGCCGGACAGTGGAATAATCTCCATCCGGTCCAGTAACGGCCCCGGCATGTTGTAGGTGTTCGCCGTGGTCAGGAACATGACATTCGAGAGGTCATACTCCACTTCCAGATAATGGTCGACAAAGGTTGCGTTCTGTTCCGGGTCCAGCACCTCGAGCATGGCGGAGGCCGGGTCGCCGCGGAAATCCTGCCCCATTTTGTCAATCTCATCGAGCAAGATGAGCGGGTTCGTTGTCTTGGCTTTCTTCAACGCCTGAATAATCTTGCCGGGCATAGAGCCGATATAGGTACGACGGTGGCCCCGGATCTCGGATTCGTCGCGCACACCGCCCAGCGAAATGCGGATAAATTCGCGCCCTGTGGCACGCGCCACAGACCGGCCAAGGCTGGTTTTGCCCACACCGGGCGGGCCGACAAGGCACATGATCGGGCCTTTGAGATTTTGACTGCGTGCCTGCACGGCCAGATATTCGACGATGCGTTCCTTGACCTTTTCAAGGCTGTAGTGGTCTGCGTCCAGAACATCCTGCGCGCGGCCAAGGTCTTTCTTGACGCGGCTTTTCACACCCCACGGGATCGACAGCATCCAGTCCAGATAGTTGCGCACCACGGTCGCTTCGGCTGACATGGGGGACATGTTTTTCAGCTTCTTCAACTCGGCCTCGGCCTTGTCGCGCGCTTCCTTGCTGAATTTGGTGGCCTTGATGCGGTTTTCCAATTCGGCCAGTTCGTTCTGACCGTCTTCGCCATCGCCCAATTCCTTCTGAATGGCCTTCATCTGTTCATTCAGGTAATATTCGCGCTGTGTCCGCTCCATCTGGCTTTTCACGCGGGTCTTGATCTTGCGCTCGACCTGTAGGACGGACAACTCGCCCTGCATCATGCCATAAAGCTTTTCCAGCCGCTCGGAGGTGTTTTCCGCTTCCAGAAGTTTCTGCTTTTCGGCAACGCTGGTGCCCAGATGCCCGGCGGCAAGATCGGCCAGAACGGCGGCATCATCTGCTTCAGCAATCGCGGCAAGGGCTTCGTCAGGCACGTTCTTGCGCATTTTCGCATAGCGCTCGAATTCTGTCTGAACGGCGCGCATCAGCGCCTTGATCGACGCGGAATCGCCAACTTCATCAGGGAAGTCGCGGGCGACCGCCTCAAAATAATCTTCATTCTCGACAAAATCCTCGATCTGCACGCGTGTGCGCCCCTCGACCAGAACTTTGACTGTTCCGTCGGGAAGTTTCAGCAATTGCAAGACATTCGCCAGCACGCCGACGGTAAAAATGTCTGCCGCTTCGGGGTTTTCTTGGGTGTGATCTTTCTGTGCGACAAGCAGGATTTGCCGGTCTTCGGCCATGACAGCCTCAAGCGCGCGCACTGATTTTTCCCGGCCCACGAAAAGTGGGACGATCATGTGGGGGAAGACCACCATGTCGCGCAGGGGCAACACGGGGTGGCTGTTTGAATGATCCATATGCTTGTCCTTAAAACTGCCGCGATAGCGATACGCTGTTGGAACACAATTTGGGCTTGGAACGCGCAGGTTTCAACCCATGCTGTTTCCTTGCCGAACACCGTCCTGTTACACAAAGGAAATCTGCCGTTTTCAAGGCATCAGCATGTCAAAAACCACCGCCGGTCGGATACAAGTTCAGCGGTTCAAGACCAGATGACCGCAGTAATTTTCTCAGGTTACGGCATTTTAGTAGATTTGGGGTTCCGGCATGCCGGAACCCCACTCACCCACGTGCCCTTCACGTCACGGGAAGAATCAGACCCCGGTCGTCCTGACCAGATAGGTCTAATATTGCCGTCACCCGGCGCAAGGGCAAGTCTTTAACACCTCAGATTTTGGACACTTCGCCGCGTTTAGCTGTAGACGCTTTCTTTGCCAAAATGTCGTGTCAGCAAATAGTAGACCACGGCACGGTACTTGTTGCGCTCTGACCTGCCATATTGTTCGATCACGGCGTCAATCGCATCATGCAGGTCTTGCCCGTCAGGCAGGCCGAGTTTCTTCATCAGAAAATTCCGGCGCACTGTGTCGAGTTCGTGCTTCTGTGTGGCGGCGACCGTGCTGGCATCGGCGTTATAGATTGACGGGCCGCATGCGATCGTCACCTTGCGCAGCAATGCCATGTCAGGCTCTACCCCGCATTTATCCCGCAGATCAGAGGCATAGCGTTCAATCAAATCATCTCGGCGTCCCATGTATTTCCTCCAAAAACCAATAATTAAAATACCGTCAAGATCCGGCTGCGCAGATCGCAGCCAGATTGGAAGAAATGCAGCGCAAAACCAAGAAGAATTTACCAAGAACCGCCAGACGCCGCGATCAGAGCATCCTCAAAAGCTGCGGCGTTGGCCAGCCATCCGCAGGCAAGCCCAGCTCCGCTTGCACATCCTGCACTGCCGCGCGCGTGTTCGCCCCCAGAATGCCGTCAATTCCCCCCACATCAAAGCCACGCTGCGCAAGCTGTTGTTGCAACTGGCGCATCTGATCCTGATTGAGGCCGGTTTCAGGGTTTCCGGCCTGATAGACTGGCGCGCCGCTCAGTCGGGTGGCGAAATAGGCCGCAGTGGTCACATAGATAAAGCTCTGGTTCCACTCAAACAGAACGCGGTAGTTGTGAAACACCATGAAAGCTGGCCCACGGTGCCCTTGCGGCACAATGACAGAGGCGCGCAGATTGCCCGAGGGCAGGCTGCCATGTGTCGGGCGCACGCCCAGTTGTTGCCATTCGTTGACGGTCATTTCTGTGCGGATGCCTGTGCGTCGCAGGTCCAGCCCTTGGGGCAGGGCGACCTCATGCAGCCACGGCTCGTTCGCGCGCCAGCCCTTGCCGCGCAGCATGGCGGCGGCAGACATCAGCGCATCAGGGGCCGAGCGTTGCAGATCAATCCGCCCGTCGCCATCGCCATCCACTGCGTAGTTAATGATATCGGATGGAAGTTTCTGCACCATCCCAATCTCGCCCGCCCATGCGCCACGGGTTTGCACAGGGTCCAGCATGCCGCGCCGATACATTTCGATTGCCGCGAAAACTTGCGGGCGGAACAATTCCGGTCTGCGGCAATCATGCGCCAGAGTGACAAGGGCGTTCACGGTGTTAAAATCGCCCTGTACGGCGCCATAATCCGTCTCGAACGCCCAGAAGGCCAGCAAGATGCCGGGCGGAACGCCATATTGCTGTTGCGCGCGCTCGAACACGGCGCGGTAGCGTTCATGATTGCGCCGGCCGTTGGTTATCCGGCCTTGCGATATCAGCGCACGCGAGAAATCCAGAAACGGGCGCTGAAAAATGCCTTGGCGACGGTCGGCGTTGATGACGCCCTGTTCCTGCCGGACATTGCGAAAGAAACTGTCGATCCGGGATCGGTCATGCCCTTTGCTGGCCGCCTCTGATTTCAGCCCATCGACAAAACTGCCGAAATTGCCCCCGCAACTTTGGGCCTGCACCGCCGATGCAAAGCCAAATGAAAGAACAGCCGCCAATACTGGAAAAATACGCATAAAGCCCCCTGAAGATTTTACGACACGCTAGCGCATGCGACCCTTCAGGGGGAGTCGCTTTTATGTGATATTCTCAGAGCGTTGCACGGTTATGGGGCGCATCAAACTCCAGCACCGGATTGATCGGGATGATCCGGTTTGGATTGATCGTGTCGTGGCTGTAATGATAATGGCGCACGATGTGATCGAAATGCACTGTCGGGGCCACACCGGGGTGCTGGTACAGATCACGCGTATAGGCCCAGAGTGCCGGATAATCGACGATACGGCGGCGGTTGCATTTGAAATGCAGGTGATACACGCTGTCAAAGCGCACAAGCGTGGTGAACAACCGCCAATCGGCCTCGGTCAGGGTGTCGCCCATCAGGTAGCGCCGCGTTGACAGATGCTCTTCCAGCCAGTCCAGCGCCTCGAACAGCGGGATGACGGCCTTTTCATACGCTTCTTGCGTGGTGGCGAAGCCGGATTTGTAGACGCCGTTATTCACTTCATCATAGATGCGCGCGTTGACCTCGTCGATCTGGGCGCGCAGGTTTTCGGGGTAGTAGTCATCCGTGTTGCCGGTCAGCCCGTCAAAGGCCGAGTTGAGCATGCGGATAATTTCTGCCGATTCGTTTGAAACGATCTTGCCCTGCGCTTTGTCCCACAGCACCGGCACTGTCACGCGGCCCGAAATCTGGGGGTCGGCGCGGGTGTAGATGTCGCGCATGTAATCAGACCCGAACAGTTTGTCCCCCGTGGCCCCGTCGAAATCGGTGTCGAAGGTCCAGCCATCGGCCAGCATGTCGGGATGGACGGCGGACACGTCGATCATGTCTTCAAGCCCTTTCAGCGCACGGAAAATCAGCGTGCGATGCGCCCAAGGGCAGGCATAGGACACATACAGATGATACCGACCGGCTTCGGCCTTGAAACCGCCTTCGCCCGAGGGGCCAGCGCTGCCATCCGCTGTCACCCAGTTGCGAAACCGCGAGGTGTCGCGTTTGAACGCGCCGCCGGTCTTGCTGGTGTCATACCATTCGCTTGACCATTCTCCATTGACCAGTTGGCCCATTGCACTCTCTCCTTTTGTTATCCAACTGATTTGTGTGCAAAGTGTTGCGATAACAATCTGCGCGCATGCGCAGGGGCTGTGCGCACAGTTACTGCAAATCCTTGAACGCGCGCTGTAGACGCGCCACCGCGTCCTCAATCACGGATCGCGGCGCGCCAAGGTTGAAGCGCAAAAAGCTGGTGCCGCCGGTGCCGAAGGTCGGGCCGTGATTGGCGGCAATCTGGGCCTCGCGCTCCACGCGGGCGGTAAACTCGGCCACGTCCATGCCGGTATCTGCAAAATCGACCCACGCCAGATAGGTGGATTCCAGCGGCATCGACCGCAAACCGGGGATCGCGTTGACGCCTTCGTCGAACAGTTTGCGATTGCCGTCCAGATACGCGCGCAGCGCATCGACCCATTCAGCGCCCGCAGGTGAATAGGCCGCCGTCACCGCGTGCAGACCAAAAGTATTTGGCGAAATACCCATCGCCGCAAGGGTCGCGCTGAACTGGCGTCGCAAGCTGTCATCGGGGATGATAACATTGCCGCAATGCGTGCCCGCAAGGTTGAAGGTCTTGGAAGCGGCGGTCAGCATCACCAGCCGTTCCTGCACATCCGGGGCCGCGATGGGCATGGTCGTGTGGGTATAGCCGGGCATGACCAGATCGTGGTGAATCTCATCTGACACCAACAGCAGGTCATGGCGTGCGCAGAACGCGGCCACACCGCGCAATTCCTCGACCGTCCAGACGCGGCCACCGGGATTATGCGGCGAACACAGGATCAGCATGCGCTCATCCCCGGCCATCAGGGAATCGGCGGTGTCAAAATCCATCTCATAGCGCCCGTTCACCAGCGCCAGCGGGCATTCCACCACACGCCGCCCCGCCGCATGGATGGTGCGCGCAAAGGCATGATATACTGGCGTGAACAGCACCACCCCATCGCCCGGCTGCGTCCATGTATGCAGGCACAGGCCCACTGCATTGACCAGCCCATGCGTGGTGAAGATATGCGCGGGGTCCACATTCCAGCCGTGGCGGTTGCTCATCCACCAGCAGATTGCCGCGCGGTAGGCCACATCATCCCCGAAATAGCCGTAAACGCCGTGATCGACGACGTTTTGTAGCGCATCCTGAACAGCTTGCGGCGGGCGGAAATCCATATCTGCCACCCACATGGACACGCCTGTATCTGGTGACACGCCGTAGCGTTCCTGCATCATGTCCCACTTCATGGAATGGGTGCCGCGCCGGTCGATTGTCTGGTCGAAATTCATGTCTGCCCTCCGTTTGGCCCGAAGCTGGCCCGCCCGTCCGCGCAGTGCAAGCACAAAAGCCATTGAACGGCGCATTGGCTTGGCTTACATCGCGCGTCATGAGTATTCGCCCGATCCTGATCCACCCCGACCCGCGCCTCAAGAAGCTCTGCGAGCCGATTGGGGCTGTGAGCGCTGATATCGGCAAACTGGCCGAGGATATGCTGCAAACGATGTATGACGCGCCGGGCGTGGGCCTTGCGGCGCCGCAGGTCGGTGTACTCAAGCGTCTGTTTGTGATGGATTGCGTCAAGGAAGAGGGCGAAAGCCCCCGCCCGATGGTGTTGATCAACCCCGAAATCATCGCCACCTCGGAAGAGGTGAACACCTATGAAGAAGGCTGCCTGTCGATTCCCGAACATTATGCCGAAGTTACCCGCCCCAAACTGGCGACCCTGCGCTGGACCGGGCTGGACGGCAAAATCCATGAAGAAGAATTTGACGGGCTGTGGGCCACCTGCGCCCAGCACGAGCTGGACCACCTGAATGGCAAGCTGTTCATCGACCATCTGGGCACGATCAAACGCAGCATGATCACCCGCAAGATGCAGAAACTCAAGCGTGACAAGGCGCGGGGGTGAGCGTACGCGCCTGCATCCCGTGGCCCGACAAGCGGCTGCGCATGGTCGCCGAGCCAGTGGCCGAGATCACAGACGAAATCCGCGCCCACTGGGCCGATATGACCGACACGATGGAAGCGATGCCGGGTGTCGGCCTTGCCGCCCCGCAGATCGGCGTCATGCTACGCCTTGCCGTGGTTGATGCGTCCGAGGGGCGCGGGCAGGTTGTGCGTATGGCCAACCCCGAAATCCTGCATGCCAGCGCCAAGCTGCGCGCCCATGATGAAGGCAGTCCCAATCTGCCCGGTGTCTGGGCGCAGATCGAGCGGCCCCGCGCGGTGACAGTGCAGTTCCTCAATGACGCGGGCGAGGTCGAGCAGCGCGATTTCGTGCACCTTTGGGCGACGAGTGTGCAACATCAGATCGACCATCTGAATGGCCGGATGTATTTCGACCATCTGAGCAAACTCAAGCGCGATATGCTGCTGCGCCGTGCGCGCAAAGCGGGCTAAACTTGGGCTGGAAAGGACTGACAGGATGCGCGTTATCTTCATGGGCACGCCCGAATTCTCGGTCCCCGCATTAAAGGCCGTTCATGCCGCGCATGATGTGGTCTGCGTCTATTCCCAGCCGCCGCGCCCTGCGGGCCGAGGCAAAAAACCGCGCCTGACACCTGTGCATGCGCGGGCTGAGGCGCTTGGTCTGGATGTACGCCACCCCGCCAGCTTGAAAGACCCCGCCGCGCAGACCGAGTTTGCCGCCTTTGAGGCCGATATTGCTGTCGTGGTCGCTTACGGGCTGATCCTGCCGCAAGCGGTGCTGGATGCGCCGCGCTTTGGCTGCCTGAACATTCATGCCAGCCTGCTGCCGCGCTGGCGCGGGGCCGCACCCATCCAGCGCGCGATCATGGCGGGCGATGCAGAGACGGGCATCTGCATCATGCAGATGGAGGCGGGGCTGGACACTGGCCCCGTCCTGTTGCGCGACGCCACACCGATTGCGCCCCTCGACACAGCCCAGACCTTGCACGACCGGTTGTCCACGATGGGGACCGCGCTGATCACCCGCGCATTGGCCGAATACCATGATCTGACCCCCACGCCGCAGCCGCAAGAGGGCGTCACCTATGCCGCCAAGATCGACAAATCCGAGGCGCGCATGGACTGGACCCGCCCGGCGGATGAGGTCGCGCGCCATATCCGGGGCCTCTCGCCCTTTCCCGGCGTCTGGTTTGACAGCCCGTTCGGGCGGCTGAAACTGCTGAATGCGCGCGCCGTGGTGGGGCAGGGCGCACCGGGGACAATCTTGCACGGCTTGACGGTGGCCTGCGGGACCGGCGCGGTCGAGGTGCTGGAGGTGCAACGCGAAGGCAAACGCGCCATGTCGGCAGATGAGATGCTGCGCGGAGCAGCAGGGGGCGCGCGCGCATAACCTTGCGCGCCCATCAGCACACAAGCACCTCAAAACCAGCTTGCGCGATGTGGGCATGTAGGGCGACTTCAAATCTGTATAGCAAATAACGGGGCGGGATCAGGCAGCGCCGATCCTGCGCAATGGCGCGCGCAGGTCTTCCTTTTCATGCCCATGAGAAACATCTTTACAAAGGCGAGTAATTTTGTCAGGTATGAGTAACCCAGCCGCCTGATACCCCCAAGTTCAGGCCGCCCGGCAAAACAGACCCAAACCCACCCTGTTTTTGCCGGAGATGTCGTGACTGACCCTCATCATTCCTTATTGATCGAAATGCTGGCTATGGATGCCACAGCCAGTGAACATGGCTGCGGGCTGGAGCCGCGCTTGCTGGAAATGCTGTTTGACCGCCATGCGCAGCACCCCGGAACAATCCCGCTGGGCCGCCCGATCCGCCATGACGGGCCCGAATTTGCGGCCCCATCCCAAAGGGTGCGCCATGTCACATCATGACCGCCCTCGCGCACAAGGCAGCGCCCGCCCGCAATTCGCATATCAACGCGCACATGGTCCTTCCCGCGTAGGGCGACCGGATGAGGTCCATCTGGACGATCTGGGGCTTGAGCGTTTCGAGCGCCTTTCCCTCGCGCTGCTGCGCTGGCATTTCCAGAATTTCGCGCAACCTGACAGTCATGGCTGGCTGATGGCGATGCGCATTGCCGCAGCGCATGTCGGATCACGGCAGGCAGGGGTGTTGTGCTATGACATTGTCACTGTGGTTCAGTCGTTGCGCATGGCCCGCAAGACGCCCGTCACCTTCAACCCCGAGGACTGCGCCTGTTGCCGTATCTGGCTGACACCGGACGAACGCCGCCTTGTCGCATTGCTCAAAGCGCTGCGCAAAGGCCAGCAGGGGCAAGCGCAGGTTATCGCCCAAGTTCTGTGCGATGGCGTGCCCGATGCGCCGCTACTGGCCAGCATGCAGGTCTTGCTGAGCCATCATGCACAGCCCGATCCCCTCTCCCATTAACCCAAAGACACACAATAAAGGAAACGCCCCATGAACCGCATTCTGATTGCCGCAGCAAGTTGCCTGATCGCCGTGCCCGCTTTTGCACAGGAACCGGGCCGCTATGTCTATGCCGATTTCGAAAGCTCTGTCCCGCATATTGATCTGGCGGAATGCCCCGAAGGCTTGGCGCAAGGCGATGTGACCTGCCGCGTCACGATGAATGAAGACGCGCTGCATGTCTATGTGTTCGAGGCCGCGGGGGATCGGCCCTTTGTCTCGGTTCACGCTTATTACGACGAAGATTTTGACCTTGTTCTGACGAAGTAACCTCGTCCCTGCTGCCTCCTCCCGCGTAGGGGGCAGCAGGACTATAGCCGCGCATCAACGCATCGCTGCGCCGGATTTTGTGGCGTTTCGCCTGCGCGTATCTGCGCCCCATAGCGTCAACCCCACACCGCCCAGAATGCCTGCGGAACACAGCACAAGGCGCAAAGTCAGCGGCTCTGCGATGAACAGCACACCGCCTGCTGCCGCAATTGCCGGGACCGTCAGTTGCACATAGGCGGCGGTGCTGCGCTCCAGTCTGGGCAGAACGCTGTACCAGATCGCATATCCCAGCCCCGACGCAAGCGCGCCCGAGGCCATGGCATACAGCCAGCCCGCCAGGCTTGTGGTCTGCCAAAGCACCCCCGGCACGATCAGCAAAAGCGCGATGGGCAGGCAGCGTATGAAATTGCCGCCAGTGTCGACAAGCGGGGCGGAAGACCCGCGCCCGATCAACGTGTAGGCCGCCCATGCAAGCCCCGCCATGACCATCAGGCCCGCGCCCAGCGGATCGGGCGCGCTCAGTCCCGGCATCAACAACAGCACCAGAAATATGATCGCCACACCGAATCCGGTCCACTCCAACAGACCGGGCCTGTCGCCTCTGAAAATAGCCCAGCCCAGCATGCCGATCTGCACCGCCGCAAACAACACCAGCGCACCGGTTCCCGCGCTGAGTTCCAGATAGGCATAGGAAAAGGCAATCGCGTAGACAAACAGCGCCAGCGCCCCCGCAAAACTGCCGCCAATCCGGGGTGCGCGCAGCCAAGCCCCCCGATAGGCCAGGATAAGCGCCAACATCACCGCACCAGAGGCCAGCCTTACACCCGTATAGGTCAGCGCATCCGCTTCGCCTTGTGCAAGGGCAACCCTGTTGAGCACGGAATTTGCAGCAAAGGCCAGCATTGCAAGCGTGGTCAGCAGCGCGATTTTCAATGCCGATACGTTCGCCATGCTGTCCGATCCCTTGGGCCTAATTTGGCATGTCAGAGGGGCTATCAGATGGACCTTGGCGCGGCAAGTAATGGGGGGCATATGCGCCCGACTTGCGCGTCTGTCCCGACCCGGCCGAAGCCATTGCGCCACCTAAACCTTCATCCGTTTGACAAGATGTTTGGCACGCAGCAGCGCCTTGAGGTGAAACCCCGGCACATCCTTATAGAGGTGCTCCAGCAGATCGAGCCTTTCGCTGCGCAGGATCATGCGTTGCGCGCGAAAGGCAAGAAATGCAGCCGCCCCCCGCGCGTGTTTCAGGGATGCAATATTGCGCTGAAAGGTCCGCAGATAACAAATCGCGCGCGTTTCCGCATCGGTCGAGCTTGTCAGCCTTGGTGTTTCCACAAGCCGGTCGATGATCATGGCTGGATGGGGGGTCAATCCAAGGCTGATGGCCCGCTGCAAGAAGTCGGCAACATAAATCCGTATCCTCATCAACTCTCTGGTCACAGGAAAGGCCACCCACTGCGTTGAAAAGCGATCTTCGGACCCAAAGACCAGCGCCCAAAGCGGCGATCTTGCGCCTGAATGGCACCCATGCACCCGCAACCCCGCCCTTCAAATCCGATTGGAGCGTCAGGGCCGTGTTTTCATCACCATCATGACGGATTATCTGTGACCCAAATCCCCATGTAGCAGTCGTAATCGCCCTAACACGGTCCGCATATCCCGGAACCAAGGCGTCATCATCATCAAGAAACAGAACCGTGTCCCCTGTCGCCGCGACAACCCCAAAATTCCGCGTATCCGAGGCACCGCCCTGACCTGTGTTATCCAGAACCTTCACGCGCAGATCATCAGTCCACCGCGCCAGCACCGCCCGCGCGCCGGGGTCACGGTCGGCCACCACCAGAACCTCGTCAGAGACAGCGCAACTCGACAACGCCGACGAGACTGCGCGGATCAGCAGGTCCGGCCGGTGATGTGTGGGGATTATGATGGAGAGCATTGGTGCTGTGGGCATGGCCCTGTCTGTGTCCCTTAGGCTCGCGTTGTTTTATCCACTGGAAGTTTTGGGATGCAACTCACAATAAGAGATTAGACTTTCTTAAAGTCACTTTATCAGAAATCCCAGAGCGAATCCCAATAGAGTTCCAAGTCCAAGCGACATCTGGGCGCGTTTCTGCCATTTGCGCTTCTCTGTGTGAAGTTTTTTACGTTGATCTCTTTCGATGTCCAAGAAACTACCATTCTTACATGCACTTAGCCATTCTGTATAATCTTCTGGATAGTCAAAATCTTCTGTCAAATCGTCAATGTGAGTAAACTTAATCTTCAATTCTTTATCAAGCTTTCCGAGTGCGGCCATTTCGGCAAGTAGCTTGTAGAGTTGCCAGCCAGTTGGCTGATCCGAGTTTCTTCTTGAAATCTCTAAAAGTAGTACATCAATAATTTGGTGAGCTTCTTCACTAAAATTTATCGCAAATATTTCAGGACTTGCACAGCCAGTGATGCTACTCCCATGCAATCTTCCTATAAAATTTACTGTTGGTGACGAGCTTTCTAATACTAAAGATACAGCTGAGTGTGTAAAGTAAACATCACCAAAAATGGTCCCTTCGCGATTTGTGTGGGTTGCTGGTGGGCGGCGGATTGAATCTTCTACCAGATATTGTGGTCACAACATAAGGCGCGTCTGTCGCGGAGACCTCAAATATCGCAGCGTCAGACGCGCCGAGCCTGTTGAGCTGCGGCAGTTTTTTTGGATAGGGTGAAGCTTCCTGAAACCAGCGGATGAGGAGGTATTCATGGGTCCCGAGACAAGTTTGTTCACGACAGCTCTTGGCCTGCAGGCTCCGTGGAGTGTCACGGACGTACGTTTTGACGCCAAACTCAAAGAGATCCACTTTGACGTCCGCTTCAAGGCGGGAAGTCGATTTGCTTGTCCCTCCTGTGGCGCGCCCGATCAGCCCGTCCATGACACGCGATCCAGGATCTGGGAACACCTGCGTTTTTTCGAGCACAAGGCTTTCATCCATGCCGATGTGCCACGTGTTGCTTGCAGCCAATGTAGCAAGACCGGACAGGTTCCGGTCCCCTGGGCGCGCAGTGGCAGCGGTTTCAGTCAGTTGTTTGAAGCCTTTGTGATTGCGCTGGTGCGACAGATGCCGGTGAAGGCTGTTGCTGATATGCTTGATGTTGGTGACGATCGCCTCTGGCGGGTTCTTGACCATTACGTGTCGTCAGCGCGAGATCGCGAAGACTTCAGCGCCGTGACCGCCCTTGGGATTGACGAGACAGCTGCGCGCCGCGGGCATAATTACATCACCCTATTTCACGACCTTCTGGCCGGCAGGCTTCTCTTTGCCTGTGAAGGACGTGATGCAAAGACTGTGGCGGCTTTCGGTGAAGATCTGCGCGCCCATGGCGGTGATCCCGATGCCATCTCCGCTGCCTGTATCGATATGAGTAGGGCCTACATTTCTGGCGTCGCAAAGCATCTGCCGAACGCGGATGTTACCTTCGACCCATTCCATGTCATCCAACTGGCCAATGTGGCGCTTGAAGAGGTTCGCCGCGCCGAAGTACGCAGCAGACCTGAGTTGAAACACAGCCGCTGGATGTGGCTCAAGGACAAGAAGAGATGGACGAAGCGGCAGATCACACAGCATCATGATCTATCTCGGATGCACCTGAAAACAGGACGCGCGTTTCGCTTGAAAGAGGCTTTGCGCGACATCTTTGCTGAAGCCGAGTCCAAGGCAGAGGCCGAAGAACGGCTTACCGCCTGGTTTCAATGGGCGCGCCGCAGCAGGCTGCCAGCATTCAAGAAACTCGCTCTGACACTCAAGGCGCACTGGGATGGTATACTTAACGGTTTTGACAGCGATCTGAGCAACGGCGCTGTCGAAGCCATCAACGGCCTCATTCAGGCCGCAAAGGCTCGGGCGCGCGGGTATCGCAAAACCCGCAACCTCATCAACATGTCATACCTCATCGCAGGCAATCTCACCCACTTACCAGCGTCACCCTACCGCACAACATCTTGTGCCACAGGCAAATGAACGGAAACCAAGCCACCCACACAAACCGCGAAATAGCCCCAAAAATTAGAGCAGTGTTCTTGCCGCATGCCCAAATTCTTCTCGAGCTTTGGAGCTTCTGAGCAGAATCTATGATCGAATCTCGCGGAATATATAGAAATTCTGTGCCTTCTATCTTGTACTCGTTCCCGCGTCCCGCAATGGTAATGTCATCGACTCCTTCCATCTGAAGCTTCAGAATAGTATTTTTTAGAAGTGGCTCACCATATACTGGTACAAAATGCTTTTTGACACCCAAGTAATTATTCCACCGCTCAGCTTCGCCCCCGCAGAGAATTATTACCTTGATATCCATAACGAAAGTCTCCTACCGACATTTCCCAAGTGGCCTGCCGTCTGACGTCAAGATCGCCTGATTGCGCCAGTTGATCAAGCGTTTTTCGTCCCGAGCGGCGTCTGCGGTCGCGCAAACGCCTGGAGTTGGGCGGATCGGGCCAGGAGCCCGCAGCATCCCGGCTCGGCGGCGACGTTTTTCAGCGCGGTGGACGGACCTGTCCTGCCGCTTTCGTTCAGTTTGGGTCCGGATCGCGGTCATGCGCATAGCGGTGGCGCTCGCAATCGGCGGATGGCGGCAAGGATGGCGCGCACCATTGGGCCAGTCACCGCGACCTCGGCCAGTTGGAAGGTGATGGCGCGGGCGTGGCGGACGACACGCGCCCCGATCTTGATCAGCTTCAGTTGCAGGCTGGTCAATGACCAGTCGGCCATGGCCTCGGGCAGCTCGATGCAGCGCAGGAAGGTTGCCAGATTGTAAGCCAGCGCGTGCAATTGCAGCCGCACCTCGTTGTCGCGGAACTTCCGGCATGACAGCCGCGTCCAGTGGAAGGCGTATTTGCCCTCCTTGATATGCTGCTCGGCCGTGCCGCGCTGGTTGTAGAACCGAACCACCCAATCCGGTTCCATCGGCAAGTTGGTGACGATGAAGCCAACACGCGGGAACAGCTCGCCTGGGTGCCATTCGATCTTGGCAATCACGCGGCGCTCCTTGTCCCAGGACGCGGCCTGATAGTGGAAATCCTCAAAGAACCGCTTCACCTTGGTCAGCGAAGGCCGCCCTACGGGCCGGTTCAGCCGATGCGCGATCTTCTCGCGCAGGACGCTGTTGGCGGGTAGTCGGATGGCGTAGAAATAGCCTACTTCTTCCAGCCGCGCATAGATCGCGGGGTTCGCATAGGCGGCATCGGCGCGGAATAAGCGCATGATGTCGCGCTTGGCATATCGGGCGATGACGGGGTCGAGGACGTCCCGCCAGCCATCAGCACTATGGACGTTGCCATTGCGTAGGGCGCAGCGTTCCAGCATCCCGAACTGGTTGAACAGAAAGTTCGGATGATAGCAGGTGCAGTCGAAATGCCCGTTCCAGGCGGAACCTTCCTGATCGCCGTGGGTGGGGCTGACCGAGCTGTCCATGTCCAGCACGATGAACTTCAGCCCGTTGCGGTCATGAAACCGGTCGATCCACTGGCCGTTCAGGTCGGCCAGTGCCGCCCGGTTCTCGGGCAAGGCCAGCGTCTCGGTCTCGAACCGCCCCATCTGTGAGGCCGAGGCCGCTTGCGCATCGACAGCCCGACCACCAACAACCTGACGCATCACGGGATCGAGCGCGAGACGGTCGGCATCGTTGACGTCCTCGTATCCGGCCAGCCGCCCGAACACTGACTGCCGGAACAGCCCGTCGAGCCGATGGACGGTGTTCTTGCCGGTGCGGTTGTCGCACAGCGCCGCAGACGCGAGGCCAGACAGCCCGAGCGCGTCATCCAGCTCGCGCATCACCAGAAGGCCACCGTCGGAGCTGAGCTGAGTGCCGCGAAATTCCAGTCGCACGCGAGGGTCGAAATCCACCCGATCTGCTCGCTGCAAGCCCGCACCCTCTGGGTGATCCATAAAACTCGCCCCCTGCATCCATCAACACCATGATTTATATAAGAAATACCATGGTTAGGACAGCAAAATCATAGATTTACTTGGGGAATGCGGGTCCTATCAGTTCAGCGCTTGTTTGGGTTCCTGCGTTGCCTTATGTAAAACCAATCTTTTTTGAATTTCAAAATAGAAGGTTTGGGGTGTAAAAACTTGATTTTTTGTTTTCTATATGGGAACAAGCAGTGTGTAAGATTAATTTTTTAATTTGGCTTAAAGAGATAATTTATATCTATGATATCCTCGTCGTGCGCCTCTTAAACCACCAACGCCGCCAGTAAGCCCATTTGAAAAATCGACGAAGGTTGCGTTTCTCTTTAACAATTTCTGATTGAATTGCGCGGCGCTCAGCCTCAATCGCGGAATCGCCATGCTCCCACTCCGGGTGATCCACCACGCGGGGAAGCGCAAGCATAGTAGGCAACACAGTGACATTACAAGGCCAGTCGGCAGGCCCGCGAAGGGGCAGGCCGTATTTGAGGATATGTGCAGCGGCTTTGTGACTGATCGAATAGCCTGTGGCTAGGCTTGCATTGCGGGCTGCCTTTGCAATCTTGACCCCTTCAATCAATGGCTCTCGCTTGGAGAACTTCCAGATATCGCCATGCATATGATCCAGTTGAATCAGGTCAGTACACCCATAGGCACGGTTCTGGTAAAAGGTCTTGAACATAGCCCCGATGATTGCGTCATCTTCAAGAATGACTGCGCCCGGCAAGCTGCCCTCAACGATCCGTCTGTAGATTGACATATGCGACAGGGCGCAGGCATATTCTGCGTCCGTCATCCTGCGGCCGAACTGAACCTCTGTACCGGGGCGGTCGATCAGCGCTTCGTGTTCCGCCGCCAGACCCGCGCGCCCGTCGATTGCATCGACAAATTCGAATGGGATCGAGCACGCTGACAACTGACACTTGATCTTGTCACGCCGGTCCGTTGCATCCTGTAAAGACACAACAAACACCTGCCAATGATCTGTCCCATCAAGTTGCATCTTTTGGTGCACCGAAGCCCCTGAATTTGCGAGAAGCTTTGCCTGTCGCGGCAGTCCCCGTTGCGATAACCGCCCGAGGCGTGAATGGATTATGATGCTCTCGGCGTCAAGTATGCAGTAATGAACCGCTACAGCGCGCAGTGTTCTTGCAGTGACTTGGAAAATTTGGCTGGGGTGGTAGGATTCGAACCTACGATACACGGTACCAAAAACCGATGCCTTACCACTTGGCTACACCCCAACTCTGCGGCGGGTTTTATCCAAGCATGCGCGGGGCTGCAAGCCCATTCTTCAGGCCATTTTACAACAATTTTGCTTGCCCCCGGACAGGGGCAGTCATGCCGGGCAGATTGCTGCTCGCAACAGGCATGGCAGAGTGCCGGGCGCGGCTGCAAATGCGCAAACGCCCCGCCCTGCCCATCTGCCAACCCGGCGCCTAACTGCGGCCACGTGTCGTGAAGCGGGGCAGCAGGGCCGAGAAATCGCGCCCGCGCCCATCCTCGTTCTCGACAAAATCGGTATAGAGCTCTGTCGCCCGCGCGCCCATCGGTGTATCGGCATCCACCGCGTCTGCGGCTTGCTGCGACAGGCGCAGATCCTTGAGCATCAACTCGGCTGCGAAGCCGGGGCGATAGTCGTTATCTGCCGGGCTTTGCGGGCCGATGCCGGGGGCGGGGCAATAGGCATTCATCGACCAGCTATAACCCGACGAAGTGGACACCACATCGAACATCCGCGCGCGATCCAGCCCCAGCTTGTCGGCCAGTGCGAAAGCTTCGCAGGTGACCGCCATGGTTGCGCCAAGGATCATGTTGTTGCAGATCTTGGCGGCCTGTCCGGCCCCGGCGGCGCCGCAATGCACGGCCTTCTGGCCCATGATCTCGAACAAGGGCAGAACGGTCGCAAATGCGCTGTCGCTGCCCCCCACCATGAAGGTCAGCGTGCCCGCACCAGCACCCCCGACCCCGCCCGATACAGGTGCGTCCAGCGCGCCCAGCCCTGCGGCCAAGGCCATCTGTGCCACGGCGCGGGCACTTTCGACATCCACAGTCGAGCAGTCGCACAGCACAGCACCACTTTGCATGGCCGGAATGACCTGTGCGGCCACATCGCGCAGAATCGCGCCGTTGGGCAGCATGGTAATGACCACATCGGCCCCGCGCACCGCATCATCTGCGTCTTGCGCCTTGTTCACGTCCTCGGGGCAGGGGGCGGCAAGGTCGAAGCCTGTCACCTCATGGCCCGCGCGCGCCAGATTCGCGGCCATCGGCGCACCCATATTGCCCAGCCCAATGAAACCGATTTTCATTTATGTGTCTCCTCCAATGTCTCGAATGTCAGCTCATCCGCGCCAAGCGCGGCCAGCATGGCGCTGGCCTCGGCCTGTGTTACGTCTGCAAGATGGGCATGGCGCCAGCGGGGGGCGCGGTCCTTGTCGATGATTGCCGCGCGGATGCCTTCGAGAAAATCCGCGTGCTCCATGGCGCGCCATGTAAAGCGGTATTCCTGCGCAAGCGCGTCGCGGATGCTGGCTTGCGCACCAAGATTGCGCAGCATGGCAAGCGTGCAGGCCATGCTCAGCGGTGAATTGCGCAGCAGGGCTTGCAGTGCCTTGGCGGCGAATGTGCTGTCATCTTGCTCGAGCGCCTGAGCAATCGCGGGCAGGCTGTCTTGGCCGAAAGCGGCATTAATACTGTCGTGATGGGCCGCAAGTGCGGCCTCTGGTGCGGGGCTGCCCTGTAGCGCGCCAGTGTCACCTGTGGCCACAAGCTGCGCTTTCAGGCTGTCCCAGTGATCCTGCGGGATGAACAGATCGGCAAAGCCCGCGCGGATCGCATCCCCCGGCCCCATACGCGCGCCTGTCAGGCCCAGATAGGCCCCCAAGGCACCGGGTGCGCGCGACAGTATCCATGACCCGCCCACATCGGGCACCAGACCTATGCCGCATTCGGGCATGGATATCTGGCTCGTCTCGCCCACAATCCGGTGACTGGCGTGACACCCCACCCCGACACCGCCGCCCATTACGAAACCTTGCAGAAAGCTGACGATGGGCTTGGAGTATTCCGCCAGTCGCGCATTCATGCCGTATTCATCTGACCAGAACTGGCGGCCATAGCTGTAATCGCCCGACTTGCCTGTGGAATACATCTGAGCAATGTCACCGCCTGCGCAGAATGCCTTGTCACCGGCCGCGTCGATCAGCACGAGTGCGACCGCGTCATCGCGCGCCCAGTCTTTGAGCGCCGCGTCGATGGCAAGACACATCTCATAGCTCAGCGCATTCAGCGCCTTTGGCCGGGTCAGGGTGATCCGGCCTGCGCGCCCCTCAATGCGGATGTCAATATCTGTCATCAGCGCGCCGCCAGCATTTGCCGCGCCACGATCAGGCGCATGATTTCATTCGTGCCCTCTAGGATCTGGTGCACCCGCAAATCGCGCACCAGCTTCTCGATGCCATAATCGGCCAGATAGCCATAGCCGCCATGCAGTTGCAGGCATTGGTCGGCAATGCGGCTGCCTGCCTCGGTCACGAATTTCTTGGCCATTGCGCAGAATTTGGTCGCGTCGGGTGCGCCTTGGTCCAGTTTCCACGCGGCTTGGCGCAGAAAGACCCGCGCGGCCTGCAACTCTATCTCCATATCGGCCAGCCGGAATTGCAGCCCCTGAAACTGGTCGATGCTTTGCCCGAAGGCGCGGCGCTCGCCCATATAGGCCAGTGTTGCATCCAGCGCCGCTTGCGCCCCCCCAAGCGAGCACGCCGCGATATTCAAGCGCCCGCCATCCAGCCCTGCCATGGCATAGGCAAAGCCGCGCCCCTCTTCGCCGAGCAGAGCATCTGCGCCCACGTGGCAATCGTCAAGCTGCACCTGCCGTGTGGGTTGCGAACGCCAGCCCATCTTGTCTTCCAGCCCGCCGAAACTCAGACCTTGCGCGCCGTCCATCACCACCAGTGCGGAAATGCCCTTTGGCCCATCTTCGCCGGTGCGCGCCATAACGATATAGCCATCTGAATAGCCGCCCCCTGAGATGAACGCCTTGGTTCCGTTCAGGATATAGCCTTCGTTGTCGCGCACCGCCCGCGTCTTGAGCGCTGCCGCATCCGACCCCGACCCGGGTTCGGTCAGGCAATAGGACATGAAGCATTCAAGCGCGATCACGCGCGGCAGAAATTCGGCCCGCATCGCGTCCGATCCGAATTTGTCAATCATTGCCGCGCACATGTTGTGGATCGACAAAAAGGCCGCAACCGATGGGCAAGCCTTTGACAACGCCTCAAAGATCAATGTCGCCTCCAGCCGCGACAGTCCTGCGCCGCCCGACTCTTCGCGGACATACAAGCCCCCGAAGCCAAGTTCTGCGAATTGCCCCCACAACGCTTTCGGGATCGTGCCTTGTGCTTCCCAGTCGCGGGCGAAGGGGGCGATATGCTCTGCCCCGAAACTTTCGGCCATGTCGAAAATCGCGCTCTGTTCCTCGGTCAAAGCGAAATCCATGCAGATGTCCTTCCATTCCAGTGCTGCGCCAAGGTCGTGCTAGGCGCAAATTGTTGCAGCAATTTTACAAGGCTCGCGCGCGGCGCGCGGTGCTGAGACGTGGTGTCGCATAGATATGGCCCCACTGCCCTTTCCCCCCATATATGGATCAAAAAGGAGTCGGAGATGTTTGATTTTGACCAGAACCAGACCGAGAATTTGACCCAGCACCATGCACCCCGCGACATGTCAGACAGGGTTGCGCTGCGGATCGTGAAATTCATGCGCATTTTCGCAGATGCCTTCTTTTCAAAACGCTACGGTCACAGGGCTGTCGTGCTGGAAACAGTTGCCGCCGTGCCGGGCATGGTGGGCGGCATGTTGCAACACCTCAAGGCGATCCGGCGTATCCGCGATGATCAGGGCTGGATCCGTGAATTGCTGGACGAAGCCGAGAATGAGCGGATGCATCTGATGGCCTTTATCAAAATTGCCCAGCCAAACCTGTTGGAGCGTGCGTTGATCCTGATCGGGCAGGGGGTGTTTTTCAACCTGTATTTCCTGCTCTATCTGCTGGCCCCCAAAACCGCCCACCGCGTTGTCGGGTATCTGGAGGAAGAAGCCGTCATCAGCTACACCCAATATCTGGAGCAGGTGGATGCAGGTCATGTTGAAAATGTGCCCGCACCGCAAATGGCGATCGAATACTGAAAACTGTCCCCTGATGCCCGCCTGCGCGACCTGATCATCGCTGTGCGCGCCGATGAGGCAGGCCACCGCGACAAGAACCATGATTTCGCCAATGCCATTTCCGACGGGCGGCATGACTGATCTGGAACGCTGGTTTGGGGGCAAATGCCCCCCAAACCTGTCGCTTATTCCATCGCCTTGAAGTTAAAGGCAGCCCCTTCCTTGATCCCGCTGGGCCAGCGCGATGTGACCGTCTTGGTGCGGGTATAGAACTTGAAGCTGTCCGGCCCGTGCTGATTCAGGTCGCCAAAGCCGGATTTCTTCCAGCCGCCAAAAGTGTGATAGGCCAGCGGCACCGGAATTGGCACATTGATCCCCACCATTCCGATGTTGATTCGGCTGGCGAAATCGCGCGCCGCGTCACCATCGCGGGTAAAGATGGCTGTGCCATTGCCATATTCATGGTCCATCGCCATACCAAGCGCGTCTTCATAGCTCTCGGCGCGCACCATCGTCAGCACAGGGCCAAAGATTTCCTGTGTGTAGATGTCCATATCCGTGGTCACGCGGTCAAACAGATGCGGGCCGACGAAAAAACCTTCTTCATAGCCCTGCAAGCTGAAATTGCGCCCGTCAACGACCAGCTCGGCACCCTGTGCAATCCCGGTTTCAACCAGTCGCAGAATGTTCGCTTTCGCTGCCGCCGTGACGACAGGGCCGTAATCGACATCATCGCCGCCTGTCCAAGGGCCAACTTTCAGCGCCTCGATCTTGGGGACAAGACGTTCGCGCAGCGCATCCGCTGTGCCTTCGCCCACTGGTACCGCCACTGAAATCGCCATGCACCGCTCGCCTGCTGCGCCGTAGCCTGCGCCGATCAGCGCGTCGGCAGCCTGATCCATATCGGCATCGGGCATGATGATCATATGGTTCTTTGCGCCGCCAAAACACTGTACGCGCTTGCCGTTAGCGCAGCCACGCGAATAGATATATTGCGCAATCGGGGTGGACCCGACAAAGCCTACGGCCTGCACAGTTTCATTGTCCAAGATCGCATCAACCGCGTCCTTGTCGCCATTGATGACTTGCAACACGCCATCGGGCAGGCCGGCTTCCTTGAAAATCTCGGCCAGCATCAGCGGCACCGAAGGGTCACGCTCGCTTGGCTTGAGGATCATAGCATTCCCGCAAGCCAGGGCCGGGCCCATTTTCCACAGCGGAATCATGGCTGGAAAGTTGAAAGGTGTGATGCCTGCGACCACGCCCAAAGGCTGGCGCATGGAATACATGTCAATGCCGGGGCCAGCGCTGTCGGTGAACTCGCCCTTCAGCAGATGCGGCGCGCCGATGCAGAATTCGATCACCTCCAGCCCGCGCTGGATATCGCCCTTGGCATCGACAAAGGTTTTGCCATGCTCAGATGACAGCTTTTCGGCCAGCTTGTCCATGTCGCGGTTGATCAGCCCGACAGCCGCCATCATTACGCGCGCACGCTTTTGCGGGTTGGTCGCGCCCCATTTCACCTGCGCTTTTGCAGCGCGGGCGATGGCATCGTCCATCTCTTCTTTCGAGGCCAGCGGCACGCGCGCCTGCACTTCGCCAGTTGCCGGATTGAACACATCCGCAAAGCGGCCTGACGTGCCTGCAACGCGCGCGCCGTCGATCCAATGTGAAAGGTTTTCCATGTCATCCTCCTCAAGGTGATTTGGCCACAGGATAGGCTTGCAAATTCGCCAATGGAATAGGGAATATTTCAAATAAGCCTTGCAAAAATGCAATACCGTGGCACAGTCCCCGCATGATGGACTGGGATGACATGCGCGTGTTTCTGGCGCTGGCAAGGATGGAAAGCCTTGGCCGCGCAGGCCAGCATCTGCGCCTTGACCCCGCCACTGTGGGCCGCCGCATCGCGCGGCTGGAAGAAGGGTTGGGGCGGCGCCTGTTCACCCGCTCGCATCAGGGTTACGCGCTGACCGATGAAGGGGCGCGTCTGTTGCCCCATGCGGTTGCGGCTGAGAACACAATGGCCGCCGCAGCACAAGAAGCGGGCGAGGCCAGCACTGGCCTAAGCGGGCAAATCCGAGTGGGCGCACCGGATGGCTGCGCCAATTATCTTTTGCCGCAGGTTGTTGCCGCGATATGCGAAGCAAACCCTGCGTTAGACGTTCAGATCATCGCGCTGCCGCGTGTCTTCAACCTCTCGCGGCGCGAAGCGGATATGGCCATTGGCGTTTCTGCCCCGCAAACCGGACGGCTGAGCGTGCAGAAAATCTGCGATTACCGCCTGCATCTGGCCGCTGCGACCCGCTATCTCGACCGGCACCCGCCGATCACCAAGGCCGAAGATCTGCGCCAGCACCGGGTCATTGGCTATATTCCCGACATGATCTTTGACAGCGAGTTGGATTATCTGGCCGAACTGGGGCTGGAGCGGGTAGCGCTCGGCTCGAACTCGGTCGCGGTGCAATTCAACTTCATCCGCCACGGGGCCGGGCTGGGTGTGGTGCATGATTTCGCGCTGCCCTCGGCCCCCGGCCTTGTGCGCATCCTGCCACATGAATTCAGTCTGAAGCGCAGCTTCTATCTGATCCGGCATCTGGACGACCGCCGCGTCAGCCGCCTGAACTGCTTTTCCGAAGCGCTCTATCGCGGCATCCGCAAAGAACTGGTCCGGCTTGAAGCGCTTGTGGACGGGGCGCGCGTGACCGAACCAGAGGCGCCGTAAGCCTCACAGCGCAAGTTCGGCCCAGATCGGCACATGGTCCGAGGGTTTCTCGCCTGCGCGCACATCGCTGTCGATCCGGCAGTCCTGCAACAGATCAGCGGCATAGGCATTCAGCAAAATATGGTCGATGCGAATGCCGTCATTGCGCTCGAAGGCCCCTGCCTGATAATCCCAGAAACTGTAATGCCCACCCCCTTGAGTGCGCGCACGGAAGGCTTCGGTAAAGCCCAGATTCAAAATGCGACGGTAAGCCTTGCGCGAGGGCAGGCGAAACAGCGCATCGTCCCGCCATGCGTCAGGGCGCGCGGCATCCTCGGTCTGCGGAATGATATTGTAATCGCCCATCACCGCCAGTGGCATTTCCAGCGCCAGCAATTCGCGCAAACGTGCCTCCATCCGGGCCATCCAAGCCAGTTTATAGGCATATTTCCCGCCTGCAACGGGGGTGCCGTCGCCCTCCAGCTCGACCGGGTTGCCATTGGGCAGATACAGCCCCACCACCCGCAACGCGCCTTGCTCGGTACTGACCGTCGCCTCGATCCAGCGCGCCTGCGGGTCGCTGTCATCACCGGGCAGGCCACGCGTCACATCTTCCAGTGGCAGTTTCGACACGATGGCCACACCATTAAAGCCCTTCTGGCCATGTGTTTCCAGATTATAGCCCAAATCCTCGATCAGCGCGCGGGGAAAGGTGTCATCCGTTGACTTGATTTCCTGCAACACCGCCAGATCAGGCTGCGCGCTCTCCAGCCAGCGCACAAGGGCAGGCCCGCGCGCCTTGATCCCGTTAATGTTGAAACTCGCGATTTTCATATGCCGTGCCCCGTTTTTGCCACGGCGGACACTGCCATTCCTGCCTGTGATCGGCAAGAGTGGATCAGGTGCGCGCACCCCGCCCATTTTCTTGCGACAAATACTCTCGCCGAAGGCCGCGCGCGCAGCGCGCGTTTCTTAACGCGATTAAAAATTAAGACTATGCGCTTAATTTTTAATCGAACCGCTAATCCTGAAGCCCTGTTCCCGTTCTGCCTTGCTGGCATGGATTGCGCAGATCGCTGGCAAAAGGACATCAGGTGCCTGAGGGGGCGCAGATGAACGCACAGGCCATGATCAACCCGCACCAGCGTAGCGCAGGCCATGCCAGCGCGCGGTTTGCACAGCGATCAGGTCGCCCCTCATTGATGGATTTGTGCCAGCACGGCTCTGCCAAGGCGATTGTGCTGGAACATTCGGACATCGTGTTTCTCAACACTTCGGGCGGGCTGACGGGCGGTGACAGGCTGGATTACCGCCTGTCCCTTGGTGCGGGCTGCCGGATGACGGCCACCACCCAGACAGCCGAACGCGCCTATCGCAGCACATCGGGGGCCGCGCGCATGTCGGTGGATCTGACTGTGGGCGAAGGCGGCCATCTGGACTGGTTGCCACAGGAAACAATCCTGTTCGACCGCGCGCAATTGCGCCGCCGCACGCAGATCACGCTGGCCGCTGACGCAACCTGCCTGATGGCGGAAGCGGTTGTTCTGGGCCGTGCGGCAATGGGCGAGACGGTCAAAGAACTGGATTTCCACGATTGGCGGCAGGTGCAGCGCGGGGGCACGCCGCTGCATCTGGAAGCGCTGCATCTGAATACTGAACGGCTGGCGGCGGGGGCGGCGGGCTTGGACGGCGCGCGGGCTTTTGCCACGGTTGTGATGGTGGCCCCGAATGCCGCCGATGCGCTTGGCCCGGTGCGCGCCGCGCTGGACTGCGCACAGGTGCGCGCCGCAGCCTCGGCCATGGAGGGCCGACTTGTGATCCGCCTGCTGGCCCCGGATGGCTGGCCCTTGCGCCGCAAGCTTGCCCAAATTCTGACCCTGCTGCGCCGTGCGCCCTTGCCGCGCGTCTGGCAAATATAAGGAAGGTTTGATGTTTCTGAACCCCCGCGAAAAGGACAAGCTGCTTGTCTCTCTGGCTGCAATGGTCGCGCGCAACCGCCTTGCGCGCGGCGTCAAGCTGAACCACCCCGAAGCGATTGCGCTGATCACCGATTATGTGGTCGAGGGCGCGTGCGATGGCCGCTCGGTTGCCGATCTGATGCAGGCAGGGGCGCATGTCATCACGGTTGATCAATGTATGCCGGGCATCCCCGAGATGATCCATTCGGTGCAGGTCGAGGCGACCTTCCCCGATGGCACCAAGCTTGTCACGGTCCACCACCCGATACGCGAAAAGGAGTGAGCCATGATCCCCGGTGAAATCATCTGCCCCGAGGGCGAGATCGAGGTCAATGCAGGCCAGCCCGTCACCACGCTGGAAGTGTCCAACACAGGCGACAGGCCCGTACAGGTCGGCAGCCATTACCACTTTGCCGAAGCCAATATCGGCCTTGCCTTCGACCGCGATGCCGCGCGCGGCCAGCGGCTGGACATTCCCGCAGGCACCGCTGTGCGGTTCGAGCCGGGCCAGACCCGCGAGGTGCATCTGGTCCCTTACGGCGGCGGGCGCGTGGTTTATGGGTTCAATGCCAAGGTTATGGGGGTGCTGTAAATGTCATACAAGATTGGACGCGACGCCTATGCCGATATGTATGGCCCCACTGTGGGCGACAAGGTGCGTCTGGGGGACACAGACCTGATCATCGAGGTCGAGCGTGACCTGATTGTCGAGCGCGGTGGGCATGGCGAAGAGGTCAAGTTCGGCGGCGGCAAGGTCATCCGCGATGGCATGGGCCAAAGCCAGATGACCCGTGCGCAAGGGGCGATGGACACGGTCATCACCAATGCGCTGATTGTGGATCATACCGGCATCTACAAGGCCGATGTCGGTTTGCGCGACGGGCGCATCCACAAGATCGGCAAGGCGGGCAACCCCGACACGCAAACCGGCGTGGATGTGATTATCGGCCCCGGCACCGAGATTATCGCGGGCGAGGGCAAAATCCTGACCGCAGGCGGGTTTGACGCGCATATCCATTTCATCTGCCCGCAACAGATCGACGATGCGCTGCATTCTGGCCTGACCACGATGCTGGGCGGCGGCACTGGCCCGGCGCATGGCACGCTGGCCACCACCTGCACACCGGGGCCGTGGCATCTGGGCCGGATGATTCAGGCGGCGGATGCGTTTCCGATGAATCTGGCCTTTGCGGGCAAGGGCAATGCCTCGCTGCCCGGTGCGCTGCATGAACAGGTGCGCGCAGGGGCGGCGGCGCTGAAGCTGCACGAGGATTGGGGCACCACCCCTGCGGCGATTGATTGTTGCCTGACCGTGGCCGAGGAAACCGATGTTCAGGTCATGATTCACACCGATACGCTGAACGAATCGGGGTTTGTGGAAAACACGCTCAAAGCCATCGCGGGCCGCACGATCCATGCGTTCCATACCGAAGGGGCGGGCGGCGGGCACGCGCCTGACATCATCAAGGTTGTCAGCAGTCAAAACATTCTGCCCAGTTCAACCAACCCGACCATGCCCTATACCGTCAACACGATCGAAGAACATCTCGACATGCTGATGGTCTGCCATCATCTGGACCGCAAGGTGCCCGAAGATGTGGCGTTTGCCGAATCGCGCATCCGGCGCGAAACGATTGCGGCTGAGGATATCTTGCACGATATGGGCGCCTTCTCGGTCATCTCGTCAGACAGTCAGGCCATGGGCCGCGTGGGCGAGGTGATCACCCGCACATGGCAGACCGCCCATAAAATGCGCCAGCAGCGCGGGCGACTGAGCGAGGAGACGGGCGAGAACGACAATTTCCGCGTGCGCCGCTATATTGCGAAATACACCATCAACCCCGCTATCATACATGGGATGAGCCGCCATATCGGCAGCATTGAGGAAGGCAAGCGCGCCGATCTGGTGCTGTGGCACCCGGCCTTTTTCGGGGCCAAGCCGGATATGGTGCTGATGGGGGGCTCGATCATTGTGGCGCAGATGGGCGACCCCAACGGCTCTATCCCTGTGCAGCCCATGCATTCGCGGCCCATGTTTGGCGCATTTGGGCGCGCGGTCGAACGCGCGGCCGTGGTGTTCGTGTCGCAGGCGGGGCAAGAAGCGGGCGTGCGCGACACACTTGGGCTGGCCAAGGACACAGTGGCGGTCGAGGGGTGCCGCGGCATTCAGAAATCCGACATGCGCCACAACAGCGCCACCCCCCAGATCGAAGTGGACCCCGAAACCTATGAAGTGCGCGCAGATGGCCTATTGCTGACCTGCGAACCGGCGCAAAACCTGCCGCTGGCACAACGCTACTTTCTGTACTGAGGGGGGGAAAGATGCGCACAAACCTGACGCAGAAATGTGGCTTTTCTGCACCGCAGCAAAATGTGAACAGGGCGGGCCGAGAAAACACGGATTATTCATGTTATATCTCTATCAGGGAGGGTGTCTTACGCCTGATGGAGATGCCGATGCCGATGTCGCTTCGTCCCGCAAATTCCCGGCTTAGCCCGCGCCAGTCCTTGCAGCTTGACTGGTTCCTTGCCGATACAGGCCTTGGCTGCAACCCCGCTCAGGACCGCGCCGCGCGCGAAGCTGAATTCGCCCGCTTGTCTGCCCTGCCCGATGGCGCTTTGCGCGCTATGGGGTTGTCGCGGCAGGGTTTGGCCGCGCATGTCTACCGTGATCTGTTTCATATAGGTGTCTCATGACCGATCTGCCTCCTGTTCGACGTCTGCTGAAAACCAAGCCCCTGCGCTGTGATGGCGCGGTTATACTGGATTATGACGCCCGTCTGATGCGCCGCAAACGCTTGCTGACCGCACAAGGGCGCGGGTTTCTGGTCGATCTGGCCGAAGTCACCAATCTGGATGAGTGGTGGGGGTTCGAGCTGGAAGATGGCACCTGTCTGGAGATTGTGCCCGCAGATGAGGCGCTGGTCGAAGTCAGTGGCGATCTGCCGCGTCTGGCATGGCATATCGGCAACCGCCACACGCCCTGCCAGATTGAAGACACCCGCCTGCTGATCCGCCATGACCATGTGATCGAGGCGATGCTCAAGCAGCTTGGCGCGCGAATGCGCCCCTTGTCCGGCCCCTTCACGCCTGAAGGCGGTGCTTATGGGCACGGGCGTACGATGGGCCATGACCACGGGCACCAGCACAGCCACGCCCGCCAGCACGACCACGACCACGCGCATTGACCATGCTATCCCCCGAAGCGCTGACGCTGAACCATTGGCTGTCGCCTGCCTTTCCAACGGGCGCTTTCGCCTATAGCCACGGGCTGGAACAGGTGATCGCGCGGGGCGATGTCACCGATGCACCGGGGCTGGAGTATTGGCTGGCCGATGTGCTGCGCTTTGGCAGCGGGTGGCAGGACAGCGTTCTGCTGGCCTGCGCGCTGGCAGACGGGGCCGATACGAGCGGTTTGGATGCACTGTGCCACGCGCTGCAACCCTGCGCCGAGCGTTTGCAGGAAACGCAAGAACAGGGCGCTGCCTTTGCCCGGACAGTGGCGCAGATCACCGGCCGCGATTTGCCGCCCCGCACATTGCCCATTGCTGTGGCCGAAGCGGCGGCCCCCTTGGGCTTGGCCCCGCAAACCGTGATCGCGGCCTATCTGCAAGCCTTCCTCACCAATCTGGTGACGATCGGCATTCGCCATGTGCCGCTTGGGCAGGGTGCGGGGCATGGGGTTCTGGCGCGCTTGCTGCCTTTGGTGCCAGCGCTTGCACAGGCGGCCAGCCTTGCTAGCGCTGATGATCTGGGCAATTGCTGTCTGGGGGCCGATATGGCCGCGATGGAACATGAAACCAAGGATGTAAGGTTGTTTAGAACATGAGCAAACACGGTTCCAGCAAACACGGGCCTTTGCGCGTGGGTATCGGCGGCCCTGTCGGTGCCGGCAAAACCACGTTGACCGAAAAACTGGCGCGCGCGCTGGCGGCGCGCTGCTCTATGGCGGTCATCACCAATGACATTTACACCCGCGAAGATGCGGATGCGCTGCTGCGTGCGCAAGTGTTGCCCGCAGAGCGCATTCGCGGTGTTGAAACCGGCGGCTGCCCGCACACGGCGATCCGCGAAGATGCCAGCATCAATCTGGCCGCAGTCGCGGATCTGACCCGCAAGATCCCGGATCTGGACCTGATCCTGATCGAATCCGGCGGCGACAATCTGGCGGCGACCTTTTCGCCGGAACTGGCCGATGTGACCATCTATGTGATCGACACAGCGGCAGGGCAGGACATTCCGCGCAAGCGCGGGCCGGGGCTGACGAAATCTGATCTGCTGGTGGTGAACAAGACCGACCTTGCCCCTTATGTGGGCGTCGATCTGGTCTTGCTGGAGGCGGATACAAAAGCCGCGCGCGGCACGCGCCCCTATTTGCTGGCGCGGTTGCGTGAAAGTATCGGTGTGCAAGAGGTCGTGACCTTCCTGCAACATGCGGGCGGATTGCAGCTTAAGGAACCCACCGCCTGAGCGATGCTATGGGCGATCTGTTCAGGCCAGCAACTGGCCGCGCGCGGCCCCGGTGATCGTGGCTGATACGATTGCGCCTACGGGCTGAGGGGTGGCAAAGCGCACTTCGGTGAATTGCGCTGTGCGCCCCATATGCGCGCCCTCGATCAGCACGTCATGCTGCTGGCCCTGCTGTGCCGCCAGATGCGCTTGCAGCGCATGCGCGCCCGCCATGCGCAGCCGTGCGGCGCGCGCGCGGATCACGCCCCCGTCCAGTTGCGGCATCCGCGCGGCAGGCGTGCCCTTGCGCGGGCTGAAGGGAAAGACATGCAGAAATGTCAGCCCACACTCTTCCACCAGCTTGAGCGAGTTTTCAAACATCGCCTCTGTCTCGGTCGGGAAGCCCGCGATGATATCTGCGCCAAACACCATATCGGGCCGCAAGGCGCGCGCCTGTGCGCAGAACTGGATTGCATCATCGCGCAAATGGCGGCGCTTCATCCGCTTGAGGATCATGTCATCGCCTGCTTGCAACGACAGATGCAGATGCGGCATCAGGCGCGGCTCGGTGGCGATGGCGTCCATCAACGCGTCATCCGCCTCAATCGAATCGATTGACGAGATGCGCAGGCGCGTCACATCGGTCAGCCGCAGGATACGCCGCACCAGATCGCCCAGACGCGGGCCACCGGGCAGGTCCGCCCCCCAAGAGGTCAGGTCCACACCTGTCAGCACGACTTCATGATAGCCTTGCGCCACCAGCCGCGTGATCTGTTCAACCACCACGCCTGCAGGCACAGAGCGCGAATTGCCGCGCCCAAAAGGGATGATGCAAAAGGTGCAGCGATGATCGCAGCCATTTTGCACCTGAACATAAGCGCGCGCCCGCGTGCCGAAACCGTCGATCAGATGGCTGGCCGTTTCACGCACTGACATGATGTCATCGACCTGCACCCGCTCGGTTGTACCAATCAGGTCGGGCACCATCTGCGCCCATGTTTCGGGCTGCATTTTCTCGGTATTGCCGATAACGCGGGTCACCTCGGGCATGGCGGCAAAGGTCGCAGGCTCGGTCTGGGCGGCGCATCCGGTCACGATGATGGGCGCGCTGGGGTTTTCGCGTCGCAGTCGCCGGATTTCCTGACGCGCCTTGCGCACGGCCTCGGCGGTCACGGCGCAGGTGTTGACGACCAGCGCATCGCGCAGGCCCGCCCCCTCGGCCAGTGCTTTCATGGCCTCTGTTTCATAGGCATTCAGGCGGCAGCCCAATGTGGTGAAATGCGGGCCGGTGCTCATGTCGCGCGGGCCAGAAATTCAGGGGTGAATGTGCCATCGAAGACATGTGCCACTGGCCCTGTCAGCCAGACACCATCGTCGCGCCAGTCCACGTCCAGTCGCCCGCCATCCGCCGTAATCGCCACGCGCCGCCCCGTCAGCCCGCGCCGGTGCGCGGCCACCGCTGTGGCACACGCACCAGAGCCGCAGGCAAGCGTGATGCCGGTGCCGCGTTCCCACACCCGCAAGCGCAGATGATCGGGCGCGATGAGTGAGACGAATTCAACATTCGTCGCCTCTGGGAACAGCGCGTCATGCTCGACCAGCGCGCCTTGTGTGGCGACAGGGGCCGCTTCGGCATCATCCACAAAATGAATGCAATGGGGGTTGCCCATGCCCACAGCCGCAGGCGCACCGGGCAGGGGCAGGGCGTCCAGATCAACCGCGCGCGCAACTGGCACCGCGTGCCAGTCGAGTAGCGGCGCGCCCATATTCACCCAAACCTGTCCGCCCCGACGCTCGGCCAGCAACACCCCGCGCGCTGTGCGCAAGCTCAGGCTGTCGCGGGCCAGCTCATCCATGACGCGCACCGCGACGCAGCGCGTTGCATTGCCGCAAGCGCCCGCGCGCGATCCATCGGAATTCCAGAAATCAAGGTCCAGATCGGCGGCATCAGAGACGCGCAATTCCGCCAGTTGATCAAACCCCACGCCCCGGTGCCTGTCCCCAATCGCGCGCGCCAGCGCAGCTGTCATCACCCCACCCGCGGCCTTGCGCGAGTCGATGATAACAAAGTCATTGCCCGCGCCATGCATCTTGGCAAAGGGCAGAGGGGGGAATGCATCAGACATGTCGGCGATATAAGGGCCGCGCCCTGTTCTGACCAGAGATCATTTGCACCGCCGCGCACGAATAGTGCCGAGCGCGACCGATTAGCCCTTGACCCCACCCCCACGCTTTTCTAAGTAGCGCCACATGTGTGGGCCGGTAGCTCAGTTGGTAGAGCAGCTGACTTTTAATCAGCGGGTCACAGGTTCGAATCCTGTCCGGCTCACCATAATATCCTGTTTGTGTGAAGCGTCACTAGGTTTTGCCTTTTGCGTCAGGGATTTTTCCTTTTTGGTCACGAAGACTTTCCTTCGAGCGTGATGCACGCGTCAAAGGATCAAAAGACGTGATCGCTGACCAACCCAGACCTGGCGCAGTCATCTCAGGCCACCACAGCATTTCAAACCGCGCAGCAAGAACATTGCGGCAACTTTTTTTGTCCTGAGAGCGACCTGCTTCGCTTCAGCGAGCTACGAGCGAGCTACGGGGCGCTTAAGATATGCGAGAGAGAGGCACGTCACCTTGCAACATTGCAATTGCGCGCACACTGAAGCTGCCAGTCGCCTCGCGTACTCTCGACGGCGGCAGCGTGGTGGGAGTTCCGTCGTGCTCACCTCAGGCGACATGCCCGGCCCTTTGCGGTCAGCCATCGTCGGTGGCACGCTGCAGTGCGGCTTCACCAAACCGGCCAATCGTGCATCGCGCAGCATTTTTTGCTATTTAGCGTCGCTGATGCGGGACCTTTCTGCCGTTCGCGGCGCCTGCGCAAAAACCATTCGTACTTGCCGCATCACGGACATGGAGGACCGGACCCGTAGGAACTGAGCAAGGAAACAAACTGCGCAGTGATTGCATTCTGTCGCCCAAATTTTTTAACTTTTACCTTAAGTTTGGCAGGGCACTATGAAATTACGGAATCTATAAAAACTCTTCAATTAGACTGAATTCCAACTGAGTCACATCAGTGCTTCCCTCGAGATATATGGAAATCTCATCGAAGATTTTTCCTGTATCAACAAGCTGCTCATCTGTATATATGAGGGTTGTAATTCTATACTTGCGAAAATAGTCACGCAACTTTCCGGCTTCTTTTTCAAAATTCTTCAACGCTTCCGCATTTATTACCTTTTGTGATTTCTTATTGGTGGACGCAATGTGCCCATGTGTGGACCACGGCGATAGCTCAAAACCTATTTTCTCAAGAGTTACAGGGTCGATCACGCAAAAGTCGAGCCTATACTTGTGCCTTTTCTCTTTGCCACGGTAGCGAAGCTCTGGGATCAGAAGAGGAACGTCTTCTGGATTTTTCTGCGACTTTACATAGGTACAATAAAGCGCCGCGATCTCCCTCTCGTATTTCGAGCCAGAAGGCCGCACCAGTACCTTGGTGAAGAAGTTAAGGTAGTCGTCTATGGTGCCAAAGGTTATAGGATTGGGGTCACCTTGAACGACCAGTCCGGTGACAAGCCAGGAGAATCGCTTTTGGACATGACTGCGTCATTGAGTGGGTTGCGCTTGTTGACGTGATGGATTCTGGATGGTGGCGTCATCATTTTGGAGCCTCCGGTCATGCAGATTTTCCTCGACGCCTTTGGCAATATTCCCGACCCGCGGGCCAGCAATGCCCGTCATGACCTTGGCGAGTTGCTTGTGATTGCGTTTGTTTCAGTGCTCTGCGGCTCCAGTTCCTGCGCGGAGATGGCAGAGTTCGGGCGTGCAAAAGAGAACGTTTTCAGAGACTTCCTGAAGCTCAAGCACGCCATACCCTCGCATGACACGTTTTCAGATGTGTTCGCGATGATCGACCCCAAGGCGCTGGATGCGGCCTTCGGCAAGGTGTTGGCCGAGGTCGCGGCACTGTTGCAAGACGGTGATGTGATCGCCATCGACGGCAAGGCATTGCGCGGCGCCCGGGGCAAAAGCGAGAGTGCGAAAACGCGGATGATGGTCTCAGCCTACGCCTCACGCCTGCGCCTGACGCTGGCCACGGTGCCCGCTGATCGGGGCGCGGAGTTGGAGGCCGCCATCGAAGCCCTCGGACTGATCGCGCTGAAGGGCAAGGTGGTGACGGGCGATGCGCTCCATTGCAACCGCCGCACCGTGGCCGCAATCAACGCCCAAGGTGGCGATTGGTGCCTGGCGCTCAAGGGTAATCAGGAGTCACTCTTGTCGGATGCGCGGGGCTGCTTTTCTGAGCCGCCCGAAGGTTACCCAGAAGCTATCACGGATGAGATGAACCATGGTCGCCGGGAGATCCGAAAGGCTGTCGTAGTATCAGCCAAGTCATTGGCAGAACATCATGAATTCCCGGGCCTCAAGGGCTTCGGTCGCATCGAGGCTACCCGCGAAGTAGACGGCAAGGTGACCTCAGAGACGCGCTTCTTCGCCCTGTCCTGGCTGCCCACGCCCGAGGTTTTGCTAGCCACGGTCCGCGCCCACTGGGCCATCGAGAACGCCCTACATTGGCAACTCGACGTGTCGTTTCGCGAGGATGACGCGCGTAACCGCAAGGACAATGGGCCAGCCAACATCGCCGTGCTCCGACGCCGCGCCCTTGACGTTGTCCGCCGCGATACATCCAAAACGTCGCTGTCCCTCAAACTCAAACGAGCAGGCTGGGATGAAGCCTTCCTGCGCAAACTTCTCACAAATATCTCAACGGCTTAGGCCAAAAGCGATTGCCCTGGGTGACAAGCAGGTGGCCTATCGTCCAGTATAACTTCGGAAAATGCCTGATTTCACTCTTGTCATTCTCCCAATCTCCGTTTGCATTGAACCTTGGAGTTATGAGAATGCCGTAATCACTATTGTTTTGCCCGATCCAAATCTCCGAGTCTGCAACAGCAGGTCGATTCCGAACCAGCTCATCGTAGTGGCGAAGGAATGACCTTTGAAGAAAAAGAAGAAAGTAACGCTTCGTCGCGTTGGTTTTAACTAAAGTGTTGAAATTCGATTTCAAAGTTGTCGAGCTGAAAGAAGTGCCCCCTGCGGTCCAACGGTCAGTTTCTCGAGCCTTTTTGAAGCCACGCAAGTAATCTGAAATATACTCATCAGATGACTTTATAACCTTCTCCTTCAGATCTATGAAAGTAGCAGCTTTTCCCCCGATCAATGCATTGAATGACAATTGATTGTCGTATCCGCTATCTATAGAAACTTGTGGCCACAGCTCGGCAAGCTCGGAAGTGATTTCCGGCTATTTCGCGGTTTGTGTGGGTGGCTTGGTTTCCGTTCATTTGCCTGTGGCACAAGATGTTGTGCGGTAGGGTGACGCTGGTAAGTGGGTGAGATTGCCTGCGATGAGGTATGACATGTTGATGAGGTTGCGGGTTTTGCGATACCCGCGCGCCCGAGCCTTTGCGGCCTGAATTAGGCCGTTGATGGCTTCGACAGCGCCGTTGCTCAGATCGCTGTCAAAACCGTTAAGTATACCATCCCAGTGCGCCTTGAGTGTCAGAGCGAGTTTCTTGAATGCTGGCAGCCTGCTGCGGCGCGCCCATTGAAACCAGGCGGTAAGCCGTTCTTCGGCCTCTGCCTTGGACTCGGCTTCAGCAAAGATGTCGCGCAAAGCCTCTTTCAAGCGAAACGCGCGTCCTGTTTTCAGGTGCATCCGAGATAGATCATGATGCTGTGTGATCTGCCGCTTCGTCCATCTCTTCTTGTCCTTGAGCCACATCCAGCGGCTGTGTTTCAACTCAGGTCTGCTGCGTACTTCGGCGCGGCGAACCTCTTCAAGCGCCACATTGGCCAGTTGGATGACATGGAATGGGTCGAAGGTAACATCCGCGTTCGGCAGATGCTTTGCGACGCCAGAAATGTAGGCCCTACTCATATCGATACAGGCAGCGGAGATGGCATCGGGATCACCGCCATGGGCGCGCAGATCTTCACCGAAAGCCGCCACAGTCTTTGCATCACGTCCTTCACAGGCAAAGAGAAGCCTGCCGGCCAGAAGGTCGTGAAATAGGGTGATGTAATTATGCCCGCGGCGCGCAGCTGTCTCGTCAATCCCAAGGGCGGTCACGGCGCTGAAGTCTTCGCGATCTCGCGCTGACGACACGTAATGGTCAAGAACCCGCCAGAGGCGATCGTCACCAACATCAAGCATATCAGCAACAGCCTTCACCGGCATCTGTCGCACCAGCGCAATCACAAAGGCTTCAAACAACTGACTGAAACCGCTGCCACTGCGCGCCCAGGGGACCGGAACCTGTCCGGTCTTGCTACATTGGCTGCAAGCAACACGTGGCACATCGGCATGGATGAAAGCCTTGTGCTCGAAAAAACGCAGGTGTTCCCAGATCCTGGATCGCGTGTCATGGACGGGCTGATCGGGCGCGCCACAGGAGGGACAAGCAAATCGACTTCCCGCCTTGAAGCGGACGTCAAAGTGGATCTCTTTGAGTTTGGCGTCAAAACGTACGTCCGTGACACTCCACGGAGCCTGCAGGCCAAGAGCTGTCGTGAACAAACTTGTCTCGGGACCCATGAATGCCTCCTCATCCGCTGGTTTCAGGAAGCTTCACCCTATCCAAAAAAACTGCCGCAGCTCAACAGGCTCGGCGCGTCTGACGCTGCGATATTTGAGGTCTCCGCGACAGACGCGCCTTATGTTGTGACCACAATATCTGGTAGAAGATTCAATCCGCCGCCCACCAGCAACCCACACAAATCGCGAAGGGACCTGATTTCCTTATCTCTTCTGTTACGCGCAGTTTTGTTTGGATCTCTTTTGGCCAAATCGATAACCCCAGCTTCGATGATCATACGCAACCTGCCAAGTGCCGCTCTTTTACACAAGTAGAATTTCGCCCGAGCGGTTCAATGTGTAGGTAAAGTGAGACCACCATTGGTAAGAGAAGCCACTGTGCATGTGAGAGCGGGCATCTGGCACGCGTATTCTCATTGGTGGTTTTGGGCTGGCTATGATGCTTCGCCTTTGAAGGGGCCTTTCATGCTGCGGTCTGCACGAATGTCGCTGATGGGCTCGAAGCCGCCCTGCGGCGGTGCAGCATGGCCCGCCGACTCTTCGAGGTCGACCATCGACACACCCGGCCCAGAGCGGACGGTCGAACTGGACCTATGCTGCATTGCCACATTCCCGGAAGCCGACATTCGACTGGCAGTGCAGCGAAGTCACGGCCAAGATCTCAGCCCGGAGGGGCGTTGCAGACGTTCGCGCGGCTTCACAATGACCTGTCCAGGACTGTCTCGACAGAATGACGGCGGAAGCGGGCACTCGCAGCAGCATGCACGAACGACCGGCCTGGGGCCGAGGATGACCGGTGGCTTTTCGATGGTAACGCAGGCTCTTCGATTGAGATCTACCCTCAGTGTTCCAATATTCCCGGCGAGCTTGCTGTACACGAAAGCGGTACTGGCCTTCAGTCAGCGCCCTGTCTCGTAGCGCAGTACATCAACTGTCTTGGCATGAGGCTGGTTTTCGGTACTTCGTGACGATGCCTTCCGGATTCGACGGGTGACAGCCCAAAGCGCTGATCGTCTCGCCACCCGAGAAACTCCCGGCCACAATCGACGCCCTCACGATATTCAGGCCAGTCCCGTCGGCGCAATTATACTCACTCGCACTCCCGCTTCCGCTCTCCTACAATGTCAATCGGGGATTGATTCGTGGGTGGGATATTGGAAGTCGACAAAAAACGCGAAGCAACAGCTTCAATTAGGGGCTATTTCTACCAGCTCGATGCAGCGTTACTTGAAATCCTGAACGCCGGCCTGGACGAGAGGGTTCTCATCGAGGGCATTGAAGACTTCGACCACTATACCGATGAAGGCGTCATTTACGGCCAGGTGAAATACTATGCGGAGCAAAGCTTGACAGACTCGGTACTGCGTGACCCCCTGCATAAGCTCTTTGTTCATTTCCATGGGCTCCAAGAAGCACAGCGGACAGGCCGAAAATACCTGCTGTACGGGCACTTTTCAAAAGTTAAGATCGATATTGGTGAGCTTACCGTCGAGCGCTTTAAATCGGTCATGGAATACCGAAAGGAAGTGAAGGCCGCTGACGGTACAAAATCCTATGAAAAGAAGTCTTTGCTCGACGGCATGGCCGCACCAGATGAGCTGATTGTGGCGTTCTGCAAGAGCTTCAGCATACAAATCTCGACGGAATTTTCTGAACATCGCAATCTCGTCATCGAGGCAATAAGGAAAAACCAGAGCGTCTCCGCGGTTGAGGCCGAAGGTTTTTACTATCCAATGGCGTTCGACTTCATCGCCACACTCGCCACGAAAAAAAATCACAACGATCGCAAGGTCACCCTTCGTAATCTGCTGGAACTTTTCAAAGGTACTCAAGCTATTCATAATCGTTGGCTTCTTCGGGAGAAGGAAGCGAGCGAGTACGCGAAACATATGAAACGCCTTTACTTCTCGCCCACGAACGGCGCAGGAATCGCACGTGCTTTCATCATTGAATGCAGTGCGGCAACCGACTGTTCGGTTGTCTGCGACCAACTCAGGGCAATCGGCAAAAACTGGAGTTCGGCTAAGACGCGCCGCATACAGAATTCCGAGCGCTACGCGCCATTCATTCTGCTACGCGGCGCGGATGAAAAGCTCATCATGCAAGTGAAGAACGAGCTTTTCGATACCGGAACTTTTTTCGTAGACGGTTATCCATATCGCGGATCGCCATTCCGCATCGATCACGTTAATAGCCAACAGACCCAAGAGCGCCAGATCGAAATTCGTCTTGTTGACGACCTCGACCAGTTGCTGGAGACCCTCGCTGGTGTGGGACGTAAGGTGTGCCATATCTACGACTTCTTCCTTGAACGTCCAGTAGCCATGGCTCCGCCTAGTCCAAAGACTCGGATGTATTCAATCCCCGTCAGCAGCATCTCCACAATCACGAAAATTATTTGAGGAAGAACAATGACTGAGGAAATCGCCAATGCTGAGGTTGTCGCCGTTTATCCCAACAAAGTCCGAGTGGCCGTCGATGATCTCTTGAACTTCCAGGCGGCGGGTGAGTCTCTTCGCGTTGGATCCTTTCTCAAGGTCTCGGACAATGACAACGTTTCTCTCATCTGCGTCATCGAAAGCTTTTCAATCGAGATGAAAGAGGTGAAAGGCGACGGCAGCAGTGACTACAAGCGCGTCTATATGATTGATGCTTATCCTCTCGGGACCCTTAAAGATGGAAAGTTCAATCGCGGCGGTGACGAACTCGCCATTCCGCCAAAGAAGGTCGTCCCGGCGACGAAAGCGGAAATCGCAGCCATCTATGCAGATTGCTATGCGGCTGAAGACCGCTTTTGCTTTTCATCACTGACCAGGCAACGTGATATCGTAGTACCTGTTCATGGGGACCGGTTCTTCAACAAACATATTGCCGTTGTGGGTGCTTCGGGATCGGGGAAATCATCGAGTGTGTCGTCAGTTCTGCAAAAGGCGATATCTGCCAAATTGGGCGAATACCAAGGACTCAATAACTCCCATATCCTGATATTCGATCTTCATTCCGAATATGCCACGGCGTTTCCGACGGCGAATGTCATCACCGTGGATCACCTCGTCTTGCCATATTGGCTTCTCAACGAAGACGAGATGGAGGACATGTTCCTGGAGTCCGGCGACAATAACAATTACAATCAAGATTCGCTGCTACGATCTGTGGTGACCATTGCCAAGAAGATCAGCAATCCTGACGTCGAAAAGGTAAACTTCGACAGTCCGCTTCGATATGACATTCAGCACGTAGCGAATGCTTTCCGCAACCTGACGCGGGAAACAAAAGACGCTGAAAACTCGCTGCATATCAAGTTTAAGGACGGTACTACCGAAACGTTCGATGATGTCGAGGGTCAGCTTGAGCATTATTGCAAGGCGCTGCGGGATTTCGCGCCCACGGAACGCAGCAAAATCAATAAAGGCCCCTATGCCGACGGTAGCATCGACAAATTCGAGCGTCGGATCAGATCAAAGATATCGAACTCTCGGCTTGACTTCATATTCGGTGCGAAGGCCAAAGCTGCGACATTGGAGCAGGTGCTTGAACAGTTTACCGGCTACAAGGCGGGAGGCCGATCGAATGTCACAATCATCGACCTCAGCGGCATTCCCTTTGAGCTGCTCAGCATTACCGTCTCGCTGATTTCCCGTCTAATGTTCGATTTTTGTTACTATGCGCGGCGTGTCGAAAGCAAAACAGAGCAACCGTTCCTCATGGTGTATGAGGAAGCACACAAATACGCACCAAAGAGCGGTCTTGCCCGCTACAAGGCTTCCTTAGCTGCAATCGAGCGCATTGCCAAAGAAGGCCGAAAGTACGGTATCAGCCTTCTGATTTCGAGCCAGCGCCCGTCTGAAATTTCAGAAACTATCTTTTCGCAATGCTCCAATTTCCTGGCAATGCGTCTCACCAACCCCGATGACCAAAGTTATGTCCGCCGACTATTGCCGGATACACTGGGCAATCTCACTGAGGGTATGCCTGCCCTTGAGCAAGGGGAAGCACTACTCATCGGGGACGCCGTCATCATGCCTTGCGTCGTGTATGTGGAGAAATGCGACCCAGAACCCTCATCCAGTGACGTGAAATACTTCGCGCTTTGGAAAGAGGCGTGGAAGGAGATCGACTTCAAAAAGCGTGCCGATAACTGGCGAGGGTGAGGGGCGCTGATCAAGGATCACAGGTCCGGATGTAACCACCCGATTTGAACCGCCTGCTTCTGGGCGCTTCGCGATGTTATGAGATGTCTTTAACGACGTCGTTAACGACGTCCCTTATTGGAGGCATTGATGCGCGGAGAAATACTTGGGGCTGAACGGCGGCGACGTTGGAGTGATGAGGAGAAGGTGGCAATCGTACGGTCAGTTGGAGTCGGTGGGGCGACAGTGACCCAGATTGCCCAGCGTCATGATGTGACGCGGCAGCAGATCTATAGCTGGCGATACGATCTGAAGAGGAAGGGCCTTTTGCCATACGACCCTGAAACGGTGTTTTTGCCGGTCGAGTTTTTGGAAATGGACCCTGAGGCATCGAGACCTTGTGCGGTTAGTGATGAGCAAGACGGGCGGGTTGAGGTTGTTCTGCGCAATGGCCGGAGTTTGCGCATTGATACAGATGTCGATGCGTCTGCCTTGACCCGGCTGATAAAGGCGGTGGAAGCGGCATGATTGGTCCGGGCACTGGGGTTAGGGTCTATCTGGCTTGCGGCTACACTGATATGCGTAAGGGGATTGCCGGCCTGTCGGCGATTGCACAGGATGTGCTACGCCAGCGCCCTGCGAGCGGCGCAGTCTTTGCATTCCGTGGGCGTCGGGGAGATAGGATAAAGCTGCTGTTTTGGGACGGACAGGGATTTTGTCTGTATTATAAAGTTCTCTCGAAGGGGCGTTTCCCATGGCCTTCGGCCTCTGACGGAAGCGCGCGTTTGACCTCTGCGCAGCTGGCCATGCTGTGGGAAGGAATGGAGTGGCGAAGGCCGGATTGGGGCGCGCCGCCAGCCCGTGTCGGATGATTTATCTTGCTGTAATTGCTTGTTTTTAGTGGATATAAGGCTTGGGATATGGTATAAATTTCCATGTCCCAAGCAGCGATTTCTCTCCCCAACGATCCGGCCGCTCTGAAGGTGATGATCACCTCTTTGCAGGCAGAGAACCAGAAAATCCTGGCCACCTTGCGCGCGCATGACTTGCTCGTTCAAGCCCTGCGCATCCGGATTGCCAAACTGAAGAAACAGAAGTTCGGTTCCAGCTCGGAAAAGATCGAGCGTGAGATCGAACAATTGGAACTCGCGCTGGAAGACCTGAATGTCGCTGTTGCCGAGGCACAAGACACGTCGCCAGATGAGAGTGAGGACGCTGACACGGACGCAGACGCGCGTAATACCACAGCAGATGCGCCAGAAAAGAAGCAACGCCGTCGTCCTAAAGTGTCGCCTGATACCCCCCGCGAACGCCGTGAGCTTGATCCTGGTGACACATGCCCCGACTGCGGTGGCAATCTGCGGGTGGTAGGTGAGGATGTCAGCGAGTTGCTTGATATGATCGCAGCGCAGATGAAAATCATCGAAATCGCGCGCATCAAGAAATCTTGCCGGTGCTGCGAGAAGATCGTTCAGCCACCCGCCCCCAGCAGACCAATCCCGCGCAGCATGGCGGGCCCAAACCTGTTGGCATTCATCCTGGTCTCGAAATACGATGATCAGCTGACTTTGTATCGCCTCAATGAAATCTTCGCCCGGATGGGAGCAGATATTTCCGATACAACGATGGCCGACTGGTGCGGCGGGGCAATGAAAGCACTGGCGCCACTGATCAAGATGATCGAGGACGCAATCATGGCCAGCGATCTGCTACATGCAGATGATACACCTATCCGGGTCCTTGATCGAAGTCGACGAGACAGAGGGCTTGGAAAAGGTGTGAAAAAAGGCCGCCTGTGGGCCTATGTTCGCGACCAGCGCCCTTGGGCGGGAGGAGCCCCGCCGGGGGCTGTCTACCAGTTCGCCCCTGACTGGAAAGAAGAGCATGTCCTGACCCACCTCGCCAAATCCAGCGGCATTTTGCAGGCCGATGGCTACAAAGGGTATACCAAGCTCTATGCTCCTGATCTCAACGGCAAGAGCCAGTTCCGAGAGGCTGCATGTTGGGCCCACCTGAGGCGCGACTTCCATGATGTTTGGATTGTGACGAAATCTGAAATCGCGCGCGAAGCGCTCGACCGGATCGGCGCGCTTTATGATATCGAGCGCCAGATCAACGGTCAGCCCGCAGACATACGCAAAGCAGTGCGCCAGGAAAAAACCAAACCCAAGGTCGAGGCCTTCCGGGTCTGGGCAGAGCAGCAATTAACACGCATCCCCGGCAAAAGCGATCTGGCCAAAGCGTTCCGGTATGGGCTGAGCCGCTGGAAGGCACTTACGCTGTTTCTCGATGACGGGCGCGTGGCCATCGATAACAATGCTGCTGAGCGGGCGCTCAGGCCGATCGGAGTCGGGAGACGGAACTGGTTATTCGCAGGCTCAGATGCTGGGGGCGAAACTCTTGCGCGTGCCATGACCATTATCGAGTCAGCAAAGATGAGCGGTCTTGATCCACAAGCCTATCTGGCAGATGTTCTGGATCGCATCCATGATCATATGAACCCCCGCCTTGGGGAACTGCTGCCCTGGAACTGGAAGCCAAAAACCTGAAGCCGCAGGATGACCACCGTGACTAATCTCTGCACCCTCGAATATGTCGCGGAAATGCTCGGCGAGGACCTCGAGATGTTGGAGGCTGTCATTTGGAATGATGACAACCTCAGTTATGGTGCGATCGTCAGCGTCCACACTGGAGCGGACGAATCCATCACGACCTTAACCGACGATGGTATCGAAGAGCTCAAAGACATGCTCAGCGATGCGCGCATATCACAGGATACATGGCATGCATTCCTCGAAGACTTCGTCGATGACCCCGAAATAATCGCACGCGTCAAGGATAAATGGCCGCGGTAGAAATCGGGCGGTTACGTCCGGATTGTAGATACGGATAAATAACCGAATGAAATGAGGCTGCCTGAGGGAGCTGTGAACCCCAAACCCGCCAGACCGCCGTAGGCTTCGGATGTGACGTTTCATCCGAGGCTCTGTGAGTGGCAACTTTCCCGCACACATAGATCTGACCTGCCAGTCCGCTAAATGGTTAGGGATGCTCATTCCGGCGGCGGTTACGGCAAAACTCCAACATCGGCTTCAGCCGGTCATGTCCGCTGCACCTGCGAAGCTCTCTGGCACGCTGCGACTTCTTTGAATGTCTCTGATTGGCTCGGAGTCGTTACCGAACCGTCAATTGGTAAGTCGGCCCCCTGCGCCGGTGGTCGAGCGTCCGGTTTGGCATTTCGGCGCGATTGTCGTGCTGCACGGCCTTCAGACGGCTTTCCGCCCTCCGCGTCGATCGTCTAGCAGACATAGTACCTTGTGTGAGGCCCCCACTAAAAAGGTGGTTCTTGTAATTCATTGCGGCCGATATGAATAGAGACTCACTGGGTGACCTTTTGATGATGGATTTTTATTTGGACGAACCATGCTATCATCATCAGCGACTTGAAAAGCTCAACGGCAGTCCATTCAGATCAGCCCGGACCTGACGCCATCCAGGCATGTGACGGTCTAGAACGGCAATGAATAGGTCATCATGTCGGCGAGAGATGAAATGAGCCATTTCGTGCAGGACCACATAGTCCAGAGCCTGCGACGGTTTCTTCGCTAGATCGAGGTTCAGCCAAACAAGGTGCTTTTCCGGATTACAGCTCCCCCATTTGGTGCGCATAAACCTAACACCCCATCGTGGCAGGGGTACCCCCAGAATTCCAGCCCACCGCTCAACCCGCGGACTTGCCCGGCCTTTCAGCTCTTCTCTGTACCAGTCGGATAACCATCGTGCTTTCTGGCTGGTCATCGCCTCCGGCGGGGTAACCATGATCAATCGGTCAGCCCCGTTCCGGAAAATTTGACACCCACTAGACCCCGTGGGCCTGACCTGCAGACGCAGGGGCGTTCCCCACAGGTAATGGGTCTCTCCGGACACGAAGCGCCGTTCTGGCTCTCGAGCCTGACCAGCGAATTCGCGTTGTTTCTTCTTGATCCATCCCAACCGTGTGACAATCGCCACACGGATCGCGTCTTCGCTGATGGCGGGAGGTGCGGCCACGCGGACGCGACCCTGCGGGGGATAGACCCCGATATGCAGGTTCTTGATCGGCTTCCGGACAAGCTCGACCGACAACCCTGATACCTCGATCAAGTCAGTATTCATCATGTGACCGGACAATCTCGATGATCAGATCGATCGCTTCTTCACTCTCAAATACCTCTGCCAGTTTTTTCCGGAGCATCCTTTCCTTCATGCGATTACCTCGCCATCCAGATTGAGCGTTATCACGGATCAACTGATCAACCGCTAAGGCATGCGCCTCATCCTGACCCAGATTGTCGAACAGAGCTTTGCGTCCTGGGGTCGCCATGGATGCAGGGTATTCCCCGCCATGTCCGGCTTTCACGGATCGGACAAGCTCGGCGATCTTCTCCAGATACTCTGCGTAAGCGATTGCGTCATCCCGGCGCTTCCGGACCAGATCAGTCAGCAATTCTGACATCCGCTCATAGAATTTCGGGTTCACCGGGGTTTCATCGATGATCAACCTGCGGACATTGTTCTCGATTGCCTCGGCCACATTCTCGCGATTTCCCTTCAACCCCTTGGGCAACCCATCTTCAACCGAGGCGCCCTTGCTGGCCACAAGGTCAATCAGGCTGATGTCATCGAGATGCGAAATCACCTCGGACCCGTCCGCTTTGATATAGCTGTCGATCAAATGGCGCATAGCAGGTTCGAACTGCTTCATGTCGACCGCATCGCCGCTGTGCAACCGCACGGCATCTCTGATGGAGAGGGCTTTCTCGACCTCACCACGATACTGGGAAAGCTGCAGGTCATTCACGCCGCTTGCAGCAGGGTCTTCCGCAACGGATGCGAAGGCCCGCGCATATGCGCCCGCCAATTTGTAAAGCGCCTGACGCCGCCGGGCTTTCTCTTCAGCGGCCGGGTCATTCTCCCACCCGTTGGGGCTTGAAAAGTATGCGTAAAGCTCAGCATCCCCTTTTGGCTGCTCCACAGGGTCCAGCAGCCCGAACCAGGCATCCCGTGCGGTATGCAGGTCAACCCCGGCCTTTTCGGCACGGTTCGAGATCAGCCCCTCGACATCCTCGGCGTCAAAGGCATCGAACGCTTCGGATGTGTAATCATCCACTGCCGCCTCGATATTCTTGAAGAGGTCCTTGTAATCCACGACATAGCCGTAATCCTTGTCCTCGCCGTCCAAACGGTTCACCCGACAGATCGCCTGGAACAGACCATGATCCCGCATCTGTTTGTCGATGTAAATGTATGTGGCCGTAGGGGCATCAAAGCCGGTCAACAAGCGGCTGACCACGATCAGCAACTTCATCTGCGCCGGTTCCTTACGGAATTTGCGCAGGGCCTCAGACTCGTAAGCCTCTTCATCCGTGCCCAAATCGGTCATCAGCCGGTCATAGACGCGGTAGACATATTGCTTTTCCGTCTCGCCCATCCCGGCCTCTTCGCCAGTCAACTCGGATGCATTGCGCTGGTAGGAGGTGACGATGGCGCACTTACCGGACAGCTCAGACCCGGAATTGCGGAAAATCTCGAAGAACCGGCAGGCCTCGGGGATAGACCCTGCCACCAGCATCGCGTTGCCGCGCCCGGACGCCAGACGCGGCTTGGTCGCCATGTCCATGATGATGTCATTGGCGATCTGTTCCAGCCGGTCCTTTGATGACAACACCCGCTGCAAGGTGCCCCAGCGTTGTTTCAGGGTTGCCTTGGCCACGGGGGTCAGCCCCTTGGTCTTGGCCTCGAACCACTCGTCAATCTTGGCGGGTGAGCTGATGCGCTGATCGATATCCCGCGCCTCATAGCGCAGGTCCAGAACCACCTCATCCTCGACCGCCTCGTTGAACCGGTAAGGCTTGCCGATATATGGCCCGAATGTCTCAAGCGAGGTCTGTTTATCCGTCTTCAGCAAGGGCGTCCCCGTGAACCCGACGAACACCGCATTCGGCAGGATCATCCGCATCGCACGGGCCAGCTTACCTGATTGCGTCCTGTGCGCCTCGTCGATGAACACGAAGAACTCGCCCACGGGCGCACCGATTTGGCCGCGCTGGATCTCGGCGATCATGGCGCCCATCTCATCCTCTTCGCGGCGGCCGAATTTATGCACCAGGGACGACACCACTCGTTCCTTCGGGTCGGCCAAGGCCGCGAGCAGGTCCGCCCCGGATTTCGCACGGCGCACCTTGTCGCCGGTGTTGCCGAACACGGCCTCGATCTGGTCGTCCAGTTCCTTCCGGTCGGTCACCACCAGAATACGGGCATCGGGCAGCGCCTCGCGGATCCAGCGGGCCAGCATCACCATGATCAGGCTTTTCCCCGATCCTTGGGTTTGCCAGATGATCCCGCCTTGCCGTGCCCTCACAGCATCTTGTGCGGCTTTCACGGCGAAATACTGGTTGGGACGGGTGATTTTCTTGATCCCTGCGTCATACAGGATGAAATCGTTGATCACCTCCAGAAACCGTGCAGGCGTCAGCATCTGCGACACATCGCGCGCCAGCGGGGCGGTGATATCGCTGTCTTCCTTCCAGGCCAGCCAGTAATTCTGGGGCGTCTGGATCGCGGCATAGCGCAGGCCCTGCACCTCGTTGCCGGCAAGGGTCAACTGCACCGTCGTAAAGAAATGCGGGATGAATTCGGGGCGCTGGTTGTCCAGCGTCTGGCGGATACCCTCGCCCAGATCGACCGTGGATTTCTTCAACTCCACCACGCCCAGGGCGATCCCGTTCACATACAGCACCAGATCGGGGCGCTTGTTATAGGCCTTGGGGTTGCGGGCGGAAATTGCCACCTCTTCGGCCACGCCCATGTCATTGGCCGCCGGATTGTCCCAATCGACAAAACGCACGGTCACGGGGGCCTCTCCGGGGCCGGGAGTGACCTGGACGCCATAGCGCAGCATGTCATAGGTGGCGCGGTTCGCCTCATAGAGCTTCAACCCGTCCATGCGGGCGGCCCGTTGCAATTCGGCGATGGCCTTGGTCACCACGTCCTTGTCATAGCCCCGAGAGAGCAGCCACGGGCGCAGATAATCGGGTTCGATATTGGCGTTGCTGCCGCGTTTCTGCCAATCGCCAAGGTATCGCCAGCCGAGGCCGCCGACCTTGCCAGAGGTATCGCCGCACATCTGGGCGATCATGCGGTTTTGCGTGGCGCGTTCCGGCTGGCCTATGGTCATGCGCGAAAATCCTTTGAGAAAATGGTATCCAAATCAAACGAGGCGCACCCGCCCTGTCAAAAGGTTTTGCATCATCCCCTCTTTGATCGCCCTTGCTTTGGTCAGGCGAGACTCGAGGGTCTGGATTTCGGCATCCATGTCAGAGAGGACGGCGGCGATGGCTTGTTGTTCCTTCGGTTCTTCTGGGACCATCAGTTCAAGAGAGGAAAGCGTTGTCTGATTGAGATTAATCATCGTTGTACCAACGGAACTCTCTTCAATTTTTTCAATTACTGCGCGACTAGCCAAATAGGCGCGGAGGAGTTGAGAATTCCCGTTTTCCTTGGGCCTTACAATCATCGAACCTGTACCGCAGAGAAATCCGACATGTTGGTTCGTCACGACCGCACACCGCCCCATTTCGCCACGCCTTCCAATCACGATATCGTTCTCTTGCAGAGCAAAAACTGATAACTTGTGAGCAAGATCGGGAGAGACGGCAATTGCCTCGTCAGGAATGATTTCACCGTCAACGATGTGCGAAGGGTTTATCAATGGAACACCGCCGCGTTTGTAATCTGACTTATGGAAAGTGCTTCCAAAAGGGCCGGTTCGAAAGTCTGCAAGCATGGAGAGTGCTACATTGATCCAACCTTTGGGAACTTTGACATGCTCTGAAGTTGGGTCGCCCCAGCCTGCGAGGCGGCGGCGGGCGGTGAGGAGGTCTTGCATCGCCCCCTGTTTGATCAGGCGCTTCTTCGCGATCACCCGCTCCAACCCCGCCACCACCCCATCCGCATCCGACAAAGCGGCGGCAATGGCCTGTTGTCCACGCTCATTATCTGGAAGCAGAATTTCGAGCGATGAAAGCGTTCCTTGGTTCAGGTTGATCATTGTTGTGCCGACCGAGTTTTCTTCGATCTTTGCGATTGCCCTGGGGCTTGCCAGAAAAGCCTGTAATAGTTCAGGGCTTACTCCGGAACGAGGTCTGACAATCATTGAACCGGTCCCGCACAGAAAACCTGCTTGATGTGACCGCACAACTGCACAGCGTCCCATATCACCACGTCGGCCAATAACGATATCGTTTTCTCGAAGAGCGAAAACGGACAGGCTGCTGGCAAGCTCAGGCGCAACCGCAACTTGCTCATCCGGTACGATTTCCCCATCAATAATATGCGACGGATTAATCAGTGGAACCCCACCACTCCGATAGTCTGACTTGTGGAAAGTGCTGCCGAATGGGCCTGTCCTAAATGACGCTAGATCGGCCAAAGGAACCGCCTTCCAGCCTTCTGATGCGCATTCTGACACTTGGGCAGAAAAGTCACTCATCCCGCCACCCCCATCGCCGCCAGATGCCCGGCCACCCGTGCCTCCAGCCCCGCCAGATCGTCCATGATCTGCGGCAGGGTCTGGCCATAGCGTTCGGTCAGCACCCGCACGCGGGCAGTCAGGCTTTCTGTCCGCGCCTCCACCTCTGCCCCGATGGCCGCCGTGATGTCGGTGATCCATTTATCCTGCACCACAAGGGTGCGGATGTCGTCTTCGGTCAATTCGGGGTATGCCTTGAACACGGCGGTGGTCAGCGCTGCCTCGGCCTCTTTCGCGGCTTTTTTCGCCGCCGCCTCTGCCGCGATCAGTTTCGCGGCCTGTTTCAGCAGGGGACGTTCCTCGGCATCTGCCTCGCCCGATTTCTCGCGGGTTTTCACCGATGCGGCGGTCAGTTTGCCGGTATCGGTCAGGGCATCCGCCAACAGCCCGCCCTCGGCCCCGTGTTCCTCGGCCAGTTCGTCAATCTCGCGGCCCAGTTCCTCGGCCCGTGCGGTGGCGGCATCAAGGGCATCCTTCAATTCAGGGAAAAACCGCGCCGTGATCAGGGCGGGCGGGATGACATCGGCCACAAGGCGGATTTTGTTCACCGTCAGGTCGCCCTCTTCCAGCCATTTGGTTTTGCCGTCCGCCACTTCCTTGCGGGCCTCTCGCAGATCACGGGCGGCCAGCCAGCCCCCGCCCGCAATGATGAAGACATCATCTTGCATGGTGGTGGACCAATAGGACATCAGGCGCTGATAGGCCTCATATTTATCGACCAGCGGGGCGGTGGCGAAGCGGGTCAGCATATCCTCGGCGATGTTGTCGATCAGGGCCTTGGGATGATCGCCTTGGGTGATGCCGGTCAGGTGGGGCGTGTTCCGGGTGATCCAGCCGTTCAGGATATCGGTGATCTGGCTGCGGAAGGCCGCGAAATCGGGATGGTTGCGGATGGTGCTGCGCACGCGGTCGGGGGCCACCAGCGGATCGGCATAGCCCGCACGGGGATTGGGGCCGAAGATCGTGGCCCGCAGGGTGGGCATGACATCCCAGAATTCGGCCAGGGCGTCGATGTCACGCTCTGGCACGCCGCCATGCAGATGGGCGGTGATGTCTTGCAGGTCTTCGGGGTCGGACCCGTCGATATAGCGGGGGATGTTCAGGTTGAAATCGTTGCGGGTGATCTCGGCAAAGGGGACAAGGCGGGAATAGCCGGGGATTTCCTGCGCCTTGGTGAAGGCATCGGTGATTTTATGGATATCCCGTTCGCGCAAGCGGTTCTTGTTGCCGTCCTTGATGAAGCCCTTGGAGGCGTCGATCATGAACACGGGGCGGTTTTCCTGCGCCTGAGATTTGTCCAGCACGATGATGGAGGCCGGGATGCCCGTGCCATAGAACAGGTTGGCCGGCAGGCCGATGATGCCCTTGATATAGCCCCGTTTCAGGATTTTCTCACGCAGGCGGGATTCGGCATTGCCCCGGAACAACACGCCATGCGGCAGGATGACCGCGCCCGATCCGGTGGCTTTCATCGACGTAAGGATATGCAGGAGGAAAGCGAAATCCCCGTTCTTTGCCGGGGGTTCGCCATCTGTGAAGCGGCCGAACTTGGTGTCTTCGGTCAGGCCCGAGGCCCATGCCTTGGCCGAAAAGGGCGGGTTGGCCACGACGAAATCGAAGGTCTGGAGCATGGTTTCATTGGCCAGGAAATGCGGTTCTGCGATCACGTCGCCCTGGGCGATTTCGGCGGTGGCGCGGTTGTGCATGATCATGTTCATGCGGGCGAGGCCACGGGTCGCGATGTCCATCTCCTGCCCGAAGATCGTGATGGGAACAGCGGCGGTTTCAGCGGCCTTGAGCAGCAGCGATCCCGATCCACATGTCGGGTCATAGACGGATTGTTTGGGACTGGTGGCCCGGCTGACCCCGGCCACCGTTGCCACGATGCGGGACACCTCGGCCGGGGTGTAGAACTGGCCCTTGGATTTGCCTGATTCAGTCGCAAAGTTGCGCATCAGGTATTCGTACGCATCGCCCAGAATGTCATCGCCATCGGCGCGGTTTTTCGAGAAATTCAGCTCTTCCCGGCTGAAGATGTTGATCAGCGCGGTGAGGGTGTTTGTCATCTTCTGGCCACGCCCGAATTTCTCGGCGTCGTTGAAGAAGGCCCGGTCGATCACCCCGGAAAGCTCGTTTTCTTCGGCGATCCGGGCGATGATCTTGTCCATCCCCTCGCCAATATCCTTGGACCCGCGCAGGGCTTTCATGTCGTTGAACGACGCTCCAGCGGGAACCTCGATCAGCGCATCCGCCTGACCGGCGCGGTCGGAGACGTATTTCACGAACAGGAGGGTGAGGATGTAATCCTTGTAAAGCGAGGCATCCATGCCGCCCCGAAGCTGATCGCAGCTTTCCCACAGGGATCGATAGATGTCACTTTTCTTGATGGCCATGCTGCCCCCATGTTTCTTGATTGTCGTGAGGGTACAGGGATTTGCCCGGAGATGACAGTCGGGAAAGCCGTCCGTCGTTATGGGGCTATGAAACAGATCGCTATGTCGCAATCGTTCTTTGTCGCTACTTGGCGCCGGTCTGCCTTTGGAGCGTTCGATACACCGTCGGTCGCGATACAGAGAACACCTCTGCCAGGTCGCTAACCGAATACTCGCCTGTATCATACATGCGCCGCAGTTCACGCGACTGGCGGTCGGATAGTTTGGGTTGCTTTCCTCGCAGCTTACCCTTGGCGCGGGCAATGGCCATCCCTTCACGGGTGCGCATGCGGATTAGGTCAGATTCGAATTCCGCGAATGTGGCCAGAATGTTGAAGAACATTTTGCCCATGGGGTCGCTAGGGTCATACACGGATGCGCCGAGCGCCAGGTTGACGCCCCGCGCCTGCAACTGATCGGCAATGTCACGAGCATCGGGGACGGAGCGCGCTAGTCGGTCAAGTTTCGGCACGACGAGAGTATCACCTTCCCGCACCGCCGCCAGGGCCTGATCCAACCCAGGGCGCGCTCGATTGCTGCCAGTCAGTCCGTGGTCAGTGTAGATCCGATCCTTTGCAACGCCGAGATCCTCGAGTGCCTTCTTCTGCGCCGACAGGTCTTGCCTGTCAGTCGAGCAACGCGCGTATCCTATTTTTGTTACAGCCATGCGAAGATAGTACGTATAGGGTGCCTCATGTGCAAATTTAATCGTACTATCTTTATGATACAATCAAGGCGCTCTTTTTTGCGATGTTCCTTTGCAAGCCAAGACGTCCGCTGATCGATCCCCTTACGGACGCCCGCAGTTACCTTTAGCCTTTAGCTGTTTTCATCCAGGCCCTGGCCCGAACGTCCCCCCCGATTCACTGCCATCTGGCAATATACAAAAATTTGATGCGAATGATCTTCAAGGTTTTCCTCTCTCACTTGCATTCAGGCTGTGAAATCGAAGCTTGGCGACGCAGGCACGTTCGATGGGCTAATTTCGGACCCCTTCTGCCGTTCGCGCCATCCATCTGATGCCCCTTCGCAGTTGCGGCATGACCGACGCAGAGGGCGGACAGCGGACTGACGGCAGTGCGGCATTGCGCTTGCAGCATCTGATGAAAGCGGCCGGTCGTTGCGGCACTGGCCCGCAGCGCCGGGCACGCGGTTGGGTGGCAAAGCTGTAAGTGTCGATCGATTGGAGTGATGTGGACACCGAGGCGGATGTTCGGTCGTCGTGATGCGACAGTTGCTATGCGCGCAGGCTGCAAGTCAGGGTGATGATCGGTGGTTTTCGGGGTGATTCGAATCACCTAGCGGTGTTCCCGCTATACCCCCTATAGTTCAATAGCTAAACTACCGCCTTTTTGGGCTGTTTTTTGGGGTAGCATAATACCTGCGGGCGGAAATCCGCCCGGAGGGGTCAAAATCGGGCGGATTTTCGCCCGACCAAGCGGTCGAAAGTTTTGCAATATCGTTTTATTACAGCCGCTTACAGGATGTGCATTTTTTTGAAGATTTTTGTTGATTTTGCTCAAACTTCTGCTCGACCGTTTTGGCTCAGCGTGCATCCAAACCCGCGATGCGACTGATGTAGCGTGTTTATAAGGAGACTTCCCATGCCAATGCCGGCGTATCTGACCATTGAAGGCGAAACCCAGGGCCTGATCACCCAAGGGGCGACCACATTTGATTCCATCACCAATGAATGGCAAGCAGGCCATGAAGACGAGATCATGGTGCAGGCGTTCTCACATGCGGTGATCACACCGCGCGACCCGCAGTCGGGCTCACCCACGGGCACCCGCATCCACCAGCCCTTTACCTTTACTTGCACGCTGAACAAATCGGTGCCGCTTTTGTACAACGCGCTGGTCACCGGCGAATTGCTCACCAAGGTCGAGCTGAAATGGTACCGCACCCAGGCATCCGAGCAGGTGCATTTCTTCACCACCGCGCTGGAAGAGGCTTTGATCGTCGATATCAATTGCGACATGCCACATTGCAAGGACATGACCTCCAAGGATTACACCCAGCTTGTGCAGGTCAAGATGACCTACCGCAAGATCATGTGGGATCATGTGGTCGCGGGCACATCCGGCTCTGATGACTGGCGCAATCCGATCCAGGCGTAATTAGCAACCATTTGATCCGCCTCAGGCATTTCCGCCCGAACCAACCCACTATTTCGGCTCGGGCAGAATATCTTGCACTTGGCCACGCTTAGGCTGTGCAGGGCGCTCCTTGATTGCTATCGGGGAGGACGTGTGAGCGTTACAAGTTTGACCGGCATGTCAGCGGATCTCGTAACGCCCCGTTCGGGGCACACTCCTCCGGCCCTGTCTGTGCATGTGGCGCAGATGGGGCCGGAGCCACCCTTGCGGCGCTCCCCTGAAGCTCTTGGAGTGGCCACAGCGGCGGGTGTAATTATGATTAGAGGAAAGTTCAGATGGGTGCATTCGAGACGATATCCAGCCTTGCGCAGCGGTTTCTGGATCAGGATCAGGATCTGGCCTTCGGGTTTGAAGCGGCGGCGGGGCGGTTCACGGTTGTGGGGTTCTCGGTGCAAGAGGCGATCAACACGCCCTTCGAGATCGTTGTGGATCTGGCCTCATTGGACCCTGATATCGATCTGGCAGCCCTGCTGGATGCGCCGGCCTGTCTGGGATTGTATAGCAAATACCAGGCCCCGCGTCATTTCCACGGGATTGTCACAGATGCCATGCGCGGCGATAGCGGGTACCGGCGCACCTTTTATACGCTGGTGCTGCGCCCGAGCCTGTCGCGGCTCGATCATGGCTCGGATTGGCGCATCTGGCAGGATATGACCGTGCCCGAAGTGGCCGCGCAATTGCTGTCCGAACAGGGCGTCACGGATGTGGATTGGCGGCTGGCTGAGACCTATCTGCCGCGCGAATATCTGACCCAGGCGGGCGAGACCAACCGCGCGTTCCTGGAGCGCATTCTGGCCGAGGAAGGGATTTTCTACGCCTTCGCCCATTCGCCCGACGGCCATAAGCTGATCGTGACCGATGCGCCGCTGGCCATGCCGATGATCGCCGATCCGGTGCTGGCCTATAATGCCAATCCCGGCGGGCAGTCGCGCGGGGTCTGGGTCAGCCGCTTCAGTCAGACCGAGCGGCTGCGCGCCTCGCATTATGCGATGGAGGATTACACGTTCCACAACCCCCCCGCCGGGATGGGCACGCTGGCCGTGGGCGAGCGGCTGGACGGGCTGAAAGGGCGCTACGAGCATTTCGCCTATCCCGGCCGCTACAAAGACCCCGCCAGCGTGGGCAACCGCTTCACCCGCCACCGGATCGAGGCTGAGCGGGTCGATGCCACCACTGGCGCGGGTGAGACGAATTGCCTGCATTTGAACGCAGCCTTCCAGATGACGCTGGCCGCCCATACTGACCCGCGCGCCAATAGCCGCCACCGGCTGCTGGCCGTGTCGCATTCGGGCCAGCAATCCGCCGCGCTGGAAGAAGATGCAGGCGACGCGCCCACGACCTATTCCGCCAGCTTCGTCACCCAGCCCGGACATCTGCCCTATCGCCCCGCAGTGCCGCGCAAACCGGTGGTGGACGGGCCGCAAATGGCCGTGGTCACCGGCCCCCCCGGAGAAGAGATTTATTGTGACAATTTTGGCCGCGTGAAGGTCCAATTCGAATGGAATCGCCACACACCTGCCGACGAACACTCCAGCTGCTGGATCCGCGTCAGCCAGAACTGGGGCGGAGGCGGCTGGGGCCATATGGCCATCCCGCGCATTGGCCAGGAAGTCATCGTGGATTTCTTCGACGGGGATGCCGACCAACCCATCATCACCGGCCGTACCTACAACGCCCGCAACCGCCCTCCTTACAAACTGCCCGAACACAAGACCCGCATGACCATCAAGTCCGACACCCACAAGGGCAAGGGTTTCAACGAGCTGCGGTTCGAGGATGAGGCCGGGCGGGAGGAAGTGTTCCTGCATGCGCAGAAGGACAGGAACGAGAAGATCCGTAACAACCACACAGAGCGCATCGACAATAACTGGGTGCAATCTATTGGTAACCACAAGGTCGTAGAAGTGGATGGCAGCCATAGTGAATCCGTGCACGGCAGTATGGCGGTTCACATCGGTCGAAGCAGTCGGGGACGCGCTCTTGCAAACTCAGATAGGTCTTCGCAGCAAGGTATTGGCGACATCGCGGTGAAGTTAGGAATCCCGGGCCTGCGCGATGCTGCGGCCGGATTCTATTCATTACATGCTGATGCGGTCATCTCAGAAACAACGCCTGGCGTGAAGTCGCAGGTCATTGGTGTGAGTAAATCCGTCCAGGTTGGCAGCACTTTGGTCGAGCAAGCAGGGAACTCAATCCAGCTTGCTTCCGGCTCTCAGATGTCCATAGATGCAGGGGACACGGTTACTGTCACCAGTGGAGGCGAGATTGAAATCCGGGTCGGTAAAGCGGAATTGCGGATGACTGCGGATGGTTTCATCAGGCTCAAGGGAGACACGCTCTACCTCGATTTCGAAAATGGCGTTGAGGTTGAGGGCGGCAAAGAGATCAAGATGGCCGCTTCAAAGATAAATCTGAATTGAGGTAAGAAGAATGAAAAAATTCCTAGCCATCGCGGCGGCCGTTGTGGCGGTTCTGTATATCGTGTTGTTACTGATCGGTCAGTCAACAATGAAACGATTTGAAGAGAGCCGACCTGTCGGCGAAGTCATATCGCCTTCCGGTCGGTTGGTCTGCTCATATGCGGCGTATATGGACTACGTTCAGACCAGTCTGAAGATTGCAAATGCTCTACTACAGTTTTATCCCTATCTCGAAAGTGAAGAAGATGTTGACCGACTTTTGGCCGCTTTTGACGCACTCGAGCTTGATGGCCCGGAAACAACCTTCGTTGCCGCGCATATACCCACAGGTGACACCTATACCCATACCTGTGAAGAAGAACCCTGCTCTGAACGTGACGCGTTGCACGCATGGTCCGAATGTCGCGAAGCTACGCTCGGCGTAGATTTAGGGGGTTATTGCATCGAGTTAGCAGTTCGCTTTCGCGAGCAAGACCACTGCCTGATCGCACCATTTCAGGGGGACCAATGAGCAATACATTTCCATTTGGCAATGACCTTAGCCAAGCCGAATCTTGGTTAGGGCATATGAACGCAAAATCATCGACTTGGCGTGTGGTCTATGACGGTGGCTTCGCGATCGGTGCTGGCTATCACAGTTTCATTTTCCTCGGCTTGGACAGCCTGACTATTGCTCTTGTACGATTTTACGGGGTCGGGCCGGCGGTCTCGGCACCATACGGAAAGGTGTTCAAGGCTGCTGGCGCGAGCGCAAGAGCCGCTTATCGCGCCGCCAGGACCTATGGCGCGGGAAACATGATATTTGGTTTGGCCGCTGAAATCGCCACGAGGCGTGAACAGAGCGCAGCCGAAACAGGAATGGACCTGTATCGCCGTTCGCTTTCGGCTTTGCCTGGACCTGTTAGACTTCGCCGACCTTTCTCGCTTCATGATATTGCAAATACGCGTGGTTCAATAATTGCTGCCGAAGTCGAGGTGATGGCTGCCGCGGGCGGCTATCAAATAAGTTCAGAAGGGCTGTTCGACGCCACCATTCCGAACACCGGAGACGGATTGGTCAATGCAGGTTTAGGAGCTATGTCTGGCGTCTGGAGCGTTGAGCGTTGGCATAATCTGTATCATGAACTAGGAGATTCAGCGCAAGCCCGCTGCGCCATTGAAAACCAAAGCCCAAGTTACGCTCAGCCCTACAGGCAAATTGCAGATGTCCATCCAATTATCGCCCAACTACCACCAGCTGGCTGCAGCATTTCAGAAACCGAGTTCAACCCCGCTTCGTTGCTCCCCCAATGACTGAGAACCGGCAGATGCACGATACCGTGTTCGATGATCCAAAAAACATGGCTTTGGCTGGGGCAATCCGCAGCGCAGGTGGTCAGACTTTACCCAACCTTTGGCGCATCTTGCATGACAATATGTTCCTCAAACTTCGCTTCGGGATGATTGACACACCTAGCGGAGACGGGAGCACATTGCGCATGATCGCAGATTCGGAAGCCGAATAGGCCGCTGACCTTGCAAGCGTTGCTGTACAGGATTGGGAAAACCTTTGCGCAGCAGCCGGTTGGACGGCAACGGGCGCCGCCGCTCTTTCCTGGTGCCAAGGCGCCACATTGCCCCAGGTCCTCGACGGTTGGCTCGCATCGGGGTTCCCGCTCAAGCCTCTGCCCGAGTATGAACGCCCTGCGCGCTACATCAACCCGGCGCTTTTGCGCCAGACCCGCAGCCTCTCGGCGTTGGTAGAGGCCGCGCAACCCAATGCCTTTGCGCTCTGCGTCATGATTGCCCATTCCCCCGAGCCGCTGGACTTCGATATGTCACTTGAGGCCCTCCAGTCAGTTCCCCAACCCCAGCTCGCAGCTTTCTTCAATGTTGAGCGACAACCACCTTGGCCGGTAGCGACAACCATCTTGGCCGGTGGCGCTGATCGGAGGGCGGGCTTGCCCGCCTGGAGGTCAGCGCCACCGGCCAAGATGATTTTGGGTTAGGTGCTGGTCGCTGCGGGTTGATAAGCCGGAAGCCTCTACGTTCCAACGGAGGACCCCGGTTGGCCTATCAATCCATCACCGACCAGCAATTGAGATTATACATGACCGACCTCAAAAATCACAGCCAATGCACATCAGCCGCCCGTGCCGGGTTCAGCGAAAGAACCGCTCGGCGATTTGATGCAGATCCAACGCCCCCTTCACAGCGCAAGATTGTTCACGGGCGTACAGTATCCGATCCTCTTGAAGGGTATTGGGAGAATGACATCCTTCCTGTTCTGGAGAACGACAATGCCCTGCAGGCCGTGACGTTGTTGCGTCACCTCCAGGGTCTACATCCTTTGGCTTTTCCAGATGATCGCATCCGCCGAACCCTGGAGCGAAGGGTCCGGCAGTGGCGCGCGCTTAAAGGCCCGGAGCGCGACATCATTTTTCGCCAGACACCAGAGCCAGGCTATATGGCACAGTCCGACTTCACCCATGCAGCCGAGCTGGAAGTGACCATTGCAGGCGCACCATTCCCGCACCTGCTTTATCATTTCGCAATGGTCTATAGCCGCTGGGAACATGTTGGTGTTGTCTTGGGCGGGGAGAGTTTTACGGCCTTGGCCGAGAACCTCCAGCAGGCGTTGTGGGCCTTGGGGGGTGTTCCACAAAACCATCGTACGGATAGTCTTTCAGCCGCATTTCGAAATCTGACGCGTGACGAGTGTGAGGATATTACCAAGCGCTATGAAGCGTTCGTCGGTCATTATGGTATGGATGCCAGTCGCAACAACCGTGGTGAAGCCCATGAGAATGGCGCCGTGGAATCGCAGAACCGTCACTTGAAGAAGGCCATCGCACAGGCACTGATCCTGCGCGGCAGCCGTGATTTTGCATCTGTGGCCGAGTATCGTCGTTTCATTGATATGCTGGTGGCGCGGCGCAATCGACAGCGTATGGAAGCGGTTGAGGTAGAACAGCTGCATCTTAAACCTTTGCCGCCGCGGCGCACCACAGACTATACGGAAGTTATCGTGCCGGTCACAAGAATGGGCGGCTTCAGGGTCAAAAGCATCTTTTACAGCGCGCCGTCACAGCTCATCGGGCAGCGTTTGCGCATCCATCTATATGATGACCGCCTCGACGCATTCTTGGGCAGCACCCTTGTCGCAACGCATCCCCGTGGCCGAGGCCGTAACGATGGCCATCGTGTCCATGTCATCAATTACCACCACGTTATCCATGCCTTGAAGCGCAAACCACAGGCTCTTTGGAGCTCGATCTACCGCGATAGCCTCTTCCCCCGCACCGAATACGCGCAGGCCTGGGAAGTGCTACAGCACAGCCTGCCGCGACGCGACGCCTGCCGCCGCATGGTCGCTCTGCTCTTTATTGCCCACGATCAAGCCTGCGAAGCGGAATTGGCACGTCTTCTTGCTGACGATCTCGGCTCTGGTTTGATACCGGACCCAAAGACGCTCGCGACACAGCTCACCCCTAAACACGCTGCCAAAGGATGTTGTGGTTTCTCATCCGTCGCTGGACAGCTTCGATGCGCTGCTGGAGGTACGCGCATGACCTCCCGGGAGATCGACATCCACACGCTGCCCAGCATGCTGAGCGCCCTGCGCTTACCCAGCTTCCACAAGCTATGGCAGGAAATCGCCACACGAGCCGATACCGAAGGCTGGCCGGCTGCGCGCTTCCTGGCCGTGCTGGCCGAATACGAACTCGCCGAGCGGGACATGCGCCGCATGCGCCGTCATCTGAATGAATCCCAGCTCCCAGCTGGAAAGACTTTGGCAACCTTCGATTTCAAAGCTCTGCCTACCTTACCACGCGCCCGGGTCGAAGCTCTGGCTGCGGGAGATTGGTTGGACGGCGGCGCAAACCTGATCGCCATTGGCAACTCCGGCACGGGCAAGACCCACATTCTCTGTGCCATTGGCCATGCCCTGATCGAAGCAGGCCATAGGGTCTTCTATACCCGGACCAGCGATCTTGTCCAAAGACTGCAAGCCGCACGTCGGGATCTGGTGCTCGAAGCAGCTTTGGCCAAGCTCGACAAATTTGACCTGATCATCCTTGATGACATTACCTATGCCCACAAGGATCAGGCCGAAACCGGGGTGCTCTTCGAACTGATTGCCCGGCGATACGAATATCGCAGCATCGCCATCGCGGCCAATCAGCCGTTCAGTGGATGGGATCAAATCTTTCCCGACAAAGCCATGACCGTCGCGGCCATCGACCGACTTGTCCACCATGCCAGCATTCTTGAGATGAATGCGCAAAGCTTTCGCCAAAGAAGCGCTGCGGCCAACATGAAAATGCAAAACGAAGCCTCAGCGACAACCAAAAACGACAACCAAGAAGAAGGAAAAAACCTGACCTAAAGACAGTAAAAAACACAACCCCGGCGGCCGCTATAACCGGCCAAGGTGGTTGTCGGCACCGGACAAGGTGGTTGACGCGCTACACTTCAAGTCACGCATGTTGCAAAAACCCGTCCGAAGCCCTGATGAAGACCAGCTGATCGTGATCTGGACTGCGACGGTAAAGGGCACGGAGTTCGACATATGGGAGGCCGCGTAATGCCCGCAATCGCCCGCGTTGGAGATGTTCATGACTGCCCCAGGCATGGAAAGAACACGATCACCGAAGGAGGATCAGGCGAGGTCGATGGCCGCGCGATTGCCCGCTTGGGCGACGCCTGCGCCTGCGGCGCGCTAATCACCGAGGGATCATCAGTGGCCGGGCTTGACGGCAAACCCGTGGCATATGTTGGGTGCAAAACCAGCTGCGGCGGCACAATCACCAGCGGCTCAGATACCGGCGAGGTTCCGGCGTGATGCCAAGCGGAAACAAGACCTCTGCGCCGGGCTCAGTTGCGCGGCTGCTACGATGCTGCGCAATGCACGAGTGACCGGTTCGGGAAAGCTGCACCGCGGCGCTGTGGTCATCCCGACCGGCAGCTGTGGGCCGGGTGTGTCGATGGTCGACCTCGAAGAGTCGGCGGGCCATGCTGCACCGCCGCAGGGCGGCTTCGAGCCCGAAAGTGCTGGTCACTTCTTGGCACAAGTGCCAAATGCCGCATCAAAACGAGGCCGATCAAGAAGATTAAGATGCTTAACCGCTGTAACCCACCGAAACTCGACCCATCGCACTGTTTGCGCGGCTGTTTGGCGCTTTAAACAGCAACTTTCGGCAGCAAAATGAGGAAAAGCAAGGCTGGCACTACAAGGAATGCGAGCAGTATACCGCGTTGAAATGAGGCGCGCAGTGCCAATCTTATCGCCACATAGATTGTGGTGATCAGATAGAGTGTGAATAAAAAGTATATCAACGAATACTGTTCGTCGGCAAAGCCTGCGGCAGCTCCTACAAAAAAGAAAACGACCAACACCAAGCCGCCAAAGCCAATGCCGATGAGGGCAGTGAGTGCGCCAAAAATCCGCAATGAGATTTCGACGGGCTTGCTCAACGCGCCATCTCCGATCGTGGGTCCTTTGTCCTAACTTGGTAAGTAAAAACCGCAAGAGGCACAACGGAAAGTGTAGTCTGCGATATTTTGAACGGCTTGCTGTGACTGCAAGGTCACGCCCCTTGCATTGCTTCCAGGAAATGATCCAGCTCCGCCGGACGCGGCCAATCGATGACACCCTCGCAGCCAACAGCCGGGGGCGAGGCTATTTAGGAAAAGAGCTCTTGGCCCCACCCGCCTCAACATAAAAGCTCACGCACTACCCCCCACGTGCCGATTCGCCCAGCTCGAAGCGTTTATGTCACCACAGACGCCGCTCGTGGCGAAAAACGCTTGCTCAACTGGCGCAATCAGGCGATCTTGACGTCAGACGGCAGGCCACGTGGGGGAAGCCGGGTGACATCACAAGGTGCTGCTACGGACTGGATATACCCATAGTGCGTGGCAGTGATTTAACTCTGTAGCGTGATAAGATTATGAAAAAGCATCGCATCCTTAGCCAAATTATCGGGATTTTTATCATAGCCTTGCCGGTCTACGCGGATGAACCGGGTACCGACAATCCGCTGGTCAGTCGTTACAGTGGTGCCGTCATGCATGGCTATCTGGAGCGCGAATATGATGCGGTTTCCCTGCCTTCCGGCCCCTTGCACATTGAGGCTTACCATAATCGGCGAGGTTGGGATGCCGAGATTCTTCAGGCTGTCGAAATACCCCTTGAGGGACGCGTGACGTGGATTACTTATCAAGCACCTGAAAATAGAAGCGTACTGGAAATCCTGCGCAATTATCAACAGGCGCTGGTAGCGGACGGTTTTGACCTACAGTTCGAGTGCGTTGATCGAACAGGCTGCGGCAGTTGGATGAGCAAGTACGTCCGCGATATGGTTATGCCTCGTAGTTACCAGCGACAACTGCGTCGTTCAATGGTACCGCCCACGTCCTTTCACGGGCGAGCATCGCTGGCAGGGCGTGAAAACCAAGCGGGCAGCGCCCATGTGTTTCTGTTTATTATGGATATGGATCAACCGGTCATTCATAAGGTGGTCGTCGAAGGGGTAGCCATGCAGGCTGGTCTGGTAGAGACCGGCGTGCGTAGCGCCGATGAACTTCAGGCATCACTGACTACCGTGGGTAAGGCGATTATTGATGGCATCTTCTTTGAGCACGACAGCGCCGATATTCGGCCTGAATCGATAGATGCCCTGGCGCAGATGGCGCAACTACTGGAGAACAATCCCGACATCAACGTACTGGTCGTTGGTCATACCGACAATCAGGGTAGCTTTGATTATAATGCTGACTTGTCCTTGCGGCGTGCCGAAGCCGTGCGTCGCGCACTAGCCAGTGATTATGGTATTACCACGAACCGCATGGTGGCCAAAGGCGCGAGCTTTATGGCCCCCGTCGCCAGCAATACCAGCGAAGAAGGGCGCGAACTAAATCGTCGGGTAGAGTTGGTGCTCAAATAAAGTAAGCCAATACATGAAGGGAGTATCATACTTGTCAGGCGTACTCGTAGCTTCTGATGCAGCGACCGACCGGAAGGCCCCGCATCAGCGACATTGTTCTGCAAGAGTCAGCGCGACATATCTCTCCTGAGTGACCGGTTCAGCGAAAACCGCGCCGCAGTGGTCGTCTCGATCGGCCGGAATGGGCCGGGAACGTTGGAGGTTGACCCTCATGGATGTCTCCATTGTAACTTGTAATTTCTTTGAGTAACGCACTGATAAAAATCACAGCGCCACTCAGGACACCTTTGCAATGAATATGATTGATGCCACAAAAGTTTGTTTTACCAAATACGCACAATTTCGGGGACGCGCGCGGCGAGCGGAATTCTGGTGGTTCATGTTGTTTTTGACACTTGCTGGCATCGTAGCTGATCTTATCACGATGATCTTGGGCTTCCATTGGGGAGTGCTTGGCCCCATCAGCGCAGTGTTCTCGCTTGCAACCTTCTTACCGGCGATCGCGGTTGGAGCTCGTCGCTTGCACGACATTGACCGCAGTGGTTGGTGGCAACTTCTATTGTTTGTGCCCATCATTGGGTGGATTGTGTTGATTGTCTGGTGGGCAACATCTGGTAGCAAGGGTGAAAACCGTTTCGGCTCAGATCCAATCTGAGCGACCGCAAAGTCTTTCACCAGCGACTTTGGCCGGCATGTGAGAATCGCTACGGCGCTCCTGAGTGACCGGTCAAGGGAAGCTGCACCGCGGCCCAGTAGTCATCCCGACCGGCCGCTTTGGGCCGTAAGTGATGTTGGTACAGGCGGCGCTACGCAAGGTTGCCAAGGCGCATCAGTAGTCCGAAGTGAGCCGTCGACGGCCAAGACTCACAAATCTTCCCGCCATTTAACGGCAGTCATCTGTAGCCAGCTGGGCAAGAACGGTTTCAAGGTCGGTGTTAGGTCCTCAGTGGCGGCGTTTCGAATCAGATTGAGAACCGACTTGTCATTGCGGCTGAGTGCTCGTTTCGGCCAGGCGCCCTTGATGCCATCTACCGCTTGCGCGAAGCCCTCGGTCCAGGCCTGGAAGCGCTTCAGGGGCAAGTCTGTGACCTCTACGCCGACCACGCCGAGGATAACAGCCTCGTTCAGCGCGCCATACCGCAACATAAGGATGTCGAGGATGCGCTGAATGGAGCCGTGACCCTTCACCTCGATTCCGTCCATCAGCGGCATCAGCCACTCATTTGGTGGCGTGAATTCCGGCGCGATCAGAACTGCGGTGAGGTAGCCATCGATCTGATCCGGTTTGAGCGGGCTACCCTTGAGCAACTTGGTCAGTTCTCCCGGTCGTTCGGGCTCGATTTCAGGCGTTTCAAAATCTCCGTTATCCCATTCCAAATCTTCGTCGAGATCGTCCATCGCGCGCGCCGCCGCCACTTCCAGCGTTTGCCCCAAGATATCCTCAAAGACGGGTATTTTCTTGATCTCTTGTCCAGCCTCCAGCGCCTGAGCAACAACGGCAAAGCTCATCCACGCCTCAGGCGGAGCGCTGCGGTCGTGGCGCAAGATCAGCGCTGATCGGGCAAAGAGTTTTGCCCAGCGTTCACGCCCCTCCTCAAGACGCCCTGCGACGATCTTATTTGCGCTGTGGGTGCTTGATGCCTCTTCTAGCGCTGCCATCAAAGTGGCATCAGAGGCGAACCAGCTGCTAGAGATGTCGTGCTCAGAGAACCAGTCTCTGCTCTTGTTTATCAACCGGCTTCGGCGGTTGTCTGATAGAGCCGCAAGCTCACCGTCCGGATCAACAGCTGCGAAAAGTGCCGTGTTCCCTCCTGGTTGAGGCGTTACATCGCCAATGCCGAACATCGGTGCGACATCCAAGAAACCTTGTGCGGTTACCGCACCGCGCGCCTGCCCATCGGCAAGGGCGCAGCGAATGGCGGGGGTGATGTATGCAGGCAACACGTCATGCATCGTCATTACTTGTTCAATTTGCTCAACGATGGTTTTCTGATCCCCTCTGCTTGTACAAGGAATAACATACGCGTCCTTTATCCCGTGCCCTTCCTTGATCATTACGGCGGCCACCGCGCGCGTACCTCCACGGCTACAAACGCCCAAAATGCTTTGCGAGCCGGTGCCGTCGGGAAGCGACGTCATCACCCGGTGAAGCTGCCACGGTCGCGGGACATTTCCACCTGACGGTTCCCGTCGCAGCGCAGCCTTGATCAGTGTATCGAGCGCTTTGCCGTTTGGCAGCCAGTTACGGATCAGGATAAGGTCGGACAGCAGGGCAGCATCCACATTTGCGTTTCCGGCAAGCAGCTCGAACCCGGCGATGGCCGCCCCGCGCATCTCAGCAACTGGATCAAGTAGAAAGTACCGCCCCACGGCAATCATGCGTGGATCGCCTTGCCCAATCATCTGCGTCAGAAATGCCGTTGTCATCTGAGCGGGCATGGCGCCGACAATTTCACGAAGCCCGGTATAGGTCTCAAAAGGCGTGGACCCCTCTGGGACAAGCGCTTCCGCGAGGTCCGCGACATCCGGAAGCTCGGGTATCTCGTCTTCCGCAAGCGCCTCGAAAGCGTCGGGTGCCGTGCGCAACTGGTCGGGGGGTGTGAGGCCGGAGCGCAGGTAAGCCTGGCAAAGTTGGAAGCAGGTCTCAGCGCCAAGCTTACCTTCCTCAGTCCGTTCTGCCAGGCCCTCAGCAAGGATCTGAAAAAAGTCGCGCGGCCCCGACCCCTCGTTTTCACGGTTCATTCGCGCCTCGTCCAGGATGCGCGACAAAAGGGCAAGACAGTTATCGGTGCTTTCTGTGTCAGCGTCGGACAGCGTGTCAACGAGCTCCAGAACAGTTTCCGGATCATCCGAAAGAGCCGCCGCCCAACGATCTACCCAAAACAGCATTTCTCTTGGATCATCTGTGGTTGGAAGATCCATAAGACAAGTTTCGACGATTTCAGTCACCTCTGCCCCCTAATTAAACTGCCAACCGCGTCAAAGGCTTTAGCGCGTCGCCATTCTAAATTCAGATTAACACGGACAAGTGCCGTCCAAAAGTCGGCTTCGTTCGTAGGCAGTGTGAAATCGACTGGGCCCGGCAACTGTGGGCCGAGTGTGTCGATGGTCGACCTCGAAGAGTCGGCGGGCCATGCTGCACCGCCGCAGGGCGGCTTCGAGCCCTTAGCTGCCACCGCTCAACCGGGGAAACTGCGCGACTGCACGGCTGAAGCCATGTGATTGAAACGGCCGAGAAATGAGTGTGCGCGTGGTCGTGGGTCCATCAGGTACTGCTCCGGACCAAGCATCTTCCTTGCATTTAAGTCTTTAGTTTCAAGAAGGTCGAAGTCCACGCCTACGATTTTGCAGTGCCAACCGGGGGCCGAAACCTTTGACCATCCCGAAATGTGATGAGCAAGGAGGTTTTTTCTGCAGGAATACCCACGGAAATCAAAGGCAAGGACGCCATCGGTTACGAAAATGTGGTTGCCGGCATGGCCTTTGCCCGGAATGATTCTCTCGGCGTAAAAACCAGCGAGAGGTGCAGCTTCAAGATAGATGCCCGCCAAGATATGACATGCGCCGTGTCCGAAGAAAATGCGGTCAGGCAGCTGCCACCGGCGCTGCGGGTCTTGCTTGATGCCCGGCTTCAGTTTGTACATGCGGTCATGATAGCCCAACCCGAATGGAACGAAAGTCCGCATCGTCCGCATCAGCGACGTTCAATAGCAAAAAATGCTGCGCGATGCACGATTGGCCGGTTTGGTGAAGCCGCACTGCAGCGTGCCACCGACGCTGACTGACCGCAAAGGGCCGACCACGTCGAACCGCGGGTCGACTTCGCAACGGGCGGAAAGCGGACTGTGACCTTGCAGCAATGCCCCCGCGGCATCTTGCGAAAGCGGATGGCCAGGCTTCAAAGAAAACGCCCAACCAAATGGCCGGGCGCAGTATCTCTTTCAGACAATATTGTCAGAACCGCATCCCGTAGTTCAGGCCAACACCGACCGACGGCGTGCTGCCGTAAACCGCCTGACCCACGCGCACAGTGCCGCTCAGGCTTTGGCCATTCCCGAAGTCATGGGTATAGCCCGCCGTCAGGAAACCGCGTGTCTTGTTGGTCTGGAACGTGCTGCCGATGTCAAAGGTCGCCAGCCCCGGAATGTCCGAGGTGCCGGTCAGGCGCGGCGCGGTGACCGACAGGTCATGCTCCACCCCCGCGCCCAGCGACAGACGGCCTTGCTCGCCCAGTTTCATGTCGCCCGCCACCCCCAGGGTCGCGACCGTGCGGCTGGTGGTCATCGCGTCATAGCTTGCGTTAAAGGCCGCACCCGTTTCGGTATAGGCCGCGCGGGTGGTGTCGTAATGCGCCACCCCGAGGCTGGGCGTCACCAGCCAGTCCCCCTGCATCATGCCATAACCAAGGCTCGCCTGCACCGCGCGGGTTTCCACGGCCGATTGCCCGGTCGCCAGCACAACATCGGTCAACAGCCGCCCGCGCGAAATATCGCCGGAATTGCGCGCATAGCCAAGGCTGCCGCTGGCCTGCAACCCCGTCTGGTCTGCGCCGCCCGCGCTGTAGGTCCCCCAGATCGCCCCAGCGAACCCGGTATCCATGCTGAAGGCGTTGTTTTGCAGGCTGGACCCCTGCGCACTGATCGTCGCGCCGAGGGTGAAGCTATCGGTGATCCCCCGGCCAAAGCTGAGCGCGGCCAGCGACGTCGTGCGCGCGCCCACCGTGGTCGGGTTGCGCCCGGTCGATTGCGCGCCAAGCTGGGCCGAAACAGACCATCCCCCCGCCTGTGCCAACGCGCCCGGCCTCATCAGCGCGCCAAGGGCGAATTGCTGTTCGGCCTGCATCACCGCGCTGTCATTGCCTAGAACGGGGAATGAGGTGATGAGGTTCTCGTGGTCCTCCATTTCCCCGCCGCTGTCCGTGGCACGCCAGATAAACGCGCGGTCGCCCGCGCTGCTGCCGCTCGTGCCCACCACAACGCTGCCATCGGCATTGACGCCCCAGGCCCAGCTCGAGCTCCCGCCCGTCAGCGTGCCGAGGCTTTCCATACCCGCGCCCGCGACCCAGCGAAAGGCGCGGTCGCCCGCGCTGCTGCCGCTCCGGCCCACCACTACGCTGCCATCGGCATTGACGCCGTGGGCACGGCTATAGCTTCCGCCCGTCAGCGTGCCGAGGCTTTCCATACCCGCGCCTGCGACCCAGCGAAAGGCACGGTTGCCCGCGCTGCTGCCGCTCCGGCCCACCACCACGCTGCCATCGGCATTGACGCCATGGGCCTCGCTCCAGTTCCCGCCCGTCAGCGTGCCGAGGTCTTCCATACCCGCGCCCGCGACCCAGCGAAACGCGCGGTCGCCCGCGCTGCTGCCGCTCCATCCCACCACAACGCTGCCATCGGCATTGACGCGATGGGCCCAGCTCGAGCTCCCGCCAGTCAGCGTGCCGAGGCTTTCCATACCCGCGCCCGCGACCCAGCGAAAAGCGCGGTTGCCCGCGCTGCTGCCGCTTTGGCCCACCACTACGCTGCCATCGGCATTGACACCCCGGGCAAAGCTCCGGCTTCCGCCCGTCAACGTGCCGAGGTTTTCCATACCCGCGCCCGCGACCCAGCGAAAAGCGCGGTTGCCCGCGCTGCTGCTGCTCTGGCCCACCACCACGCTGCCATCGGCATTGACGCCGTCAGCATAGCTATGGCCCCCGCCCGTCAGCGTGCTGAGGTTTTCCATACCCGCGCCCGCGACCCAGCGAAAGGCACGGTCGCCCGCGCTGCTGTAGCGCACGCCCACCACCACACTGCCATCGGCACTGACACCCCAAGCAATGCTATTGGTCCCGCCCGCCAGCGTGCCGAGATCGCAGATCTCGCTGTCTGCTGGCCCGCCGACGGGTGGGCTGATACAATCCAGCCCCTGCGCCGCCGCGCCGCCGGCCATGCCGAACCCGACCACCGCCGCCAAATTCACCACGCCCCGCGCGGTTTTCACCAGACGCCCACCCCGCACTACGCGCTGCTGTGTCGGACCCATTGCCACCCCCAATATCTTGACCTGAAATCTTTGCCTTTGAACGTCGCTACCCCCCCCCCTTACCTTTCGTCAACCTTGCACGCGGCGATTGCACCGCCCGGGCGCGGTAACGCCCGGCGGCGTGGCATCCGCGCCACTCCCCTCCATCAGGCGCTGCGCGGATGATTGACGTGCACCAGCCGGGGCCGGGGCCTGAACGCTTTGGCCACCGCATCGACCCCTGCGCGCAGGGGCGAATCCATCAGATGCTCATAGCGCTGGGTGGTCTGCATCTGGCTGTGGCCCAGAAGCTTGCCGATCACGTCCAGCTCGGTTGCAGAAATTATTGTCACTTTGCAATCGGGTCCCCGTTTGGATCTAGTGACCGGTTCGGGGAAGCTGCACCGCGGCGCAGTGGTCAACCCGACCGGCGGCAAAGGGCCGCTCGCGCCACACTGTGCTTGAAGATTTCATCCTTCCCACAATGTCGCTAGAAAAGACGCTGGAGAGAAGCTGGAAGGGGCTCAAGCCGTGACAAAGAACTGGACTGCGATAAAGGGGGCGTTGTCGGGGTTTTCTAGGGTGCAGCTCCTAGGCCTCGTACAGGACCTGTATCGTGCCGACCCGAACAACCAGGATTTCCTGCATGCGAGATTCCTGGTTTCGGATGAAGGCACCGACCTTTCGCCCTACAAGAAGCGGATCAAGGCCGCCATCAATCCAAGCCGCTGGGACGCACCAATCAAGTACCGCGACGCCAGACGTGCCATATCCGATTACAACAAGGCAAGGGGACAGCTCGGCGAAACGCTGGAGCTAATGTTCTACTACGTCAAATGCGGCAATGACGTCACGCTGGAGTTCGGCGATCTGGGTGAGACGTTCTACAGCAGCATGGGGTCGATGTTTGGCTCGATCGTGAAGAAAATTTCCGTGCAAGCCGACCCGGAGCTCACGGCAACTTGGCTGGATCGGCTGGAGAAAGAATATCAACGCGTTGCCAGTACCGGCTGGGGCTATGGCGAAGAACTTGGAAGCTACCTTGAAGACCTCAGGTCTTCGCAAGCGTAGTTCCTGTTCGGCCCGGTCAACGCTGCGTCAATAGTGTACACTCAGTACGACACAGATTTGTTCACCGCCCGGATTTGCGACTGTGTCGAATCTCCGGAACGACGGGCGGCGGCGCAGCATAAGGATCGGAGGCAGATGGCCGTCCAAGGGCCGAGCACGTTGCTGCGACTGCGCAAGTTGCTTCTATGCAGCCTTCTTCGTGAATGTCGCTGATGGGCTATCGCGAATGCGATCATGGCTGAGAAAATCAGTTTTTGGCTGGCCCCGCGACCACTACCAGAGGTGATTTCCAGCGAAGGCGATACTAAATGTCGAAGAGATATCGATGCGGCGCAACCGATCACGAATTTGTGAACGCTTGGGGCGCGCGCGAAACCTGATCTGACACCACAGGGCCGAATCAGAAGAAACCACTCCAGGCGTTTGAATTCCTTTGGCTATTTTCAGAACCGATTCGCCTCCTTTAAGATGTGCTTGTTTTGTCCGGTAAAGTTAGGATTTCGTAATTAAACCAATGGCTTAATAAAAATAAAACAGGCTTGCTTACTGATTCGGTTGCGGGCAAACATGAGGGCACAGGTGATTCGCAGGGACACTTGAAGGACAGGATCAGCCGCTAATCTCGGCGACGATTCTAGACTAGATCGGGAGCCGCAAATGCATATTGACTTGATCCGACATCTCTTGATTCGCAAGCGGCTCCGCGATGCAGGCAGCTCGATCAGCGCACTCGCGCGCGAGCTTTCGGTCGCGCCCGAAACGGTTACGATTGTTTCGCAGGGCTATCGGAAATCTCATCGCGTCCAGACGGCCATTGCCGAGACGCTCGGTGTAACGCCCTCAGAGCTATTCCCGGAGCGGTATGACAAACAGGAGGAGATGCACACACCCAGAAACTGACAAAGCACATGGGAAAAAGAAAAGCCCGGCGTTGGCGCGCCGAGCTCTTCAGGAGGGTCGCTGACCCGCAGTTATTAGCGTCACGATCCTCCTTCCCGCATCGAAAGTCAACCCCGCCGTGCGCCCATGGGCGCGACGGCTGATGTCTCACACTTTGTTGTGGAAGGAAAAAACATGCATAACCAAATTGGCGATCTCGCCCAAACAACTGCCCCGACACGTTTGCCGCTTCCAAGCAGCGCGCTGCGGCGGCCTGCGATGAAGTCGCCGATCAGCGTTCGAGGCTTTCTCGTTGCAAAGCTCCCAAGTGCGCCCGAAGGGCGTCAGATCTTCTTCGAGAGCGGCTTGGAGCGCAATTTCATTTTGCTCACTCTGGCACGGCAAGACGTCGTCAATGTCGAGGAGCAGTCGGTGTCCCTTCGCTACACCGACTGTCGCGGCCGCCTCGCGAAATACACGGTCGATTTTCTCGTCACACTTGCGGACGGCAAAAAGATCGCCGTGGAGGTCAAGCCTGCCCACAGAGCACAAGATCCAGCCCTTATAGAAAAGCTATCGGCGGTTGAGGCCATGCTCGTGCCAGAGCATGCGGATGAATTCCGCCTGTTCACTGATGCGCAATATTCTCCTTGGCAGGCAGCCAACGCAGGCATGCTTCACGAAGCGCGCAAGGCACCAGACTCAGCTGCGGACGCGCTGCTCGAAGCCGCAATCAGAACGCTCCAGGGGACTGTCTCCATAGCAGACCTGCATCGCTTGACCGGTCCTGGGAGCCGCGCCCACGGCGCAATTCTGCGCGCCATCGGCAATGGCAAACTTGCGCTCGTCTCGCCCGGCATCATTGCCCCTCATTCCTTCCTGAAGCCTGGGGGGGCAGTCTGATGCGGACGCGGTTTTCACAATTTGACCGGATCACAATCGGCGGCATCCACTACAAGCCTGTGGGCGAGCATGCAGATGGGGTCCAATTCGCTCGGATGGACAATACCGGTGCGGTCGAGCGCTTCACATGGGCGCAGATCCAGGAGCTGAAATCAGCGCGCAACTGGCGCTTTGAGCGTGATTTTTATGCTGTCGGGCCGCTCGATAAAGACCTCCAGAAGTCGCAGTTCCCGCTCGATCACCTCACTACGGAGCAGCGGCGCAAGGTCTTTTTCGATGCATGTGTTTGCGAAGTGATACGAGAGCTCAAGGATCAAGGCGCGTTGCGACTGACTGACGACTCGCTCACCGAGCACCGCGCGCTGATCGAACAGATGGTTTACGAGCGCGAAAAAACAAGAAACAGCGCTGGCCAATCGCCGCGTGGCGGCAAGCCGTTCGTCATGCGCCATCTGCCAAGTTCGCGCACCATCCGAAAAAAGTTCCGCATTTATAATCAGACATATCGTGATGCTGGAGTTCTCAGACCACGCTATGCAAGAAATGCGCGGGCGGAGCGCAACTACGAGGTCTCTGAACTTCTTACAGAATGCGTCCAAGGCTACGCTCGCGCCGAGCAGCCGACCAAAGCCATCGTGGCGGAAGAAACGAGGCTGCGTTTCAATGAGGAAAACAAGCGTCGCCAAGCGGACGGACGCCATTCTTTGCCAGTCCCATCGCGGCGCACAATCGAGCGGCGAATTGATCGCCTCGATCCGTTCCAGGTTGCATGCTTTCGCGAAGGCCCTGACGCTGCGCGCAGAAAATTCTCCAGCTATGGCAGCGGTTTGACCTCATCCGCACCCATGGAAAGGATCGAGATCGACGAATGGAAGGTCGATGTCATTTCACTTCTGCAGCAGATCGGGGTGCTGCAAAGCTTGCCTGATCATGTCAAAGCGAGGATACCGCGCGGCAGGCGATGGATTTGTGTCGCGATCGATGCTGCCACGCGCTGCGTCGTTGGGCTGGTTCTCGCAAGCGAACCGAGTGCCCAAGCGGCCATCGAACTGCTGCGGATGGTGGTACAGGACAAAACTGGTATCGCCCGCGAGATCGGCGCAGAGGGGAGCTGGAACCAGCACGGCGGGCTAGCGGCGATCGCGACGGACGCGGGAACGGCATTTCAAAGCGATGCGTTTCAGGCCGCTGCGCACGCACTGCATGCCAGGCTCGAATACGGTCCGGTACGCGTACCGGAAATGCGCGGGACGATTGAACGTTTCTTTGGGTCCCTGAGCACTAATCTGATGCCGCGCATTTCTGGCCGCACCTTTTCGAATGTGGTTGCGAAAGGTGATTATGCATCAGATGCGCGCGCTGTGCTCGACGACGGTGATCTGCTCCGCATCTTGCTCCTGTGGATCATTGATGTCTATCACAACACCCCCCACGGCGGGCTCAGTGGTCAGACGCCAGCAGCACGCTGGCGGCAATTGGAAAACGAGCGTTTTGTCCCCGAGCCCCCGGACCGCCACACGCTGCGAACCGCGACAGGCCTAGAGGTCACACGCAAAATCAACAAGTTAGGGGTCTGTTTCGCTTCAAACCATTACTCTTGCGAGGCCCTCCACGCGCATTTTCGGACGCGTAAAGCGCGCGACATGGTCATCCGCGTTGATCCCGACGATCTCGGCGAGATTTCAGTGCAAATCGAGGGTAAGTGGCATGCGGCAAGCTGCGTGGAAGGCGGCCTTGATGGTGTCTCTCTGGAGGCATGGAAAGCGGCGTGCGTGAAGCTGCGACAATCACATAGGGCGGAAGCGGCGTTGAGCGCGGATATTCGCGACAATGCTTTGCGCACTATCAAATCGATCGTTGACGGCAGAGTTGCGTCGCTGCTGCCCAGTTCACTCGACCCCAGCGCGAAGAAAATTGACCAACTCGAAAGGACATTGTTTCGAGGTCTGACTTTCGCCCCGCCTCCAGCCATTGACAAAATGCTGGGCGAAACAACAACCTTTGGCACCGAGATCAGGCCAGTTCAGTCAGAACCCGCAATTGAGCCAAAGCAACGCACTCCACAGCCGTCGGTGCGAAGCGATCAATCTTCCGTGCGTCCACCTGCGCAGCCGAGCTGGAGGATCGAAGATGAGTGATTACCGAGCAGACGCAGAGCGCCTTGTTGCGGTGGGCCAGATTGTCTCCGAACTCCGTGCACAGTTTGTGGTGCATGACGGTTATGAGCGATTGCGGCATGAATTTGACGTCCTGCTGCATCGCAGGCGTGCAGATCTGGCAGCGGGCAGGGCAGCGGAGGCACGCGGAATCGTACTTGTCGGAGCGTCAGGATGAGCTATGCGGGAATTTGGGTGATGGCATGAATTGAAAGGCGGCGTATTGTGGCGGGTGTCAAAGCCAGCCAGAACCTCACGAGGAGCAATACGCCTATGAAGAACGATACAACCATTCTACCGTTTCGCCAATCAGAAACTATCGTCGACCCGCTGACAGAACTGGCACGGGAAGGCGCACGCCGGATGCTGGCGGAAGCGCTGAAAGCCGAAGCTGATGCATTTGTGGCCAGCTTTGCGGACGAGAAGCTGGACGATGGCCGCCAGCGGATCGTCCGCCATGGACTTGGCCCTGAACGTCAGATCCAGACGGGCATTGGCGCTCTGAATGTGCAGCGCCCCAAAGTGCGTGACCGGATGGCGGCACTCGATCCTGCGCAAAAGATCCGCTTCACCTCGAATATACTGCCGAAATGGGCGCGCCGCTCGGTCAGCTTGGACGCGCTGTTGCCCGTTCTCTACCTGAAGGGCATTTCCACGGGCGATTTCCAGGAAGCGCTGTCAGCCATTATGGGCCCCGATGCACCCAACCTGTCTCCGAGTGTCATATCCCGCCTGACCGCAGGTTGGCAGGCAGAATATGATGCCTGGGCGCGGCGTGATTTGTCTGCGCGCAATTACGTCTACATATGGGCAGATGGCGTCTATCTGCAGGCGCGCATGGAAGAAAATGCCGAATGCATGCTGGTGATCATCGGAGCCACACCGGAGGGCAAGAAGGAACTGATCGGCTTTCAGGTTGGGCTTCGGGAAAGCTCGCAGAGCTGGCATGAATTGCTGAGCGATCTCAAGGCTCGGGGCCTGTCTGTCGCCCCCAAGATCGCGGTGGGCGATGGCGCCTTGGGGTTCTGGAATGCATTGGACAAGGCATTTGGCAGCACGAAGCACCAGCGCTGCTGGGTTCATAAGGTGAAGAATGTGCTGAACTGTTTTCCCAAGCAGATGGCCGCAGCCGTGAAATCTGATCTCGATGATATCCAGCATGCCGCTACGAAAGCGGAAGCGAAGGCCGCAATGGATCTGTTCAGTGAGAAATATAAGCAGAAATACGAAAAAGGCGTGAATTGCCTGACCAAGGACAGTGACGCCTTGCTGGCTTTCTTCGACTTCCCGGCTGATCACTGGGGCCATCTGCGCACGACGAACCCCATTGAGAGCGTCTTCGCCACGGTTCGGCACAGAACGGTTCGCACAAAGGGTGCGCTCTCGCAAAAGACCGCGAAACTGATGGTCTTTACCCTCATTCAGGCCGCGTCCAAGAAATGGTTGCGCCTCAATGGCAGAAATCAGTTGCCAAAAGTCATCGAAGGAATCACATTCAACGACGGCGTCGAAGTGATTTTTGACGCACCAAGCCGCGCCGCCTGAAAATGCGCGTCACCCAAATTCAAGCATAGCTCCGTCAGGATCTGGCAAGTCCACCGCGATCCAGCGACTGCTGCGCAAGCATCCCGACGCCGAATTTCTGTCGCCCGATCGGCTTGAAGCAGATGTTGCAAGTTTTTTGATTCCATCCCCAGCGACACTGAAATCCGTTGGCCTCGCTTGTCTTTCAGGCCTTGGTTATCCGCTCCGTCGCGAACGAACGGCCATGATGATCTGGGATCTGGTGCAGACGCATCTGCGCAGCCGCCGCGTGCTCTTTTTGCATCTCGACGAAGTCCAGGATCTTCATGTGAACCGCGCGGCAAGTGAACGTCAGGCCGTCGTCAACACGTTAAAATCGGTGATGCAGAATGCAACCTGGCCGGTCGGGCTGATCCTGAGCGGTACCACCCCGCTGAAAGACTTGGTCAATCTCGATCCGCAACTGTCGCGGCGCCTGCTCCCAATTGAGTTGGCACCAATCTCGGCGGTTGCACATGGCCGGGAAATCGCAACTGTTTTGGCACGCTATGCTGCCAGATCCGAGCTGCCGCTGGCATCCAACTTGGCAGAAAACAGCGACTTCATCAGCCGCCTGATCCACGCGGGCGCAGATGAACTGGGGCTCGTGATCGAAACAGTGGTCGCGGGCATCGAAGAGGCCCTTCTGTCACGCGCCACTGAGCTCGATGCAGACGTATTCCGACGGGCCTTCGAGCGGCGCGCCGGAGTGCCCGACGCGCTCAACCCATTTGTCGCCGATGACTGGCAGGCGATTGATGCGCGGCTGCTCATGCAGGCGGGGGATGAATTTGCGCCCGCGTCTGGACCTCAAACGAGGGTACGCTGATGAAACTTGCTTTGACAGTGCCGTTGGGGGCCACCGAAACCGCGACAGGCTTTGCGTCTCGCCTCGCTTGCAGAAACAACAGCCAATTCGTGCAGGATTTCGTGCAGGACATGGGCATCACATGGCAGAGTGTTATCAGCGGCGATGCTGAGGCACTTTCCGTCCTTGCCGAACTGGGCGGCATCGAGATGTCCGATTTGGAGCGCTGCTCCTTCAGGCGCGCCGCAGGGCGCGCGCGACGCCTTGGCGGCGAAATTGTCCCGATTCGCATGCTGCGTGTCACAAATCAGCGCGTCTGCCCGCTCTGCCTTGCGCAAGACGGGCCGGTGCCCGCAGCTGGCTCGGTGCTTTGGCAGTTCGAGCCTGTTCTGGCGTGTCCGGAACACGCGGTCGCATTGGTCGAATTGCCCGCCAGCAAATTTCCACGCTCGCCCTATGATCTTTCAGGGCGAATCCTCGACCACCGCAGGATGATTGACGCGGCCGCGATGCGTCCCCGGCCGATGGCGGTAACCGCGTTTGAACGATACTTTGCAGCAAGAGCGCTCGGAGCAGAACACCCGCCAACTTGGCTCGATCAGTTCAATGTTTCTATCGTCTGGCGCGCAAGTGAATCGCTGGGTGTTCGCATCAGACACGGGACCAGAGCAAGGGCTGATAGTTTGTCCGATCAAGAGCTGTCAGCTGCGCTCGACGCAGGTTTCAAAGTCTTGGCGGCAGGGCCTCACGCACTGCATGCGGCCATGAAGACAAGTCGCGAAAATCAGTCAATTGACGTGGGTGGATTCTACACCGAATTCGTCATGTTCGCGCGCTTCCTGCAAAAGCTTGAGAAAACCAACGAAACCAAACCTTTGCTTGACGCAGTGCGTGATTTCATCGAGAGAACCTACCCCATTGGGGATGGAGAGGATGTCATGGGGCGCCCTTGCGCGCAGCGCCATGTCCATTCCGTGCAGACCGCATCTCGGGAATTCGGTGTTGATTGGATCCGCATGCAGCGACTTTTCCAAGCCATTGCCGATACGCCCGGTCATCTTGGTCTGCCTGCGCCAACAGCCCACCTGTGGGTGCAGGCAGACGCCTGGTCGCCATGGCTTCGACGCTACGCCCGCGCGCTCAACCCCAAAAAGGCCGCGAAACGGCTGGGGCTGAAGACCGGCCCGTTCACACGGATGGTGAAAAGCGGGATCCTTCAACCGGTTGCGTCGCTCCCCGGTCTTGTTGATCGTTTCGATCCGGTCGAGATCGACGCGCTTCTCGCAAGGCTATTCGAGCGCGCCAAGCCGGTCGATCAGCTCGAGCCGGACATGGCGATGGCCCTGACAGCCCATGCGCGCTGCGGGCAGGACCTTATACCAATCAGCATTGATCAGAACTCTTGAGCCCAGTCGCGGGTTCCAATGGAGGTGATTGTGTCGGGCATGCTGACCAATTTGTTCCAAGCCTTGCAGCAATGATCTACGATGTCTTCATAGGTTTCGAAGATGAGGTTTGATAGCCAGTTGTCTCGCATGAATTGCCAGATGTTTTCGACTGGATTGAGTTCTGGGCATTTTGCGGGGATCGGGATGATGGTGATGTTGTCCGGAATGACCAGCTTGTCAGTCATGTGCCATGCGGCTTGATCCACGAGCACAGCCCCATGTGCTTTGGGTGCGACAGTTTGGGAGATTTCAGCAAGATGCAGGGCCATCGCTTCGGTATTGCACGCTGGCAGCACAAGACCTGCAGCTTTCCCGAGGGCTGGGCAAATCGCTCCAAAGATGTAGCTTGAACTCGTGCGCTGATCATGTGGGGCGGAAGGTCGCGTACCGCGCTTCGCCCATCGGCGCGTGATCTTGTTTTTCTGGCCGACACGCGCTTCATCTTGGAACCAGACTTCGATCACAGTGCCTTGCAGGAGCCGTGCGCGGAGCTTTGCTACTGCGGCTGCAAACCCTTTTTTTTAAAGTCCTCCAGTGCGGCTGTATCTTGCGCGTGATGGCGCGGGCGTGCTGTGAGTTTGACATAACCAAGCGCCCTGAGTTCCCGGCTTATCGACGTCTCGTGAAGTGAAATCCCAAATGTGTCTGCAATCCATTTCCTCAGATCACTCAGGCGCCAGCGGACGACCCCATGGACCGATAAGGTCGGACCGCTCTCAACAATTGCAGCAAGCGCCCTGCGCTGCTCATCGTTAAGCTTAGACTGCTGACCAGGAGCTTTGCCGTTGATCAAGCCGTCAGGCCCGCGGGCATTAAACCGCTCCACCCAGTCACGGACAATTTGTAGGCCAACACCACCAATCCGAGCAGCATCGCTGCGCCGACCGCCATCATAGATCTCCGCCAGCGCCAAAAGCCTGCGGGCTTGGTTGGCATCCTTTGTCTTTCGCGCAAGTTCTCTCAACTTCATGCCGTCGTAGTCTGTCCGTAACGCGAGCGCTGCGCCCATAGAGAGGCCCTCCCCAGAAAATCTGACGCCATTGAGTCAGATCTTCATAGATTTGGGAATCCCAAAACCCTCAGAAGAGTCAGATTTCGCGAGACTTGGTATTAGCGGCTTGCTGCGCCTCATTCTCGCGTGCGAACTCCCATTCGTTGGCCGGCTGGTTGGAACAAATGGTGTAGCGAGCCTGATCATCCGCCCACAAGACGTGTTGAACGCATGCCCCAGGCCAAGACTGGGCGGATATCACAGCGCCGATCTGATGCGCATTCTCGCGATCAACGCATCAGGTATCGCTCTGATCACGACAAACAATCTCATCAACTACGAGGAACAGCGTGATCCGCATACGGGCCGCAAGGTCAGAACGTTCACGCCAGAGGATCTCGGGGAGTTTCAGCGAAAATACATCTCATTGAGCCATGTCGCGACCCGACTGAATACCTTGCCCAAACACGCAGCCGCCAGATTGCGCGTACGCGGCATCCACCCTTTGCCCGCGCGAGGCCTCTGCAGCAAAATCTACCGGCGTGAGGATATCGACTTTATCTGACCTGAACTTTCAGGATCTTTCGACTCCGGCATAGCGTGGAGTGATCAGGAACCGGCCCGCCCTGCCACGCGCAGCAGGCTCGCTACCATTCTGCCTTTCTGCCTGAGCGGAAGCTTGAACAGCACCTTGATTGACAGGCATAACGGGAGCGCCGCATCAGAGAAACCGCCCATGGGAAATTTGGGCTTGGTGTGCTGATGCTTCACTCGACCGCAGAAGGACATCCACCCATGAACTCTCCGTTAGCCGTCGGGTCGACGATCAGGCAGAGCTGCTTACGCCAGCCGCTTTCCCGCTCTATGCTGTGTAGGACAGAAAAGGTTTGGGTGGAAATCGCGTGTGACTGAAAAGAGTGACATTGAGGCGGAGCTGGCGCGGGTTCGAGCACGTCTGGCCGATCTGGATGCCGAACGGCAGCAGCTTCAGCGCGAGATGGCTTCCCTTGAAGATTGCCTCGTCGAAGACCGCGCGCCAGCTGTGAAACAGCCGGCCTCCAGGAACGCCCCCGTCACGAATGCCTCGCCATCGCATGAAAAGGTCGACCTGTTCCGAAGCCTATTCGCCGGTCGGCCTGACGTATTTCCTGTGCGCTGGGACAACAGGAAGACTGGCCGATCAGGATATTCGCCCGCTTGTGCCAACGAATGGGTGAAGGGCATCTGCGGCAAGCCGAAGGTCAAATGCAGCGAATGCCCCAATCAGAAGTTCATACCGCCGGACGAAAGCGTCATTGAAAAGCACCTGCGCGGTGATGATGGCCGAAACGGGGATTTTGTCGCAGGCGTCTATCCGCTGCTGCCCGACGATACTTGCTGGTTCCTCGCGGCAGATTTTGACAAGACGTCCTGGGTGGATGACGCGAGCGCGCTGCTGGAAACCTGCCGGGCAAAGGGAGTTCCCGCAGCGCTGGAACGATCGAGGTCTGGGAACGGTGGTCATATATGGATATTCTTCTCCGAACCAGTATCTGCCCGCTTGGCACGCCAGCTCGGGTCAGTTCTGATTACGGAAACGATGGAACGGCGGCCGGAAATCGGATTTGCTTCCTATGATCGGCTGTTCCCAAATCAGGATATCATGCCGCTCGGCGGCTTCGGCAATCTGATCGCACTGCCGCTTCAGAACACTGCGCGCAAAGCTGGCAACAGCGCCTTTGTGGACGAGGATATGCGGCCATATGACGATCAGTGGGCCTATTTATCTTCCTTGCCAAGATTGTCAGCGGCGGCGGTGACCGACCTCGTCGAAGCGGCGGAGCTTTCTGGAAGGGTGCTGGGCGTGCGCATGCCGGTGGATGACGAGCAGGCGGCCGAACCCTGGAAGATGCCTCCGTCACGCCGGAGCACTCCGCAACGCCTCGATGCGCCCGCTCCATCGACCATCAAGGTAACGGTCGCAGATCAGATCTATATTGACCGTTCGGAGCTGCCTTCGGCCATGATTGCGCAACTGGTTCGGTTTGCTGCGTTCCAGAATCCCGAATTCTATCGTGCTCAGGCGATGCGGCTGCCGACATTCGGAAAGCCGCGAATTGTATCCTGTGCCGAATTGCATCCCCGACACGTCGCCCTGCCGCGCGGCTGCTTAGACGAAGCGTTGGGATTTCTGTTCGATCACGGCGTGACTGCAGATTTGGACGATTTGCGCGAAAACGGAACTCGCTTGCCGGAGACGGTTCGCTTCCGCGGCGAACTTCGCGCGCAACAATCGCGCGCATTTAACGCGTTGGCCGAACACGATACCGGCGTGCTTGCTGCCACGACTGCATTTGGCAAGACGGTCGTAGCCTCGGCGCTGATCGCACATCGTGCCTGTAATACGCTGGTTCTGGTCCACCGTCGCGAACTCCTTAGCCAGTGGGTCGAGCGCCTTGGATCCTTCCTGCGGATCGACCCAAAGCTGATTGGCACCATTGGTGGAGGAAAACGCAAACCCACCAGTGTAATCGACGTGGCGCTGATCCAGAGCTTGGTTCGCAATGGCGAAGTTGACGATATTGTTGCCGACTACGGTCATCTTGTCGTCGATGAGTGCCATCACCTGTCCGCTGCAAGCTTTGAGCTTGTCGCCCGCAGATCGAAGGCGCGCTACATCGCCGGATTGTCGGCAACCGTCGCTCGGAAAGATGGACATCATCCGATCATCTTCATGCAATGTGGCCCCGTCCGCCATCAGGTGAGCGCCAAATCACAGGCCGCAGAAAGCGGCATTCGCCATCGGGCGCGCGAACGTCACACGCGGTTTCGATTGCCAGAGGCACTCACCATGGCCGAACGCCCGTCAATGCCTGCGATCTATGCAGCTCTGGCGGAAGACGAAGCTCGAAACGATCTGATCTTTAATGACGTGCTGAAATCACTGGAGGCCAAACGCTCGCCAATCGTACTGACCGAGCGGAAGGATCACCTTGAATATCTCAAGCAGCGGTTCTCCCGATTTGCAAAGAACATTGTCGTGCTCCGTGGCGGCATGTCAGCGAGGGATCGGCAGGACGCGCATGCGGCGCTGAATGTCAATGACGATGAAGAGCGGCTGATCCTTGCGACAGGGCGCTATATCGGCGAGGGCTTCGATGACGCCCGGCTCGACACCCTGTTCCTGACGATGCCGATCGCCTGGAAAGGCACGCTGGCGCAATATGTTGGCAGGTTGCACCGACAACATCACGGGAAGAAAGACGTTCTGGTGGTTGACTATGTTGACAGCTCGGTGCCGGTCCTTTCCAGAATGGCTGCCAAGCGACGGACAGGTTATCGGGCGCTCGGCTATGTATTGGAGTAGTGCCCCGTCGCAAGCAGGGCGCTAATTTCATCTCTTCTATCAGGAACGCTGTGTCACGACGGCCAAATTCTGCATCAGCTTGTCCGACGGCTCCCAACTTTTTCGAAAGGAAGAAATTGCTGACGGAAAAGGAAAAACCTTTGACGTGCACGGTATATGAAAGTACTTGAAATCAATGACTTGCAATTTCTTGAATGGAAGAACTTGGTGACGCTCGACACTGTTGATATGTTTTGACATAGCGGCGACGCCCCCCTTTTTGGGTGCGTCGCGTTATTTGTTGCGTCAGGCGTGGTGCAGGTCCAGCGGGGGCAAGCGCGATTCCAACTCTGCGCGGCGCGCCTCGTGCTGGGGGGGCAGTTTCAGGCTTTGGCCAAGTGTGGCCATGGGTTCATCAATGTCAAACCCCGGTCCGTCTGTGGCGATCTCAAACAATATTCCAGCGGGTTCGCGGAAATAGATTGCTTTGAAATACTGGCGGTCCTTTACCTCGGTGACAGTCTCGCCGCGTGCCAGAAGCACCTCTCGCAGCGCCTGTTGATGCGCGGCGTCGCGGGCGCGAAAGGCCACATGATGGATCGTGCCCGGACCGGGACGTGCCTTGACGGGCGCGTCCGCGCGCCACAGGTCCACCACACGCCCCGGCGCATCGCCGGGCAGGGTGTAGCGGGTGCGCGTGCCATCCGTTCCGCGTTCTTCGCCTGCTAAGCTGTAGCCGAACACCTCTGTCAGAATCCGCGCGGTAGGCTCGGGGTCTGCAACCCACAGGGTGACAGAATGAAATTCCCCCCATGTGCCCGCATCCGGGTCGGCTACCATCTCAAACGCTTGGCCGTGCGGGTCGGTCAGCGACAGCACCTCTGCGCCAAAGCGCGACGTGCGCGTGCCGCCAAGAGTGTCGTGCCATTGCGCCAGATCGTCCGGTGCAATCGCATAGGCAAAGGCTTGCGTGGCCCCCACGCCCGCCTGTCCGCGCGCCCGCGTCTCGCTGTTGAAAAATGTCAGCACCGAGCCGGGCGTGGCATTTTGCGCGCCATAATAGAGGTGATACATCTCTGGCGCGTCGAAATTGACCGTCTGCTTTACAAGCCGTGTCTTGATCATCCGGGTGTAGAAATCCAGATTCTCTTGGGCAGGGCCGGAAATGGCGGTGACATGGTGCAGCCCGGCAATCGGGGCATAAGCGGTGGTCATGGCGGCATCCTTTGCGCTTGGTTACTACAGATATAGCGCGCTTCACCGCGTCGGGCATGTGCTATGCGCCAACAGCTGCTGTGCTAAGGCGCACATCGCGGGGCCAAGCCGTGCTTATGCGTCATAGCGCGTGGCACCCCGGCGGCTTTCATCGACAGGGGTTTTCAGCACGCTGGCCTGATGTGCGCGCTGATCGCAGCTTGCACGCGGGCAGATCCGGCAATTGATTCCGATCGGGGTCGCGGCGGCCCCTTGCAGTGCAATGCCATCCGCATAGCCGATTTCGGGCGCGTGCTGGATGGTGCAGCCCATGGCAACAGCCAGCCGGTTATCTTGTCCGTGGCGCTCGAATGTCGGGCGGTCCACCGTGCGCGCGAACACGAAATATTGCGACGCATCAGGCATCTCCACCAGTTGCGGGACAATCCGCCCCGGCAAGCGAAAGGTCATATGCACATCCAGCTTGGGGCACGCCCCGCCATATTCGGCCAGATGAAAATCGGTTGCGTTGAACCGCTTGGTGACATTGCCTGCCTTATCGACGCGCAGAAAGAAGAAGGGCACACCCTGCGCTCCCTCGCGCTGCATGGTGGTGGCGCGGTGGCAAGCCTGCTCGAAGCTGACACCAAAGCGCGTGGCCAGATGGTCGAAATCATATTTCGAGGCGCGCGCCTCGCGCAGAAAGGCGTCATAGGGCATCAGCACGGCAGCGGCGAAGTAATTGGCCAGTTCAACCAGACAGCGCGCACGCCCCTGCTTGTCGTCAATGCCAGAGGTGTTCAGCAACCCCTCGATCTGGTCGCGGCATTCGATCAGGCCCAGAACATGCACCAGTTGAAAGACGCGGTTGGGATGGTCGAGCGCTTCGGACAACAGCACCTCGGCGCGTGTCTGGTCATATTGGCGCAGGGTGCGGGGCAGGTCGTTGACCTGCACCAGCCTGACCGAAATGCCATGGCGCGCGTGCAGCCGCGCCTTGAGGGCGGGATACAGGTCATCTGTCGCGGGCGGCCCCTCGGCCCAGATATCAGCGGCGGCCTGTTCCAGAACGGGGAAATGGTTGCGCTGGCGGCGGAAAAAATGGTGCACCGCCCCTTCGGGCGAGGCGCTGAAAATCGGTTCCAGCTCTCCGGGTTGGGCGGCAAGGGCCAGCAATTGGTCAGATGTGGTCATATAGGCGCGGTGCAACCGCAAGAACGCCTCGATCACGGTGGGCCCATGCGTCTGTGCGCCGCGCAATTCATGCAGATCAGGGCGTGTGCCGTCAAATAGCGGGTCTTGCAGCGCACCGCGCATATCTGCCAGCCGCGCACCCGCGCCATCTTCGGCAATGTCGTGCCAGTCCACGCCGTAATGCTCGAACAGGCGCAACAGGATTGCGACCGAAACCGAGCGCTGATTGTTTTCCAGCAGGTTCACATAGGCGGCGCTGATTCCCAGTCGTCGGGCCATTTGCGCCTGTGTTTCTTCGGCGTCCTGTCGCAAACGGCGCAGATGAGGTCCGATAAAGGTCTTGCGCATTCTGCCCTCCCCAGTCAGCACCCGCAAATGTTAAATTAACAATATTACAAAAATGTATATGTGTAAACTCTCGCGTTTACAGCAGAACCCGCTTTCATTCGCAGCATCGTGTTAGCGTCTGTCATGGTCAGTTTAACGAGGGAGGATTCGTTATGTTGACCGGCACTGCCCATCTTTTCATTCCCGGCCCGACCAATGTGCCCGCTGATGTTCAGCGCGCCATGATCGTGCCGATGCAAGACCACCGTGCGCCAGAATTTGCCGCATTGTTGCAGCCGGTGCTGGACGGGTTGAAGCCTGTTTTCGGCACGCAAGCGGGGCGCATCGCGCTTCTGCCCGGCTCTGGCACCGCCGCGTGGGAGGCGGCGATCACCAACACGCTGAACCCCGGCGACAAGGTGCTGATGGCGCGCCACGGGCAGTTTTCGGCGCTCTGGGCCGATATGGCCACTGCATTGGGCCTACAGGTCGAGATCATTGATGTTGCATGGGGCGCGCCCTGTCCGGTGCGCGAGGTCGAGCGCCGTCTGGGGGCGGACAGGCACGGTGAAATCAAGGCAGTGTTCGTCACCCATAATGAAACGGCGACCGGAGTTACTTCGGATGTGGGCGCTGTGCGCCATGCGCTGGATGCTTGTTTTCATGATGCGCTTTTGTTCGTGGACGGGGTGTCGTCCATCGGATCGATCCCGTTCGAGATGGACCTTTGGGGTGTTGATATGGCCGTGGCGGGCAGCCAGAAAGGGCTGATGTGTCCGGCAGGTCTAGGCATACTGGCCGCCAGCCCCCGCGCTTTGGCTGCGATAGACAACAGCCACCTGTCGCGCAGCTTTCTGGACCTGCGCGCTATGCTGGCCGCGCATGAGGGCGGCTCGTTCTGCTTTACCCCGCCTGCGCAACTTCTGCACGGGCTGCGCGCCTCGCTGGCGCGGTTGCACACCGAAGGGTTGGAACATGTCTTTGCCCGCCATCACCGCCTTGCCGAAGGGGTGCGCGCAGGTGTCGCAGCCCTTGGGCTGGCGACCGTGGCCGAGCATCGCAGTTTCGCCTCGGACACTGTGACAGCGATCCGCACCCCTCACGGCATTGACGCGCGAGAAGTGATTGCGATTGCCCGCGACCGCTACAACACGCATTTCGGCGGCGGGCTTGGACCGCTTGCGGGCCGCGCGTTCCGCATCGGCCACTTGGGCGACCTGAATGAAGGCATGTGCCTGACTGCCCTTGGTATTGCTGAACTGGCGCTGAAAGCCGCAGGCGCGCCTGTCACGCTGGGCGCAGGCATCACCGCCGCGCAAAATATCTACGCGGGCACAAGCCACGCGCCCGCTTTTTCCATAGCCGCCGAATAAGGATTCCCCGAAATGAGCCACTCTCTGTACCCGCTGCGCATGCAGCGACTGCAACGCTCGACGCTTGCGGTGCCTGCATCAAACGTCACCATGATCGACAAGGCCGCCGAAAGTGCTGCCGATGTGGTGTTTCTGGATCTGGAAGATGCCGTCGCCCCCCCTGAAAAGGCGCAGGCCCGCAAGAACGCGATCGAGGCGCTTAACCGCATCGACTGGGAAGCGCGCGGCAAGACTGTCAGCGTGCGGATCAACGGGCTGGACACGCAATATATGTACCGCGATGTGGTCGACATCATGGAGCAGGCGGGCGACCGCGTGCATATGCTACTTGTGCCGAAACTGGGCGTGGTGGCTGATCTGTATATGGTCGAAGCATTGGTCAACCAGATCGAGCAGGCCTGCGGGCTGACCCGCCGTGTGGGGATCGAGGCGTTGATCGAAACAGCCCTTGGCATGGCCAATGTCGAGGAAATTGCCCGCTATGCCGCCACATCTGACTCGCGGCTGGAGGCGTTGCATTTCGGGGTGGCCGACTATGCCGCATCCATGCGCGCCCGCACCGTCAATATCGGCGGGTTGAACCCCGCCTATCCGGGCGACCAGTGGCATGCGTCGCTGTCGCGCATGATTATAGCGTGTCGTGCTTACGGCCTGCGCGCACTCGATGGCCCGTTTGGCGATTTCGCAGACCCAGACGGCTACATTCTGGCCGCTGAACGCGCCGCAGCCCTTGGGTTTGAAGGGAAATGGGCGATCCATCCCAGCCAGATCGAAATGGCGAACACCGTCTTCAGCCCGCCAGAGGCCGAAGTCACGCGCGCGCGCCGCATCATCGAAGAACTGCGCAAGGCCGAAGCCCAAGGCAAGGGTGCCGCCGCATTGGATGGAAAGATGATCGACGCGGCATCCGAGAAGATGGCGATGAATGTGCTGTCACTGGCCGAGGCGATCAATGCACGCGGCACGTCTGCCCAAGCGGCCGAATAGAGAGGGGGAACCGATGGATATTCATGAACATCAGGCCAAGGATTTGTTGAAGCGCTTTGGCATGCCGGTGCCGGATGGCGGCATTGCCTTTGCCCCCGAACAGGCCATGCACGAGGCCCGCAAACTGGGCTTTCCGGTCGTCGTCAAGGCGCAGGTCCATGCAGGTGGGCGCGGGGCTGCGGGCGGCGTCAAACTGTGCCAGTCCGAGGCCGAAGTCAGCGCCTTTGCGTCCTCGCTGCTGGGTCGCAATCTGGTGACCAAGCAGACCGACGCCAATGGCAAACCCGTCCACCGACTGCTGGTCGAACAGGCCACGGATATTGGCAAGGAATTGTATCTGGGCCTTGTGCTGGACCGCAAATCTGAACGCATCATGATCGTCGCCTCGCGCGAAGGGGGCATGGAGATTGAGGATCTGGCCGAAGAACAGCCCGACGCGCTGATCCGCATGGTCATCGACCCCGCCGTCGGCCTTGCGCCCTTTCAGTCGCGCGAACTGGCGTTCAGGCTGGGCATGGCGGGCGCGCAGGTCGCGCAATTCGCCACAATCCTGCGCGCCTGCTACCGCGCTTTCCGCGATCAGGACGCAACGATGGTCGAAATCAACCCGCTGGTCATCACCGGCAGCGGCGATCTGGTGGCGCTCGATGCCAAGATGAGTTTCGACACCAACGCGCTGTTCCGCCGCCCCGAAGTCGCAGCTTTGCGCGATCCGGGGCAAGAAGACCCGCGCGAGGATGCCGCTGCGGAGCATGGCCTGAGTTATGTGGGCCTTGAGGGCGACATTGGCTGCATTATCAACGGCGCGGGGCTGGCGATGGCCACGATGGATATGATCCAGCTTGCGGGCGGCCAGCCTGCCAACTTCCTTGATATCGGGGGCGGGGCGAGTGCCGAACGCGTGGTCGCAGCCTTTCGCACCGTTCTGTCAGACCCGAATGTGTCGGTGATCCTTGTCAACATCTTCGCAGGGATCAACCGCTGCGACTGGGTCGCGGCTGGCGTGGTGCAGGCTTACCGCGAATTGAACCTGTCGCTGCCCGTGGTGGTGCGTCTGGCTGGCACGAATGTCGAGGAGGGGCGGCGCATCATCACCCAATCCGGCCTGCCACTGCTTTCCGCCGATACCCTTGCCGAAGCTGCCGCCACAGCGGTCGCCGCACGCCCCCGCATGGCCGCCTGAAGGAGCAATCACCATGACGATTCTGATTGATGAGAACACCCGCGTTATCGTGCAGGGCATGTCCGGACGCATTGGCAAATTTCATGCCGAAGACATGATCAAGCACGGCACAAATGTTGTCGGCGGTGTGACGCCGGGGCGGGGTGGTGAAACCGCGCTGGGCCGCCCGATCTTCAACACGGTTAAAGAAGCAGTCGAGGCCGTGGGCGCAGAAGCGTCGCTGGTTTTCGTCCCGCCCCCCGGCGCAGCAGATGCGATTATGGAAGCCGCCGAAGCAGGGCTGAAATTCGCAGTTTGCGTGACAGATGGCATTCCGTCGCAAGATATGATGCGGGTCAAACGCTTTTTGCGCCGCTTCCCTGCCGCGCGCAAAATGCGCTTCATTGGCCCCAATTGCGCAGGCATCATCAGCCCCGGCAAGGGCTTCATGGGGATCATGCCGCCCGCGATTTACCTGCCGGGCCGTGTGGGCATTGTGGGGCGGTCGGGCACGCTGGGCTATGAAGCAGCCAGCCAGATGAAGGCGCTGGGGATCGGCGTGTCCACCTCGGTCGGCATTGGCGGCGATCCGATCAACGGCTCTAGCTTCCGCGATATTCTGGAACTGTTTGAAAATGACCCGGACACCGACGCCGTGATGATGATTGGCGAAATCGGTGGCCCGCAAGAGGCCGAGGCCGCTGCCTATGCGCGCGATCATATGTCGAAGCCGGTTGTCGCCTATATCGCCGGTCTGTCCGCACCCAAGGGCCGCAAGATGGGCCATGCGGGCGCGATCATCTCGGCCTTTGGCGAAAGTGCGCAGGAAAAGGTGGAAATCCTGTCCGCTGCCGGGATCACGGTCGCGCCGACGCCCTCGGCCATGGGCGAAACCATCGCGCGCGTCTTGGGCGTGAGGCAGGCCGCATGAGTAAATCGCAAGGCCCGATGCAGGGCGAAGCGGCCACACCAGAGCAGGCACAAGACTGGGTCGGGCGGGTGGACAGCCGCACAGGGGCTGTCAGCCCGGAATTTGCAGGCATGGTCATGGGGGCGCTGGGGCATCCAGCCGCCCCCCAACCGCCCATACACACAGGCGCACCCCTGCCGGTTCTGTGGCACTGGGTGGCATTCCCCGAATTTGTGCCAATCTCGGAAATTGCAACTGACGGTCACCCCAAACTGGGTGGCTTCCTGCCGCCCTTGCCGTTTGGCCGGCGCATGTGGGCGGGGGGCAAGCTGTCCTTCAAGGGCCGTTTCGCAGTGGGTGAGGCGATCACCAAGCGCTCGGAAATCCTGAGCGTCGATTTCAAGACCGGCCACACCGGCGACATGGCCTTCGTGCGCGTGGGCCATGATTTGCGCGGGGAAGGGGGCGCGCAGATCCGCGAAGAACAAGACATCGTTTATCTGCCGATCCCCGATCAATTCCGTGCGCCCCGCGCCATCGCGGCCCCCGAATCGCCGGTTTTCTCGGAAGCTGTTGAGGTCGGCCCGGTGCGGCTGTTTCGCTATTCTGCCGCGACCTATAACGCGCACCGTATCCATTATGACCGCGACTATGCCACCGGCGCCGAACGCTACCCCGGTCTGGTCGTGCATGGCCCGATGCAGGCGACGCTGCTGATGGAAGCGGCCATGCGCCACACGGGCGCCACGCCCACGCGCTTCAGCTTTCGCGGCGTGCATCCGATGTTTGACGGACATCTGCATCTTCAGGCCGAGGCCGATGGGCCAACCGCGTTGCGGCTTTGCACTGTGGCCCCCGAGGGTCACCAAGGGCTGCAAGCCCGCTTTGAATGGGAAGGATAAGCCGATGGGAATTCTAAAGGGGATGCGGGTCATCGAAGGCTCTGCTTTCGTGGCGATTCCACTGGCGGGCATGACCTTGGCGCAAATGGGGGCCGAGGTGATCCGCTTTGACCGGATCGAAGGGGGCTTGGACGCCAAGCGCTGGCCTGTCACCAATACGGGCAAAAGCCTGTTCTGGGCAGGCTTGAACAAAGGCAAGGCTCAATTGGCGTTAATTATGCGTGCCTTGAGATAGGCAGGATTCCTGCGGCGGCGGCGAGTATCGCGCGGGGAGTTTGGTGTTTTGGAATGACTGCAAGTTGAAACCAGCGCAGGTAGCTGTCCAAGTACTTGGTTGCGATGCCGCGATGGCGCCGCAGGAATGTCTTGAGCCGCTCATGTCGACTGTTCACGGTTTGAATGTGCAACTCCCCGCGAACACGTTGTCCTGCAGTCTGGTTGAGGCTTTCATGGCTGATGCCCATTGCTGCTGCGCAAGGCGGGTAACTGGTGCAGCCATCAGTGACCAAGAGCGCATCAGGATCGAGAAGCGGCTGCAAAACCGCCTGCAGATGTGCGGCCGTCACTGCTGGCAAGACAGCACTTATGGTGGTGCCGGATCGGTCGGCTGCGACCAAGACCGGAACCTGCTCCTCCGACAAGCCGCGTTTGGCGGCCTTGCCGCCACGTTTACGGGCCTTACGATCAAGGTTTCGTTCACCTTTTCGGCTGCTCAGAAAGAAGGTCTCGTCGGCTTCGACGATGCCGCGCAACTTGATCGCCCCAGCCGTCACCGCCCGAAGAAAACGATGACGCCAACGAAAAGCGGTCGTGCGCGCCACCATGCAACGCTCAGCGGATACCTTTACCGTTTCGCCGTCACGTAACGAAGCAGCGAACTCTGCCCAACGGCCCTTGTGGCGCAGGCGCGCCAGCGGAGTACCGGTCAACGCGTTGAAGGTTTTGCCGCAGCCTTTGCAAAAGAACCGGGAAAGGCCACTTGCATGACCCCTGATGATAGCTCCTTCTGAAGCGCAGTGCGGGCAGATACGGTCCTCACGAACCTTTGCCTCAAGGAGATCGACCACCGCCTGCAATGACGGAGACCCAGAAAGGATCCGACTCGCCTCGGCGCGCTGGTCCGGCGAGAGGTTATCCGTCTCATTGAGCCAAACCAGAAAGATGTCGTGGTCCATATATACCCCTCCACACAGTATGTTCACTATATGTTCTATCGCACATGGGCACGCATAACAAACGCTAATTGAGCCAAAGGCAAAAAGTCGGTTGCGGTTGATATGAAATCCCCCAAGGGGCGCGAATTGATTACCCGCGTCATCACAGCACCGGGTGACGACGCGGGCCTGTTTCTGACCAATCTGCGCGTACGTGGCTGGATGGACCACGAGACGCTGGCAAAGCACCGTGCCGATCTGGTCATGGTCGCACTGTTGGGCGACAGGCACGGACGCGCGGCGGTGGATTATTCGGTGAACCCCGCGCTTGGCTTTCCCGATGCGACCGGACCCGAAGGCTCGACCCAGCCTGTCTCGCATGTGCTGCCCGCTTGGGATTGTATCGCGGGCAATATGGCGGTCACGGCGCTACTGGCCGCCGAGCGGCACCGGCTGCGCACAGGGCAGGGGCAAGAAGTGCTGTTCTCGTTGAAAGATGCGGCCGCGGCGATGTTGGGCAATCTGGGCATTATTGGCGAGGTTTGTGTGAATGGCACGGACCGGCCCAAATACGGCAACGCCCTTTATGGCGGCTATGGGCAGGATTTTATATGCGCAGATGGTGCGCGTGTCATGGTGATCGGGCTGACCGACCGCCAATGGCGCGGGTTGCTGAAGGCGACCGGCACACAAGATGCAATGGCCCAATTAGAGGCGCGCCTTGGCGAAAGCCTGTCCGATGAAGGTGCACGCTTTCGGCATCGTGCTGCGATTACGGATTTGCTGTCCCCGTTTTTCGCGCGCCACAGCGTCGATGCCTTCGCCAAGGAGTTTGACAGCAAGGGTGTGACATGGTCGCAGTTCCGCAGCTTCGCGCAAGCGGTTCACGAAGACCCCGACCTGTCGCCCGAGAACCCGATGTTCCACATGATCGAGCAGCCCGGAATTGGCACCTATCCGACGCCTGCCTCACCTTTGGATTTCTCGCGGATCGCGCGGCAAGCACCTGTTGCGGCCCCGAAACTGGGCGCGGATACCGAAGAAGTGCTGGCCGATGTTGCGGGCCTGACAGCGGGCGAGATTGCATCGCTGTTCGACGACGGCACAGTAACCGGACCGCGAGGTGACAAGTTTTTCGTCAACGCCGCAGAGTAGCGCGTCTCGCCCCGGTTCTGCGCGCGGGGCGCGCGCAGGTGTCGGGTGGTTGCGATCATGCATTAAGTAGCAAGACCGGCATCACCACGCGCGCGGGTTGGCCAGTGCAAATGCCCGCATCACGCTGATGGGGTTTTGCCGGTATGGTTGGCGGCGCGGCTGTTGGGGCCACGCGTCAGCGCATAATCTCGATCCTGACGAGTTGCCATATGCTGCGCGACAACATGGCCTCGGTTGTGAAAGCCTCATCCTCGTCGAAGGGAAAGATCAGCCAGAATGGCCCCTTGTCGCGCACCGACATCAGCGCACCGTTGCGTTCATAGGCCACGATCGGGTAGCGGTCAGTCAGAACCTCTGACGACATGGTGACCACATAGTCATTTATGGCTGTCATCCGCATGTCAAATGCGCCTGGTATGTCTGGCAGCAAGGTGACAAGCGGCACTCCCACAAACTCCTGCACGCCCTCGGTCCAGGTGGTTGTGGTGCGCACCACAACCGTCTCAAGCGCGCGTAGGGTGTTCAGGTCATAGGTAGCGGTTGTTTCGGCATCTGGACCCGTGACCGAAAGGTCATACACCTCGGCCATTGCCGGCAGCAAGAACACGGCCATCAAACACAGGCATGCCGCTTTCACGCGCGCAAGTATATGATCGTTCAATTTCACCCATGCCTGCATTGCACGGTTTTCCTTTGTTCTGTCCAAGCGTCGAGCACCGCAAAGTTTCTATCCTTACTTACTACTATGCGCAAAGTGTTAAAAACAGATTATTCTGGTTCAGAAACTGGCGGCCAGTTATGTGGCTGTCCACGCGTATGGATTATTTGTTGGGTAATGTTTTTGTGCTATCTCTGACGCACGTGTTTGTTAGATGGGGGCGGTTCGGGTGGAATTATCCGCAAATGTGCCACCGAGGGTGGTGTCATATGCAGGTTACTGGTGCCAAACTAGCCCAGCGTGGTGGCTTGGACGGATATTGCTGTAAATCGTAATCGGTTTTCTTGAGTATGCTTTTGACTGTCGGGGAAGGTTTGCAAAGCTGATATGGGTTCATGAAAAGTTGCCAGTCTGGCAGGCGGATATGCACTTGCCATATCCGTTATTCACGGGGTGATGCATGAAAAAACATGCCGCACGCCTGCAAGGACTGATGCCGGACAGGCTGACGAAAGTTGGTCTGTGGGTCTTAATCCCGGTGTTTTTGGTCAGCAGCGTGCTGGTCTTGATCTGGCTTGCCCATCTGATCGACAACAAGTTTGACGACCTCAGGACAACCGGCGCTGACAATGCCTATTGGTCTTCCAGTCAGGCCGAGGTTGATGTGCACCGTCTGCATGTCGCTGTGATTGGCGCACTTCATGATCCCTCGGCAGAGCATATTGCCGAGGTTCGCCTGAGATATGATGTTCTGTACAGTCGCAGCCAGATCATGAGTGCTGGCGCTGTCGGGCGCGCGCTGAATGGTGCCACCGTTCAAGGCATGGTTGATTTTCCGCTTCCGCCATTTCTTGACACCTATATCGCCTTGATCGACGGGCCGGATGATGCGCTTTTGGCCGCATTGCCGCAGATGCAGGAAGAATTGCGGCACTTGTCCCAAGATACGCGCGAATTTGCGCTGCATGTGCTGCATTTTTTCAACGCCGAAGCGGATGAAAAGCGCGAAAGCCTGGCGCTGCTGCAACAAAACGCAAGAAATGTGACCTATTTCGTGGTGGTCGCTTTCGCACTTATGACGGCCGCACTTGCGCTTCAACTGCATCGCCGTGTGCAGGCAGAAGCTTTGTTGACGCAGCGCAATCGGCAATTGCAAGCGTCCGAGCAGGAAACCAAACAAGCAAGAGAGCAACTGCTATCGGCGATCGAGGCGCTCGAGGATGGCTTTGTTATCTTTGATGCGGATGAACGTCTGGTTGCGACGAATAGCAGGTATCGGGAAATCTTTTCGAAACTGTCGTCCATCCTGAAACCCGGCGTCACGTTCCGCGAAATTGTCGAATACGCCGCGCGCACCGGCCAGATTCCAGAGGCATTGGATCAGAAACAGGATTGGATCGAAAAACGCCTTGCGCAGTTTCGCCGCGCCGAAGGCACTGCCGAGCAGCGCACCGCAGATGGGCGCTATATCCGCTATTACGAAAAGCCAACGGCGGATGGCGGGCGCGTGGGCCTGCGCACCGATGTCACCGGCCTTTATGCCGCGCGCGAGCAGGCCGAGGCCGCAAGCCGCGCCAAATCTGCGTTTCTGGCCAATATGAGCCACGAGATCCGAACGCCGATGAACGGAATCCTCGGGATGGCGGAGTTGCTGTCGCAAACGTCGTTAAACAAGGACCAGATCCAGATGCTGGACACCATCCGCGAATCTGGCGATGCGCTGCTGACGGTTATAAACGATATCTTGGATCTCGCGCGGATTGAGGCGGGGAAACTGGCGCTAACTTCCAAACCCTTTGCCGCCATCGATCTTTTGCGGCGGATGGAGCGCTTGCATGGTGCCAGCGCGCGTATGAAGGGGCTTGATCTGACGCTGTCTTTGGGTCCGGGTCTGGATCGGGCGCGCATGGGGGATCGTGACCGTCTGGGCCAGATTCTTGAAAATCTGATCGGGAATGCGGTCAAGTTCACGGAAGCGGGCAGCGTAAACATCAAGGCAGAGGCGCCGGATGCGCAAACGCTGCGGGTCTGTATCCATGATACGGGGCTTGGTATGACCGAAGGCCAATTGGGCCGTGTATTTGAGGAGTTTGAACAAGCCGACAATTCTGTGACCCGTCGCTTTGGCGGCTCTGGTCTGGGGCTGTCTATCGTGCGCAAGCTGGTTGAATTGATGGATGGAGACTTGAAGATATCCAGCACACCCGGCCTTGGCACACAGGTGGAGCTGAAAATTCCACTGCCGCTTGCGGAATGCGATGGCCCTGTACAGGTTGAAAGCATGACCGCACCAACGGGCTTGCGGACGGGTCTGCATCTGCTTGTGGCCGAAGATAACCGCACGAATACGGCGATATTGGCGGCGATGCTTACGAAGCTGGGGTTAACGGCTGAATTTGCGACCAATGGGCAAGACGCGTGTGAGCGTTGGCAGCCAGACACGTTCGATCTGCTTTTGTTCGATATATCAATGCCGGTCATGGACGGGATTGATGCGCTTGCCACCATCCGGCAGCGTGCCTTGGATTTGGGCGTTGCCCCGCCGCTGGCTGTCGCGGCTACGGCCAATGTCATGCAAGACCAGATTGCAGAGTATATGCGCAAGGGATTTAGCGCCGTGCTTGGCAAACCCTATAAAAGTTCAGAATTGCAGGCCATCTTGAGCAAGGTGCTAAAAGCTGAGGTCGCGGAATGATCCTGCCTGTGGGGCATGATTTCCAAGGGATTGGGCCGCGAAGGCCATAAAAAAAATGGGGGCGACTTGCGTCACCCCCACTTTCAAAGTCACATTGTCTGAACATATGTTCAGGCAAGAACCAGGTTCGTCGCAGATTCACGGCCGTTACGGTCGCTTTCCAGATCAAACTGTACAGCCTGACCGTCATCCAACTGGCGAATGCCAGCGCGCTCCAGAGCGGAAACATGGACGAAAACGTCCTTGGAACCATGCTCGGGCGCGATGAAGCCGAAACCTTTAGTTGCGTTAAACCATTTCACGGTGCCTTTAGCCATCGTGATATCTCCTTGTGATAGTGCCATCCGCGAATTGCGATGACTTGGCTCAGTGTCGTCAGAGTCGCAACTGAAGCCTAAAGGAGACAGAAGATCGAATGAAGAAGCTTTGCACCCTGCATATGACTTGTATCGAGACGCATTGCAAGGGGGGCGCCGGAAATAAACCGATAGACTTGCGCGGTCCGGTGATCAGTTTGCGCTTTGGCGGGACTCGCGCAGGATGATGATGACGCCGCTCAGAACAATGATCGCCGCACCGGCAATTGTCGTCACGCCGGGAATGTCTTTCCAGATCAGCCAGCCCAGTCCGGTGGCCCAGATCAGTGCGGTATAATCGAACGGAGCGACCAGGGCAGCCGGGGCCAGCCGAAAGGCCTGACCGATCAGCGCCAGCCCAAGGCTGCCAAAGGCCGCAATCGCAAGGAACAGGCCAATATCGGCTGTCTGCACGGGTTCCCAAAAGGCTATAGCCATGGGGGCGGCATAGATCATCGGAAAGAGCATGGCGAACAGCATCATCGTCCAAAGCCGCTCGCCACGGTCGATCCAGCGGGCACTTATCATGAATATGGCGTAGCACAGCGCCGTTCCGACCGGCAGGATCGCGGCCATCTGGAATGTCGCGCCACCGGGTTGCACAATCACCAGCACCCCCACAAACCCAAGCAGGACCGCCGACCAGCGTTTCCAGCCCACATGCTCGCGCAACAGCGGCACAGATAATGCGGTGATGAAAATGGGCGCGGAAAACACAAGGGCCGTGGCCACGGCCAATGGCAGATAGATCAGACCGGTGAAATACATCCACGCCCCGGCCGTCATCAGCAACCCGCGCAGGGCATGCAGGCGCAAATGATTGCTGCGCATAGCCTGCGGGCCGAGCATGGCGAAAATCAACGCGGCAATAATCGGCACCGCGATAAGATTGCGCAAAAAGACGATCTGGATGGGGGGGTATCTGTCGGTCAACACTTTGGCGACGGCATCATTGGCGACAAGAAACGCAACGCCCGCACAGATGGCCAGAATTGCCAAAGGTGTTTCCCGTGCGTTCAATGTTACGATCTGGCGCATGGTGCCTCGCTGATATGCTCAAGACAGCATCGCTACCAGAGATCACGCCCCGATACGAGCGCTGCCTGTCGCGGCGTTACGTCTGCCACAGCGCAATGTAGGCGGGAACCTTGACCCGTTCAGAGCGTTGTAGATGCATACTCATTTTGAAAGGGGAAAGATCATGAACTGGGATCAAATTGAAGGTAAATGGAAGCAAATCAAGGGCTCCGCGAAAGACCAATGGGGCAAGCTGACCGATGACGATCTGGATCAAGCCGCAGGCAAGCGCGACAAGCTTGTTGGCAAGATTCAGGAAAGATACGGCATCGCCAAGGACGAAGCTGAAAAGCAAGTTGACGAATGGTCGTCCAAGAGCTGAATGATTATCCGGCGCTGCAACTTGCAGCGCCGGTTTTCTATTAAACGATACCCATTTTACAGGTTATTCTGGAATCAAGGCGGTTCACGCACGCCCATCCGACCGCGCGCACCAATATCAGAGCGTTTCTATTTCCGGGGGGGCCGGGACAGGCGGCGCCTCTCCCGACAAGAGGTTTGCGAATTTGCGCCAGCCGGGGATCTGTTCCGAGATGACACGCAAGGCAACCAGCAGCGGCACCGCGATCAGCATTCCTAGAAATGACCACATCCACGCCCAAAACGCGACCGACAGAAACACAAGCACCGTGTTCATGCGCAACCGTCTGGCCAGCAGGCTGGGGGTTATCAACTGTCCTTCAAATGTCGTCAGCATCATATAGACGCCTGCCACCATTAACACGCTCAACAATGTATCGTACCACAGCAGCGCCACCAATGATGCCAGCACAACACCCATCACAGCGCCCAGATAGGGAATGAAGTTCAGCAAAAATGCCAGCACCGCGAACAGCAACGGCACGGGCATACCCAGCGCCCACATTGCCAGTCCTATGCTGACGCCAAGGCCCGCATTGATAAATGACACTGTGCCCAGATAGCCGCCAAGGTTCTGTTCCACCTCGCGCAGCGCATTATAGGCGGCGCGCTTCTCTCCGAAGCCGTCAAAGCTCTGGATGATCTTCAGATAGATTAAATCGCTGGATGACAGCAAAAAGAACAACAGGACCAGCGCGAAAATGACCTGCGCGACCATCGCGGGGGTTTCGGCCAGATAGACCAGCGCGCCGCTGACAGTGCTCATCAGCAGATCGCTTTCCTGACTTTCGCCATTCTCTGCGATTGCCTCGGCAGGGGCAGGGCGCAATTGCGGGATGTCCGTCTCTTCGCCCGCGCGAAACCCTTGGACGATTGCCAGAAAAACATCGCGCGCGGCTTCGATCCGGGCGGTGATGTCCTGCACTATATCCGGCAGGTTATTCGCCACTTCCATAACCGGGCCACTCAGCAAGAAGAATATGGCCGCAATCCCCACCAAAAGGCCCAGCACCAGAACCGCAGCAATCGCGGCCCCCGGCAATCCGATGCGTTGCAGGCGGCGCTGCACCGGCACAAAGACGAAGAACAACAAAAGCGCCACGACGACGGGCAATAAAAACTCGCGGGCATGTTGCACAGCCGCAAGCAGCAGGATGATGAAGATACCAACCACTGCGCCCGCAGGCACCGGTGGATGCCGCGCTGCGCGCAAAGCGTCAGGGGGTTTGAAATTCGGCGTGGAAGGGGGCAATGTGTTTTCCAGAGCTAAAAAGCACGTGTGTGATTTGTCTAACGCATGAATGCGTGTAAGGTTCCGTAGTGACAAATTATTACGGGAACCAACCCGATGCGGTTGGCGTTATCCCAAAGTATTTCCAAAGCGCGAGACCTTCATGCCCCGACTGCCGCATCGTTTTCGTCGGAAGATCCGCGCGGGAGTTGCTGCGGTGCTGGGGCTGTTTCTGTTTTGGTTCTTTCTGATCGCGCTGATGCCCTATCGTCGAGAGCTGCGCCGCCCGGTGCCGCTGTGAATGACCCGCAGTTCAAGCGTGACATGGCCGGTCTGTACGGAAGCCCGATCCTTGGCGGCAACCATATCGAGACATTGATAAACGGGGATGCCATCTTCGATGATATGCTGTTCTCGATCAGTCAGGCGCAGCATTCGATTACGTTTGAAACCTATATTTACTGGAGTGGCCAGATCGCAAACCGGTTTTGTGATCTGCTGATTGAGCGTGCGCAGGCAGGGGTTCCGGTAAAGGTGCTGATCGATTGGGTCGGCGGCCTGCCGATGGATGATGACCTGATTGAGCGGATGCATCAGGGCGGTGTGGACCTGCGCATGTTCCGCCCAATGCGCCCGCGCACCCTGTCGCGGCTGAACAACAGAACGCATCGCAAGGTGCTGGTCGTGGATGGCAAGGCAGGCTTTATCGGCGGTGTCGGTATTGCCGATGTCTGGATGGGCGATGCGCGCAACGCGCAGGAATGGCGCGACACGCATTACCGCGTCACAGGGCCAGTGGTGGCGCTGTTGCAAAATGCCTTTGCGCATAACTGGGTCGAGGCCAGTGGCGAGGTCTTGCGCGGGCCAGCATTCTATCCGCTGTTGCGCGAGGTCGGCGAGGCCGAGGTGCAGATGGTCAAAAGCAACACCGGCAGTCGCAATGAAATTCACCTGATGTTCATGACGGCGCTGGCCGCTGCCCGAAACCATATCCGCATCTCGACGCCGTATTTTGTGCCTGACAAGGTGGCCATCGCGCAATTGCTTGAGGCGCGCGCGCGGGGGGTCAAAGTCGACTTGCTGATTGCGGGCAAACACACGGATTCTTGGCTGGTGCGTCGCGTGTCACGTTTGGCTTGGCGCAAATTGCTGGCCGCAGGCGTTCAGATTCACGAATATGCGCCGACATTTCTGCATGCCAAGCTGATAATTGTAGATGACTGCTGGGCTTCGGTCGGGTCAGCCAATTTCGATGAACGCTCTTTCCGGTTGAATGACGAGGCGAACCTTAACGTGTACGACGCTGGTTTCGTGGCCGAGCAAATCCGTATCTTTGAAACAGATTGCGCAGTTGCCCCATTGGTGAGCGAGGCTGATCTTGATAGGATTGGCTGGCTGGAACATGCGCAGACGGCTGTTCTGGGGTGGTTGCGCCCACATCTTTAGCCACCCCGCGATCCACCTCATCGAAGCGGTCCAGCAGGTCCGCCAGCGTATCTGGCAACCCGCCCGTTGGGTCGAGCTGATACGAGCGACGCAAATTCGCGTCAATTTGCTGCATCTGGGTCATAGGGGTACTCATGTGTCTTTCTGTCTTGCAGGTGGGTTTCATGCTGCGGTTGAGCTTACAAAATGGCTGGCCGGTCATTCGGTTCCGCCGCCAGAGGTGGTTTTCGCAATTTGCGACATTCCTGCCATAGCGCGGCACGGAACCTGATCGTGGGTTCTGCGTTTAGATTGTGAAACCCACATGCGGAAACACGCCGCCTGCCATTTCCATCACAGTAATTTTTGGGTTGGACACAGGTGGCGGGGAAAGGAAAATTTATGACCCCTCCCGACACAAACCTGAAAAAGCAGAAAAAGCGCCACAAGGGTCCGCTGATCGGTATGGCGCTTGGTGTCACTGTGGCGGTCCTGCTTTTGGGCTGGTTTATCAGCCAGACTATGATGGGAACGCCTGAAGCGGATCAGGCCCCCCCTGAGCAAGCCCAAGACGCAACAGGTATTCCTGCTGAAGGGTCTGTTTCTGGGCCAGATGACACAGGTGCCCCCCAGATTGAGGAGCCGGACCCTGCGTTAGAGGAAGATCCGGTGCCACCGGCAGGGGACTGAACGCCCGCAACCCGATTGTTCTGACCGCCAAAGGCAAAACCCCGCGCCCATCAGGGCGCGGGGTTTGCTGCGGTCACGTGCATGAGTTCACAAGCATATGACTGTTGATCTTAAGAAATTTTCAAAAGTGGCGGAACCATTGGTTTCTGCGTTTGTTAGGCTAATGTTCCCGTTCGGTTATTGGGGCGTATCTATTCCTCCCGATACCTCTCAGACCTGACTGGCCCGCCTTGCTCGTTCCCTCGTGGCAAGGCGGGTTCTTTCTTTTAGCAGCTTGTGATGGCAACCACGGGGAACAGGGTGAAAACTGTGGCCCCCAGCCCGATCCAAGTGGCGGCGCGCGGCAATTTGTGGCGCAGGTGCGGCCCAGTGGGGGCAATACGCAACAAGGGAATGAAGGCAATCAGCCCCAGCACCCAAAGCGAAACCAGCATCATACGGCTTGCGGAACCAAGCCCCTCTGGGCTGGTTTGGGCGGCACAGGCCCAACCATGCGCGCCATAGACAAGGCTGAACACGAGTGCCCAAAGTGTCGGGCCTGCGATCAGATGCGCAAGCCACCTCATGACAGCACCACCTGCGCGCCAAGCACCACCACCGAGATTAGCGCGACAGCCGTCGTGAAGCCTTGCCAAAGTTGCCACGCGCTCAGCGCACCTTGGGTTTGCGCGTCAATTTCCCTGCGCCGGAACTGGTCCAGCACAAACGCCGCCATCGCCGCTGCCACTAGTATATGCAGCCCGACATAGCCCGCAAGAACCGCGCGCAAGGCATCGCGCGCATGGCGCGTGGGGTCATCCATCTGGCTGAGCGCGAGCCATAACAACGCCAGCAGCCCCACAAGGTTCAAGCCCAGTGTCAGGGCAACAGCGCCGCGCGTGGGCGTGCGCGCAACCCCTGCGGCCAGTGCCAGCGCGATGGCTATGAGGCCAAGGCCAAGCGCGCCGGGCAGGGTTTGCGCCCCTGCACCTGGCGGCACGCTCGCGGGGGTGACGACAGACAAGAACGCTACCCCGAACATCAACGAGACGAACAACGTGCCATTTGCCACCAAAAACGCACTCAGGCCGGTTCTGCCAAGGCTGGGATGCACACGGTGGTGAACCGGCAGGCGCAGGTCAGGTGCGACAAGCACCCGCCCCAGATCGCCCGCAGGGGCCATGCCGCGCGCCCAGACCCAGATCAGCACCGCCACAGGCACCAGCGCCAATCCGGCAAGCGCATATTGGCCGGCCAGCATTAGGACCACAAACACCCCGATACTTGCCGACAGCCCCAAGGGCAGGGCCGTATTGCCGGGCAGGAGGGCCACGTGATGGGGCTGCGCATCGCCCACGGATGTGACCAGCAATTCCCGCCGCCCCCTTGGGGCACCCGGCAGCGCCCCTTCACCGCGCGCCAAAGACAAGACGGTGTTGTGCGCCGTGTGGCCAAGTTGCTGCGGTGTCGGGATCGAGGCGAAGTTATAGCTGGGCGACGGGATCGGCATGGCCCAATCCAGCGTCGGTGCGCGCCACGGATCGCGGCGTTCGCGTTTGCCAAGCGTCACTTGCAGGATCAAGTCCAGCACGAACATTGCAAACCCGATGGTCAGCACGAAACTGAAGATGGACGAGGTCAGGTTCAGCCAGACCCATTCGGGGTTGTCAGGATAGACATCTATCCGGCGCGGCATCCCCAGCAATCCGGTCAGATGCATGATGAAGAACGTGCCGTGAAACCCCAGCAGGATCACCCAGAACGCTGCTTCGCCCAAGCCCTTGATGCGGCGCTTGCCCGAAATCAGGGGCAACCAATAGGTTGCTGCCGCCATCATCGGAAAGACAAAGCCGCCGATCAGCACATAATGCAGATGGGCTGTGACAAAGGCCGTGTCATGGGCCTGCCAGTTGAACGGCACGATGGCCAGCATCACGCCTGTCAGCCCGCCCATCACGAAGGTCAGGAAAAAGCCAAGGATGTGATACATCGGCAGATGCATCTCTGGCCGTCCCTTCCACATGGTGCCGATCCACGCGAAAACCTGCACTGCCGTGGGCACGGCCACCAGCACGGACGCCGCCGAGAAAAACGCCAGCGCCATATGCGGAATGCCGACCGTGAACATGTGATGCACCCACAGCCCGAAAGACAGAAAGACCAGCGCCAATATGGCCGCGACTATCGCCCCGTATCCCAGAATCGTCGTGCGGCACATGACGGGAATGATCATCGACATCGCGCCCGCAGCAGGCAGAAAAATAATATACACCTCCGGGTGGCCAAACAGCCAGAACAGGTGTTGCCACAGCAGCGGATCACCCCCGCGTGTCGGGTCAAAGAACGGCCAGCCAAAGGCGCGCTCCAACTCCAGCAGGACCGAGCCCGCAATCAGGGGCGGAAAGCCCACCAGCATCATCACGCTTGTGCCCAGCATATACCACGCAAATAGCGGCATTTCGGTCAGCCGCATTCCCGGCGCGCGCTGGCGCAGAATGGTGACGGTAATCTCGACCGCCGCCGCAACGGCCGAAATTTCCACAAAGGTGACGCCCAGCAGCCAGACATCGGCATTTATGCCGGGGGAATGGGTGGCATCTGACAGCGGCGTGTACATGAACCAGCCATCATGCGGCGCCACGCCGAATAAAAGCGCGGTCAGCATGATCAGCCCGCCAAACAGATAGCACCAGTAGCCAAGGGCTGTCAGACGCGGAAAAGCCATGTCGCGGGTGCCCAGCAGTTTTGGCAACAGCCAGATGCCCAGCCCTTCCAGCATGGGAATGGCGAAGAGAAACATCATGATGCTGCCATGCATGGTGAAGATCTGGTTATACAGGTCAGTATCCAGAAACGCGCCTTCATGCGTGGCAAGCTGAGCGCGGATCAGCATGGACAGAATGCCGCCAATGGCAAAAAAGATCAGCGCGGTGCCCATAAAGCGCAGCCCCAGCGTGGTGTGGTTCACCGCTGTTATCTGCCCCCAAAGTCCGCGATCATTGCGCCAGACCCGCGTCAATTCCCGGTGCAGCCCCAAGGCGCGCTGGGACGGGTTGCGCGCAAGCGTGACGGGTGCCGCACGCTCTGGGGCCACAGTCGGGGTGGTGGCATCGGTCATGGCGCGCCCTCCTGCGTGTCGGTGTCAGCTTCCTCGGACCAGTCGGGCGGCCAGTCCGTATGCGCCTGCACGGAAAAGCGCATGCGCGCGTGCCCGATGCCGCAAAACTCGGCGCATAGGCCTTCATAAACGCCAGGGGCATCGGCCTCGATCCGGGTGCGGTTGGTGCGGCCAGGGATGGCGTCCATCTTGCCTGCAAGCTGTGGCACCCAGAAGGAATGGATCACATCCTCTGATGTGATCAGCACATCAACGGGCTGGCCCGCGGGGATGTGCAGCAGATTGGCTGTCTGCACCTCTTGCCCGTCTGCATCGGTATGCGTGAACTCCCACCCCCATTGAAACGCATGGGCCTGCACTGTGACCGCGCCATCATCGCGCGGCAAAATACGCTCGCCCACCCACAGACCAGCCCCCAGAACCGCGCTCAGGATCACCAGCGAGAACCACAGGCCCAGCCCATGCGTCCAGATCCGTGCCTGCACACGGCGCGGCGCACCGAATGCGAGGACCAGCAAGACCAGCACAAAAACCGTAATCAGCACAGCCCCCGCCAGCATCACCCACCACAGCCACGCAATATCGGCTGCAATCGGGCCAGAGGGGCGCAGCGTTGATAGCGGGCCATCGCAGGCGGCCAGCAAAGTGGTTGCAAGCAATAACAGGGCAGGGCGGGTCATAGGGGATTAAACCTTGCGGGTATCGGGTTGCCACGCGGCTCTTGCAGGATTGACGGCAGCAGTGCGATCAGCTCCTCCAAGGATGGTTTGGCAAGCACCAGCCACAGCACCAAGCCGATCAGCGGCACCAGCGCCAGCAGCGAAAGCCCCGCCATCGGCAAGTGAAAGTCACCGCGCCCCTCGCCGGCCTGCACGATCAGATGCCCCATCCACGCATGCAGCAGCACCATGCCCGCCACCGCGATCAGCTTGGCCAGCATCCAGGCGTTCAGCACCTCCAATGCGAAGATCAGGACTGTTCCGACTGACACAGCGATCACCGCCGCAGGGGTGATGACAGCGATATAACTGTAATGCGTCAGCCATCGAAATTCGGTGAATCCGGCCTGACTGCGCATCTCTGGCCTGCGCCCATAGATATGCAGCAGGATCGGCAGCAGGATCAGTCCGGCACACCAGATGGACAAGGCGATGATATGCGCCGCCTTCAATGCCGCAATCATATGTGCATGTCCCGGCGCAACACGCGCTGCGCCATAATTCCGGCCAGAATGGCCACAGGGATCATGCCGGGCACCCACATGATCAGGCCCGCAAGCTGTTGGTCCTGCAGCGCTGACAGCCCGAAGCGCTCGGCATGGGTCAGATGTTCAAGGTAAAACGGGCGCTGCGCAAAGGTCAATAGCGCCCCAAGCAGGCCCATTTGCCCCACCAGCGGAACCAGCCAGACCACATGTTCCAGCTTGCTGCGGCCAAGAATAACCGACCAGAAGGCCCAAGCGGGCAAGATCAGCGCCGCCTGCATGGCCCAGTAAACCAGCGCACTGTCCCATGCGGCGCTGTATACCTGCGGGATATGCCACAACCACAGCGCGGCTGACAGAGCTGCAAAGCTGGCCACAACCGGGACCTTGCGAATGGGAAAGGCCAGCGCCAAGGCCGGTGCAAGAAGCCCGAACACCACCAGATGATGCAATGTGCGCGCCGAGAACAACGCAACCGTCATCGCACATAAGGGCGATACGAAGGCAAGCAGCGCTGCACCCATAGCGAGTGTCGCCGCGCCTTTTCGGTCCCGTTGCTGATGGCGCAGGGTTAATGCGCCCCATAGACACAATACAAGTAGCGCAGTCAGCAGATAAGGGTCAAAATTCCATGCCCCAAACCAATCAGTCCGCTCGGGTGCAGGGCCGCAATATGGTGTCATACTGGTCATGTCTGGTAAAATATTCTTGGTCTCATTTCGTTATGATGGTCCCATAAGTGTCGGTTAAATGCAGCCGCAACGCGCTGTCTCTACGGGCCGCTTGCAGGGGTCGCCGCAAAACTCATAGCAACCCAAAAAGGAACAACAGGATAATTACGGGGATGGGAACCCCCACAAACCATAACAAAACACCGCGCATATCTGATCCTTTTCTGTTCCCAAGCGGCAGAAATGCAAGTCTGTCGATACAACGCGGTCCAGATCAGTTGGTTCCAACAGAATTTGATGCGATGCCCTGCACGTAAAACAGGCCCGCCTTTCGGCGGGCCTTGATACTCGTTACGCAACACTCGTTACAGGCGCGGAAAGATCAGCTCTCGTATTCGGGCAGGCTTTCCAGCTCTTCCTGTGTCATCGGCAGTTGAACGCGGACATCGCCATCGGCGTCGTTCCAGAGAATGTCGATATCATCAATCTCCAGTGCGACAGTGTGTTCTCCCATTCCAAGGAAACCACCCACGTCAATAACTGCATGTGTCACTTCGCCAGTGTCACCAAGGACAAGATCGTCCACAGTGGCGACGTTTTCACCTTCGCGGCCATACACATCGGCTCCAAGCAGGCGGTCAGCGGTGCGCTCTTCTGCGCCCATTACCTGATATCCATCCGGCACTTCTGTGCGGGCTTCGTGCTGGGTCTGCATGTCAGTTGGCTCGGTGCCTGTGGCATCCATGGCGACATCGTCATCATGCCCCATAGTTGCGCCTGCCCCGACACTGGCGTCCTGATGAGCGCGTTGTTCAAAGCCCATTGTGAGTTGGTCTTCGCTCCATTCGGGCAGCGCTTCCAACTGCTCTTCTGTCATGGTCGCCACAACGAAGAAGTCATCAATACCTTCGGCCTCAGGATCGTCATTGACGAAATACAGATCATCAATATCAACCATCACGCTGCGTGCACCGATGCCCAGAAAGCCACCCACGTCGATCAGGATGCCCCGGATTTCACCGTCCATCGTCATGATGATGTCGTCGATATTACCGACATTTTCCCAAGACTCGCGTCCAGAGGTAAAGACCTCGCCACTGCCCCAGCGTGCGCTGGTGCGTTCCCAGGCACTCTGATCTTCAGCCATCTCGCCCTCTGTCAGAGCGCGTGTTTCTTCAGTATCCAGCGTATACAGGTCCTTGCCAGTAAAGTCTGTGGCCAGAAACGCCGGAACATTCTCTGATGACTGTGCTGTGTCCGTATCAGCTGTTTGTGCAACGGCCCCCATCGAGGTGACTGCGACAATCGCGGTTGTAAGCATAAACTTGTTCATAACACTACTCCTATCATTCACTCGGCCTCCTAAAAGGCTCTGCCAGATAAACAGGTGAGATCAGATTGGGTTCCAGAAGTTTTGAAATAAGACCAACTTAAATTCGGGAATAAAAATCTCCGCGCAGGCGTGAGTAAGTAAGCGTGGAGTTTTCAGATTTTAGAGGGGATAACTAAGTTGACCGCGCCTTGTCTGCGCTCGCGCGACCGCTCTCGCGCGGGTTTGTCGCCTACGTCAGCCTGCGCACCAGACGGGGCTTGATCGACATGCTCGATGCGCTGCGTTCCCAGATCAGGCGTCTCTTCGATTGGATAAGGCACTTCATCTGTTGCGTTTTTCTGCTTCAGCTTCAACGCGTCTTTTGAGAGCGTCCTCTGCGAAGTCGTTCGGAAATTTTTTGGATGAGCTACTGTTTATTTCTTTCAGCTTGTGCATACAACGCTCTTCAGGCGAAACTGTTCCATTCAAGAACATATTATTTAGAAGTCTAAAGGTTCATTGCCAAATCTGTATATAACATTCTTGTTGAATTGCCGCGTCAAACCTTGTGACCCTCGTCTAAGTTTACCAAGACGTGAGCAGTAATATTGTTTCAAATATATTCAGGTATTATAAATTGTAGCGCTCAGGATCGATGTTCTGGTAACCCGGCTGCGAAAGATGGTCACCACGTTGGCTGGGCTGTGTGTACTGCTGAATCGACAAATTCACACGTTTGCGTTGCATTCGGCTGGTTTACATTGGCAGCAGAGTTGCTACAGATCGTTGTCGGTGGGGCAACTACCGGACGCGTCTATTCGCCCCTCTCGTCATGCCTGAACCGCTGTGACTTTTTTCAACGGCAAATGAAAGCTCGACACAGCGAGCAGCATATACGACGGTTTGCAGGAAACGGGTGGTAGGGTCGAAAGTGTCAGTCTCATCATCAGGGTCAGCCGCTGAAGCGCGAACTGTGCAGAACCATGCTTTGGTCATTGAACTGCTGAGTGATCTGATCCGCGCCCCTTTGTGCCAAACCGATGCCGCTATTGACCGCGTGCTGTCGCGGCTGGGTGCGTTTTGCGACATGGACCAAGCCTGTCTTGTTCGCCTGCGCCACAAGGACGGGAGCGCGTGTGCCGACACGACACATGCTTGGCGCAGCCCGCAAAACACAGCACGCACCGCGATGGGCGATGTGCTGTTGCCGCAGATCATTGATGCGTTGCGCACAAGGTTTGTCGCCGATTGTGACACTGTGATTGACATGCTGGATGTGTCAGCACTGCCCGCGACTGTGCCGGAAAAGAAACTGTTTTCGGCGTATGGTATTGGGGCTTTGTTGGCGTTGCCGATGCAGGCTGGGGGGCGGTGCACGGGCTTCATCGGTTTCACTGCCTCCTCCAGCCGTCAGCCCTTTGACGGGGCAGAGGTTCAGTTGCTCAAGACTGTTGCGGATGCTGTTGGCAACTTGTTGGCGCGGGTGGATGCCGAATCCGAAATTGCGCGCACGCGCGACTCGTTGGCTGCGGCACGCAACCGTTTGCAAGCAACCCTCGACGCGCTGCCAGACCTGATCTTGGAAGTGGACGCAGAAGGGCGCTATCGCAGTGTCCATACCAGAGATCCCGGCCAGATGATGCTGTCACCAGAGGCGTTGATTGGCCATACGGATGAAGAACTGATGCCGCCAGACATCGTGGCGCTGAACCGTCAGGCAATGGCAGAAGCGCGGCTTAAGGGGCGGTCGGGGCCACATCCGTTCGATATCGACACACCGCGCGGCCGCCGCCGCTACGTTCTGACGGTCACCACGCGCGCCGCCAACAAGTCTGACGAGAAACCGGGTTATGTCTTTATCGCCCGCGACATGACCGAAGAATGGCGCCTGCAACGCGAGACGGAGCGCCTGAGTCTGATCGCGCGGCATATGACCAATCTGGTGCTGATTGCCGATACCGAGCAGCGCATAGAATGGGTTAACCCCGCATTTGAGGCCCGCACGGGCTGGCTTTTGGAAGATGTGCGCGGCAGGCACCCGCAAGAAATATCCCGAGGGCCGGAAACCGACAGCACGACAAAGATGCGCATCGACACAGCTCTTGCGGCACTGGAACCCGTCCGCGACGAAATCCTGAACTACACCCGCGATGGCACACCCTATTGGGTCGATGTGCAGGTCTATCCTTTGTTGGGCAGCGACGGGGCGCATGTTGGCTATGTGTCTGTAGAAACCGATATTACAGAGCGAAAGCGACAGGACGCCGCCCTTGAGAGATTGGCGCATGACGCCAATGAGGCGCGCGCGCGGCTGGAAATGGCGGTCGAGGCACTGCCGGATGCCTTCGCATATTATGATGCAGAAAATCATCTGGTGCTGTGCAACCAGCGCCACCGTGACCTATATCCAAACGCCGAAGTGTCGACCGGCGCGCGCCTGAATGACCTGTCAGAGAGCATCGCTGGCATAGATGCCGCGATGACCTATTGTTTGGGGCCACAGTTTGCAGGGCAGGGGGCCTATACTAAAGGCTCAATTGGCGTTAATTATGCGTGCCTTGAGATAGGCAGGATTCCTGCGGCGGCGGCGAGTATCGCGCGGGGAGTTTGGTGTTTTGGAATGACTGCAAGTTGAAACCAGCGCAGGTAGCTGTCCAAGTACTTGGTTGCGATGCCGCGATGGCGCCGCAGGAATGTCTTGAGCCGCTCATGTCGACTGTTCACGGTTTGAATGTGCAACTCCCCGCGAACACGTTGTCCTGCAGTCTGGTTGAGGCTTTCATGGCTGATGCCCATTGCTGCTGCGCAAGGCGGGTAACTGGTGCAGCCATCAGTGACCAAGAGCGCATCAGGATCGAGAAGCGGCTGCAAAACCGCCTGCAGATGTGCGGCCGTCACTGCTGGCAAGACAGCACTTATGGTGGTGCCGGATCGGTCGGCTGCGACCAAGACCGGAACCTGCTCCTCCGACAAGCCGCGTTTGGCGGCCTTGCCGCCACGTTTACGGGCCTTACGATCAAGGTTTCGTTCACCTTTTCGGCTGCTCAGAAAGAAGGTCTCGTCGGCTTCGACGATGCCGCGCAACTTGATCGCCCCAGCCGTCACCGCCCGAAGAAAACGATGACGCCAACGAAAAGCGGTCGTGCGCGCCACCATGCAACGCTCAGCGGATACCTTTACCGTTTCGCCGTCACGTAACGAAGCAGCGAACTCTGCCCAACGGCCCTTGTGGCGCAGGCGCGCCAGCGGAGTACCGGTCAACGCGTTGAAGGTTTTGCCGCAGCCTTTGCAAAAGAACCGGGAAAGGCCACTTGCATGACCCCTGATGATAGCTCCTTCTGAAGCGCAGTGCGGGCAGATACGGTCCTCACGAACCTTTGCCTCAAGGAGATCGACCACCGCCTGCAATGACGGAGACCCAGAAAGGATCCGACTCGCCTCGGCGCGCTGGTCCGGCGAGAGGTTATCCGTCTCATTGAGCCAAACCAGAAAGATGTCGTGGTCCATATATACCCCTCCACACAGTATGTTCACTATATGTTCTATCGCACATGGGCACGCATAACAAACGCTAATTGAGCCATACTAAAACACGCATGGCGGCGGGGCGCTGGCTGCGGGTCATTGAACATGCCACGCCAGATGGCGGGCGCGTGGCGATGGAAGTCGACATCACCGAACTGAAAGAGGCAGAGCGCAGGCAGGCAGATATCATCCACGGCGCGCAAGCCGGAACATGGGAATGGAACCTTGTGACCGGCGTCAACCTTGTGAACCCGCGCTGGGCCGAGATGGTGGGGTATACGCTGTCAGAGCTTGGGACGAATGATATTCAGGTTTGGCGCAGGCTGGTCCATCCGGACGATCTTGCTGCCGCAGAAGCGAAACTGGCGCAGGTTTTTTCCAGAGAGATTGATCGCTTTGAGTATGAACTGCGCATGCGCCACAAACAGGGGCATTGGGTCTGGGTGTTGTCGCGGGGCCGTGTTGCGCGCTGGTCGCCCGAAGGGGCACCGGAAATCATGGCCGGTGTGCATATTGATATCACAGCCCTCAAGCGGGTCGAGGAACGGCTGGAGCAGATTATCGACGCGGCGTCTGCGGGCACATGGGAATATGATCTTGCAACTGGCGCGCAACATGTGAACGACCGTTGGGCAGAGATGCTGGGATATAGCCGTGCGGAGCTGTCAGACAGCCCGGATTTCGGGTTCAGAGCGCTTTTGCATCCGTCAGATTCGGCCATGCTTAACCAGCAGCAAAGGGATGCGGTGTTGATGGGCTGCGACAGTTTCGGCAATGAGATCCGCATGCGACATAAACAGGGGCATTGGGTCTGGATATTGTCGCGCGGGCGCGTAATTGCGCGCGACGACAGGGGGGCGGCCCGCAAGCTGGCGGGCATACATCTAGATATTACGGAGCGAAAACACCTTGAATCGCAACTGGTGGTCGAGCGTGATTACCTTTCTCGATTGATGGACACCTCTGCATCAGGGATTGCTGCTTTGGATGCCCAGGGCCGGATAATCTTCGCCAACCGCGAGGCAGAGCGCATCCTCGGGCGCAGCGCCAGAGAAATGCAAGGTATGACCTACGATGTCGCGAACTGGAAGATCGAGGCGCTGGATGGTGGCCCGTTTGATACGAATGATCTGCCCTTTGCACGCGCGATTACAGAACAGCAGATTGTGCGCAATGTCCGCTTCTCGATCATCCGGCCCGACGGGATGCGCCGTGTCTTGTCTGTCAATGCCGCCCCGATCAGTACCGAGGGTCTGGAAGTGCGGGTCGTCGTCTCCATCAGCGACATTACCGAACAAGCCGCCGCCGAAAATGAATTGCGCGTTGCAGCCCGTCAGGCAGAGGCCGCGAACCGCGCCAAATCCCACTTTCTGGCCAATATGAGTCATGAAATCCGTACACCGCTGAATGGTGTTCTGGGGATGGCGCAAATTCTAGAGGGTGAACTGAATGAGCCCGCCCACAAGCATATGTTGGGCATCATCCGCGATTCCGGTCAAACGCTGCTAAGCATTCTGAATGACTTGCTGGATATGTCCAAGATCGAGGCTGGCAAGCTAATCCTTGAGGAGGTGGCCTTCGCTCCGGTTGATATTCTGACCCGTGTCGAGAGTATGCACAAGCTTGCAGCCGTGGAAAAAGGGCTGAGTTTCGACCTACGCCTTGGAAAAGATGCGCATTTGCCCCGCTGCGGTGATCCAAACCGCCTGAGCCAGATCCTGCATAATCTGGTCAGCAATGCCGTTAAATTCACAGAGCATGGCGGTGTCACTGTGACGCTATCGGCAAGTTGCGAAGACAGTGTAGATATTTCGGTGCAAGATACCGGCATTGGAATGACGCCGGAACAACAGACGCGGATGTTCGATGATTTCGAGCAGGCCGACGGAACAGTCACGCGGCGCTTTGGAGGCACGGGACTGGGCATGGCAATTGTGCGGCGGCTGATCGGCCTTATGGAGGGCGAGATCACAGTGGAAAGTGCCTTGGGGCGCGGAACGACGGTGCATATTGCGCTGCCGCTGTCGCGCGCGTCGCATTCCTCGGAAAAAGACCCTGCGACAGTCACGCGCGCCCTGACCGGAATGCGGGTGCTGATCGCAGACGACAATGCGACCAACCTGCTGATCCTGAAAACCATGCTGTCCAGTCTGGGGGTCACATCGGTATCGGTCAGCGATGGCCGCGCCGCGGTCGAGGCGTGGGAACCGGGCCGGTTCGATGCCATTTTGCTGGATATTTCCATGCCGGAACTGGACGGGATCAGCGCATTGGCCCAAATTCGCGCGCGCGCCGATGCACAAGGTGTCGCCATGACCCCTGCGCTGGCTGTGTCGGCGAATGCCATGACGCATCAGGTGGCCGAATATATTGCCGCAGGGTTCACGTCGCATATTGCCAAACCTTTCAAGCGCGCCGATCTGGAAGCGGGCTTGTCTGCAATCGCCTTGCAGCGCGCATGACGTGGCGCGCCGCGCTTGTCGCGGTCTTGTGAAGGGCGCGATTGAAACTTTGCGTCACAACCCACGTATCCATGTGTAATATTTTCTCAAGGTTTGGAGGTAACATGGCCCTGACACGCAGAGTTTTCCTGACAGGTTCCGCGACGACACTTGGAGCGGGTGCACTTATCCCTTCCATTGCAAGCGCCAATAGCGTGGCTTTCGACAATGACTGGGACCATCTGACATTCCGGCGTCTGACCCCCAACCGGTTCGAGTTGCGCCAAAGCTCGCTGACTGTCATCTCGGAGGGGGCCTCGTCTATTCTCTACCGTATTCTGCCTGCGGGTTTGCGTGACCAGACAAGTGCAAGCTGGTCATGGGAAGTGGAAAGCTCTGCGCCGCCGTCGGACCTGTCGCAGATCGGCAATGATGACAGGAATCTGGGCGTTTTCTTTGTCAGTATGCCCGAACAGGATGCAGCCGGTGTGCGCGAAGGCTCTAGCATCGCGCGGCTGTTGCGCAACCGCTCGGCACGGGTGTTGATGTATACGTGGGGCGGCAATCAGGCACCGGGCACCGTTGTGCCCAGCCCACATGCGCCGGACCGTCTGCGCAATCTGATTACACGGCGGCCTGAAACCGGGCGCTTTTCTGAATCGGTCGATCTGACCCGTGATTTTCCGCGCGTGTTCAATACGCCTTTGGAAAAGCTGGTTGCGGTTGCCGTGTCATCCAACAGCGAAAACACACCAACGCGCGTGGTCGCGCATGTGCGCAATCTGACGCTTGGGTGACGGCAGGATCACCTGCCCTGCGCTTTGGGGGCAACCTGTGCGCGGTTGCGCCACGCGTACAGCACCCAAGGCACGGCCCCAAGCAGGGCCGCGCAGGCGATTGCGGCACCAAACACGATGCTGGCCGCAACGGCTGTTTGCGCGCCAATGCCCACAACGGGCCACAAAAGCGCCGCCGCCCCTTCGCGCAGGCCCCACCCGTTTAGCGTGACCGGCACCAGCATCACCATCAGCGTGACCGGCAGCACAAAGATCGCCACCTCAAACGGCAGGGCCACCCCGACTGCCCGCGCTGCCGCCCAGAACCCTAGCAGGTTGCATGTCAGAATGGCCGCGCTCAGCCCCAGTTGCGCGCGCCAGACCTGCGGCGCAAACCATGCGCGCTGCACGGCGTCCAGCAGCTTTGGCATTACCCGCCCCAGCGCATAGGACAGGGCTCCCAACGCGCCCATCCCGCCCAGCAGTGCAAGCCCAATCAGCGGGCCATACCACAGGCCCAGCCCGACCGCCGCAATCGCGGCCAGCGCGATCTGGCCCGCAAGCCGTTCAATCACCACAGTTGCCGCCGCCATCTGCCAGCCGCGCAAATGGCGCATCCGCAAGACGCGCCCCAGATCGCCCAGCACGCCACCGGGCAGAAACGTGTTCACCAGAACAGACAGCCCATATTCACTAAGCGCCAGACTGCGTGACAGCCCCAAATCAAGCGCCTGCGCCGTGACGCGCCAACGCAAGGCAGAAAGCGGGATTTGCACCGCCAGAGATAGGCAGGCCAGCATGAACCACGGCCCCGACATGCCCTGCAAATCGGTAAAGATATCGCCTGCACCGATTTGCCAGAACACAGCCGCAATCAACGCGAGTGAGGCAAGCGCGCGCAACAGAACCTTGACGCGTGCGCTCATGGTATGGTCGTGCTCAGCCGCTCCAGCAACAGATCGCGCAAGGCGTCCATGCGCAGGGCGGGCAGGTCGGGCGCAGGCTGCATCCCCGCGCTCCAGCCGATTTCGGCAAAGCGGTTGACCAGATCATCCGGCCCGATGATATGCACCGGCACATCATACCCCTGCACACCGGACACAAAACGCGCAGGCTCGTGATCGCCCAACATGACGATCAGCGGCGGGTCATCGGCATGGCGCGCGGCCCATGCCCCCACCGCTTGCAGGCTGTAGTCTATCGCCAAGCGGAACTGGTCGCGCACGCGGTCATGGTCGCGCCAGACAACCTCTGGCGGATCGCCTGACAAGGCCCATTGGTTGAAGATGGTGCCATCGCCAATCTCGTCCCACTCCACCAATTCGGGGATCGGTACCCAAGGCGCGTGGGAGGAAACAAGTGCCACCTGCGCCACTTGCGCATCGCGGTCCGGCTGGTCACGCTCCAGCCTGTCCAGCGCGTGCAGGGTGAACTGGTCAGGCATTGTTACCCAGTTGAACGGCTCACCCTCATAGCCCAGATCGGCGGCATTATAGATCGCATCAAAGCCGAAATAACCTCCTTCGGGCCACGGAAAAATATGCGCAGGCTTGATCGCAACTGTGCGCAAACCGGACTGTTGTGCGAAATGGAACAGGGTCTTGCGCGGGCTGGCCAGCAGCGCGCGGTAGCGCCCTTGGGTATTCAGCCACATGCCCGAAGCAACCGAACCATGCGCAAGCCAGCTTTGCCCGCCGACCATCGGCGCTGTGGCCCAGCCTGACCGCATGGACAGGCCACGGCCGCTCAAATCGTCCTCAATCTCTTGCAGGGTGCTTGTGTGGGTTGGAACATATAGCGGGTTCTCGAAGCTGGACCGCCCATAGCTTTCGACATAAACGATAATCAGATCGCGCCCGTCCAGCAGGTCCAGCAAGGGGCCAGCCCCGCGCATCGGGTCTTGCAGCGCGGCCTCTCGAAAACTTGCCAGATCGGCGCGGGTGTCACGAAATTGCTCGACCCGTTCAACCGCAACCCGCGCGGTAAAGGCCGCTCCGGGCAGATTGGCGCGCACAGGTTCTGGCAGGCTCCATGCGCGTCGGGCCTGTCCGATTTCGGCCACGGCTAGGGCAACGGTCGGCACCAGTGCGATAGCTGCAACAAATTGGCCCATGCGACCAGCAGGCAGCGCCGCCCAGACCCCCATCGCCCACCACAGGGCCGCGACCAGCGCCACAAACCCGACCAGCACGCCAAACACTGCCAGCCCCGCCAGCGGCAGGCCGACACTGCCTTGCAGCAATGTCCAGCCCGCATGGACAAGGCTCAGGTCCACCAGCAGGTTAAAGCCCCGGTTGAAGGCGATGAATGTGCCGAAATCGGCCAGCTTCAACAGCACGATCAACGCCAGTGCCGCGACCAACACTATGCGCAAGGCGACCCCGACCGCACTGCGCCCAAACAGGACCAGCACGGCCAGAAGGGCGGGCAGTTCCAGCGGAAACATCCGCAATGCGCCCCATGTCATCGCCTGCGGATGGTTGGGCTGGATCAGCACCAGAAACAGGATCAAAGTTGCGATCAGATAGCGCGCCAGTGTCATTGGCGTTGGCCTTTCTGGCCCAGCAGCCAGCGAATATCGACCGCAAAGGACAACACCATCGCCAATAGAAGCGCGCCTGCGATCAGGCTTGATACGGGCGGCTGGACAAGCGGCGCCAGCAGCGCCACCTGCACACTCATCTGCATGGCCGCCATTGCCTTGCGCCAATACGCATCGGGCAGGGGCGCGCGCAACGCAGGCCAGACCATGCTTGCCGCCAGAAATGCGGGTCGCAACAGCCCAAGTGCGACAAACCACAACCCGACCTTGTCTGCCTGCCACGCCAGCAAGGCCAGCACCAGCGCAAAGGCCACATCTGATTCCACGTCAAACCGCGCCCCGAAATCCGAGCGAAGCCCGCTGCGCCGCGCAAGCCACCCATCCAGCCCGTCCAGCGCAAGTGTCAGGCCAGCAAGAACCACCAGCAGCCATCCCAGACCGATCAGGGCGTGGGGAACAAAGATCAGACCGGCGAGAATGCAGATGCCTGCGCCGCGCGTGACCGTCACCACATTGCACAGCCCCAGCCGGTCATGCGGATACGCGCCCCGCGATAGCCCCATCAATACACCCATACTGCCCAGCCCCAAAAGCGTTGCCGTGGCCATGGCGGCGTCTTTTGGCATGGTCGAGCCGCCAAGCTCTGCAAGATTATAACTCAGCCATGTCGCCATTGGAACAAGCACAACCAAGGTGCCAAGCGCTTGTACCATGACAGAGCGCTGCGCCACTGTGGGCGCCAATTTGGAAGGGGATTGCGGGTTCAACATCGCTGTGATCTTAGTGCCTGCGCCCAAAGGTCAATCGAATTTGCACCAAACACACGAATTGATGATCGCCATGCGACCTTGCCTTGCCCGCAGAAGCACTATTATCAGGCTGAAATCTTTTGCTTGAGCGGATAGACACATGAGCGCCGACGCGATCAGACCAGTTAAATACGCAAGTTTTACGCGACTTTTGCATTGGGTCACCGCACTTATGGTCGTGGGCATGATCCCGATCGGGGTAATCATGCAGCAAGACGGGCTGGAAAGGGCCACGCAGGATTTCATGTTCATTCTGCACAAGAATGGCGGTGTGATCTTGTTGGTGCTTGTTCTGGCGCGCCTGCTCTGGCGCAGCGTGACCCCCGCCCCGCCGCCGCCCGCGCATTTGCCGCATTGGCAGGTGAAGGCAGCGTTCACGGTGCAATGGGGGCTGTATCTGATGTTGCTGGTGATGGCGATCAGCGGGTATGTCCGTGTGCGCGCAGGCGGTTTTCCGATCGAGATGCTTGATGCGTTGAATGTGCCCAGTTTCGTGCCGCAATCCGACCCGCTGGCGGAAACAGCGCAGACCATTCACTCCAACGCGCGGTTTGTGCTGGTTGCGCTGATCCTTGTGCATGTGGGCGCAGCGCTGCGCCATGCTTTTGCGCGTGACGGAGTTTTTAGCCGCATCTGGCCGCCTGTGGGGCGCGGATGAGACACGCGCTTACCCGCGCGCGCCTGCGGCACATCTACGTGACCACAGGCCTGACAGCCGCGCTGGGCGTGTTGTTGTTGAACGGGCTTGATCTGGGAGCCACGCATCCTGCGTTGTCGGCGCTTGTGCTCGTCTTGTTTGTGATCAACAGCTATATGCTGATCTCGGCTGCGGGTGTCACCGTGGTCGGGTTGGCGCGCGCGCCTTCGCGCGATGTCACCACGCCCCCCCCGCCCGAGGATCGCTGCGCGGTCTTGTGGTTGCTATGTGGCGAGCCGCCAGAGCCTGTTGCGCTGCGCGCCGCAGCCTTGCGCGGCGCGCTTGACCGCGCGGGCCAAGGCGCGCGCACGCAGATTTTCGTTCTGTCCGACACAACCGAGCCAGAGGCTGTGGCCCGTGAACAGGCCGCGTTCAGGGGCATGGACGGGCTGTTGATCTATCGCAGGCGGACGCAAGCGAAGGGCCGTAAACCGGGCAATCTTCAGGATTGGCTGACGGTTTATGGCGCGGATTTCGACACGATGCTGGTGCTGGATGCCGATAGCGGCTTCAGCAATGAACGCTTGGCACAGTTGCGCCAACGGATGGCCGCAGACCCCAAGCTGGGGCTGGTCCAGTCTGGTATCAGCCTGCGTCCAGCAGCCACACGGTTTGGTCAGATGCAGCGCCTGTCATCGCGCCTGTCGGGGCCGGTCTTTGCCAATGGCCTGTCGCGCCTTAGCGGGGATGCGGGCAATTACTGGGGGCATAACGCCTTGTTGCGGGTGCGTGCCTTTGAACAGGTGGCCAATTTGCCCGACCTGTCGGGGCCACCGCCCTTTGGCGGGCCGGTCCTGAGCCATGACTTCATCGAGGCGGCCTATCTGCGCCGCGCAGGCTGGAAGATTGTCATAGACGCCGATCATCGCGGCAGTTTCGAGGATGCGCCTGAAACACTGGCCGCACATCTGCGCCGTGACCGTCGCTGGGCGCAAGGCAATCTGCAACATCTGCGCATGATCGGGGCGGCAGGGCTGCACCCCTCCAGCCGCCTGCATCTGCTGGCGGGCATTCAATCCTATCTCTCGGCGCCGATCTGGTTGTTGCTGGTGGTCATGACCGGCTCTGGCGCGGTCCATGCCACGGCAGGAGTCATTTTCCCGCTGCTCGGGGTCTTGATCGCGCTTCTGGTGCCGAAACTGGTTGCTGTTCTTGCCCGCCGCGATCTGTGGCGGCATCACTGGCGGCGCGGAATTATGATGCGTGCCCTGTGGACCGAACTGGCGCTGACAACCCTATTCGCGCCCATCAGCATGGTGCGCCGGACCGGATTTGTGGTAGCGGTTCTGATGGGGCGGGCGCAAGGGTGGGTGCCTTCGGGTCTGGCAGTGCGCACCCCGCGTCTGCAAGGCATGGCGGAATCGTTGGTCGGGCTGGTCATCGTGGCGATGGTAACCTTGCCGCAAGCGTTGATCAGTTCGCTTTCGGCGGCGCAGATGTCGGGGCTTCTGGTCATGCCCGTCGCGTTCCCGCTGCTGTTCGCGCCGCTGCTCTATCGCTGGTTTGACCGCGTGGGTGGGTGCAATGCGGTGGCCGCCTATTACGACGCCAGCACGCGGCGGTTCCTGAATGTCGGCGGCAGTGGTGCCGCCCTTGCCATTCATCGCCCGCTTTGGGCCGAGGGGGTCAGCACCATCGAGCAGGCCTCGCACCATGTCAACGATCTGATTGCCGACGCCGCAGAGGGGGCGCTGGGCCATCCGCCACGCTCGGTACGCGATATGGGATGCGGGGTTGGGGGCAGTGTGTTTCACCTCGCACAGCGCTGGCCGGATGCGGATCTGTGCGGCATTACGATCAGCGAAGAACAGGTGCAGATCGCGCAGCACGTGGCGACAGAGCGGGGGCTTGCACAGCGCTGCCGTTTCATCCGCTCGGATTTCACTCTGCCCATGACCTTGCCGGGGGCAGAGCTGGTTATTGCGGTTGAAAGCCATGTCCATGCCCGCAGTGCTGCGCAGTTTCTTGCAGCCGCGCAGCGCCATGTGCTGCCGGACGGGGTGTTGATCGTTGTGGATGACATGCTGGCCCTGCCGCCCAATGCGCTGTCGGACCCCGACGCCGCACGGCTGGAGGCGTTTCGCAGGGGCTGGCGGCTGGGTCACGTGCCTGCGCGCAGCAGTCTGCTGGATGCGGCACGAGAAATCGGCTTTGACGCAGTCCAAAGCCTTGATCTGACCCCGTTGTTGAAACTGGACCGCCTGCGCGACCACGCGCTGCGCTTTGTCGGCCCCGTGGCAGACCGGCTGGGGCTGGCGCAGGTTCCGCTATTTGGCAACATGATTGGCGGCAATGCGCTGACCGAAGGTTATCGTGCCGGTGTGATGTGCTACAGCTTTGTGGTGTTGCAGCGCCGTGGGCTAGCAAGTCATGTGCGCCTTGATCATGCCGATGCTGCATCTGGGATACCGGCATGATGACACGTCGCGCGCTACTGGCGATGAGTGCGGCAATGCTGCCATCCCTCACTCTCGGGCTACGTCCGGCAAAAGCCACGGCAAGTGACCTGTCCCACCCTGAGGGGGTGATCGCGGCCGCCCGCGCGCTTGCGCAATCCCCTTATCAGCCCCAAGGCGGCACATTGGCACCGCCATTCGACGGGTTGGATTATGACAGCTATCGCGGCGTCACGCCGAAAGAAGGCAAGGCCGCCGCCCTTGCGCTGGGTGACAATTACCGTGCAGACCTGTTGCCGCCGGGGTGGCTGTTTCCTGACCCCGTCTCAGTCGATTTGCCGGGGCATGATATCGATTTCTCAGCCGATTTATTCGCTTTTGATGAACGGCTTGTCACGCCCCCCGATGCGCCGGTCGATTATTCTGATATGGGTTTTTCAGGGTTGCGGTTGCGCACGCGCCTGAATGCGCCAGATCGGTGGGATGATGTGTTGGTGCTGCAAGGGGCCAGCTATTTCCGCGCCTTGGCGCAAGACACGGTATATGGGCTGTCGGCGCGCGCTTTGTCCTTGGGGACGGGCGGAACTGCGCCTGAGGAGTTTCCGGTTACACGCCATATCTCGGTTTTCGCGGCGGACGCGGATTTGTCCTTCGGCTGCCTGATCGACAGCCCGCGTGCCAGTGCTGCTCTGATTGCGACCTTGCGACCGGGGCGCGAAACGGTGATGGACTGCGCGCTGCACCTGTTCGCGCGGCAAGAGATACCGGATGCCGGTATTGCGCCGCTGACGTCGATGTTTCAGCATAATGACCTTGGTCCCGCCCGCATCGATGACTTCCGGCCTGCTGTGCATGATAGTGATGTGCTGGTCATCGACAATGGCGCGGGCGAGCGGTTGTGGCGGCCCCTCGCCAATCCGGCTGCGGTTCAGGTGTCTGCTTTCGCGGATGAGGGCGTGCGCGGGTTTGGCCTGCTGCAAGCCCCGGTAGAATTTGAGCGCTACCGCGACGCAGAAGCCGCCTATCACCGCCGCCCATCAGGGTGGGTCACGCCGCAAGGCGACTGGGGGCAGGGGGCCGTCATGCTGCTGGAAATCCCGACGGAAAACGAGTTTGCGGACAATATCGTGGCGTTCTGGCGTCCGGCGGCCCCCCTTGCACCCGGTGCGCATCGGTTTGACTATCGGCTAAGTTGGCTTGCCCCCGCGACTGTCAATCTGCCTGCCGCGCCACAAGACTTTGCGCTCACCCCCGTGCACAGCGCCTCTGGGGTGGAGCCGAATGCGCGGCAGGGGCGTCTGTTTGTTGTGGATTTCCAGCTTGATCCGGCGGCACAGGCCGATATCGGGGAATTGGCCGGGGCGCTGGTTCTGGATATGACCTCAGGCTCCGGGGCCGAGATGGGCGACGCCGCGATCTATCCGCTTGCTGGGGCAACGGATGTTTTGCGCACCAGTTTCCTGCTGACGCCAGAGGCAGACACCGCCAGCGCTGAATTGCGCTTGCAGTTGCGCGACAGCGCGGGCGCTGCGGTATCACCTGTCTGGCTGTATCGGTGGACCCGCACGTCAGAGGGCGGGATCTGAGGGCGTTTGCCAGCCGGTAAACTACCCGATCTGTTGCAGCTTTTCAGATGTGGTGTTGGGCAATGACTGCGTTTCATCCGCAGGGGTGACGTCAAATTCGCGCACTCCCAGCGGGGCCACCGAAAACCGCAGCATGGCCCATGTGCCGCCCGCCGCGCCATTGCGCAATGTCAGTTCACCGTCAAGCGTGGTGGCAAACTGGCTGGCAACCGACAGGCCAAGGCTGTCGGTCTGTGCCAGATCAAAATCATCCGGCAGGCCGGGGCCATTATCGCGCAACTCCAGGCTGGCAAGTACCGCGCCTGTGTCTCCATCTGGTTCGGAACGAAGCGTGACCTGAATGGAAATTTCGCGGTCAAAGCCCGCGCCATGCTCGATCGAGTTCATCATCAATTCGCTGGCAATAAGGCCCAGTGGCACCGCCACATCATTGGGCACAACCAGTCTGCTGGCCTGTATCGACAGATCCACCGGCTTTTCCAGCTCTGCGACATCCAGCGTGTCTTGCAACACTTCGCGCAAATACTCGGCCACATCGACACTTTGCATATCGACGGAATGCAGGCGGCGTTGCAGGCGCGAGATCGACTTGATCCGCGCTTGCGACGCCGACAGGGCGCGGCGCGCGCCATCATCTTTTGTTTTGGCAGTTTGCAGCCGCAACAGGGCGACAATCGTTGCCAGATTGTTGGACACGCGGTGCTGCAATTCCGAGAACATAAGACTGCGCGAATGCGCCAGCCCATTTGCCCGAACGCGCGAGACATTCAACTCGCGCAGCGCCCAGACTGCTGCCGAAACAAACAGCACATCTGTGGTCGTAATCAGCACATAAAACCCGATTGCCAGAAGCGTGCCACTGGTCAGCCCGAATTGCCCCGCAGGTTCCAAAAACCAGAACCACGCGATGAAGCCACAAACGACCGCGACCGCGATTCCACACCGGATCGAGGCAAAGATCAGTGTCAGCATCACCGCAGGAAAGAATGTCAGAAACGGAAAGCCCGCTGGCAATACGCCATCGAGGCCAAAGCGCAACGCGGTGGCGATGGTCACGGCACACAGGCTGAAGACAAGCTGATACCGCAAGCTGCGCTGCGCCATCAGCGCCGAGCTCAGCCCATTCATGAACCGTTTGAATAATCCGCCATTGTTGAGGGAGGTTGAGTTCGTGTCGAAAAGCAAGCGGCGCCCCGTTCTTAAAACAGACAATATTCCAGTGCGAGGACCGCATGCGCATTCTCTGCTTACGGTTGTAAAGTATGTGACGCAGTCTGAACCCAGTGGCAAGCGCTTTGTACCAGTGTCGTAGCGACACTTTAATTTCTGGCGAAATACCGCTTCTTTGAGGGCAGTTCGCCGCGCCGATGCCCGATCACAGCCCGTGTCGTGCAAGATTTACATTTGCGGCGCAATCGCGCTGTCAGGGACATCAGATAATTCGCCCATGTCGCGCCGCAGTCGGAACCCTGCGCTGGCCAGTGCGTTATAGATATTGAACACGTCTCGTACATAAGGAGATTTTGATGACCTGTGCTGTATGCCGGTGCCCGTTCTAAGGCGCAACCACAAGACACCTACACATAATTGCAAGCGGCGCGCCACCATCCCTGCGCGCCATAGGAGAGACCATGTCACGACAAACCACCGATAAATCCCAGAGCAATTCCCAATCCGCCGCAAGCGCGAAAGCGGCGCAGGCCAAAGACAATGCCGCGCGCACCGCGCAGGATGTCGAGGAATTGGCAGAACTGACCTATGACGAGTTGCGCGAGCAGCTTGAATTGGTGAAATCCGATCTTGCCGAACTGACCTCTGCCGTGAAGCGGGCAGGACAGAACACCGCGCGCCACGCTGCACAATCTGCCCGTCGCCGGGGCCGCAAGGCATATGAAACAGCCGAAGACGGGTATGAATACGCAGCCGATCAGGTTGAAGAGGCCCTTGGCACGGCGGAAGATTTCGCAAAAGACCGCCCGGCCGTTGCTTTGGGCATTGCGGCAGGCGCGGGCTTCCTTCTGGCCATGCTCATGTCGCGGCGCTGATGCTGGTTCCGTACCATCAAATCCGGCTGAGGCTGCAATGGCAAATGCGCCAGATTGTCATCGCCGCATTGGGCGGCGCGCTTCTGGCGGTGGGCGGTGGCTTTCTGGTCTCGGCAGGGTGGCTTATCCTTGCTGAGGAATTTTCTCCGCTGATTGCAAATTTTGCCTGCGGGGCAATTCTATGTGGTCTGGGCCTGATTGTGTTGGCATTTCGCGGGCGCAGAGCGCCAGTAATCCCGACACTGGATCAGCAGTTGCGCGCGCAATCGGCGCGTGGCGAAGGATACCGGCCAAAAGGTGACTTTCCCGCCCTGATGGAAGCGTTCCTGTTTGGCGTCAGCATTTACGCACAGATCAAAAACCGCAAGAAGTGATCGCAAGATCGCTAATTTGAAACGCTGTGTTGCACCTAGCAGCACAGCGTTTTTCATGTGCCCTTGTCCCAAATTCCTGCGGCGGGCCGACCGCGTGTCCACCGTCTACACTAAGGGAAGCGCCATCGTTGCTGCCAGAGCAATGGCCAGCAGCGTTAGGAAAATGGCGAAATAGACGGCAAGTTTGGTGCGCATCTCTCAGACCAACTCAAAAATTTCGTGGTCGATATGGCGGGATTTGACGCCAAGCTTATCCAACTCCCGACGTACGGCCTGCACCATAGGGGCGGGGCCACATAGCAGATGCGGCCAGTTGCGCGTGTCGGCGGGCAAATGCTCGATCAGCGTCTCGCGGTCCACCCTGCCAGTTGCACCATCCCACCCTTCTGGTGGGTTTTCAATGACATGCACCAGCGTCAGGTTCAGATGCCGTTTCATATTGCCCAACTCTTCACGAAAGCTGGCGTCTTCCCAAGTGGCATTGCCATAGATCAGGATGATCGGCCGCGGATCGGAGCGGGCCTCTAAAGCATGTAAATTGGCCAGAATGGGCGTGATCCCGACACCGCCTGCGATCATGACAAGGCCGGGGGCCTTGGCCAGACGGTCAATCGAAAACGCACCGTAAGGGCCGTCCACATAGGCACGTGCGCCGACAGCGGTGTTGGCCAACTCTGCCGAGTGATCCCCTAGCGGTTTCACCGAGAATGTCAAATTTGGCCCTTTTTCCGGTGCCGTCGAGATGGTGAAAGGATGCTCGATCAGCGAATAGGGCGACCGCTCTACCTTGAGCCACGCAAACTGACCGGGTTTCCAGCGGTGCAGGGCGCGGGCCTGTGGCTCCAACTCCAGCGTGTGGACGCCGCCCCGTTCTTGGGTGTTGGCCACAACACGCCACGGATTGCGGGCCGATATCCAAGGGCGGATCAGATGCGTATAAACCAAAATCGCAACAAAGCCGAAGGTCACGCCCAGCCATAGCGCGCGCTTTGCGGGTGTGTCGGTCAGATTGCCCACGCCCAGCACATGTGCAGTGGCGGCGATCATGCCGCACAGCGCCAGCCCCAGATGCAGGCTGCGCCACCACTCGTGACGCAAATGCAGGCGTTTGCGGAACTCGGATGTCACGATCAGCGCCAGAAAACACACCAGCCCGACGCGCCCCGCAGTCAGTTCCCAGCGAGCCTCTAGCGGGTTGAGAACGCCCAGCATGTCTTGGTGAAACACATAGAGCAGCGCAAAATGCGCCAGCATCAACCCGACTGCCCCCCAACTGAGATAGCGATGCGCAAGGTAGACAATATCGGCCCCGAACGGGTGCGTGATCCAGCGCAGGCGGCCTGTCAGCGCGAATTGCAGCGCCGCCATACCAAGCGCGCCAAAGCCTAGTGCCTCGCTTCGGGGTATTTGACAGCTTTGATTTTTTCTGAATCTCTGTGGAGCGTAGCAGCTTTCTGGGGGTGAGATGATGACAAGAGGGTGCAAGCCGAAGTATGTAGTTCGACTGACGACAGAGGAGCGTGAACACCTTGAAGGGATGATCAGAACGGGTCGGCAAGCCGCCTACAGACTGCTGAAGGCGCGGATTTTGCTGAAGGCGGATGTGTCCTCTGATGGCCCGGGATGGGAAGATGCGCGCATTGCCGAGGCATTAGAGACCAGTCTCTCGACTGTTTTCCGCACCCGGCGCCAACTTGTGGAGGAAGGGCTTGAGGCGACTTTAGCGCGCAAAGTTCCAGCGTCGCTTTCACAACCTCGGATCTTCGATGGGCAAGCCGAGGCCAAGCTGATCGCGCTTGCCTGTTCCGAACCACCCGAAGGATATACGCACTGGACACTCAGGTTGTTGGAAAAGCGGGTTGTCGAACTGGGCATTGTTGAGCAGGCCAGTGATACCACAATCCAACGCACGCTTAAAAAAACGCGCTCAAACCGCACCGGAACCGGTACTGGGTAATCCCACCCAAAGCCAACGCTGGTTTCGTGGCGGCCATGGAGAATGTGCTGGACGTCTACACCCGTCCACACGATCAAAACCGTCCGCTGGTTTGTCTGGACGAGACCAGCAAACAATTGACCCGTGAGACCCGCACACCCATTCCCATGCAGCCAGGGCGCGAGGCGCGCCATGACTACGAATATGAACGCGCAGGTGTCGCCAGCCTGTTCATGTTATTCGCTCCTCTGGAGGGCTGGCGCCACGTCGAGATACGCGATCGACGCACTGCCATCGATTATGCCCATATCCTGCGCGATCTGGCTGATCTCCACTTTCCCTATGCCGAAAAGATCGATCTCGTGCAGGATAATCTGAACACCCACAACCCTGCATCGCTGTACGAGGCTTTCCCGCCTGCCCAAGCGCGCCGCATCGCACAACGGTTCGAATGGCACTACACGCCAAAACATGGGTCTTGGCTCAACATCGCTGAATGTGAACTCAGCGTCCTCGCTCGCCAATGTCTGGCCCGGCGCATCCCGGACAAAACTATGCTGAAGGCCGAAGTCGATGCATGGACAACAAATCGCAACTCCCAACGCGCCAAAACCAACTGGCAGTTCACAACTCAAGACGCGCGCACAAAGCTTATCCGGCTTTATCCGCAAATCGAGTGAATCGCAGGACTAGGCCCATGCTGAAATCCCAGATCACACCGCCGGACGGGGTTGGCCCTGTATAGTGCAATACGACAAACGGGGCCGCGATAGCGCCAATACCCAGCAGCAACACTGCTGTTGCATGTATCAGCACTGTGTATTTGCGGTCTGCGGCGGGCTGGTGCGCGCGTGCGCGTTGCGTGGCCGTTCTGGCAGTATCTTCCATCGGGGTATAACGAGTGATGGGGGGCATTGGTTCCACAACTCTGCTCGCGCCGAGCAGCTTAGTCCTTTGTGTCGGGCATTTTCGTGCCGATCTGATAGTCGAACACCAGCTTGCCCCCGTGCCAGCCTGTTACAGCCGTCAGGCCTGCGGCCACGAAAGACAGGATCAGGCCCAAGGGCAGCACCGCCCCTTCATAATCGCCGATGCGGTGCGCCCAGTTGGCCCCCATGATCGACAACAGCATCACAGCAAGAATGAAATGTGTCCAACTGGCCGAGCGGTTGCGAATGCCCCGGACCATCAGCAATTCCACTGTCCCGGTCACGCCCGCAATCACCCCCATAAGGAAAGCGCCGAACGCGGCCCAGCCCGCAGCACGCGCCCAAAATGCGTCGCCCGTCCACCAATACAGCAGATCAGCGCCAAAAACGGACATGGTCAGCGCTATTGGAAAGGCCACCAGCATGGCATGTAGCGGATGACCGGCAAGGGCGATGCGCGACTCGGTTTCATGCAGCGCGCGGTGCTCATCTACGGGGTCGGTCAGTCGGGGGGGAGTGTCTGACATTGGAATGCGCCTTTCGACAAGGTCAATCTGGCGGGCAGGGGCAGGGCAAGCAGGTCAGTCCTTCGGGGCGTCCGGGGGCGGCGGCGTGTCATTCAGGCCAGAGTCACCAAGGCGCAGACGCGTTTCCCAGCCATGACCCTGCGCATCCTGTACGGGGCCACTTTCGAAATCACCGTGAACCTGTAGCGCAAAGGCCGTCATCAATTCCTGACCCAGCCCATAGGTCAAGGCTTCCGTACCCGCGTTGGACAAAGAGTTGCGCACCCGCAATTCGGCATGTCCATCGCGCGCCAGAAAGCTGACCTTCATCTGGGGTGGGGCATTTTTGCGTGGTGGACTTGCATGTTTCACAGCATTCGTCAGCGCCTCGGCAAAGAGAAGGGCACTCGGGATGATCTTGTCCGGCGCCAGAACGACAGGTTCAAAATGTGTCTCGACTTCCAGATCCGTTTGCTCTGACTTCGCAAGCGCCAGGGTTTCGCGCAGGATCGTTTCAAAGAACTCGGTCGCATTTGAATGCGAGATGCGGTTTTGCTCATACAGCTTGCGATGGATAGAGGCCAGCGAGCGCACGCGCGACTGGACACCTTGCAAAATGGCGCGCGCTTCGGGGTCGGTCAGGCGGCGCAGTTGCAAATTAAGTATCGAGGCAATCAGTTGCAGATTGTTTTTTACCCGGTGATGTACTTCTTTCAACAAGACAGTTTTCTCACGCAGGGCGTTTTCGCGCTCGACCTCGTCGCGGCTGATGAGGCGCGCCATTTTGGTGAAGGTTGAATCAATTTCGCGCAGCTCACTTGGGGCTTCGTCGGGCAAGCGTTGAAATTCTGCGCGGTTTCCAAGTGCGAAGCGGCGCAGTTGCGTGTTGATATGGCGCAAGTGACGCGCAACCATATAATGTATTGCAAACATCACCACCGCGACCGAGGCAAGCCACATCAGAAGCGGAAAGCCGATCTGCCAGTAATTGAACTGGCGCAGACTGTGCGACTGATCGGCATTCCAGCTTCCCAGCACGAACAATTGTCCGGGGATAAGCTCCGCCAGTGTAAACAAACGCTCGTTGCCGCCGACGGTCCGGGCCGAGAAAATGCCTTGGCGATCGCTGATAGCGTCGTCCAGAATGTCGGGCTTTGGCAGCAACTCGTCCGCATCCGGGCTGTCAGAGCTGGTCAGGGTCTGCCCCAGATGATTGACAAGATAGGACACGCGGGGCGCATTTTCGCTGTCAGGCGGCGTCGCAATCATATCGAAACTTCTGCGCGAAATCGAAATTGACAAGAATCCAAGCAGCTCGTCTTCCTCGAACACGGGTCTGTTTATCAGCACGACAGGGCGGCCGGTAACCGCCCCTGTGGGTTGAAAACTGAACCATGCGCGCGGGCTTTCGACTGACTGCGCGAAAGATTCGCTGGCGCTGAAATCAACAGGCTCCCCCTCAGACACACAGGCCATCTGCCCCTCGGCATCAATGAAACCCGCAAAGGCGTAAAAGCCCGATTCTGAAATGAAATCTGCCAGAAAGGCAGAACACGCGGTGGTATTGCCCAACCTGTCCACCACAAGCGTGGACAGCGAATCCGACGCGATCATAGCGCTTTCCAGCAAGGCGCGCTGCCCGGTCACCGCGTCCACCGTCCGCGAGATCAACTGCAATTCGGACGCCTCTTTTTGCGTGCGCCACGTATCGAATTCCGAGTAAATCGCAACCGAGCCAAGCGGGGCCAGCGCCAATGTCAGCAGGATCGCCAGACGCGTCGCCAGGCGATTGCTGATCTTGGGCACTGACACTGTTCGCAACTTGATGTTCTTGTCCTCAGAATATTGTTGGTGACGCGGCCATGACCGCTGTCACCGAACTGTCGGTCGAGTCCAGTTGTTCGCCCTTGTCGAGATGCAATATTTCCGCCAATGCCTTACGCCCGCGATTGGCGCGACTTTTGATTGTCCCGGGCGCGCAACCACAGGTTTCTGCCGCTTCCTCAATCGAGAAGCCCAATGCACCGACCAGCAACAGCGCTTCGCGCTGCTCGACCGGCAGGGTCTTGAGCGCTTCGTTCAATTCCTGAAGCGCCAGACGTCCGTCATGGTCGGGTTTCGAGGCCAGTTTTGCAGCGAAACTGCCCGAACTGTCGGACACTTCTTTGGCCCGCTTGCGCTGCTGCGACAAAAAGGTGTTGCGCAAAATGGTGAACAACCACGCGCGCAGGTTCGTGCCCTCATGGAACTGGTCGAATTTGCTCCATGCCTTAAGCACTGTATCCTGCACAAGATCATCTGCGCTGGTTACGTTTCCTGTAAGGCCGCGCGCGAATGCGCGCAGCGCAGGCAAATACGTGACGATTTCGTCACGTGGATCAGCAGGCGTTTGCGCCTTTGTTTGCGTTGTCATTCGTCACCTGACTTTTCCTGAGCGTCTTTCTCTCGAAGCGCATTCAGCAGTTCAGTCAGGCTGGGGGGTAAATCTTCGGACGTCGCATCGGAATAAAGCCGTTTGAGGTTCTCATCAATTTGTTGCGCCACTGCTGGCGCAATTCCGTTAGACTCGTTATCGTCCGTTCCACTCATTGTTGTCATTTCGCCGTAGGCTCCAACTTCTTCAACCTGACATGATCTCGCTTGATACGCAAGATGGCGGCCGAGCCGCATTCAGGAACCAAACGCCAGCTATTGCGTTGGGTTCCATGAAACGAAAAAAATTCGTTCGCACGAAGAGTCAGAATATTCTGATTGTCACAGAAAGATGGTACTATTGCATGCACACACCCTTGGGAGAGAATATGTCGACATCGTTGCAGATCGCAAAAGAGCTGCCCTACCTGCGCCGCTACGCGCGCGCGCTCACCGGGTCTCAGAGCCCGATTTAAAAGTAGTTGAGTGAGTTCAGCAGGTTGTGATTCTATTCGGTTGTGAAGCTGAACGGAGACCCCAATGGCCTGGACCGAACTCACCCGTCGCCAACATGACCGAAAAGGCGGCAGATACGCAAGCGATATGACTGACGCAGAATGGTCGTTGATAGCGCCTTTGATGCCGCCACCCAAGACAACCGGCAGACCACGCACGACAGATTTGCGCGACATCTTCGACGCGATCCTCTACATCGCAACGACCGGATGCCAGTGGCGCATGTTGCCCCACGACTTTCCGCCGGTGTCGACGGTGCGGGGTTATTTCTACACGTGGCGTGATAACGGCTTGCTTGAGGAGATGAACCGCCAGCTGGTTGAAGCCGCGCGATTGGCCGAGGGCCGTAAAGCCCAGCCAACAGCCGGGGTCATCGATAGCCAGAGCGTAAAAACCACTGAAAGTGGAGGGGTTAGCGGCTATGATGCAGGCAAAAGGATCAAGGGCCGCAAGCGCCACATCGTAACCGACACGGTAGGATTACTGCTGAGCCTGGTGGTCCATAGCGCCGGAATTCAGGACCGGGATGGTGCGCCGGATGTGTTGAAAGCTATCGTCGCACGCTACCCGTCATTGCGGCACGTATTCGCTGACGGCGGGTATGCAGGGCCCAAGCTACGGGATGCGCTAAAAGCCCTCGGCCGATGGACCGTCCAGATCGTCAAGCGCTCCGACACCGCGGAGGGCTTTGAAGTGCTGCCACGACGGTGGGTCGTCGAGCGCACCTTTGCTTGGCTGAACCGATGTCGGCGCCTGTCGAAAGACTGGGAGAAATCCATCGCAAGCGCAGAAGCTTGGATCCTCATCGCACACATTAGACGCGTAACGCGGCATCTCGCAAGAAACTGAAATACAACGAAGAGTTTTGAATCCGACTCTCAGCAGTCCGGTGACAGTTATGCCGCCGCGACGCTAGAGGCGATCTTGCAAGATCGAAGCTTGCTGAACGATGCCCTTTCACCAAAGCTGGCATTGTTTCAGGCGTTTCATTCGGTTTGGCAGACAACGGGGGCGCCTGTCGGTGTCGACCCGGTCGAGGGCATTGAAGCGCGCGCGCAAAGTTTGCTGGCAGATCTGACACCGAACACGCGCGAGGCGCTTTTGCTGCGGTCGCTGGAAGAATTTTCATATGACCAGATTGCCCGGATCATTCAGGTGCCCGAAGCCGAGGCACAGGAACTGATCGCCATCGCATATCATGAAATGTCGAAATCGGTGCAGGGTCGCATCCAGATCATTGAGGACGAACCTCTGATCGCGCTGGATGTCAAAAGCATTGCCACCGATATGGGGCACGAGGTCACGGGCATTGCGCGCACGCACAAAGAGGCCGTTGCCTTGGGCAAGCGCGAACGCCCCGACCTGATTCTGGCCGACATTCACCTTGCCGACGATTCCTCCGGGGTTGAGGCCGTGACCGAGTTGCTGACGGAATACCCCGAGATTCCGGTGATCTTCATCACCGCCTACCCTGAGCGTTTGCTGACAGGTGACAAGCCAGAGCCGGCCTTCCTGATCACCAAGCCCTTTGAGGAAGAGCAGGTGCGCTCTGCGGTATCGCAGGCCATGTTCTTTGCATCGACACAAACGCTAAAGGCCTGATTGCCCGCATAGCGACGACCAAGACCCGGCCCAGCCGGGTCTTTTTTTATTTCGATCACAAATCATGTGCATTCACTTGCAAAACGGAACCGAGCTATGCGCCGTTCGTTCTCTTTCTAATGGTCGCATTTGCGACGCTGAATGAAAGGAAACACAATGCTAGGCTGGGCTCTTACTTTTCTGATCGTTGTTCTTGTTGCTGCGGCACTTGGATTTTCAGGTATCGCGGGTGCAGCATCATCGATTGCACAGATCCTCTTTGTCATATTCCTTGTGCTGTTTGTTGTTGCGCTGATCGCGCGTGCAGTACGAGGGCAACCCCCATTGTGACAAGGCTACAAAAGCCGGTTCATCAGAATCGGCTTTTGCCCTTGGTCACGGAAAGGCAGTTTCATGGACCCCAAGGATATCAAACATCTGAACCCGAAACTGGCGCCCGGCGCGTCTGATCCGATCGAGACCGTGCCGGAACCAGAACTGCACCCCGGCGATGACCCGCTCGACAAGATCGCCGAGGTGCACACCCGCGTGCTCGACACGATCGCAGGATTTGAGAAACTGTCCGAAAAGGCAGAACCCGAATTCAAGCCAGTGGCCGATGCCTTCCTGACAACGCATCAGAAACACGAAGCGGAACTGGCAGGCTATCTGCGCAAGATGGGGCGTGACCCCAATGACGACGGGTCGTTTTTCGGCGCAGTGAACAGCTCGCTCATCGAAATCCGGTCGTGGTTTGAAGACGTGACCGCGGATGTCATGGATCGCGTCAAAGAAGGGGAAAAGCACGTCTTTGAAGCATATGAGCAAGCGCGCGACACCGGCCAGACGATAGAGGCAAATGCGATGCTGTCCTATCACATGGAACAGTTAAACGCGCTGCTGCGCGCGCACGCTGTCTGAAAGCAGGGGCGGTGTGACCCGCCCCGCCAATATTACTGGCCGCGTTCTGCCAGCCATGCGCGCATCCAGTCGATTTCCTCGTTCTGGGCGGCGATTATCTCGCGGGCAAGATTGGCAACTTCGGGATCAGTGCCATGTTCCAGAACAATCTCGGCCATCACGACCGCACCCTCATGATGCGGGATCATCCCTAGGATGAAATCGGCATCCGCATCGCCTGTAAACTCGATCATCATGTCGGCATGCATGGCGTCATTCGCATCCATATAGGCGCGGGTCGAGGCGGGCAGGTCGGAGCGGTCGCTGCTATGGTCTGCATGGTCGCCATGCCCACCATGATCGCCGTGATTCATATGCCCGTGGTTTGATGCAATGGCATAGCCACCTGCACCCACTGCGGCGGCAAAAACAAGGCTGGCGGCAAGATTAACGGGTTTCATCAAATTCTCCTGCTGTGATGTCTGAGGTCTGTTAGCGCGCTCCAGTAACTGGAAGGAAAGTCACGAGCGCGTGATGGTTTTGTCGCGCGAAAGGGTGCCAGCAATGCCCAAGGTGGACGCGCAAGTTGGTCAATCAAATTAAAACATGCATATACTTGAATTACATATTGCGATATGCGATTATGAAGAGAATCTATATTGGAGTATTTGCTATGACAGTCGATCGTGCAGTTCTTGCTTTTGCGGGCGTAATGGTTCTGATCAGCGTGTTGCTGACCGCCTTTGTCTCGCCCATGTTCATCTGGTTCACAGTGCTGATTGCGCTGAACATGTTTCAATCGGCGTTCACGGGCTTTTGCCCTGCCGCGATGGTGTTCCGCAAACTGGGCCTGAAGGGCAGCACCACCGCCCGCGCGTAAGCTCGGAAGATTTGCGCACCCATCTGATCTGAAAAAGCGCAAGGCCCGCGGCCTTGCGCTTTATATTTTGCGGCGCCCAGCGCGGCGTTCAGACCGCTTTCTTCAGCGCCTCGATCAGATCGGTGCGCTCCCATGAAAAGCCGCCATCCGATTCCGGTGCGCGCCCGAAATGGCCATAGGCCGCTGTGCGTGCATAGATGGGCCGGTTCAGGCCCAGATGTTCACGAATACCGCGCGGTGTCAGGTCCATGACCTTTGCCACGGCGCGCTCGATAGCTTCGTCATCGACCAACCCTGTGCCATGCGTATCCACATAGATGGACAGCGGCCTTGCAACACCAATCGCATAGGAAATCTGCAAGGTGCAGCGTTTGGCCATGCCTGCGGCCACCACATTCTTGGCCAGATAGCGCGCAGCATATGCGGCAGAGCGGTCCACCTTGGTCGGGTCTTTGCCCGAGAATGCACCGCCCCCATGCGGGGCAGACCCGCCATAGGTGTCAACAATGATCTTGCGCCCCGTCAGACCGGCATCCCCATCCGGGCCACCAATCACAAAGGTGCCTGTCGGGTTGACCCACCATTCGGTTTTCTCGGTCAGCCAGTCGGCGGGCAGCACTTCGCGGATATAGGGTTCGACAATCGCGCGAATGTCATCGGGTTTCTGGTCGGCGCTTGCGTGCTGGGTTGACAGGACCAGCTGCGTGACCTCGACCGGGCGCCCCCCCTCATAGCGCAGCGACAACTGCGTTTTGGCATCGGGGCGCAAGGTCGGCTCTACGCCGGATTTGCGCACTTCCGCCAACCGCTTGAGGATCTGATGCGCATATTGAATGGGGGCGGGCATCAATTCAGGTGTCTCATCCACGGCATAGCCGAACATGATCCCCTGATCGCCCGCGCCATCCTGTGACACGCCCTGCCAGATATGGGCCGATTGCTCATGCAGGAAATTCAGCACATGGCAGGTGTTCCAGTGGAACTTGTCCTGTTCATAGCCGATATCCTTGATGCAATCGCGCGCGATCTGCGGGATGCGCCCCATGTAATCTTTCAGCCGCTCGGGGTCGGACAGGCCCACTTCGCCACCGATCACCACCAGCGAGGATGTGGCGAAGGTTTCGCACGCGACGCGCGCGGTTTCTTCTTCGGCGAGTAGTGCATCCAGTACCGCATCCGAGATGCGGTCACAAACCTTGTCGGGGTGCCCCTCGGACACAGATTCCGAGGTGAAAATGTAATTGTCTCTTGCCATGGTCATCCGCCTGCTGGTGCCGCCGTGGCTTTTGGATCGCCGCGGCCAGCCTGTCATATGGTCATTGTCAGTTATGGCCCATAGCAAGAAGCGTCAGGGGCCACAACTCTCAGCAGGGAAGCAACCTAGGACGGTTGTGCATCAAGCCCACGCAAGAATTCAAGTAATTCCGGGCCGAGCCCCTCGACGATCAGGGCCACACCTTCGGCATTGGGGTGGATGTGATCGTCCTGCATCAGATCGGCAAAGCTGACACCTTCATCCGCCTTGTCGGTCATGGGCTGCATGAAATTGGGGTAAAGCGGCACGTCATACATGCCCGCAAGGTCAACATACATGCGCTCGAATGCCAGTTGAAATTCAGGCCCGTAATTGCCCGGCGCAGGCAGGCCAGCCAATATGGCAGGGATGCCCTCGCGCTCCAGCCGCGCCAAAATACCGCTCAGGTTTTCCTTGCTCGAGGCAGGGTTCAGACCGCGCAACAGGTCATTGCCACCCAGCGCGATCAACATCGCGTCAACAGGTTCGTCCAGCGTCCAGTCCATCCGCGCCAGCCCGCCCGCTGTGGTATCACCAGACACACCGGCATTGATGACCTCAACCTCAACCCCCTGCGCATCCAGCCAGGCTTGCAATTGCGGCACAAACCCCTCATCGGTTGGCAGGCCGTAGCCTTGGGTCAGGCTGTCGCCCAAGGCGACAAGCCGGATGGGCGTTTCCGCAGCAGTGGCGACGGAGCTGCCCGCCACAAGCGTGAAAGACATGATTGCCGCAGCGCAGCAGTTGCCGAATGAGGACGCAACCCCATATGCAGGTGAATGGTTTTTTAAAAGGAAAGTCTGGATGAAGGACATGGTACTCTCGTTCAGGGATGTGGACTTGACCTTGCAGGGAAATGCGGGGCCAGTGAACATATTGCGGTCAATCACTCTGGATGTCACGCGCGGCGAAACCGTGGGTTTGATCGGGCCATCTGGGTCGGGCAAATCATCACTCCTCATGCTCATGGGCGGGTTGGAGCGTGCAACATCCGGGGCAGTGTCGGCGCTTGGCCATGATCTGACTGCCCTTGGCGAAGATGCGCTTGCCCGGTTCCGCAGGGAACATATGGGTGTGGTGTTCCAGTCTTTCCACCTGATTCCGACAATGACCGCGCTCGAGAACGTTGCGACCCCGCTGGAACTGGCAGGCCGGCGCGATGCGTTTGACCGCGCCGAGGAAGAATTGCGCGCGGTCGGCCTTGGCCACCGGCTGGACCATTACCCCGCCCAGTTGTCGGGCGGCGAGCAGCAGCGCGTGGCCCTTGCCCGCGCCGCAGCACCGCGCCCTGATATTTTGCTGGCCGATGAACCGACCGGCAATCTGGACGGCCCCAATGGCGAGGCGATCATGGACCTTCTGTTCGGCCTGCGCGACCGCCACGGTGCAACCTTGGTGCTGGTGACCCATGCGCCTGAACTGGCCGCGCGGTGCGACCGGGTCATCACGCTGGCCGATGGCCGGATATCAGGTGTCGAGACACACCGCAAAGAGGCCGCTGAATGATCTCTGTCGCATGGAAGATCGCACGCCGCGAATTGCGCGGCGGCTTGCGCGGGTTCTGGGTGTTTCTGGCCTGTCTGGCCTTGGGCGTCGGGGCCATCGCGGCGGTCGGGTCCGTGCGCGGGGCGATTGATGACGGGCTGGCGCGCGAAGGGGCGACACTTTTGGGCGGGGACGCCGAATTGCGCATGACCTACCGCTTCGCCACCCCGGAGGAACGCGACTGGCTGGACGGTTTCGCCGCGCAAGTCTCGGAAATCGTCGATTTCCGGTCCATGGCCGTGACCGGCACAGGCGACACAGCCGAACGTTCGGTCACGCAGGTCAAGGGCGTAGATGCGGCCTATCCGCTGGTGGGCAGCATCGGGCTTGACCCGCCCATTCCGCTGGAACAGGCGTTGGAGGTGCAAGACGGTCTGCCCGGCGGCGTGATGGAGCGCATCTTGGCCGAGCGCTTGGGGCTGGAGATGGGCGATACATTCCGCCTTGGCGTTCAGGAATTCACCTTGCGCGCCCACATCACCCGCGAACCCGACGGGCTGGGTGCAAATTTCGGCTTTGGCCCGCGCACGCTGGTGCGCAGCGACGCGTTGGAGAGTGCCGAATTGCTGGGGCCGGGCACGCTATACGAAGTGAACTACCGCCTGCTTTTGCCCGACCTGTCGCTGGATCAGGCGCGCGGCATCGTCACCACGCAGTTTGACGGCGCAGGCGTGCGCTGGCGCGACAGCCGCAACGCAGCCCCCCAAATCCGCAATGTGATTGACCGCGTGTCGTCTTTCCTTGTGCTGGTTGGCCTTGCGGGGCTTGCTGTGGGCGGGGTCGGTGTGTCTGCCGCTGTGCGCACCTATCTCGATGGCAAGACCAATGTGATTGCCACACTCAAGACCCTTGGTGCCGAAAGCCGCACGATCTTTGCCGTGTACCTGATGCAGATCGGCGTGCTGACGGTCATCGGCCTTGCGCTGGGGCTGGCGCTGGGGGCAGTGGTGCCCTTTGCCGTGGCCCCCTTGGTGGTTGATCAGATTCCGGTGGATCTTGAAATCACCGTGCAATCGCGCGCGCTGATCGAGGCTGCACTTTATGGCGCACTGACAGCGCTTATCTTCACCCTCTGGCCGCTGGCACGCACTGAACATGTGCGCGCCGCGACCATCTTTCGCGGTGTCGCTGAATCGTCCAAGGGCTGGCCGCGCTGGCCCTATCTGCTGGTCACGCTGGCGCTGGTTGTGGGGCTGGTGCTGGTCGCTGCGGCCTTCGCGGCTGTCCCGTATCTGGCCTATGCCACGGCGGGCGGGGTGATCGGGGCGCTGGCGGTCTTGTCGCTGGCCGCCCTTGGTGTGCGGTTTCTGGCCCGCAGGCTGGCGCGGGCGCGCGCGCTGCGCGGGCGCACCGCGCTGCGCATGGCGATGGGGGCGATTGGCAATCCGCGCGAAGGGGCGACCGCTGTGATCCTGTCCTTGGGTCTTGGCCTGACCGTGCTGGCGGCTGTCGGCCAGATTGACAGCAACCTGCGCCGCGCCATCACGATGGATTTGCCCGACCGCGCGCCCAGCTATTTCTTCCTCGATATCCAGAACACCCAGATTGACGGGTTTCTGGAGCGGCTGGGCGAGGATGAAAATGTCGACCGCGTGGAAACAGCCCCCATGCTGCGCGGCGTGGTGTCTGAGATAAACGGCATTCCTTCGCGTGAGCATCCCAATGCCGGGCATTGGGTGCTGCGCGGGGATCGTGGCATCAGCTATTCCGCGACCATCCCAGACGGCACGCGCCTGATTGCAGGCGACTGGTGGGCGGAGGATTATTCCGGCCCGCCGCTGGTCAGTTTCGGGGCAGAGCAAGCCGCCGATCTGGGGCTTGGCGTGGGCGATAATGTCACCGTCAATATACTGGGCCGCAACATCACCGCCGAGATTGCCAATCTGCGCGAGGTTGATTTCTCGACCGGGGGCATTGGCTTTGTCATGGTAATGTCGCCCGAACCGATGCGCTCCGCGCCGCATACCCACATCGCCACCGTCTACGCGCTGGAAGCGGCTGAGGGCGCGATCCTGCGCGATCTGTCCAACATGTTCCCCAATATCACCGCCATTCGTGTGCGCGAAGCGGCGGAACGCGTGACCGAAGCCCTGTCCACTATGGCGACCGCCACCAGCTATGCCGCCCTTGCCACGCTTCTGACCGGCTTTGTTGTGCTGATCGGTGCGGCAGCGGCAGGCGAGCGTGCGCGGGTCTATGAGGCGGCCGTGATGAAAACGCTGGGGGCGTCACGCGCGGGCATTCTGGCCAGTTTCGCGCTGCGCTCTGTCCTGATGGGGGCGGCGGCAGGGCTTGTAGCGCTGGCGGCAGCGGCGCTGGCATCCTGGGCCGTCATGCGCTTTGTGATGGAGTCGAGTTACCAGTTCGAGCCTGTCTCGGCGATTGCCATTGTCGTGGGGGGTATCTTGGCCACGCTGCTGGCCGGACTGGCCTTTGCGCTGCGCCCGCTGGCCGTGCGCCCCGCGCAGACATTGCGCGCGCAGGATTGACCTTTTGACCTGCCGCGGCCATGGCTGCGGCAGGGGGTGCCCATGAATTTTGTTCTGAACACATTGCAACATCTGCAAACCGCGCGCTTCGATACAGTCATCGACGCGCGCGCCCCTGCCGAATTTGCCGAAGATCATCTGCCGGGGGCTATCAACCTGCCGGTTTTGGATGATGACGAGCGCGCCCGCGTAGGCACCATCTACAAACAGGACAGCCCCTTTACCGCGCGCAAACTGGGTGCAGCACTGGTGGCGCAGAATGCCGCGCACCACCTGCTGGGCGCATTGGCGGACAAACCCGGCGACTGGCAACCGCTTTTGTATTGCTGGCGCGGTGGGCAGCGGTCAGGCTCTTTTGCGACGATCCTGCGCCAGATCGGCTGGCGCGCGGAAGTGCTGGAGGGTGGGTATAAAAGCTACCGCAAACTGGTGCAAACGCTGCTCTATGACGGCACGTTTCCGGCCCCGATCCTGCTGATTGATGGCGGCACAGGCAGCGCCAAAACCGAAATCCTTGCACGTGTTGCCGCGCGGGGCGGGCAGGTGATTGATCTCGAAGGGCTGGCCGTGCATCGCGGGTCGCTGTTTGGCGGGCTGACGCCGCAACCCTCGCAAAAAATGTTCGAGACGCATCTGGCGCAGGCGATCTGCGCGCTGGACCCCACCCGCCCGGTCCTGATTGAGGCAGAGTCCAACCGCATCGGCGATATCCGCCTGCCGCCCGCGCTGTGGCGCGCCATGCAAGCGGCCCCGCGTGTGCAAATCGACGCGCCGGTGGCCGCGCGTGCGGCCTATTCTCTGCGCGCCTATAGCGAGTTTGCCGAACAGCCTGACAAGCTGGGTGCGGTGATTGAGGGCTTGCGCCCCTATCAGCCCGCCGCCCAGATAGAGGCATGGCGCGCGCTGGCCGCAACTGGTGATTTCGCAACATTGGCCGAAAGCCTGATTGCCGCGCATTACGACCCAAGCTATCAGCGTATGCGCAAGGGGCAGCAGGCTGTCTTGCGCATCGCGCTGGACGATTTATCGGAAAAGTCACAGGAAATCGCAGCAGACCGCGTTTTTCAACAGATGATTCATCGGGAATCTGAAAGCGCCACATTCGCTGGCCCGCTCACTCCGCGATAATTTGCAGCCCGTTCTGGCCTGTGACCTCCCCGACAATGGCAGCAGTGAAACCCATCTCTTGCAGTTTTGCGACAATCGCTACTGCTTGCGCGGGGGCAACAGCGGCCAGCAAACCGCCTGCCGTCTGCGGGTCCACCAGCAATGCCGCGCGCGCTGTATCGGGCGCGTCCAACACCCCCGCGAGTGCCGCGCGATTGTCTGCGGCGATGCTGGAATAATACCCCGCCGCGACCAGCGCTTCGGCTCCGTCCAGCACCGGCAGCGCGCCAAGGTCCAGCCGCGCTGACAAGCCGTCCTGCGCCAGCATTTCCGCCAGATGCCCGGCCAGCCCAAAACCCGTTACATCGGTCATCGCATGTGCCACAGGGGCCAGCAACTCTGCCGCGCGGCCCTGTGATTGCACCATCGCATGCAATGCCCCTGCGACCGCCCCACCCGGTGCGGCCCACTGCATTTCAGCGGCCATGATGACCCCTGTCCCCAAGGGTTTGGTCAGGATCAGCACATCGCCGGGCTGCGCGCCGGCTTTGGTGGTGGCAGCCCCGTCAAGCAGGCCAGTGACAGTAAAGCCCAACTGCATTTCGGCCCCCATCGCGCTATGCCCGCCGACCAGCGCCACGCCTGCCGGTTCCAGTACCGATTGTGCGCCTGCCATCACCTCGCGCAGGGTGCGGGTCTGCAATTCGGGGGCCATGCGCGGCAAGGTCACTTGCGCCAGTGCGGCTTGCGGGCGCGCACCCATTGCCCATATGTCACCCAGCGCATGGGTGGCGGCAATGCGGGCCATCATCCATGGGTCATCTGTCAATGCGCGCAGATGGTCGGTTGCGATCACCTGCCGCATATCACCCATACGCAAGATCGCGGCGTCATCCCCGATCCCGGCCTCAACATCGGCGCGCGTCACATCCGGCAAGGCGGTGCGCAGGGTTTGCGCCCCCATCTTGGCCCCGCACCCGCCGCATAGGGGTTTGTCGCCCAGCATCTCTGCCAGCCCATCGGCATATGCAGGCGGCAGCGCAGGCGGCATGGGGCGCGGGTCGCGGAACTGGCCCATGAATTTGGCGTCGATCCGGTCTTTCAGCCCCCAAAGCCAGCGCCCTTCCAGCGGCAGTGACCATTTGTCAGCCAGCGCGGTCTTGTCGCCCAGCGATACCAGTTTCAGATAATCGCGCTGCGGCTTGTAGGCGCGCAGCCGCCCGACCCCGAGGGCCGCGCGCAGATTGTCGAACAGATAGGGCGCTTGGCGCACAGCATAGACCCCCGCTTTCGCGCGTGGGGCATGGGCCATATGCGCGCAATCGCCGACCGCAAAGATGGCAGGGTCGGTGACAGAGCGCAGATAAGGGTCCACTGTGACAAACCCGTCTGCCAACTCCAGCCCTGTATCTTGCAACCAGTCTTGCGGGCGCGAGCCTGCCGCCCCCAGCACCAGACTGGCCGCGATCTGCGTGCCATCGGCCAAAGTCACGCCCTGCGGGGTTACGTCCGTGACCTTGGCCTGCTCAACGATTGTGACCGAAAACCGCTCCAGATGGCCGATAAGCCGCTTGCGCGCCTGTGCGCCGATATTGGGCAACAGCGCGCCAGATTGTAGGATGGTGATCTGTGGCGCGTGCGGTTGCAGCCGGTAAGCCATCGCCAGCGCCAGCTCCACCCCCGCGACACCGCCGCCGATCACGGCGATACGTGCGGCCACCGCCCCCGTCTTCAGCCTTGCGCACCAGTCTTGCCATTGCTGCGCATAGCGCCCCAGTGGTTTTGCTGAAACCGCATGATCGCCATAGCCGGGTATCATCGGCAGATCAGATGTGATGCCTATGTCAATTGCAGCCAGATCATAGGCAATGGGGGGGCGGCCCTGCACATGCACCAGCTTTTCAGCGCGGTCTAATCCACTGGCCTTGCCCATCACCAGCCGCGCGCCTGCGCGCCGTGCAAGGCGCACAAGGTCTATATCCAACTCTTCGCGCCTGTAATGCCCTGCAATAAAGCCGGGCAACATGCCGGTATAGGGCGCAACCGGGTCGGGGTTTATCACGGTGACACGCACGCCGGGCAGGGGGTGCATGGCCCAGCGATGCAACACCAGCGCATGCGTGTGCCCGCCACCGATCAACACCAGATCGCGGGTCAGGGGCAGGGGCATATGCATCAGATGGCTCCGGTTGAGGGGTGTGGGCTGCTTAGCGCAGCTTCCCCCCAAAGACGAGGGGGCACACCCTGCGGCACATTGTGCAGCCCTGTCACTTTGGCGTGCAAAATTGTCCATGCACCCGCAACCTTGGGCGGAATACATTTGTCAAACCCGGCAGGGGCGGTAAACTGGGCTGCATTGCCCGATCAGTGATTGTGATGAAATGAAAATACTCTGCCTGTCAAACACGGGTGCGCGTCTATGCGCGGCGGCGCTTGTGGCCAGTCTGGCTGCGGGTTTTGGTGTCAAACTGGCGCAGGGGCAAACGCTGAACCAAGGCTATGCCGCCATGCAGCAGGGCGATTTCTTCACCGCCTTCACCGCCCTGCGCAGGTTGGAGCAAGCAGGCGACCCAGAGGCCAGCCGCCTGCTGCAAGATTTGTTTCTGACCCCGTCCGCGCCCGAGGTCGCACACCCTGTCGCCGCCCCGCGGGCGCGCGCTGTGCCGGCACCGCGACAAGGGGCGGCCCCCAGCCATGCCCCTTTGCGCGCCCCGCGACCTGCAACGCGGCCCATCACCCAAGACGTGTTGCACCGCCAGAGTAAGGGGCTGCCAGACCCGTTGACCGACCAGAGTTACCGCGAGGTGGATGACACGCTGGCCCGCATTGGCCATCTGTTGTTCTTTGACCCGATCCTGTCGGGCAATAAAGATATCGCTTGCGCCACATGCCACCATCCCCGCCTTGCTGCGGGCGATGGGGTTTCGCTGGGTCTGGGCACAGGCGCGCAAGGTTTGGGAGAGGCGCGCACACCCGAAGGGCCACATGCAGCGGTGCGGCGCATTCCGCGCAATGCGCCCGCCCTCTGGAACCTTGGGGCGCGGGATGTGCGGACCCTGTTTCACGATGGCCGGGTTGAGATGCCCCCCGATACCCCCGGCAGGTTTCTGACCCCGCAAGGCCCGCTTGACTACATGGCGCTCGACTCGCTTCTGGCGGCGCAGGCGATGTTTCCTGTGTTGTCACCAGAAGAAATGGCAGGTCGCCCCGGTGATAACCCGATTGCCGACGCCGTTGCGGCAGAGCGTATTCATGGTGATGACGGCGCATGGGCGCTGCTGGCCGCGCGGGTGGATGGGCTGTCAGCCTACCGCGCTGCGTTTGCTGCGTGGCGCGGGCACAGCGCCCCTGTCACGATGGACGAGATTGCGAATGCGCTTGCGGCCTTTATCGAGGTGGAGTTTCGCGCCGATAAGACCCCTTTCGACCAGTATCTGCGCGAGGTTGCGGCCCTGTCGGCGCAAGCTGGCGAAGGGATGCGCCTGTTTTACGGGCGCGCGAATTGTGCATCCTGCCATTCCGGCCCTTTGCTGAGTGACCAGAAATTCCACGCCATGGGCCAGCCCCCGATCGGGCCGGGCAAGGAGCGTGACGCGGATGGCTATACCCGCGATATCGGGCGCGCGGCTGTAACGCTGGACCCGGCGGATGCGTATGCCTTTCGCACACCCATGCTGCGCAATGTGCTGCAAACCGGCCCTTGGGGCCATGCAGGGGCCTTTGCCGACTTGCGCGCCTTTTTGCGCCATCATCTGGACCCGGTCGCAGGGCTTGCTGCCTATCAGCCGCAGGCCGTTCTGCCTGATCTGGGGCAAGATGCGGATGATTACGCCGCCACGCGCGATGCCCACCAGCGCGAATTGATCACATCGGCCGCCGCCCGCGCAATGGCGCAGCGCCCGCTTGTCATCTTGCAAGACGATGAAATTTCGCTGCTGATTTCCTTTCTGGAAACGCTCGACGACCCCGTCGCGCTGCAAGGGCGGTTTGGTGTGCCGGATGCGGTGCCCAGCGGGTTGGATATTCCCGATTAGACCGGGCAAGCATTCAGGTCTGGCAGTGGTCCGGCAGACATGGCAGAACCCTCTGATGAGTGATGATTGCACCCTTCACCTGACCAGTTCCGCGCCAGAGCAAACCGCCGCGATTGCCGCGCGGCTGGCGCGGGGGCTTGTGGCTGGTGATGTGGTTTTGCTGTCCGGTCCTGTGGGTGCAGGCAAAAGCCTGTTTGCCCGTGCGCTGATACAGGCGCGGCTGGCAGAGCTTGGGCGCTATGAAGATGTGCCCTCGCCCAGTTTTACGCTGGTGCAGACGTATGATCTGGACGCGGTCGAGTTGTGGCATGCCGACCTCTACCGCCTGTCAGACCCGTATGATGCGTTGGAACTGGGGTTGGAACAGGCCTTTGATGAAGCGATCTGCCTTGTCGAGTGGCCCGAACGGCTGGGCACATATCGCCCTGCATCGGCGCTGCATCTGACGCTGGAACCCGGCGTTGACCCTGACGCCCGCGCGCTGCACTTCGCGGCCACTGACCCGCGCTGGTCTGATCTGCTGCGCGCGCTTGCAACTGCCCATAGCGGCCCCGCCTGACAGGAGTGGCAATGTTTCAAGATGATCCCCGCCACGCACATCTGTTTGCCTTGCCCGCAGGCGTGGACTTCCCGCGCGCACTTGCCGACGGGTTGCAAGCCCGCCTGACCCCCTTGACCCCTGAGGCCCGCGCGCGCGTCACGCTGCTGGTGAACTCTGCGCGTATGCGGACCCGTGTCCGAGAGGCGTTGGTGGCGCAAGGGCCGGGGCTGTTGCCGCGCATCCGCCTTATCAGCGCACCGCTGTTGTTTGAGGGAGCAAGCCTGTTGCCGCCGCCCATGCCGCCCCTGCGCAGACGGTTGGAACTGGCGCAACTGATCGACAAGTTGCTGCGCAGCGCCCCCGATCTGGCCCCGCGCAGCGCGATCTATGATCTGGCCGACAGCTTGGCGCGGTTATTCGCCGAAATGCAGGCCGAAGGCGTGCCGCCGCAGGTGTTGCGCGATCTGGATGTCAGCCGCCATTCCGGCCATTGGGCACGCAGTCTGGCCTTTATCAATCTGGCCGAACAGGTGGTGCAGGCAGATGCGCCCGATGCCGAAGGGCGTATCCGCGCACAGGCCGAGGCGTTGATTGCCCATTGGCAGACCCATCCGCCCGCAGACCCGGTCATCATCGCAGGCTCAACCGGCTCGCGCGGCACAACCGCGCTGCTGATGCAGGCAGTGGCGAAATTGCCGCAAGGGGCTGTGGTTTTGCCGGGGTTTGATTTCGACATGCCCGCCGCGACATGGGACGATCTGGCCAAAGGGGCCGCCCCCGAGGATCATCCGCAATACCGCTTTCTCAGCCTGTGCAATGCGCTGGACAGCGCGCCAGAACAGGTGCGCCCGTGGCACGATGCCCCCGCCCCTGCGCCCGCGCGCAACCGGCTTGTGTCGCTGGCCCTGCGCCCCGCCCCTGTCACCGATCAATGGATGCAGGACGGACCAAACCTGCAAGGCATTGCCGAAGGGTGTGCGGGCCTGACCCTGATCGAAGCCCCGTCGCCGCGCATGGAAGCGCAGGCCATCGCTTTGCGCCTGCGCCACGCGGCCGAGGCAGGCCAGCGCGCCGCCCTGATTACCCCTGACCGCGACCTGACGCGACAGGTCAGCGCGGCACTGGATTACTGGCGCATCACCCCTGATGACAGCGCAGGCCGCCCGCTGGCCATGTCCGCGCCGGGGCGATTTTTGCGCCATATCGCAGGCATCATGCGCCGCAAGCTGGACGGGCAGGCGCTGTTGACCCTGCTCAAACACCCGCTGACCCATAGCGCGGGCGGGCGGGGCGATCATCTGCTGCACACGCGCGATCTGGAATTGCGCATTCGCCGCAAGGGTGTGGCCTTTCCCGATGCCGATTTCTTGCGCGGCTTTGGTGTCGCGGCCAAATGTGCCGATTGGGCAGAATGGTTGATTGCCACCTTGCCCCCCATGCCCGACCCCGCCGCGCGGCCCTTGGCCGACCATGTCGCCACACATCTGGCTTTGGCCGAAGCGCTGGCAGGGGGCCCGCAAGGGGGCACCGGCGAATTGTGGCGCGCCGCCGCAGGCGAGCAGGCCCACCGCGCGATGGCGGAGTTGTCGCGCGAGGCAGGACATGGCGGCGCGCTTGACCCCGCCGATTATGACGCTTTCCTTACCAGCTATCTGCAAGGGTTCGAGGTGCGCGAACCTGTCAGCGCCCACCCCGGCATCATGATCTGGGGCACGCTGGAGGCGCGCGTGCAAGGCGCGGATCTGGTCATTCTGGCAGGGTTGAATGAGGGGGTCTGGCCGAAAGCGCCCGATCCCGACCCTTGGCTGAACCGCCGGATGCGTGCGGATGCGGGGCTATTGTTGCCCGAACGCCAGATCGGCCTTGCGGCGCATGACTTTCAGCAAGCCATCGCGGCGCGCGAAGTTATCCTTAGCCGCGCCGTGCGCAATTCCGAGGCGCAGACCGTGCCTTCGCGCTGGCTCAACCGGCTGACCAACCTGCTGGACGGGTTGCCAGACGCGGGGAAGCCTGCCTTGCAGCAGATGCGCGCGCGCGGTCAGGCATGGCTGGACATGGCGCAGGGCTTTGACGCCGATTTTCGCACCATCCCGGCGGATATGCGCGCCCCGCGCCCCGCCCCCGCCCCGCCTGTCAGTGCGCGCCCGCGCCAGTTGCCGGTGACAGCCATCAACCGGCTGATCCGTGACCCTTATGAAACCTATGCGAAATATGTGCTTGGCTTGCGCAAGCTGAACCCGCTGCACCCGTCGCCCGATGCCCTGTTGCGCGGCACAGTGTTGCACAAGGTGCTAGAGGATTTCACCCGCGCCGCGCTCGAACATGACCCCTTTGCGCAACTGACACGCATGGCCGAGAACGTTTTGGCGCGCGAGGTGCCTTGGCCGGCCGCGCGCATTCTGTGGCAGGCGCGCATGTCGCGGGCAGCGGCTGCGTTCTTGCAATTCCATCTGGCGCAGCCGGGGCGCGTGCTGATGCTGGAAGAGGGCGGCGCGCTGGTCTTGAATGACCCCGCCTTTACCCTGACCGCCAAGCCCGACCGCATTGATGAATGGCCCGACGGGCGCATCCATATCATCGACTACAAAACCGGACAGGCCCCCACCAAGAAGATGCAGGAACATTTCGACAAGCAGCTTTTGTTGCAGGCGATGATGGCTGATGCTGGCGCGTTTGAGGCGCTGGGCCTGCGCGAGGTCGCCCAGATCACCTATCTGGGTCTCGGCTCCAGCCCCAAGCCGGAAATGACCGAGATCACGCCCGCGATCATCGCCCAAACCCGTGCACAGTTCGAAGACCTGATCCGCGCCTATCTGGAACCGAAAAAGGGGTTTCCCGCGCGGCGCATGTTGCTGCATGAACGCGAGGTGTCGGACTATGACCACCTGTCGCGCTTTGGCGAATGGGTGATGCAGGACGCGCCTGTTGTCGTGCCTGTGGGGGATGAAGATGCAGTTTGACGAAGCAACCCTTGCGCAGAACCGCGCCTCCAGTCCGTTGGATTCGACTTGGTTGTCGGCCAATGCGGGCTCCGGCAAGACCAAGGTTTTGACCGACCGCGTGGCGCGCCTGCTGCTGCGCGGGGTAGAGCCGCAGCGCATTTTGTGCCTGACCTACACCAAGGCCGCCGCGTCCGAGATGCAAAACCGCCTGTTCGGCCTGTTGGGCAAATGGGCCATGCTGCCTGAGGGGGATTTGCGCGCCGCCCTTGCCCGCATTAACGAAGAACCGGGCGACAGTCTGGCCGATGCCCGCCGCCTGTTCGCCCGCGCGATCGAAGCGCCGGGCGGGCTGAAAATCCAGACCATCCATTCCTTCTGCGCAGCACTTTTGCGCCGCTTTCCGCTGGAAGCGGGGCTGTCGCCGGCCTTTACCGAAATGGACGACCGCTCTGCCCATGCGCTGCGTTCGGATGTGCTGGACGCGCTGGCCGAAGGGCCGGGGCAGGCCGCGTTAGGCGGTCTGGCAGCTGTGTTCACCGGCGCGGAACTGGATGATCTGCTGCGCGAAATATGCAGCCATCCACGCAGCTTTGACGGCGACGTGCCGGAAGCCGCGTTGCGCGCAGCACTTGATCTGCCGCCCGCCTATGACGAGAGCCAGCTTCTGGCCGAGGTGTGTCTGGGCAGTGAAGCGGCGCTGATGGATGAGGTTCTGCCCTATCTGGATATGGGCAGCACAAACGACACCAAGGCCGCCGCCAAGTTGCGCCAGATCGCCTTTGGCAGTCCCGATCTGGCCACCCTGACTGCGCTGGAAGGGGTTTTTCTGACGGGGGCGGGCGCGAAAGAGCCCTTCACCGCCAAGATCGGCAGTTTCCCCACCAAAGCCACGCAAAAGGCCTTGGGCGCGCTGATTGATCCGCTAAACCAGTTGATGGCGCGGGTTGAAGGGGCGCGTACCCGCCGCCTTGGGCTGGTGGCCTATACGCGCGCCATCGCGCTGCACCGCTTTGCGCGCGCCTTTCTGCCCGCCTATGCGCAGGCCAAAGCGGCGCGCGCATGGCTGGATTTTGACGATCTGATTGCCCGCGCGGGCCAGTTGCTGACCGATCCATCGGTGGCGCAATGGGTGCTGTTCAAACTCGATGGCGGGGTTGATCATATTCTGGTGGATGAAGCGCAAGACACCTCGCCCGGTCAATGGCATGTGGTTGAACAACTGGCGCAGGAATTCACCGCAGGCATCGGCGCACGTGACGCCAGCCGGACCTTGTTCGTGGTGGGCGACAAGAAACAGTCGATCTATTCCTTTCAAGGGGCCGATCTGGCCGTGTTTGACCAGATGCAGGCGCAATTCCGCGAAAAGCTGGCCCATGTCGATTTGCGCTTGAATGAGGCGCTTCTGGCGCATTCCTTTCGCTCGTCCGATGCGATTTTGCGCACCGTCGATGCCACATTCCACCCGCCGCGTGATACAGGGCTGGGCGGCCCGCCGCAGCATATTGCCTTCAACGCCAGCCAGCCCGGACGGGTTGATCTGTGGCCGGTGATCGCGCGGCCCGATGCGCCAGAAAAGCCTGACTGGTTCGACCCGGTCGATGTGCTGCCCGAAGAACACCACCACCGCCAACTGGCCCGCAAGATCGCGGTTGAGTTGCGCACCATGATTGATGCGCGCATAGCCGTGCCGGAAAAAGGCGGCGCGCGGCCCCTCTCGGAAGGGGATGTGCTGATCCTTGTGCGCCGCCGCAACGCGCTGTTCCACGAGATTATTGCCGCGTGCAAGGCCGAAGGGCTGGAAATTGCGGGCGCTGACCGGTTGCGGCTGGGCGGCGAGATGGCCGTGCGCGACCTGACCGCATTTCTGGCCTTTCTCGCCACCCCGGAAGATGACCTGTCGCTCGCCGCCTGCCTGCGCGCCCCCCTGCTGGGCTGGTCCGAGGATGCGCTGTTCCGGCTGGCGCAGGGGCGCGGGGGCGCGCATTTGTGGACCAAACTGCGCGAAAGCGGCGATGCCGCAACACTGGACGTGCTCAATGACATGCGCAGCCAGACAGATTTCCTGCGCCCCTATGACCTGATCGAGCGCTTGCTGACCCGCCATGAAGGCCGCCGCCGCCTGATCGCGCGTCTGGGGAATGAGGCAGAGGACGGAATCGACGCCTTTTTGGCGCAGGCATTGGCCTATGAACGCCTCGAGGTTCCCAGCCTGACCGGCTTTCTTGCATGGCTGGATCATGGCGATGTGCAGATCAAACGCGAGCTGGACGCCGCAGGCGGGCGGTTGCGGGTGATGACTGTGCATGGTGCCAAGGGGCTGGAAGCACCCGTGGTCATTCTGCCCGACACCGCCGATTATTCCGCAACCGAACGGCGACAGTTTTACGATCTTGGCGGGGCATTGGGCTGGCGCGGCAGCAAGGATGACACGCCGCCCAGCTTGCAAGCCGCCATTGACGCGGCCGCCGATTTGCGCGCGCAGGAAGATGCGCGCCTGCTCTATGTCGCGATGACGCGGGCGGAAAGCTGGCTGATTGTGGCGGGGGCGGGCACTGTGAAAGCGCCCGAATGCTGGTACAATCGCATTGCCGACGGGCTGGGCCATGTCGGCGCTGTCGCGTGTGACTTTCCGACAGGGACAGGCCTGCGCCATCAGCATCTGGACTGGCCGCTTGCTGCGGACCACGCAAAAGACCAGCAATCCGCATCGCGTGACGCGGTGCCAGCACTGCTATGGGACCGCGCAGCGCCCCCCGCACCCGGCCCGCGCGTGCTGTCGCCGTCGAACCTTGGCGGTGCCAAAGCCTTGTCGGGCGAGGCGGGTGAGGTCAGCGAACTGGCCCTTGCACGCGGCGCGCAACTGCATGTGTTGCTGGAACATCTGCCGCTCTGGCCGCGCGACCGGTGGGAGCAGGCCGCGCGCGATCTTCTTGCCAACACAGAAGAGGGGGTGCCAGCCGATCTGGCCGATCTGATGCTCGAAGTTGCAAATGTGCTGGACACCCCCGCCAATGCGCCGCTTTTTGCGCCCGGAACACTGGCAGAGGTTGAAATAACCGCAGAACTGGCGGGCCAACTCCTGTTTGGCATCATTGACCGGATGGTGGTGAATGACGGGCATGTGCTGGCGGTTGATTACAAATCCAACCGGCTTGTGCCGGACCGCGCGCAGGATGTCCCCGAGGGGCTGTTGCGCCAGATGGGCGCGTATCGGCAGGCCTTGGCGCAGGTTTTTGCCGGCCGCGAGATCCGCGTGGCGCTGCTCTGGACCACGACGGGAGAGGTGATGGACCTGCCCGCCCCCCTCACCGATGCCGCCCTTGCGCGGGCAGCGCTTGAATCCGCTGCGCGCGAGGCATAGTTAGACCATGAACCCAAACCCAGATTGGAGAGGCCGATGCCCACAATAGCTGTTACCGATGCCACCTTTGATGCCGAAGTGCGCCAGTCCGACATTCCCGTCGTGGTGGATTTCTGGGCCGAATGGTGCGGCCCCTGCAAGCAGATCGGCCCGGCACTGGAAGAACTCGCCGCCGAATTTGACGGCCGCATCAAGATCGCCAAGGTGAATGTGGACGAAAACCCCAACACCGCCGCCTCGATGGGCATTCGCGGCATTCCGGCGCTGTTTTTGTTCAAGGACGGGCAGGTTGTGTCGAACAAGACAGGCGCTGCCCCCAAATCCGCACTGCAAAGCTGGATCGAAGGCGCAGTGTAAGCCTGACAGGGCGCGGCCCCGGTCGCGCCCAAATCCCCAGTGGGGGTGCATGCTGAAAGATGCGCCTCCGGCGGGAGTATTTCTGGCAAGAAAATGAGGGCGCGATGAGCGAATTTCCCGGATGGCACGGCACAACCATCATTGCTGTGCGCCGTGGCGGCGAAGTTGTGGTGGCAGGGGACGGGCAGGTCAGTCTGGGCCAGACTGTCATCAAAGGGTCTGCGCGCAAGGTGCGCAGGCTGTCGCCCGGCGGATCTGATGTTGTCGCAGGCTTTGCAGGCTCGACCGCCGATGCGTTCACGCTGCTGGAGCGGCTGGAAGCGAAGCTGGAATCCACCCCCGGCCAGTTGGCGCGGGCCAGCGTTGAGTTGGCGAAAGACTGGCGCACCGACAAATATCTGCAAAAGCTGGAAGCGATGCTGATTGTCAGCGACGGGCGCGACATGTTCGTGATCACCGGCGCAGGCGATGTGCTGGAACCGGAACATGATGTCGCAGCCATTGGATCGGGCGGGAATTTCGCGCTGGCCGCCGCACGCGGCTTGATGGAAACAGAGTTTTCTGCCGAGGATGTGGCGCGGCGCGCAATGGCGATTGCGGCGGATATCTGTGTCTACACCAATGGCAACCTGACAGTGGAGAAGATCAGCGCATGACCGACCTGACCCCGCGCGAGATAGTCTCGGAGCTTGACCGTTTCATCATCGGCCAGAAGGACGCCAAGCGCGCCGTGGCGGTGGCCCTGCGCAACCGTTGGCGGCGCAAGCAATTGCCTGCCGATTTGCAGGAAGAGGTTTACCCAAAGAACATCCTGATGATCGGCCCCACAGGTGTGGGCAAGACCGAAATCAGCCGCCGTCTGGCAAAGCTGGCGCGCGCGCCGTTTCTGAAGGTTGAGGCCACGAAATTCACTGAAGTGGGCTATGTCGGCCGCGATGTCGAGCAGATCATCCGCGATCTGGTGGACAGCTCCATCGTGATGACCCGCGCGCAGATGCGCGAGGATGTGAAAGCCCGCGCGCTACAAGCCGCCGAAGACCGAGTGATTGCGGCCATCGCAGGCGAGGGCGCGCGCGAAGGCACGCGCGAGATGTTCCGCCGCAAGCTGCTGGCGGGCGAGTTGGACGATACGGTGATCGAGATCGAGATTGCAGATACCTCCAACCCGATGGGGGCCATGTTCGACATGCCCGGCCAGCAGGGCGGGCAGATGATGAATCTGGGCGAGTTATTCGGCAAGGCGATGGGCGGGCGCACCATGCGCAAGAAGGTCACCGTGCAGGAAAGCCATGATCTGCTGGTGGCCGAGGAAGCTGACAAGCTGCTGGATGATGAGGCCGTCAAGGCTGCCGCCCTAGAGGCGGTCGAGCAAAACGGCATCGTCTTTCTGGACGAGATCGACAAGGTCTGTGCCCGGTCCGAAATGCGGGGCGGGGATGTCAGCCGCGAAGGGGTGCAGCGCGATCTGCTGCCGCTGATCGAGGGCACGACCGTCAGCACCAAACATGGGCCGGTCAAGACCGATCATATTCTGTTCATCGCAAGCGGTGCCTTTCATATTGCCAAACCTTCGGACCTTTTGCCCGAATTGCAGGGCCGTTTGCCCATTCGCGTGGAATTGCGCGCCCTGACCGAGGGGGATTTCGTGCGCATCCTGACCGAGACGGACAACGCACTGACACGCCAATACACGGCCCTGCTGGGGACCGAGGGGCTGGAGGTCAGCTTTACCGAAGACGGAATCGCCGCCCTCGCCAAGATCGCCGCCGATGTGAACCAGTCGGTCGAGAACATTGGCGCGCGCAGGCTTTATACCGTGATGGAGCGCGTGTTCGAGGAATTGTCGTTTCATGCGCCAGACCGAAGCGGCGAGACGGTTGTCGTCGATGCAGATTATGTCGAGACGAACTTGGGCGATCTGTCACGATCTGCTGACCTGAGCCGCTACGTGTTGTAACCAAGCGACTGGACTGGACGCGCGCCGATCTTTTCTTATATAACTGGTCAGGTATAGCGGGAACCTAAGCCCCGCGCCCATTTATGCGGAAGGGGTGCGCATGAGCACTGAACAAAACGAAGGCGATCTGCTGATCAAGCCCTCCAGCACGGAGCACCCGCTGTACGAGCCGCTGGTCGAGGCGTGCAAGACTGTCTATGACCCTGAAATCCCGGTGAATATCTATGATCTGGGCCTGATCTACACGATCACCGTGGAAGATGAGGGCAAGGTCAATGTCATCATGACGCTGACAGCCCCTGGCTGCCCTGTCGCGGGCGAAATGCCGGGCTGGGTGTCGGATGCCATGAGTGCGGTGCCCGGTGTGCAATCGGTGGATGTTGAAATGACCTTTGACCCGCAATGGGGCATGGACATGATGTCGGACGAAGCACGGCTGGAACTGGGGTTCATGTAATGGATGGCCGCGTGTCGGAGCGCGACAAGATGCTTGCAGGCGCGCCCTATGATCCGGGCGCGGCTGAACTGGTCACGATCCGGCGCCGCGCACAGCGTCTGATGCGGGCCTATAACCAGACGATTGACGGCGAGGATGTGCGCGCAGAGTTGATGCGCGAGTTGTTGGGCACATGGAATGACGCCATCATCCGCGCCCCCTTTCATGTCGATTATGGCAAGCATATTCATTTCGACGCGGGCTGTTTTGTGAATTTCAACTGCGTGATCCTCGATGTTTGCGAGGTGCGCATCGGTGCACGCACCCAGATCGGACCGAATGTGCAGATCCTGACTGCGGATCATCCGCGCGACCCGGCCCGCCGCGCATTGGGCGAAGAGTGGGGGCGCGCGATCACCATTGGCGCAGATGTCTGGATCGGTGGTGGTGCGATCATACTACCCGGTGTCACCATCGGTGACGGCGCGATCATTGCGGCGGGGGCGGTTGTCACCCGCGATGTGGGCGTAGGCGCAACAGTTGCGGGCACCCCTGCGCGCATGTTGCCAAAGACTGACGGACAAGGATAAGATAATGTTTGGAATACCCGGAAAATCCCCTGTGACACTGACGCCGGCTGCCGTGCGCCAGATCCGCCGCCTGATGGAGCGCGAGGGCGCGAAGGGATTACGCGTGGGTGTCAAGAAAGGCGGCTGTGCGGGCATGGAATACACCATGGAGACCGCGCAGGAGGTGCAGGAGCATGAAGAACTGGTGGTGCAGGACGATGCCTGCGTCATCATCGCGCCAATGGCGCAGATGTTCCTGTTCGGCACCGAAATTGATTATGAAATGGGATTGATCGAAAGTGCCTTCAAATTCCGCAACCCGAACGTGACCGAAGCCTGCGGATGCGGCGAATCCATCAAGTTTGATGATGTCGAGACATTGACGGCCCGTATGGGCCAGGCCAAGGCAACCGGCTGATTGCATCGCGCGCGCAGGGCGCGTATCTCTGGTTAAAAAGGAGATATTGCCATGTCGCATGCTTGCAAACTCGCTACCGGAAACTGGAAAATGAACGGTCTGCGCGCCGATCTTGATGAAGCGCGCGCCTTGGCAGCCGGTTTTCCTGACGCCAAATGCGGTATCCTTCTGTGTCCCCCGGCCACGCTCGTATGCGCTATGGCCGACGCGCTAAGCGGCAGTGCCGTGATGGTTGGCGGGCAGGACTGCCATGCGCAGACCACAGGCGCACATACAGGCGACATTTCTGCGCAAATGCTGGCCGATGCAGGCGCGCGACAAGTTATTCTGGGCCATTCCGAACGCCGCGCCGACCATGCCGAGACGTCAGCGCAGGTGGCCGCGAAGGCCGCCGCCGCCCACGCAGCAGGGCTTGTCGCCATCATCTGCATAGGCGAGACTGAATCCCAGCGCGACGCGGGCCAGACGCTGGATGTGGTGCTCAGCCAACTGGCGCAATCCCTGCCCGACGAGGCCACCTCGGCCAATACCGTTATTGCGTATGAGCCTGTCTGGGCCATTGGCACAGGGCGCACGCCGACGCTGGAACAGATCACCGAAGTGCATGATGCCTTGCGCGCGAACCTGCCGGATCAGGCGATCTCGTTGCTCTATGGGGGGTCGGTCAAGCCCGGCAATGCCGCCGAGATATTCGCCATTGCCAATGTCGATGGTGCGCTGGTTGGCGGGGCATCGCTGAAAGCGGTGGATTTCGGCGCGATCATCGCCGCGTTGGAGGCGGCCTGACCCTAGACCCGGTAGCGCAGGCTTGGGGTGACGATGGCCGCAAACAGTACACCGGCCACAAAGCCACCAAGATGCGCTTCCCATGCCAGCAGACCGGACAAAGCCAGCCATAAGACAAGGTTCAGCAACACCAGCCCCAGCATGAATTGCCACAGGGGCCGCATGGGGCTGCCAAGATGCTGGCGCATCTGCCATTCCCAGAACTTCCAAGCGCCGATCAACCCAAAGACCGCACCGGACGCGCCCACCATTGGCGTCTCGCTGTTTGACAGCAAGGCAAACCCGACGCCGCCACCGATGGCCGAGATGGCGTAAAGCAGGATAAACCCTTTTTGCCCGATCCGCGCCACGGCAATGCCGCCAAGGGCCAGCACCGCCACCATATTGCCGATCAGATGCAACAATCCGCCATGCAGCAGGGCATAAGTGACAAACATAGCCTCGCGCTGGAACGGATACATAGGCTCCCAGCCTGCCAACAGCCCGTTCCAGAACGCGCCGTGCAACAGGAATGTGCGCCGCAACGCCAGCCCGCCCAAACCCGCCGCTTCGGCCAGCGTCAGCACAACCTCTGCAAGGCATGTCAGCCCAACGACCCAGATGACGGCCCGCGCGTTGGCGTGTGTTGGCAAGGTAATATGTCGTGGCCCCATGAATGCGGCTTTGACACTCTCGTCAACCTGATGCAAGTGCTTCGGGCTTGCTGGAGTGCTGCTCTTGCGGCGTGAGACAAGTTTCATAAGGGGGCAATCCGTCCTTTGAATGGTCTTTGCCGGCGTGACTTCAGCCGCATACAGTCGGGTGTCGCTCTCAATCGCAAAAAGTCTGGCGAATAAAAGCTTCGATAAATTTACATAAAAACCATGATGAAAATAGATGGCAGCATCTTTATGGACCATGTCAAACCATTGCCGCTTTCCTGACAATTTTTCCCAGTTTTTGTCCTGCGTTTGGAAACAATGCACGGCGCGGCATGTTTTGTTTCCAACGTGCGCAGTAAAGGCGTGACTGTCACGCACAGTCACGCCCCATTTGCACCGCGCCGCGCGAATCGGTGTTTTAGCCAGTCAGCGTCAAATGCGGCGCGGGCTCACCAATGTCCGGTGCTCTCCATACTTGCCCAAGGCTCTTGCGGGGGAAGGGCATCACCGGCTTGCAGCAGCTCGATCGAGATATTGTCAGGCGAGCGCACAAAGGCCATACGCCCGTCCCGCGGGGGCCGGTTGATGGTGACGCCTGCGGCCTGCAATTCCGCACATTTCGCGTAAATGTCATCGACAGCATAGGCCAGATGCCCGAAATGGCGGCTGTCAGATGGCAGTCCATCATCACCGTCCCAGTTATAGGTCAACTCAACCGGGCATTCCGGCTGGTCTGGCGGGGCCATGAACACCAGCGTGAACCGGCCCGCCTTGGACTCGTTGCGGCGTATCTCGGTCAGGCCGAGCAGTTTGTAGAATGCGATCGAGGTGTCCAGATCCTTGACCCGAACCATTGTGTGCAGATAGCGCATGTTCAATCTCCCTTTTCACATGAAGATAACAGTCCCCCCGCGCGGTGCAATGGGGGTTTCAGAATCAATCCTATCCAGCTTATGCTGCGCCCCACTTCATCTGGTAGGTTAAGGGCGCAATGAAACAGTATCTGGACGGATTGCAGCATATTCTGGATCACGGAGTGCCGTCAGATGACCGCACCGGCACCGGCACCCTGTCGGTGTTCGGGATGCAGATGCGCTATGATCTGGCCGACGGGTTCCCGCTTGTCACCACCAAACGCGTGCATCTGAAATCCATCATCCATGAATTGCTGTGGTTTCTGTCGGGTGACACGAATATCCGGTATCTACAGGAAAATGGCGTCTCGATCTGGAACGAATGGGCCGATGCAGAGGGCGATCTTGGTCCGGTTTACGGGCGTCAGTGGCGCGATTTCGGCGGTGTTGACCAGATTTCCGAACTCCTGCGCCAGATCACTGACAGCCCCGACAGCCGCCGCATGATCGTGTCGGCATGGAACCCGCCCGATGTGCCCGATATGGCGCTGCCGCCCTGTCACACCTTGTGGCAAGTGCGCGTGTTGGGCGGCAAGCTGCATCTGCAACTCTATCAGCGGTCTGCCGATATGTTCCTCGGGGTGCCTTTTAACATCGCCTCTTATGCGCTGCTGCAACTGATGCTGGCCAAGGTGACAGGGCTGGTGCCGGGCACATTCGTGCACACGTTGGGCGATGCGCATATCTATTCCAACCACATGGATCAGGTCCGCACCCAACTTGCCCGCGCCCCCATGCCGCTGCCGCACATGCAGATCCTGCGCGATGTCGATAGCATTTTCGATTTCCGGTTTGAGGATTTCCGCATCGACGGCTACGATCCGCATCCCGCGATAAAAGCCCCGGTCGCGGTATAGCGCCATGATAACAGTGATTGTGGCGCGCGCGCGCAATGGCGCTATTGGCATGAACAACACCATTCCGTGGCACGCCCCCGAAGATCTGGCCTTTTTCCAGCGCGAAACCCTTGGCGGTGCCATCATCATGGGGCGCAACACATGGGACAGCCTGCCCAAACGGCCATTGCCGCGCCGGTTGAACATTGTAGTGACCTCGCGCCCTGCAGATGACGGCACCGACGCGCTGTTCCTGCCGCTGGAGGGGGCGGTCGCACAAGCGCGTGCAACAGGGTATCTGCGCCATTATGCGATTGGCGGCGCAGGCATATACCGCGCTTTTCTGCCATTGGCGCACAGGCTTCTGATTACCGAGGTTGATCTGGACGTGCCCGGTGCCGATACGTTCTTTCCCGAATTTGACCCCGCCCAGTGGCACCTGAACACCCGCCTGCCTGTTCGGGACGCGGGCCCCCGCTGTGTCATTCACGAATTTCTGCGCAAGTAAGCGCCAAGTGATTGCAGCCATGCGTCTGAATGCATAAATCCAGTTCAGACACTATGAAAGGACAGACACCATGCAGATTCAGGTCAACACCGACAACACCATCGCGGGGCGCGAAGACGTCGTACGCTTCGTCGAAACCGTGCTGGAGTCGAAGCTCGGTGCCGTCTCTGGGCCGATCACGCGGATCGAAGTGCATCTGCAAGACCAGAATGCAGAAAAGAGCGGCCCTGATGACAAGCGCTGCATGGTCGAAGCCCGCCTTGAAGGGCGTCAGCCCGTCACCGCCACGGCCACGGCCGACACGATCCAGTCCGCAGTGACCGCTGCCGTTGACAAGATGCGCAACATTCTGGACCGCGAGCTGGGCAAACAGCGCGCGCGGCGCTAAGCCATCGGTTGAAACGCGAGGCTTTGTTGCTGTTGCGCAACACAGCCTCGCCACCGGAAAATCACAGGTATCTTGTAGTTGGCCTATTTATGCGACCTATATGTGGTAATGATGTTTAAGGCACACTATAGGAGCGTGTGATGGCTCACAGATGGGTCGCGGTAGGGTTGTGAGCCATTCTTGCCCCCGTACTCTCTTCGCCGCACCCTCCTAAGAAGATTGCTTAATCTTGAGACGATATGTATTATCGTTCGTGTAGAAATACGATTTTTGGACATAAAATAAAGCTGTGATCCACCGCAAAGAGTGGGCTCGGAACAGAGGCAGAGGCAAGGAACAGGCGTGGTCTTCAGACCATAGCTGACCAAGGGCGCGCGTGTGGGCTTGGCCCAGTCGCGCAGCGTCAACAGGTCTGCATCCTGTCGGACAGGTCATGATAGAAAACAATACGTTTGCGAAATCGGATTCAACGGTAACGCGGCACAAACACACAGCGCGTGGTATTGCAGCGGCAGGGGCATTGCTTCTGACCGTCACTGCATTCTCTGGATGTCAGATGACATCATCAGGCAGCAATTCCAGCCCGACAGAACTGGCCGAGGCGCTGAACGAATATCGCATCGTTCCGCCATCGCGTGCCTATATCAATGTCCCCACAGCGATGCTTGTCATGGAACGTGATCTTGGCACAGCGACCGAGCAGCGCGTCACCTTGCCAAATACGACGTCCTTTGCCGGAGAGAACACAATACTGCTGCGCGCCCAAACAACGCGCAGCGCAAGCGGCACGCGTCTGGTGCTCAGAGATGTGCTGGCGCAATTTGGCGGCACACCCAGCCCTTTTTCCAATATCACCGACAGCGCGCTGACTGCACGGTCCGATCAGTATGGCGACATCACATATACTGTCGCGCGTCCGGGCGGCGATATCACCTGTGTCCTTGCTTTCAGGCGCGCTCAAACGGGCGGGCGCGCATTGCCGCGCGGGGCGTCCGCGCTCGACCTGATGATGCGCAACTGCGTTTCCGGGTCAGTTGATACGGCATTGGCACCTTTGGGGCCAACGGCCTTCGGGCTTGGACTGCCAAGGGTGGGTGGTTAATCAAATGGTAGGTTTTGTATGAGTTTATTAATTGCCAACCGGAAATTGAATCTGACCGAGGTGTTGCTGGCACTCGCGTGGTTTGCGCTTGTGGTGCCGATTGCGATACTGGCAAGCATCCCCACTTCGACGGCGGTGCAGGGCGCGTTAGGGGTGTTCGCCGTACTTGCGGTTGCCGCGCTCAAGCCCTTCACCTCGAAGAAAATTGTAGCGCGCTTCTTGCTGCTGGCCATCGCCAGTGCGGTTGTCATGCGCTATTGGTTCTGGCGCGTCACTGAAACGCTGCCGCCCTTGGATATGCCGGTCTCCTTCACCATTGCGATGGCGCTGTTCATCGTTGAAACCTATGCAATTTTTGTCTTTTTTATCAGCTCGTTCATCTCGGCAGATCCGGTAGAACGCTCGCTTCCGCCCAAGGTTGCTGCGGCCAATCTGCCGACCGTCGATATTCTGGTGCCCAGCTATAACGAGCCGACCGAGATGCTGGCCGTCACCTTGTCTGCGGCCAAGAACATGCATTATCCTGCGCAAAAGCGCACCGTCGTTTTGTGCGACGATGGCGGCACGGACCAGCGCTGCAACAGTGAAGACCCTGAACTTGCGCGGGCCTCGCGCCAGCGCCGCGCCGATCTGCAAGAGCTATGCGCCCAGTTGGGTGTGGTGTATTCTACCCGCCCGAAAAACGAGAATGCAAAGGCCGGCAACATGTCCGCCGCGCTGGAGCGGCTGGACGGCGATCTGGTGGTGGTGTTTGACGCAGACCATGTGCCGTCACGCGATTTTCTGGCGCGGACCGTCGGGTATTTTGTCGAAGACCCGAAGCTGTTTTTGGTACAGACGCCGCATTTCTTTCTCAACCCCGACCCGATCGAGCGTAATATCGGGCTGCGTGCCGATTGCCCGCCCGAAAACGAGATGTTCTATCATTTAGGCCATCGCGGCCTTGACCGCTGGGGGGGCGCGTTTTTCTGTGGCTCTGCCTCGGTTTTGCGGCGCGCAGCTCTGGATGACGTGGGCGGCTTTGCGGGCGAAACGATCACTGAAGACGCTGAAACCGCACTGGAAATTCACTCGCGCGGCTGGAAAAGCATCTATGTCGATCATGCCATGATTGCCGGGTTGCAGCCGGAAACCTTTGTCAGCCTTATCCAGCAGCGCGGGCGCTGGGCGGCGGGCATGATGCAGCTTCTGATGCTGAAAAATCCGCTGCGGCGCAAAGGCATGAGCCTGACCCAACGCCTGTGCTACCTCAATTCGATGACCTTCTGGCTGTTCCCGCTGGTGCGGATGACCTTTATCCTTGCGCCGTTGGCCTATCTGTTTTTCGGCCTGCAAATCTTCGTCGCCACCATTCAGGAAGTGCTGGTCTATATGGGCGGCTACATGGCGGTCAGCTTTATGGTACAAAACGCGCTTTATGCCCGTGTCAGATGGTCGCTTGTGTCTGAATTGTATGAAACGGCGCAGGCACCCTATCTGTCCGGTGTCGTCATAAAAATCCTGTTCAAGCCGCGCGGCGCGAAGTTCAATGTGACCGCCAAGGATGAAGTGCTGGAAGAAGATTTCATCTCGCCCATGTTCAAGCCACTGCTGGTGCTATGGGCGGTTGCGGGGCTAGGGGTGTTGGCGGCTGCGGTGCGCTGGGTTCTGTTCCCGGGCGATCACACAATCTTGTCGATTGTTGGCGGCTGGGCCGTGTTCAACTTCATCATTGTCTCTGCCGCGCTGCGTGCCATTTCCGAGCGCCAGCAACGCCGCGGTGTTCCACGGTTCGAGACACAGGCCCCTGCGGTGGCAGCCTTTGGCCGGGATGGCCAGTTCAGCTTTTCGGCGGCAACAATCCTCGACTCGTCAACCAGCGGTGCGCGGATCAAACTGCTGCCGGGGCCAGATACCGATCTGGCCGAAATGACAGCGATCACGCCGGGCTATGTGTTTTACTTCACACCTGAATTCCCAAAATCGCCCCATCTGGAAAATGCGATCCGCGTTCAGGTTAAAAATATCGAACGCACCAATTCGGGCCTTATTCTGGGCGTGCGCTTCGACCCTGACCAACCGATGATCGTACGCGAGACGATTGCCTATCTGATCTTTGGTGACAGCGCCGTGTGGGAACGTGTGCGCGAAAGCAAGAACAAGCCGATGCCCATGCTCAAGGGTATGGCCTATATCGTCATGCTTGCCTTCACCTCGGTTTATCACACAATGCATGCCCTTGCGGCAGAACCGGCACGGCGGCGCGCCGCACATGAGCGTGCGCGCATGGGCGAGATAGGGGCCGCGCAACCCGCCCATCTGCTGGCATTCGGAGAGGCGTTTGACCCCGCCATAACCAATCCCGAATTTGCCGCCAACATGGGCGGGGGCGCGCGTGGCATGATGGGCAGTGGCGCAATCGGCCATCGCCAGATGCAAACCCTGACGCGTGGCATGGAGCAGCAGCCATGAGCGCTGCCATCACGCCCCGTATTCCGATCCGGCGCGCGGGCCTTGTTGCGGGCATGGCGGCGGCGCTATCTCTGCTGGGCCTTTTGACACAAGCGCCTGCCCATGCGCAAAGCGCTGAGGGCGCTCAGATCATTATGCCAGAAGATGGCACACCGGGCCTGCCGCAAGCTGTCGACGCCGCAGATATAGGTGCAAGGGTTGATCCCACGCGCCGTCAGGTGCGCACGGATGAGGATGCACAGGGCAGTGCCGCGCCGCACTGGATTTCAGCCCTGCGCCTGACCGATCTGCGCTATCCTGTCCAAAATGGCGTCGCCCGCATCACCGGAGAGCGTGAATGGGTTAATTTCGACCTCTATTCTGTCGGAAGTGACCGCGAGGCAGTGTTGCAGATCGCCACTGTTTCGGGGATCAATAATTTGCCTGAACGCTCGCGTATGCGGCTAAGTGTAAACGGGCAAGAGGTCGGCACCCAGAATCTGACCCATCTCGAAGCAATCGGGGTTGACCGGTTCACAATCCCGGAAGGTCTGCTGCAATCCGGCCGCAACCGTGTCCAGATCGAGTTTCGCCAGCAGCATCGCATCTTCTGCGGGCCGGAAGCGTCTTTCGATCTGTGGACCGATCTCGACCTGTCGCGCAGTGGTCTTGTGGTGCGGTCAGATTCCGATTCCATCCGCGCGAACCTGATGGGCATTGACGGGTTCATGATGGCGCTTGCCGCGCAGTCATCCGGCGGGCGTTCCGTTGAAATTCGCGGGATTGAAACCTTGGGCTCGGAGGCCGAAATCTGGCGCGATTTTCTGGTCGCACGCTTCAATCAGGCGCTAACCGGAACCCCGTTGCTGTTCAGCTTTACCGATTACTGGACCACGCAACCTGCCGCCCGCGATCATGCCCGCATCACCATCCTTCCTGCGTCTGAAAGCCGGATAAGGTTCGTCCTTGCCGGTGACGGGGCGGTGGTCATGGTTCTGGAAGTTGCGCAAGGCACCCAGCCAGAGCAGCTTTTGTCCGGCATTCACGCGGTCGAGGCACAGCAACAAGACATGCGCCCGCCCCAGATCATGACCGAGGTCAACGTTCCCTTCTCTGATTTCGGGGTGGAAACCGAAAGCTTCTCGCAGCGCTATGCGATCCGTGACCACGCGTTCCGTCTGCCAGATGACTGGCTTGTTCTGACAGCCGCCAAAGCGCGGATCTATCTGGATTACGCCTATGCAACGGACCTTCCCCAAGGTGCTATGCTGCTTCTCAAAATCAACGGAACTTCGGTGCGCCTGCTTCCCTTGCGGGGCGAAGGCGGCGTGCAGATTTCGCGCTTTCCCGTCGATTTCGAGGCACGCCTGATGCATCCGGGCACGAATGTTCTCAGCTTCGAGATGTTTGTGCCGGGCAATCCGCCGACACTGCCCTGCGCCGTGAATGAAGCCCCCATTTTGCAGATCAGTGACAGCTCAACGCTGTATGTGCCCTACAGCCCCTCAATGTATATTCCTGATATGGATCTTGCTTTCGCGGCCCTGTCGCCGGACAGCCTAAGCCTGAATGAAATGAGCGGGCGCGCGTATTCGCAGATGGATGTTCTGACCCTCAAGGCCGCGCTTGCGCGCACGCGCGCCGCCATCCGCCCATCAAAACTGCATCTGATTTCGTTGGATGATCTGGGGTCTATCCCGACAGGCCACTACAATGCGGACCGGCGCTTGCTGGAAGATGCGGTGCTGTTGCCAGAAGAAAGCAGCGCGCTTGTGGCAGAGCTTGGCGCACAGGGGCAGGGCGACCCGTTCCAGATACGCCGCAGCGAGCAGCGCAGCCTGTCTCTTGCCTTTAGCGCGGGTGTGGACGCGGTTCTGGAGCAGGGCAGATGGATGTTCGAGCGCGTCTTTCCCCGCAGCGGCGATCAGTTGAACACATGGCTGATGCAACAACGCGGCAAGGCGGTCTTGTTTCAACTCGATGCGGCGCGGCCCGATGAAATCTGGATGCTGCGCGGCCCTGACAGCGATATGCACGCGATTGCACATGCCGTTGCCAATGCCCGCGCCAATGGCGGTGGCCCGCGTGGGCAAGTCGCGGTTCTGACCCATGAGGGGCATTGGGAAAGCTGGCTTGCGCCAGATCGCAGGCCCCTTCTGCTAGAGCCGTGGTCGCGCCAGAACTTCCGGTCCGCAATGGGCAATATCGTGTCTGCGCGGCCAATTTTCTTCACCATCCTGATCCTTGGCCTCGCGAGTCTGTCTGCCGTGGTTGCCTTGCGGCTGGTCATATCGACAAGGGAACACAAGACATGAACCGACGCATGTTTCTGGCGGCCAGCACCTCTCTCGGGGCGGCACTCATGACGGGGCATTCCGGGGCTTTGGGGCAGGGCGCTTCTGCTTTTCCCGCGCGCCCGATCTGGGACAGTTGGAAATCCGCGTTTCTGCGGTCGGATGGCCGTGTCGTTGACACGCTGCAACAACAGGCCAGCCATTCCGAGGGGCAGGGCTACGGCATGCTTGCCGCCACCATGTTCGATGACGAAGCCGCGTTTCGCCAGATGTTGCGCTGGACCGAACAGCAGCTTGCCGTGCGTCCTGATGCGTTGCTGGCGTGGCGGTGGTTGCCGGAACAGGCCAACCCCGTTCCCGACCGCAACAACGCCTCGGATGGGGATTTGTTCTATGCTTGGGCGCTGGTGCGCGGCGCGGCGCGTTTCAATGACCGCAGCCTGCTGAACCGGGCCGCTGAGATCGCGCAAGCGCTGGCGGCAAGCTGCATGAAACCGATGCCCGGTGCCAGCGACAAACTGGTTTTCCTGCCTGCCGCCTTTGGGTTTGAGCATGACACCCATCTGTCGGTGAACCCGTCTTACTACATGCCGCTGGCCATGCGCGATCTGGCCGCCGCGACCGGCGTGACAGCTTTGGCCGCCTGTGCGCAGCATGGCGAGGTATTGTTGAATGACATTGCCACGAACGGTCTGGTGCCCGATTGGGTCGATATCTCGGCGCAGGGCATCGGCGCGTCCGAGACATTGTCGCAAAACACCGGCTATGAGGCGATGCGCGTGCCGCTGTTTCTGATCTGGTCGGGGTTGCAGCAGCATATGGCCGTGCGGCGCATGGCCTCTGTCTATGAACGCACATCACAACCCGGTCTGGGTGTGCCGACTGTGGTCGAACCGCTGTCAGGTGTCGTTCTCGAATCCAGCACCGAGCCGGGCTATCAGGCCTTGGCAGGGTTGGTCATCTGTACGTCACAGCGCAGCCTTGGCGCGCTGATCCCTCCCTTTTCGGCAGATCAGGCCTATTACCCCGCCACGTTGCAATTGTTTTCGATGTTTGCCGCAAATGAGGCGATGCCAGAATGTGTGCCATTATGACACCCCGCACCCCGCACCCCCGCCTGTGTGCCATCACTGCCGTGCTGCTGGCACTCGCCAGCGCTCCGGTATTCGCGCAGACAGCCGGTTTTGATGATCTGCGCGCCTTGCGGTACTATCTGCAACAAAATGACACGGCCTCGACTCAGGCCGAATTGCGCAGGCTCAGAATCGCCTTTCCCGATTGGCAGCCCCCGTCAGACCTGAACGCAGTGCTGGCCCCGAATGTGCAGGCCAGTGTCGATGAAGGCGCGATCTGGCGGCAGATCGAACGGCGCGACTACAACGCCGCGCGTCAGTTGATCGAACAGGGGCGGCAGGCCGGTGCTGGCTGGTCCCCTTCGGCCGAAATGCTGCGCGTGCTGGAAACGAATGAAGCGCAGGAGAATTTTGACACCGCCGTCACCGCGCGCAATGCCAGCAATGCGATTGCCATTGCGCGCCGGTCCCCCTCTCTGATGACATGCGAGCGGATAAACAACGCATGGCTTCTGGCCGATATGTATGTGCTCGCCGACCAGAAACCGGCGGCCATGACCACCTATCGCAACACGCTACAATCATGCCAGAGCTATGCGCAGATGCAGCCCACGCTGGAGAAATCCAGCGCCATTGCCACGCGCACCGAGTTGCAGGAATTGTTTGGCGTCGCGCGCCGGTCCAATCCGGGGGCCGCGTCCCAGCTTGACCAGCTTGAAACCCGCTTGCTGGGGGGAGCGGCACCTGCGCAATCAACCCCTATGGCCGCCGCCGCGACACCGCCACCCGCTGCCCCGTCGCAGCCCAGTGCAGCGCCAGTTGCCTCTGCCCCGGCCCGCGCGCCCGTACAAGCCGCCCCCAATGCGGGGGCCTTGCCCTTGCGCGGCGATGGGCGTCTTGCCCAAACGCGCCGCCTGAAGGAACAGGAACAATTCGCCAGTTGTCTGGCCGCCTCTACCGCGCCACGCTCGCTGGATGTGCTGTATGAACGCTCTTGGTGCGCCTATAGCCATGATCGCCCGACCGAAGCGCTGATTGGGTTTCAGGCGGCGGCACGGGCAGGCGATGCTTTGGGCCCCAATGTGCGCCGCGATGCGCATTTCGGTCTGGCGCTGTCCTATCTGTCGATGAACATGACCGAGCAAGCGGCGCACACGGCCTCGCAGGTGCGCTTGTCCGACACGCAGCACCGCGAACTGGAAGGCATCGTTCCGGATCAGCGCGGCGTGCGGGCTTATCGCGCAGGTGACTTCCGACAGGCGATTGGACATTTCGATGCGCTGGAAACCCTAAGCGGTGCGCTGCGCCGTGATCTGGCGATGCTGCGCGCCTATGCCTATCTGAATTCAGGCCAGCGCCCACGTGCGCGCGCCGAGTTCGAGCGGCTGCATTCCCAACTCGCCACCGCCGAAACCCGCGAGGGCCTGAACGCGACCCAAGGCCCGTAACCTGCGCGCCGCAATAGCTGTGCGGCAGATGCGGCAGGGCTGCGGCCCCAATCCGTGACACCACCCTCATCACGCGCGCCAGATATTGGCGCGCGTTTTGCGTTGCCCGGCATGGGGCGCAGGGCCGACGCCGCAAGCGGCTGGAATAGAACACCTTTTCGGCGATTTCACGGCGCATCCCCCCGCGCCGCTATGGCATAGCACTGCGGGTGTTATCAGCTAACGGGCGCGCGATATTGCCCGTCATCTGGTCTTGGCGGCAGGTTCGGGTCAGCGGATCAACCGCGCTTTGAACCGCTGCGGCAGCGACCCGCAGCATTCCAGACACATGCTCAGGAGTTACCTTCATGACCTTCACATTCACATCCAAAATCGCCGGTTCTGCTCTTGCTTTCGCCATCGCCCTGACGGCCTTGCCCGCCGATGCCGGCTCGAACCGTGTCAGCGTCGATCAATGGGGGCGTGACAATGCTATCGCCACATCACAAACCGGCGTGCGCCAGCGGGTCACGATCACGCAGCGCGGGCGCAGCAACCTGTCGCTCAACACCCAAGACGGCGCGCGCAACCGCGTGGTTGTCGGGCAATCCGGCTGCAACAATGTCGCCGACACGGCCCAGAGCGGTCGGCGCAATATTGCTGGTGTTGCGCAGATGGGGTGCCACAATGATGCAACTGTCAATCAGGGCGGCAACCGCAACGCGGTCGGCGTGATCCAGACAGGGCGCGGCAACACCGCCAACGCAACCCAGCACGGCAATGGCAATGTGGTGCTGATCATTCAGGAGTGATCTGCAAACGCGCCGGGGGCGGTCTGCCCCTGGCCTGCACGCAAAAAAGGAGAATCCCCATGTCCGCGATACCATATTCGATTGCAGCGCTTGTCATCACAGGTGCGGCCTGCACAGCCTCTCTGGCGACCTCTCAAGCTGGCAGCACCAAACCCCCCGAAGCACTGGTCTGCGCGTTGGAACTGTCGGAAAGCAACCGTCAGGTCACGATCACAGCGACAGCACAGGCCGCGCAAGCGGTGCGCGGCACGTATCAGCTGGAGATAGACCAGCGCAGCGCCGGTGGCCGCTCCACCATCCGTCAGGGTGGCGAATTCGATCTGAAATCAGGCGAGAAAGCCACATTGGGCGAGGCCCGCTTCAGCGGCAAGGCGCAAGAGTTTCAGGCCGAAATGACCGTCAAGGCCAATGGGCAAAGCAAAACCTGCCGCTCTGCCGGGTTGTAGGATCAGCGTAAAACCCCCGCTATGAAAGGATACCGCTTATGTTTACCCGTATCTCATCTCACATCCTGCCGCGCGGTGCCGTAGTTGCCGCGCTGGCCATCGTGCTGGGCTTGCCCGCAACGGGTGCGCTGGCCAAATCCCCCTCGCTGGCGCAAATTGCCTGCATGGCGCGCGACAGTCCCAGTCTGCGCGGCTCTCGCGCCACGCTCTCGACGCTGTGCGCGCTGCGCCGTGGCGCGCCGAATGCTGCAAGGGGGCGCAACAACACCGCGCAGGTCCAGCAGAACGGGGCCAATAACAGCGCGGAAATTCACCAAAGGGGCAGTGGTCACAGTGCCAATCTGGTGCAGGATGGCGACAACAATCACCAGACGATCCTGCAATTCGGGCGCGGCACGCAAGCGGATATTCACCAGACCGGCGGGCAATCCGGCGTTCTGATCCAGTTTGGCTGGTAAAGAGCAGGGCTTTTCCCTGCTCGCCAAAGCCGTTATGCCAAGCTCTGGATGCAGCAGCACGATAGGCAGACCCCTTGTCACACCGCCCCGAGTCCGCACGAAAACAGCGCGCGCGCGCCGATGGGGTCGTGGCGCGCTGGCTTTGGCACAGTTTCGTCCGTCACAGGCTGCATTTCATCGGGCTTGCTGTGGTTTTCATGGTGCTTGAGGCGCTGACACTGGGCGCATTCAGCTACCTTATTCAGCCTATGTTTGACGAAGTGTTCATCGCAGGCGACCGCGAAAGTGTGTTTCTGGTCGCATTGGCTATGGCGCTGGTGTTCTTTGGCCGTGGCCTTGCACGGCTGGCACATAAGGCGGTCATGACCTGGCAGTCCGAGGCTGCGACAGCAGAGTTGCAATCCATCTTGCTGGCGCATCTGATCCGCCTGGATCAGGGCTTTTTCAAACGCAATGCGCCGGGCATCCTGATCGAGCGCGTGCGCGGCGATTCTGCGGCGCTGCGCCGCGTGTTCTCGTCGCTGATTACGGGCTTTGGCCGCGATGGGGCCGGGGTGATCGTGCTGTTCAGCGTCGCCCTCTGGACAGATTGGCAATGGACGCTGATTGCCCTGTTGGGCCTGCCCTTGCTGGGCTTGCCGCTGATAGCGATCCAGCGTCTGATCCGGCGGCGCAGCACCGAGGCGCGACTGGCCGCTGCCGAAAGCTCCAACCGGCTGGACGAGACATTTCACGGTATCGCCACGCTGCAACTGACCGGATCGGAAGGGCGCGAAATCGGGCGCTTCCGCGAGATCATGCGCGGCTTTGTGCGCAAAGCCACGCGCGCGGCGATCGGGCAGGCGGCGGTGCCCACGGTCATGGATTTTGGCGCGGCCATCGGCTTTGGTCTGGTGCTGATCTATGGCGGGATGCAGATCATTGACGGCACGCGCACGGTCGGGCAGTTCATGTCCTTCTTCACGGCGCTGGGTCTGTTGTTCGACCCGTTGCGCCGATTCACGGCCCTGACCGCCGAGTGGCAGAATATCCTTGCCTCGCTGGAACGCACACATGCGCTGTTGCAGGTTCAGGCCAAGGTCACCAACCCGCCCCCGCCACATCTGCCTGTGCCCGACCGCCGCCATGCCTCGGTCGAGTTGCGCGGCGTCAGCTTCGCCTATGAGGCCGAGCCTGTGCTGAATGATTTGTCCTTTGTCGCGCCCGCAGGCAAGACCACGGCGATTGTCGGCCCGTCCGGCGCGGGCAAAACGACTGTGTTTACCTTGCTGACACGGCTGGCCGATGTCGACGCGGGCGAGGTGCTGATTGGTGGGCAGGATGTGCGCGGCATGGATCTGGTCGCCTTGCGCCGCCTGTTTGCGGTGGTCAGTCAGGACACCGCCCTGTTTGACGAGACGATCCGCGACAACATTCTGATGGGCGTCGAGGGGGTGTCCGAGACGGCCTTGGACAGCGCACTCAGCGCGGCCCATGTCGATGATTTCCTGCCGCTTCTGTCTGATGGGCTGGACACATTGGCCGGTCCGCGCGGCTCTAGCCTGTCGGGGGGGCAGCGCCAGCGCGTGGCGATTGCGCGCGCGCTGTTGCGCGATGCGCCGATCCTGCTGCTGGACGAAGCAACCAGTGCGCTGGATGCCAAATCCGAAGCTTTCGTTCAGGATGCCTTGGACCGTCTGGCCGAAGGGCGCACAACGCTGGTGATCGCACACAGGCTGTCCACAGTGCGCCGCGCCGATCAGATCATCGTCATGGATCGCGGGCGCGTGGTCGAGCGCGGCACGCATGAGGAATTGCTGGGCGTGGGCGGGGTTTATGCGCGGCTCTATGCGTTGCAATTCGGTGAACAGGATCAGGCAAATTCGCCCTGAACACACCAGCCATCGCGCTGGGGGGTGTGAAACAGCCATAATCGCGCGCCCCGGTCGGTCTGCACGCGCCAGTAATCGCGCAGACCCGTGCGCCATGCCGGGTCATCCAGCCACCATTCCGGGCTGATCCTCTCAGGGCCGGTGGCCGCAACCACCCCCCACCACACACCCCGCCATTTGAACCGGCGCGGCACAGCGCGCCCTGTGCCCGCAATCGGTTCGGGCGGGAACATCATCAGCGGGCGCGGCGGGGCCCTGTTGTGCCAGTCGCGCGCTGCCGTGCTATAGGCGGCAGGTGCGATGCTGAAGGCTTTTTCGGGAATATGGCTGTCCGCAGGCAAATAGCGCAGCACATGGTCAAACCCCACACGATTGCACAGACGGGTCAGCAGATCATCCAGATCATCCTGTGCTTTCGCCCCTGTGGTGGTGATCTGCTGGACCGCCAGCGCCTCAACCGCGACGGCACTCAGGCGCATCCGCTCTATGCCAAAGCCCGCATCCATTCCGTCCAGCGCGCGGGCGAACAGTTGCGCCATGGGGGCGGGGTCGCGCATGGGGCGGGCCAGACCGATTTCCAGCCGCACCGCCTGCCCATCCACGCGCGACAGTTCCAGCAACAACCGCCGCGCCCCCTTTTCGGCACCGCGCAGATGCGTGCACAGCCGTTCCAGCAACCGGTCCAGCCCGGCCTGAATATCCCCCATCAGGCCAATCGGTTCCGGCAGCGACAGGCGCACCGCGAAAACCGGCTGCTCCGGTGCAGGGGCCACAGGCTCTGGCACATCGCCCAATGCCTGATCCAGCCGCAGCAGCGGGGCCGTGCCGAACCGTCGCACCAGACTTGCGCGCGGCACTTGGCTCAGGTCGCGGATGATGCGCAAGCCCAGCCGCTCCAGCCCCTCGACCGATGCCGCGTCCAGCCGCAGCGCGGCCAGTGGCAAGGGCATCAGCCTGCGCGCGGTTGCCCCTTGCGGCACAATCCCGCCTTGCCCGTACCGCCCCACCGCCCAAGCCGCGCCGCGCGTATCGGCAATCGCGGCGCGGCACCCGAAACCCATGCGTGCAAGGCGCGCGGTCAGATCATCCAGAAGGGCCGCCTCGCCGCCGATCAGATGTGCGGCCCCTGTAATGTCCATCACCAGCCCGTCCACCCCCTCGACCGCGACCCAAGGGCAATAGCGCGTGGCCCAGCGGCGCAAGCTGTCCATCGCGTGACGCTCGCCTCTCGGGTCGGCAGGGCGGGTCAGCAGGTCGGGCATAAGCGCGCGGGCATCCGCCAGCCCCATGCCCCGCGTCAGCCCGCGCGCCTCTGCGATAGCGTTCAGACAGACCAACCGGTCTGCGCCTCGCTCCTTGGCCACCAGCGCAAAGCCGCCCGCCGCAGGTCGGCGGCGCAGCGACAGGCTGGACGCGAAACGGGGCAGCCAGAGCGACAGGATGCGGCGGGGCATGTTCTCACCATATGTTCACGTATTGTTCAAATTAGCCCGCCACAGGTTCCGAGTCGAGTCCGCGCCTTCCAGATTGCAAATCCCGGCAGTCTGCCGCATAACCGCGCCAAACCGTGCCGGAGGCCCTGATGAATTATCTTGAATTTGAAAAGCCATTGGCTGAAATCGAAGGCAAGGCCGCCGAATTGCGCGCCATGGGGGCGGCCAATCCCGATATGGATGTCGAACGCGAAGCATCTGCCCTTGATGTGAAAGGGCAGAAACTTCTGGTCGATCTTTATCGCAACCTGTCGCCATGGCGCAAATGTCAGGTCGCGCGCCACCCCGACCGGCCCCATTGCCGCGAGTATATCGAAGCGCTGTTTGACGAACTCACGCCCCTTGCAGGGGATCGCGGCTTTGCCGAGGATGAGGCCGTGATCGGCGGCTTGGGGCGGTTGAAAGACCGCGCCGTGGTCGTGCTCGGGCAGGAAAAGGGCCATGATACCCAATCACGCCTGCGCCGCAATTTCGGCATGGCCCGCCCCGAAGGGTACCGCAAGGCGATCCGGCTGATGGATCTTGCAAACCGGTTCGGCCTGCCGGTTGTCACGCTGGTCGACACACCCGGTGCCTATCCGGGCAAGGGGGCCGAAGAACGCGGTCAGGCCGAGGCGATTGCGCGCTGCACACAAAAATGCCTGTCGCTGGGCGTGCCTATGGTCTCGGTGATTATTGGCGAGGGGGGGTCTGGTGGGGCTGTGGCCTTTGCCACCGCCAACCGCATCGCCATGCTGGAACATGCAGTCTATTCCGTCATCTCGCCCGAAGGCTGCGCCTCGATCCTGTGGAAAGATTCCGACAAGATGCGCGAAGCCGCCGAAGCATTGCGCCTGACGGCGCAAGACCTCAAAAAACTGGATGTCATCGACCGCATCATACCTGAACCGCTTGGCGGCGCACAGCGCGACCGCGCGGCCATGATCAAGGCCGTCGGCGCGGCATTGGGCGCGATGCTCAAGGACATGGACGGCAAATCGCCCAAAGAATTGCGCCAGCACCGGCGGCAGAAATTCCTTCAAATGGGCTCAAAAGGATTGGCCGCCTAAGGGCAAGCCCCCTCTCCTGACAGGCGCGCCTGTCGCAAATCATCTGGACAAGATCGCGGCGTCATGCTTAGCGTAAAGCTGTGTCCTGATGGTCCTGCATCCCATGCGCCCTGTCCTTTACCTACTGATCATTTTCATGACCTTAAGCGGGCTGTCGCAGGGCGATCTGCGCCCCGCGACCGAGCTTGCGCAGACCAAGACCCACAGCGCGCCGCTTGCTGTGCTGGGACCGGATTTCCCGACCCGCGACGCCGAACGCAGCAGGGCCGCGCCAGCCTTCGGGCCTGATGACGCGGCCTGCCTTGCTGCGGTCGGGGCCTGTGCGCCGCACCACAGGGCAGCACCGCGTTGCCCCAAGACATTCCAGCCGGGCCGCCGCACAGGCCATTGCGGCAGCAATCCGGCCCGCGCCCCCCCGCGCCTTGCATGACCAGAGCAGCCTGCCTGCTCAGAGATACGCTGTAATCATTCCATCCTGAAAAAAGGAGTGCGCAGATGGATACGCTGCGTTTGTGGCTTGTGCTGGGGTTTTTCGTCGGAACGGCGGTCTATACCGTCACCTACATGATCCTGTACACGGCCTGACCAAAGGACCACCGCGGGGCGCAGGCGACATGGCCTGCCCCTGCGGACTGTCTCCAAGCGCGGAATCAAGGGCGTCAGCCCGCCGCGCATCGCCGGGCCGCCCACGGGCACGGCGATTTGACTGCCACCAGCACAACGCTCTGCTCTTGCTCGGATGTGGCTGGCATAAAGTGCTTTAACTTCAATTGCGGATCGCCAGACCGCGGCCCGACGCTGCGCGGCTTTGCACCCGGAAACGCAATGTCCGCCCAGCAAACCTTCGTCCCTGATGGCCGCAGAGCACGGAAATCTTTTGCCCGGCAGCCATCACCAGTTCGCGCGGCCCTCAGCCGTTCACATCGACCACCACACGGCCCTTGACCTGACCTTTCAGGATATCCGCGCCCAGTTGCGGCAGATCGGCCAGGGTTGCGGGCTGGATCATGGCGTCCAGCTTGTCCATCGGCAAATCGCGTGCGATCCGGTCCCATGCACGCAGCCGGTTCTCATAGGGCTGCATCACCGAATCGATCCCCAGCAGGTTCACGCCGCGCAGCAGGAACGGCACCACTGTCGCAGGCAGCCCAGCCCCGCCCGCAAGCCCCACCGCCGAGGCGGACGCGCCGTATTTCATCTGCCCCAGCACCCGCGCCAGCATGGCCCCGCCAACAGCATCAACGCAGCCTGCCCACAGCTCGGATTCCAAGGGGCGCTTTACAGTTTCATTGATCATCTCGCGCGGGACAATCTGGCTTGCCCCCAGATCCCGCAGATAGCTTTCGGTTTCGGGGCGTCCGGTGACCGCCGCCACCTCATGCCCCAATGCGGACAGCAGCGCCACTGCGACAGACCCGACACCGCCCGCCGCCCCTGTGACCAGCACAGGCCCGTTGCCAAGGCGCAAGCCGTGGTCTTCCAGCGCCATCACGGCCAGCATCGCGGTAAAGCCTGCGGTGCCCACAGCCATGGCCTGACGCGTGCTCAGCCCGTCGGGCAGGGGCACCAGCCAATCGGCCTTGACGCGCGCCTTTTGGGAATAGCCGCCCCAATGTGCCTCGCCCACGCGCCAGCCGGTCAGCACCACTTTGTCGCCGGGTTTGTAGCGCGCATCCTCCGACGCCTCGACCGTGCCGGCAAAGTCGATGCCCGGCACATGCGGGTAATTGCGCACAAGCCCGCCGCCGGGGCCAATACACAGCCCGTCCTTGTAATTGACGGTCGAGTAGTCCACCGCGACAGTCACCTCACCTGCGGGCAACTGGTCGTCTGTCAGGTTTTGCACACTGGCCGAGGTTTTGCCCTCGGCGTCCTTTTCAACAATCAATGCCTTGAAACCCATCTTCGCTCTCCCTTGCTTGATGCCGCCCTGCGCTGTCCTGCCTTGGCGGATCGTCAAAATTCCTATATGTCTTACATATCAGGGGACCAATTGTCTTACAATTAAGATTTCATCGGGCCAATATCAGGGATATGCATGAAAACCGCCCTTAACAGTGACCGCGATTATTCGCAGCAAATCGCGCAAACGATCCGCGATGCCATTCTGAACGGCGATCTGCCCGCCGATGGGCGCTTGCCGTCCGAGGCGGAACTGGCCACGCGTTTCAGCGTGTCGCGCCCCACTGTGCGCGAGGCGTTGAAGCGGTTGGCAGCACAAAACCTGATCCGCACCCAGCGCGGCGCGACAGGGGGCGCATTCGTCAACCGCCTTAGCTTTGCGCAGGCGCAAGAGCATCTGACCACAACGGCCATGCTGCTGTTGTCCATGAACCGCGTCGATTTTGAAACCGCCTGCGAGGCGCGTTTCGCGCTGCAACGCGCCTGCCTGCCGATGGCCGTGCAGCGCCGCAGCCCTGCCCATCTGGCCGCCATGCAGGCCGAGATTGCGCGCCAATCCAGCGACGGGCTGAGTGACGAGGGGTTTTGCGCCTCTGACGTGGCCTTTCACCGTGCGCTGATTGATGCGGCGGGCAATCCGGTGCTGTCATGGCATCTGGCTGGCGCGGTTGAGGCGATGCAACCGCTGATGAACATGATTACCTTCTCGGCACGATCGCGCGCGCGTATTATCACGCTGCATCAGGCCCTTGTCGCGGCCTTGCAGGCACACAGCCTGCCCGATGCGCAATCCGGCCTTGATGCCTTGGCCGCCTACACGCTGGAACTTGGCGGCCAGATAAGGGCGCATCGCGCCTTGCAGGCCAGTGGGTCGGCGGCTCAATTGTGATTTGCGCCAGCGCGCCCCGACTGTATGCTGCATTGCATTGATGACGGGCCAGATAAAATGATTTCGACACATACGCTTGCTGCAATCCGGTTTGGCACTGGCCTTGGGCCTGTAGGTCGGACAGCACTGGATGGCGCAATCCTCTGGGACAGTCTGCAACCCGAAAGCGGCGGGCATGATCCCTCTATCATCCCATGGGACACCCGCCGCGCCCGCGCGCTGGAACGGCGCGACGTGCAGCGCGCATTGCGCGACGCCGAAGACCCGGCCCTGTCGGCGCGCCTGCAAGAACTGAACCGCAAGGATCGGGACGACACCTTTACCGAATTGCGCACCAATATGGCGCGCCTTGCCTTTGCGCCGGTCGGGTTTTTTGAACGGCTTGTGCGGTTCTGGGCCAATCACTTTGCTGCCCAGTCGCGCGGCGGCGTCTTGCGCGCAGGCCGCGCCACCCAGATCGAGGAGGCGATCCGCCCCAATATCACGGGCAGTTTTCAACAGATGCTGCGCGCCGCAGCCCTGCATCCGGTGATGCTGCTCTATCTCGACCAGAACGCCTCGGTCGGGCCGTTCAGCCGTGTGGGGCGCAGGCGGGGGCGGGGCTTGAATGAAAATCTGGCGCGCGAATTGCTGGAACTGCATACATTGGGCGCGTCTGGCGGCTATACACAGGACGATGTGACACAAGTGGCGCGCCTGTTGACCGGGCTGGCCGTGTCGCTGGAAGACGGGTTCACATTCGAGCCGCGCATCGCAGAACCGGGTCTTCTCGAAATTTTCGGCAAGCGCTATGGCGGCAGGCCCATGACGCTGGATCACATCATAGAGTTGCTGGATGATCTGGCGCTGCGCCCCGAAACCGCGCAACATCTGGCCAGCAAGCTGGCGCAGCATTTCGTCTCTGACAGCCCCGACCCGCAACTGGTGGCGCATATGTCGGCCAGCTATCTGCACAGCGGCGGCGATCTGATGGTGCTCTACCGCGCGATGCTGGAACATCCGGGCGCATGGGACGCGCCCTTGTCCAAAACCCGCGCCCCGTCCGAGATGATGGCCGCCGCCATCCGCGCAATGGATGTGCCGCGCGACATGGTCACGGACCTGACCTCGCGCCAGACCCGCTTTTTCCTTGCCCACCCGATGGAAGCGATGGGAGAGCCGTTCGAGCAGGTGCCAAGCCCCGCAGGCTATGGCGAGAGCGCGGCCTTCTGGGTCACGCCGCAAGGGCTGGCTGCGCGGATCGACTGGGCGATGGATCTGGCGCAGCGCGTGCCAGAGGCACCAGACCCCCGCGAATTTGTCGATATTGCGATGGCAGACGCGGCCAGCGACACGCTGCGCCGCGCCGCCAGCGGGGCCGAGACTCGCGCCCAAGGCGTCGGGTTGATCCTGTCCGCGCCAGAGTTCAACCGCAGATAATGAAAGGCAGGCCATGACCCACACGCAGACCCGCCGTGCCTTTGTCACGCGCAGCCTTGCGCTGGGGTGTTCGCTGGCCGCAAGCCCGCTGATTACCCCCATCGCCCTTGCTGGCGGGCCGGGCGAGAACCGCCTTGTCGTCATCATCCTGCGCGGTGCGATGGACGGGCTGGATGTGCTGCGCCCTGTCGGTGACCGCCATCTGGCCGCGCTGCGACCGGGCCTGTTTGGCGCAGATGCCGCAGGGCCGACGCTGGCGCTGGACGATTTTTTCACGCTGCATCCCGCGCTGGACGGGCTGTTGCCGCTGTGGCAGGCGGGCGAGTTGGCCTTTGTTCCCGCCACCTCGACCCCGTACCGCGACCGGCGCAGCCATTTCGACGGACAAGACCATCTGGAAGCAGGAACCGCAGGCCAGATGCCGCCCGCGCTGTCGCGCGATGGCTGGCTGAACCGCCTGCTGACGCTGCTGCCGGGTGTCGATGCGCGCACGGCCTTTGCGGTGGGGCGCGAACGGATGCTGATCCTCGAAGGCGCTGCCCCCATGACCCAGTGGGAACCGGGCACCGACCTGAACCTCAGCCCGCAAAGCCGCCTGTTGCTGGGGCATCTGTTTCAGGCCGATCCGCTGTTTGCCGAACCGGGGCGCACGGCGCTGGACATGACAGGTGCCACCCTCGCCGATCTGCCCGAGGACGAGATGGCGGGCATGATGGCGCAGACATCGGCGGGTGATGCCGACGGTCTGGCCGCCTATGTCGCCCAGCAAATGCGCGGCGAGACGCGCATCGCCAGCTTCTCGCTGTCGGGCTGGGACACGCATCAGGCCCAGTCCCGCGCCATATTGCCCGCCCTTGCGCGCCTGCAAGCGGCCATTCTGACGCTGCGCACGGGGCTGGGGCCGCTCTGGGGGCAGACCACGGTTCTGGCCATGACAGAATTTGGCCGCACCATGCGCGAGAACGGCTCGCGCGGGACAGATCACGGCACGGGCGGTGCAATGCTGCTGGCGGGCGGGGCGATCCGGGGCAAACGCATGATCGGCGGCTGGCCGGGGCTGGCAGAGGCCGACATGTATGCAGGCCGCGACCTGATGCCCCTGCGCGACATCCGCGCCTATTCCGCTTGGGCCATGCGCGATTTGTTCGGCCTGCGCGCGTCTGATGTGGCGGCAACCGTATTTCCGGGGCTGGACATGGGCGAGACGCCGGATTTGCTGCTATAGCGCGCGCAAATCATGCAGTTGCACGTCAGGGCAGGCTTTGCGCGCAATTTCGCACAGATGCGCGTGATGGGTCAGATAGATCACCTGCCCATGCCCCGCCATCTGCGCCAGCAAGCGAAACGCCGCCTCGGCGCGGGTGTCATCAAAGGTTTCCATGATGTCATCGGCAATAAAGGGCACACAGGGCCGCGTTGTCGCCAGTTCCAGATACCCCGCCGCCCGCAGCGCCAGATACAACTGAAACCGCGTGCCCTTGGACAAGGTGTCCACCGGCTTGGTCGCCCCGCCCGCCTGCTGCGCGATCAGGATTTCGCCGCGCCCGTCGGGTTGTGTGGACAGGCCGGTATAGCGGCCAGCGGTCAGCAGCGCGAAAGCATCCGCCGCACGCGCCATCATGGTCGAGCGGTGGGTATCGCGGTAAAGCCGCAGCGCCTGTTCCACAGCAATCACGCCGGCTTGCCGCGCCATGAACTGCGCCGCCTCATCCTCGATCTGCAACAGCAGGGTCTGGCGCTCTGCCTCCAGCCGTGCGGCGGCCCCGTCATGGCCTGTGCCCTCCAAGGCCTTCTCGGCCTCGGCCAGATCGGCATAGGCTGTTCGCAAGGCGTCATCCTGCGCGGCCAGTGTTGCGGTCAAGGTTTCAGCCTCGGCGCGGGCCTGATCGACATCCAGCGCGTCCAGTCGCGCGAATTCAGGGGCCGGATCGGACACGCGCAGATGGGCGGCCAGATCGTGGTGCAGGCTGGCGTATTCCGCGCTCAGCTCGGTCGCGCGGGCGATGGCGTCGATCTGTCGCGCAATTTCGGCCAGTGAGTCGGTGCCGAAATGCGCCTGTAGCGGCGCTATCGCAGCGCGCAACCGCTCGTGACGCAGCTCCAGTGCATCCAGCCGCTCTTGCGCCCGCGTGCCCTCAGTCTGCAAGCGGGTGCGCTCATCCTGTGTGGCCTGTGCCTGTTTCAGCCGCTGGCGCAGTTGTGGCCACAGGCTGTCGATCTGCGGCGCGGGGGGCAGGTTCAGGGTCTGGGCCAGATGCGTCAGCGTGGCGGTGAAACTGTCGATATCTTCTTCAATCCGGGCAATACGGCGCATCATCGTGTCGGCTTGCGGCGCAAGGCGGGCAAGCTCGGCTACAATGGCAAGGCGCGCGCGCATGTCGCGGGCGTTAGGGGCGGGTGTGCCGATCCATGTCGCAGCGCACAGCCTGTCCCACTCCTGTTGCCAGTCAGCGCGGGCCTGCTGCGCCTGTGTCACCGCCAGTGCGCGCGCGTCCAGATCCGCGCGCAGCCGTGCGGTCTGGCGCAGCCCTTCTGCGGTCGCAAGCAGGGCCTCTGCTTCGGCGAGAGATGTCGCGTAATCAGCACTTGGCAGGGGGCGACCCAAGGCCGCCAGCGCCGCGCCAAGCGATTTTGCGGCCCCTTCCAGACGGTCCGCCAGCGCGTGCTGTGCCGCTGTGCATTCGTGCAGCCGGGCCTGTGCCTCCAGCGCGCTGTCGCGCCGTGCCAGCCAGTCGATCAGGTCTGCAAGGTGGCGTCCCTGTCCCTCAACGCCAAGCAGTGCCCAATGCGCGCTGACCTGCGCTTGCACCTGCGCGACCAGTCGTGTGGCGGCACCTTGCCGCGCCAGTGCAAGGTCCAGTGCCGCTTGTTCCTGTGCGACAACGCGCAGCCGTTCAGCCAGCCCTGCCTGTTCCAGCCGCGCCGCACTGACCGCGTCATCGGCCTGCATCGCGGCTGCGAAAGCCTCAGCGCTCTGGCGGGTCAGATCACCCAGATGCGCGGTCCATGCCGCATCGCGCGCCGTGCGGGCGGCAGCGGCCTCAGTCGCGCTGACAGGTTGCGCCGCGCAGGTATCCGCGCGCAGCCGCGCCACTGCGTCTTGCAGGCGGTCACATTCGCCCTGTGCCGCGCGCGCATCCTGCACCGCCTGCGTCAGCGTCCGGTCAATTGCGCGCAGGCTGTCAGGGCTGGGCAGGTCCAGCGCGGACAGTTCAGCGTCAGTGCCCTGCCAAGGCGCAAGGGCGGCAAAGGCTTGCGCCCGCGCCGCCTGTGCTGCCTCCAGCTTTTCCGCCGCATCCGCGCTGTGGCGCAACAGATCCGCGCGGCGCAACTCCTCGACCAGCGGGGCCAGCCGTGCCAGCGCGGCCCCTTCCGGCGGTGGGGTGTCTGGCCTGTCTTGCAAGGCGCGCTGCGCCTTGTCCAACTCTTGCTGCGCTGTCGCCTCGGCGCTGCGCAGCACCGCGTCGGCCTCGATCAGGTCTGCCAAGCCTTGGGCAATTGTGGGCGCAAGGATCGCATCGGCAGGTGTCAGACCGGGCCGCTCCAGCCGGTCAACAAGCCGCGTCATCTGGTCTTGCAGCTCGGCCAGTTCCTCGCGCCGTTTCGGCAAATCTGCCTGCTGGCGCGCGATGGCACCGAACTGCCCCTCCAGCCCTTCCAGCCGGGGCAGAACTGCCAGCGCGTCGGGGTCGTCATGCAGAGTGTCCAGCGCACGCGCGCACTCCGCCTGTGCGCCGCGCGCTTCTGGCAGCAAGGCCGCCAGTTCCGCCTCTTCGCGCATCCAGTCGGGCAGCGCGCGGCCCCAGTCGGCGGGCAAGGGCTGGGGTTCGGGCAACTCTGCCAGCCGCGCTTGCAGGGCGTTCAGCCGTTGCAGCATTGGCAGCGCATCCAGATCGCGGCGCAGCTGTTCCGCGCGGGTCTGCGTTTCAGACCGGCGCGCGCGTGCGGCCAGATAGCTTGCTTCAGCCTGCGCGCGTGTCTGGGACAGCTTGCGCCATGCGCTGACTTGCAGATCAACCGCCTTGCGCTCTGCGACCAGCTCTGCCAGCCGCGTCTTATGCGCCGACAGTTGGAATTTGCGCCCTGTGGGGCGGAACCACGCGGCCCCTTCCTCATGCAGGCCGCGCAACGCCTCGCTCAGATCAGCAAGCCCGGCACTGGCCGAAAACAGCAATTGCCCCAGATCGCCCTTGCTGTCGAGAATGCTCTCGCCGCCCGATTCCAGCGTGTCATCATCCAGCGAGAACATGGTGGTATAGGCGTCCCGGTCCAGCCCGCCAAGGGCCGCCCCCAGCGCGGCTTCTGGCAGCGGCGCATCTGTCGCGCGGTCCCGCAGCGTGTTGGTGTTGCCCTTCAGCCGCGCCAGCGCCAAACCCCCGCTGGCCGAAGAAATCTCAGCCTCGATCCGCAAGGCGCGGTTGTCATGCAGAAAATTATACGCCGTGCGCGTCGGAATGCCAAACAGCAGGTCCAGCCATGCCGAAAACAGGGTCGATTTGCCCGCTTCATTGGGGCCATAGATCACATGCAGGTCCGGGGCCGTGCCCGCAGGGCGCGGGAAGCGCACCGCCGCATCGGTGAAATGCCCGTAGCGCACAAGTCCCAACTGCTCCAGCCGCATCAGCCCTGACCCCGCAACCGTGCCAGAACCTCGCGCAGGCCCGCGTCCAGCGCCGCAGGCTCCAGCGTTTTGATGGCATTGCGCGCCTCTGGGGGCAGGGCAGATTCCAGATCCTGCCGCAGCGATTCAACGGCTTGGGCATAGGCCGGGCTGGGCAGGATGTCGCCCTCGATCAGCCCCGCCAATGCGCCCAAGGCCCCCGCCACCGGCGCGCGCGCGCTCAGGTCCAGAACCAGCTTCTCCACCCAGACCCCGCCCATCGCCTTGGCGTTTTCCTGCGCTTCGGCCTCGGCCAGATCGCGGTCGCGCAGCAAGCGTTGGGCCAGCGGCGTGTCGCCCACAAGCCGCAACCGCGCCACCAGATGCGGGCAGGGCAGGCGGGCAGCGTCCAATGTGCGCTCAATGGCGCGGTGCAGCGCACGCCACTCTTCCAGCCCCGTCACATCAACCGTGACATGCGCAAAGCCTGCAACGGCCACAACGCGCGCCTCATGGGTGATCTGGCCCGCATCATCAATCTGCACCAGCGTCACACTGCCCGCCCCCGGCTCGCCTATGTCGCGGCCCTGCGGAATGCCGGGCATGACCACATGCGCCGCGCCAGAATATTCGGCGCGCTTGTGGATATGCCCCAGCGCCCAATAGTCGAACCCGCTGGCCTGCAAATCCGACAGCGCGCAAGGGGCATAAGGGTCATGCCCTGCCGCCCCGTTGAGCGAGGTATGCATCAGCCCGATATTGATCGCATCCGCTTCAGGCGGGCGGTATTTCGGCAGCAGGCTTTCGGGGGCATGCGGGTCGCGGAAACTGAGGCCGTGAATGGCCACAAGCTGCGCCCCTTTCGTCATTATCTCAACCCCCGCGCGCCCTTCATAGACATGCGTGCTGGGGGGCGGCGTCAGCTCACGGCTGATCTGGGACATGGCATCATGATTGCCCCGAATGATAAAGGCGCAAATACCCGCTCGGTCCAGCCGCGCCAGTTCCGCCGCCAGAAAACGCGCGGTCTTCATGCTGGTCTGGCTGCCATCATAGAGATCACCTGCAATCAGCAGTGCATCCACCTGCTCGGACAGGCACAGATCAATGATCTTGCGAAAACTCAGCCGCGAGGCATCCGCGATCAATTCCGCCAAATCAGGGTCGCGCAACGCAAGAGAGCGCAGCGGGCTGTCCAGATGCAGATCGGCTGTGTGAATGAAACGAAATCCCATGGCGCAACAGTGCATTGCGCAGGCAGGCACCGCAAGGGGGAAGCGCACACCCTATGGCTGCGGGTGGTGAGATGGGGCGGCTATGCGGGACAAACTGACACAGACCATTCCACGTGCAAAGCCGCGCAGCGTCGGGCCGCGATGCGGCGATCCTCAGTTAGACCTATAGAGCTTTATGGCAGCCAAATCCGAGCAAGTTTTGAGCTTCGCGTATGTGGCAGCCAAATCGCCGTGCCCGGGGGCGGCCCGGCGATGCGCGGCGGCCTGCGGCCTTGACTCCGCGCGAGTGAAGGTCCGCAAGGTCCTCACCGCACACTTTCGCCCAGCACCTCATCCACCCATTCCGGCACCAACTGGCTTGCAGGGCCAAGGCGGGCCTCGTCGAACAGCCCCGATGTGGCCGAGGCTTCGAGGTTCAGCTCCAGCGTGCGCGCGCCTGCAAAACCCGCTTGCTGCACGAAGCCTGCCGCCGGATACACATTGCCTGACGTGCCGATGGCCACGAACAGGTCGGCCTGTGCGAGTGCTGTGTCGATCTGCTCCATGTGATAGGGTATTTCCCCGAACCACACGATATCAGGCCGCGTGGACGCGGTACCGCAGGCAGGGCAGGGGTCATCCACCCCCATCACATCCGGTGCGGCCCAGCGGTGGCCGCACGCCCCGCATAGCGCGCGGGTCAACTCCCCGTGCATATGGATGACCGAGGCCGCACCCGCGCGCTCCAACAGGTCATCGACATTCTGCGTCACCAGCGTCACGCGGTCCGGCAGGGCGGCTTGCAAGCGCGCAAGGGCGGCATGGGCGGGGTTGGGCGTGGCACCCCGACAATTTGCGCGCCGCGCGTTGTAGAACTCATGCACCAATGCGGGGTTGCGGGCAAAGCCCTCTGGGGTCGCCACCTCCTCAAGGTCGTATTTTGTCCACAGCCCGCCCACATCGCGGAATGTGCCCAGCCCGCTTTCGGCAGACAGCCCTGCGCCGGTCAGAATGACGATGCGGTCCATGCGCTTCACCTCTCGTTCAGATGGTCGTGGATGACCTGCGCCAGTGCTTCGGAAATGCCGTCTACGGCCTGCAAATCCGTCACCCCCGCCCGCGCCACCGCCTTGGCCGAACCGAAATGCGCCAGCAGCGCGCGCTTACGGCCCGGACCTACGCCTGCAATATCATCCAAGGGCGAGGCGCTGACCGATTTCGCCCGTTTCGCGCGGTGCGTGCCAATGGCAAAGCGGTGCGCCTCATCGCGCAGGCGCTGGACGAAATACAGCACAGGGTCATTGTGGCGCAGCGCAAAGGGGCGCGTGCCGGGGCGGTGAAATTCCTCTTTGCCCGCGTCGCGGTCAATCCCCTTGGCCACCCCCACCACCGGAATGTCATCAACGCCCAGATCGGCCATGATCCCGGCCACAGCGCTGATCTGGCCCGCGCCCCCGTCGATCAGCAGCAGGTCGGGCCATGTCTCGCCTTGCCTGTCCGGGTCTTCCTTCAGCAGGCGCTCAAAGCGGCGGGTCAGAACCTCTTTCATCATGCCGAAATCATCGCCCGGTGTCAGCCCTTCGCCGCGAATGTTGAATTTGCGATACTGGCTTTTCAGGAACCCGTCCGCGCCGGCCACGATCATCGCGCCCACGGCATCGGTGCCCTGAATATGGCTGTTGTCATAGACTTCGACCCGCGCAGGCGGGGCGTCCAGCCCGAACGCCTCGGCCAGCCCTTCCAGCATGCGGCCTTGTGCGGCATTCTGGGCCATGCGGCGTGCAAGGCTCTCGCGGGCGTTGCGCAGCGCGTTTTCCACCAATTCGGCCTTTTCGCCGCGTTGGGGCACGGCGATTTCCACCTTGCGCCCCGCACGCTCGGCCAGGGCCGCACCCATCAGGTCGGTATTCTCGATCTCATGCGACAAAAGCAGCAGGCGCGGCGGTTCCTTGCTGTCATAGAACTGGCCCAGAAACGCTTCCAGAATCTCCGGCTCCTCGGCCCCGGCCCCTGTGGCGGGGTAGAAGTCGCGGTTGCCCCAGCTTTGATTGGCGCGGATGAAAAACACCTGCACGCAGGCCTGCCCCTTTTCCAGATGCACGGCGATGACATCGGCCTCGGTCACGGTCTTGGGGTTGATCCCTTGTGATTGCTGCACATTGGTCAGCGCGCGGATGCGGTCACGCAGGGCGGCAGCGCGCTCGAACTCCATCGCCTCCGAGGCTTTTGCCATCTCTTCCGCCAGTTGCCCCTGTATCTTCGTGCTTTTGCCCGACAGGAAGCGTTCGGCATCGGCCACCAGCCCGGCATAATCGCCCTCGGAAATATACCCCACGCAAGGCGCAGAACAGCGCTTGATCTGATACAGAAGGCACGGGCGCGTGCGGCTGTTGAACACGGAATCCGTGCAGTTGCGCAGCAAGAACACCCGCTGCAACTGGTTCAGCGTGCGGTTCACCGCCCCCGCGCTGGCAAAAGGGCCGAAATAACTGCCCTTGGTCGCCCGCCGCCCCCGATGCTTGCGCAACTGCGGAAAGGCGTGATCTTTCGGCAGCAGGATGTAGGGAAAGCTTTTATCGTCGCGCAGCAGCACATTGTAGCGCGGCTTGAGCTGCTTGATCAGGTTCTGCTCCAGCAGGAGCGCTTCGGTTTCCGTGCGCGTGGTCAGGAACATCATGCTGGCCGTTTCCGAGATCATCCGCGCGATCCGCGCCGAATGGCCCGAAGGGCGGGCATAATTCGACACCCGCGCCCGCAGGTTCCGTGCCTTGCCGACATAGAGCACTTCGGATTTCTCGTTCAGCATCCGGTAGACGCCGGGCGATTTGTCGAGCGTGTCCAGATAGGACTGAATACAGGCATGGCCCCGCGTTTCGGGGTCTGTTCCTGCGATATGATCGGAATGCTCAGCCATTACCTTCGGTCTTGCGTGATTCTGCGGCGCTCTGCAATGTTTTCACCCGTGCTACAACCTGAATCCTGTCCACTGAACCTGTGGATATCTCTGTGGGGAAATTCTGGATTGCAGCGTTTTTCCCTTGATTCAACGGCTAATTCCAGAAATGCCTAAAAAAAAGGCAATATGTTAAGCACATGAAATCAAGCGATATTATTTTTGCAATTCGCAAGCCTATGAAAATCATGATGTTTTTATCTCAATCTTGTGACAGGACTGTGAACAGTGCACAACTTGGGGCGCATCGGGTCAGAAACGCGGCTCTGTGCCTGCACTTTCCGCCGATTTCCAGATCAGATGCTCGCCCCCATCGACACATAAAATCTGCCCTGTAACCGCCGGGGCATCAAGGAAAAAGCCAAGTGCAGCTGTAATGTCGGCGGGGTTCGCACCGCGCCCCAGAACGGTCGCCTCGCGGCTGCGCAGATACGCATCACGCGGCTGATCCGCTGCCTGCAAGGTCGGGCCGGGGCCGATGGCATTGACCCGGATCGCAGGCCCCAATTCTTGTGCTGCCATGCGGGTAAAGGCCCATAGCCCCATCTTGGCAATTGAATAGCTCATATGCTGCGGCGTCAGCTTGCGCACTTTTTGGTCAATCATGTTCACAACCAGCCCCTGCGCCACCGGCTCGCCTTCTGCGTCCATCTGCGGCGCGGGGCATTGCGCGGCGAAGGCTTGGCTCAGCACAAACGGCGCGCGCAGGTTTGACATCATGTGCCGGTCCCAGCTCTCAAGCGTTGCGGTGGCAAGCGTATCCTCTTCAAAGATCGAGGCGTTGTTCACCAGCAGCGTCAGCGGCCCGCCAAGGGCACGGCCCGCCTCTGGCACCAGCGGCGCAAGTGCTGCCTCTTGCAGCAGGTCGGCGCGCAGGCACACGGCCCGGCGCCCCATCCCCTCTATCTCATGGGCCAGGTCTTCTGCCGCTTGTGCCGATGTGGCGTAATGAATCGCAACATCATGCCCGCGTTTGGCCAGATATAGCGCCATCGCACGCCCCAGCCGATGCGCGGCACCCGTGACCAATGCCTTGCCCAAACCCTACCCTCCGTTAAGAAACAGAAACCACAAATAGCCCCCATAAGTCAAAAGCAAGGCAGCCCCGAAAATACGCCCGACGGGCCGGCCGGTCCAGATGAACGGTGCGAGCACCAGCGCCGCACCCAGCATCACCCACAAGTCCAGCCGCAACATTTCCGGCGGCACGGTCATCGGCCCGATCACACCTGCAACCCCAAGGATCAGCAGCAGATTAAACAGGTTAGAGCCAAGAATATTGCCCAGCGCCACCCCCCCTTCGCGCCGCACCGCCGCCATAAGCGTTGTCGCCAGTTCCGGCAGAGAGGTGCCGATGGCCACAATCGTCAGCCCGATCACCACATCCGACACGCCCAAGGTTTCGGCAATATCGACAGCACCTGACACCAGCATATGTGCCCCGATTGGCAGGCCGATCAGCCCAAGCGCCAGATAAACCCCGATCTTTGGCCCGCGCAGGTTCGGGTCGGCCCCCTCCAACTCTTCCACCGCGATGCGCGCCTTGCGGCCCCGGATGATGCTGTCGGCCATGAACAGGCCAAAGGCAGCCAGCAGCACAAGGGCTTGCCACAGCCCGATCACACCCGTGTAGGCCAGCGCCATGAACAGCAGCGTGGCCCCGATCATGATTCCGTAATCGCGCAGGTTTTCGCGGCCCAGCAGAACCGGGGCGATCAGCGCAGGTGCGCCCATGACCAACAGGATATTGGCAATGTTTGACCCGACGACATTGCCCAGCGCCAGCCCCCCGGCACCGGCCAGAACCGCCTGAACCGAGACCAGCAATTCGGGCGCAGAGGTGCCGAAGGCCACCACGGTCATCCCCACCATAAAGGCCGGAATGCCCAAGCGCAGCGACAGGTTCACGGCACCGCGCACCAGAAAATCGCCTGCAACCAAAAGCAGGACAAGCCCCCCTGCCACCAGCAGAAGATCGATCAACATGTATTACTTTTCCTTGCAATCACACGCTTCGCTGCGCAGCATATATTTGCCGCAGCGGGTGCATTTACGGGGACGGGGAAGTTTCGCGGACCTCAATTTGTCCAAGGGAGTCTTGTGTTTCGGGTTCAAAAATTTCTGAATCGCGCCCATCACAATCATAAAGACCAGAAATGCGGCAACGATCTTGATAATCACGGGCTACACTCCGAACCGGGCATACAGCGCACGTTCTTCAGCCAGCGCCATGGTGTCGGACAGCAGCGACAACCCCAGACGCGACAGGAACGGGCGGCGCATGCCATAGGTGCGAAAGCGCACTTTTTCGCCGTAGCGGTTCTGCATCATCGGCACCAGATGGCCCAGACCATCGGCCAGCCCCAATTCGACTGCGCGCCCGCCCAGCCAGAACTCGCCAGTGAACAGGCTGTCATCCTCGACCAGTTTTGCACCGCGCCGCTCTGTCACTTGTGCGATGAAATTCTGATGCACCTGATCCTGCAAGCCCCGCAGCCGCGCCACATCTTCGGGGTTTTCAGGGCTGAACGGGTCCAACTGCGATTTTGACTTGCCCGAAGTATAGACGCGCCGTTCCACGCCGTAGCGGTTCAGCAATTCATGCAGCCCGAACCCCGCCGAAATGACCCCGATCGAGCCGACGATCGAGTTGCCATCGACATGAATATCATCCGCCGCCGTGGCCAGCCAATAGCCACCCGACGCCGCGACATCTTCGACAAAGGCATGGACCGGAATCTTCACCTCATCCGCCAACCTGCGAATGCGTGCAGCAATCAATGCGCTTTGCACAGGGCTCCCACCCGGCGAATTGATGACCAATGCCACCGCTTTGGGCTTGCCGCGCCGGAAAGCAATCTCGACCAGCGGGGCCAGACTGGCATCATTCAACCGCCCCGGATTGCTGCCCGTGGCGATCATGCCTTGCAGCCGGATGACGGCGACAGACGGTTTGCGTTTGATAAACGAAAAAATCTTGTTCATGGCGCAGCATGTAAGGCGATTGTTGCGGCGCAACAAGGGGCCGCGCGAAGAATGCAGCCTTGCACCCATCCCCGCACTCTGTGCAAATGAACCCTATCATGCTGGACCGTCTGGAAATGTTCATCGCCCTTGCCACCGAGCGCCATTTTGGCCGCGCGGCAGAGCGCTGCGGTGTCACCCAACCCTCGCTCTCGGCGGCCATCAAGCAGTTGGAGGGCGAACTGGGCGTGCAGCTTGTCTGGCGCGGCTCGCGCTTTGAAGGGCTGACACCCGAGGGGGCGCGCGTGCTGGACTGGGCGCGGCGCATTGTCGGCGACGCGCGCACCCTGCGCGAAGAAATGCGCGCCGCCCGTCATGGCCTGTCGGGCAATCTGCGTCTGGGCGTCGTGCCCACCGCCCTGCCGATGATCGCGCAACTGACCGGCCCCTATCTGCGCCGCCATCCGAATGTGAAAATCGAAATCCTCTCGCGCTCCTCCATCGAGATCCTGCACGAGATCGACAATCTGCAACTCGATGCAGGTGTGTCATATCTCGACAATGAACCCTTGGGCCGCGTGGTGACAGAGCCACTGTATTCCGAGAAATACCTGCTGCTGATGCGCACCGACCATGCGCTTGCCACGCGCACCGCCCTTGACTGGGCCGAACTGGCAGCACTTCCCCTGTGCCTGCTGACCCAAGACATGCAAAACCGCCGCATCATCAACAATGAACTGGCCCGCGCCGAGGTGCCGGTGGCCCCGCAACTGGAATCCAATTCCGTCGTGGCGCTGGTCGCCCATGTGCAGGCCGGTCCTTGGGTCAGTGTGGTGAACGCCCACACCGCCGCCCTCTTCGCCGCCACCCCCGATCTGTGCGCCGTGCCGCTTCAGGGCGAGGGCGGGGCCAAACAGGTCGGCCTGATCGCCCCGTGGCGAGAGCCGCACACCCCGGTTCTGGCCGCCCTGCTGGCCGAGGCGCGGCGCTTCTCCTTGGGCTGACCGGCCCGCATCCGCGGCCAGTGGCGATAATCTGCCGATTACGCGCGCAGAGATGTGGAAAAATCCAACACCGCGCTACATCTCGGCGTTAAAGGGTGCGAGATGCACCAGTTACTTGCGGAGAGGGCGATATGGACGATTGGTTGAAAGAGCTTCGGAAGAGAGCGCCGGGGGATCGCGCGGTGCGGTTCATGGTGCTTGGCGGCACCGCCTTGCTGGTCCTGATCGTGCTGGTGGATGCGTTCGGCGCGCGCGAGCGCGCAATCGCGGCCCGTGCAAACCCGCCCGCCGAAGAAACCGTCTCGGCCACTGTCCCCTCTGTCTACCGCGTCCCGCGCGACCTTGCGAGTGAAGCCGCCGCCTCCGCACGCGACGTCGCTGTCGCCGAAACCACAGACGACACTACAGACGACACCGCGACCGAATTGGCCGAGGCCGATACCACAGACGCCGCCGCAGAGCCTGAACTGGCCGAAGACGCCACGCAACAAGACACCGCTGCCGAAGACGCGACCGAAGACGCGGCAGAGCCAGAGGTCGCCGAAGCCGACCCCGCCGAGGATGCCACGCAGGACATGGCCGCCGAAGAAACTACCGAGAGCGTGGCAGAGCCTGAACTGGCCGAAGACGCGACCGAGGATGCGACACAAGACATGGCCGCCGAAGACATGGCCGCCGACGACGCGACCGAGCAGGCGGCAGAGACAGACCTCGCCGAAACAACCCCCGAAGACGCGCCCGCAGACACAACCGCCGCAGCGGCAACCGATGATGACGCGCTGGTCCTGCTCGCCGATGCCGATATTTCCAACGGTGAAAGCGTGTGGCGCCAATGCCGGGCCTGCCACGTGCATGACGCCGAGCAAAACCGTGGCGGCCCGCATCTGGTGAATATCATCGGGCGCGAGGTCGGCGTGGCCGAGGGCTGGCGCTACTCGAACGCATTGTCGGACCATGACGGGGTGTGGACGGTCGAGTCGCTTCTGGCATGGCTGGAAAACCCCGACACCTATATCCCCGGCAACCAGATGGCCTTTCGCGGGCTGCGCAACGAGCAAGACCGCATCGACGTGCTGGGCTTCCTGAACGCCAGCGCCGACTGATCTGGCCTGCTGCCGCTGGGTGATCCCGCCAAACCTTAGCCCCGCCACATCGTGATATGCTGGCGGGGTTTCGGGTTTGAGCGCGGGGCAGCTATGCGGGATTTGCAGGCATTGCGTTTCCGGGTGCAAAGCCGCGCAGCGTCGGGCCGCGGTGCGGCGATCCGCAATTGAAGTTAAAGCACTTTATGCCAGCCACATCCGAGAGAGATCAGAGCGTTGTGCTGGTGGCAGCCAAATCGCCGTGCCCGTGGGCGGCCCGGCGATGCGCGGCGGGCTGACGCCCTTGATTCCGCGCTTGGGGACAGTCCGCAATGGGATCGAAGGCGACTTGCGGCGGTGCGGCACGCCGGTCCACAGCCGAGTGGCAGCTGTGCGGAGAGGGTGTGTGAAAACTCGCCTCTTTTTGTGAATTGTGGTATGCTCTCTACATCTGAAGCGAGGGTATGTCATGGCGGGATTTATCGAAGGTTTGGACCGCCAGCAGACGATGTTGCTGCCTGAACATCTGGACGATTATGTTGATGAGAACAGCCCGGTCCGCGCCATTGATGCCTTTCTCGACATGCTTGATCTCGCGATGCTTGGCTTCACTGTGCAGCCATCGCCGACCGGTCGGCCAGGCTATCATCCTGGGCTGTTGCTGCGGATTTATCTCTACGGGTATTTGAACCAGATCCAGTCATCACGGCGGCTGGAACGAGAATGCGGTCGTAACCTGGAACTCATTTGGCTGACCGGTCGGTTGAAGCCGGATTTCAAGACGATTGCTGATTTTCGTAAGGATAACGGGCCTGCGATCCGCAAAACCTGCCAGCAATTTGTCGCCCTATGCCGCAACATGGGTTTGCTCGACGGCGATGTTGTTGCGATTGATGGCAGCCGCTTTAAAGCGCTGAACTCCAAGGCCAAGAATTACACGCGCGGCAAGCTGCGCCAGAAGCTCGATGAGATTGATAAAGCAATCGAGCGTTATCTGGGCGAGTTGGATCGTGCTGATGCGGTGTTTGAGCAGACGGGCACTGTGCTGCCAGAGGCCCGCATGGAACGCACCCTGAGAAAGCTGGAACATCTGAAAAAAGAGGCGGTCCGCTACCGATCAATTGAACAGCGCATGGATGAGACTGGTGAAAGCCAGGTCTCGCTCAGCGACCCTGACGCCAGATCAATGGCAACAACAGCGCGCATGCCGCGCATTGTCGGCTACAATGTTCAGACCGCTGTCGAAGCCGATCACCATCTGATCGTCGCACATGAAGTCACCATGCTTGGGTTTGATCGGGACGCTTTATCGATGATGGCGGTAGCCGCGGGCGATGAAATGACGACAGATCAACTCACGGCAATCGCGGACAAAGGCTACTACAAGGGGGAGGAAATCGTCGTCAGCGAAGAGGCTGGCATCTCGGTTGTCGTTCCTAAACCCATGACATCAAATTCCGGTGCGCGCGGCCAGTTTGACAAGGCAGACTTCGCGTATGACGCCGCAAAGGATGTCTACATCTGCCCAGCGGGCGAGGATTTGATTTACAGATTTACCAGTCAACAAGACGACAAAGCCATCAGATCATACTGGTCGGGCGCATGTGCTGATTGCGTCATCAAGGACAAATGCACGACCGGCAAGGAACGCCGCGTGCGCCGGTGGGAACACGAGGCTGTCCTTGAGCGCGTTCAGGCGCGGCTGGATGCCGACCCAGGCCAATTGGCTGTCCGAAGCATGACGGTAGAGCACCCCTACGGCACGATTAAATCATGGATGGGTGCCACGCATTTCAAAATGCGGACCCTGAAAAAGGTGGCGACGGAAATGGCGCTGCATGTGCTGGCCTATAACATGACCCGTGTCATGAACATCATGGGCATTCCGGCGATGATCGCGGCGATGAAGGCGTAAATGGCCTTGATTGCTCAAAATCCGCTCCCGAAAACACAGAAACCATCCTCAGATGCTCCCGCCGCCCTCGTGGCCCCCCGAGACGGACCAAATACTTCGCACGACTAAAAACACGCCCATACGGCGAGAACGACCGGTTTTTCCAAAAATAGTCGAGTTTTCACACACCCTCCGGACGGAGCGGACAGTCGCTGCGGCTGCGACGTGGTGAAACTTCAACATTGGCTATTCGCACAGGAGCGATGTTTGCTAAGTCAACCGAAAGACACTACCTATTTTCTCGCGGTCGATGGATGAAGCTGGGAGCATGCGTCTATGTTGGAAGGATTTGAAGAATGGTTTGCTATTAGGAATCAACATAGCGACGACGATATATGGCCTGGAAAATTAAAATTTAGCGAAGACACTGGGATCATGCTTGAAGCCATCCGCCACTTGGATAGTGGAAACCATTCTGATGCGCCCTGTTGTGACAAAGGAACCATTACCGGTTACCTTGATTATCAGCGCCCTACAACGATCATTGACCCGTGGGTTCAGTCGCAGGGTGGCGGCAGTATCGGCGTTGATACCCCTGTTATCCCAAGTTCATCAACAAAATCGATAAGTGTTTGATTTCATTTAGGCTGAATGGCCAAAAATGTTACAACACGAGGGTTGTCAGGCTGGCTTTGGCAGGTTGAGTGTTTCGAAGAGGTCCAGTTGCTCCGGTGTGGTTTTGCTTATTCCGTGGAAGCTGCGGCTTCCAGCGTATGCCGTGTGTTTGTGAATGCGCGACAGGATGTCGAGGGCGAGCTGAGGGCTTGCGTGATGGCCTTTGGCCTTCAGGCGCATGCGCATGACCCGGTGCAGGGTGAGGGCCAGAAAGCAGATCAGCGCATGGGCGCGGATACGGTCTGGCAGCCGGTGATGGACCGGCGCGATCTCGATGTCGGATTTCAACACGCGAAAGCCGCGCTCGATATACCATAGAGCCTGCCTCTTATAACTTGACAGAGCATGATGATCCCCCCAGAATCGGATTTGAAGCGCTTCGCGCGCTCGCACGCTGGATGGGATCACGCGATGAGCGAAGTACCGTCAGTTCCAGAATTTCAGATGCTGCCGTTGGATCGACGGCAGGAGGCCATCGCACTGTTGGGGCGGATGGCGCTGCGCCAGATCCGCAGCGCGATCGAGACCAAGGAGAGCGATGATGACGTCAGAATCGATCATGGTCCCGCGCGCCCAGAGTTTACCCGAGAAAGTCTGCGGACAGCATCGCGATCGCCAAGCGATCGTTTATATTCGCCAATCAACGCTGCAGCAGGCTGAGCGCAATCAGGAATCGACACGGCTGCAATACGCTCTGGTTGACCGGGCTTTCGCACTTGGCTGGCCGCGGGAAGCGATCGTCGTGGTCGACGATGATCTGGGACGCTCGGGCGCCTCGATCGAGGGACGGCTTGGCTTTCAGCGGCTGGTAGCAGAAGTCGGACTGGGTCGTGTCGGATTGGTCCTTGGGGTCGAGATGTCACGGCTTGCGCGCTCGTGCCGGGACTGGCACCAGTTGTTGGAGATTTGCTCCCTATTCGATACATTGATTGCGGATGCCGATGGCGTTTACGACCCATCGAATTTCAACGATAGGCTCCTGTTAGGCTTAAAGGGGACAATGAGCGAGGCCGAACTGCATATTATCAAGGCAAGAATGCTGGAGGGGCGACGTGCGAAGGCCCGGCGCGGCGAACTCGCAAAGAGTTTGCCAGCGGGTTATGTAGCGCGCCCGTCGGGGGAGGTCATCTTCGAACCTGATGAACAGGCCCAGGGCGTCATCCGTCTTATCTTTGATTTGTTTGAGCGGCTGCGGTCGGTTGGAGGTGTGCTGCGGTATCTGAACGAGCACAATATACAGATGCCGATACGCAGGAAAGATGGCCCGACCAAGGGTGATCTTGAGTGGCGCCGCCCAAGCCGAGCCACGCTGCATAACCTGTTCAACAATCCTATTTATGCCGGTGTGTATGCCTGGGGTGCGCGGCCCGTCGACAGGCGGCACCAGAAGCCGGGGCGTCCTGGAACCGGGCGCTGCGTGAAGGCGCCGGACAATGTCGAGGTGTTTCTGCCAGACCGGTTGCCGGCCTATATCAGCTTGGAGCAATTCGAGAGCATCCAAGCGCAGATTAGGGCCAACCTGCCGAGCGCGCAGGGGCCGGTCCGGGCTGGAAGCGCTTTGCTATCGGGCATGGTGATTTGTGGCGCGTGCGGCTTGAGGATGCAGCCAACCTATAACAACAATGGTCAAGTCGCGCGCTACATCTGCAATGGCATGCACATGGCCTACGCAGAACCAATCTGTCAGTCGCTTAAAGCGGCCCCGGTTGATGAGGCTGTGTCGCGCGCTATCCTGCGATCGCTGGAACCAGCCGCGCTCGAGATCAGTCTTGCGGTCGCCAGCGACCTTGAAGCGGAACGCAAATCTCTCGATCGTCAATGGCAGCAGCGTCTTGAGCGCGCCCAATTCGAGGTTGATCGCGCCCGGCGGAGTTATGCCAGCGTCGAGCCAGAGAACCGACTGGTTGCGCGTAGTCTCGAGAAGAGTTGGGAAGAGGCGCTGGCGAGCCAAGCGCGCCTCATGGTTGATTATGACCGCTTCCAGCGCGAACGTCTGCAAGCACCGAGCCGCACTGAACTGGAGGCGATCCGTACCCTTACCCAAGATCTCCCCGCGCTTTGGCAGGCGGCAACAACCACACAAAGAGAACGACAGGAAATTGTACGGCTGCTGCTCGAAAGGGTTATCATCAAGATGGTTGATGACACCGAGCATGTGGAGGTCACGTGTCATTGGCATGGCGGCAATCAAACGATGCACAAGGTGATCCGTCCTGTCGCGCGGATCACCGCGCTCAGCAGCTATCCGGCACTGATTGCGCGCATGAAGGAACTCTACGAAGCTGGCCACAGTAGCCGCTGCATTGCCAATATTCTCAACGAAGAAGGCTTTGCCCCCCCCCAAGCGTCGTAACACCTATACCCCCGAAATGGTCCGCCACCGCCTGGTTGCGGCGGGCATCGCCAAACCACAGCGCAAAAAACCCAGCGCCTCAGCGATGATTGTGCGCGAACCCGACGAGTGGACAATCCGAGAATTAGCCGAAGCCATCGGCATGCCTCAAGCGACCCTGTATTATTGGGTCGCCAACGGCCGCCTAAGCAGCCGCCTGGTTAAACATGACCGCAAACCGGTGAAGCTGGTGACTGCTGACGCGACAATGATCGAGGATCTTAAAGCGATCCGCGCGAGCCCGCCCCACCTGAGGCGCCTGCCGCCCCGGCAAAGCGCAGAACAACTTAAACTTATCACTTGAGAGTCGAAATGTCTGGTCGATATCGATATCTGCCAGTGCCTTGTAGCGCGCGACGGCGTCAGCCGGGGTGATCTCGGGGACATTGGTCAGCAAGACGAGCTTGCCGTCAAAGAGGGCCGCGCGCGCGATGGCCTCTTCATCAACGTTCCAACTGAACCGATCCGCCGTCAGATCGGCCTTGATGAAGCGGGTGAGCTCGGCATCGGCGATGGCACGGACAAAGCGGCTATAGGCCCCCCGGTCTGAGGCGCGCCGCCCAAGAGCGCTCTTGCCTTCATCTTGCCGATCAAGCTTGGTCACCATGGTGTTCCCCATGGCCTCCAACTCATTGATCTGCGCCCGACGGGCCTCACCCTGCTCGATTGCGCGGGTGGCATCATGCGCCACAATCAGGCGGTGCCCTTCAAAACTGGCCTCGCGCAACCCGTCACCGTCGCTGAAGTCGAAATTCTGGAAGGTTTCCACAAGATCGCCATAGCGACGCGCAGGCACGGCTAGGATGAACTCCAGCTTGCGCCCGCCCTTATCGGCGATGTCTGTCAGGTGATGGATATTGTCCAGACTCAGCAGGCCGCGATCCGCCACCAGAATGATACGCTGGATGGGGAAGCGCTGCAGGACCGTTTGCACCATGCCCTGCAGGGTCTTGGTCTCGGACACATTTCCCGGATGCACGGTGTGCATGAGTGGCAGCCCGTCGGCGGTCTGCACCACGCCCAGTACGAATTGCCGCGCGATGCCGCCTGTTTCCTTGTTCATGCCGAAGGCGCGAACATCGTCCTCAAGCCGGGCTTCACCGTGAATGCGCACAGTGGTCAGGTCATAGAAGACCATTGTGAGATCGTGATCCACGAGCGGCCTGATCTGGCGGGCCAAAGCCTCCTCGACACCCTCAGCGTTGTCCATCAACGCGTCCATGGCGCGAAGCAAATGCTGATGGGTGACGGTCTCGGGCATGGCCGGCATGGCCACGGTCTCCAGCCAGCGCAGGCAGCCCAGTTTGCTTGTGGCATCGCACAGCCTGTTGAACACCATCGCCCGCACGAGGGCCTCGGCATCAATGCTGCGCTTTCCCGAGCGCAACGCCCGGTTGAGAGCGTGGTCGAACCCAAGGTCTTTCCACAACTCATGCAGGGCAAAGACCGTGCCATAGGTGCGGGCGGGATCGTGTGTAATCTCCTGCGCCGTGTTCTCAAGGCGCCCGACGGCTCGGTTCAACCCATTGATCAGCGGATCAAGCTTGTCAGGCGACAGCCTGTCCAGGCGGCCGAGGTTGGCGACCACCTTGATCCTGACCTTTCCTTCCGCGTCGCGATGTCCCTCCACCAGTTGGAGATAGCTTCGACCGCCTGATTTTGAGATGCGCGTATACATTGGACTAACAATAAGTCCGAATGCGCCATATCTGCAAGCAGAATATTACCGAAACGTGTTACAACACAACTTCGCCGGAACGGGAAGCTCGGGGGCAGCAACTCATTGAAAACTATGGCATCAGAAAGTTGAAGATAGCGAATTTACCCAATTTGCTGTCGAACTTCGGTGTTATGAGAGCAAAGTCACGTATATTGGCGAGCGCCATACTAAAAAATATTCACTTGGAAGACCCAAACGAGAAATGCTGGCTATTTCGCGGTTTGTGTGGGTGGCTTGGTTTCCGTTCATTTGCCTGTGGCACAAGATGTTGTGCGGTAGGGTGACGCTGGTAAGTGGGTGAGATTGCCTGCGATGAGGTATGACATGTTGATGAGGTTGCGGGTTTTGCGATACCCGCGCGCCCGAGCCTTTGCGGCCTGAATGAGGCCGTTGATGGCTTCGACAGCGCCGTTGCTCAGATCGCTGTCAAAACCGTTAAGTATACCATCCCAGTGCGCCTTGAGTGTCAGAGCGAGTTTCTTGAATGCTGGCAGCCTGCTGCGGCGCGCCCATTGAAACCAGGCGGTAAGCCGTTCTTCGGCCTCTGCCTTGGACTCGGCTTCAGCAAAGATGTCGCGCAAAGCCTCTTTCAAGCGAAACGCGCGTCCTGTTTTCAGGTGCATCCGAGATAGATCATGATGCTGTGTGATCTGCCGCTTCGTCCATCTCTTCTTGTCCTTGAGCCACATCCAGCGGCTGTGTTTCAACTCAGGTCTGCTGCGTACTTCGGCGCGGCGAACCTCTTCAAGCGCCACATTGGCCAGTTGGATGACATGGAATGGGTCGAAGGTAACATCCGCGTTCGACAGATGCTTTGCGACGCCAGAAATGTAGGCCCTACTCATATCGATACAGGCAGCGGAGATGGCATCGGGATCACCGCCATGGGCGCGCAGATCTTCACCGAAAGCCGCCACAGTCTTTGCATCACGTCCTTCACAGGCAAAGAGAAGCCTGCCGGCCAGAAGGTCGTGAAATAGGGTGATGTAATTATGCCCGCGGCGCGCAGCTGTCTCGTCAATCCCAAGGGCGGTCACGGCGCTGAAGTCTTCGCGATCTCGCGCTGACGACACGTAATGGTCAAGAACCCGCCAGAGGCGATCGTCACCAACATCAAGCATATCAGCAACAGCCTTCACCGGCATCTGTCGCACCAGCGCAATCACAAAGGCTTCAAACAACTGACTGAAACCGCTGCCACTGCGCGCCCAGGGGACCGGAACCTGTCCGGTCTTGCTACATTGGCTGCAAGCAACACGTGGCACATCGGCATGGATGAAAGCCTTGTGCTCGAAAAAACGCAGGTGTTCCCAGATCCTGGATCGCGTGTCATGGACGGGCTGATCGGGCGCGCCACAGGAGGGACAAGCAAATCGACTTCCCGCCTTGAAGCGGACGTCAAAGTGGATCTCTTTGAGTTTGGCGTCAAAACGTACGTCCGTGACACTCCACGGAGCCTGCAGGCCAAGAGCTGTCGTGAACAAACTTGTCTCGGGACCCATGAATGCCTCCTCATCCGCTGGTTTCAGGAAGCTTCACCCTATCCAAAAAAACTGCCGCAGCTCAACAGGCTCGGCGCGTCTGACGCTGCGATATTTGAGGTCTCCGCGACAGACGCGCCTTATGTTGTGACCACAATATCTGGTAGAAGATTCAATCCGCCGCCCACCAGCAACCCACACAAATCGCGAAGGGACCGAAATGCTTCATAGCCTTAAACATGGATATGCCTGCTTTCAGTGCTTGGTTTGCGCCGCAACTCGTGAAGTCTGAATACGAGCATCTAAAAGAGAATACATTTCCTACAGCATCAGTTAGGATTGACCATCCTACGCAAGAACATTTCACGCTTATTGATAAGAAAAATGCAACGGTTCGAAGTCTTGTCGAAACGCGTGATGAGGAAGGTATGACGAAGGTAACTCAACGAACATTTCTGCGGTTTGAGTTTCCAAGTCCAGTCGACTACAGCACTATTCAGAAATTGATTTGGCGAGTGAACACATTGTTTTCGTTCTTGCTTGGATGCCGAATGGCTCAAAATCCATATCACATTGGAACAACGCACACGAGGCAATGGAATGGGGAAGATGTGCCGGTCACTGCCGAGCTATTATTCCGCCCAGTCTTCAAGAGCAATCTACATCACGTTAAGTGGCATGAGGCGCTTTTTCTAATACCAATCAGCATTGATCAGAACTCTTGAGCCCAGTCGCGGGTTCCAATGGAGGTGATTGTGTCGGGCATGCTGACCAATTTGTTCCAAGCCTTGCAGCAATGATCTACGATGTCTTCATAGGTTTCGAAGATGAGGTTTGATAGCCAGTTGTCTCGCATGAATTGCCAGATGTTTTCGACTGGATTGAGTTCTGGGCATTTTGCGGGGATCGGGATGATGGTGATGTTGTCCGGAATGACCAGCTTGTCAGTCATGTGCCATGCGGCTTGATCCACGAGCACAGCCCCATGTGCTTTGGGTGCGACAGTTTGGGAGATTTCAGCAAGATGCAGGGCCATCGCTTCGGTATTGCACGCTGGCAGCACAAGACCTGCAGCTTTCCCGAGGGCTGGGCAAATCGCTCCAAAGATGTAGCTTGAACTCGTGCGCTGATCATGTGGGGCGGAAGGTCGCGTACCGCGCTTCGCCCATCGGCGCGTGATCTTGTTTTTCTGGCCGACACGCGCTTCATCTTGGAACCAGACTTCGATCACAGTGCCTTGCAGGAGCCGTGCGCGGAGCTTTGCTACTGCGGCTGCAAACCCTTTTTTTTAAAGTCCTCCAGTGCGGCTGTATCTTGCGCGTGATGGCGCGGGCGTGCTGTGAGTTTGACATAACCAAGCGCCCTGAGTTCCCGGCTTATCGACGTCTCGTGAAGTGAAATCCCAAATGTGTCTGCAATCCATTTCCTCAGATCACTCAGGCGCCAGCGGACGACCCCATGGACCGATAAGGTCGGACCGCTCTCAACAATTGCAGCAAGCGCCCTGCGCTGCTCATCGTTAAGCTTAGACTGCTGACCAGGAGCTTTGCCGTTGATCAAGCCGTCAGGCCCGCGGGCATTAAACCGCTCCACCCAGTCACGGACAATTTGTAGGCCAACACCACCAATCCGAGCAGCATCGCTGCGCCGACCGCCATCATAGATCTCCGCCAGCGCCAAAAGCCTGCGGGCTTGGTTGGCATCCTTTGTCTTTCGCGCAAGTTCTCTCAACTTCATGCCGTCGTAGTCTGTCCGTAACGCGAGCGCTGCGCCCATAGAGAGGCCCTCCCCAGAAAATCTGACGCCATTGAGTCAGATCTTCATAGATTTGGGAATCCCAAAACCCTCAGAAGAGTCAGATTTCGCGAGACTTGGTATAAGGTATAGCTCTCCGGTCAACATAGAAAAATTACTAAATTCTCTAGCCGAACAGTCCGATGACTTGTTCTATTTGATGAATATGGTCCTCCGGATGGAGAAACCGGAAAAACTTTCTGCAAGCGATTTTAGTGAACTGGTGGGATGCATCGAAGACTTTGATATCAAGGTAAATGGAAGCGGGTCATCAAGTGATGTCAGGGTAGCTAGAAAAAAATTAAGAGCTATTTTAAAAAATCATGGCGATAATAGCGATATTTATACATTGGATGAGCTTATAAGAAGCCAGCCAAATCGTTTGACCTTGGCCGAACGCCTTAGTCGTCTACAGCAAGCGTGGCTAGACAGCGGTTTTCAAGGAAATATTGATATCAATAGAATTAAGAAAATCAGGAACGACGTCGCACATGGTCGAGGCGTTGAGTTGTCTGCTGATGACTATCAAGAGATCGTATGGCTTAATTATAATCTTTGCGCGATAGCGCGGTTCCATGTTTTTCGCACGCTCGGGTTTCCGGCCGAGGTCATTGGGGCTGCCTTCAGGCGTTTGGGTTCCAGATACGGCCAATACGCTCCAGTGTCGACATCCGATACATAGGTAGGAGTGGGTCGCGTGGGTCCCCTTCATAGCAGGGAATGACCGCTGTGGCTCAATGCGACAGGACCCGCATCCTCCACGCCCCCCACAAGCGCCCCGCTGCCTTATCGCACCCGCCCGCCTGTCGCCTCTGTCACCCCCGCCGCCGCTGTGCGGACCAACTCGCCCATCGCTTGCGCGCGCTCCAGTGTCAGGCGAAAGACGGGGCCAGAGATGGACAGGCCCGCCACTGGCTCGCCATGCGCGTTGAAGATCGGGGCGGCGATGCAGCGCATGCCTTCGGTGCGTTCCTCATTGTCAATCGCATAGCCGCGCTTGCGGGTGTCGATCAGGTCGCCTTCCAGCGTCTCGCCATCGGTCAGGGACGCGGGCGTGAAGCCCGGCAAGCCCTGCGCCATGATCCCCGCCACCCGCACAATCGGGTAATAGGCCAGCAGCGCCTTGCCAATGCCCGAGACATGCATCGGGCTGCGTGTGCCGGGCGGGAAGAACGCGCGGATCGCCTCATGCGTTTCCACTTGGGTCAGGAACAGCACTTCGTCCTTTGACTCGATCCCCAGATTGGCCGTCTCGCCGCTTGCGCGCATCAGCGTCTGCATGGCCCCGCGCGCCCGCTCGGCCAGTTTGGTCCGGCGCAAAAACGAAGACCCCACCCGAAACGCGCCCGCCCCCACATGCCAGCGCTGCCCCTCGGTATCCATCTCGACCATGCCATGCGTCTGAAAGGTGCTCAGCACCCGGTAGACCGTCGCGGTCGACTGGTTTGCGGCCTGCGCAAGTTCGGTCAGCGTCAGCCCGTTGGAGTCCGACAGCACCCGCAAAATCCCCAAGGCGCGGTCCAGCGACTGGACGGTGTTTTGCTCGGTTTTGTCGTGAAAGGCACGGGGGCGGCCCCGCGCTCTGGTTTCAGCCATGCTGTGCCTCTTTTTTCTGAAAATCGAAATATGGTTTCATATAATGAAAAAGTAAATTGCCTGTAATGTCAGATGTTAACCCAGTTTTTTCACCATGTAAAAAATAATTTCAAAAAAATTGCACTGGGCCTGTCGGGGCGATAATGTCTTTATTAATCAAGGGGGAGGAGTAAGCCCGATGTCCACACAGAACCCAGTTTTCATACCCGGCCCGACCAATATTCCCGACGAAATCCGCAAAGCCTGCGATATCCCCACCCTGGACCACCGCTCCCCCGCCTTCGCACGCATTTTCAAGCCCGCAATCGCCGGTGTGCGCCGTGTTTTGGGCATGGATCAGGGTGAGGTGATCGTGATTCCGTCAACAGGAACAGGGGGTTGGGAGGCAGCGGTTACAAACACGCTCTCGCCCGGCGACACAGTGCTGACCGCGCGGTTCGGCATGTTCAGCCACCGTTGGATCGACTTGTGCCAGCGCCACGGGCTGAACGTGCAAGTCATTGAAACTGAATGGGGAATGGGCGCACCCGTGGCCGAAATCGCTGCCGCACTGAGCGCCGACACTGCGCACAGCATCAAAGCCGTTCTGGTGACCCATAACGAGACCGCAACCGGCGTGCGCTCCGACATCGCGGGTGTTCGCGCAGGTCTGGACGCCGCGGCACATCCGGCAATGCTGTTTGTGGATGGCGTGTCCTCTATCGGGTCTATGCCGTTTGATATGGCGGGGTGGGGGGTCGATATTGCTGTGGCGGGGTCGCAAAAGGGGTTTATGCTGCCTGCGGGTCTGGCGATCCTTGGGGTGTCCCCCAAGGCGTTGAATGCAATGGAGAATGCAACACTCCCGCGCACGTTTTTCGACTTTCGGGACATGCTGAAGTCTTATGCTACAGGGGGCTATCCCTATACGCCGCCTGTCGGCTTGATCGCCGGACTTGCGAAAGCAATCGAGCTGTTGGAGGAGGAGGGGCTGGAGCATGTCTACGCCCGCCACCACCGGCTGGCCGAGGCGACACGGCGCGCGGTCGGGGCCTGGGGGATGACCCCCTGTGCCGCAACGCCGGAGCTGTATTCCGACACTGTAACAGCCGTTGTGGTGCCGCAAGGGTGCAACGGCACGGATCTGGTGCAACTGGCCGCGTCGAAATATGGCGTCGCCTTTGGTGTGGGTCTGGGCGAGGTGGCCGGCAAGGTGTTCCGCATTGGCCATCTGGGCATGCTGAGCGATGTGATGCTGTTGTCGGGACTGGCCACCGCCGAGATGTGCATGGCCGATCTGGACTGGAACGTGCAGCTTGGATCTGGTGTGGCGGCGGCGCAGGAATATCTGCGCAATTCCGCAGATGTTGCGCTGGCGCAAGCGGCGTAACCGGGGCGCTGCCCCGGACCCCGGAGTATTTTCAGCAAGAAAATGAGGGTATCATGAAAGATATGGATGAGATGTATATCCCGACCTATGACGATGTGCTGGCGGCACATGACCGGATCAAGCCGTATATTCACCGCACACCGGTTCTGACGTCCAGCTACCTCAATGCGCTGACGGGGGCGGAGTTGTTCTTCAAATGCGAGAATTTTCAAAAGGCAGGGGCATTCAAGGTGCGCGGCGCGTCGAATGCCGTATTCGGGCTGTCGGATGAAATGGCGGCCAAGGGGGTGGCCACGCATTCCAGTGGCAATCACGCACTGTCACTGAGCTATGCTGCCGGGCGCAGGGGCATTCCGTGCCATGTGGTTATGCCGCGCACGGCCCCTGCGGCCAAGAAGGATGCTGTGCGCGGCTATGGCGGGATTATCACGGAATGCGACCCCTCGACCAGTTCGCGCGAGGCGGTGTTTGCCCGCGTGCAGGCCGAGACAGGGGCGGAATTCGTGCACCCCTATAATGACCCGCGCGTGATTGCAGGGCAGGCGACCTGCTCGAAAGAGTTGCTGGAGCAGGTCGAAGGGCTGGATTGCGTGATCGCGCCGATTGGTGGCGGGGGTATGGTTTCGGGCACCTGTCTGACGCTGTCGAACACGGCACCGCATGTGCAGATTTATGCCGCCGAGCCAGAGCAGGCGGATGATGCGTATCGCAGCCTCAAGGCGGGGCATATCATTGCGGATGATGCGCCGGTGACTGTGGCGGACGGGCTGAAAGTGCCGTTGAAAGACCTGACATGGCATTTCGTGTCACATCATGTGACTGATATTCTGACCGCGTCCGAGCAGGAAATTATCGACGCGATGAAGCTGACATGGCAGCGCATGAAAATCGTGATTGAGGCAAGCTGCGCTGTGCCGCTGGCCACGATTCTGAAGAACCCTGAAATCTTTGCTGGCAAGCGCGTCGGCGTCATTATTACCGGCGGCAATGTCGATATGGACACGCTGTCTTGGATCACGAAATAACGGGAGGCCGAGATTATGAATGCACCAACCAAGTTTGAGGGTCTGGAAGTGGGCTTTGACGTGCCGGCCTTGCCGGGGATGGATGAGGCCGATATCCAGACGCCCTGCCTGATCCTTGATCTGGACGCGCTGGAGCGCAACATCAAGAAGATGGGCGATTATGCCCGCGCGCATGGCATGCGCCACCGCGTGCATGGCAAGATGCATAAATCGGTTGATGTTGCGAAACTGCAAGAGAGCCTTGGCGGGTCTTGCGGTGTGTGCTGTCAGAAAGTGAGCGAGGCGGAGGTGTTCGCACGTGGCGGCATTCGGGATGTTCTTGTTTCAAATCAGGTACGTGACCCGGCTAAGATTGATCGTTTGGCGCGTATGCCGCTGTTGGGCGCGCGCACAATCTGTTGTGTCGACGATGTAACGAATGTTGCAGATCTGTCAGAGGCAGCAACCCGTCATGGCACCCAGATCGAATGTCTGGTCGAGATTGATTGCGGCGCGGGGCGGTGTGGTGTCACCACGACACCTGCGGTGGTGGAGATTGCCAAAGCGATTGACGCGGCACCGGGGCTGAAATTCGCAGGGCTTCAGGCCTATCAGGGTGCGATGCAGCATATGGACAGCTACGACGACCGCAAGGCCAAGATCGCGCTGGCTGTGGCGCAGGTCAAGGATGCGGTGGACACCCTGAAGGCCGAAGGGCTGGACTGTGATATCGTCGGCGGCGGCGGCACAGGCAGCTACTATTTTGAGAGCAATTCGGGCGTCTATAACGAGCTGCAATGCGGGTCATATGCGTTCATGGATGCCGATTATGGCCGGATTCTGGACAAGGAGGGCAAGCGCATCGATCAGGGCGAATGGGAGAACGCGCTGTTTATCCTGACCAGCGTCATGAGCCGCGCGAAACCCGGCAAGGCGATTGTCGATGCGGGCCTGAAGGCGCAATCGGTCGATAGCGGCCTGCCGGTGATTTTCGGGCGCGATGATGTGACATATGTCAAATGCTCGGACGAGCATGGGGTGGTCGAAGATTTGGACAACGTCCTGAAAGTGAATGACAAGCTGCGGCTGGTGCCGGGCCATTGTGACCCGACCTGCAATGTCCATGACTGGTATGTGGGTGTGCGCGGGGCCAAGGTTGAGACGCTCTGGCCGGTGTCGGCGCGCGGCAAGGCATACTGAACCCCAGAAAGGCCCCGACTTGGGCCTTTCGTCCAGAACATAAAGGAATACCCCCATGTGGATCGTCCCCGAATCCGCCATTACCGGCCTTGTCGATGAGCAATCTGCCTTTGACGCAATCGAGGCCACGTTTGCGGCCATGTCGCGGCAAGATGCCTATAACTTCCCTGTGGTGCGCGAGGGCTTGGGCGCGGGGCGGCAATACGGGTTCAAGTCGGGCCTTGACCGCGTGGGGCATTTGCTGGGGGTCAAGGCGGGCGGCTATTTCCCCGGCAATGCCGAGCGCGGCATCCCAAACCACCAGAGCACTGTCTATCTGTTTGACCCTGACAGCGGCAAACCCACAGCGATGGTGGGGGGCAATCTGTTGACGGCGTTGCGCACGGCGGCGGCGTCAAGCATTTCCATCGCGCATCTGGCGCGCAAGGACGCAAAAGTACTGGGCATGGTGGGCGCAGGCCATCAGAGTGCGTTCCAGATGCGCGCGGCGGTGCGGCAGCGGGCGTTCGAGCGGGTGATCGGCTGGAACCTGCACCCTGAAATGCTGTCACGGCTGGCCGAGACAGCGGCAGAACTGGGCCTGCCTTTTGATGCGGTGAGTCTGGAAGAGCTGGGCGCGCAGGCGGATGTGATTGTCACTATCACATCAAGTTTTGATGCAATCTTGCACGATGCGCATATCCGCCCCGGCACGCATCTGGCCTGCATGGGCACCGACACGAAGGGCAAGCAAGAGGTTGACGCAGCAATTCTTGCGCGCGCCAGTGTCTTTACCGATGAGGTCGCGCAATCCATCAGCATTGGCGAGGCGCAGCATGCGGTTGCGGCGGGGTTATTGGAGGAAGGAGCGATTGTGGAAATCGGGGCCGTGATCAATGGTACGCATCCGGGGCGGGCAAGCGCCGAGGAGATTACCGTGTTCGACGGCACGGGTGTGGGGTTGCAGGATCTGGCCGTCGCCTCCAAGGCGGTGGAGTTGGCGGTTGAACGCGGGCTTGCGCAAGAGATCGCGTTCTGAGCGGGGGCCCCATCCCCTCACACCATCATCAGCCTTGGGTCTTTGAGGAGCTGTGTGAGGTGACCCATGAACCGAGCGGCGTCTGCGCCGTTGAGGGCGCGGTGGTCGTAGCTGAGGTCGAGCGGCACCATCGGCACGGGGCGGGGGGTGTCGCCGTCCCATTGGGTGACGATTTCGGTGCGGGTGATGCCAAGGATGGCGAGTTCGGGCGGGTTGACGATGGGGGTGAATGCGGTGCCGCCAATGCCGCCGAGATTGCTGATACTCATGGATGCGCCGCCCATCTCGTCGGGTTTGATTTTGCGGGCCTGCGCGCGTGTGGCCAGATCGGCAATCTCTGCCGAGAGCTGCCACAGCCCTTTTTGGTTGGCATTGCGGATGACCGGCACCATCAGCCCGTTGGGGGTGTCCACGGCGATGCCGATATGGACATAGTCCTTGAGGATCAGGGTTTTGGCATCTGGTGACAGGGAAGCGTTGAAGCGCGGAAAGGCGCGCAGGGTCTGTGCCAGCGCCATGACGTGAAACGCCAGTGCCGTGAGTTTGAGCCCGCGCGCCTGTGCTTGCGCTTTCCAAGTGCTACGCAAGCGCTCAATGGCCGAGATATCGGCGCGGTCGTGATGGGTAACTTGCGGGATCAGCGCGTTGGCTGCGCCCAGATTGGCGGCGGCGATTTGGGCAAAGCGGCTCATCGGCTCGGTGGTCACGGGGCCGTAAGCGGCATGATCCACATCCCAATAGCTGGTGTCGCCCGCTTGGGCTGCGGGGGCGGAGGTGCCCAGATCTTCCGGCCCCATTGTCTTGCGGCCCAATTCGCGGGCGCGGGCGTCGATATCGACACCTTGTTCAAGGGCTTTGCGCCGGGTGCTGGGGCTTGCGATGATGTCTGACATGTCTGCCCCCTTACCAACTGGCCGAAATATATTGCGTTTCCATGAACTCCAGCATTCCCTCATGCCCGCCTTCGCGCCCCAGACCCGATTGTTTGGTGCCGCCAAAGGGGGCGGCGGGGTCACTGACCAGACCGCGATTGAGGCCCACCATGCCGTAATCCAGCCGCTCGCAGACCTGAAGTGCGCGCTTGAAATCGCCTGAGAAGACATAGGCGACCAACCCGTATTCGGTGGCATTGGCGCGGGTGATGACCTCTTCTTGGTCGGTGAAGGTCTGGATTGCCGCGACAGGGCCGAAGATTTCATCTTGCACGCAATCGGCATTTTCCGGCACGTTTGACAGCACGGTCGGCGGGTAGAAGTAGCCGTGCCCCTCTGGCACCACGCCGCCGCATTCCAGCCTTGCCCCCTTGGCCAGCGCATCGGCCACAAATTCCGCCACCTTGTCGCGGGTCGCGGCATTGACCAGCGGGCCAACATCCACGCTTGGGTCGGTGCCGTCGCCAACCTTAAGCGCCGACATGGCCGCACTCAGGCGGCGGATATACTCCGGCGCGATCTTCTCATGCACATAGATACGGTTGGCAGCGGTGCAGGCCTCACCCAGATTGCGCATCTTTGCCAGCATCGTGCCTTCAATGGCCACATCCAAATCGGCATCGTCAAACACGATCACGGGTGCATTGCCGCCCAGTTCCATCGCCGGTTTGAGCACCTGATCGGCGGCGGATTTCAACAGCGTGCGCCCCACGCCAGTCGAGCCGGTAAAACTGACCACCCGCACGCGCGGATCATGCAGCATGTGATCGACCAGCGCGCCGGTGCGGCGTGAGGGCAGGACATTGACCAGCCCCGCAGGCACGCCCGCCTCTTCCAAAAGCGGCATCAGCGCCAGCATGGTCAGCGGTGTTTCCGAGGCAGGCTTGATGATGACCCCGCAGCCCGCCGCCAAGGCTGGTGCGATCTTGCGCGTGCCCATTGCGGCGGGGTAGTTCCACGGCGTGATCAGCACGGCCAGCCCTGCGGGTTTGTGCTGCACGATAATCCGCGCACCAGAGGCTGGCGCATGGGTGATCATCCCGTCCGCGCGCACGGCCTCTTCTGCGAACCAGCGAAAGAACTCGGCGGCATAGCTGGCCTCGCCCATTGCGTCCGCGCGGGCCTTGCCGTTTTCGAGCGTGATCAGATGGGCGAAATGGTCCAGCCGCGCGGTCATCAATTCCCACGCTTTGCGCAACACTTCCGAGCGTTGGCGCGGGGTGCGCGCGGCCCAGTCGGCCATCGCGGCCTCTGCTGCATCCAGCGCCTTGTCCGCATCGGCAATCTCCGCAGAGGCGACCGAGGCCAGCACTTGCTCGGTGGCGGGGTTGATCACGTCAAACCGCGTGGCCGTTTTGTGCCATGTGCCGTTGATATAAAGATCGGTGTAATCCATCGGTGCCTCGTTGGGTCAGAGCAGGTGGCGCAGCGGGTTGTGCATGCGGCCTGCGAATTCGGAAAGAAGGGCGATTGCCGCGTCGGGCCCCAGTTGCGCAGGGTCACATTCCAGCACCAGCGCCAGACCCTCGCCCTGTGTCAGCAATGTCAGCACCGGCACATCCTCTGCACCCAGTGAAACAGTGCTGAGCGCGCTCATGCGCAGATCGCGCAGGCGCAGATCGGGGGCGGCATCGGTGTCTGTGACCGCTGACAGGCTGCGCCCCGCAGGCACATCATAGGCGCGGCTTGCGCCAAAGCGGTCCACCGCCACAGTCGCCGCGCGACCAAGGCTGGCCCCGGCCAGCCCCGCCAGAAGGGCATCGGCATCTTGCAGGCCATGTGCATCCGCCGCCCAAGTGGCGAAGGGGGCAAAGCCGCTCTGCGCGCATTCCGCCTCCAGCCGTAGGGCCTGCACGGCCAAGCCGGCCTGTGGGGCGGGGGTCTGCGTCGGCAAGGCCTCCAGAACCTCAAGATCGCGCATATGATAGGGTTGCGGATGACCCGCCTGTACCAGCCGCGCCAGATCCAGCCCCTTTTCCAGCGCCACGCGGCGCAGCTTGGGCGAGGCGAGAATGCGCCCCCCGGCAGGGGCGGGCGCGGCGTGCGTGGGCTCTGCCGGTTTCGATGCGGGCGCAGGGTCAGGTGCGCTTACAGGTTCTGGTTTCTGTTCGACTTTCGGCGTGGCTGCCGCCGCAGCCATCCCGCGCGCCACCGGCGCGTCGGGCTTGCTGGAAGCGATCACGGCCACGGCCTGCCCCACTGGCACCGCATCCCCGGCCTGCGCCAGTGTTGCGGCCAGATAGCCGCTTGCACCTGCGGGCACTTCCATCGTCGCCTTGTCGGTCTCCACCTCGAACAGCAGGTCATCCGCGCTGACCTGAGCGCCCAGTTCCACCAGCCAGCCGACCAGCACACCGCTGTCTTGGGCCATGCCAAGCTGCGGCATGGTGATCTCGCGGCCCTCGGGCAAGGCGTCCGGGGCATCTGCTTGCGGTTGGGGCGCTGGGGCAGGCGTGTCATCATCCGCGCTGTCGGATATGCGCGCAATGGCTTGGCCGACAGGCACATCCTCGCCCTCGGCGGCGGTCACATGGGTCAGATACCCATTGGCCTGCGCCTCCACCTCCATCGTGGCCTTGTCGGTTTCCACCTCGAACAATGCATCACCCTTGGCCACCTTGTCGCCCGGCGATTTCAGCCAGGACACGATCTTGCCCGCGTCCTGAGCCATGCCAAGCTGGGGCATTGTCACGTCATGCGGCATGTATAAGCTCCCCGGCGCAGAGTTTGCGCGCATTGGCGGCCACTTGCTCGGGCGTGGGTACGGTCAGATCTTCCAGCGCGGGGCTGAAGGGCACCGGCACATCCATCGCGCCCATGCGCAGCACGGGTGCGTCCAGATGGTAAAACGCTTTCTCATTGAGGCGGCTGGCGATTTCCGCTGTCACCCCGTAGCTTTGGTGGCCTTCGTCAATGACAATCGCGCGGCTGGTTTTCTTGACACTCTCCAGCAACGTCGCCTCATCCAGCGGCACCATCGTGCGCGGGTCGATCACTTCGGCGCTGATCCCCTCAAGCGCCAGAATCTCGGCTGCTTTCTCGGCCACCTGCACCATGGACGAGGTGCCGATCAGGGTGATGTCCGTCCCTTGGCGCTTCACATTCGCCACGCCGAAGGGGATCAGGTATTCCTCCTCCGGCACAGGCGCCTTGTCCTGATACATCAGCTTGTCTTCGAATATCACCACCGGGTTGTTGTCGCGGATGGCGGTTTTCATCAGGCCCTTGGCCTCATAGGCCGAAGAGGGCATTGCCACTTTCAGCCCCGGAATATGCGCCACCAGTGCTTGCAACGACTGGCTGTGCTGCGCGGCCGACCGCCGCGTGGCCCCCATATTGGTGCGCAACACCATCGGCACGGTCAGCTTGCCGCCCGACATGTAATGCTGCTTGGCCGCCTGATTGCAGAGCTGGTCCATGACCAGATAGATGAAATCGCCGAACATCAAATCCACGATGGGCCGCGCGCCGGTCATCGCCGCGCCCACCGCAAGGCCCACGAAACCGGGTTCCGATATGGGTGTGTCGATCACGCGCTCGGTGCCGAATTCCTCGACCAGACCGGACAGCACCTTGAAGGGCGTGCCGGCTTCGGCCACATCTTCGCCCATCAGGAATACCGATGCGTCGCGGCGCATTTCTTCGGCAATGGCTTCATTCACGGCCTGGGACAGGGTTATCTCGCGCATTGTTCTCTCTCCTCAGGCCGCAAAAACATGCATGTCAACTTCCGACGCATCCGGATAGGCCGCGTCCAGCGCATAGGCCACGGCCTCGGCCGCATCCTTCTCGACCTCGGCATTCATCGCATCAAGGTCGTCTTCCGTGGCGATCCCTTCGCTGACCAGATGCGCGCGAAACCGGATGATCGGGTCGCGGTTCTCTTTCCACTCCTTTTCCTCGGCCTTGGAGCGGTAATATTCGCGGTTGATGTCGCCCACATGGTGGCCGTGATAGCGGTAGGTCATCAATTCCATGAAGAACGGCCCTTCGCCCTTGCGCGCCCGCGCCACCAGTTTGCGCGTCAGGTCATTGACTGCCAGCACATCCTGCCCGTCGACGCGGTGCGCCTCGATCCCGAAGGCCTCGGCCCGCGCGGTGATCGACCCCGCCGCAATTTCCTCGGTCTTGGTGTATTCCGAATAACCATTGTTTTCGCAGGCATAGATGACGGGCAGGTTCCACAGGGCGGCCATGTTCATCACCTCATACATCAACCCCTGCGCAGTCGCCCCGTCGCCGAAGAAGCACACTGTCACATCATCCGCGCCTTGCAATTTGGCCCGCAGCGCGGACCCTGTCGCAATCCCCATCGAGCCGCCGACAATCGCATTGGCCCCAAGGTTGCCGTGGCTTTGATCGGCAATATGCATCGAGCCGCCCTTGCCGCGGCAATAGCCTTCGGCCTTGCCCAGCAACTCGCAGAACATCTGTTTGAATTCCGCCCCCTTGGCCACGCAATGGCCGTGCCCACGGTGGGTCGAGGTGATGCGGTCGTCATCGGTCAACGCTTCGCAAATGCCCACCGCCACCGCTTCTTCGCCCGAATACATATGCGTCAGGCCGGGCATTTTGGCCGACAGATACAGCTGGTTGGCATTATCCTCAAACGTCCGTATCCGCACCATCTGGCGATACATCCGCAGATAATCTTCGGTATTCGACTTGGCCTTGGCCATGCTCTCATCCTTTCAAGGCTGCTGCCCGTCATTTTCTTGCCGAAAATACTCTCGGGGGGGTGTGGGGGGGCAGACAGCCCCCCCACCTTTGCCCGATAATTCAGTAGCGGTTCGCAATCGGCAATTCTTCCGCTGGAAACAGGCTGATCACTTCGCAACCGGTCTCGGTCACAACCACTTCTTCCTCGATCCGCGCCGCGGAATAGCCATCTGCCGCAGGGCAATAGGTTTCCAGCGCAAAGACCATGCCGGTCTTGATTTCCATAGGGTGGTCCAGACTGATCGCGCGGCTGATGATGGGCCGCTCATGCAGCGCCAGCCCCAGCCCGTGGCCGAATTGCAGGCCAAAGGCCGATTGCTCGTCCGGGAAGCCGAATTCTTCCGCCTTGGGCCAGACCTCGGCCACTTTGTCGGTGGAAACCCCCGGTTTGATCATGGAAATGGATGCATCAATCCATTCGCGGGCCTTCACATAGGCATCGTTTTGCGCGGGCGTTGCGCGGCCAATGTTGAAGGTGCGGTAGTAGCAGGTCCGATAGCCCTGATAGGATTGCAGAATGTCAAAAAAGGCCTGATCACCGGGGCGGAAATAGCGGTCGGTGAAGTTGTGGGGGTGCGGGTTGCAGCGCTCGCCTGAAATGGCGTTGATCGCTTCGACATCATCGCTGCCCATTTCATAGAGCATCTTGTTGGACATCGCGACGATGTCATTCTCACGGATGCCGGGTTTCAACTCCTCATAGATCATATGATAGACACCATCGACCATGGCGGCGGCCTGCGTCAGCAACTGGATTTCATCCCAATTCTTGATCTCGCGCGCGGCCAGCATGATTTGCTGGCCATCCACGACATTCAGCCCCTCTTCTTGCAGCGCGTGGAACATGGCGGTTTCGGCGTAATCCAGACCCACCGGCATGTCGCCCATGCCCGCCTCGCGGATCAGGCCCGCGATTTCCTTGGCGTATTGCCGCATCAGGCCGAATTCGGGCGGGATGGTGCCGCGCATGCCCACCACACCCGCGCGGCAATGATCCGGCACCAGCCAGTCGCTGAATTTCTTGTGGTGCATCGCAGCGGACCCGAAATCCCACACATAGGGCGCATCATCGCCGGTCAGCAGGCAGAAGCGACACATCTTGTCGCGTTCCCATTCGCCGATCTTGGTCGCCGACACATAGCGGATATTGTTCACATCGAACAACAACAGCGTGCCCGCGTCAGAGGCCTGCAACGCCTGCCGCGTGCGCGCAAGACGGTAGCGGCGCAGGCGGTCATGGTCGATCCGGCGTTCAAAATCAACCGAGGTGTGGCCCCAGGCGGGCAATCGCCCTTCCCAGCGCCAGTTCGGTTCAAGGTCTTGGGGCGTCAGCATATTCGGCATCAAAGCGCGGGACATGATATTTCTCCGTATGGGGCGTGCAGGCACGCGCCATTTTCAAGGGTTAAACAGGGTGGGGTGGGGCTGGTCGTGCTACTGGATGCACCAGCCGCCATCGATATGGATCATTTGACCGGTCATGTAGTCGCTGTCGGAACTGCACAGGAACGCGGCAGTGCCGATCACGTCTTTGGGGTAGGACACGCGCTTGATCTGGAGGGCATCGCGGACAATGTCCTCATAAGCCTGACCTTCGCGGTCCTTGAAGCCGATATCGACCAGATCCTTGTCCAGTTGTTCCCACAGGGGCGTCACGACCACGCCGGGCGCATAGCCGTTTACAGTGATGTTATGCTCGGCCAGTCCAATGGCCCCGCAATGGGTCAGGGCAAGGCAGCCATATTTCGATGTGCAATAGACCGTCACATCAACCAGCGGCTTGCGCGACGCGATAGAGCCTACGTTGATCAGCTTGTAGGGATAGTCTTGCTTGCCCTGCGCGATCATCTGGCGGGCGGTTTCCTGCATACCCAGCCACATGGCCTTGGTGTTGACATTCATGATCATGTCCCAGTTGTCTTCGTCGATATCCATGAAAAACCGGGGCTTGTTCAGGCCTGCATTGAACAGGCCCACATTGACCATGCCAAAGGCCTCGACCGTGGCGGCCACTGCGGCGGCGTTGTCTTCGCGTTTGGTGACATCCATGCGCACAGCGATGGCGCGGCCATTGCCCTTGGCGTTAATGTCGTCTGCCATGGCCTGTGCTGCGTCAAGGTCCAGATCGCCAAGGCAGACATTTGCGCCTTGGGCTGCGAAATGTTCGGCATTGGCGGCACCCATGCCGCGTGCGGCCCCGGTGATCAGGATGTTCTTGCCTTTCAGGCGGGTGGTGTCCATGGCGTCCTCCTCAGCGCGTTTGGTTATTTCAAAGCGAGTTCGGCCCGTGACTGGGCGCGTTTCAAAGCGTCGCGGGGGCTGGATGTCCCGCGCAGCATGTCATGCAGTTCCTGTCCACAAATCTCGATGATCTCGGCGATTTGGGGGATGGGCGGGCGCGGCCAGTATTGCAGCTCGTCGCGCAGGGACATGGCGTCCACCGCCTCGAATATTGGCGAGATGCGGCGCACCTCTGGATCAGCCCCAACGGAATAGCGCGGTGCGGTGCGGCTGCCGTTCAGGACATACAGTTTTTGGGCCTCGGGCGAGGTAAAGGCGATCAGCGCCTCGGCGGCGGCGGCGCGGCGTTCGGGCGCGATATTGGCAGGAATGCCCATGACATAGCCGCCCACAGTGGCGACGGGCTGCCCCTCAGGCCCGGCGGGGTGGGGCAGATAGCCGGTATTGCCATTGGCGGGCGACGAGGGGTCGCGTTCAAAATACGGGGCCAGCAGCGTGTAGCCGTAAGCCATAGCGATTTTGCCCGCGGCATAGGGGCGGATGCGTTCATACCAGGACATCGACAGAATGTCGGGCGGCGAGAATTCCAGCAAGGACAGCAGAAATTCGCACGCATCCAGCGCAAGCGGCGTGTCGATGGTGGCCACGATGTCGCGGCGGTGGGCCGTGTCGGCGGCAAACCCGCCAGCGATGGCTTCCAGATTGACGATCGGCTGGCCGAAATCGGCGCAGGTCATCAGGAACTGATGACCAAGTGCCGTGCCGCGCGCGGCATTCCACGCAATCCCGTAATAGCCGCGCCGTGGCGCATGAAAATAGCGCGCCGCCTTGATCAGGCTGTCGGTTGTGTCTGGCGGCTCCAACCCCGCCTCTGCGAACAGGTCTTTGCGGTAGAACAGCAATTCGGGCGTGGTCTGGCTGGGCACACCATAAGGCCGCCCGCCCCAATGCGCGGCCATCCAGCCTGCGGTGTGAAAATCGGGCGGGTCAAGCCGGTCGGTGTCAAGGCATTCATCCAAGGGCATTAGCACGCCCTTTTCGGCAAATTCACCGATCCACGGCAAATCAACTGCGATGATGTCGTATTTGCTGACGCGGCGCTCGGCATTGCGCAGGGCTTCGGCGCGCAGCCGGTCGATGGAAAAGGCGCGCTGGCTGATATTGGTGCCGATGATCTGCTCGAACTGGCGCTTGAGGTTCTCCATCACCATGAAGGTCGGATCGCCATGCACCAGAATGCGCAGGCCGCCCCCTAGTTGCAGCGGTTCAGGCAGAACTTGCGGCGGGGCGATGGATTGGCTGGCGGGCACATAGGAGGCGCCAAAATAGTATTCGCGCGCGTCTTTGGGTTCATTCCCGCCGGCCTCGGTGCAAAGCCGAAGGATGCGGTCTGCAAGCTGGCGCCAGTTTGTCATCAGCCGCTCGGTCGGGTGCAGTGAAAAGGACCGCCCCGACCGCGTGCGCGCGCGCTGCTCGATAAAGCCGCTGTCTTGCAATTGCTGTAACTTGCGCCGCGCGGTCGCGTAGGGAACGCCAGAGGCAGAGATCAGCATGGTTGCCGTGATGATCTTGCCGCTCAGATGTGCCTTGAGCAGTGCCGTTACCATGTTAAGATGCGGGTTCGGGTCTGCAATCTCCAACGCGGTGTCGAGCTCGGCGCTTAGCATGTCAACAAACTGGAGCGTTGTAGGCAAAGCTGCCTGTTCAACACCTGCGTGCCCCCGCTGCATGTTGGCGGGTTTCGAGAAATTTTCTTTTTGAATATTTCCCATTTTCACGTCTGCTGACTTTCTTTGCGGGGTGCTGTCTTTGGTCGCGTTGCGCCGGATTTTCATCTGCAATACTCTTATTTTGTTCAGATTGACTGAGTGATGATACCGCTTAAATGTTCAAAGTGGATGTAAAATTGTTCATTTTGAACATGTTTTCTGTGTTGAATTTGCGTGGGTCCAGACAGCATAGGCAGACCGCGAAAACGCCGGGAGGCCGACATTATGTCATATCGGCGGGGCGCGCGGAGAAGTTTACACCCTTGGGAGGAACACCATGAAAAGAACAATGCGCATCCTACTTGCCAGCTGCGGCACCCTTGCCCTGGCCAGCGCGGCTTCGGCCGATACTGTGCGGATCGGAATTACGCAGAACAATGTCGGAATCGACAGCTACCAAACAACCTATGAGCAGGCCTTTATCGCAGCCGCCGACGCCAATCCCGATGTTGAAGTGATCGTGCTGGATGCCGGCGGGGATGTTGCACGCCAGATCAGCCAGTTGCAGGATTTGATCCAGCAGCAGGTCGATGCGATCATTGTATGGCCGACCGATGGTCAGGCGCTGGTGCCCGCAGTGCGCAATGCACATAATGCAGGGATTCCGGTGATCGTGACCAATTCCAATATTGCCGAAGCGGGCATGGATTTCATCGCCGCTTTCTCTGGCCCAAACAACGTTCAGCAGGGCATTTATTCGGCTGAGATGATGTGTGAAGCCTTGGACGGTGAAGGGCAGATCGTCCAGATTACAGGAATGCCGGGCTACACCACCGCGATTGAGCGCCAGCAAGGTTTTGACGACCGTCTGGCCGAAATGTGCCCTGATGTTGTGCAACTGGACATCCAGCCCGGTGACTGGAACCGCGAACGTGCGCAGCGCACGATGGAAACGTTCCTGACGCGCTTTGACCAGATTGACGGGGTGTATTCGGGTGACGACAATATGGGTGTGGGCGCGCTGAATGCTGCGCTGTCCGCAGGTCGCGCCGAAGGCATTGCTTTTATCGGGGCAACGAATTTCGCAGTGGGCTATGACGCGATGGCGCGCGGCGAATATTGGGGGTCGGTCTATCAGTCGCCCGTGGATGACGCCGAAGCTGCATTGCAGACCGCGCTGGACGTGCTGGCGGGCGAAGATGTGCCGAAGCTGAACTACTTCGACACCCCGAAAATCACACAAGAAAATATGGAAGAATTCGACCGCCCGGTTTTCTGAGGCAGGTATAATCTGCGCCGGGGCGGGGGTAAGACCCACCGCCCCGGTCGGGTTGTTTGCTCAACCCCGACTTCTGCGCTGGGGAGAGCGCGCCTTTAGCCGAGTTTTGGGAGGAACCAGATGCTGTTGAACCGCCTCAAGGCAGGGGGGCCTGCGATTGCCAAACAAGGCATCCTCGTGGCCTTTATCCTGTTCATGATTGTGTTCTCACTCATGTCCGACAGGTTCATGACTGGCGACAATATCATGTCGGTCTTTCGCCAATCCGCAATTATCGGCGTTATGGCGCTTGGGGTCACGATTGTGGTGATCGGCGGCAATCTGGACCTGTCTGTCGGCTCGATGCTGTCATTCGCCACCGTGCTGGTCGTGGACTTGCATGACAAGATCGGGCCGGAACTGGCGATCCCGGTGATGGTTCTGGCGACATTATGTCTGGGGGCGATCAACGGGTTTCTGATCGGCATATTAAGACTGAATTCGCTGATTGTGACGCTGGGGATGCTCTCGGCCATTCAAGGATTGGTGCTGATCTATAGCGGTGGCCAGAATGTCGATATTGCCGACCAGCGCGGCACATGGTTTGCCTTTTTCGGGCGCGGCTCGGTTTTTGGAATTGCAGCGCCGATCCTGATTTTCGCGCTGCTGGCGATTGTGTTTCATGTCATCATGAAAACCATGCCCTTTGGCCGCAAGGTCTATGCGGTGGGGGGCAATCCGACGGCATCCGTGTTCTCTGGCATTCCGCGCTCGCGGGTTGTGTTCATGACCTATCTGATCTCGGCGCTGTGCGTTTCGGTGGCCGCGATCATTCTGGGCAGCCGCGTGATGGGGTCGCAAAATAACGTCGGCCAAGGCTACGAGTTGCAGGTTCTGGCAGCGGTTATCCTGGGCGGCACATCGCTGCTGGGGGGCGCGGGCAGTATTCTGAAAACGGTTCTGGGTGTGCTGATGCTGGCCTTTATCCAGAACGGCCTGATCCTGATGGGCCAGCCCTATTACACGCAATGGCTGGTCACATGGGCGGTCATCATCGTGGCAGTCTGGCTGGATGTAGCGGCCAAGCGCGGCCGCCTGTTTTCACCCATAGCATGAGGCACACCATGTCGAACCTGACAGATATCACACCTCTGCGCTGGTTGATGCGCAACCCGATCTGGGGCTTCGTGGTGATCGTTTTCATCTTCTTCAGCCTGATGTCGGACCACTTCTTCGACTATCGCAACTTCCAGAATATCCTTGTGCAGGCCTCGACCATCGGGTTGATCGCGCTGGGCATGACGCTGGTCATGATCAACGGCAATATCGACCTGTCCGTGGGGGCCACACTGGCGCTGGCCGCTGCCTTCGCGGTCGATGTGCAAAGCTGGGCCATGTTTGCAACATGGGGCAGCTGGCAGATATTGCCTGCGGTCAGTCTGGCCTTGCTGGTGGGCATTGCGCTGGGGGCGTTCAACGGGTTCATCGTCTGGAAAACAGGTGTCGATGCGTTCATCGTGACGCTGGGCGCAATGCTGGGCATCCGCGGGTTGGTGTTCGTCTATACGGGGGAATCCTCGTTCTACGCGATGAATTTCGCCTATTCCGATTTCAGCGCGCTGTCTGTTGGTCCATTTCCGGTTCTGGCGCTGATCTTCCTGTTCTGCACCCTGATCGTGCATCTGCTGCTGTCGCGCAGCGTGCATGGACGCAACACTTATGCGGTGGGCGGCAACCGCGAAGCGGCGGTAAATGCCGGTATCCGTGTTGGTCCGCATATGATGATCAACTTCATGATTATCGGGTTTCTGGCGGCGCTGTCGGGGGTGCTGTTGTCCACGCAGATGGGGGCGGCAACGCCCAATCTGGGGCGCGACTATGAACTTTGGGTCATTACGGCAGTGGTTCTGGGCGGCACCAAGCTGACGGGCGGCAAGGGCGATATCGTCGGCACGCTTGGCGGGGTTCTGGCGATTGGCATTTTGCGCAATGGCATGAACCTGATGCAGGTGCCTGCCTTCTATGTCTATGTCATCCTTGGCAGCATTCTGATTGCTGTTCTGATCCTTGATAAACGGTTCAACCGCGCCACTGACGGAGGGCTACGCCTATGACTGAATTGCTGGAACCGGCCCTGCGGCTGCAAGGCATCGTCAAGACTTTTCCGGGTGTGCGCGCCTTGGACGGGGTGGATTTCGAGGTGATGCCCGGCGAGGTTCATGCCTTGCTGGGCGAGAACGGCGCAGGCAAATCCACCCTGATGAAAGTGCTGGCGGGCATGCACCAGCCCGATGAGGGGCAGATCATCATTGCCGGTCAGTCCGTGCGCGTCACCAACCCGATCGAGGCCAAGGCCCAAGGTGTGGTGCTGATCCATCAGGAACTCAGCCTTGTGCCGGAAATGTCTGCGGCAGAGAATATTTACTTGGGCGAATTGCCACGCAAGGCGTTTGGCCGCGTCGACTGGCGCACACTCTACAAAAGCTCCAACGCTATTCTGGAACGGCTGAAGTGCAATTTCAGGGGCGAGGTGACAGTGGTCAATCTGTCCATCGCCAACCAGCAGATGGTCGAGATCGCCCGCGCGCTGACCGTCGATGCGCGGGTTGTGGTGTTTGACGAGCCGACAGCATCACTGACCGATGCGGAAAAGGTGGTGTTGTTCGACATCATCAGGGACTTGAAGGCGCGCAATGTGGGCATTGTCTACATCTCGCACCGGATGGACGAGATTTTCACCTTGTCCGACCGGATTACAGTGCTGCGCGACGGGTCATATCGCGGCACATTGACCACGGCAGAGACGAATGAAGATGAGGTCACGCGCCTGATGATCGGGCGCAGCCTTGATCTGTCGCGCGACACTGCGCCGCCCAAACTGGGCGAGACGGTGCTGGACGTGCGCGACCTGAGCTGCGCGCCCTTGTTCGAGGATATCAGCTTTTCGGTGCGGGCAGGTGAGGTGGTCGGCTTTTACGGCCTTGTCGGCGCGGGCCGCACCGAAATTGCCGAGACGCTGTTCGGTCTGCGCACCGCAGATCAGGGCGAAATTTTGATCGACGGGGTGCCGGTGCAGATCGGGTCGCCACAAGATGCCATCAGCTTGGGCATTTCGCTGGTGCCCGAAAACCGCAAGGAACAGGGGTTGGTGCTGTCGATGAATTGCCGCGACAACATGACCTTGCCACAAGTTCAGAAACTGACCAGCGGGCCATTCGTGTCATCAGGCGCCGAGAACGAGATTTTCGACAAATATCGTGACAAGCTGGAGATCAAGACCCCAAGCTGGCGGCAGATTGTCGGTGTCTTGTCGGGGGGCAACCAGCAAAAGATCGTTATTGGCAAATGGCTGTCGATGAAACCGCGGGTGCTGATTGTGGACGAGCCGACGCGGGGCATTGATGTCGGCTCGAAAGCCGAAATCCACACCTTGTTGCGCGAGTTGGCGGCACAGGGCTATGCGGTGATTGTCATCAGTTCGGAAATGCCCGAAGTGCTGCGCGTCTCGGACCGGATCGTGGCCATGTATAGCGGGCGGATCATGCGGGAATTCACCGCCGATGAAGTGACCGAGGATTCGTTGGTGCAGGCAATTTCCGGCATAAAGACAGCAGACGCGGCTTGAGTCGCGGCGGCTGTGAGGGGGGCAGGGGGCTTTGCCCCCTCTTGGCCTGCGGCCAATTCACCCCCAGAGTATTTGCGGCAAGAAAATGAGGGGAAAAGTGGCGCTTCAGGGCCAGACTTCGCGCGCATAGGGCGGGTTGCATCCAGTGCGGGTGCAGGTGATCGCAGCCGCCTTGCTGGCATCGCGGATGATCTGGTGCAGGGTTTCGCCCGGCAAGGTGGCGATCTGCTTCGGGACCAGAGCGCCCTTGCGGTGCAGCCCGGCCAAAAGGGCGGCCATCAGCGTGTCTCCTGCGCCAACAGTATCGACAAGATTTGCAACAGGGGTCAGGGGCACCTCGATCTGGCCGCCGGGCCAGTGGCACAATACCGGTTCTGCCCCTTGGGTAAGCACCACCAGCGCATTGGGCGCAAGGGCCACCAGTTCTGCAAGCGCGTCCAGAACTGTCTGGTCGGGGCGCCACCAGGCAAGGTCTTCGTCGCTGAGGCGCAGCAGATTGGCCACTGAGGCCATCTTGTCGAGGCGGGCGCGATAGCCGCGCGCATCCTCTTCGGCCAGAAGCGGGCGGATGTTGGGGTCAAAAGAGGTGAAGATGCCGCGCCGGGCGCAGTCGATGAACAGATCACTCCAGGCGGCGGCGTCCTTGCCGGTGCACAGTGCAAGCGAGCCGATGTGAAACGCCTCGGCCTGTTCTGGCATGGTGGCGCGCAAGACCTCTGGCGTGACCATGCGTTCGGCGGTGCCGTTGCGGTAAAAGCGGTAATCGGGTTGCCCGTCGCTGAGGGTGACCATGGCCAGCGAGGTGGGCGCGTCGGGGCGCGCGCCCAGATGCCGGACCTGATCGGCCAGCAACCCTGCCAGCAAGTCATCGCCAAACCTGTCGCTGGAAATGGGGGTCAGATAGCCGGTCGGCATACCCAATCTGCCCAGTGCGCGTGTGCAGTTATAGGGCGAGCCACCGGGGACGGCGTGAAACACGCGGTCTTGCTGCTCATCGCCCATCTCGATCACGTCGACCAGATTTTCACCACCACACACAATCATAGATTATCCGCCACTTGAAATTTCGGTCAGATGCCTGCTCTGACCCTTGCGTCACGAGGTTATGCCAAAGATTGTGGCGCTGCGCAAATGCGCCAGCAGGCTTAGGGTTCGGTCTGATCCTTGAGCAATGCCTGAAGGCTGTCGAGTTGCGCGGCCCCGGCCTGCGCGGACTGCGCCTCGAAGCTGCGATAGAGGGTCAGAACCTGACGCCCGGCCTGTGTCAGCACTGCGCCGCCGCCCCCCGGCCCCCCACGCGTGCTGTCCACAACGGGGTCGCGGAACATGGCATTCAGCGTGCCGATCAATTCCCACGCGCGCTTGTAACTCATGTTCATTTCGCGCCCGGCTGCCGCGATCGAGCCGCATTGGTCGATCCGTTCCAGAAGTTCGGCCTTGCCGGGGCCGATCATACCGACCCCGCCAAAGACGATGCGGATGCGGAGCGCTGGTGGGTCTGTTTCTGCTGTCATGCCACAGGAATGCGGCAAGTTGCGGTGCGGCGCAAGAGCCAGCGTGGCAGGGCGGCCCCTGATCCGGGGTGGACAAGGGGCCGCTATGTGGTCCGGTCAGCGGGCGGCAAGGATGGCTTGCGCCAGTCGCAGCGCGCCGTTGCGGACCGGGTCGGCAGTGGGCAGGCCAGTTTCATCTTCGGTGGCCTTGAGCGCCGCCGCTGCCTCGGCTTGAGACAAGCGGGCGGTGTTGAGCGCGATGCCCACCACTTTGGCCGGTGTCAGCGCCCCGGCGGCATGGGCCACAGCTTCATTCAGAGCGATCACATCGCGCAGCGGTGGAATGCGCACGCTGTCCAATTCATCCAGCGTGTCCATGCCCGCGCGGTGGCACAGGATCATATGGGTGCAGGCACTGCCGCGCATCAGCGGCAGGGTGGCGGTGCTGCCCGGATGCAGGAGTGAGCCTTGCCCTTCGACAACCACAATCTTGTGGGCCGCTGCCTCCATCACCATGCGTTCCACAGCACCGCCTGCATGGTCCACGCGGATTGCGTCCAGCGGAATGCCACGGCCCGTGATGGCAATGCCGGTCTGGCCCGTCGCCAGAAAGGCGGCGTCATGGCCCATATCTGTCAGGCTGCGCGTCAGCTCTAGCCCCGCGGTCATCTTGCCGATGGCCATATCTGTGCCAACCATTAACACGCGTGTGTTGGGCAGGGATGCCGCGCGCGCCATGGCGATGGGGGGCGCGTCGCCTTGCGGCACGCGCAGATCCCAGACCCATTGGCCGGGGCGCAGCTTGTCGGCAAACATCGGATGCAAGCGGTCGTGCATCCCGTTGACAAGGCTCATCCCGCCCGCAATGGCTTGTTCCAGAACATCTTTCCATTCCGGGGGCAGACGCCCGCCGGATGGGGCCGTGCCCAGCACCAGAACCTGTGCGCCAAGGCCTTGGGCTTCGGCCAAGGTGGCGACCACAGGCACATCGCTGTCGAGCGCGCACAGGTCGCGCACGCGTTTTCCGGCCTGCGTGCTGTCGATCACGGCCATCACCGGGTTGCGGCCATAGCGCAGGATGCCTTCGGCCATTTTGGCATTCAGCTTGCCCATGGTCGCCTCGGCGAACAAGGCGATGGGTTGGGTGGGATCAAGCATTCAGAATTCCTCCGTGGCCGGGTTGGTCGGCGGGCAGGGTGACGCCATTCTCAAAGGCTGCGCCTGTCGCGGGGTCCGGGTCGAGATTGAGGTGGGAATCAAGGTCAATATAGTCGAACAGCGCGGAGAGTGACGCCCCCGCCGCGATGGAGACAGAGCTTTCGCCCATGCAGCCGATCATCGTTTTCAGCCCATGGGCACGGGCCGTGGCGACGATGCGCAACGCTTCGGTAATACCACCGCATTTCATCAGCTTTAGGTTCACCCCGTCGACGCAATGGACGAATGCGGGGATGTCAGTGGAGAGGCGGCAGCTTTCATCGACAAAGATGGGCAGGGCGCGGTTCTGGAACAATTCGGGCAGTTGATCCTCGGCCCCCTGTACCAGCGGTTGCTCTACATAATCCACCCCGCGCGTGGCAAGCCAATCCATCATGCGGCGTGCGTCTTTCAGCGACCAGCCGCCATTGGCGTCGACCCGCAGGGCCACGCCGCTGCCCTGTGCGGCCTCATTCACGGCGGCGAACATGGCCTTGTCGGCCTCGATCCCGTCCGTGCTGCCCAGCTTGATCTTCAGCGCGCGCGCGCCGCGCGCGAGCAGCAAGGGCACACGCGCGTGCACCACCTCGGGCGGGTTGATGCCCACGGTCAGCGATGACACCACGCCGCGCCGTGCCAGCCCCAGAAGCTGATATAGCGGCATATTCGCCTGTTTCGCGCGCAGATCCCATAGCGCCATATCAAGGGCAGCCAGCGCGCAAGCCCCGACACCCGCCGCATGGGCGCGCGCCCAGATGTCATGGATCGCGCCCTCCAGCCCGGTTGCGCAAAACCCTTCAAGCTGTGCGCGCCCTTCGGCCACAGTGGCCGCACCTTCGGTCACCCCCGGTGCCATTTCGCCCCAGCCGGTCAGTGCGCCGTCCGTGACCGACACGAACAGGTTTTCACCGCCCGAAATCTCGCCGCGAGAAATCCGCAGCGGAAAGCGTTTCTTGAGGTATAGCGTGCGGTAGTCAACTTTCATAAGGCACCTTTCAGGAAGGACGTAAGATTGGCGCTGAGCGCGTCCGAGACATAGCCGCCTTCCTGCACAAGCACCAGCGGCAGGCCCAGCCCCGCGATCGCCGCTGCCATCGTCTGAAAGCCCGGCGTGGTGACGGCCAGCCCCTTGAACGGGTCGTCAATATGGGCGTCCAGCCCCAGCGCCACGACCACCACATCCGCCCCGAAAGCGCGGATGCGTGCCAAGGCGGTGTCGAGGGTTCTCATATACGCGTCATCGCCGGTGCCGCGCGCCAAGGGCAGGTTCAGGTTGCACCCCATCCCGCGCCCCTGCCCACGTTCCTGCGCGCCCCCCCAGAAGAACGGATAGAAGCGGTCAGGGTCGGCATGGAGCGACACTGTCAGCACATCATCGCGGTCGTAGAATATGCCTTGGGTGCCGTTGCCGTGGTGCACATCGACATCAAGGATGGCGGGCCGAAGGCCGCGCGCGCGCAGGCGTTCGGCGGTAATGGCGGAGTTGTTGAGAAAGCAAAACCCCCCCGCCAGATCGCGGAACGCATGGTGTCCGGGTGGGCGCGACAGCACATAGACCGCGCGCTCGCCGCCCGCCACCAGATCAGCGCCGGTGATGGCCGATTGCGCGGACCAATACGCGGCTTCCCATGTCTGCGCCCCAATCGGGCAAGAGGTGTCGGTCTGATGATAGCCCGCCTGACCCAGCGCGGAACTTGGGTAGTTGTCGTGGCGCGACGCGGGGTGGATGTTCGGGATCACCTCTGGCCCTGAATCGGGGATGCGTTGCCAGCGGGTGTAGATGTTTTGCAGGAAATACAGGTATTCTGCGCTGTGAATGGCAGCAATGGGGCCAAGCCCTGCGTCTTGCGGCGCTTGAAACTGACACCCCGCCGCCTGCGCGCCCGCCATCAGCCGTGCAATGCGTTCAGGCGCTTCGGGGCTGGGATAGGTCTTGCCATTGGCCATGTAATGCTGCGGGTCATGCAGACGCTGGCGGTCGTCGAATACGGCTTTCATGCGATCCTCTTTATCAGATGTGTCACGCCGTCCGGGCCAAGGCGCATTTCCTGCATGCCGGTCGCAGGCGCGAAGCCAAGCCGCATGTAGAATTGCTGCGCCGAATGGCTGTGGTCATAAACAGCGAGTTTCAGCCATGTGGCTTGCCACAAGTTAGCGCCCTGTTGCGCGACCTGCGCCAGAAGCCGTGCGCCAAGCCCGTGCCCGCGCGCATTGGCACTGACCCAGAGGTCGGACACATAGACTCCCGCAGCGCCGCGCACTGTGGAAAAGGCAGGGCTGTAGAGAGCGGCCCCCAGCGTCTGGTCCCCATGCAGGGCCAATAGCCCATGTGCGGCAGGGTTCGGGCCGATCAGGGCATGTTCCAGTGCTGCGCTGCCTGCGGCATAATCCTCGCCGATATCTGCGCTGAGCGTGCGCAAGGCCTGCTCCAGCCGTGCCAGATCGGTTGCATCGGCCACGATGCGAAACGTAATTTCAGCTTCACGCATTGATCTGCTTCGCACCTTTCAACCCCAATGTCGCGCGCACTTGATCCGGGGTCATGACCACGCGGCCCAGTCGCTCCACGATCTCGCGGATTTTCATCACCTGTTCGGCATTCGAGCGCGCAAGCTGGCCGCGCGCGATGGTCAGGCTGTCTTCCAACCCCACGCGCACATGCCCGCCCATCGCCGCCGATTGGGCAATCAGCGGCATCTGGAACCGCCCCGCCGCCAGCACAGAAAACAGGTAATCCGCCCCGAACAGCTTGTCGGCGATGCGTTTCATATGGGTTAGATTCTCGGCATCCGGCCCCATGCCGCCCAGCACACCAAAGACGAACTGGATGAAATAGGGCGGCTTGACCAGCCCGCGGTCTGCGAAATGGCGCAGCATATACAGGTGGCCCAGGTCATAGCATTCAAACTCGAACCGCGCGCCGCGCTCGGCCCCAAGCGTGGTCAGAATGCGGGCAATGTCGCGGGGCGTGTTCTTGAAGACCAGATCATCGGTATTCTCCAGAAACGGCTTTTCCCAGTCGTGCAGCCAGTCACGTTCTTTCCCCAGCATCGGGTAGAGCGCGAAATTCATCGTGCCCATGTTCAGCGACGCCATTTCCGGCGCAATCGCCAAGGGGGCGGCCAGCCGCTCATCGAGTGACATGATCGCACTGCCGCCTGTGGACAGGTTCAGAACTGCGTCCGTGCCCTGCGCAAGTGCGGGCACGAAGCCGTTGAAATGCGCCAACGCTGCCGAAGGCTGGCCTGTCACCGGATCACGCGCATGCAGATGAAGGATGGACGCGCCCGCCTGCGCGGCCTCGATGCCGTGGCGCGCGATATCCGCGCCGGTGATAGGCAGATGGGGCGACATGCTGGGTGTGTGGATGGACCCCGTCAGCGCGCAGGTGATGATGATGCCCGACATGCGCTTATGCCATTTCCGAAAGCGCCAGATCATCGACCAGCCGGGTCAATGCGGCGTCAAGCGTTTGGGTGATCTCGTCCAGATGCTGCTCCGTCACGATCAGGGGCGGGCAGACCATGATATGATCGCCCGCGACCCCGTCGCGGGTGCGGCGGGAATAGACGATCAGACCCATCTCATAGGCGATATCGACAAGGCGCTGATGGGCGTTCAATGCGCTGGGCAGTGGGGCCTTGGTGTCGCGGTCGGCCATGAACTCGAAGGCCAACAAGAGCCCTTGCCCGCGCACATCGCCAATGATCGGATGGCGGGCCATCAGGGCGTCCAGACGTGCCCGCAAGGCGCGGCCCATCCCTTGCGCATTCTGCACCAACCCCAGCCGCGCGATTTCGTCAATCACGGCGCACCCTGCTGCACAGGCCAGCGGGTTGCCCGCATAGGTAAAGCCATGCAGAAAACCGCCCCCGTCCAGCACTGCCTGCACCAGATCATCGCGCGCCGCAATCGCACCAAGTGGCACATATCCGGCAGCAAAGCCCTTGGACAGCACCACGATATCGGGCGAGAGGTTCCAGTGTTCCAGTGCCAGAAAGCGCCCCGTGCGGCCTGCGCCGGTCATCACTTCGTCAAGGATCAACAGCACCCCGTAGCGGCGGCAGATGTCCTGCACGGCCTGCATATAGCCCAAAGGTGGCACCAGCGCGCCGGTGGACGCGCCCCCAATGGGTTCCACCACGAAAGCCAGCACGCTGTCCGGCCCTTGGGCGATGATTTCCTGCTCCAGCATGGCGGCGTAATGCGCGCCGGTGGCAGGGTCGGTGGGGTCCAACCCGTCGAGATAGGCGCGCGGGGCAGGGATTTTCGGCATCTCGCGCATCATCAGGGCAAAGGGGGCTGTCAGCGGCGCATAGCCGGTGATCGCCAGCGCGCCCAAGGTGCAACCGTGATAGCTGGGGGTGCGGCTGATGATCTTCCAACGCTTACCTTGCCCCACGGCCAGCGCGTGCTGGCGCGCCAGTTTCAGGGCGGATTCCACGGCCTCTGACCCGCCAGAGACGAAGAATACTTTGTTCATGCCTTCGGGGCACAGGGCGGCGGTTCTGGCGGCCAGTTGCTCGGACGCTTCGGTTTCAAAATGCAGCCGGTAGCCGAAGGTCGATTTTTCCATCTGGCGGCGCATGGCATCCAGTACATTCGGATTCGAATGGCCGATATTGCACACCATCGCGCCGCTTGACCCATCCAGATAGCGCTTGCCGTCGACGTCCCACATGTAAACACCGCGCGCCTGATCCAGCAGGGGGCGGCGCTGGCTGGTCTGGTAGAAAAGATGACTCATGGCTGTTATCCGGGCAGGGCCGCGCAATCTTGCGGCCTGAGTGTCATATGCACCTGCGCGCCGGCAGGAAAGGGGCGTTCGTCGATCATGTTTATCGCCTGTAGCTGCGTGTCACCAGCGCGGACGAAATAGCGAACGGACTGGCCCTGATAATCGACCGTCTCGACCGTCGCAGGGGCGGAGAATGCGCCGCCTTCGGGCGGGCTGTCGCGCAAAAGCAGCTTTTCGGCGCGGATAATCAGCTTGGCCGCACCTGCGCCCGCCAGATGCGGGGCTTTGGCCGTGGGAACCGTAACTTGCCCGAAGACAGGGACATCCAGCACGGCCCCTTCCGGCCCGCGCGACAGGCACTGCCCGTCGAGTATGTTCGACGCGCCCAGAAAACGGGCCACAAATTCGCTGGCGGGGGTATTATAGACATCTTCGGGCGCACCGACCTGTTCCACGCGCCCATTCGACATGACCACAATCTGATCGGACAGCGCCAGCGCTTCGGACTGGTCATGCGTGACGAATACAGTCGTGACGCCAATGCGTTCCTGAATGCGCTTCAGCTCTACACGCATATCTTCGCGCAGGTTGGCATCCAGTGCCGATAGCGGTTCATCCAGCAGCAACACATCGGGTTCAATTACGATGGCGCGGGCAAGGGCGATGCGCTGTTGCTGCCCGCCTGACAGCGCTTTGGGATAGCGGTTGCCCAGTTGCGGCAGTTGCACCAGTTCCAGCGCGTCCTTTACCCGTCGCGTGATGTCGGATTTTGAGACATTGCGATACCGCAGCCCGAAGGCCACATTCTCGGCCACGGCTTTGTGCGGGAAGAGTGCATAATTTTGAAACACCAACCCCAGATTGCGCTTGTGGATGGGCACATCATTGACGCGCTTGTCGTTGATGATGATCTCGCCCTCGCTGGGGTCGAGCAGACCCGCGATCATGCGCAAGGTGGTGGTCTTGCCACAGCCAGAGGGGCCCAGCAGCGTGACAAACGCGCCGTCGGGAATGGTCAGCGAGGTTTTCTCGACCGCTGTGAACGTGCCGAAGCGCTTGACGATGTTATTGAGTTGAACCGAACTCACGTGTGTGACCCCTTGCCTGAAAGCCCCGCGCCCGTGATCGGGCGCGGGGCCAATGTTCAAAAACCGCGCTGGACGCGCGAGAAGGTTTCGGACCATTCGGCCTCGTTCCCGTTCCAATAGGTCGGGTCGGCGAAGGTCAGCGCGTCCAGCGTGCCCGATGGGTCATAGGCGGGCAGGGTCGGGATTTTGGTGCCCAGATCGACCTTGCTGCCATCCAGCGCGGGCGGGTAGTTCTGCCCTTCGGCCACGGCGATGGATGTTTCCGGTGCCAGCATGAAGTTCAGCAATTCCTCACATGCCTCGACGGGCGAGCCTTTGATGACGAACAAACATTCCTGCCAGCCAAAGCTGCTGGGCGGGTCGTAATAGCCGATATCATGGCCCTGTTCCTGAAGTGCCGCGATCCGACCAGACCAGCCTTCGGTGACATAGATTTCTTCCTCGGCCAGCAGGCTCATCAATTCGGCCCCGGACCCCCAATATTTCAGCGCAAGGTCACGGTGGTTGCGAATGGCCTCCCACGCCGCTTCCATGTCCTGAATGTCATTCGGGCTTTGACCGGTTTGCAGCGCTGCATACCACAGCCGCGTGCGCCAATCGCTCCAGCCGCCGATCTTGCCTTGATATTCGGGGTCGATCAGGATCGAGGCACCTTTCTCGCGGATTTCCTCATCCGAGATATAGGCGCGGTTATAGGCAAGCCCCGTGGTCCCGTAGTTATAGGGTACTGCCGACAGATGGTCTGGCGTGATGCCGCGGAAGGCGTTGGTCAGCGCGTCCATGACCAGTTCCATGTTGGGGATGTTGTCGATGTTCAACTCTACATCCAGCCCGAAATTCACATAGCGGGCATAGTCGAACACACCTGAAAGATGTGCGATGTTATACTCGCCTTCCTGACTGGAGCGCACCTGTGCCAGATATTCGTCGCCGCCCGCAAAGGTGCCATCGACCACGTTGATGCCGGTTTCGGCTGTGTAGGGATCAAATGCGTGGCGGCGGAATGCTTCGGATACCACGCCGCCCCAGCCATCGAAGCGCACTTGTGTCACATCCTGCGCAAAGGCCATTTTCGCAAAGGGTGTTTGCACACCGTAAGCGACACCGGCAGCACCGATCAGGCCCAGAAAACTGCGGCGGTCCAGATCGCCATTGCGGTAGCGTTCCAGCAGGCGTTCGTAGCGTTTCGTATTGTCCATGTCTTGTATCTCCTTGTTGGTTGGGGTTGGCGCGGTTCTTACATGCCGCGTTTGGTGGCTAATCTTCGGGCAATCGCGGCACCCAGCAGCGGAAGGCCCACGGTCATGACGATCATGACCGTGCCAAGCGCGTTGATTTCGGGGCTGATCGAATTGCGCAGCATCGAGAAAATCTGCGTTGGCACGGTTTCCACCCCGCCGGGTTTCCAGAACAGCGTGCCGGTGATGTCATCGAAGGAAATGGTGAAGGCAAACAGCGCGCCGGCCGCGACAGCAGGCATCAGCAGCGGCAGCGTGATCGAGAAAAAAGTCTGCATGGGCGACGCGCCAAGGCTGAGCGCGGCCTCTTCCACATCGCGGCGGATGCTGACCAGCCGCGCCTGCACCACCAATATGACGAAGGGCAGGGTAAAGATGACATGCCCTGCCAGCAGCAATGCAAAGCTTTTGCCGATGCCCAGCCAGTTCAGGAACAGCAACAACGCCACCGCCAGCACCACTTCGGGCACCAGAATGGGGGCAATCAGGATCGTGGTGATCAGGTTCTTGCCCGGCACCGCATAGCGCACCAGCGCAAGGCTGGCTAACACGCCCAATGTGGTGGAAATCGCCGCAGTCAGAAGGCCAAGGATCAGCGAGGTTCGAAAGGCGCGCATCACGGCGTCATTGTTCCACAGCGCCTCGAACCAGCGAAAGGAAAAGCCGGTCATGGGAAAACTGCCAAACTGGTTTTGGTTGAACGACAGCAGCACCACCACGGCCACAGGCAGGAACATGAACAGATAGACCAGAATCGTATAGGCGCGAATGAAGGACCAACCCATTTTTCCGCTCCCGCCCATTATCCCAGCCCCTTTGTCAGTTGCGACATGCCCAGATACCGGTTGTAGACCGCAACCACCGCGCCCAGCACGATCAGCAACAGAAGCGACAGCGCGGACCCCATCGGCCAGTTCAATTGTGTGATGATCGCCTCTAATACCAGATTGGCAAACATCGCATCGCGCGGCCCGCCAAGGATAAGCGGCGTGATATAAGTGCCCGCACCCAGCACGAAGCACAGCAGCCCACCTGCCGCCAGTCCGGGTAGTGACAGGGGCAGGGTCACTTGTGTAAACGCCTGCCAGCGGGTCGCCCCCAGCGAGGTGGCGGCGTCTTCCAGATTGGTGTCGATCCCGTCAAGGCTGACATAAATGTTCAGCACCATGAAGGGCAGCAGGAAATGCACCAGCCCCAGAATAACCGTCGCCTCGTTATACAGCATCTGAATGGGGGAATCGGTGATCCCTGTCGAGATGAGCAGCGTATTCAGCGCGCCGGAACTGCCCAGAATGTTGATCCAGCTCATCGTGCGGATGATGTAGCTGATCCAGAAGGGCAGCATCAGAAGCAGCAGCAAGATCAGCTTGTTGCCTTGGGACCGGGTGATGAAATACGCTGCCGGATAGCCCAGAAGCGCACAAAAGAACGTCGTGATTGCCGCGATTTTCAGCGTGTTCAGCAAGATGTAGCGGTAAAATGGGTCGGTCAGCGCGCGTTGCCAATTGTCGGGATGGAACCCCTGAGTGTCTGGCCCTACAGCCGAGCGCAGCCAGAAAGAATAGACCACGATGAACAAAAGCGGCACCAGCAACAGCAAGGTGACTGCGGCCAATGCGGGCGACAGCAGAATCCAAGGTTGCCGCTTTTCACGGGCTTCAACGGACATTTGGGGGTTCCGAAATACAGGAGGGCAATTCAATCAGCTTGTCAAAATCATGGGCTCAATTAGCGTTTGTTATGCGTGCCCATGTGCGATAGAACATATAGTGAACATACTGTGTGGAGGGGTATATATGGACCACGACATCTTTCTGGTTTGGCTCAATGAGACGGATAACCTCTCGCCGGACCAGCGCGCCGAGGCGAGTCGGATCCTTTCTGGGTCTCCGTCATTGCAGGCGGTGGTCGATCTCCTTGAGGCAAAGGTTCGTGAGGACCGTATCTGCCCGCACTGCGCTTCAGAAGGAGCTATCATCAGGGGTCATGCAAGTGGCCTTTCCCGGTTCTTTTGCAAAGGCTGCGGCAAAACCTTCAACGCGTTGACCGGTACTCCGCTGGCGCGCCTGCGCCACAAGGGCCGTTGGGCAGAGTTCGCTGCTTCGTTACGTGACGGCGAAACGGTAAAGGTATCCGCTGAGCGTTGCATGGTGGCGCGCACGACCGCTTTTCGTTGGCGTCATCGTTTTCTTCGGGCGGTGACGGCTGGGGCGATCAAGTTGCGCGGCATCGTCGAAGCCGACGAGACCTTCTTTCTGAGCAGCCGAAAAGGTGAACGAAACCTTGATCGTAAGGCCCGTAAACGTGGCGGCAAGGCCGCCAAACGCGGCTTGTCGGAGGAGCAGGTTCCGGTCTTGGTCGCAGCCGACCGATCCGGCACCACCATAAGTGCTGTCTTGCCAGCAGTGACGGCCGCACATCTGCAGGCGGTTTTGCAGCCGCTTCTCGATCCTGATGCGCTCTTGGTCACTGATGGCTGCACCAGTTACCCGCCTTGCGCAGCAGCAATGGGCATCAGCCATGAAAGCCTCAACCAGACTGCAGGACAACGTGTTCGCGGGGAGTTGCACATTCAAACCGTGAACAGTCGACATGAGCGGCTCAAGACATTCCTGCGGCGCCATCGCGGCATCGCAACCAAGTACTTGGACAGCTACCTGCGCTGGTTTCAACTTGCAGTCATTCCAAAACACCAAACTCCCCGCGCGATACTCGCCGCCGCCGCAGGAATCCTGCCTATCTCAAGGCACGCATAATTAACGCCAATTGAGCCATATCATGCAAAGCTGGCAGTCATAAAGCAAATAGATAGTTAGCATGATGACTATAGGTATTATCAATGGCCGAGACTGGCACCGCAGATCGGATGACCCGTGATCTGGACTGGAACCTGCTGCGCAGTTTTGTCGTCATCGCGCAATCCCGCTCGATCAGCGACGCTGCGCGGCGTTTGCATCTGACCCAGCCATCCGTATCTACTGCCCTGAAAAGACTAGAAGACCGGATCGGCAAGCGCCTGATTGACCGCGCGCCGGGGCGGTTCGAGCTGACCCGCGCGGGCGCAGTTCTCTACCGTGAAGCGTTGGAGATACATGGCGCGGTTTACCGCCTGTCGACCCTGATGCGCGATGTGACGGATGAGGTGACGGGCCATGTGCGACTGGCTGTTGCCAGCCATGTGGTCTGCCCGGTTTTTGATCAGGTCTTGGCGGAATTTCACGCCCAGCACCCGCGCGCAACCCTGTCACTGAGTGTGCTTGGATCGTCAGAGGCGCTGGCCAGCGTGTCTGCGCGCACTGCGTCGCTGGCTGTATGTCTGGTCCATCGGCGCGACCCCAAGCTGGAATATATGCGCCTGTACCGCGAATTCTTCGGGCTGTTTTGCGGCCCGTCACACCCGCTTTTCGGACGAGAGAACCTGCAAAAGACCGACCTTGCCGGGCAGTCTGCTGTCAGTTTTGAGACAGACAGACTGCATGACGCGCTGCGATCCGTGACCCTGCTGCGCGCTGAATCGGAGCTGAGCGAGAAGATTATCGGCACCTCCAGCCATCTGGAAGAGGTGCGGCGCATGGTCATTGCGGGCTTGGGGATTGGGCCGCTGCCCTTGCATGTCGTGGCGCGGGATGTGCGCGATGGCCTGCTGTGGCGCCTGCCGCCCTATGATGACCCGCCCGCCATTGATGTGCATCTGGTCTGGAACCCCAAGGCCGTGCTGAACCGCGCCGAGGCGTCCTTGTTGCAGCGATTGCGCGCGGCCATCGCGGCGGTGCCGATGGAAGCGCGGACCTACGGACCTTCGACAAAGAATTTGTGACGCAGATACCCTCTAGGGGTAGGCAATCCGCGTTTTCGCGCTATGACGTTCTCCTCAAGGGATCTCCGCGATATGCAACTGCATACTTTACGAAACGGGGTCGTTATGAGTATGCTTACGGATCTGGGGGGACAGATTATGGAATCAAGGCACAGCTTCGATATCAATCCTGCGCTCTATACGCGGACGCAAAGCCTGTTTGATGCGAAGCGCCGGAAGCTTCCGCCAGACGCAGTCGAGCGGCTTGCGCGAGAGGTGGTCGAGCGGCTGGCGGAAAAACGCGATGTGCTGAACGGGCGCGTCGCAGCCCTGCCACCCGCCGTGACCAACCCGGAACTGGTCAATACATTTTGTGACATCCTGCTTGCGCCCGACGCATCCATTGCACTGCGCTTTCTGGAAGAAAGCCTGTCCCCTGTCGTTGCAGAACGTGGCGACCTGTATGGCTATATCGCCGCCGCGTCGCGCCAGCTGGGCGACCGATGGGACGCGGATGAGGTGACTTATCTGCAAGTGACATTGGCGGTGGGCAAACTCTATGCCGTTGTGCGCAGTGTTGGTGCCAGCCGTGATGCCGAATATGTGGACCCTAACCCAAGAAAGTATGCAGTCTTTGCGAATGTTCCCGGAGAGCAGCATACCCTTGGCGTCAGTGTCGCCGCAGAGGTGTTCCGCGATGCAGGCTGGGAAATCAGTCTGCAACTGGACCGCAGCCATGCGGAATTGGTCGACTGTGTCAGCGCCAACCGGCCCGCAGTGATCGGCTTGTCGCTGAGCAGTCCGATGGGGCTTGATCCATTGGTGCGGTTGGTGATCGCGTTGAGGCTGGCCTTGCCGACGATCATCATTGCTGTTGCCGGTGGCGATGACACAGACGAGGACACGCTGCGCACGCTTGTCGATCTTGATCTGGTCATCACCAATGCCGAGCAGGCGCAATCCGACCTCAGCCGCATTCTGTCGCTTGAGGCCACTGCTTGAAGCTGTCCTTGCATGGCGCTGTCGGGCGCTAGTCCGGGTCGGTTCCCAGCCAGTTTTCAGCCTCGGCAACTTCGTCAGCCCGCGCGCGATCTTCTTCGGACATCTGTGACAGGATGCGCAAAAGTGCAGTTGTCTGAGCGCGCCCCGTACGCTCTTCATAGTCAACATAGACGCGCAAGGCCTCTATGCTGTCCTGCTCGACGCCATGTCCATGAAGATACGCTTCGGACAGACCACGCACGCCATTTGAATTGTTCTTCTCTGCTGCGATACGGAACCAGTGGACAGCGCGGGCGGGGTCATATTCCGGCCCAAGGTCTTGATCCTGATACATGCGCGCCAGATCAACCATGGCGCGCTGCTGATCCCCTTCTGCCGCTTCGCGCAACAGCTCATAGGCTTTGTCTGCGTCATGTTCCGTGCCACGGCCATCGAGATACAGTTTGCCCAGATTTTGCTTGGCCAGCAGGAAGCCCTGCCCGGCTGCTTGCTGATACAAGCTGTACGCCATTTCGGCGTCGCGCTCGACCCCTGAGCCCATTTCATATGCCGAAGCCAGACGCCATTGCGCGCGCGGATCACCGCTTTCGGCAAGGGGGCGGAACAAGGCAACGCCGCGTTCGGTGTCGCGTTCTGGCCCGCCTTGTTGGGTGCGATGGCCAAGGTAATACAGGACGCCCAACTCATAGGCGGCATCGCTGTCGCCCTGTGCGGCCTCGGATTTCAGGCGGTCATAGCGTTCGCCGAACTCCTGCGCCGCGATGGGATGTGCTGCGCCAAGCGCAAGCGCGATGACAAGTGCCAACCTGTTCAGATGTCGCATGTCTTCTCCTTTATGTGTCAGCACAGACAACACCCTTGCGGCCCCCTGGACGCATAGGGATCGGCCCATGATCCGGCTCCGGTGGGGGTGGCGTGAAAGCCGGGAAGGGCAATGTTTTCAGTGGATCAGGTGCCCGCCATGGGCGCTATGCTGTGCAAGATAGCGCGCTGTTGCGGGCGTTGCCCCGTCTGTTTTGAGGGGGCGCTTGCATATCTGGAATGCGGACGGGCTGCCCCGAAGGTCAGGGCGCGCGCAACGCAGGCAGACCCACGCCCACCGCGTCAAAGCCGCCATCTGCGGCGATCACCTGACCTGTCACATAGCTGGCCTTGTCCGAACACAGGAACACGATGACTTCGGCAATCTCGCGCTCTGTTCCGTAGCGGTTCAGGGGGATGGCGTCGTGATAGGCGGCGCGGATTTCGGGGGAATGCACAGCCAGCGCTAGTTTGGTATCGACAGGGCCGGGGGCCACGCAATTGGCGCGCACGCCCCATTCACCAAGTTCCGCCGCCTGTTGACGGGTCAGGTGAATAACCGCCGCTTTAGATGTGCCATAGGCCACGCGCAGGGTGCTGGCGCGCAGGCCAGAGATAGAGGCGATGTTGACGATCGCGCCGCGCGCTGCCTTCAGATGCGGAATAACGGCCTGACTGGTCAGAAAGACGCCATCCAGATTGGTGGCCATCACCTCGCGCCATGTGGCCAAATCGGTGTCTTGCAGGGGGCGGAAATCTGCCACGCCGGCATTGTTGACCAACGCGTCCACCTGCCCGAATGACGCGCTCACTTCTGCTGCCATAGCGTTGACCTGCTCGGGGATAGAGACATCGCAGATAATGGGCCGCGCGTGTTCCAGCCCTTGTGCGGCGTCCATCAGGGCGGGGGCGTCACGGTCGATCATCATCACGCGCCAGCCCCCGGCCAGAAAAAGCTTGGTGGTGGCCAGCCCGATGCCGCGCGCGGCCCCTGTTACTATCGCGGTTCTCATGGGGTTTCCTTCTCTAGCGCAACCAATTCACCAGCACTTGCGACATTTGCGGTACGGCGGCGACAACGATAATCCCGACCAGAGAGGCCAGCAGAAACGGCATGGTGCCGCGCGCGACCCGCTCGATGCTCAGCCGCGTGACATTGGCGGCGACATAAAGGTTGATCCCCACGGGCGGCGTAATCAGCCCGATTGCCAGATTGACCATCACCAGCACCCCGAACCAGACCGGGTCCCAGCCCATTTCCCGCGCGACCGGCAGAAAGATGGGCAGGGCGATGAACATCACCGTCACCGGGTCCATGAACATGCCTGCAATCAGCAAGATCACCATGATGACCAGCAAGATGACCCATGCCTGATCGCTCAGGCCCAGCAGCGCGCCGGAATAGCTGCGCACCAGATCATCGACTGTGACCACCCAGCCAAACAGGCTGGCATAGGCGACAATCAGCATCACCACGGCGGACGAGGCCGCCGCCGTGCCCAGTGCATCATACAGCCGCGCAAGTGTCAGGGTGCGGTATGCCAGCCCGCCCACGCCGAGTGCATAAACAGTGGCAACAATCGCGGCCTCGGTGGGCGTGAAGATGCCGGAATAGATGCCGCCCAGAATGACCACGGGCGTCATCAACCCCCAAAAGCTGTGGCGAAACGACTGCCAGAGCGCGCGTCCGCGCGGCATTCCGGCATAGGGGTCGGGGCTGAGAGTTTGCAGGCTGGGACTGCCAGCAGGGGCCGCATGACGGCGCGCGAAGGGCAGCACGGCGATCATCGTCAGCGCCATGAATACACCCGGTATGATTGCCGCAATAAACAGCCGCGAGATCGAGGTTTCGGCAATCACCCCGTAAATTACCAGCCCGATGGAAGGGGGTATGACGATGGAAAACGCCGCCCCTGTAACCACCAGCCCTGCGGCAAAGGCGCGGTCATAGCCGTCTTCTTCCATGCCTTTGATGATCATCGGGCCAATGGCCGCCACGGAGGCAGGGCCGGACCCGCTGACCGCCCCCCAGAACAGGCACACGACTGTGCCGACAATGCCCATGCCCCCCGGCAATCCACCAACCGCAACACGAAAGAACCGGATCATGCGCTCGGCAATGCCAAGACTGCCCATCAGCACGCCAGCAAGGATAAAGAACGGAATTGCCAGCAGCGAGAATTTGGTGATGCCCGTGGCAATCAGATCGCCCGCCAATTCCAGCCCGAAGCCGATCTTCCACATGGCGTAAAGTGCGGACAGCCCCAGTGCAAAGGCCACAGGCACACGCAGCGCCATCAGCACGAAGAAGACGACGATCATCTGCGTGCCCGCCGAAGTGATGCCAATCATTTCAAACATGCGGTACGATCCGGTTCGGGCCTGCGCGCAGCGCTTCCCATGAATATTGCAGATACCGTATGATGATAAGCCCGAAGCCAAAGGGCAGCGCCGCCTGATAATACCACGCGGGCAGCCCCAGCCCATAAGAGCGCATTCCGACGCGGCGAATGTTCATCATGGCTTCCCATGAGAACCACGCCGAAAAGGCCAGCAAGCTGACCGACAGGGCGACAGAGATCAGAAATACCGGCAGCCAGAGCGGGCGCGGCAGCAAGTCATGCACCATAGTCACCGCCAGATGCTCGCCCCTGCGTGCGGCCAGTGCGGCACCAAAGACTGTGAGCAGCAAGAAACCGTTGACCAGCAACTCTTCGGTCGCAGCAAAGGACAGGTTGGTCCCATAGCGGACCACGACATTGACAAAACCAAGCGCGGTCATGCTGAGAAACAGCAATGCGCAGACGATCTTTTCAAAGTCACGCAGGATCAGTCGGATCATCGGCCCCGCCTTTGCATGAAAAAAGCCCGCACCCTATACGAACAGGGTGCGGGCCGACTGGTCACAGCTTAGTTCGAAGCGGCGATTGCGTCCTGAAAGGCGCCCACAATCTCGTCACCGACACGTGCGGCCCATTCGTCGAAAGCAGGTTGGGTTGCCTCGCGGAAGGCGGCCAGCTCTTCATCTGTCGGCTCATAGACTTCCATGCCCTGCTCGCGCAGGAAATCGATGCCCTGTGCGGTGCCTTCGCGTGTGATCTCGCGCTGATAGGCCATGGCTTCCTGTGCCGTTTCGCGCAAGATTTCCTGCATGTCAGCATCATAGCTGTGCCATTTCTCTTTCGAGATACCAAGGAAGATGGGGTCGTAGGAATAATGCCACGCGGTCAGGTATTTCTGCACCTCATAAACCTGCTGCGGGATAATCACAGCACCGATAGGGTTTTCCTGCCCGTCAACCACGCCTTGCTGAAGGGCTGACATCGTCTCGCCCCACTGCATCTGCTGGGGGTTTGCGCCAAGGGCGTTCATCACGTCAATATACATCGGCCCTGCCACGCGCATGTTCAGCCCGCGCATATCTTCAGGGTTGCGGATCGGGCGGGTGTTGTTCGTGACCTCGCGGAAACCGTTCTCGCCCCATGCCAGCACGACAATGCCCTTGTCCAGCAGGATTTCGGATAGCATTTCACCGGGCGCGCCTTGGGTGGTGGCGTCAACCTGTTCATAGCTGGAATACAGATATGGCAGCGAGAAGACCGCCATTTCCGGCACCAGTGGCGTCACGTTGATCGCCGATGTCACCACCAGATCCAGCGCGCCGCGCCCGACCATTTCGGCCTGACGCATCTGGTCGCCGCCCGACAACTGCGCATTGGGGAAAACGCGCACGTCCAGCGCGCCATCTGTGCGTTCGGCCAGCAATTCGCCGAATTTCTCGGCGCCCTGATGCCATGTGGTGGTGTCGCCGGTGTTATGGGACAGGCGCAGGGTTTCAGCGCTGGCCGCGCCAAGGCTGAATGCCGTTGCAAAGGCAGCGGCAAGAGTTGTGCCGGACAGGCGTGCGAAAGTCATGATCTTCTCCTCCTCCAGTGGTGCGGGTCTTTGATGTGTTGGGCCGCTTCTGATTATTGTTCAGATAGTGGACCTCAATCTTTCATGAATGCAAGAAAAACTTGCAAGATGCCTGATTGAAAATCAATATGAGGGTAATGCGAGGGAAGAATCCCTTTCTAATAGAAGTATGTGGTTCACATTATGAAGCCTGATTCGATGGATTCGGCCATGGGCGGGGCGCAAAGCGTGGACCGCGCGCTTGCATTGCTGTTCCTGATCGGGCGGCAATCTGCCTCTGGCATCTCTCTGTCAGGTCTTGTCTCGGTGTCGGGGTTGAACAAGGCGACGGTGCGGCGGCAAGTGCTGGCGCTGATGCGAGCCGGACTGGTCGAACAGGACGCGGGCACGCGCAGCTATCACTTGGGCGAAGATGCCTATCTGTTGGGCCTGTTGGCGCAAGGGCGCCACGGGCTGTTGTCGCAGGCGATGGAGCAGGTGCAACGTCTTGCGCGCGACACAGGCGATGCGGCCTTCATCTCGGTGCGGCGCGGGTTGCATTCGGTGTGCCTGCACCGCGAGGATGGCGCGCATCCGATCCGCACCTATGCCCTGATGCCCGGCGCGCATCATCCGCTGGGCGTGGGCGCGGGGTCACTTGCGATGCTGGCCGCCTTGCCGGATGCCGAGGTCGAGGCCGTCATTGCGGCCAACCAAGCGGAACTGACAAGCAGCTTTCCACGCCTGAACCCCGAGACATTGCGCATGCAGGTGGTGCAGACGCGCGCGGCGGGCATTGCCCTGAACCCCGGCCTGATTTTCGAGGATTCATGGGGTCTGGGGGTAGCGTTGCATGGCCCTGACGGGCAGTTGGTCGGCGCTGTGTCGATTGCCGCTGTCGAAAGCCGAATGAAAGCGCCGCGCCGCGCCGAACTGGAACAGAAATTACGGGTGACGGCCCGCGCAATCGAGGCGCGGCTGACCCGCAACCAGCAGGAGAAAATAAAATGACACAGGCACAGATTATCGGTTGGGGCCATACGGTTTTTGGCAAATCCGACCATCCCGACACCGAAAGCCTGATGGCCGACGCTGTGGCACAGGCTCTGGCCCATGCCCAAATCGGCGCGGAAGATGTGGACGGCATTTTTGCGGGCGTGTTCAACAACGGCTTCTCGAAACAGGATTTTCAGGGCGCACTGGTGGCGATGGGGGATGCGCGCTTTGCCCATACGCCTGCGACTCGGTTTGAAAATGCCTGCGCCACAGGATCGGCGGCGTTGCACGGCGCGATGGATTTCATCGAGGCGGGGCGCGGGCGGATTGCGCTGGTGGTGGGGGCCGAGAAGATGACCGCCACCCCAACCGCCGATGTGGGGGATATTCTGCTGAGCGCCAGCTACCGCGCCGAGGAAGCCGATGTCGAGGGCGGCTTTGCCGGCCTGTTCGGGCAGATCGCCCAAGGCTATTTCCAGCGCTATGGCGACCGCTCGGAAGAACTGGCCATGATCGCGGCCAAGAACCACGCCAATGGCATTGCCAACCCCTATGCCCATATGCGCAAGGATTTCGGCGTGTCGTTTTGCAACACGGTGTCCGAGAAGAACCCGCGTGTGGCCGGACCCTTGCGGCGCACCGATTGCTCGCTGGTGTCGGACGGTGCGGCGGTGCTTGTGCTGGCGGACGCGGAAACTGCGGCGACGATGACGCGCGCGATAGGGTTTCGCGCACGGGTGCAGGCCAATGACATCATGGCACTGTCGCGCCGTGATGTGCTGGAGTTTCGCGGTGCGCGCATGGCTTGGGCCAAGGCGCTGGAAGAGGCGGGGCTCTCGCTTGATGACCTCAGCCTTGTAGAAACGCATGACTGCTTCACCATCGCCGAGATGCTGGAATATGAGGCGATGGGGCTGGCAGAGGCAGGGCAGGGCCACCGAGTGATCCGCGACGGTGTGACACACAAAACGGGTCGCCTGCCGGTCAACCCGTCGGGCGGGTTGAAATCCAAGGGCCACCCGATTGGGGCCACGGGTGTGTCGATGCATGTCATGGCCGCGATGCAGTTGACGGATGAGGCAGGCGATATGCAGATTGACGGCGCGAAACTGGCGGGCGTATTCAATATGGGCGGCGCTGCGGTGACCAATTACGTCTCGGTGCTGGAGCGGGTGAAATGAGCATGGATGTGTCCCAAGGCGTGACACCCGTGTCCACCCGCGTGATGAACCTGTCGCATCTGTTGACCGAAAGCGCGCGGCGGCTGGGCGATGATGTGGGCTTTGTCTGGGGCGATGCACACTGGTCTTGGGCCGAGATGGAGGCGCGCGCCAGCGCCTTTGCCGCCGCCTTGGTGCAGGAGTTCGGGGTTGCCAAGGGCGACCGCGTGCTGGTGCAATCGGCCAATTGTAACCAGATGTTTGAAGCGATGTTTGCCTGCTGGCGCGTGGGGGCGGTGTGGGTGCCCGCGAATTACCGCCTGTCGCCGGACGATCTGGCAGGGCTGGCGCAATCCTCCGGCGCGACACTGCTGCTCTGCGGCGCGCAATTCCCTGACCATGTGGCAGCCTGTGCCGCGCATATCACAGCGACAATCCTGATCGGCCCTGACTATGAGGCGCTTGTCGCCCGCCACATGGGTGCCGCCCCTGTGCCCGTCGTGGTGCAACGCGACGATCCGGCGTGGTTCTTCTTTACCTCTGGCACCACCGGCAAGCCCAAGGCGGCAGTGCTGACCCATGGGCAACTGGCCTTTGTCGTGACCAACCATCTGTGCGATCTGATGCCGGGCACAGGGCCGGAAGATGCCTCTCTCGTGGTGGCGCCGCTGTCGCATGGCGCGGGGATTCACCAGTTGGCGCAAGTGGCGCATGGGGTCAAAACCATCCTGCCTGCGGGCGAGAAATTCGACCCTGATCAGGTCTGGTCGCTGGTGGCGCATTGGCGCGTGACCAATATGTTCACGGTGCCCACCATTGTGAAACTGCTGGTCGAACACCCCAGCGTGGATGCGCATGACCATTCCAGCCTGCGCTATGTCATCTATGCCGGCGCGCCCATGTACCGCGCCGACCAGACCCGCGCGCTGGAAAAACTGGGGCCGGTGCTGGTGCAGTATTTCGGGCTTGGCGAGGTGACGGGCAATATCACTGTGCTGCCGCCTGCGCATCATCATCTGGATGATGCGACCATGCGCATCGGGTCCTGCGGTTTCGCGCGCACCGGCATGCAGGTGCAAATCCAGAACGCGGCAGGCGAGGAGTTGGGCTTTGGCGAGACGGGCGAGATTGCCGTGATTGGCCCCGCCGTCTTTGCCGGATATTTCAACAACCCTGACGCAAATGAAAAAAGCTTTCGAAATGGCTGGTTTCTGACGGGTGACCTTGGCCATATGGATCCGCAGGGCTTTGTCTATCTGACCGGTCGCGCATCGGATATGTATATCTCTGGCGGGTCCAACATCTACCCGCGCGAAATTGAGGAGAAATTGCTGGAGCATCCCGACCTGTCGGAAGTGGCCGTGCTGGGCGTGCCGGACCCAGTCTGGGGCGAGGTGGGCGTGGCGGTTTGCGTGCCGGTTGCCGGGGCCAAGCCCGCGCCAGAGGCTGTGTTGGACTGGCTGTCGCCTCGCCTGTCACGCTACAAGATGCCGCGTCATGTGGTGTTCTGGGGCGCGTTGCCAAAATCGGCCTATGGCAAGATCACCAAGAAGATGATCCGCGAAGAGTTGGAAGCGCGTGGCCAGTTGCCCCAGCAGGGGGGCTAGGGCGCGCCATGCGACAGATCACCCATCCCGGCCCGACCGCCCGCACGCGCGCCGATGTCGTGGCCTGTCATGCCGAACCGGTCCGCGTGCAGTTGCGCGCAGGCCAGACCCTGACCCGCGCAATCACCGAGGGGCTGGCAGAGGTGGGATTTCGCGCGGGGTATCTGCGTCTGGACGGTGCTAGTTTGGCGCCCTTGCGCTATGTCATGCCTGCACCTGCCCCCGGTGACGGACATGCCGCGTGGTATAGCCAGGCCTATGATCTGCCCGATACCCGCATTCAGCAGGGCGGCGCGCATCTGGGGCAGCGGGACGGGCAACCCTTCGTGCATTGTCACGCGCTGTGGCACGATCAGGGGATGGGCCATGTGCTGTGCGATGAGAGTGTGCTTGCAGAGGATGTGACTGTGCAGGGCTGGGGGCTGACGGGGGCAGGGCTTGTGGCGCAGCCTGACGCAGAGACGCGATTCACCCTGTTCCGGCCACATGCGGCAAGCGCGCCCAAACAGCGCACCGCGCTCCTGATCACCCTGCGCCCCAATCAGGATATTGGCAGTGCGCTTCGGGATATTGCGCGCGATCATCAGATGGCGGGTGCGTGTGTGGAAGGGATCGGCAGTCTGGTCGGGACAGTTTTTGAAGCTGCCCCCGGTCTGGACAGCTATGCAACCGAATTGCTGATCCTAGACGGCGGTATCCGCGATGGGGCTTGCCGCTTGCATGTGGCCTCGGTCGGGTTTGACGGTTCCGTGCAGCAAGGTGTGCTGCGTGCGGGCCGGAATGCGGTCTGTGTCACAGCCGAGGTGCTGATGATTGCGAACTGACCTTTGGGCCTTCGGACGGGTTTGCTTCGTCACTGCCGGCGCTGGTCTGCCGGTGAAATGTCTCTGAGGCGACGGTTACATAGCGTTCAAATTCCTGCCCACGGATGCTGGCGATAATCAGCTCTGCCGCGCGCTCTCCGATCAGGCGGCGCGGGGGGGCGATGGTGGACAGACCCGTCACCAGATCAGAGGTGAAATCAACCCCGCCAAAACCGATCATCTTGATCTGTTCGGGCACGGGCAGGTTTTGGCGGCGCGCTTCCATCAGGGCGCCGAGGGCCAGAATATCGTTGGAGAACACGACCCCGTCCAGATCGGGGCGGCGGGCGGCCAGTTCGCCAAAGGCCACGGCACCGGCAGAAGATGTCTGCGCAGGCGCGTCTACGATATCGGGTGCGGCCAGTCCGGAATGGGCCTGCAAGACATCGCGGTACCCTTGCGCCCTTTGGGCGGCGCGGGCATCCTGACCCAGTCGCGCGCCGATAAAGGCGATGTTTCGACACCCCCGGTCCACCAGATGACGCGCCTGACTGCGACCGACATCGGCATGCGAAAAGCCCACCATCATGTCAATCGGGTGTGGGCCTGTCTCCCACATCTCGACCACCGGAATATCGCTGGCTTCCAGCATTTGCCGCGTGCCGCGACTGTGGCCCAAGCCTGTCAGAACAATGCCGGACGGGGACCACGACAGAAAGGTGCGCACAAGTTCTTCTTCGCGGGACAGGTCATAATCCGTATGGCCAATCAGAATCTGGTATCCTTCGGCCATAAGGTGATCTTGCAGGGCGCTGACCGTGTCGGCAAAGAAGCTGTTGACCAAAGACGGCACGATCACCCCGATCACATTGGTCGATGCCGCGGCGAGCGAGCCTGCCATGCGATTTGGCACATAGCGCAACGAGTCGATGGCGTGTTGAATGCGGCCCCGTTTGCGCGCAGAAACCGAGTCCGGGCTGCGCAGGAACAGCGACACCGTCGAAGGCGACACTTCTGCCACCCGCGCAACCTCGGTCATTGTTGTGCGCCTTGTGCTGCGGCGGCTGCGTTCTGTCGTCATGGAAACCAACTCCTATTGGCAGCAAGGGCAAATGCATGAAATGACCGCGCTGCAATGCGTCGCGCATCGCTTAAAACCCCCTGCCGCGCCGATCTGCAATATGATGACCTGAATTTCTCTTTCAATCTGCGCGTCCATATCGTTCGGTTCGCAGCGCGGCAACCGGCAGCCCGCCCCAAGACACAAGCGGCGCGGCCAGTATGAAGACTGACCGCGCCGGGGGCAGGTTCATGCAGGATAGGGCTTACTGCATGGCAGAGGCGCGATCACTGTTGACCTTTTCCTCAGAGCGGGCGACTGCGGCCTCGAATGCGTCAAGAAACTCTTGCCCAGCATCCCCGAACCGTTCCAGATACCAGTCGCGGATCGGGCCGGCATGGCTGCGGAACTGGTCCATTTCTTCCTCGCTGGGCGCAATGATTTCGCCGCCAGCTTCCAGCCATTTGGCATAGGCGTCAAGCTCTTTGCGGGGCTGGATACCGAACTGGATGGTGGACATCAGCGCACCGCCATCGAGTACCACTTGCTGCTGTTCCTCGGTCAACGACTGGAATGTCGCGTTGTCGATGAACCACATCGACGCCATATAGGCGTGCCCGTCCAGTGTAATGTAGCCAAGCTGTTCCTGAAAGTTCATGTTGGCGATGTCGCTGATCGAGTTCTTGGTGCCATCGACCACGCCGGTTTGCAGCGCAGTATAGACTTCCAGCCATGGAATGGGGGTGGGCGAGCCGCCCATCGAGCGCACCAGACGCTGCTGGATTTCCGACTCGATGGTGCGGAAACGCACACCTGCCACATCATCCGGCGTGCGGATCGGCTTGTCGACGGTCGCAAAGTTGCGCCAGCCGCCTGTCTGGGTCATCGCCAGCAGCATGATGTCGTTATTCGACGATTCCAGAATCTGTTCACGCATGAAATTGGTGAATTCCTGATCCTGCAACGTCAGTTGCGCCACGCGGTCCGATGTCAGCGCATAGGGAATGTCCATGCCCTGCACGGCCGGATAGATGGCCGATGCCCCGCCTGCGGTCGCGGTGTACATGTTCACCACACCGGCACGCATGGATTCAAAGCACTCGTTGGCCGAGCCGCAAAGCTGCGCGCCGACAAAGATATTCACCGTCACATCGCCGCCTGTGCGCGCTTCGACAAAGTTCTTGAAGACCAGCGCCGCGTCATATTCCTGATCATCCTCATTGGCCAGAAATACAAGGTTCAGCTCGGTTGCATCCAGCGCGTGCGGGGCAAGTGTGCCCGCCAGCGCCACGGCACCTGCCATAAGCGCTGTGCGCGTGCCCGTCAGGGCTTTCTTAAGGTCCAACATGTCAGTTTCCTCCCTTTTTGGATTGGTTCGTCAGACATACCCAAGCTGGCGTGGTAGCCACATCACCAACTCTGGGAACAGCACGAGCGCCACGACCACCGCGACCTCGAACAGGAAATATGGGATCAGATCCCATGAAATACGTTCTATCCGCTCGCCCGAGATGCCCGAGACGACGAACAGCACCAGCCCCAACGGTGGCGTTATCAACCCCAGAATGAGCGTGATGCACATAACAACCGCAAAATGGATCGGATCAATGCCCACCCCGATCATCACCGGGGCCAGAATGGGCGCAAGGATCAGGATTGCGGGGCCTGCATCCATGATCGTGCCAATGGCCAGCAGGAACAGCACCACCACCAGAAACAGCATCAACGGGTCTGTGGTGATGTTCAGGATAAAGCCGGAAACCAGTTGCGGCGTGCCTTTCAGGCTGACAAGCGAGGCAAAGGATACGGCCGCCCCCACCAAGAGCAGGATGATGGCGGATTTCAACGCGGCTGCGCTAAACACCTCGACCAGTTGTTTCAGGCTGATTTCGCGGGTGATGAACACGCCGAGGATCAGCGCGTAGAATGCGGCGACTGCGGCCCCTTCGGTCGGGGTGAAAATCCCGCCCACAATGCCGCCAATTAGGATAATGGGTGTCAGCAGCGGCAAGAATGCACTTTTGCCGGTCTGCCATGTTTCAGCCCATGTGGCGCGGGCAGCGGGTTCGGGAAAGCTGCGAAAGCGTGCCACAATCGCAATCACGACCATCAGCCCGAAACCGATGATCAGGCCCGGAATGATGCTGGCCGCAAACATGGCCGCAACCGAGACATTCATGATAAAGGCATACAGGATCATCAGCCCCGACGGCGGAATAATCGACGCCAGCACGGCAGAGGCGGCGGTGATCGCGGCCGAGAATGATTTGGTATAGCCCGCCTGATGCATGCCGGGTATCATCACACCGCCCAGCGCCGAGGCGTCCGCCACCGCAGAACCGGACCCGCCTGCCAACATGATCGAGGAGGATACGGAAACCTGCCCCAGCCCCGCTTTGCGATGCGCGACAAAGGTTTCGGCAAATTTCACGATCCGGCTGGTAACACCGCCCGCTGTCATCAACTCGCCCGCCAGAATGAAGAAAGGCAGCGCCATCAGGGGGAAGCTGTCAATCCCGGCGAACAGGCGCTGCACCAGCAGGTTCAGAAAGCGCGGGTTGTCCTCTAGCACCAGTGTCATGCCCGGTGCCAGCAGCATGACAAAGACGATTGGCGTGCCGATCACCAGCAGTCCGAGGAAAATCCAGATATAGAGAAATGCCATTCTGTCAGCTCCCCGCGCCAGTGGAAGAGCCGAAGACATTTACCCTGTAGCGGCCCGGATGAACGATATTGCCAATCAGCCGCAACAGCCGCTCGAACGACACCAGCGCCACCAGTGAAAAGCCGACAGGCATGATCGCATACACATAACTGAGCGGCAGTTGCAGCGAGAGGGTGAAGCTGGACGAGGCGCGCGACATCAGCCCATAGCCCAGCCAGATCGCGCCACACAGCATGACAAAGACCGCAAGCTCGATCGCAAGGCCCACATACCGCATGATCGGGTGGTCCTGAATGGCCGAGACAAAGATATCAAGGCTGACATTCATCCCATAGCGATGCGCGGTCGGGAAATAGAGAAAGGCCATCCAGACCATCATCGTGCGCGACAATTCCTCGGTCCAGCCGAAGCTGTCATTGAGAATGTAGCGATAGAAGACATGCACAATCACAACGCCAAGCATGCCAAACAGCAAGGCTGTGGCGAAATACCCCGCGATTCTGGTCAACGTCTTGTTGATGACTTCCAGCAGTCGGATAAGGCTATCCATGCCACCCCTCCCAATGTCAGCGGCGAAATCCTTCCCCAAATTTCGTAACGCTGCGATAATTGCTAGCAGCTTAAGCTAAGCCTGTCAATTCTGCAATTTAGAATTAAAAATATATAAAAAACAGTAATTTAAGAGAATAGTGCGTGAATCCTTGCTCTTGAATTGCTTGTTTTTCCAAATCAGTATTGCAGCGAAATTATTTTGATGACACAGTAACGGGGTAATGCGCAGTACGTGTTTGCGCATATCAGCTTGGGGAGGGGCAAGACCCGTGGCCAGACGCGGAATCAGCGAGTTGCGCAGTCAGCGATGGTATGCATCCGCAGATATGCGCGGCTTTGCGCATCGTCAGCGGACGCAGCAGATGGGGCTGCGGCGCGAGGAGTTCATGGGCAAGCCCGTGATCGGCATTCTGAATACATGGTCCGACATGAGTCCGTGTCACGCCCATCTGCGCGACCGCGCCGAGGCCGTGAAGCGTGCAGTCTGGGCGGCGGGGGGCTATCCGGTGGAGTTGCCTGCACTGTCGCTGGGCGAAGTGATGGTCAAGCCAACCACCATGCTCTACCGCAATTTTCTGGCGATGGAGGCAGAGGAGTTGCTGCGCTCGCATCCCATCGACGGTGCGGTCCTATTGGGCGGGTGCGACAAGACAACACCCGGCCTGCTGATGGGCGCTATCTCGATGAATATTCCCGCCATATTTTGCCCTGCTGGCCCCATGCTGAACGGGCGCTGGAAGGGCAGGACCCTTGGCGCGGGCACACATACGCGCGCCTATTGGGACAAGCTGCGCTCGGGGGAGATCAGCCAGGACGACTGGGTTGATCTGGAAAGCCGCATGACGCGGTCTTTTGGCACCTGCAACACGATGGGCACCGCCTCGACCATGACGTCCATTGTCGATGCGATGGGGCTGACCTTGCCGGGCGCATCGTCAATTCCTGCCGCCGATTCGGGGCATACGCGCATGGCGTCGGCCTGTGGTGCGCGCATTGTCGAGATGGTCTGGGAAAACCTGCGCCCGTCCGATGTGCTGAGCCGCGCGTCGTTCGAGAATGGGGCGCGGGTGTTCATGGCGCTGGGCGGGTCCACCAATGCGGCCGTGCATCTGGTGGCGCTGGCGCGGCGCGCAGGGGTGGATTTCGGCCTGTCCGATCTGGACCGCGCCGCGGGCGACGTTCCGGTGTTGGTCAATATCTTTCCTGCTGGCGACAGATTGATGGAGGATTTCTTTTTCGCAGGCGGGCTGCCCGCGCTGGTGCAGCGCCTGTCTGGCCATCTGGACATGAGTGCGCGCACTGTCACCGGCACACTTGCCCAGATGATCGAGGGGGTGGAATGCTATGATGACGATGTGATCCGCCCGCTGGAGAACTCTGTCACCAAGGCCGCAGCGCTGGCCGTGTTGCAAGGCAATCTTGCCCCGAGTGGCGCAGTCATAAAGCCCAGTGCGGCCAGCCCGCATCTGATGCGCCACAAGGGCCGCGCGGTGGTGTTCGACACCCATGCCGATCTTGTCGCCCGCATTGATGACCCCGCACTTGGCATCACGGCAGACTCGGTGCTGGTCTTGCGCAATGCAGGCCCGAAAGGTGCGCCGGGAATGCCGGAATGGGGCGCGCTGCCGATCCCGAAACACCTGTTGGCGCAAGGCGTGCGCGATATGGTGCGCATCTCTGATGCGCGCATGAGTGGCACACATTACGGCACTTGCGTGCTGCATATCGCCCCTGAAAGCGCAGTGGGTGGCCCCTTGGCGCTGGTGCGCGATGGTGACGAGATTGAACTGGATGTTGCGGCCAAGCGGTTGCATCTGCGGGTCAGCGATGACGAACTGGCCCTGCGTCGTGCCGATTGGACACCGCCCGCCCCGCGCAGCCTGCGCGGCTATACCGCCTTGTTTTGCGCGCATGTGACACAAGCCGATCAGGGCTGCGATTTCGAGATCCTGCAAGGTGGTCCGGACGAGCCCGAACCTGAAATCTTCTGAACACGAAGGGAGCATCGCGTGATGCAATCTGACGAAAACCGTTTCAAAACTTGGATGCAGACCAAGGGCGCGACACCGCCGCTTGGCAGCTGGATCATGTCCGCCAGCCCTCTGATCGCCGAGGCGATGGGCTATGCAGGCTATGACTGGCTGCTGGTCGATATGGAGCATTCGCCGATTGATCTGGCACAGACCACCAGCATTTTGCAGGCGCTGTCGGGCACACCGTCCGAGGTGGTGCTGCGCGTGCCGTGGAATGACCCTGTGATGGTCAAGCGGGTTATGGATGCGGGCGCGCGCTCGATCATGTTCCCCTTCATCCAGTCGGTGGACGAGGCCCGCGCCGCCATTGCCGCCACGCGCTACCCGCCGCAAGGCACGCGCGGGGTCGCGGCCATGCACCGCGCCAGCCGCTTTGGCACCGCGCCGGACTATCTGGCGCGCGCCAATGATCAGGTCGCTGTCATCTTGCAACTGGAAACCCCCGAAGCCGTGGCGCTTTTGCCCGAAATTGCTGCGCTGGACGGGGTGGATGCCGTTTTTGTCGGGCCGGGGGATTTGTCGGGCAGCATGGGGCTGCTGGGGCAGATCAATCATGCCGATGTGCAAACCGCGCTGCGCGACGCCGCGCAAGCTGCACGCCGCGCAGGCATTGCCTGCGGTATCGTCGGGGCGGACCCGGCCAAAGTGCGCAGCTATATCGAGATGGGCTTTAGCTATGTGGCCATCGCATCTGATCTGGCGCTGCTGATGGGGGCTGCGAAAACGGCGGCGGCAAGTGTGCGCGGACAGGCCGCACCGCAAGCATCCGGCAGCGCGTATTAAGGGGCAGGCATGGGCTTTGAAACGGCATATCACGCGCAGGCCGCCCTTGGGGAATGTCCGCTGTGGTGCGGGCAAACCCAGCGCCTGTGGTGGGTGGATATCGAAGCACCTGCCATCCATTGCTTTGACCCCGAGACGGGCCAGAACCAGACATTCCCCCTTGATGAGAACGTGGGTTGTATCGGCCTGCGTGCGCAGGGCGGGTTTATCGCCGGGCTGCGCTCTGGCTTGTGGCTGCTGGACGCGCAGGGGCGCAAGGAAAAACTGATCGCCAACCCGCAGAAGGACACGCGCATCAGCCGCTTCAATGACGGGCGTGTGGACCCTTGGGGCCGGTTCTGGGCGGGCACGATCTATGAGCCGCGCGACCGGCCCGCCGCTGGCCTGTACCGCGTCAACGCCGCGCTGGCGTGTCAGCCTATGGCGGGTGACATCAAGGTGTCGAATGGCGTCGCTTTCTCGCCTGACCGGCGGTGGCTGTATCATTCTGACACACCAGCGCATGTGATTTACCGCTACCCGCTGGACCCGCAAACCGGCGAGATTGGCGCGCGCACAGTCTTTCATCAGTTTCCTTTCGGCCATGGTCGCCCCGATGGGGCTGCGGTGGATGCAGACGGGTTCTATTGGTCTGCCCTCTATGAGGGGGCGCGCGTCGTGCGCCTATCGCCCGAGGGGGAGATCGTGGCCGAGTATCCCGTTCCCGCGCGCTGCCCCACCATGTGCGCCTTGGGCGGGGCGGATTTGCGCACGCTCTATGTGACTTCGGCCCGCCATGGCCGTCCGCCCGAGGAATTGGCAGACTGGCCTGAATCTGGCAATCTTTTCGCCATGCGTGTGGATGTGCCGGGCCAACCCGAGCCAAGATTTGCAGGTTAGATCATGCAAGATGAGCAGACAGCCCACTACCCTTCGCTGCGCGGCGCGCGCGTGCTTGTCACCGGCGGTGCCACGGGTTTGGGCGCGGATTTTGTGCGCGCCTTTGTGGCGCAGGGCGCGCATGTCGGTTTTCTGGACATAGACGCCACGGCGGGCACAGCGCTGGCCGCAGAACTGGGCGCGCAAACTGTGTTTCGCCCCTGCGATCTGCGCGATCTGGAGGGGCTGCCTGACGCCATTGCCGAACTTGCCGGACAGCTTGGCCCCTTCACGGTGCTGCTGAACAATGCCGCGCGCGATGATCGACATGATCTGGCCGACCTGACGCCTGCGTATTGGCGCGATTGTCTGGCGACGAACCTGTCGCATCATGTTTTTGCCGCGCAGGCTGTCGCCCCCGGAATGACCGCGGCAGGCGGTGGCAGTATCATCAATATGGGGTCAATCAGTTGGATGCGCGGGCGGCCCGGTATGCTGGGCTATACCACATCCAAAGCGGCGATCAGCGGCATGACGCGGTCTATGGCGGCAGAACTGGGGCCGCAGGGCATTCGCGTCAACTCCGTGGTGCCGGGTGCGGTCCTGACCGAGCGTCAGGCGAAACTGTGGCTGACGCCCGAAAAGAACGCCGAATTTCTGGCGCTTCAAGCGCTGAAATTCCGGCTGGAGCCGCATCACATCACGCCCATGGCCCTGTTTCTGGCCTCTCAAGCCAGCGTGGGGTGCACGGGGCAGAATTTCATAGTTGACGCCGGGCTGACACTGAACTGACCCGGCCCTGATCGAAAGGATACGCAGGATGAAACCCATCCGATATGGCATCATCGGCTCTGGCATGATGGGGCAGGAACATATGCGCAATATCGCGCTTCTGGACGGGGTGTCGGTCGTGGCTGTGTGTGACCCTGACGACGCAATGCGCCTGCAGGCGCAGGCGCTGGCCGAGCCGGATACGCTGGCATTCACTGACCATCATGCGCTGATCTCGGCCGATATCTGCGACGCCTATGTGCTGGCCGCGCCCAATGACCTGCATGCCGGGCTGATGCGCGATTTATTGGCGACGGACAAGCCGATCCTGTGCGAAAAGCCACTGGCGACCACATCCGCAGCGTGCCGCGCGCTGATGCGCGCCGCCGAGGGACGCCGCGCGCCCGTCTGGGTGGCGATGGAATACCGCTACATGCCACCGGTCGAGCGGTTGCGCGCTGCGGTGGCGGAAGGGCAGGCGGGAACCCCGCGTCTGGTGTCGATCCGCGAGAACCGCTTTCCATTTTTGCACAAAGTTGGCGACTGGAATCGTTTTAACGCCCGTACAGGCGGCACAATGGTCGAGAAGTGCTGTCACTTTTTCGACCTTATGCGGTTGTTGCTGGGGTCAGACCCGATCCGTGTTTATGCCAGCGGCGGGGCGGATGTGAACCACCGCGATGAGAGTTATGGCGGGCGCATTCCCGATATTGTGGACAATGCCTTTGTGACCGTGGATTTCGAGAATGGTGCGCGGGCCATGCTGGAATTGTGTATGTTCGCCGAAGGCGCGCATTGGCAGGAAGTGGTGTCCGTCACGGGCGAAAAGGCGCGGCTGGATGCCTGCGTGCCGGGGCCTGCGCGTTTCTCGCCCGACGGGCAGGAACGGCATTCGGAATTCGTCATCTCGGACCGCGCCAGCAGACGCGAGACGCGCGAAGTCGTGGCTGTAGATGAACATATCTTGCGCGCGGGCGATCATCACGGCTCGACCTATTTCCAGCATGCGAAGTTTCTGGAACTGGTGCGCGCGGGCACAGGAGCGCCAGAAGTGACGTTGGCCGATGGGTACTGGTCCGTTCTGGTGGGCGAAGCGGCAGAGCGGTCGATCCGCACACATGAGGTGATTGACCTGCGCGTGTTTGCAAGTGAAGCAATGAGCGCGGCCTGAGAGGAAAGCAACTCTGCCCCTATGCGTGTCATGTGAAAATCTTGCCAAGAGTACTTTGGGCATGTTTCGGTCGAATGGAAAGACGGCCCGTGCTGCGCGTCGTCGTCGGGCTACTCGTCTTTCCGGTCTTTGATTGCCGATCCGGCGGCAAACTCTAGGCTGGGGAAAGAATGGTTTCAATAAATCCGGCTTCCCGGTTCTGATACGGTTCCTGTATCTTGGCGTGTGCTTTGCTTGCAACGCTTGATCACAAAAGTCGACAATCGGGACAACTCTGGCCTGTGCTTCGTATGCCAGTCCTACTATCCTGCGGGAAGGGTAGTGAGGTCACTATCATTTTGAAAAATCACTACCTTTCACTGAATTTTTTTGGAGAAATCATGTTCAAAACACACCACTTCCTTATCGCTGCATCCGCATTTGCGCTTTCAGCTTGCCTCGGTTCGAGCAACGGCAGCAGCCCAAGTGAAACACCAACAAACCTGCGGGCCGATACGCCTGTTGAAGGGATGCCGACAGAAGGTAGCGCAACCTATTCGGGCGCAATTAACGATATCCAAGGTGATGGGGATATGCGCTTCACCGGACAGATGTCCATGACTGCCAATTTCGCAGAAGGTGGCGGTACCCTCACCAATTCAAGCCTAACAATTGCAGGGGCCGAGGGCGCACTGAGCCAAGACGGTGAACATGCTTTCACCGGCAATTCGTATGAAAATCTTCCGTTGTTAGGTGAGCTCGCCTTTGACGGTGAGACATTTACTTCTGATGATGCCAACACGCTTTTGGTGGGCGGTACGTTCAGGGGCGAAGGTGCGACTGGCGTTTCGGCGAACCTTGGTGGCAGTGTCATGACACCTGAAGGAGCCATGGACATCAGTGGTGGCCGTGGTGTTCTTTCGCAAGATTAATGACATGACGTTTCAGTACGTCTAAAGCCTTTTTCGAGCAATCGGCAGCGGGAAATCGCTGCCGTTTTTCCAATTGAGATATTTCCATGTACGCCGCATATCTGTTTGAGGCCTTTCGCCGCGCGCGCTGCTTGGCGGTTTGCGTTTCTGTAACTCTCCTGGTTGCACAAGGGGCAAGTGCGCAGCAAGGCCCGGCATGGCGCTTGGCGTCAGAAACCGGTTCCTTGCGCCTGTATCGCACGGCGCTTGTCGCCGAACGGCCAGAAGGTGCAGCGAAAGCGCTGGCAGACATCGACAGGCGTCTGGGTATTGTCGGGCGGAATGGTCCCCATAAATATGCGTTGTCGCCCAGTGTGTCGCTCACACCGGAACTGGGCTATGACCGCAACTTCAATGGCGGGCTGGAAACAGATACTGTCCGAATCGGGGGCCAACATTGGCGCGTCACACCAGATACGCGTGCGCAGGCTAGCATTTATGCGGGTGCTCGCCTTGCAGTGGGGCAGCGGTTTGTCTGGGGCGCGGGGCGCGCCGTCTCGGTTCAGAGCAGTGCAACCTATCGCCGCGCATTGGACAACGGCATGGACTATCGCGCGCTGTCTGTGCAAGCATGTTCGGAAAATCAGCTGAGACATCTCTCTGCGCTGGATATGTGTCTGAGTAGGTCACTTGTCTACCGGGATCGCAGTACGACCAAATTGAGTGTGGCCACGGTTGGTCTGTCGCATATTCTTGTGCAGGACAATGCTCTGAGCGAAGCAAGTGTTACGTTGGGCCGTGAGTTCCGCCCCGACAACGCACGCAATACCGCCAGCCTGCACTTGCGCCACCTTGATCGCACTCACGGCGCTTTTTCGACGCGCATTTTCATAGGAGAGCGTGTGCAGGGGCGGTCACTGACGACAGTCTCGGCGCAGGTGGAGCATGGCCGTTTCATTGCTGACAGGTTTTACCAGATCGGCCTGTCACACCAGCGCGAGACAGGGGGACAGTTGCTGGGCCAGCGGCACCATCGGCACGAATATGGCATCACGCTGATGCTACCTGTCGTCTTTGGTCTGACCCCCAGCATCGGTTATCGCAGATTACGCCATGATCTATCGGAATTTGACGGCAATCATGCGACCTTTTCCATCGCGCTGCCTGCCTATCGGTTTTGAGAGCGTTCGAGGAGGGGACGTTCAAGGTGTCAAATTGCGTCTACGCCCGTTTGCCGACTTGCGCTACTCCGAGGACCGCCAGCACCTTGGCTTCGATATGGGGGGCGTTCATGGCGGCGATGTCATACATGGCGCGCGGGCTGGCCTGATCTATGAAAATATCGGGCAGCACCATCGAGCGGTATTTCAGGCCGGTGTCAAACACGCCTTCATCCGCCAGAAGTTGCGCGACATGGCTGCCAAAGCCGCCGATTGCTCCTTCTTCAATGGTGATAAGCGCCTCATGTGTGTGCGCCAGTTCCAAAATCATGTCACGGTCCAGCGGTTTAGCGAAGCGTGCATCGGCCACGGTCGGGGTGATCCCCTTGGCGCCAAGAGCTTCGCAGGCTTTCAGCACTTCGCCCAGCCGCGTGCCAAAGGACAGGATCGCCACGCGACTGCCCTGCCGGATCATGCGGCCCTTGCCAATTTCAAGCGGCACGCCTGTGGCGGGCATCTCGACGCCTTCCCCCTCGCCGCGCGGAAAGCGAAAGGCGATGGGGCCGTCATCATGGGCGACCGCGGTGGCGACCATATGAACCAGCTCTGCCTCATCTGCGGCGGCCATGACAACGAAGCCTGGCAGATTGGCCAGATAGGCCACGTCATAGCTGCCCGCGTGGGTCGCGCCATCCGCCCCCACCAGCCCTGCACGGTCGATGGCAAATCGCACCGGCAGGCGCTGGATCGCCACATCATGCACGACCTGATCGTAGCCGCGTTGCAGAAAGGTGGAATACATCGCACAAAAGGGTTTCATCCCCCCTGCGGCCAGCGCTGCACAGAATGTGACGCCATGCTGTTCGGCAATGGCCACGTCGAACATGCGTTTCGGGAACTGTTTGGCGAACAGGTCCAGACCGGTGCCATCGGGCATGGCAGCGGTGACGGCCACAATCTTGTCATCGCGCTCGGCTTCGGAAATGAGGCTTTGGGCAAAGACCTTGGTGTAGCTGGGCGCGTTGGACGGCGCTTTTTTCTGCGTGCCGGTGACCAGATCGAATTTCGCGCGCGCATGTCCCCGGTCGGCGGCATCTTCGGCGGGCGCGTAGCCTTTGCCTTTTTTGGTCAGGATATGCACCAACATCGGCTCATCCGCGCGCTCGCGCAGGGTGCGGAACACCCACAAAAGCTGGTCCAGATCATGCCCGTCTATCGGGCCGAGATAGTTGAAACCCAATTCTTCGAACAAGGTGCCGCCGACGGTTACATGCTTGAGCAGGTCTTTGGCGCGCCGCGCCCCTTCCTGAAACGGGCCGGGCAAAAGCGAGATCGCGCCTTTCATCGCCTGTTTGAGGTCTTGCACAGGCTTGTCGGCATAGATGCGGGACAGATAGCTGGACATGGCCCCGGTCGGCGGCGCAATGGACATTTCATTGTCATTGAGCACGACAAACATGCGCCGGCCCAAATGGCCCGCATTGTTCATCGCCTCGAACGCCATGCCTGCACTGATCGCGCCATCCCCGATGACCGCAATCGCATCGCCCAAAGCAGGGTCGGGCGCGCCGCCCAACTCACGCGCCATCGTGAAGCCGAGTGCGGCCGAGATGGAGGTAGAGCTGTGCGCCGCGCCAAACGGGTCATAGGGCGATTCAGAGCGTTTGGTGAAGCCCGACAGCCCGTCTTGCTGGCGCAGGGTGCGGATACGGTCGCGCCGCCCTGTCAGGATTTTATGCGGGTAGGATTGGTGCGACACATCCCAGATCAGCCGGTCACGCGGCGTGTCAAATACCGCATGCAGCGCAACGGTCAGTTCCACCACCCCAAGCCCCGCGCCCAGATGCCCGCCTGTCTCCGACACTGCCGATATTGTCTCGGTGCGCAGCTCGTCTGCCAGTTGACGCAACTCGCGGTCGTTCAGCGCCTTGAGGTCGGCAGGTGACGTGACCTTGTCCAGAAGCGGGGTTTGAGCCATTTCTCTACCTTCTCGTTGACGCGTTGGATGCCCACACGCACCTGTCAGTTGCTGCGGGCGATAACGAATTGCGCAGCGTCGCGCAACTGTGCTGCATCGTCGCCATAGACCTTTAACGCGGCCTGCGCTTGCACGATCAGGTCTTGGGCGCGCGCTTTCGCCCCGTCCAGCCCCAGCAGCGACACGAATGTGGCCTTGCCTGCGCAGGCGTCCTTGTGCAGGCGCTTTCCTGCCAAGGCTGCATCGCCTTCGACATCAAGGATGTCGTCGGCGATCTGAAAGGCAAGCCCGAGTGCGCGCGCATAGGCGGCAAGCGGGGCAGTATCGGCCTGCGCCATCCGGGCGCCTGCGCAGGCGGACCATTCGATCAAGGCACCGGTCTTGCCTGCCTGAAGTGCAGTGATTTCATCAAGTGACAGCGGCGCGGTGGCGGTTTCCGCTTCAATATCCAGCGCCTGGCCCAGCACCATGCCCGCGCCCCCGGCCGCCTGCGCCATCGACGCAATCAGTGCCAGCCGCCCTTGCGGTGTGGGGGCTGCATCATCGCGCGCAAGCAAGCCAAAGGCCAGCGATTGCAGCGCGTCGCCGACAAGTATCGCGGTGGCCTCGTCCCATTTGACATGAACAGTTGGCTGGCCCCGGCGCAGATCGTCGTCATCCATGGCAGGCAGGTCATCATGCACCAGCGAATAGGCATGGATCGCCTCGATTGCGGCGGCTGCCTGCACGGATATTTCGGGCGCAATTCCATGCAGCCTTGCGGATTCCATCACCAGAAAACCACGCAGTTTCTTGCCGCCGCGTGCCGCGTAGGCCATTGCGTCGCGCACCTGACTGTCGGGCAGGGCGGCGATTTCGGCTGCCAGACGCGCCTCAATCTTCTCTGCCGCCGAGTGAAGGGCGGTGGCAAAGTCGCTCATGCCGAGAATGGCTCCGTGCCCTTGGGCGTTCCGTCTTCGGACAGCCGGATCGCCTCGACGCGCATCTGGGCCTCGTTCAGGCGGGTTTCACAATGCTTTTTCAGCGCGGCCCCGCGTTCATACAGGGTGATCGACTGGTCCAGCGGGACATCGCCGCGTTCCAGCCGCGTGACAATCTCTTCCAGCCCGCGCAGGGCTTCTTCAAAGCTCATCTCGGAAACAGCTTTGTCGCTCATGCGCTTTTCTCCATCAGCACGCGGATATGCGCCGAAACACTGCGGCTCAACGCATCCAGATCATAGCCCCCCTCCAGCACCGAAACCAGCCGCCCGCCGCTATGGCGCGCGGCAATGTCGCACAGGGCACCTGTGACCCATGCGAAATCATCTTCGGTCAGGTTCAGTTGCGCAAGCGGGTCATCGCGGTGGGCGTCAAATCCGGCGGATACCAGCACCAGTTCAGGGGCAAAGCGCTCCAGTTGCGGCAAGACCGTATCTTCATAGACCCTACGAAAGCTGGTGCCTTCGGTCTCAGGGGGCAGGGGAATGTTCATGACATTGCCGAATGCGCCGCGTTCATCGGCCTTGCCGGTGCCGGGCCAGAGCGGCATCTGGTGACTGGACACGAACAAGGCGCGCCGCTCGTCCCACAGCAGGTCTTGTGTGCCATTGCCGTGATGCACGTCGAAATCGACCACCGCGACACGCTGCAACCCGTGGCGTTCCATCGCATGACGCGCTGCAATCGCAATCGTGCCGAACAGGCAAAACCCCATGGGCGTCGCGCGTTCCGCATGGTGGCCGGGGGGGCGCATGGCGACAAAGGCATTCTGTGCGGTTCCGTCCATGACCAGATCAACGGCATGGCACGCCCCGCCGACACCGCGCAGGGCCGCGTCCAGTGATCCGGGCGAGACATGCGTATCGGCATCAAGCTGATACATGCCTGCCGCCGGGATCGCCTTGCGGATACGGGTCACATAATGTTCGGGATGGCACAGCAAAAGCTGGTCTTCTTCGCCCAAGGGCGCGTCCAGCCGCATCAGCCCTGCGAATTCGGGGGCGGCGATGGCGGAATAAATCGCGTCTATTCGGGCGATCTGCTCGGGGTGTCCGGCAGGTGTCTGATGTGCGAGGGCGTCGGGGTGGGTGAGAAAAGCTGTCGTCATGGCGCAAAGCTAATCTATTGGCAGATGCGGGGGAAGAGCGATTCTTTGATATCGGGTGCTTGTCGGTCCCGCGCAGGGGTGGCAATGTCGCGTCAGGCCCGCGGTGCCACCACAATAAGGAAAAATGCAGATGACACCGAACAAGACACTTTCCATCCTGACGCCGACATTGCCCGAACACCCGTTCCTGACCGACGCAGACAAAGCCGTGGCCTATCTGGAAGAGTTGTATGCCACATCGACCAAATTTCTGATTGATGCGTTCAACCGTGTGGTCAGCGGGGAAAAGACTTCGGCGCGGTATCGTGCGTTTTACCCTGAAATCCGCTTTGTGACCTCGCGCTATGACCAGATCGATTCGCGCCTGAGCTATGGGCATGTGTCCGAGCCGGGCAGCTACGCCTCGACGGTGACGCGGCCGGATCTGTTTCGCCATTACCTGCGCCAGCAGATATCGCTTTTGATGCAAAATCATGGTGTGCCGGTCAGCATCGGTCCCTCAATGACGCCCATTCCGCTGCATTTCGCCATGGCGGGGCGCGGCGATGTCAGCCTGCCGGAGAATGGCGAGTTGTCCTTGTCGCTGCGCGATATGTTTGATGTGCCTGATCTGGCCACGACGAATGATGATATCGTCAATGGCGACCGCGCGCAGAATGATGACGGCTCGCGCCCGCTGGCGCTGTTCACGGCGCAGCGCATCGACTACTCGCTGGCGCGGCTGGCGCATTACACCGCGACCGACCCCGAGCATTTCCAGAACCATATCCTGTTCACCAACTATCAGTTCTATGTTGATGAGTTCGAGGCTTTCGCCCGTGAGCAGTTGCGCGACCCTGATAGCGGCTACACGTCCTTCGTTGTGCCCGGAAATTTCAAGCTGACAGACCCCGACGGGGCCATCCCGGCGCAGCCGCGTTTGCCGCAAATGCCAACCTATCACCTGAAGCGCCCGCGCGGGGCGGGAATTACGCTGGTCAATATCGGGGTGGGGCCGTCGAATGCGAAAACCGCCACCGACCATATTGCCGTGTTGCGCCCGCATGCATGGCTGATGGTGGGCCATTGTGCGGGCTTGCGCAATTCTCAGGCGCTGGGCGATTTCGTGCTGGCGCACGCATATTTGCGCGAAGACAACGTGCTGGATGCGGATTTGCCTGTCTGGGTGCCTATTCCCGCTTTGGCTGAAATCCAGATTGCGCTGCAAGATGCCGTGGCGCAGGTCACGCAGCTGGAAGGTTACGCGCTCAAGCAGATCATGCGCACCGGCACCGTCGCCACAATCGACAACCGCAACTGGGAATTGCGCGACCAGTCCGGGCCTGTGCAGCGGCTCAGCCAGTCGCGCGCCATTGCGCTGGATATGGAGAGCGCCACCATAGCGGCCAACGGGTTCCGGTTCCGTGTGCCCTACGGCACCTTGCTATGTGTGTCAGACAAACCCCTGCATGGCGAATTGAAGTTGCCGGGCATGGCGTCATCTTTCTACAAGACCCAAGTTGCGCGGCATTTGCAGATCGGGATTCGGGCGATGGAATTGCTGCGCGAGATGCCGCTAGAGAAAATTCACAGCAGGAAACTGCGCTCATTTAGTGAAACTGCCTTTCTGTAAGTGGCATTTTATGGCCTTTTCGGTGGAAAAGCTGCTTTTTCTGAGGTTGGGGTGATTGCCAGTCCCTGAAATCTCGGGCTAGATGCGGCTCGCAATGCAACGCATCGTTGAGTGGCGCAGATGCGTCGCTGCCAGAAAAAACTTATCCTAAGGAGTTCAAGATGACTGCTAAACCGATGACCAAGACCCAACTCGTCGCAGCACTGGCCGAGAAGATGGACGCTGACAAGAAGACTGCGGCAGCCGCGCTGGACGCTGTGTCGGATCTGGTCATGCAGGAAGTTTCTGCAGGGGGCGCGATCACGCTGCCCGGTATCGGCAAGATCATGTGCCGCGCGCGCCCAGAGCGTCAGGTTCGCAACCCCGCAACAGGCGAGACAATGACCAAAGCGGCGGACAAGGCAGTCAAGGTCACGATTGCAAAAGCGCTGAAAGATGCCGTCAACGGCTAAGCCACCGCCATGACAGATTTGCAAAAGGCCATCCGGTTTCCGGGTGGCCTTTTTCATGCGCGCGCTGATGCGCCCAATGGGCAGAATTTGTCGGCGTGCAACATATCTGTAGTCTTGCATCTGTCACAAAGACCTATAAGGTCTGGTGTGTAGTTTGATGCGCTCTCCCTCGCATCCGTCAATGCAACGTATGACAGGATCATGCGATTTTTCGCATGAGGGAGAAAGACATAATGAACAGACGAGGATTCATCCAAAGCACAGGTGCTGCAACGCTGGCGCTTGCGCTTCCGCAGCGGCTACAGGCAAGAACCACGCTGGAACACGGTGGAACGCGCATCGACATGCTGTCGGACGGGTATCTTGAACTTCCGGCTGACATGATGCTTGAGAACATGCCGCAAGATGAATTGGCCGAAGTGCTGGCCCGCCACGGCCTGAGCGGCGACCAGTTCGAGCCGCCCTGCAATCTGGTCTTGCTGCGTGATGGGCCGCGCGTGGTGATGTTCGATATTGGCGCGGGGCCGGATTTCATGCCCTCTGCCGGTCACATGATGCAGGCGATGGACTCGCTCGGTGTTGCCCCCGAAGACATCACGCATCTGGTCATCACCCACGCGCATCCCGATCACATCTGGGGGCTGTTGGATGATTTCGATGAACCCCTGCTGCCCAATGCCGAGGTGATGATGGGGCGCGCGGAATGGGATTACTGGATGGACCCTGACACGGTTGAAAGCATTGGTGCCGCGCGGCAATCTTTCGCAGTGGGCGCGCAACGGCGGCTGGTAGAGGTCGAGGAACATGTGTCCCTGTTCGAGGATGGCGCAGAGGTTCTGCCGGGCATTCAGGCCATGTCCACACCCGGCCACACACCGGGCCATATGTCCTTTGTACTGGATGCAGGCGGGCAGGGCCTGATTGTGACAGGCGATGCGCTGGTTAATCATCATCTGGCGTTCGAGCGGCCAGAATGGCATTCCGGTTCTGATGACGACCTTGAACAGGCGGCGCAAACACGGCTGCGCCTGTTGGACCGGATCACCGCAGATGATCTGACGATCCTTGGCTTTCATCTGCCAGAGGGCGGCATTGGCCGCGCCGAGCGACTGGCCGACAACCGCTACCGTTTTCATGCAGGAGTATGAGATGACACGTATATCAGGCGTTTTCGCAATAGCTTTTCTCTGGGCAGGTGCCGCCTTCGCATCCGAGGATATACCCGACAAATATCCGCAGTCTGTGCTGTATAACAAACCGGTTGAGGTGATCCCCAATGTCTGGACTTCTATCGGCGCAACTGCTCCGCCCACCTATGAAAATTCAGGCCATAACAACAATCTGAGTTTCGTCATCACCGGCGAAGGGGTGGTCGTCGTCAATTCCGGCGCATCCTATCAGATCGCGCAGGCGCTTCACGAAGAAATCCGCGCGCGCACGGATCAGGATGTGATGCTGGTGGTCGCCGAAAACGGGCAGGGCCATGCCATGCTGGGCAACAATTACTGGATTGAACAGGGCGTGCCTATCTTGGCCCATGTCGATGCTGCGGCCGAGTTCGAGAAAGACGCCGGTCAGGCGCTTGCCAGCTTGCAAAACTATGCGCGCGAGAAATCCGAAGGCACTGTTCCGATGCAACCGACCGAGTTATTCGAGGATCGCGTCGAGATGACGATGGGCGATTTCCGTATCGAGGTGCTGCATCTTGGCCCCGCCCACAGCCCCGGTGACACGCAGGTCTGGTTGCCCGAACAGTCGCTTGTGATTGCTGGCGATATTGCCTTTCACGAACGTATGCCCCCGATATTCGAGGGAACCTGCACCTCGTGCTGGATTGAGACATGGGAAACGGCGTTCGAGCCATTGGGCGCAACCTATGTCATTCCCGGTCACGGGCACCCCACCAACATGGCGCAGGTCCGGCGCTATACGCATGATTATCTGGTCTGGCTGCGCGCGCGCATCGGCGAGCATATTGATGAGGGCGGTGATCTGACGACAGCCTATTATGTCGATCAGTCGCCCTATACCCAGCTTGACACATTCGACGAACTGGCAACGCGCAACGCGGGTGCTGTCTTCGCGGAAATGGAGTGGGAATAATCGCATCCTTGCCCCGCGCGCAGGTTTTGCGCGCGGGGCTGCTGGACATTGCCCGAATGGCGCGCGAAACATTGTCTCATGAGCGACCATATCCTGACCGACAGCCAAATTGCGGCCCTGACACAGCTGCGCCGCCGCTTGCATCAGGCACCGGAAATCTCCGGCGCAGAAGCGGCGAGCGCTGACGCCATCAGCCAGTTCTTGCGCGCAACCTCTCCCGACCAGATCGTTGAGGGCTTGGGCGGGCATGGTCTGGCCTTTGTCTATGACAGCGGCCAACCGGGGCCACATGTGATGTTCCGCGCAGAGCTGGACGCGCTGCCGATTCAGGAACAGACCGGTCTTGACTACGCCTCTCAAACCGCCGGTGTGGCGCATCTGTGCGGGCATGACGGGCATATGGCCATTCTGGCAGGCTTGGGGTTGTGGCTGGGGGGCAACCGGCCTGCAACCGGGCGGGTGATCTTGCTGTTCCAACCCGCCGAGGAAACCGGTGCTGGCGCGCGCGCCGTGCTGAATGACCCGAAATTTGCAACCCTGCGCCCCGACTGGGCCTTTGCGCTGCATAATATGCCCGGCATGGCGCTGGGCACGGTCGCTGTGGGGGCGGGGCCTGCAAGCTGCGCCTCGGTCGGGTTGCGCTTGCGCTTTCAGGGGCGCGAGGCACATGCCTCTCTGCCTGAAACGGGTGCCTCGCCTGCACCTGCATTGGCCGCAGTGATGGCAGAAGTGGCGCGCCATGCGACCGCCCCACCGATGGGGCCAGATTTCCGGCTGGCCACGTTGTGCCATCTGAACATGGGCGTGCCCGCCTTCGGGATTGCCCCCGCGCAGGCAGAGGCCTTTGTGACCCTGCGCACCGTAAGTGACAGCGCATTGGAGCGGTTCGAGCAGGACATCTGCGCGTTTGCGCAGGCGCATGCCAAGGGGGTGAAGTTGGAGGTTACCCGCCACGATCATTTCAACGCCACCCATAATGACCCGCAAGCGGCCACGCATGTGTCGCGCGCTTGCACCGCCCTTGGGGTGCAAAATGGTGAGTTTGCTTTGCCCATGCGCGCCTCGGAAGATTTTGGCGCGTTCAGTGCAGGCACCCGCACGGCCTTGTTCTTCCTTGGCGCAGGCGAGGGCCATCCGGCGCTGCACAATCGTGATTATGATTTCCCCGATGCTCTGATCACGACAGGGGTGGCGATATTCGCACAGATCCTGACCGGTATTCACGACGAGACGCGTAAACATCCCCACCCCAAGGCCGCTTTCAGTCCTAGCGGTGTCGCGCCTTTCAGGCGCAGCGATCCCCGACCTTGATCCCGCGCGCGCTCGCACCGCCCAACGATTTTCAAGCAGGCGGAGGGACGGTATCGGAAGGGCTGGTCATTCTTCGGTTTTCCTGTTCTGAATAGAGTGTAAATCCCACTGAGAGGAGCGCTTATGTATTCTCATATTCTGGTGACCGTCGCCTATGAGGCGGCACAAGATGCCGCGCCATCGCTGGATATTGCGAAGGCGCTGCTTGCACCGGGCGGGCAGATCACGCTGATGCATGTGATGGAGCCTGCACCTGTATTCGCCCTGAGTTACTTGCCCGAGGGCTGGCGCGAGGATATGCGCAGCGCCATCGAGGCGGATATGGCCAAGCTGGCCGAAGGGCTGGAGAATGCGGCGATTGTCGTGGCCGAAGGGGATGCCGCCCATGAGGTGCTGGAACATGCCCGCGCACAACGGGTGGCGTGCATTGTCATCGCCTCGCACCGGCCCGGAACGCAAAGCCTGCTGCTTGGCTCGACCGCCAGCAAGGTTGTGGCGCGCGCACAGTGTGCCGTGCATGTCGCGCGCCGCCCTCCGGCCGCTTGAGAGCGCCTGTGATCGCGCAAATTGGGCGCTTTCGCGTCCTGTTCCTGATGGCGGCGGAGGCGGAATACGGCCCCGAACTGCGCGCGCGGTTTACCCCGGTCATGACCGGGGTTGGCCCGGTCGAAGGGGCCGTAGCCACAGTCGCCACGCTGGCGGGTTTGCAGGCGGGCACAGGCTTGCCGGATCTGGTCGTCTCGCTCGGCTCGGCAGGGTCTGCGCGGCTGGAGCAATGCACAGTTTATCAGGCCCATTCGTTGGCATACCGCGATATGGATGCCACAGCGCTGGGCTTCGAGAAGGGCGTCACGCCGTTTCTGGACCTGCCTGCAAGCTTGGCGCTGCCCCACCAGATCGCAGGTCTGCCATCGGCCAGCCTGTCGACCGGGGCCAATATCGTCTCGGGTGCGGCCTATGACGGGATTTCTGAGGATATGGTCGATATGGAAAGCTACGCGGTGCTGCGGGCCTGCCAGCGCTTCGACGTGCCGCTGATCGCGCTGCGGGGCATATCTGACGGGGCGGCCCCACTGGAAGGGCTGCACAGCTGGACGGAATACCTGCACATCATCGACGCGCGTCTGGCCGAAGCGGTGGACAGGCTGCGCGCGCAGCTTGAGGCCGGGGAATTGTTGGGCTGAGGTCCAATGGTCACGACCTGCCTAATGCGCGCGCTGCCCTTTTTTGGCGCGACCTAGGCTGAATGCCCTGATCTTACGCGGATTTGGCCAGCATAAATCGCTCTAGCTTCAATCGCAGACCGCCGCACCGCGGCCCGACGCTGCGCGGCTTGATCCATCGCACCACCGTCCGCAAAGCCCTCATTCCGTAATTGAGTATCTCGTCCGGTGACGCGCTATAGATAGCGCCGCGCGTAGCGATGGCCCAGACCTGTCAGGATTTCATAGCCGATTGTCTCGATCACATTTGCCAAGTCATCTATGCTTTGATGCGGACCAATCAGGTCCAGCATTTCCGGGTCATGGGGCACATCACTGATGTCGATGGTCAGCAAGTCCATCGACACGCGCCCAATCAGCGGGCAGGGAATATCCTCGGCCCAGAGCGTGGCCTTGTGGGACAAAGCGCGCTGGATGCCATCGGCGTAGCCTGCGGAGATTGTGGCCACGCGCATGTCATGCGGGGCCGTGAAGCTGTTGCCATAGCCCACAGTCTCGCCTGCATCGACATAGCGGGTCTGAATGACAGGAATGCTCAGGCGCACAACAGGCTGCGCCTGTGTAAAGGGATCACCGCCATACAGGCCAATGCCGGGGCGGGTTATGTCGAAGTGATAGTCCTTGCCCAGCAGCACCCCGCCCGTGGCCGCAAGCGAGCGCGGCACCCCTGTGCCATCAGTCATCTGGTGAAACAGGTCGAGCTGTTGTGCATTCATGTCATGGTCGGGCACGTCCGAGCAGGCGAGATGCGACATCAGCAGTTCGGGCCCCTGTGCCAGCGCAATCTCGGCGACTGCGGCCCATTCGGCGGGCTCCATCCCCAGTCGGTTCATCCCGGTATCCAGCTGAATGCCGAACGGGTGGCCGTTCAACGCCTCAAAATGGCGGGTCAACTGTTCGGTGGAATTGAGCATGGGGATCAGCCGCGCCTCGGATATCAGGCGCGCATCGCCTTCCATATGCCCGCCATAGACATGGATGGGCAGGTCAGGTCCGATCGCCGCGCGCACGGCAACCCCTTCTTCGGCCAGCGCCACAAAGAAGCGCCGCGCCCCTGCATGGGCCAGCGCATGGGCCACATGGCCCGCGCCCAGCCCGTAGCCATTGGCCTTGACGGTTGCTGCGGTTTGCACCTGCGCGCCCGACTGCGCATCAAGCGCGCGCCAGTTCGATTGCAGTGCCTTGAGGTCGATCGAAAGTTGAGCCTGTCCCATGCCCCGCCCTTGCGCCAGCTTACGCCAGAGGTCAAGTCAGAAAATACAAGGAGGGGTGGTGCTGTGAGAGAGGATTGAACTCTCGACCTCACCCTTACCAAGGGTGTGCTCTACCACTGAGCTACCACAGCATAGCCTATCGGCGCTTGCCGCGGCTAGGTAGTCGGAAATTTCGCGCTGTGCAACCCTTATCTGGACGGTTTTTGAAACTTGCGCTACGAGGGGACATGAGTGAAACCAAGGCAAATAAAGCAGGGTCGGCAAAAACCCGCGATGCGGCGCGGGCCGCACGGTTGAAAGCTGCCCTGAAAGCGAATATCGCCAAACGCAAGGCGCAAACTCGCGCGCGCTCAGATGCGCCACAGACCGTGCAAAAAGATAAAGAGTAAAGGGCAGAGCACATGGATTCGATCGTTGTCACCGGGAATGGTCCCCTCTCAGGGGAAATCCCGATTGCGGGTGCAAAGAATGCCTGCCTGACGCTGATGCCTGCCACGCTGCTGACAGATGCGCCGCTGACGCTGACCAATGCGCCGCGCCTGTCGGATATTCGCACCATGTCCGAGCTGCTCGGCTCGCTTGGGGCTGAGGTGGCCAGCTTGCAAGATGGCAAGGTGCTGGCCTTGTCCAGCCATGACCTGACCTCGCACCGCGCCGATTATGACATCGTGCGCAAGATGCGGGCGTCTATTCTGGTGCTGGGCCCGATGCTGGCACGCGACGGGCATGCGATTGTGTCCTTGCCCGGTGGCTGTGCCATCGGTGCGCGTCCTGTGGATTTGCACCTGCGCGCGCTGGAGGCACTGGGCGCGGAATTGAACCTGCGCGATGGCTATGTACATGCGAAAGCGCCGGGCGGGCTGAAGGGCGCGCGCTTTGCGTTTCCCATCGTGTCAGTCGGGGCCACGGAAAACGCGCTGATGGCGGCGACACTGGCCAAGGGCACGACCATTCTGGAAAACGCCGCGCGCGAGCCTGAAATCGTCGATCTTGCCCAATGTCTGCGCCGCATGGGCGCGCAGATCGAGGGCGAAGGCACCAGCACCATCACCATTCAGGGTGTGGCCAGCCTTGGGGGGGCGACCCACCCTGTCGTGACCGACCGGATCGAGCTGGGCACCTATATGCTGGCCCCTGCCATCGCTGGCGGCACGGTCGAATGTCTGGGCGGACGGCTGGATCTGGTGCAGGCATTTGCCGACAAGTTGCAAGAAGCCGGGGTCGAAGTGACCGAGACGGCGCGCGGGCTGCGCGTCAGCCGCACGTCAGACCGGTTGCGCCCGGTGAATGTATCAACAGAACCTTTCCCCGGCTTCCCGACCGATTTGCAGGCACAATTCATGGCCGCCATGTGCAGCGCCGATGGTGTTTCGGTGCTGGAAGAACATATTTTCGAGAATCGCTTCATGCACGCGCCGGAACTGACGCGGATGGGCGCACAGATCGACGTGCATGGCGGGACCGCCACTGTCACAGGTGTCGAGCGGTTGCGCGGTGCGCCGGTAATGGCGACCGACCTGCGCGCCTCTGTCTCGTTGATCCTTGCCGCCCTTGCCGCCGAAGGGGAAACAGTTGTCAGCCGCGTATACCATCTGGACCGCGGTTATGAGAATGTCGAAGACAAGCTGGGCGCGTGTGGTGCCAAGATAGAGCGGATCAAGCACACATGAGTGATGCACGGTTTGAAGATGGGGCCGAACGCCCGCTGCGCCTGCAAGCGCTGGACGCTGATGATTTGAAGGTGATCTCGGCGCTGGTTCAGGATGCGGTTTTCCCCACACCGGAAATGTCCTTTGATCGCAAGCGCCGCCGCTTTGCGCTGCTGATCAATCGCTTTCGCTGGGAAGATCACGCACGGGCGGCACCGGGTGGCGACTATGAGCGCGTACAGTCCGTGCTGATGATCCATGATGTGATGGGCGCTGCTACCACCGGGTTTGACCGGGCGGATGCGAACCTGATCCTGTCGCTGCTGGCGCTGGAGTTTCATCCGGGCGCAGATGGTGCGGGCCATGTGTCGCTGATCCTTGCTGGTGACGGGGAAATCCGGCTGGAGGTGGAATGTCTGGATGTCGCCCTATCTGACGTGACGCGGCCCTATCGCGCCCCCGCGCGCAAGGCGCCGGAACACCCGTTGGACAAGGACGCCTGAATGCCCGTTTTTCTTGACAGCCGCGCCTCGGATTTCGAGGCGGGCTTTACCGCATTGCTGAGTGCCAAGCGCGAAGACGCGGTTGATGTCGATGACACGGTTGCCGCGATCATCGCAGATGTGCGCGCGCGCGGCGATGCCGCCGTGATCGAGCTGACTACGAAATTTGACCGCCTGACGCTGACCCCCGAAACACTCGCCTTCACACCAGACGAGATCGAGGCCGAATGCGCCCGTGTGCCAGCGCATGAGCGCGCGGCACTGGAACTGGCCGCCACCCGTATCCGCGCCTATCACGCGCGCCAGCGCCCCGAAGACATGCGCTGGCACGATGAATATGGCGCGGAACTCGGCTGGCGCTGGGGGCCAGTGGCGGCAGCGGGTCTGTATGTGCCGGGGGGGCTGGCAAGCTATCCATCCTCGGTGCTGATGAATGCGATCCCGGCACAGGTGGCAGGGGTGGAACATCTGGTCATCTGCGCGCCAACACCGGGCGGGGTGGTCAACCCGCTGGTGCTGCTGGCGGCGCGGCTTGCGGGTGTGGACAAGGTCTACCGCATTGGTGGCGCGCAGGCCGTGGCGGCTATGGCGTATGGTACTGAAACCATAGCGCCTGTGGACAAGATCACCGGACCCGGAAATGCCTATGTCGCAGCCGCCAAGCGGCGCGTCTTTGGTCGCGTCGGGATTGACATGATCGCTGGCCCATCCGAGATACTGGTCATCGCAGACAGCGACAATGACCCCGACTGGATCGCGCTGGACCTGCTGTCGCAGGCCGAACACGATGAGAATGCCCAATCGCTGCTGATCACCACGGATGAGGGGTTTGGCCGCGCAGTCATGCAGGCTGTGGACAAGCGCCTTGAAACATTGGAGCGCCGCGCCATCGCGGGTGCAAGCTGGCGTGATTATGGCGCGGTAATCGTGGTGCGCGATCTGGCCGAGGCGGCGGCCTTGTCAGATCGCATCGCGCCCGAGCATCTGGAACTCTGCGTGGCTGACCCCGATGCGCTGCTGGACAGCATTCGCCATGCAGGCGCTGTGTTTCTGGGCCATTGGACGCCTGAGGCGATTGGCGATTATGTCGGCGGGCCAAACCACGTGCTGCCCACCGCCCGCTCGGCGCGGTTCTCGTCCGGGCTGTCAGTGCTGGATTTCATGAAGCGTACCACCTTGGCCCGAATGACCCCCGAAGCGCTGGCCGCGATTGGCCCTGCGGCCGAACAACTGGCAATTTCCGAAAGCCTTGAGGCGCATGGGTTGAGTGTGCGCGCCCGGCTGGAGCGCCTGAACCGCTGACGCTGCACCGAGTTGCAGATGTCGGGAGTGTGAGTATTTTTGGCAAGACAATGGGGAAGGGGTTTTCCTTTCATCCCCGCCGTGTCAATCCTGTAGCCAGCATCAGCAGGGGGCAGAGCCATGCCGTATTTCACAGCGCCCGATGGGGCAAAGCTGCATTACACCGATGACGGCCATGGGCGCGCGCTCCTGTGTCTGTCCGGGCTGACGCGCAACGGGACGGATTTCGATTATCTGGCACCGCATTTGCCCCCCTTGCGGTTGATCCGGCTGGATTATCGGGGGCGCGGCAAGTCGCAATGGACAGGCGCGCAGACCTATACAGTGATGCAGGAAGGCGCGGATGTGATTGCGCTGCTGGATCATCTGGGGCTGGATCAGGTGGCCGTGCTGGGCACCTCGCGCGGGGGGATTATCGGCATGTATCTGGCCGCAGTCGCGCGCGACAGGTTGCGGGGGCTGTGTCTGAACGATGTGGGGCCGGTGATTGACGCAGAGGGGCTGGCGCGGATTTCGCAGTATATCGGGCAAACCCCGACGGCCTGGAGCCATGCTCAGGCCGCAATCGCGCTGGAACGTGCATCGCCTGAATTTTCGGACATGCCTGAAGGACGCTGGCTGGAAGAAGCGCAGCGCCATTTCATTGCCACTGATCAAGGGCTGGAGCTGAACTATGACCCGGCCTTGCGCGATGCCTTTCTGGCGGCGATGGAGGGGGGCGGCGGGGATTTATGGCCGATGTTCGCGGCCTGTAACGGGATGCCGCTGGCGCTGATCCGCGGGGCCAATTCCAATTTGCTAAGCGCTGAAACCGCCGCCGAGATGCAGCGCCTGCGCCCGGATATGCTGTTTGCCGAAGTGCCGGGGCGCGGGCATATCCCGTTTCTGGATGAACGCGAGTCGCTGCAAGTCATTCATGAGTGGCTGGGGATGTGCCTGTGAACTACGACATGATTTCTGCGGCGGCACAGCGCCTTGAAGGGTATGCGCGGCGCACGCCCTTGCTCTCGTCGCCCTTTCTCGACGAAATCGCGGGGCGCAGGGTCTTCGTCAAAGCGGAATGCCTGCAACATACCGGCAGCTTCAAGTTTCGCGGTGCGTGGTCGGCAATCACATCGCTACCAAAGGGCGCGCGCGGTGTGATAGCGTTTTCCTCGGGCAATCACGCGCAGGGGGTAACTTATGCGGCGGGGCTGCGCGGATTGCCTGCGCTGATCATCATGCCGCGCGATGCGCCCGCGATCAAGATTGCCAATACCCGCGCGCTGGGGGGCGAGGTGGTGCTGTATGACCGCACGCGCGAGGATCGTGACGTCTTGGGCGCGGCCTTGGCGGCCGAACGCGGGCTGGAGTTGATCCAGCCTTTTGACCACGCGCAGGTGATTGCGGGTCAGGGCAGCGTCGGGCTTGAAATCGCCGAACAGGCACGGGCCGAAGGTGTGGACGAGGCGCAGGTGCTGGTCTGCTGCGGGGGCGGCGGGCTGACATCGGGTATAGCGCTTGCACTGGAACGGCAGGCCCCGCAGATGCAGGTCCGCACTGTCGAGCCGGAGGGGTTCGACGATGTCGCGCAATCGCTGGCAACAGGGCAGGTCGTGGAGAATCCGACACGCTCGGGCCTGTGCGATGCGATCGTCACACCGCGCCCCGGCAAGCTGACATGGCCCATTTTGCAGCGCCTGTGTGGTCCGGGGCTGGTGGTCAGTGATTCTGATGCGCTGCGCGCTATGGTGCTGGCGCATAACCGACTAAAGCTGGTGTTGGAACCGGGCGGCGCGGTGGCGCTGGCCGCAGCCCTGTTTCATCCGGGCCAGATTTCGGGCGCGGCGGTTATCGTCACGGCCTCTGGCGGGAATGTGGACCGCGCTGTGCTGCAATCCGCTTTCGCACAAGGGGACGGGGATGCCGCGCGCTGATCTTGGGCATATCCAGCTGCATGTCCGCGATGACGGGCCAAGGGACGGGCTGCCGGTTGTCTTCTCGAATGCGCTGGGCACGGATTTGCGGATGTGGGACGCGCTTTTACCTCATCTTGCGCCGGGGCTGCGCGTGATCCGCTATGACAGGCGCGGCCATGGCCTGTCGGATGTGCCGCAGACCCCGTATAGCATGGGCCAGTTGGTGCGCGATACCGAAGCGCTGCTCGACCACCTGAATATCCGCGCTTGCGTCTTTGTCGGGCTGTCGCTTGGCGGCATGGTGGCGCAAGGGCTGGCAGTCAAGCGCCCCGACCTGATCCGCGCACTGGTGCTGTCAAACACCGCAGCGCGCATCGGCACTGCCCAGATGTGGCGCGACCGCGCGGCGGTGGCGCGCACGCAGGGGCTGTCTGCCTTGGTCGATGCCACGATGGCGCGCTGGTTCACCGCCAGCTTTCGCGCCAGTCCCGATCTGGCGCTGTGGCGCGACATGTTTCTCGCAACCCCTGTCGAGGGCTGGGCGGGCTGCGCTGAAGCAATCGCAGGCACGGATTTCTACAGCACCACTGCCGGTCTGAAACTGCCCACCTTGGGGATCGCGGGCGAGCGCGACGGCTCTACCCCGTCTGATCTGGTCCGCGAAACTGTCGATCTGGTGGCAGGGTCGGAATTTGCATTGCTGCGGCGCGCAGGCCATTTGCCCCATGTCGAACATCCTGCTGCCTATGCTGAAATATTCAATCGCTTCCTAAAGACACACGGTCTGGTAGCAGAGTGACCATGTCGCATTTTCTTGCTCTAAATACTCAAATTCCCGCACCAAAACGCACGCGATCCGCTGATAGGTCGAAATCCCGTTTCCCATCGCCGCGCGTGCGCGTTAAGATGCGGTGCATCAAGACAGGCAGACCCGCATGAGCGAGACGCAAATCCCCTATCAGGTTCTGGCGCGCAAATACCGCCCCGAGAGTTTTGCCGATCTGATCGGGCAGGATGCGATGGTGCGCACCTTGCGCAATGCCTTTGCGGCAGACCGCATTCACCATGCTTTCATCATGACCGGCATTCGCGGCACCGGCAAAACCACCACGGCGCGGATCATCGCCAAGGGGTTGAACTGTATCGGGGCTGACGGCGCGGGCGGACCAACCACAGAGCCATGTGGTGTGTGCGAGCATTGCCGCGCGATCACGGATGGCCGCCATGTCGATGTGCTGGAAATGGACGCGGCCTCGCGCACGGGCGTGGATGATATCCGAGAGATTATCGCGTCGGTCGCTTATCGGGCGGCTTCTGCGCGGTATAAGATATATATCATCGACGAAGTGCATATGCTGTCCAACAACGCGTTTAATGCGTTGTTGAAAACGCTGGAAGAACCGCCTGCGCATGTGAAATTCATCTTTGCCACGACCGAGATCCGCAAGGTGCCGGTCACCGTCCTGTCGCGCTGCCAGCGCTTTGATCTGCGCCGAATCGAGCCTGAAATCATGATTGCCCATCTGGACAAGGTCGCCAAGGCCGAAGGCGGGCAAGTCGCGCAAGACGCGCTGGCGCTGATCACCCGCGCCGCCGAAGGGTCGGTGCGCGACGCGATGAGCCTGCTGGATCAGGCGATCAGCCACGGCGCGGGCGAAACCAGCGCCGATCAGGTGCGCGCCATGCTGGGGCTGGCGGACCGCGCACGGGTGCTAGATCTGTTCGATCATATCATGCGGGGCGATGCGGGGGCGGCACTGGCCGAACTGGCTGCGCAATATGCCGATGGCGCGGACCCGATGGCGGTTTTGCGCGATTTGGCCGAGATCACACATTGGCTGAGTGTGACCAAGATCACGCCGGATGCAGGCAATGATCCCACCCTCAGCCCCGAGGAACGTGACCGGGGTGCGGGCATGGCCCAAGCCCTGCCGATGCGTGCGCTGACGCGGACATGGCAAATGCTGCTGAAAGCGCTGGAAGAAGTGGCCAGCGCGCCGAATGCGATGATGGCAGCAGAAATGGCGATCATCCGCTTGACACATGTGGCCGATCTGCCCAGCCCTGAAGAACTGGTGCGCAAGTGGCATGACCAGCCCCCCCCCAGTGTGGGGCCAGGTGTTGGGCCAGGTGCTGGGCCGGGCGGGGGCGGCGCGGGCAGACCGCCGCGCGCGCCCGCACCGCAAGACCATGCCGGACCGGCGACGCACCGAAATGGTGGCGGGCGCGGGGCGGGCCCGCAGGCGGCGCTGGCCGGCGCCGTACCGGCTTTGGCGCATTACCCAGATTTCGACGCCGTCGTTGCCATGATCCGCGAAAAACGCGACATGGCGCTTCTGGTCGAGGTGGAGACCTGTTTGCGGCTGGTGAAATATTCCCCCGGCCGGATCGAGTTTGAGCCGACCGAGGCGGCCTCGCCCGATCTGGCCGCGCGATTGGCCGGGCGCTTGCAGGGCTGGACAGGGGTGCGTTGGGGCGTATCTGTCACCTCTGGTGGGGGGGGCACGACACTGGCCGAGCGCCGCGCCACAGAATTGGGTGAAAAAGAAGATGAGGCGCTGAAAAATACCCTTGTCGCGGCCGTATTCGAAAGTTTTCCCAGTGCAAAGATCACAGAGATCAGAGACCTGAGCGATGCTGAATCCGATGCCGCCGCCGAGGCACTGCCCGAAGTAGAAGACGTTTTCGATCCCGACTGGGACCCGTTTGAAGAAACATGAAGAAAGGCTGATGAGATGATGAAAGGTTTGGGCGGAATGGCCGATATGGCCAAGATGATGAAAGCCGCGCAGGACATGCAGGGCAAGATGGCGCAGCTTCAGGAAGACCTGAAGACAATCACTGTGACCGGCGAATCCGGGGCCGGGCTGGTCAAAGCCACGGCAACCGCCAAGGGCGAGTTGACAGCACTGGATATCGACCCCTCGATCTTCAACTCCGATGACAAGGAAGTGGTCGAAGACCTTATCCTTGCTGCGATCAAGGATGCCCAAGCCAAGGCCGAGGCGCGCGCCAAGGAAGAGATGGGCAAACTGACCGAGGCCATGGGCCTGCCGCGCGACATGAACCTGCCTTTCTGAGCGGATAGGAAGTGATGGACCGCGCGCCCAATGAGATCGAGGCGCTGATTGCGCAGGTTGCGCGGCTTCCGGGTCTGGGGCCGCGCTCTGCGCGCAGGCTCGTGCTGCATCTGATCCAGCGGCGCGACCAAAGCCTGCGCCCGCTTCTGGCGGCGTTGGACAGGGTCGCGCAAAGCGCGCAGACCTGCACGACCTGCGGCAATATCTCGACCTTGCCGGTATGCGAAATCTGCATCAATCCAAAACGCGCAACGGCTGAAATTTGCGTGGTCGAGGATGTGGCCGATCTGTGGGCGATGGAGCGCGGCGGTATCTTTGGCGGGCGCTATCACGTGCTGGGCGGCACGTTGTCGGCGCTGGATGCGGTCGGCCCGGAAGACTTGCGCATTCCCGAACTTGTGGCGCGGGTGCAGGCCGAGGGCGCGCGCGAAGTGATCCTAGCCCTTGCCGCCACGGTCGACGGGCAGACCACGGCGCATTATATCGCCGATGCGCTGGCGGGGCTGGACGTGCAGGTCACAGCACTGGCGCAAGGCGTGCCCATGGGTGGCGAGCTGGATTATCTGGATGACGGCACGATTGGCGCGGCCTTGCGCGCGCGCAAGGCGGTGTAAGGGGGCTTTGCCCCCCTGCGGCTGCGCCGCATTCCCCCCAGAGTATTTCGGGCAAGAAAATGTTATAAGATGGTCATCCCCTCGGGCGGGTTTGCGCAGTAATGCGCAAGCCGCGATTCGAGATTGCCCAGATGCAGTTCCAGTTTGTGCCCGTCAGGGTCCAGCACATAAAGCGAAGCTCCTTCCGAGCGGTTGGTTTTCCAGCGTGGCGCATCTGACAGCCGCGCGCAGAGCGCTTCAAAATCGGACGTGGCGCAGGACAGGGCGATGTGGCTGTCATCCGCGCGCGGGGTGGGCGCGCCCTGTTCCAGACACAGCCACAAGGTGCCGCCTTCGAGATAGGCGGAACGCGGCCCCTGCGCGCGCAGCGCCATGCCCAAGGCATCCACATAGAATGCCAATGCGCGCGGCAGGTCTGCCACCACAAGTGTCACATGATTGACGCCGGTGATCATGGTCTGGCCATGGTCGTCAAAAAGTCTGGTCGCCCTGTTGCCAGGGCTTGATCAGATTGCCAAAGCGGGTGAAGCGCCCTTCGAAGCTGAGTTCGACGGTGCCAATAGGGCCGTGGCGCTGCTTGCCGATGATGCATTCGGCCTTGCCATGCACGGATTCCATGATCTCCTGCCATTTGGCCATGCCGTCCAGATCGTGATCTGATGGTTTTTCGCGTTCGCGGTAATATTCATCGCGGTAGACGAACATCACCACATCTGCGTCCTGCTCGATCGAGCCGGATTCGCGCAGGTCTGACAGTTGCGGGCGCTTGTCTTCGCGCGATTCCACCTGACGTGACAGCTGGCTGAGCGCAATCACGGGGATGTTCAACTCCTTGGCGATGGCCTTTAGCCCCTGTGTGATTTCCGAGACTTCCTGCACGCGGCTTTCCTTGGACGTGCCACGCAGCAGTTGCAGGTAGTCGACCATCAGCACATCCAGCCCATGTGTACGCTTGAGGCGGCGTGCGCGGGCGGCCACCTGGCTGATCGGCAGGGCGGGGGTGTCATCGATATAAAGCGGGCAGGCTTCCAGCGCCTTGGCGGCCTCGACAAAGCGGCGAAATTCGCCTTCGGTCATGTCGCCACGGCGGATCTGCTCCGAGGGCACTTCCGACGCCTCTGACAGGATGCGCGCGGCCAACTGCTCGGCGCTCATCTCTAGGCTGAAGAACCCCACGACCCCGCCATCGACCGCCCCCTCAGTGCCGTCATGCTTCATCCCATGCTTATACGCCTTGGCGATGTTGAACGCGACATTGGTGGCCAGCGAGGTCTTGCCCATCGAGGGGCGCCCCGCGAGGATGATCAGATCGGACGGGTGCAGCCCGCCCAGCTTCTTGTCGAGATCAATCAGTCCGGTGGAAATGCCCGCAAGCCCGCCATCACGCTGATAGGCGGCATTGGCCATGTTCACGGCATCGGTGACAGCTTTGAGAAAGCTTTGGAAGCCGCGTTCGGCCACGCCTTGTTCGGCCAGCTTATACAGGCGCTGTTCGGCCTCAATGATCTGTTCTTTCGGCTCTGAGGTGACATCCATCTGGGCGGCGCGCGCGGATATATCCTGCCCCAGCCGGATCAGGTCACGCCGCACTGCCAATTCATAGATCATCTGCGCATAGTCGCGCGCCGCATAGGCCGAAATCGCAGCCGCCGCGATGCGCGCCAGATAGGCCGGGCCGCCCAGTTCCTTCAGCCCTTCATCGTCTTCCATGAAGGCCTTGAGCGTTACCGGAGAGGCGAGCGCATTCTTGCGGATACGCGCACTGGCAATCTCGAAAATGCGCTGGTGGACAGGGTCGTGGAAATGTTCGGGCTTCACCAGCGAGGAAATGCGGTCATAGACATCATTGTTGACAAGGATCGCGCCCAGAAGCTGCTGCTCTGCCTCGATATTATGGGGCATTACATTGGCTGTGCCATCATCTTGCGACCGGATCGCTGTGATCTCGTTCATTGTCTCACCTGCCTGTCTCTGCCTTTGATTGGGGATGTGATAGCAGGATTCGGGGGGAACTGGCAAATTGTATAACCCTGTGGGTGGGCTGTGGATAAGCTTTATCTGGTGGCTTGGCAGGAAAATGCCGCAATATGCTGCGGGCGGGTGCGGGCTGCGTGCATGTCCTGCTCCTGCGCGGTGGTCCGCGCTCTTGCCCCTTGCGCCCCCTTGGGCTAAGGCCAAGCCGACCCGTTGCCAAGGAGTGCGCGCTGATGGCGAAAAACAAGGGCCCCAGACGCCCCAAGGCCGAGACGCCCAAGGGCTTTCGCGATTATTTCGGCGCGGAAGTGACCGCGCGCAAGGCCATGCTGGACCGGATTGCGGCGGTGTATCATCGCTACGGATTTGATGCGCTGGAAACATCCGCCGTGGAGACGGTCGAGGCGCTGGGCAAGTTCCTGCCCGATGTGGACCGCCCCAATGAAGGCGTGTTCGCATGGGAGGAAGACAGCGACTGGCTGGCGCTGCGCTACGATTTGACGGCCCCTTTGGCGCGGGTGGCGGCGCAGTATCGCAACGACCTGCCGACCCCCTACCGCCGCTATGCGATGGGGCCGGTCTGGCGCAATGAAAAGCCCGGTCCGGGGCGGTTCCGGCAGTTTTATCAGTGCGATGCGGATACAGTCGGGGCGGCATCGGTGGCGGCGGATGCCGAGATTTGCGCGATGCTGGCGGATGCTTTGGAAGAGGTCGGAATTCCGCGCGGGGATTATGTGATCCGTGTGAACAATCGCAAGGTGCTGAACGGGGTGATGGAGGTTGCGGGGATACTGGACCCTGCGGAACCGACCAAGTTCGAGCATGAGCGCGGGATCGTGCTACGCGCCATCGACAAGCTGGACCGGCTGGGAGTTGAGGGCGTACGCGCGCTGCTGGGTGAGGGGCGCAAGGATGAGAGCGGGGATTTCACGAAGGGGGCGGGGCTGGGTGACGAACAGATCGCGCCTTTGATGGCATTTTTGAACGCCCCTCAGGAAGCGATGGCCCGCAGCAAGCAAATAAGAGATTTTGTTAGCAATACTAAGGATGATGGTTCTCCGATTAATGTTATCGGTGGGCAGGGTGTAGCAGAGGAATTCTCTCGTTTGTTCGCTGCTCTCTTGCGTGCTCCTAACGAAAGTCCGTCCCCCGCAAACCATTATTGGAATCATGCGGCTCTTAGCACCCTTCGAGAAATCGTAGGCGAGTCATCAGAAGGAAAGCAGGGCACAAGTGAGTTAACCGAAATTATCACACTCCTTACCGCCCAAGGCTATGGCCCTGACCGCATCATCATCGACCCTTCGGTCGTGCGTGGCCTCGGCTATTACACTGGTCCGGTCTTCGAGGCCGAACTGACCTTTGAAATTCTTGATGAAAAAGGCCGCCCGCGCCAGTTTGGCTCTGTCGCAGGGGGCGGGCGCTATGATGATCTGGTCAAGCGCTTCACAGGTCAGGCTGTGCCTGCAACGGGCGTCAGTATCGGGGTGGACCGTTTGTTGGCCGCCCTTGCCGCCAAGGGGCGGCTGGAGGATGCGGCACAGGGGCCGGTGGTCGTGACCGTCATGGACCGCGCGCGCATGGCCGATTACATGGGCATGGTGAATGAGTTGCGCACCGCTGGCATTCGCGCCGAGATGTATCTGGGCAACCCCAAGAATTTCGGCAACCAGTTGAAATACGCCGATAAACGCCAAAGTCCTGTTGCCATCATTCAAGGTGAGGATGAGGCCGCGCGCGATGTGGTGCAGGTGAAAGACCTGATCCTTGGCGCGAAACTGGCCGTTGATGCCACGCTTGAAGAATGGAAATCCCAGCCCGCGCAGGTCGAAGTGCCGCGCGCCGATTTGGTGGCCACAGTGCGCGAGATTATGGGGCGGCACGGATGACACGGGCCGAGGCGATTGCCGCCGAGTTGCTGGCCGGAATGCAGGGCGCGGGCGCGCTGCCTGTGGCGGCGGACATCCTGCAACCCGCTGAAACGCTGCTTGATCTCTACGGCGAGGATATCCGCGCGCGCGCCTATGTGACCCATGATCCCGCGCTTGGCGAGATGATGTTGCGGCCTGATTTCACGGTGCCGGTTGTGCAGGCGCATATGAAAGGTGGCGCGGAACCCGCGCGCTACTGCTATTCGGGGCCGGTGTTTCGCAAGCAAGAGCGCGCGGGCGGTCGGGCGCGCGAATATTTGCAAGTCGGCTATGAGGTGTTTGCCCGCAATGATCCTGCGCGCGCGGATGCCGAAGTCTTTGCGCTGTTTGCGCGTTTGCTGGGGGCGTATGACCTGCGCCCGATGACCGGCGATATCGGTATTCTGAAAGCCGCCGTGGCGGGGTTGCAGACTTCGGAGCGGCGCAAGGCGGCCCTGATGCGCCATATCTGGCGGCCAAAGCGCTTTCGCGCATTGCTGGAGCGGATGGGCGGGCATGGCCCGCTGGCCGCGGCCCGCGCAGAGCTGGTTGCGCAACTGCGCGCACAGCCTGCGGGCGCGCTGATGCAAGAGGCGGGCCAGAGGGTCGGGCTGCGCAGCAAAAGTGAAATCGAGGCGCGTATTGCCACGCTGCTGGAGGATGCCCAGACACCGCCCATCCCGCAGGACCAAGTCTCGGCGCTGGAGAAGATTTTGTCATTGGCCGCACCTGCGCGCGACGGGCTGACGGCGATGCGCGCGCAAAACTGGGCCGCACTTGCCCCCGCCCTTGACCGGTTGGAGGCGCGGCTGGATGCGCTGGACACTGCCGGAATAGACAGCGCGACCCTGCCGTTTGAGGCAAGCTTCGGGCGCACGACGATGGAATATTACGACGGCTTCGTGTTCGGCTTTCTGTCCGCGCGCGATGACCTGCCGCCTGTGGCCACAGGCGGGCGCTATGACGCGCTGACGGCGGTGTTGGGGCAGGGGCGTGCCATTCCGGCGGTGGGTGGTGTGATCCGGCCCGCAACCCTTGCAGCTTTGGAGGGCGCGCAATGACTGTGCTGCTGGGCGTCCCGTCCAAGGGGCGGTTGATGGAGAAAACCTTTGATTGGTTCGCCGAGCGGGGCGTCAGCCTGAAACGCACAGGCGAGGCGCGCGAATATGCAGGCGCGGTCGAAGGGGTCGCGGGGGTCAAGCTGGTGTTGCTGTCAGCCTCGGAAATCCCGCGTGAACTGGCAGCGGGGCGCATACATCTGGGCGTCACAGGGTCGGACCTTGTGCGCGAGGAGCTGGCCGATTGGGCAGCAACGGTGGTGGAACTGGCGCCGATGGGGTTCGGCCATGCCGATCTGATCGTGGCGGTGCCAAAGGCGTGGGTCGATGTGGAAACGCTGGATGATCTGGATGCGGTTGCCAGCGCGTTTCGCGCGCGTCATGGCTTTCGGTTGCGGATTGCGACCAAATATCACCGGCTGGTGCGTGACTATCTACGCGCGCATGGGGTGGCGGATTATCAGTTGGTCGACAGTCAGGGTGCGACCGAAGGCACGGTCAAGAACCTGACCGCCGAGGCGATTGCCGACATCACCTCAACCGGCGAGACATTGCGCGCCAACCACCTGAAAATACTGCGCGACCCGCCTGTGCATTGCTCGCAGGCGACGTTGTTTGCGGCGCACGGGGCCGAATGGGGCGCGGGGGCGGATGCCATGCGCGCGTTTTGCGCGCAGCTTGGTGTGACACTGCCAGACGCGCTTTTGCAAAACGCATAGCGGGCGCGCGCCGTGGGTTAGCGGTGTGGCTCATCGCCAGTCCAGCACCACCTTGCCGGAACTGCCGCTGCGCATGATTTCGAACCCTTGCGCGAAATCATCGGCGGGAAAGCGATGCGTTATGACGGGGCGGATGTTCAACCCGTTTTCCAGCATGGCGATCATCTTGTACCATGTCTCGAATATCTCGCGCCCGTAGACGCCCTTGATGGTGATGGCCTTGAACACGATGCGCGACCAGTCCACCGGTGATTTGCCCGGCGGAATGCCCAGAAGTGCGATGCGCCCGCCCATGACCAGATTTTCCACCATCTGATCGAGTGCCTGCTGATTGCCCGACATCTCCAGCCCCACATCGAAGCCTTCGCGCATTTTCAGGCGGGCTTTCACATCGGCCATATCTTCTTGTGCGACATTCACCGGCACCACATCCGCCACGCGTGTGGCAAGGTCCAGCCGTGCGGGGTTCACATCGGTGATCACTACATGGCGCGCACCGACATGGCGGGCAACTGCGGCCGCCATGATCCCGATGGGGCCAGCGCCTGTGATCAGCACATCCTCGCCCACCAGATCGAAGGACAGCGCCGTGTGAACCGCATTGCCCAACGGGTCAAGGATCGCGCCGATCTCGTCATCAATCGCATCGGGCAGGGGCACGACATTGAAAGCAGGCAGGCGCAGGTATTCCGCGAATGCGCCCTGCTCATTCACGCCAATGCCCCGCGTGGCGGGGTCCAGATGAAATTTGCCTGCGCGGCTCTGGCGGCTGTCACGGCCAATCAGATGCCCCTCGCCGGAACAGCGCTGACCAATCTCCAAGCCGGTGACATTGCGGCCCATCTCGACAATTTCGCCTGCGAATTCATGGCCGGTGATAAGCGGCACCGGCACAGTGCGCTGCGCCCAGTCATCCCAGTTCCAGATATGAATATCCGTGCCGCAAATACCCGTCTTGTTGACACGGATCAGCACGTCATCGGGGCCAATTTCGGGGCCAGGTGCCGTGATCTGCCACAAGCCCGCTTTGGGCAGGGATTTTTCCAGTGCCTTCATTTTGTCAAAACCCCTGTGTCGCGCCCGGCCTGTGCGAATGCCGCAAGCGCCTGATCCAGATCAGCGCGGGTCAGGGCCGCGTTCATCTGGGTGCGGATGCGGGCCTGCCCTTTGGGCACAACCGGAAAGAAAAACCCCGACACATAGACACCAAGCTCGAACAACCGCGCCGCCATCGCCTGCGCTTTATGTGCGTCATAGAGCATGACAGGGATGATAGGGTGCTCGCCCGGCAGCAGATCGAACCCCGCATCTGTCAGCCCCGCGCGCCAATGGGCCGCATTGTCGAACAACGTTGCGCGCAGATTATCGGCCCGCTCGACAATATCCAGCGCGGCGATGCCGGCGGCGACAATCGACGGGGGCAAGGCGTTCGAGAACAGATAGGGCCGTGCGCGCTGGCGCAAAAGATCGATCACGGGTTGCGGCCCGGCGATATAGCCGCCCAGGGCACCGCCCAAAGCCTTGCCCAGCGTGCCGGTCAGGGTATCTGCCTGCACCCCGAAATGGGCAGGCGTGCCGCGCCCCTGCGGCCCCATGAAGCCCGTGGCGTGGCAGTCATCCACCATCACAAGCGCATCATATTGGTCGGCCAAGGCGCGGATGTCCGGCAACTTGGCCAGAGTGCCATCCATGCTGAACACGCCATCGGTGGCGATCATGATATGGCGCGCGCCACCTTCGCGGGCGGCCTTTAGTTGCGCCTCAAGATCAACCATATCCGAATTGGCGTAGCGGTAGCGCCGCGCCTTGCTCAGGCGGATACCGTCAATGATACTGGCATGGTTCAGCGCGTCCGATATGACGGCGTCTTCTGGCCCCAGAAGTGGCTCAAACAACGCGCCATTTGCGTCAAAGCAGGCGGCGAACAGGATGCTGTCCTCGCACCTCAGATACTGTGCGAGGCGTGTTTCCAACTGGCGGTGCAGGTCTTGCGTACCGCAGATGAACCGGACCGAGGCCATGCCAAAGCCATGATCGGTCATGGCTTGCGTTGCTGCTGCGATCAATGCGGGATTGTCTGCCAGCCCAAGGTAATTATTGGCGCACAGGTTGATCACCTCATGCCCACCCACATGTACGCGCGTAGATTGCGGGGTGGTGATCAAACGTTCGGTCTTGAACAGCCCATCAGTCTGGATTTCGCCAAGCGTTGCGCGAATGTCGTCAAGAAAGGCGTTTGGCATTGCGGGCCTCCGATGTTGTTCCATAATTGTCCCTAAACGCGGATGAACCATTTGTCAGGGCATGTGGCAGAGGACTTGGTCGGCGGTCACATCTTGCATAAGTCATGCATTGCCCAAGCCCGCGCGCAAGTCAACGCATCAGCTGTGCGCCTTCTTGAACTCTGCGCCGTCGTCAAGATTGGCCACAGATTGGCAGGTGGGGGCTTGCCGTAGGCAATAAGCCTGCTATCACATAAACGTGTATAAGACGATGAGGCTGCTTCCGCCTGCGGCACAGTTTTGACGCGGTAAAAGCTATTTGAGAGAAAGACGCGGCATGAGCTTCAGGCTGGCCGAGCGCGGTGCATGGGCACATATGCAGGTGAGAGAGCGCCTCTTGCTACGGCTGTACCGTGGGCTGACGGGAATTCTGCCAAGCCGCGTCATAATCGCGGCACTGCGTGCCCGCGCGGCACGCCACCCCCACCGCGAAGATGCAGCGCAAGTGCCAGAGCGCCTTGCGATTGACCTTTCGCCGCGCCCTGCTGGCCCGCTGATCTGGCTGCACGCCATTGGGCCGGGCGACGCGACAGCGCTGCTGCCCCTGATCCGCGCATTCTTGGCACATGACCCGGCAGTGACCTGCCTGATTACGACGCGCACAGCTTCGGGCAAGGCTGTCTTCGCGCGGCTTGGCGAGCGTGCGCGCGTCATCACGCAGCTTGCCCCGCTGGATACACGCGCCGCGATCAAACGGTTTCTTGCCCATTGGAAACCCGGCCTCGCTGTTTTTGGCGAAGGCGATATGTGGCCAAATACAATGGAGTTGCTGAAAGCGCGCGACATTCCTGTTGCCCTTGTCAATGCGCAGATGAACGGGCGCTTGGGCAAGCTGTGTCGCAAACAGCCCCGATTTGCGCATTGGATGCACGCACATGTAGATTTTGTGCATGTCTTCCCCGAACAGGATGCACCAAGCGCGCAGCCCCTGTTTCGCCAAGATTGCAAGGTCGTGGGTGCGCCAAACCTGAAACTGGACGCCCCGTCATTGACCGTGTCAGCGCCAATCATCAATTTGATAAACGCGCAGTGGGGCGACGCACCCGTGCTGACATGCGCTTCGGTGTCAAATCGTGAAGTGCCGGTTTTGCTGGAAGCTGCACGCCTTGCGCGGGCGCAACTGCCCGAGTTTCGCCTTATCCTTGTGCCGCGCTGGACGGATCAGGCGGAAGAGATGGCCGAATTGGTGCGCGCCAGCAGGACACCGTTTTCGCGCCGCTCTGTCGATAAGGTGCCAAAACCGGGCGATCAGGTTTTTATCACCGACACGTATGGCGAGATGGGCAACTGGATCGAGCGTTCGTTTGCGGTCTTCATGGGCAACACGCTGTTCGGCGGCCACGGTCATAACCCGTTCGAGCCGATCAGCCAGCAGCGTGTGATTTTAGCGGGCGGCATTCCGCATCTACTTCAGGCTGATTATCAATACCTTGTTGATCTGGGCCTGTGTCATGTCGCTGGCGACGCGCAGGCCATCGCCGACACGGCGTTGCGACTTTGGCAGGATCGCGGCCAGTCCGATAACCCTGCTGCCCCGCTTGAATCTGCGCGCGGTTTTGCCGCCAGAATTGCCACTGATCTGTGTGATCTGGCCTGTATGCCCGCCAGCAAGCGGGCTGTGTAGCGGCGCTCTCATGCGCCATAGATATGGCCGAAGATCGGTCGAAAGCAAATGAGAATGACACGATGACCGACCGAATTATTGCCTTGATTCCGGCCCGGATGGAAAGTTCCCGCCTGCCCGGAAAACCGCTTTTGGATATTTGCGGATTGCCGATGATCGTTCATGTTGCCCGCCGCGCCATGCTGTCGCCGCGCATTGATCAGGTTGTTGTCTGCACCGATTCAATCGAGATACTGCTGGCCTGCGAACGCTACGGTATCGGGGTGTGCCTGACCCGCCAAAGCCATGTCAACGGCACCGAGCGCATTGCCGAAGCCAGTGAAACCTTGGGCTTGGATGAGGCGGATATCATCATTGATGTGCAGGGCGACGAGCCTTTTGTGCAGCCAGACTATATCGAGCAGGTCGCTGATTTCGTGGCCAACAGCGCCTATCGCTGCGTCGTGCCCTATCAGTTGATGGACGAATACGACAATATCAACCGCGTCAAGATCGTCGCAAGCGGCGATCGTGTCATATACTTCTCGCGCAGCGATATCCCCTGCCATTTCGGCGCGGTGCGCCAGCCGTTGAAAAAGCACCTGAGCGTGATTGGCTTTCGGTTGACAGGCTTGCGGGCATTTGCCGCCAGCAAGCCAACCGCGCTGGAGAATATCGAGCGCATCGAACTGATGCGCCTGATCGAACTGGGCGAGCCGGTCGGAACCTTTCCGCAAGAAGGCGCGAGCCTCTCGGTGGACACCCCAGAAGATTACCGTCTGGCCTGCCGGATGATGGAGCGCGACCCGCTTTTCAAAGAAAATTTTGCATATGAGGTGCCAGCATGACCGCAATCAGGCATGTGTCCTTCGACCTTGATGGAACGCTGGTAGATTCCTTCGGGGTCATGCGGCAGTCGTGGGAGGAGGCGACCCGCAAACTGGGCATCACCTGCGGTTTTGAGAGTTATCGCCGCTACGTCGGGCTGCCCTTTGATACCATCCTCGCCACCATTGGCCTGACGAGCTACCGCAACGAGTTGGCAGAGCTGTATTTCGAAGGCACGCGGACCCGACAGGACAAGATCCGCAAGATCGACGGCGCAGATGACCTGCTGCGCAAGTGCCGCCAGCGCGGGCTTGGGGTGTCGATCATCACATCCAAGCCCAGCAGCAATGCCGCGCCTTTGCTTGAGGAATTGAATATTGATGTCGACACGCTGATCTGTGCCAATGAAGTTGCAAAAGGCAAGCCGGACCCGCAATCAGCGCTTATGCTATGTGCCGAGACCAAGCTGCGGCCTGAGGAAATACTCTATGTCGGCGATATGGTTTTTGACCTTCAATTCGCCTTGAATGCGGGAATGCAGTTTATTCTGTTCGAGAATGAGGGCCGCAACCGGATGCCGACAAATCTGCTCAATCGGGTCGAACGTGTGCCCACGCTTGCGGCGATTGCAGATATCCTGTCCTGAACCGCCTGTTGCAAGTCGAAGGCCTGCCGCGCTTGCAGGTCTGGCCAACATTACGACGAAAATACGCACTTTGCCCTGAGTTGCGTGCCAGTGGCTTGATGCAGATCAAGCGGTTCTCGCCTGCATATGATAAACTGCCCGCATGATGCGTGACACACATATCTTGCCGGTCTTTCGGGCGGAAGGCGTGACCCGGGTGTACCGGACCGGCGCGGTCGAGGTTTGGGCCTTGCGCGGTGTCGATCTGTCCTTGGCCGAAGGCGAGATGGTGGTACTTCTGGGCGCGTCAGGGTCGGGCAAATCGACACTGGTGAATATCTTGGGCGGCCTTGATCTGCCTTCGGGCGGGCAGGTGTTTTTTCGTGACCGGGATTTGACGCAGGCGACCGACCGCCAACTGACGGCCTTCCGGCGCGACCATGTGGGGTTTGTCTTTCAGTTCTATAACCTTGTTCCCAGTCTGACCGCGCGCGAAAACGTGGCGCTGGTGACCGAAATCGCCCGCGATCCGATGACGCCGGAAGAAGCGCTCGACCGTGTCGGCCTTGCGCACCGGCTGGACCATTTCCCGGCAGAGTTGTCAGGGGGCGAGCAACAGCGCGTGGCCATAGCCCGCGCCATTGCCAAGCGCCCCGATGTGCTTTTGTGTGACGAGCCGACGGGCGCGCTGGACAGCAAGACCGGCATTCAGGTGCTCGACGCACTGCATGAAGTCAACCGCGATCTGGGCACGGCCACAGTGCTGATCACCCACAACGCCAGCATCCAGCGTATCGCGCACCGGGTGGTGGTGCTGGCTGATGGCCGCGTCATCCGTGATGAGGTCAACGCCGACCGCGTCCTGCCTTCGGAGGTTAGTTGGTGAGGGCGCTGGACAGGAAGATGCTGCGCGATCTGCGCCGGATCTGGGCGCAAACGCTGGCCATTGCACTGGTGCTGGGCTGCGGGGTCATGGTGCTGGTCGGGGCGCAGGCGACTCAGACAACGCTTATCCAGACACAGGCCGCCTATTACGAGCGGCATCGCTTTGCGGATGTGTTTGCAGGTGCCACTCGCGCGCCTGCCGATGTGGTGCAAGCCGCAAGCCTGATCCCCGGTGTTGCGCAGGTCGAAGGGCGGATCGGCTTTCAGGCCGTGCTGGACATTGATGGCATGGCCGAACCTGCCACCGGACGTATCCTGTCGCTGCCCGCCGCCGGACCGGGGCTGAACCTGCCGCTGGTCCGCCGGGGTCGTCTGCCGGACCCCGACCAACCCGATGAGGTGGCGCTGTCAGAACCCTTTGCCGAGATACACGGGCTGACCCCCGGCAGTCGCTTCCGCGGGGTGCTGAATGGCCATTTGCGCGATCTGATTGTCACAGGCTGGGTGCTCAGCCCTGAATTTATCTACACCATGCCACCGGGTGCCATGATGCCCGATGACCGGCGCTTTGGCCTGATCTGGATGACCGAACCTGCCGCTGCGGCGGCGATGGACATGGCGGGCGCTGTGAACGAGGTATCCCTGCGCCTGACGCGCGGCGCGGATGAACGCGCGGTCATCGCAGCGCTGGACAGCTTGCTGGACCCGTATGGCGGCACGGGCGCACATGGGCGCGACCAGCAGGTATCGCATGCCTTTCTCGATGGCGAGTTGCAGCAACTTGGCGCTATGGCCGCTTTCATGCCCCCGATTTTCCTGATTGTCGCGGCCTTTCTGGTCAATATGGTTCTGGGACGGCTGATCGCCATGGAGCGCGCGCAGATCGGGCTGATGAAGGCGCTGGGCTACGGGCGGCGCGAGATTGCGGGACATTACCTGAAGCTCGCGCTTCTGATCGGGGTGATCGGGGTCGTGGCGGGATGGGTTTTCGGCTGGTGGATCGCCGATGCGATGATCGGGCTTTACGGCGATTTCTTTCGCTTCCCGTTTATCATCCGTGACTGGGGAACGCAGGCCTTGGTGATCTCGGCGCTGTTGGGAATGGCGACCGTGGTTCTTGGGGGGATGCGCGCAATCTGGTCATCGCTAAAACTGCCCCCGGCTGAAGCGATGCAGCCCCCCGCACCCCCAAGTTTCGCGCGAGGCCGCGCCGACCGGTGGTTGGCCGCGCTCAAGCTTCGGCAGACCACGATGATGATCTTCCGCTCGATCCTGCGCTGGCCGGGGCGGGCGGCGATTACGCTGTTCGGGGTGTCGGCCTCGGTCGGGGTGCTGGTGATGAGTTATTTCATGTTCGATGCCGTTGACCGGTTGGCCGACAGCGTGTTCCAGCAGGCCAATCGCCAGCAGGTCACACTCATGCTGGACCGCGCGCGGCCTGATGCCGCCGTGCAGGATGCGCTGAGCCAGCCCGGTGTGCTTCACGCAGAGGGGGCCTATGCCATGCCGGTGCGGGCCGTGAATGGACATCGCAACCGGCTGACCGCGCTACAGGGCCACTTTGCAGGCGCGGAACTTGCGCGGCTGGTCGATGACGCGGGCCGCGTGGTAGAGCCGGGACCAGCAGGGCTGGTGCTGCCCGAAATGCTGGCGCGCGCGTTGGATATCCGCGTGGGCGAGGTTTTGCGGCTGGAAATGCTGGCCCCGCCGCGCGCGGTGCTGAACCTGCCGGTCACAGATATCATTGCGCAAGGCATGGGGCAGGAGGCCCATATCTCGGCGGTGGCCCTGTTTGCGGCGATGGATATTGCGCCGCAAGTCAACATGATCCATCTAGGCGTGCAATCTGACCGGATGGCAGATCTGAATGCCGCGATCAAGGAAACGCCAGCGGTCGCGGGCCTGTCCGATTGGGCCGAGGTACGACGCCAGTTTGACGCGACGCTGAGTGAGAACCTGCTGACAATGGTGGGGATATACACAGTGATCGGGGTGCTGATCGCCGTTGGTGTGGTCTATAACGCGGCCCGCATCCAGTTGTCGGAACGCAGCTATGAATTGGCCAGTCTGCGCGTTCTGGGCTTTAGCCGGGCCGAAGTCGGTTATGTGCTGGTGGGCGAGATGATGCTGCTGACATTGCTGGCCATTCCGCTGGGTTGGGTGGCGGGCTATTGGCTGGCCGTGGGGCTGGTCGGCGCGATGTCGACCGACATGTTCCAGATCCCGTTTTACATTACCCGCCGGACATTCGCTTTGGCGGCATTAGCGGTTTTTCTGGCAGCGCTCGGCTCGGTGTTGATGGTGCGGCGGCGGCTGGACCGTGTGGATCTGGCGACAGCGCTGAAAGCGCGAGAGTGAAGGAGGCAACGCAATGGGCATGATGCGCAAGCTTGGACTGGGGGCGGTTGGGGTAGGGCTGGTGGCGGCACTGGTCTGGGCGCTCTGGCCACAGCCGCAACCGGTTGATCTGGCCACGGTCACACATGGGCCGATGCAGGGCACGATTGCGGCGCAGGGTGTGACCCGCGTGCGCGCGCCCTATGCCATTGCCGCCCCGATTACCGGCACGGCCACCCGCTCGCCGGTCGAGGTGGGTGACGCGGTGGTTGCGGCGGAGACGGTGGTGGCAGTGATCCAGCCCGCTGATCCGGCGCTGATGGATGCCCGCTCGCGCGCGCAGGCCGAGGCCACCGTGGCCGAGGCGCAGGCCGCTGTCGCATTGGCTGAAAGCAATCTGCGTCAGGCCGAGACCGGTCTTGCACATGCTGGAACCCAGCTTGAACGTGCGCGCGCACTGGCCGCGCGGGGCACGATTGCGCAGCGTATGCTCGAAGATATAGAGGCCGAGTATCAGACTGCGCAGCAGGCCTTGGTCGCGGCCCAGTCCCAGTTGGACCTGAACCGCGCCACGCTGATCCGTGCGCAGGCACAGATGATGGGGCCGCAGGCCCTGTTCGACCCCAACGCTGATCCGGGCGAATGCTGTGTGCGCATTCTGGCACCGCAGACCGGTATCGTGCTGGCGGTGTCCGACATGAGCGCGCGGCTGGTTCAGGCTGGCAGCCCGCTTCTGACCATCGGCAATCTGGACGAGATGGAGATCGAGCTGGACCTGCTGTCAGCCGATGCCGTGCAGGTGCCGCCCGGTGCCCATGCGCTGGTTGAGCGTTGGGGTGGGACCGGCGCGTTGGAAGCGCAACTGCGCCGGATCGAGCCTGCGGCCTTCACCCGCGTCTCTGCCTTGGGGATTGAGGAGCAGCGCGTGCGGCTGCGGCTGGACCTGCTGACCCCGCCCGAGGGCCGCCCCGGTCTGGGTGAAGGGTTCCGTGTCCATGTCCGGCTGATCCTGTGGGACGCGGATGACGTGTTGCAAGTGCCGCAATCCGCCCTGTTCCGCCACGGCGAGGGGTGGGCTGTTTTTACCGCGGAGGGGGGCAATGCCCGCCTGCGCTCTGTCAGCATCGGGCGTCAGGCCGCCGGTCAGGCAGAGGTTCTGGAGGGTCTGAGCGCGGGGGCACAGGTGGTGCTGTACCCCGCCAGTGCGTTGACCGACGGTGCCAGCATCGTTGCACGGGAAGGTGCGTAAGGGGCCGTTACGTCCCGCGCAGGCACGAAACGCTTCGGCTGGATCGAAACCTGCCGCGCGCCGGTGTCAGGGCCGCCGCAGGTCTGACATTCCAAGGTCCACTTGCTCGGACAGGCTTTCCAGACTGTCATAGAGCAGTTGCAACATATAGGCTGGATTATGGACATATGCGCCAGCATCTTTCTTCGATACCTGATAGTTATACGCGGCTTTTAGCAGGCGCGGTGTCCAGCTTTGGTAGCGGTTGGGAAAGGCTGCCTCGTCCGGGCTGATCTGGCCGTCTGCATTGATGTCGTTGAAGAAATAGGGGAAGGTGCCGGTCGCATATCCAATGGGCGCGTCGGCGACTTCGGCCGCATAGGTTTGCAGGGCCGCATAAAGCTGCTCTTGCAGGCCGACGATCTCGGTATGAATGCCGCCAGAGATCTGGCCATCGCCATCAAAATCTAGATGGCGGGTGCGAATGTCGCGGATATCCTCGACCCCGCGATGACAGGCGACGCAGCCATCGGTTTCCACTTCGGTGCTATGGACGTCATGGCAGGCCACACAGGTATTGGCGCTTGGCATATGCGCGAACCGCCCCGCATAGGTCTTGCCGGGGTATTGAAAGCCGCCCCGAACCTCAGAGCCGTGCATAACGGCGGCGGCGACCCCTTAATGCACATTCAGAAACGCCAGATCAGAGGAAACGGTATCCTCGCCCATGCCTTCGGTCGCGCTTGTCACATTGTCGCCGGACTGGCGGCCCTGATGGCACACCGAACAGGTGGCGGATGCGCTTAGCCCATCCACGACGACGCCCGATGGAAAGGGCACGCTGTCCAGTGCATGTGCCGCAGAGGTATGGCAGGACGCACAGCCAATCGGCGCATTGATCGCGGCGGGATGGTTCACCTCGCCGGGCGTGCTGCCATCTGCGCCAAGATAGTCGATGAAGCCGGTTTGCGAATGGCACGCGGCACAGTCAACGGGCACCTCGCCCTCTTCGTTCCAATAGGTGAAGGAGGGCGATTTGTAATCGCCATGCGGTGCTGCCAGCCATTCTTCGGTCAGGCGCGCCAAATTCGACGGGTCATAGGCCACAGCGGGCACCGCGAAGCTGACAAGGGCTGCAAAAGCGGCGATCATTTGGGACATCCGGGACAGGGGCATCAGGTCTCCTCCGTGGTGCTTGCGTGCGAGTGGTCACTTATACAGTATGCACGAGGCACATTTTTGCGCATTGACCCGTGTCAAGGCAATGGCTTTGCTTGGGGTGTAGGGCTGTGTGCAGCCATAAAAGGGGGAAAAGCAGATGCAAAATCAGCCACGACCCGCGCCTGACCCGCAACCGAAGCACCCGATGCGTTTGTCAGGACCGGCATTTGGCGCCACATATATCGGGCTATGCCTGTTGCCGCCGGTGCTTGCCTTCGGGGTCAGCGTGGCCCCGCTGGATATATGGGAACGCGCGGCTGCGGCATTGGGAATGGTGGGTCTTGTCGCAATGGCAATCCAGTTCGTCACCTCGGGTCGTTTCGAGGCTATCTCGGGCCATCTTGGCATCGACAAGATCATGGCATTTCACAAAATCGCCGCATGGTGGGTTCTGATCGCGCTGATCTTGCACCCGCTCGCCTATGTCGCGCCGACATGGCTTGACGATCCTGCACTGGGGACCGAGCGGCTGCTGGCCTATCTGAGCTTGCCGCATTACCGCACCGGTGTCGTGGCGCTGGCGGCGTTGCTGGCGCTGGTTATCACCTCAATCCTGCGCGACCAGTTGCCGTGGCGCTACGAGATCTGGCGCGCCACGCATATCGTGCTTGGCCTGACCGCTGTGGGGGGCGGGGTGCACCATGCGCTGGGGACCGGCAGGTTTAGTGCGATGGGCGCGGTTAATGCGCTGTGGTGGGTTTTGGCAATAGCCGTGATCGCGGTGATGGCGGTGCTTTATGGCTGGCGCTGGATCATGCTGCACAGGCATGTCTGGACGCTGGCGTCGGTCACCAAGCTGGCTGACCGAATGTGGGAGTTGGACATACAGCCTGCAAAAGACACCCCCGCGCCGCCCTATACCGCAGGGCAATTCGTCTGGATGACCGAGGGCAAGCACCGTTTTCCGCTGTTCGATCACCCGTTTTCCATCGCCGACAGCCCAAAGCGGCCGGGGCTAAGCCTGATTATCAAGGAAGCGGGCGATTTCACCAACCAGATTGGTGATCTGCCACCCGGCACAGTTATTGGCATCGACGGCCCTTACGGCGAATTCACGCTGGCCCGGCATCAGGGCGACAGCGTTTTGCTGCTGGCGGGCGGGGTCGGCATTGCACCGATCATGGGGCTGTTGCGCGATCTGGTGGCCCGCAACGACCCAAGGCCTGTGCGTCTGGCCTATGCGGCGGGGGTGCCTGCCAATTTCGCCTGCCTGCCCGAAATCAACGCCGCCGCCCGCGCGCTGGACCTTCAGGTCATGCTGGTCAGCGAAGAAGATGCCGAAGGCTGGCGCGGGCATGTCGGACGCCTGACCCATGACCGCTTGGGCACGTTGCTGGAAGGGCTTGACCCACATCGGGCCGTCGCCCTGATCTGTGGCCCCGGTCCAATGGTCACAGCCGTGTCGGATGCGTTGCTCGATCTGGGCGTGCCGAAAGACAAGGTGATCTACGAGCGGTTCGATTATTCGGGCGGGGCGTCGCGGCTGGACCGGCAACGCAGATGGGGCTTTGTGGGCATTGGCGCTGGGCTGGCGCTTGTTGTCGGCGGTTTCGCATTGGCACCGTGACCGCCGCGCCCTGTGCGTGGCATGGTCTATGTTATATGGCGGGTGCCCAGAGCAGGCGTATTTCGGCCAGATCGCCTGTGTGCTGGCGCAGGCGGAAGGCGACGCGGGTTTGCGCTCCGTCAATGGGTGTTTCACTCAGTTCCACTACGGCAATCACACCCTCATCGCGGTAGTCCAGCCGCAGATGCCGGATGGCACCTGCGGGCACGATCCCTTCCAGACAATCGCGCACCTGCGCCTGCAATTCGGGGCGCAAGGCCGCGTCATGGGCGGCGCGGCCATCGGCATGGCCGTCAGGTTCGGGGTGGATGATGATCTCAGTCACTTCAGGCACTTGCGCCAGCACTGTTGCACGCGCGGCCTCGCACAGGCGGTGTGCCTCGGACAAGGTCATCGCCGGATCAAGGGCCACATGGACATCGGCCTGCACCGCCCCGCCCATATGGCGCAGGCGCAGGTCATGGGCGTCGCGCAGGCCGGGTGTGGCGGTCAGTGCCGACAGGATCGCGCGCGACATATCCGCAGGTGGGGCGGTATCGGCCAACTCCCGCACTGCGGGGCGTCCGTAAACCCAGGCCACGCGCCCCAGCATCAGCGCGATGATTGCTGCCCCCAGCGCATCGGCCAAGGGCCAGCCCAGCATCGCCGCGCCAATACCCGCCAGCGCCACCACGGAGGAGGCCGCGTCCGAGCGGTGATGCCAAGCATTTGCCGCCATCATCGCCGATCCGGTGCGTCGTGCGACGGCCTTGGTGTAGTGATAAAGCGCCTCTTTCAACGCAATCGACAGGCCCGCCACCCACAGCGCCCACACCGCCGGCGCAGTGGTCGGCGGATCAATCAGGCGCAGGCCCGCGTCGATCAATATGCCGATGGCAGCTAGTGCGAGCATGGCGGCAATGGCGAGCGTGGCCAATGTCTCGAAGCGGCCATGACCGAACGGGTGTTCCGTATCTGGCGGGCGATGGGAATGCCCCAGCGCCCAGATCACGGCGGCGTCCGAGGCCAGATCCGACAGCGAATGCACCCCGTCGGCCACCAGCGCCTGACTTTGCGCCGCCAGCCCCACAAGGATCTTGCCCGCTGCAAGCGGCGCATTTAGCGCAACGCCAGCCCAAGCCGCCCGGCGCTTGTCGCGCAGATCATCCTTATTTGTGAGTTCTGGGGGCGCAGACATGATGCGATCTCCTTGACTGCGGCACGGGGGGGCGTTTGCCCGCGACGGGCACCCCACATATAGAAGGCGCGCAGAATAGGGTCACATCTATCCAATTAGAACACGCTTGCGCCAGCCCTATATATGCTGCGCGGTCCAGACGTGGCACAATTGCACGCGTCGGAATTTACACAAGGGCGCGCCCGACCGGTCGGGCGCGCATACAGGGCGGGCTTGGCAAGCGCGGGTCTGTCGGAAATTACTGTCAGGCCTGCGTTTCGGGCAGCGGAAGCATGTGGCACGCACAGCCAAAGCCATGGCCACAGCCGAAATCGCCCTCAAACGGGTTGCATTGGCCGACACCATCCGGGTTGAGTGCCATTTCAGGGAAGGCATGGGCCACTGTCACCATCGCATAGGCAGACACACTCATGACCGCCAATCCGGCGGCTGGCACCAGCAAACCTGTGCGGTGCAGGCTGAGCGCGGCGCGGCCTGCGCGGTGCAATGCAGAGTTTTTCATGTCCCGTCCTTTCGATGTTGCGCGTACGTGGCAGAACCTAACCCAGTTGCGCAGTTGGGCAAACAAAAGAACCGCTCTGGTGACGCGAATGTCAGACATTGACTGCATGTTGCAAAGGCGTCGGTCAGGCCAAGCGGGGGCATTTCACCCAACGCCAAAACTTCTTCGCGGCAGGCTTATTCTTGCCCGATTTTGTCGCTAGAGTCGGAACACTTGAACAGGGCAGGGCCATGCAGACCGTGCAAATTTCAGATCAGACCAGCGATGCCGCGCCCGCGCGCGTGTCGCGGCGGCATGTCTTCTACATTCCCGGCTATGATCCGTTCCCACCGCGCCGATACCGCGAGTTGTATCGCTGCGAGTCCACCGATCAGGCGCGGATCTCGGGCTATCAGATCGCGCAACGCCCGAAGACAGGCGCAGGCCCCTATGGCTGGGTCGTCACCGCCGAAGTGGACGGGCTGACGGCCGAGAGCGAGGTTAACATTCTCGAATGGTCCGACATCGTGAAGGATTCGATGCAGGCCGGGGTTTTTGCGACCTATGTGCTGTTGGTGAAAACGGCGTGGGTCTATCTGTCGACGGGGGTGTTGTTCCGGCTGTTCCGGCTGCGTGCTGGCCCCGGCATTGCGGCCATGTATCCGGTGGTCATGCTGGTGGCGCAACTGCTTATTGCTGTCGCGGCGGCGCTATTGGTGGGTTGGGGGCTGTCGGCGCTGATACCGGCATGGCTGGGCTATCTGCTGGGCCTTGGTGTTGTCCCACCCATTCTACAAGGGTTTCGCAAGATTGATGGGCGCTTTTTTGTGCATTACCTGCTGCTGGATTTCGCCTTTACCGCCAAGCACAGGGGCCGCAACCCGCCGGAACTCGAAGCGCGGCTGGATGAATTTGTTGCGTTAATCGGGGCTGCGCTGCTGGATGATGCAGTGGATGAGGTGCTGGTCGTCGGCCACTCCTCAGGGGTGCATCTGGGCGTGTCTGTTCTGGCGCGGGTCATCCGTGCGGGCCATGCAGCGCAGGGGCGCAAGCTGGCCTTTTTGTCGTTGGGTCATGCGGTGCCGATGCAATCCTACCTGCCAGACGCACAGGAGTTGCGCGAGGATTTGCGCTATCTGTCCCAGCGCGACGAGTTGTTCTGGCTGGATGTCACCGCGCCGGGCGATGGCTGCTGCTATGCGCTGTGCGATCCGGTGTCATGCTCTGGTGCGGCACCTGCGACGGGCAAGCGCTGGCCGCTGATGATTTCGGCGGCCTTTACCCAAAGCCTGACGCCGCAAACCTACCGCAAATACAAACGCCGCTATTTCCGGCTGCATTTCCAGTATCTGTGCGCCTTTGATGCGCCAAAGGATTACGATTATTTCCTGATTACCGCCGGCCCATTGGCCTTGGCCGAACGTTTCAGGGACCGCAAACCCTCGGCCAGTGTCAGCCATGCCTGCTATTTGCCTGAAAGCCAGCATCTGTCATGACCCGCCCCCCCATGCCTGACCACCGCCCCGACCGCGTTCCGTTCTGGCAACATCTGGCCATGTTCCGGCGCGATATTCTGTCGACGCAGCCTGCGCGCCTGTACAGGGCGAAAATGGCAGAAGTGAAGCTGCCCTTCCTGCATTCGGTCATGGTCAACACCCCGAAACTGGTGCGCTTGGTGTTGCAGGACCGCCCGCGCGATTTCCCGAAATCAGAGCGGGTGCGCGAAGGGTTGCGGCCCTTGCTGGGCAATTCGGTCTTTGTCACCAATGGTGCAACATGGGAACGCCAGCGCCGCATGATCGACCCTGCTTTTGAGGGCGGGCGTTTGCGCGACACCTTCCCCGCCATGTGGGACGCAGCACAGGCCGCATCCGCGCGCCTGTATCCCGGCCAAACCGAGATCGAGGCCGTTATGAGTCATGCCGCCGCAGATGTGATCTTCCGCACCCTGTTTTCGGTGCCGATCGAGGATGACGCGGCAAAGCAGGTTTATGAAACATTCCGCGCGCATCAGCGCTCTGCCCCAATCCTGAATCTTGCCGCCCTGTTGCGTATGCCCAAACTGATGCCGCGCCTTTTCTCGCGCAAGACGCGCGATACGGCGGCCCATATTCGCCGCCTGATTACCATGATGACGCAAGCGCGGATGGATGCGATCAAGGCAGGCACGGCCCCGGATGATCTGGCCACCAAGATCATGACCACCCGCGATCCGGTCACAGGCGATGTGTTCGACACCGATGAAATGGTCGATCAGGTGGCGATCTTCTTTCTGGCGGGGCATGAAACCAGTGCGTCTGCACTGGCATGGTGCTTGTATCTTATTGCGACCCACCCGGAATGGCAGGCGCAACTGGCCGAGGAAGCGCAAGCCCTGCGCCCCTATCTGGATCAGGGGACGGCCCCTGATTTCGGGGTTCTGCGCCGCTTTCCCCTGATCCGCGATACATTCCGCGAAGCGCTGCGCCTGTATCCGCCTGTACCAATGTTGGTGCGCGAAGCGGCCCAGCCAGAGGAGTTTCGTGGCCGCAAACTGGGTAAGGGCACGCAGGTTGTCGTCTCTCTCTGGCATATGGGGCGAAATGAAAATATCTGGAGTGATCCGCATGATTTCCGACCCCAGCGCTGGCAGCAGGGTGACACCAAAGCCTGCGCACGCGATGGGTACCTGCCCTTTTCGGTAGGGGCGCGTGTGTGTCCGGGCGCGGGGTTCGCCATGGCCGAAGCGGTGCTTATCCTCGCGCGAGTGCTGTGTGATTTCGAGTTTCGCGCAGTTGCGGGGCGCGTGCCGGTGCCGATGGCGCAAATGACCGTGCGCGCCCGCGATGGCATCTGGCTGGATGTGCGCGCACGCTGAATGTATGCGTCACACGGCGCTGAACCCGAACCCCTCGGGGATCGTGTCGCGCCCGTCCAGCACCAGATCGGCCATGCACTCTGCCAGAACCGGTGCCATCGCAAACCCGATCTTGAAGCCGCCATTGAAGACAAAATGCCCCGCCCGCCCCGGCCATGCCCCCAACAGGGGGGCGCGGCTTTTTGCGCGTGGGCGCACACCGGCCCAAGCCTCGATCACGGGGGCATCTTGCAAGGCGGGGCAGGTGGCGCGGGCGCGCGCCAGCAGCGTGTCGCATTGCGCATCCACGCTGGCAGGGTCGGCAAAGTCGCGCTCGCTGGTAGAGCCAATCGCAACTGTTCCATCCGCATGGGGCACGATATGCAGCCCGTCGGCAAATATTTGCGGCGCATCTGGGCTGGCATGACGCAGCAGGATGGACTGCCCCTTGACGCCTGACCCGATGGGGCGGCCAAGGTCGGCTGACAGGTCGTGCAATCCTTCATAGCCCGTTGCCCAGATTGTTGGGCCATCTTTGGGCGGCGCAGCACCATAGCTGATCTTGCCCCCCAGCGCCTGCACGGCCCCCGCCAATGCTTGCCCTGCACGCCGTGGATGCAGCCTTGCACTCAGCGTGTCATGGATCACCCAGCCGGACGGGCTGACCAGCGGCAAGCCGGGCGCATCCTGTGCGCGGATCACCTGCCATGTGGCAAAGCCTTGCCACAGATCAGTGGCGTTGCCCGCGCGGGTTTGCGCCAGCGCCAGCGCACCATCGGTGACAGGCTGCACCCGCCCCAGCCGCGCATATCCGGGATCAATGCCTGACAGGGTGGCCGCGCGCCCCCAGAAGCTTTCGGCCCCGCGCAATGCGTCAAACTGAAATGCTTTTTTACTATTCCAGTTTTCTGGAACATGCGGGGCCAAGGCCCCTACCAGCCCACCGCTAGACCCCGCACCGATATGTCGCTTCTCAATGACATGAACGCGCGCGCCACGACGTGCGCAGACCAGCGCCAATGCCAACCCGAACACGCCCGCGCCCATGATCGTCACATCGGCCATTGTCATTTTCCTTCGCGCTCTGCATGACTGCTGAACATGTGACATAAAGCAGACCGGCATGAACGACCAGCACGCAGAACTTGCCTGGAGAGGGGGGGACATTCCCCTCTCGACCCGTTTTGATGACCCGTATTTCTCGCTCGAGAGCGGGCTGGAGGAAACGCGCCATGTGTTCTTGCGCGGCAACGGATTGCCTGAACGCGCCGCGCCGGGGTTTCATATTGCAGAGCTGGGATTTGGCACAGGTTTGAACCTGTTGGCCACGCTGGACGCGTTGGGCGCGCGCGGGCCGATCCGCTACACGAGTTTCGAGGCGTTTCCGATGGCGCACGCCGACATGGCCCGCGCCCTTGCTGTGTTTCCAATGCTGGAGGCGGCACCCCTGCTGGACGCTTGGGGGCAGGGCGCGCGGCGTTTCACTTTGGGCAAGGTCGCGGTGGACATCATTGTCGGCGATGCGCGCGACACCTTGCCTGCATGGGATGGGCTGGCGGATGCGTGGTATCTGGATGGATTTTCACCTGCCAAGAACCCTGAACTGTGGTCAGAGGGTTTGATGGCAGAGGTGGGCCGCCACACGGCACCGGGCGGCACATTCGCCACCTATACCGCCGCAGGCCATGTGCGCCGCGCGTTGGAGGCGGCAGGATTCACCGTGCAGCGCAGTGCTGGATACGGACGCAAGCGGCACATGAGCACTGGGCGCAAACCATGACCGAGCAGAACAACACACTTGGCATCTGGTTGATGATCGCCACCGCTTTTGTCTTTGCCATGCAGGACGGGTTGTCGCGCCATCTGGCGGGCGAATACAATGTGCTGATGATTATCATGATCCGCTACTGGTTCTTTGCCAGTTTCGTGATCGTGGTCGCCGCGCGCAAGGCAGGCGGTATCCGCAAGGCAGCGGCGACAAAACAGCCCTTCGTACAGGCGTTTCGCGGTATTTTGCTGGCGCTGGAAGTTTGCGTCATGGTCACGGCCTTCGTGGTTCTGGGGCTGGTCGAAAGCCACGCGGTGTTTGCGGTCTATCCGCTGCTGATCGCGGCGCTGTCCGGCCCTGTGCTGGGGGAGAAAGTGGGCTGGCGGCGCTGGGTGGCGATTGGCATCGGGTTTGTGGGGGTGCTGATTATCCTGCAACCGGGGTTTGGGGTATTCCAGCCCGCCGCGCTGATCCCCTTACTGGCAGCGTCCATGTTCGCGCTTTATGGGTTGTTGACCCGCTATGTCGCACGCGATGACAGCGCCGCTGTCAGCTTCTTCTGGACCGGCACCGCAGGGGCTGTGACCATGACCCTGATCGGCATCTGGTTCTGGGAACCGATGGCCCAAGGCGACTGGCTGTGGATGGGACTGCTCTGCGTCACCTCTGCGTTCAGCCATTTCCTGCTGATCCGCGCCTATGAGGTGGCCGAGGCCAGTACGGTACAACCTTTCGCCTATTTGCAACTGCCCTTCGCGGCAGCACTGGGGGTGCTGATCTTTAGCGAGGCTATTCGCACCAATGTTCTGATCGGCGCGGGGGTCGTTGTCGGTGCCGGTCTGTTCACACTGTGGCGCACGCGGGTCAGCAAGGCATGAGGTCTTCATATATTCGGATTGCACCATATAAGCCCACAGCCTAAGCTGTAGCCTGAGGGAAGAGACAGGAATATAATATGCACAGATTATGGGTTCTGGTTGCCATACAGGCGACGGTTGCGGCGGCTTCGCTGGTGGTGGAAATCGTGGCCGGACGAATGCTGGCACCCTATGTGGGCATGTCGCTTTATACTTGGACATCGGTGATCGCGGTGGTGCTGGCGGGGTTCTCGGCAGGCCATTGGGTTGGCGGGCGTCTGGCTGAATGGCCCGCTGACCGCGCGTTGCGCGCGAATGCCTGGGCCATGCTGCTGGCGGCGGCGACAACAGGCGGCGCGGTGTTCTTGCTGCGCATCACGGCAGGGCCGGTCATTACTGTGCTGGAGGACCCGGTGGCCGCGATAGTCGCACTGACCATGCTGGTGTTCTTTCTGCCCTCGTTCTTCGCGGGTATTCCGGCCCCGATCCTGTCGCAGATTGCAGTGCAGCGTCACCCCGAACGCTCTGGCCGCGCGCTGGGCGCGATGTTTGCTGCGGGCGCTTGGGGGGCGATCATCGGCACGCTGGCGGCGGGGTTTGTGTTCATCTCTTGGCTGGGATCGGTGGGCACACTGACCGTTGTGACGGTGGTGTATATCGCAGTCGCCTTTTACAGTTTCATGGCCGCGAACGGGGTCAGCCGCTGGTTGGTTCATGGGGCTGTCGCGTCGTTGGTGCCATTGGTTCTGGCTGCTGCCGCATTCTATCGCCCTGATCCCTGCACATATGAAAGCAATTATTTCTGCATCCGCGTGGTTGATATTTCCCCAAGCGCGGCGGAACCTGTGCGGCTGATGGTGCTGGACCACTTGGTGCATGGTATCTCGGACGGGGTGGAGGCAAGCGCGATGCTGACCCCGCATGGCATGATGCAAGACGGGCTATCGCGCATGCGCATGGAAGGGCGCGACCATTGGGACGGGTTCATCATCGGGGGCGGCACTTATACGGTGCCCCGCGCATGGGTCGAGATGGGCGAGCCGGTGGATGTCACCGTGGCCGAGGTCGACCCCGCCGTGACGCAAGTGGCGGCTGACAGCTTTTGGTTCGACCCCGACAGCGCGCGGGTTGTCCATGCCGATGCGCGGATTGTTCTGGCGCGCGAAGATACCAGCTATGACCTGATCCTGGGCGATGCCTTTACCGATATCGCGGCCCCACCGCATCTGATCACGCGCGAGTTCTTTGATCTGGCGGCGTCACGGTTGAACCCTGATGGCGCATTCCTGATGACGATTATCGACCATATGGACCGGTTGGATGTTCTGGCCTCCCTGACCGTGACCGCGCGCAAGGTGTTTGATGTGGTCGAAATCTGGGCCGATCCCAGCCATGACAACACCGAGGCGCGGCGCGTGTTTCTGATGGTGGCAGGCAACAGCCCGTCCCCGGTCAGCCAGATCCGCCATGACGGGCCAGAGCCGCGTCAGGCGGTTCGCATCGCGGCCTCGTCGCTGCAAGGGATCATTGACGACCGCAAGGCGATTGTCCTGACAGACGATTTCGCACCTATTGACCGGCTTTTGGGGCGCGGGGGGTGACGTGGCGGCTTGGGCGGTCAGTTTGGTCCCGCTGTGGAGCGACCCTTTGAGGATACATAACTGCGGGCCAGATGGTTTGCGCCACCCCCGTCACTGGCCCTGAATCTGACGGGATGTATTGCCGCCTGATCCTAGGGTAGCTGGCCGCCACTGTGGTCTTGCAGCATGGCATCTCACGCGCAGCCCGCCCCAAATGTCACGGTGTTAGATATGTCCGCCCCAATGCAACATTTCACAATATTTTAGATTGGCTCTCTCGCGTATTCCGATCATACAGCGGCATGCTTCTATCTTCTCTGAAATCTGCATTGCATCACGTAAGATACCTTCCGTTATGGTCGGCGCTGACGGTTGTCAGGTGGCGTTCGTTCGAGTCGCGCTCTCGCAGCTTGGGGACGACATTTGGCATCATCATGCGCTGGTTCCCGCCAGCAAGACGCCGCTTTGACCGCGAAGTCAGTCGGGTTTTCCCCGAAATGACGCGCAGCGACCGCCTGAGGCTGGGGCAGGAGATGGGCAGGCAGATGGGGCGCACGCTGTTCGAGATCTATCACGATGCCGAATTTCAGACCCAACACCACAAATTCAATGGCTCTGGCCCCGGCCTTGACGCAATGAAAGACGCGCAGGCAAAAGGCAAAGGGGTCATCATTGTCTCTGGCCATTTCGGGCAATGGGAAGCTGTCCGCGCTGTTGTCAAGATGCATGGGCTGGAAAGCGGAGCGGTGTATCGCCCCAACAAGAACCGCCATTACGAGCGCCGGATACGCACCGGCATCGAAGCCGGGGGCACACCGATTCTGGCGACCGGGCGTGTCGGCACGCGCGCCCTTGTGCGGAATCTGCGGGGGGGCGGTATTGTGTCAATCTTGCTGGATGAAAAATTCGCCGAGGGTATCCGGTTGCCGTTTCTTGGGCATGATGCGCTGACCTCGCTGTCGGCGGCGCAACTCGCCCTGAAATACGATCTGCCGATGATTCCGGCTTATGGTATCCGGAGGGATGACGGGAACACATTTCGTGTGGAGTTCGAGGCCCCCATCCCGCATACTGACGAGGTTACGATGACCCGTGCTTTTAATGACAGTCTTTCCGCGCGCATCATGGAAAACCCCGAACAGTGGTACTGGATGCTCAGGCGTTGGGGCAATGTGTGACTGGTGCCTGCCGTTTTGTGCTGCAATCTCGACGGGTCAGAGGTTTTGTACCCTTTCATGAACGGCCCGTTGCACCTTGGTTAACCCGCAGATGGCACTTGCCTGAACACTGAAGGAAGACACCAACATGCCCATCTTTGAACGCTACCTTTCGGTCTGGGTTGCCCTTGCCATAGTTGCGGGGCTGGGGCTTGGCCAGATCGCGCCTGCACTCGTGAACTTTCTTGCAAGCCTTGAGTATGGCTCGATCAATTTCGTGGTCGCAGTGCTGATCTGGTTCATGGTTTATCCGATGATGGTGGGGGTGGATTTCACCTCGCTCAGGCGCGTGCATGAGCGCCCTAAGGGGTTGATCATCACACTGACCGTCAACTGGCTGATCAAACCCTTCACCATGGCCGCTTTGGGTGTCCTGTTTTTCGAATATGTCTTTGCCCCCTTCATCGAGCCGGGCACCGCAGGCCAGTATATCGCAGGCATGATCCTGCTGGGCGCGGCCCCCTGCACAGCGATGGTGTTCGTGTGGTCGCAACTGACCGAGGGGGATCCGAACTATACGCTGGTGCAAGTATCGCTGAACGATGTGATCATGATTTTCGCCTTCGCGCCGATCGTGGCGCTGCTGCTGGGTGTGACGGATATTACGGTGCCATGGGAAACACTGGTGCTGTCGGTGGTGCTGTATATCGTGGTGCCCCTGACGGCGGGCGTGATCACGCGGCTTTATCTGACACGCGGCGCGCGGAATGTGGCGACGGGCGAGGCGACAGTGGCTGTGTTCACGACGCGGGTGAAACCCTTTTCGATCATCGGGTTGCTGGCCACGGTCGTGCTGCTGTTCGGCTTTCAGGGCGAGGTGATCCTTGACCGCCCCCTGATCATCGTGCTGATCGCCATTCCGCTGTTGATCCAGTCTTACGGCATGTTCGCGGTCGCCTATTGGGCCGCGAAAGCATGGCGCGTGCCGCATAAGGTTGCGGCCCCCTGCGCTATGATCGGCACGTCGAATTTCTTTGAGCTGGCAGTGGCGGTGGCGATTGGCCTGTTCGGCCTGAACTCGATCGCCGCGCTGGTCACTGTGGTCGGCGTGCTGGTTGAAGTGCCGGTGATGCTGTCGCTGGTGTGGTTCGCCAACCGCACCTGCCACTGGTTTCCTCTCGAGGAAACGCCCATCCGCAAAGCCAGAACGAAAGCGCAGAGCTAGAGGACCTAGGCACCTCGCAGAAGTGCCAATGCGCCTTGCAAGGGTCGTCTTACTCGTGCGAGGTGCTGTGCTGATCGTCGCGGATAGACAAATCTGCATCCACCTTGCGCCCGGCCATGCCCGCCAGAAATGCGGCACAGGCAAAATAGGCCGCGATGCCGAAACTCTGCGATGGAAAATCGAAGCCGGCGTCGATGAGCACCCCCGTCAGCGCAGGGCCAATCGCTGTGCCCAGCACCATGAAAGCGCCAATCATGGCGCGGATGGCCCCAAGATGGCGGGTGCCAAAGGCTTCGGCCCAGAACGTTCCCATCATCATCGCATGCAACCCTGTGCCCATGCCCAGCAGCACGATGCCAACCGCCCCCCAAATGAGCGTTTGCGCAAGGGCAAACACCGTATAGCCCAGCACCAGCGGCAGCAGGTAAAAGCCCGCAAGCCTGCGGCTGCCGATGCGGTCCACGATACCACCGGCCAGCAGCATGAAGGTGACGCTTGTGGCTGTGAAAATCGGAAACAAGGACACCAGACTGACATGCGCCCAGCCCTTTGCCTCGGCCAACGGCACTTGCTGAAAGAAGAATGCCGTATTCCACGCGGCAGGCCCCATCAGGGCAGGCAGCATCAGCCAAAGCACTGGGTGGCGGAACACTTCGGCGCGCGTCCACATCCGGCCTGCCATGCCGGAACCGCCATCCGCTTGCGAATGAAATTGCGGCGTGCGCTCTTTTCGCAAAAGCGCCCATAGCACAGGGATCAGCAGCAACAGCCCCGTTGCGGCGACCAGCCATAACAGCCGCCAGTCGATAAACCCCATCAATGCAACAAAGACGATGGGCAACAGGGCCTCGCCCGAGGCCACACCAAGCCCGGCAATGGACACAGCGCGCCCGCGCCGCGCGACGAACCAGCGCGCCATAGCGACCATCGCGCAATGCCCCATCAGGCCCTGTCCGAACAAGCGCAGCAGAAAAATGCACAGCGCAAGCGCCCAAACGCCCCCGATCCAAGACATTGCAGCCGCAGAAAGCGCAAGCCCCGCAAGGATTGTCACGCCGATATAGCGGATGCGGAACCGGTCTGTCAGGCTTCCGGCCCAGATCATCACGGCTGCCGAGGCGGCGGTGGCCACGGCATAGATCGTCCCCCAGCCCCCATGTGTCAGACCATAGGCCGCCCGGATTTCGCCTGCGAAAACTGCGATGAAAAAGGTCTGTCCGAAACTTGACGCAAAGGTCAGAAGGAAACCCGCTGCCAACCAGGAGGCATTGTTCCGCAAGAATCGTGGCAAGGTTTCCATGGGTGATGACCTATCGCGCACAGACGATGCAGCACATCGGCACTGGATCATAGTTGAGCCGGGGCAGGCCGGTGATGTTGCCAAACCCCACAAACAAGCCAGATTTGCATTGACATAGGCTTGCATGGCACCTGTCGCGCGTGTCTTGCTCGGTTTTTGGGTCTGCCGATTTGTTCATATGTGCAGTAATTCAGAACATGATGTGGGTGACAAGGCTACATCAACGCTCATGCTCGAAAGCTGTGGTCGCGCATAGGTGTTGCGCAGTTCGAGAATGAGTGCCTGAAATCTGAAAGTTTGGAGAAGGCACGCATCTGGCTGGCCATCCGCGACGCCGCAACGCCGGATGCCGCAGCGCCAAGAGCAGATGATGCGCTGGCCCCGGTTGCGGAACCGGGCACCAGACTTTGCACCGTGCAGGTGTCAGCGCAACAAAACGACCGGCACTTTGCACGACCGGATCATCGCGGTTGTGGTTGATCCGATGATGAGGGTGCGAATGCGTGAGTGGCCGTATGCGCCCATGACCAGCATGTCGAATTGCGACTCGTCAATCAGCTTGCCAAGGGCGGTTTCCGGCTGGCCCGGAATAATCGAGGTTTCGGCCTCCAGCCCCGCTGCCTTCAGCAGAGCTTTTGCATCTTCCAGCCCTTTCTTGACCTCTGCTGTCGCTGTTCCAACAGTGACAACATGCACCAAAAGCCCCTGAAACAGCGGGCTGCGGGCGATATGATCCACGGCCTTCATTGCAGAGACACCGCCATCATAGGCCACCAACACCTTTTCAATGGGCTTGAACGCGCGCGCGGCCACAAAAACAGGTTTGGTGCTGGCGCGAATAATCCGCTCCAGATTAGAGCCAAGATGGCCCTTGGCGAAATCCGCCGCCTCGCCACGTTTGCCGATCATGATGACGCGCGCGTCAGCCTCGATCTCGCCAATTGCCTCGACAATGTCGCCCTGCCGCAGGCGGGTGGTGATCTCATTGATCCCTGCCTTGTCGAGAATGGCGCGCGCATCTTCCAGAATGGCGCGGCCCCGGTGACTGATCAGTTTGGCGCGTTGCGCGTCAAGGTCGGCCAGTTCCTGCAACAATGCCGAGCGCGCGCCCAGTTTGATCGCGCCTGACAAGTCGCGCTTCTCGGGTGCCTCGCGGCGGCCAAGCACATGGATCAACTCCACCGGTGCCTCGGTCCGTTGCGAGATCCACGCGGCATTCTCGCACACGCTGGCCGAGTAGACGGACCCGTCAACAAGGGCCACGATTTTCTGTGGTTGGTCAGTCATGTTCCTGTCCCCCTTCAATGCGACATCAGCTTGTCCATCGCGCCCGGCTTGTCATGAATGGCAAGCTTGTCAACGATGGTTTCGGTCGCCTCATTCATGCCGATCACTTCGACTTCGGCCCCGTCACGGCGGAACTTCAGGATTGCCATGTCCAGCGCCTGAACGGAAGAGATATCCCAGATATGCGCGCGGCTGACATCAATGATGACTTTGTCCAGCGCTTCCTTGAAGTCGAACGCCTCCATGAAATCCTCGACCGAGCCATAGAACAACTGCCCCTCGACGATATAGGTGCGCTCGCGCCCGTCTTTGGAAATCGTACTGCGCATGGTGAACAGCTGCGCGATTTTGCCCGCAAAGAAAATGCCCGACAACAGCACACCCACCAGCACACCAATCGCAAGGTTATGGGTGTAAACAACCGTCACAACGGTCGCGATCATCACGATGGAGCTGGAGCGCGGATGCACCTTGAGCGCCTTGATCGACGACCAAGAGAATGTGCCGATGGACACCATGATCATCACCGCCACCAACGCGGCCATTGGGATCTGTTTGACCAGATCACCTAACACAAGGATCAGGAACAGCAGATACATGCCCGCTGCGAAACACGACAAGCGCCCCCGCCCGCCGGATTTGACGTTGATGATCGACTGCCCGATCATCGCGCAGCCCGCCATACCGCCGATAAAGCCTGTTGCGGTGTTGGAAATTCCCTGCCCAATGCACTCCTGATTGCGGTCAGACTGCGTGTCGGTCAGGTCATCGACGATATTTTGCGTCATTAGGCTTTCGAGCAGGCCCACAACCGCGATGGCCATGGAATAGGGCAGGATGATCATCAGTGTCTCGAAAGTCAGCGGGATATTCGGGATCAGAAACACTGGCAGCGTGTCGGGCAATTCGCCCATGTCGCCCACGGTGCGCACATCCAGCCCCAACACAATCGCCACAATCGTCAGCACCACAATGGTCACCAGCGGCGACGGGATCGCCTTGGTCAGCATGGGCAGCCCGTAGATGATGCCAAGCCCTGCGGCAACCAGAACATAGGTGATCCAGGACACTTCGCGCGGGTCGAGTTCGGGCAATTGCGCCAGAAAGATCAGGATGGCCAACGCATTAACGAAGCCGGTCATCACCGATTTCGACACATAGCGCATGATGAAGCCCAGCTTCAGAATGCCCGCGCCGATCTGCAACAGACCCGCCAGCACAGTGGCGGCCAACAGATATTCCAGCCCGTGATCGCGCACCAGCGTCACCATCAGCACTGCCGTCGCGGCAGTTGCCGCCGAAATCATACCGGGCCTGCCACCCGTGAACGCAATCAGCACCGCGATGGAAAAACTGGCATACAGACCGACTTTCGGGTCCACGCCTGCGATAATGGAAAAGGCAATCGCCTCGGGGATCAGTGCGAGTGCGACGACAAGCCCGGCAATCAAATCGCCGCGCACGTTGCCAAACCACTGTTCGCGGTAAGCATCAATTGAAATCATGTCATAGGTTGCCGTCCGGCATCGTCTGAAAGGCAGCGTGCCGGGTTATCATGGTGTTTATTCAGGTTATTCGGCGGATCAGCGGCCGAAAGAGCCACCCGGGCTTGCACCGGGTCCATGCGATCTGCGCGCGTCTTACGCGAAAAGATACATCTTGCGCAACTCGAAAACCGCAAATGCCGCCGCAGCGCAGCGAAGTAATCCAGTATTGCAACATTTCTGGGCCGATGTTGCCGTGATTGCTGAGCGTGCTGGCAGGAACAATATGCGGCACCTAACACGCGCCCTGCGCCGTACCCTTGCGGTCAGCCTTAGCCGTCATCTGACACTGAAAAGAGTTCGCCTCGCGCAAGGAACTTTTCAAAACCCCTTCATTTAGCTAGGCGATTCACACATTTCTGAGTTTCCATCCGTGTGAGACGGATTTGAAGTATTGTAGGCCATGTCGGAATGTAATTGGCCCTGGCGGTTTGGATTTTGGGTAGCCGTCCCATCCGCCGAGCTTGGCGATGATCCACGCGGCCCAGGCAAGTGTTTCCGGCGGGTGAGGGTTTTTCTGGAGCGCGGTCTTGCCTTCGAGTTCGGGCAGGAGAGCATGAAGGGTCTGGATTTCGGAGGATGAGAAGGCGATTTTGGCGTCTTGCCCGGACTTGCCATCGCGCGCCTGAACGAGTTGCATGATGGTGCAGGCCGCGCGGGCGGCAATCGCGGTCAGCTTGATCAACCGCTCGGCATTTTCCAGTTGGCTGTCCTCCAGTTGCAACCCCTGTTGCTTCAGGGTGCGGAAGAATTGTTCGATATGCCAGCGTTGCCGGTACCAGCTTACCGCGCGCCAGGCCATGTCCGCATCCTCGACCTTGTGAGTGGTCAAAAGCCGCCATGAGATGGGCTCGGCGCCCGGTGGCGCATTCACCTCGCTGACTTCGATCAGGCTGACCTCCACCGTCTCGGCCAGCCCCGGCTGTCTGGCCAGATTGGCAGGACGCTTGATCGTAACGGGGCCAAATCGGGCCTCAAGTCTGGCGGTGCGCGCCGGGCGCCCTGGGCGTGCGCGCATCGCCACTTGTGCCGTACCTGCCAATTTCAGCGGGGCAGAGGACAGCTTGCCGCCACCTTCCAGGATTGAGCGATCCGTCATGGCACGGGTCAGGATGTGAAAGCCCGGCTCCGGCAATCGTGCCCATTTCTCATAGATATCGCTCTCGCGATCGCCGATTTCAGTCACCATATGCGCCTGGGCCAGAACTGTCTTGGCAGCCTCTGCCGTGCTCAGCCACCGATGCGATTCCTTCTCGGACAGGGGGCGGGCCCGGTGGGGAACACTTACGCGGCCATCGCGTGTCCATATCCGGCCCGCGGCCAAACCCAGAATGCCACCCGTCTCGGCATCCACACCCAGCATCGCGTGGAGCAAAACACCGCGCCCAGACCCCTTGCCGATTGCACCCAGTCCGCGACTGCGCTCTTTGGTTGTCGAGAAATTGAAGTCGCTGCTGTCCTGAATCGCAAGAATATGCCGCCCCGCGCAGGCTTGCGAAAGCTCCGCTCCCCAGCCTTCAATCACCGCCTCAGCCGTCACGCGCGGATTGGCCAGAAAGCGCGAAAATCCGACAATCCCACTGCGGCGGCCACCCGCCAGACGCCGAAGACAGGTGCTCGTGCGCGCCACCATTGCTGCGAGCAGCAGACCCCCCTTTTTGCCAGGCGTTCGTCTCCGAAATCACCCAGCCTCCAGCCTTCCGAAGTCACCACAGACGCCCTCCCACTTTAGGTAGAGCGATCGAATCATGCGCAACAAAAACGGTCAAGTGCCGAAAACCGGAGCGCACAGCCAAAGATGTGTGCATCCCTTAGCTTCATTTAGGGGGGGCAACCGCTCGGACACAACCTTAGGCTGTGCCTGTGAGAGGGAGGATTTCCGAAATGGAGAGAGACATGACAAATTCACACAGAACCTATCTGTCAGGCACAGCGCTCGTAATTGCACTGGCCTTGCCCACCACGGTTTTGGCAGGTGGGAAAATGGGAGAGATAGAACCTGTGGTTGTCACACCCCCAGCGCCGATGACGCAGCCCATGACATGGACAGGGTTTTATGGCGGGCTTGGGGTTGGCTATGGTCGAGGGGTCAGCAGCACGGATATTTCAAGAAATGAGTCAGAAATTATGCTCTTCGTGGAAGACCCCAGCTCAACCAACCAATCATTCAACCCAAGTGTATCGGGCTTCATTGGTTCCGCGCGATTGGGCTATGATGTGCAACGCGGGAATTTCGTCTTTGGCGGCCTGATTGAGGGCACCTTGGGCAAGATTTCAGGGTCTGACTCGATTTCAGCCGAACTGACGGAACCAGATGGCCCACGACCCGCGTCTCTGGAGGGTAGGGAGGATGTTCAATCAGAAATCTCGCCATCCAACATCAATGCTAATGCAAGCTACTCCAACCTGATGTCTGTTGCCGTGCGCGGCGGGCCGTTGATCAATGATGGCAACACGCTGCTCTATGGCCGTTTGGGGTTGTCGCGCGCGAAACTTGAGGTCGAACTTCCAGATGCCAACGGCAGTTCGACCGGAACAGGTGTGAATGTCGGCCTTGGGGCCGAGCATCTTTTGACCGAGAGTATCTCGGTTTTCGCGGAGTATAATTTCCATGATGTCGGAACGTCCTTTTCGGTATCTTCAGGCGGAAATGACTGGGACGTGAAGGGCAAGGGGCTTCATACGGTTAGTATGGGTGTGAACTTCCGCTTCTAAGACGAAATGGCCGTCTTGCCGCGCGAAAATTCAGATGGGCCGCCTGACAGAACAGGCGGCCCAACTTTGTTCCGCGAAAACCAGATTTCCGCGCCGTGTCAGATGATCCCGTCAAACAGGCCAAAACCGATCACTGTGGCAAGTGCGACCAGATACACCGAAAACACTTTCAGTTGCGCCTTGTACAACAGTGCCAGCACAAGCTTCAGCGCGACAGTGCCGGAAATGGCCGCGACCACAAACCCCACCAGCATTGGCCCAAGGCCGACCCCGTCCAGACCTGCACCGCGCATGACCTCGACACCCTGAAACAGACTTGCGGCCAGAATGGTCGGGATTGCCACAAGGAAGCTGTATTCCGCTGCCCAACGCCGTTTTAACCCAGAAAACAGCCCCGCGATAATGGTGATCCCGCTGCGGCTAATGCCGGGAATAAGCGCCAGCGCCTGCGCCACCCCGATCACAATCGCAATTCGCGGACCAAGGCTTTTGATGCCAAGCGGGCGCTTTGGCAGACGGTCGGTCACAAACAGCAGCACAGCCGTCAGCGACAGGGTGACGACCAGTACCTGCGGCGCAGAAAACACCAGCTCGAATGTGCGCTTGAACACCAGCCCCAGCACGCCAGTGACCAGTACTGTCAGCATCCCCATCAAAAACAGCCTTGAGAATGCCCCCATGCCTGGCCCCGGTATCCGCAGGCGACTGGTGGTTTCGGCGAAAGTGGCGCGGACCAGCGCAGACAGGCTTTTCCAGAACACAATCGCAATGGAAACCAAGGTGCCCATATGCACAACCAGATCGAACAGGATCATGGCCGGGCTTTCTGGGGGCGGCATGCTAGAGCCTTGAGCGATCATAACATGTTGGGTCACGACCAGATGCGCGGTCGAACTGACTGGCACAAACATGAATATGCCTTGGACAAGACCCAGAATGATCGCCTCTAGATAACTCATACACGGGGCCTTTCGTCAGCGCGATTCAGGTAGCAGTTGCATGAGGCTGGCTATCGGAGCGCGGCGCAGACTTCAATCCGACACGGGATCGTGTGAGGTATGTCACAGCGTCAGCAGCACAGCGCCCACAGCAAGGCTTGCCCCGAACATCGGCAATGACCACAGGTGGAACTGCCGCCAGATGCCGGGCTGCCTGCCAAGTCGCAGCGCGATCAGATTGGCGAGAGAGCCGATTGCCAGACCAAACCCCCCGACATTGACGCCCCACGCAAGCGCGCGCCAATCCTCGGTGAAGGGTGCCAGAAAGATCGCGGCAGGCACATTCGACATGCCCTGTGACAGCACCGCGCCAAAGGCATAGGCCCCGCCGGGCCAGTCCATCGCCGAGATCGCAAGGGCCGCAACAGCAGGCAGTTGGCCAAGCAGTCCCAGATTGATGAACATAAGTATGAAGACCAGCAAAAGCGGCCAATCCACCCCGCGCAGCACATGCCGAAAGGCAAGGGCAAAGGCACCGATTACAAGTCCCGCCCCGATCAGTGCAAACCCCGCATTCACAGCGATAAGAAATACCGGATAGGCCACAAGAGAGACCAGCATCAGCGGCTGCCGCACCGCCAACTGGCGTGTCGCATCCGGCATGGCCAGTCGGGCCTGCCCAAAACCAAGCGGGACAAGTGCGAGCACCAGCACCAGCATGGCCCCGGCGATGGGCAGCATGGCGAGCGTGAATTCGACAAACCCCAACCCCGAGCGTTGCCACAGGAACAGATTTTGTGGATTGCCGACAGGCGAGATCGCCGAGCCTGCATTCACCGCCAGCGCCTGAAAGATGACCAGCCGCGCCACAGGCAAAGCGGCAACCCGCGCCAGCCCAAGGGTCAGCGGCACGGTCACAAAAAGTGCGACATCATTTGTCACCACCGCAGACAGCAGGGCCGCGAACACCACAAGGGCGACCGCAAGGCCACGTTCACTGCGCAGCCTTGCAAGGACCATGCGGCCAAGACGGTCAATCAGCCCCGAGAGTTCCAATCCGCGGCTGAGCACCATCAACCCTGCAAGTGCCGCGACCGTTTTCCAATCGACAAGGTCGACCAGATTGCCCAATGGGGTCGGAACAGCCCAAAGCAGGACCGGCAATAGGCCGATCAGGATCACCAGAAGCCATTCGGCCACAAGCCATGCCCGTATGCGCCGCAAGGTATACATCATACCCCGAAGGATCGTGAAAGCGCGTCCAAGTCAACTCGGATCATTCGCATGGCCATGATTGACTGCCGCAAGATGCGCAGTCCCAGTGGTCTGCGCACTGGGACTGCATTCCTGTCAGATCGTCGGGAACAGGAACGCGGTCGCAATTGCGAAATAGATCAGCACGCCCGCAGCATCCGCGATCGAGGTGACAAGCGGCGCACTGGCTGTGGCAGGGTCAAGATTGAGTTTGGTCAAGGCGAAGGGCAACAACATGCCGATCACACTTCCCACAATCACGATGATGACCATCGACAGGGCCACGACCAGCGCAATCTCTGGCCCTGCACGGAAAATGCCGATCACCGAGACTGCGGCGGCCATGCTCAGCCCCATCAGCAGCGCGACAAGCACCTCGCGGCCGATCATCCAGCTCCAGTCATTCAGCCTGACCTGCCCTGTGGCCAGTGCGCGCACCATCAATGTTGCCGACTGCGAACCCGCATTGCCGCCGCTGTCGATCAGAAGCGGCAGGAAGAAGACCAGAGCGACATAGGCGGTGATCGTATCCTCAAAATAGGCGATACCGGCGCCCGAGAAGATATTGCCGAAAACCAGCAGGATCAGCCACACGATGCGCGCGCGGTACAGCATGAAAACGCTCGCATCCCGCATGTTACGCACCATTTTCGACGCACCAACACGGTGGAAATCTTCGGTCGCTTCTTCTTGAATAACATCCATCGCGTCGTCATGCGTGACGATCCCGACAAGGCGCCCTTCGGCATCTACCACTGGCAAGGCAAGCAAGTCATAGCGGGCGACCTGTTGTGCGACCTGTTCCTGATCGTCTGTCACGGTCACCGCGTGGGTGTTGCGCTCCATCACATCAGAGACGCGCGCCTTTGACGGGGCCAGAAACAAGTCTTGCAACCGGACGGACCCGACAAGCTGGCGGTCACTGTCGATGACATAGGTGCGGTAGATCGTTTCCTGATCCAGCGCTTCCTCCCGCAGCTTTTGCAGGGCTTCGCCGGTGGTCAACTCAGCCGTCAGCACAGCGTAATCCGAGGTCATGATCGCCCCGGCGGTGTCTTTCGGATAACTTGCAAGGCGGCGGATATCCTCGCGCTCGGCCCGCGCCAGAGCAGGCAGCAGCGCCGCGCGCTGTTCTTCGGAAAGTTCATTGTAGAGATCGGCGCGTTCGTCCGAATTCATTTCAGTAACAAGACGGGCCAGCCGGTCACGCGCCACGGAATCGGCCATATCAACCTGAAATTGATGCGGCAGATAGCCGAACACCTCGGCTTGCTGGCTCAGTTCCAGTAGGTCAAGAACACGCCACGCATCCTGTGGCGGCCATTCCGCGACAAATCTGGCTAGGTCGGCGGCGTGCTCTTGCTCAATAAAATCGCTGAGTTCTGCGGGGTGGGGCGCTTGGTCACGCTCTTTGAGTGCAGTTTCCAGTTGCTCATAGCTCATCATAATCTCCTTCTGGGCCGGATCGGGAACCCCGAATCCACCTTGCGATCAGTATGCAAATAGTCTGCAATCCTGGGATGAGCTTGGCAACAGTTCGCGGCTATGGTGATGGATGGCGGCTTTGGACTGCTGCGCCGCGCTCGACATGACGGCGATCATGCCATCCGCGCGGCAGGTCATTGCCACAAAAAAAAGAGCGAGGCCGCAGCCTCGCTCTGTGTTGTTTGTCAGCGTGGTTTTATCAGCCGAAAATGTCGGCCACGATCCCGTTATACCAGCCGATGCTTTCCTCATAGGTTTGCTGGCGCAACTCGGCGTCTTCGCCGGTCTGGCTGATGAAGCTGGACACAGATTCGATCTGATCTTCGCCAGCCTCGTAATTCGCGCCGACTTTCACGCCATCATTGGTGGCGATCAGCGACCAGCAGGTGTTGGAATAGCGCGCCGGGAAGATGCGGCTGCCAGTCAACTCGCCACGGATCACATTCGCCACAACCTTGGCCTGAGAATTGGCCGAGTAGCCAGATTTGGGCATAGCCCCCTGCGCGCTGGCGTCGCCCAGCACAAACACATTCTCATCCATGCGCGAGCGCATATCCGCAGGCAGAACCGGTGCCCAGCCAGAGTCGTTCGTCAACCCGGCCAGCTCAGCGATCTTGCCCGCTTTCTGGGCCGGGATCACGTTGCAGACATCGACCGCTTCAACCACGCCGTCGATGATGACTTCCATTGCGTCCGGGCGCACTTCGACATTCTCGCCGCCAAAATCAGGGCCGATACGCGTGACCATGCCGGGGTAGTGGCGTTCCCAGCCTTCTTCGAACAGGGCCTGTTTGGAATAGTTTTCCTTTGGGTCCACAATCAGGATCTTCGCGGTCGGATTGATTTCTGACAGGACATGCGCAACCATCGACACGCGCTCGCCGGGGCCGGGGGGGCAACGGTAGGGGTTTGGTGGGGCCACCATGCAGAACGTGCCACCCTCGCGCATATTTTCGATCTGGTGTTTCAGCAACTGCGCCTGCGTGCCGGATTTGTAGGCATGTGGCATCAGGCTTTGCTGCGACACATCCCAGCCGGGAACCGAGCCTTCGACAAAGTCGATGCCGGGTGCCACGACCAGCCGATCATACGAGACCTGCTCGCCCGAGGCCAGCGCCACGGTCTGCGCGTCGCGGTCCACACCCACAGCCCAGTCATGAATGACATTCACACCAAGCCGCGCGATATTGCCGTAGTCATGGCCAAGCGCGTCAAATTCCCAGAACCCGCCCAGATAGAGGTTCGAGAAATAGCAGGTGTAGTATTTGCGCGACGGCTCGATCAGTGTCACGTCGACCGCGCCATTGCTGTCCTTGGCGATGTAGCGCGCGACTGTGCCGCCGCCCGAACCACCGCCGATGACAACGACGCGCGGCTTTGCCTGACCAAGGGCCATTGGCGCTGACAGGGCTGCGGATGCCGCTGTGGCCGTGCCCAGAAAACTGCGTCTGTTCAATATCATGAAGTCTCTCCCATTGGCGCCTCGATTGAGGCGGATTTCGCGCCGTTCTTTCCGGTTTGTCCAGACCCCGGTGTAATCGCAGGCAAGTCTTGACAGGAACACCATTCCTTTGGGCGCGATCTTCTTAGGAATGATGTCTGGTTGCATGCGCCCCCTCTCGCATGCATCGACCGCCCCGACGCATGCCGGGGCAAACTTGTTCTTATTCGCGGCCCAACTCGCGGAAAAAGGCCGCGAGCGCTGCGATTTCTTCATCGTCCAGGCGTTGTGTCACGGATTGCATCACCTCATGCGGGCGCAGTTTCTGCTTATAGGCGTGCATTGCCACAACAAAGTCTTCTTCCGGCCAGCCGACAATGCCGGGAATGCCCGAATGCTCGCCACTGCGCTGGTGGCAGGTGGTGCATTCGGCACTCAGGAATTCACCATACTCGACATCCCCCTCAATCGCGAGGGTTTCTGCCGACAACTCCACCTCGCGCGCGATCGCCGTGGGCGAGGCTTCGGGAATGTTTTGGGGCTGGTCGGAATAGGCGCGCATATAGGCGATCAGGTTTGCGCGCCGTTCTTCATCGCGCAACCCGCGGTAAGACATGCGTGTGCCCGAAACCAGCGCACGCGGATTCTCGATATAGGCGTGCAAGCGGGCCAAATCCCAGAACAGCCCATCGCGGCCCTGCCGCACCAACGCCTCGGAATAGCGGAAATCGTCGTGGCTGCCTGCGCGGCGGTCGAATATGCGGTTCAGATGCGGCCCGATGCGGTGCTCGGCCCCGTCACCAATCTGGTGACAACTGGCACATTCGCGTTGGTAAACCTGCGCGCCGGCGCTTGCATCACCAATTGGCGTTGCTTGTCCAAGTACAGTGGTCGGGGCCAACAAGGCCCCGACAAGGATCAGAGGTTTCAGTTTCTCGAACACCAGGCCACCAAGCTTTAGTTTGAATACGACATCAGATAGGCAATCAATGCGGCACGTTCATCTTCGCTGCGAACGCCCCGAAAGGACATGCGGTTTCTTGGGATCAAGCCTGCCGGATTTTCAAGGAAGGCGTCAAGTGTTTCCTCGTTCCAGACAAGACCGCCCTCTGCCGCCTCGGTGAATGCGGGCGAGTAGCGAAACCCGTCAGCATGTGCGGCGGTTTGCCCGAAAATGTCGTTCAATTGCGGGCCTGTACCGTTGCGCGCCCCATCACCAAGCTGGTGACATGTGCGGCATTGACGCCATGCGGCCTCGCCTGCGGCGACCAGCGCAGGGTCGAGAGAGGCTGTCTGTATTGCTTCCTCAGCCGGGGCTTCTTCAGGCTGCACGGACGCCTCATCGGCCTCTTCAGCAGCGGCGGGCGCGGGCGCGCTGCCATCGGAATAGCTGTAACGGATGACAGGGAATTCCGGCGTTACATCAATATCCGTGGCGCGTGCCGAAATTTCCACAGGGTCACGGCAATCGCTCATACAAGGGTCTTGGGTGAATTCAGGGAATTCCGCCTCTGCGCGGTCATCAAGGTAGAAACCACCCTCATTAGGCAGGCGAATTTCGGTGAAATTCTCATTGCTCAACTCGAAGTCGTCATCCACCAGCCCTGCGGAATAGAGGATATAGGCGGTGATCGCATAAACCTCGTCTGTCTCCAGTGTCTGGGCCGCGCCAAAGGGCATGGAGCGGTTGATGTAGTCCCACACGGTCGACAGATAGGGCCAATACGACTCAACCGTTTTTTCGGGTCGGTCATCGGTCAGGCTGCCACGACCGCCGACGATGGCAGGCCATGCACCAGCACCTTCGGCGAAATCACCGTGGCACACTGCACATTGGTCGATCCAGTAATCTTCGCCATCCAGCACGTTGCCACGCCCTTCGGGCAGGCCGCGCCCATCGGGCATGACGGCAATATCCCAAGCGGCGATTTCTTCGGGCAGGGCCAGACGGCCAATGCCCAATGTGTCTGCAAGGGCAGGGACCGCGCCAAACACTGTAATCAGTGCCGTCGTGGTGATGAGTTTACGACACTTCGACATTTTCCGCCTCTCCGCTCTCGTTGACATACCAAGTCTGGATGCCGTTATTGTGGTAGATCGAGTTCAGCCCGCGAATGGCGCGCAACTGTTCCTTGCTGGGTTGGACATAGCCGGTCTCGTCAATCGCGCGCGATTGCAGATACATCGGCTGGCCGTCCCAATCGTGATCGAGGTAGAAGCGCGTCACGGCTTTGTCGCCCGGTTCTGTGCCTAGACGCGCGGTCTGCCAGTTCACGCCGCCATCCAGCGACACATCCACCCGCGCGATCTTGCCAAGGCCCGACCATGCCAACCCGGTAATGACCATTGGCCCCGGTCCATGCCCGATGGGCATTTGCGGTGAAGGCGAGGTGACGACCGATTTTGCGTGCATGGCCCATGTCCATTTGCGCGCGCGACCATCGGGCATAAGGTCGGTGTATTTCGAGGTTTCCTCGCGGCTTTCCATAGGCCCGTCATGCACACCAATGCGGCGCAGCCATTTGACCCAGAGGTTGCCTTCCCAGCCCGGCACAACCAGCCGCACCGGATAGCCATGCTCCATGCGCAGCGCCTCGCCATTGGCGGAAAACGCAATCATGCAATCATCGAGCGCCTTTTCCATCGGGATCGAGCGCCCGTTCGATGACGCGTCATGGCCCTCGACATAGATCCAGCTTCCTTCGGGCTTGACGCCCGCTTCGTCCAGAAGCGTGCGCAGCGTGACGCCGGTGTATTCCATGTTATGGATCATGCCATGCGTGAACTGCGCGCCGTTCAACTGCGCGCCGCCCCATTCCATACCGCTATTGGCCGCGCATTCGCAAAAATGCACGCGCGTGACGCGCGGCAGGCGCATCAGGTCGCCGAAAGTGAAGACAAGCGGGCGTTCGACCAAGCCCGTGATCATCAAACGGTATTCGTCCTTGCTCATCTCGATTGCACCGGAATGGTGACGCTCGAATGCACAGCCTTGCGGCGTGATCGTGCCATCGAGCGCATGAATCGGCGTGAAGTTGATCGAGCTGATGGGGTCTGCGGTCAGCCATTCTACATTGCGGCGCACGACGTGATCCTCGAAATGGATCGGCATACCGTAGGGCGTGGCATCCACCCCTTCGCCAAGGAAAGAGGCGTAGGGTTGCACTTCGGTAATCAGCGGGTCGGGGCTTGCGGCATTCGCGCCTGCTCCGACCACTGCGCCGCCGGCTGCCAACCCTGCTGTGCGCAGGAAATCGCGGCGGGAGGGGCCGTGGCTTGGCGTCTTGGCGGCGTCATTTGGCATGTCAGTCATGACGTCGGTTCCTCTGGTTTGGGGCAGGGGCAAATGGCCCGCCCTTCGTTGATCTCAAAGCCCAGTGACCTGCACCGATGTATTCGGTTGCAGCGCCACACGGCCAATCTTGCGGATATGGTTTTCGACGACATCCCAAATCTGGGGGCCTTCGGTTTCGGGGTTCACAGAGGCCCAGCCGCCCACAACATAGTTGCGTTCAGGGTCGATCGCCTCGCCTGTGGACAGAAGCGTCATGTCGGAAATGCGCTGGTTCACGGGTGCCGATACATCGACCCGATAGCCCAGCCCGCCAATACGCACCATGTCGCCGCCTTGCTGGAAATAGGGGTCAGGGTTGAAGATGTTGTCGGCCACATCTTCCAGCACGACCTTCAGGAAGTCGCCTGTCATCTCGGTGCGGTAGCATTCGCCGTAAGTCATCGAGGTGACGGAATGGATATCTTCGCGCGTGATCGCGTCGCCCGGTAGCAGGCTGGCGCCCCAGCGCACGCCCGGCGACATGGCGATTTCGGTGTCGCGTTCTTCCATGATCGCTTCGCAGATCAGGTCATCCCATGTGCCGTTGAAATTGCCGCGCCGATAGAGAAGCGAGTCTGTGTGGCCGATGACTTCTTCAAGTTGGTCCTTGTAGGGCGCGCGCTCGTTGTCGATCAGTGCGGCCATATCGGCATCCGGGGTGATCACATCCGAGAAGACCGGGATCAGCTTGTGGCGGAAGCCCATCATTTGCCCGTCGCGCACATCCAGATCAAGGCGCGTGACAAACTTGCCATGGCTGCCCGATGCGATCAGAAGCGTTTCGCCCACAATCACCGGTTCTGGCAGCGCGTCATGGGTGTGGCCGGTCAGAACGACGTCGATGCCCGTGACGCGGCTGGCCATCTGGCGGTCCACGTCGAAACCGTTATGCGACAGCACGACGACCAGATCTGCACCTTGGGCGCGCACTTCATCAACCATTTCCTGCATACGGCCATCGCGGATGCCGAAGCTGAAATCAGGGAATTTCCAGCCCGGATTGGCGATTGGCATATAGGGGAAGGCCTGACCGATGACCGCAATCTTTACGCCGCCGCGCTCGAACCATGTATAGGGATCAAACTCTTCCGACGGCTCGTTCCATTCGTTGTCAAAAATGTTCTGACCAAGGAAAGGGAAGGGCAGGCCGTCTACGATTTCGCGCACGCGGTCTTGGCCGAAGGTCCATTCCCAATGGCTTGTCATCGCCTCGACGCCGAGGGCGTTCATGACATTGACCATGTCTTGGCCCTTGGTCAGGTAGCTGGTCATGGAGCCGTGCCATGTGTCGCCGCCGTCCAGCAACAGGGCATCGGGGCGGTCGGCGCGGATTGCGTTCACCACGGTCGCCACACGGTCCATGCCGCCCATGCGCCCGTATGTGCGCCCCAGCGCTTCAAAATCCACATAGGTCAGCGCATAGGCTTCGGGCGAGCCGGGCGTGAGGTTGAACATCTCGATGAAGTCTTTGCCGACCACATGCGGCGGTTTGCCCGTTACGTCGCCCACGCCGATATTCCATTCGGGTTCGCGGAACCAGATGGGTTTCAAATGGGCGTGGATGTCTGTCACATGGATCAGCGAGACATTCCCGAACGTGTCGAAACGCAGCAGGTCATCCTGCGTCAGCGCTTGTTGCGCAGAGAGTTTCGACCAGTTGCCGAACCCCGAGATGCCGTAAAGCGCCGAGGCTGCGATGGACGCTTGCAGAAATTCGCGCCGGGATATCATGAGAGCTACTCCTGTGGATGGTTTGACACATGGCGGGGAGGAGGTCGCCACATGCCAATCTGCGAAAGTGTGAATATTGTTGGGCCGAAAAAACCGTCAGGCCCGGTAGGGCGCGGAGCTATGCCCGCGCCCTGTTTCCGTTACTGACGTACCGAAATACCTTCAATCGGAAGGCCCAGACCGCGCGAGGACACATACAGTTCCAACTCGCGGAACTCCTGCGACCCTTCGGCGAAGGACTCTCCGCGCGTATCGCGGATACAACCACGGAAGCGCTGATGCAGCGGCACTATGGTTGCGTTTTTCAGACGGTAAGTCGGAAAGCCGTTTGACATGCCCTGTGAAAGGTGATCCGCGCGGATCATCCGGCCCCAGTTGTCCTCGTGGCAATTTGCACAGGACAATTCCAGTTGGCCAAAGCGCGTGTAATACATTTCACGCCCTTTTTCCCAGTATTCCGCCGCTTCGCCGTCGATCTTGACCGCGACCGGCATACCGCGTGACTGCAACGAGATGAGCGAGGTGATGTCTTTCATCGGTTCGCTGTTCCAGCCCCAGGCATCTGCGCCCATGCGTTCCGTCCGGCAATTGTTGATGTAGTTTTGCATCGACCACAATTCGCCGTCTTCATTGACCTTTGGCATGACGGCACGCACGCCCGCCATTGAGTCGACACCGCCATGACAATCAGCACAAGACTGATTTGCCGTGCCTTCGGCCAATTCCCAGCGGTCTTCGCCACGTTCGGCAAACAGCAAGCCTGGATTGTCGAAATCATCCATCTGCAACTCACGGGTTTCATCCGTGCGGAACAGCCAGCCAGAGTAAATCTCGGGCAAGACGCCGCCCAGATGCTCAGGCGGCTCTGCGCGGGTTGCAATATGCAATTCACCCTCGATAATCAGTTCAGCATCGGGATGCGGGTCTGCGAAGGCAGTGCTACTGAACACTGCCCCACAGATTGCCACAGTGGCCCAAAGCTTGGTCATGGTCTTCATGCGTGTCTCCTCCCAGACTGGCTGTGACCTGGCGTATCAGCTGACTTCAAAACTTTGGGTTTCGGAGTAAACCGAGCCATCGTCGTCATACCATGTGAAGACAAAGTCAGCCGATTCATCGACTTGAACATCGAATTCCATGTAGGGGTTGGCCGAAATGGCGGGTTCCATCTCGACGTCCAGCACCATCTTGCCTGCATATTCGCAGGTAAAGCGATGGATGATCTGGCGCGGGATCGCATCGCCTGAACCATCGCGGCGCAGGCCGGTTTCCATATTGTGGCTGATGAGGGTCTTCACCTCTACCACGTCGCCGGCATTGGCAGAGCGTGGAAGGCGGATGCGGGGTCTGACGTCAGACATGTCTAGTCTCCTTGAAAAGGGTTAGAAGGGCGGAGCGGGCTGGATGTTAGCCGCCGCAGCCGCCGATGGTGACCTTCACTTCAACAGCGCCGCGTGCGAAGCTGCCATCGCTCATCTTGGCGATTGCGATGACATCCTGCGTGCCGCCAAGGCGGATGCGGGTTGCAGCGCGCGACGTGGCGGCCCCCTCACCAAAGCCAAACTTGGCCACGCCCGGTGTCGGGTTGCCTGCCGCGATCATCAGAATCTCGGTCGCGCCGGGCGCTTCTACCGCGATTGGCACAGTGTTGCCGTTCTCTGCGATCTCGGGTGCAGAGATGGTCACTCCGCCCTCGGATACGTCAGCGCCGCCTGTGAAGGCGGAAATTGCATCGTCAACGGCCGAGGCGCTGGCTGCGCCGGGAACCATTGCGACAGCTGCTACGCCAAGGCCCATTGCCATGGTGTCGCGTCTTGTCAGCATTGAATTATCCTCTCATGGTTGGTGCTTCGGGGAACTGTCCCGCTGCTTGATGATCGTCTTACCAATCGGTCAGCGTCATCAGATAGGCGACCACATCTTCTACCTGTGCTGCAGTCAGAAGCGTGGAAAAGGTTTCCGGATTGTGGGCGCGGGCTGTATATGCCTCGCCCGGACGAATATAGTCGTCTGGGTTGTTGTTGTAAAATGTGGGCATCATGCTTTCGGGGAACATGCGCTTGGCATCGACGATGATACCGCGCAGCTCTGCTTCCGACCAGCGCGCGCCCGCACCGTCAAGGGGTGGGCCGATATTGCCTTGGAAGTCATGCTCTGGCATTGCAGAATTTACATGGCAGGACAGGCAGTTACCAGCTGATCGGCTGGACACGGTGTCCGCGCCAGCAACCGGGTCGCCCGGAACGCCGTTCAGCGATGCCGGAATGGCGACTTCATCTTCCCAGACAATGTCTGCCGGCGAGATATCGGCAAAAGTTGCTCCGCCCCAAATCACTGCCGTGGCGGCACAGGCTGCGGAAAGTGATCGTCTTGTCATGAAAGCCCTCCCAGACGGTTAGACGGTGATGCGCTCTCCCAAGCTCACCGTTATGCGACAATAGACCACAGTATACCGATGCTGCAAACGAAAATTCGTTTTTTTGCATATTGTTTTGTGTGAATGTTCTCAAGTTTAGGAAAATATGCCCGTTTTGGCGGGCATATTATTGAAATCTATGCATTTTCCAGTTCAGTCAGACCGGGCTTGCAACATGCGCGCGACATAGTGTTGGAAGTGTTCGTCGCCTTCATAGCCTTTTTCCAGCACCCATTGCAGCATCAGCCGTGTGGTGCCGCGCTCGAACGCGCCGGGCATGGTCATGACGGCGGAATCGCGCAAGCTGCCTGATTCGGGCATGGCTTCGGGGGCGAAGACCAGTGTGGGTGTGAACACGATGCCCCAGCGCCGTGCCATGTCGCGTTCATCCAGTGTTGTGCCGTCAAAATCGGTGACAGGAATGTTGCCGAACAGGTTGATTTGCACGACCATGAAATCCTCGGTCAGCATGCGGGTGATCTCGGGGTCGGGATAGACGTTTTCATGCATCCGCGTGCAATAGATACAGCCGCGCTGCTCGAACATCAGCAGCAGGCGTTTGCCTTGGGCCTGCGCGTCTTCCAGATCATCGCGCATGTCGCGGAATGTCTCGACCAGCCAGTCAGGTTTGTGCAAGCCATCCTCGCCCACAGGTGTCGCCTGCGCCGAAAAGGCCAGCATCAGCCCCGACAGCGCCGTGAGTATCAGTTTCCGAAATTCCATGACATCCTCCCCCCTTGTGTTGTGGTCAGCCAATGGTGGCGAACCACGGAAAAATCTCCAGCATTCCTTCGGCGATATAGGCGACCGAATCGGTGGCGATCAGGATTGCGAACAAGACCAGCATCGCGCCCATGACCTTTTCGACATGCGCCAGTTTGCTGCGATGGCGGCCCACCCAGTTCAGAAACGGGCGTGCGAACAGTGCCGCAATCACGAAGGGCAAGGTCATGGCCAGCCCGTAGACGGCCAGCAATGCGGCCCCTTCCCAGATATTGCCCATGCCTGATGCGATCATCAGGATTGCAGCCAGTGCCGGGCCAACACAGGGGGTCCAGCCAAAGCCGAACGCCAGCCCCATGACATAAGACCCGATCACCGATTTGGGCGCGGCCGATGTTTCGATCCGCGCTTCGCGGTACAGCAAAGGTATGCGCAACAGCCCCAGAAAATGCAGCCCGAACATGAACAGAATGGCCGCCGCGACCCATTTTAGAATATCGCGGTAGGCGATGAATGTCTGCCCCAACGCCGTTGCCCCCATGCCCAAGAGCATAAAAATGGTCGTCACCCCAAGCGCAAATGCAATGGAGGCCAGCACAAGCCGCTTCTGCGCACCGGGCGCAAGGCCCTGTTCATCGCGCAACTCTGACATCGACAACCCGGCCATGTAGCACAGATAGAAGGGCACGATGGGCAGGATGCAGGGCGATAGAAAGGACAAAAGTCCTGCCAGTGCCGCCCCACCAAAGCTGATATCAAACATGTGTTGTGGACCTTGCTTGTCTTGTGCGGTGTCAAGACATCTTGTGGTTGCCTTCCAGAGATCGACATATTACTTTGTTCATATGTTTAACATTCTACGTCAATCCCTTGTTTCCGCTGCTGTGCAGAAAGCCCTTGTGGCGGGCATAGTCCTGTCTGGTTTTGGTTTCTCTACCGCACAGGCGCAGGATTTGCGTTTGCTGATGGTCGAGCAGGCGGGCTGCTATTACTGCCGCGTGTTCAACCGTGACATTGCACCGGTCTATGAAAAATCGACCGAGGGGCAGGCGGCCCCGTTGGTGCATGTGCAGTTGCGTGGCGCGTTGCCTGAGGGTGTTACACTCGACACGCAGCCCTTTGTAACGCCGACCTTTATTCTGATCGGGCCAGACGGGGCCGAGATCGAGCGGCTGACAGGTTTTCCCGGCGAAGATTTCTTCTGGCCCTATGTCAGCGACATGATTGCGACCGCGCAAGAAGGGCTTGCGCCGTAACTTGGCGCTGGGTGCTACCTTTCGCAACAGGCATGTGCTAGACTCAGAGGTGAAACAAGGGCGACAAGCCTTTCTGAAGACTTGTGCGACTGAAAGTTCACGCATGCCGGACGGACAAAATCGCGAGCAGGATCTGCCCTTTGGGGATGAGACAGCAGTGGCGCGTGGCCCACAGCGCGCGACCCTTGATATGTCATTGGACGAGTTGCAGGCAGAAGCGCGCGAGGCGTCGGAGCTTCTGAAAGCGATGGGCCATGAAGGGCGGCTTTTGATGCTGTATTACCTGTGTGAACGCGATCATTCCGTGGCAGAGCTGGAGCGCCTTATCATGTCGCGCCAAGCCGCAGTCAGCCAGCAACTTGCACGGTTGCGCCATGAAAAGGTGGTGACGACACGGCGCGAGGGCAATCAGATTTTCTACTCGCTGGCGGATGAACGGGTGCGCGAAGCGATCCATCTGATCCAGCGCCTGTTCCGCAGCCCCGGGCCCGGATGATCCAGATCAAGGTCCGGCCCGCGACCCGCATGGCATAAACCGCCATCTGCACGTTGTGTGCACGGGATGCGGCCCATGGATCTTTACGACATTATCGACAGGTTTGGCGAAGGCAATATCGAGGCTCTGTTGGGCCTGATGGTGGGGCTGGTATTCGGTATTGCGGCGCAACGCTCGCGGTTTTGCCTGCGTGCCGCCACAGTCGAATTTGCGCGCGGCCAGTTGGGGCCAAGGCTGGCGATCTGGCTTCTGACCTTCTCGACCGCTGTGGTTTGGGTGCAGGGCGCGCAGGCGCTGGGTCTGTTTCGCGTCAGTGATGCGCGCATGATGGCGGTGCCGGGGTCTTGGTCAGGTGCGGTGATTGGTGGGCTGATGTTTGGCGTGGGCATGGTGCTGGCGCGGGGGTGTTCGGGGCGGTTGCTGTTGCTGGCTGCCACGGGCAATCTGCGCTCGGTCATCGCGGGATTGGTCTTTGCGATTGTGGCCCAGATGAGTCTGTATGGCTGGCTCGCCCCTGTGCGCAATGGTTTGGCCGCGCTGTGGATCACACCGGAAGGGCGCAATCTGCACCTGTTGCAGATGGTGGGCCTGCCTGAGAGTTTGGCGCTGTGGATCGGCTTGGCCCTTGCGGTTACGGCCATTGCGCTGGCGCTGCGCAACCAACTTGGGGTGCGCCCGCTGGTTTTCGCCTCTGGCGTGGGGTTTGCGGTGGCGCTGGGGTGGATGATGACGTGGAATCTGGCGCAGATCAGCTTTGATCCGGTCAATGTGACCTCGGCCACCTTTACCGGGCCGTCCGCCAATACATTGATGTTCTTTCTGAACCCCAACCCAAGCTTGCGATTTGATGTCGGTCTGGTGCCGGGCGTTGTTCTGGGCGCGTTTCTGGCGGCATTGGTCACGCGCGAATTGAACTGGCAGGGCTATGACGGCGCGGATGCAATGCGCCGCTCATTATTTGGCGCGGCCTTGATGGGGTTTGGCGGGATGCTGGCGGGGGGCTGCGCGATTGGTGCGGGCGTCACCGGTGGGTCGATCTTCGCCGCGACGGCCCTGCTTGCGCTTTTGTGCATGTGGATCGGGGCCACACTGACCGATTTTCTGGTCGATCAGCGGGGCGACAGGCGTATCGCAGCCCTATGAACCGCACGCGCTAAACGCCCCCGACGCCAAGCGCCGGGGGGGGGCGCACCATCAGGCGTCCAGATTTTCCACATTCAGCGCATTGCGCTGGATGAATTCGCGCCGGGGCTCGACCACATCACCCATCAGCTTGGTGAAAATGTCATCGGCTTCGGCCAGATCATCAATCTTGACCTGCAACAGTGTGCGCGCTTCGGGGTCCAGTGTGGTTTCCCATAGTTGGTCGGGGTTCATCTCGCCCAATCCCTTATAGCGCTGTAACGACAGGCCTTTCTCACCCTCGGTGAGGATCGCTTCCAGCAAGTCGACGGGGCCATAAATCTTTTGTTTACGGTCGCGGCGCACCAGTTCGGCGGGGCGGGCATAGGTTTCTTGCAGGCTTTCGGTGTGGCTGGCCAGACGCCGTGCCTCGCCCGAACGCAACACCGGCCCATCCAACCTGCGCACTTCCTCGACCCCGCGCAAAACACGCGACAGGCGCAAACCTCCGTCTTGTGTGGGACGCCCTTCCCAGCCGCGCTCATACTCTGCGGCGATCAGGTCCAGCCGCTGCGCGACGCTATCGGCCAGTTGCTGCGGATTGGCTGCCAGTGCTTCGGGCATTAGTGCACCCGCGATGCTGGCTTGTTCCAGAATATGCTGGGGGTAATGCGTTGGAAAGGCGGTCAGTGATCGGCGCACAGTACGTGCCTCGGTGACAACGCGGGCCAGATCCTGCCCCACGATTTCCTCGCCTGTGGCCAGACGCAAGGCAGCCCCCTCGACCCCCTGTTCGATCAGGTAATCTTCCAGCCCCGGTTTGTCCTTGAGATAGACCTCGGACTTGCCGCGTGCGACCTTGTAAAGGGGCGGCTCTGCAATATACAGGTGCCCGCCTTCGATCAGTTGCGGCATCTGACGGAAGAAGAAGGTCAGAAGCAATGTGCGAATATGCGCGCCGTCCACATCGGCGTCTGTCATGATGACGATCTTGTGGTAGCGCAGTTTGCCCAGATCAAATTCGTCGCGCCCGATACCGGTGCCAAGGGCTGTGATCAGCGTACCGATTTCCTGCGAGCCGAGCATCCGGTCAAACCGTGCGCGTTCCACATTCAGGATTTTGCCACGCAGGGGCAAAACGGCCTGATTCTGGCGCGACCGACCTTGTTTTGCCGACCCACCTGCCGAGTCACCCTCGACCAGAAACAATTCCGATTTGGCGGGGTCGCGTTCCTGACAGTCTGCCAGCTTGCCGGGCAGAGAGGCCACATCCAGTGCAGTCTTGCGCCGCGTCAGCTCGCGCGCCTTGCGCGCTGCTTCGCGGGCGAGCGCGGCCTCGATGATCTTGCCGACAATGCTTCTGGCGTGGACGGGGTTTTCCTCGAACCATTCGGCCAGCTTCTCATTGACCAGTGATTCTACCGCCGGGCGCACCTCTGATGAGACGAGTTTGTCCTTGGTCTGGCTAGAGAATTTCGGGTCCGGCACCTTGACCGATAGCACACAGGTCAGCCCCTCGCGCGCATCATCGCCAGTGAAGCTGACCTTTTCTTTTTTCGCAATCCCCGAGGATTGGGCATAGGCATTGATCGAACGGGTCAGCGCCCCGCGAAACCCTGCCAGATGCGAGCCGCCATCGCGCTGTGGGATATTGTTGGTAAAGGGGAGCACAGTCTCATGGTAGCTGTCATTCCACCACATGGCGACTTCGACGCCAATGTCGTCACGCTCTCCCACGATGTAAATCGGCTCTGCCATCACCGGTGTTTTGGAACGGTCGAGATGGCGCACAAATTCGCGCACGCCGCCCTCATAATACAGCTCCGAGCGCAGCATTTCGGCGGGGCGGTGATCTTCCAGAATGATCCGCACACCGGAATTCAGAAAGGCCAGTTCGCGCAGGCGGTTCTCAAGTGTTTTGAAATTGTATTCGAGGTTAGAGAAGGTCGAGGTCGAGGCAAGAAAGCGCACTTCGGTGCCTGTCTTGTCGCCCGCATCGCCTACCACTTCAAGCGAGCGCACTGTATCGCCGCGCTCAAAGCGTACGGTATGTTCTTTGCCCGCGCGCCAGATGCGCAATTCCAGCCAGTCCGACAGAGCGTTGACGACAGAAACGCCGACGCCGTGCAACCCGCCTGACACCTTGTAGCTGTTCTGATCAAACTTGCCGCCCGCGTGAAGCTGGGTCATAATGACTTCGGCCGCCGACACGCCTTCTTCAGTGTGAATATCGGTGGGAATACCGCGCCCGTTATCCATAACTGAGACGGAACTGTCAGCATGGATCGTGACTGTCACGAAGTCAGCATGTCCGGCCAGCGCCTCGTCAATGCCGTTATCGACCACCTCATAGACCATGTGATGCAGGCCAGAGCCGTCATCGGTATCGCCGATATACATGCCAGGACGTTTACGAACGGCATCCAACCCTTTGAGAACCTTGATCGAATCGGCGCCATACTCTTCGCGCTTCACGGCTTCAGCAGACATGCGGGACATTCCTTGTTAGATTGCCCCACTTATAGGCGTCTCGCGCGGGTTTGTCACGCGTCTGACACAAGATTTAGCGGTTTCGCGGGGGCTGACGAAAAGCGGCAGGGGCCGCAGTGCATTCAGTCATTCTGCGCCACGATTCCCATCAGTGCGTAGGTCAGTTGCGCGGCTGTGAAATTCCAGACATCCCAGCCCGCGATCGGGGCCAGTTCCACTACATCGAAGCCCACGCAGCGCCGACCCTTGAGGGCCGAGCGGACAAGCGCCAACGACTGGTAATAGCCAAGCCCACCCGGAACCGGCGTGCCGGTCGCAGGCATGATGGCGGCATCCAGCCCGTCTACATCGAAGCTGACATAGACATCTTGGGGAAAATCTTCGGGCAGGGTCACGTCATGGATATTGCCTGTCACCAAATCTTCGGCATCGATGAAGATGACATTATTGCGCGCGCGACAATCTGCTTCTTCGCGGCACAAGGCGCGCACGCCGTATTGGGCAAGGGCCATGCCTTCTTCCTCGACCAACAGCTGCATGACCGAGGCGTGGCTATGCCGGAACCCCTGATAGGCGCGGCGCAGATCGGCATGTGCGTCGATCTGGATAATCCCGATAGGGCGATCCAGTGCGCGCTTGACGCCCAGTGCGGCGGCCCATGTCAGGCTGTGCTCGCCGCCCAGCGAGACCGGAATATGACCTGTCCGCGCAATGGATTCAGTACGTGCGGCCAGCGAGTCGAGCGCGTATTCCAGTGGCACCGAGCAGTCGATGGCAGGGGTCGTGTAAATCCCGGCGGTGCAAGGCTCTATCCCGCGCCAAAGCCGCTCCAACTGGTCAGACGCCTCGATCAGGGCCGCTGGCCCATCGGCGGTGCCCGAACCGTAAGAGACAGTTTTCTCCAGCGGCATGGGCACGATTTGAAAGCGTGCACCGGGGCTGCGTTCGTCGTGGGTCAGTTCCGAGTCGAGAAAGATCATGAGAGGCGGCCCTTGAAGTCTTGATAGGTGAATTCGCGCACGATGCGCAGCGCATCTGTGTTGCTGTTCCAAAGCGCGAGCGCGGGCAGGCGCACGCCGTTGAAGGTTGTGGTCTTGACCATCGAGTAATGCGCCTGATCGAGAAAGGCGACACGGGTGCCGATCTGTGGTGTGGAATTGAACGCGTAGCGGCCGATCACATCGCCTGCAAGGCAGCTTGGCCCGCCAAGCCGGACTTGGATGTCACCTTGTTCATCCAGCAAGGCAGGGCGGTAGGGGGCCTCGATCACGTCTGGCATGTGACAGGTCGCGGAAATGTCGAGGATGGCATTCGGGCCATCATTCTCGACCACATCCAACACTTCGCCGACTAGAATGCCGCAATCCAGCGCCACAGCTTCGCCCGGTTCCAGATAGCAGTGTAGACCAGTTTCATCGCGGACCTTCTGCAAGAAGGCAATCAGCCCCTCGCGGTCATAATCGGCGCGGGTGATATGGTGGCCGCCGCCAAAATTGATCCATTTCAGATGTGGCGCAAGCGCGCGGATCTGCGGCGCGATATGGTCCCAGATGGCCAACAGCGGTTCCAGATCCTGTTCGCACAGGGTGTGCATATGTAGCCCGTCCACGCCTTCCAGCGCGTCGGCGTCGATTTGCTCCAGCGGTGTGCCAAGGCGCGAACCGAGGGCGGCGGGGTCATATTTTGCGTCATCGCCAAGCGGCAGGCCGGGGTTGAAGCGCAGGCCGACATGCACCTGCTTGCCGCTGTCCTTTATCATGGGCAGGAAGCGGGTTTTCGCAGCGGGGGTGTTGAAGATGATATGGTCTGACAGCGCAATGATCTCGGCCATTTCATCGAGTTTGTAGCCCGCAGAATATGTCTCGACGATCCCGCCATAATGCTCGCGGCCCAGCCGCGCTTCCCACAGGCCCGATGCGCAAACGCCGGACAGATAGCGGCTGACCAAGGGGGCGAGCGACCACATGGAAAACGCCTTGAGCGCGCAAAGTACAGTCGCGCCGGAACGCGTCTGTATATCGGCCAGGATGCGCAGATTGGCCTCTAGCCGCGCTTCATCCACCACAAAACAGGGGGATGGAACGCGCATCAGGTCAAAATCCCGAAACGCGCCCGGATCGCCCGCATGGGTCTGCATTGCCATCAGAAATCAACCGGACCTGACAGTTCCACCACCTGCCATGGCAGACCATGCTTGTTCAGCAACTCCATGAAGGGGTCGGGGTCCAGTTGTTCGGTGTTGAACACGCCTGCGCCGGACCATGTGCCATTGAGCATGAGGGCCGCGCCGATCATGGCGGGCACGCCGGTTGTGTAGCTGACCGCCTGAGAGCCCACTTCGCGGAAGCATTCCTCGTGGTCGCAGATATTGTAGATGTAATAGGTCTTTTCGCCCGATCCATCCTTGGCGGGGCCAGTGATGATGTCGCCGATATTGGTCTTGCCCTTGGTGCGCTCGCCCAGATCGCCGGGGTTGGGCAGCACAGCTTTCAGGAATTGCAGCGGGATGATCTGCTGCCCCTCATATTCGACAGGGTCGATCCCTGTCATGCCGACATTCTGCAACACAGTGACATGGTTGATATAGGCATCGCCAAAGGTCATCCAGAAGCGCGCGCGCTCGATCTCGGGGAAATGGGTCACAAGGGATTCCAACTCCTCGTGATACATCAGATACATGTTCTTCTCACCGACCGCTTCAAAGTCGAACGGCACACTGGTCGACATGGCAGGGCTGGTGATCCAGCCGCCGTTTTCCCAATGCTTCACATCGGCGGTGACTTCGCGGATGTTGATTTCAGGGTTGAAATTAGTTGCAAACGGATGGCCGTGATCGCCGCCATTGCAATCGAGAATATCAATCTGGCGAATGCCGGACAGGTAGTGCTGCCGCACATAGGTTGCGAAAATGCTGGTCACGCCGGGGTCAAAACCCACGCCAAGTGTGGCCATAAGACCGGCCTGCTTGAACTGGTCATGCAGTTTCCACTGGTGCGAATACTCGAATTTTGCTTCTTCCGGCGATTCGTAATTTGCAGTGTCCAGATAGTGAACGCCGGTTTGCAGACACGCCTCCATCAGCGCCAGATCCTGATAGGGCAGCGCTAGGTTGACCAGCAGTGCGGGCTTGACGGTCTGGATCAGCGCCACGGTCTGCGCCACATCATCGGCATCGACCTGATAGGTTTCGATCACCTGCCCGGTGCGGTCCTTGACCGATTTGGCAATCGCTTCGCATTTGGACAGCGTGCGGCTGGCAACGGCTATACGCCCCAGAAACAGGTCGCGGTTCATTGCCATCTTGTGCAGGGTGACGGAGGCAACGCCGCCCGCACCTATGACCAGAACATCTTTGTTGTCAGTCATTGCTGTGCTCCTCATGCTCATAGTAGGTGTAGCCGCCAAGCGCATGGCGGTAGGTTTCCATCATCATGCGCCGCTGCGACGGGTTCAAGGTGCCGTCCTGCACGCCGCGCTCGACAATGCGCTTGAACGCATCAAGGCATTGCTTGGGTTCATATTCGACATAGGCCATGACCTCTGCCACAGTGTCGCCCTCAACCTCGTGCAACAGTTCCAAAACGCCGTCATCGTTGAAATCAACTGTGACAATATTGGTGTCGCCAAACAGGTTGTGCAGATCGCCCAGCGTTTCCTGATAGGCGCCGATCAGAAAGATGCCGATGAAATAGCGCTCATTCGGGCGCAACTCGTGGATGGGCAAAGCATTGCCAACCCCGTCGCCCAGAACAAACTGGTCGATCTTGCCGTCGCTGTCGCAGGTGATGTCAGACAAAACCGCTCGGCGTGTGGGGTGTTCGTTCAGGCGTTGAAGGGGGGCGATGGGGACCAGTTGATCTATCGCCCAGACATCGGGCAGGGACTGGAACAGCGAGAAATTCGCGCGGTAGATGTCACGATGCGCTGACAGCGCTTCCAGCACTTCTTGCGGCACATCCGGCGTTTGCGCGACCAAGTCCTTGATGCGGCCCACGATGAACAGGAAAATCTGTTCGGCGCGCGCCACTTCTTCAATGCCGATCACCCCGCGACGGAACAGGGCGCGCAATTCCTCGCGGTAGTATTCGGCGTCGTTCAGACATTCCTGAATGCGTCTGGGGGTCATGTAATCCGCAATCGCGGCCATGTCCGACAGCATATGGTGATCGTCTTGCTCTGGGGTGATGGGGGCAGAGCGGTCGAAATAACTCGCCTCCAGGATATCCGACAGCAGCATCGAAGAATACGCCACAATCGCGCGGCCTGATTCCGTGACCAGTGTGGGGTGAGGGACATCGGCCTCGTCCATCTGGTATTTCACGGTTTCCACGATATTGGCGCAATATTCCTCGACCGTGTAGTTGACGGAATTGTCGGACGCGCGCGCCTCGCCTGTGTAGTCAATGCCAAGACCGCCCCCCAAATCAAGGTAGGTCAGCGGCACGCCGAGGCGGCGCAATTCGGTGTAGAAGCGGCAGGCTTCGTCGACGGCCTGACGAATATCCATCATCTGCGGCACCTGAGAACCCAGATGCGAATGCTGCAAGACAAGACAATCCAGCATGTCCTCGGCGCGCAGCTTATCGACCAGATCAACCACTTCCTTGGTGGTCAACCCAAAGGTCGAGCGGTCGCCAGAACTGTCGGCCCAATTGCCGGTCACGCGGCGCGTCAGTTTGATCCGCACGCCTAGGGCGGGCTTTTCACCCAAGCGCTTGGCCTCGGCAATCACGGTGTCTGCCTCGCCCGGACTTTCAATGACCAGAACGCAATTTATGCTGGCCTTGCGCGCAAGAATGCCAAGGCGGATGAACTCGGCATCCTTGATCCCGTTGCAAATCAGCAGCGCACCTTTGGGCAGATCGCGCGACAGCGCCAGAATCAGCTCTGGCTTTGAACCCGCTTCCAGCCCGAACTGATAGGGGCGGCCATAATCCACGATCCTGTCGATCACCTCGGCTTGCTGGTTGACCTTGATCGGAAACACACCGCGATAAGGGGCTTTGTAACCATTCGCCTCTATCGCCTTGGCGAAAGAATCGTTCAGCATTTCAAGCTGACGCTTGAGGAATGCGCCGACACGCACCAACACAGGTGTCTGAATGCCGCGCGCATCCAGATCATGGAGCAGCGCTGGCAGACTCGCCGGCGGGTCTTGTGGGCGGGCTGGATTGACCAACCCTAAGTCGCCATTGGGCATTGGCGCAAACATCCCTGCGCCCCAACGATGAACCCCGTAACTTTGGAAAACACGATCCTGCATGTGGTACCCCTTATTCTGACCCCATGACATGAAGCGCCCGCTTATGAAATCCACAAAACAAACGCAAGGAAAACTGTTCCGTTCCGCTATTTGCACAGGATCATCTGTCAGGAGTATGCTGGCGCGGGTAATAGATTGATGAAACTGTCGGCCAATCTTGGGCCTTTATGCGTGGATTTTCCCTGTCTTGACAGACCCGGTCTGGATATGGTCGGCCATGACGGCCCTCTGGCCTTTCTGCGTTGTTGGCAATGCAATAGCCAAAAATCCCTGATTTTTTCAATGTGACGTTAGGGAAAAACGACAGGTGCGCGACGTCAGGACTTGTCTGATGCCCCACACTGGGGAAAGGTCGTAACCGGAGGCCCGTTACAGACGCGGGTGGGAGGAAAGTTGTGACCATGACAGTATCAAACCGCCCGTGGTTGGCGGCGTATGAACCAGAAATAGCGCCCGAACTGCCCCAGCCAAACTATGCTTCGCTGGCGCATCTGATTTCACACAGTTGCGCCGCCTACGCAAAACGCCGGGCGTTCACCTGCGTTGTGCCCAATGGCATGAACGGCACCCTGACATATAAGCAGGTGGGCGCGATGTCGGATGCGTTCGCGTCTTTCCTGCGCCATCATTGCAAATTGTCGCCCGGTGCGCGTGTCGCAGTGCAGTTGCCCAACGGGCTGGGCTATCCTGTGGCGGCGTTTGGGGTGTTCAAAGCGGGCGGGGTGCTGGTCAACACCAACCCGCTGTATACGCCTTCGGAAATGGTGCATCAATTCAACGATTCCGGGGCAGAGGTTCTGGTCATCAGCGACCTGTTCGCGGACAAACTGGAAGAAGTGATTGCCCAAACCGGCATCAAGCACGTGGTTCTGGCTGGGGTGCCAGAATTCTTTCCGCGCATTCCCGAAACCATCGTGCGGGGGGTGCAGAAATTCTGGTCGCGCAGCCTGCCGCCTGTGCCCGCTCTGAATGTGCCGGTCCTGCGCCTGCGTGATGCGCTGAAAATCGGGCGCGGGCTGGAGGATGTGACCGATTGGGACACGCTGTCCAGTGATGATCTGGCGCTGCTGCAATATACAGGCGGAACAACCGGTGTGGCCAAGGGCGCGATGTTGACGCATGGCAATATTCTGGCCAATCTTGAACAGGTCAAGGTCATGGGCGGGCAGCATATGTCGGGCGAAGATTGCGTTCTGACGGCCCTGCCTTTGTATCATATCTTCGCTTTCACTGCCAATCTGATGACCTTTTTCGACCTTGGCGCGCGCAACATCCTCGTGCCCTCGCCACGTCCGGTGCAAAACATCCAGCGCGCATTGGAGAATTATCCGGTGACATGGATCACAGGGGTCAACACCCTGTTCAATGGGCTGATGAATGAAGAATGGTTCGCGGCCTATCCGCCCAAGACGCTGAAAGCGGCTATCGCGGGCGGCACCGCATTGCATCAGGCCGTGGCCGAACGATGGCAGGACGTGACCGGCACCCGCGTGGCCGAAGGGTACGGGCTGACCGAAACCTCGCCTCTGGTCAGCTTTAACCCGCTGCATCTGGCTGTGCGCGCAGGCTCTATCGGGGTGCCGGTGCCGGGCACGGATGTCGCGCTGGTCGATGACGCGGCCGAGCCGGTGGAGCAGGGCAAGCCGGGCGAATTACTGGTTAAGGGGCCACAAGTCATGCGCGGCTATTGGAACCGCCCCGAAGACACCGCGCAAACCCTTCAGAATGGCTGGGTGTTCACAGGCGATGTGGCCGTGATGGATGAAGACGGTTTTCTGACCATTGTGGACCGCAAAAAGGATATGGTTCTGGTGTCGGGCTTTAATGTCTATCCCAACGAGATAGAGGATTGCCTGTCGAAACTCGATACTGTGCTGGAAGCCGCAGTGATCGGCGTGCCGGACCGCGCAACCGGCGAGGCGGTGCGCGCCTATGTGGTGCAAAACCCGGATGTGCCCGACCATGTCACAAAAGAGAGCGTGATCGCGCATTGCCGCAAATATCTGGCCGCCTACAAGGTGCCCAAATCCGTCATACTGCGCGATGAATTGCCCAAATCCCCCATCGGAAAGATCCTGCGCAAAGACCTGAAGGCCGAAGCGCGTGCCGAATTCGCAGGAAAGGTGTGACCCATGCTGACAGAACTTGAAACCACACTGCTGGGCGTGATGATGATGGTGATCATGCTGGGGATGGGCGCGAGCATGACTCCGCGCGATTTCCCCATCGCCTTTCGCAAGCCCAAGGGCATTCTGGTGGGGCTGCTCAGCCAGTTCGCGGTCATGCCGTTTCTGGGCTTTCTGCTGGCGGTGCTGCTGGGCCTGCCGCCTGCGCTGGTCGTGGGGCTTTTGCTGATTGCGTGTATGCCTGGGGGGACGACCTCGAACATATTTGCCTATTTCAGCAAGGGCGTTCTGGCGCTGTCGATCATGATGACCACTGTGTCTACGTTGGCCGCCGTGGTGATGGTGCCGCTGTTGCTGTCGTTTTATGGGGGGCTTGCGGGTATATCGGGTGATTATGCCATTCCTGCGGGCAATGTGGCGCAAATTCTGGTGGTTCTTCTGGTGCCGACAGCGTTGGGCATGGTGCTGCGCAAGATGAACCCCAATGTCGGGGCCACGATAGAGCTTATCGGCTCTTTCATGGGGGTTGCGGTCATCGTGTTCCTGATTGCGACATGGGTGCCGCGCAATTACCAGTTGCTGCTGGATACGCCGGCGCCTGTCTATGCTGCGACCATCAGTATCGGGTTGGTTGGCATGTTGTTCGGATATTGGGTGGCGCGCGGGCTGGGGCAGGACACCCGCAGATCGCGCACCATCAGTCTGGAAACCGGCATTCAGAACGGGCCGCTGGCGGTGCTGGTCATCACGCTGAGTTTCGGCGCCGCGATGCAACAGGAAGTGTTGCTGATCCCGATCCTGTATTCGCTGTTCATTGTGCTGACCTCAACTGTGATTACCTTGTGGTACCGCCGCAGTTCTACGCGAGAGGCCTTGGCGCGCGACGCGGCCAAGCTGGGCACCGCGCCGTAACTGCCGCTGCAACCGCGCCCCATCGGGGTGTCGCGCGCGCTCTGGACATGGGGGCCGCTGGTGGCGATAAGCGCCCCGAAACTTCAGGGGGGTGCGCATGGATGCCATTCAGCTTGGCCCGCTTGTGCTGGGTTGGGACCGCTTTGCCGCGATCCTCAGCGTGCTGGTCTTTGTGGTGGCGGTCGAAATCATCGCTCGCATGGCGCGCCAACCTGCGTTGAGCGCGTGGGCCGGGCAGGTGGTGCTGTGGGGCTTCATCGGCGCGCGTCTGGGTCATGTCGTGCAATTCCCGCAGGTCTTTCTGCCTGAGCCGTGGCTGATTCTCGCAATCTGGCAGGGCGGCTTTTCACCTGTTGGTGGGGCCGTTGGCGCGGGCGTGGTGACAGCCTTGGCCCTGCACCGTGGGCTGCCATTCGTGCCTGCCTTCGGGGCTGCGTGGGTGGGGGTCGTGCTGTGGTTTGCCTTGACGCTGGATATTGGGGAACGTCCCGAAACCGCCGCGCCAAATTTGACACTGGCGATGGTGTCCGGGTCAGAGTTCGCCTTCGCTGATGCGCCGTCACAGCCTATGGTCATCAACCTTTGGGCCACATGGTGCCCGCCTTGCCGCCGTGAATTGCCGATGCTGGCGAATGTCGCGGCCAGCCAGACGGATGTGACCTTTTTGCTGGCCAGTCAGGGCGAGGCGCTTGCCACGGTCGCTGCACATCTGGAAAGCGCAGGCATCAGCCCCGATCATATGGCGCTGGACCCTGCGGGCGCATTGGCGCGCCATTATGGCACCATCGGTCTGCCTGTGACGCTGTTTCTGGGTGCGGATGGGATGCTGGCGCATGTGCATGTGGGCGAGATTTCGCGCGCTGTCCTGTTGCGCGAAATCACCGCGTTGACGCACTGAGCGCGCTGCGCGGCGCAGGTTGCATTGCAAGCCTGCCCGCAAGTCGCTAACAGGGCGCCATCATCCAGTTCACAGACGGAGCCCTTGCCATGACCACCCCTTTGCGCCTTGGAATAGCAGGGCTTGGCACAGTTGGCACCGGGCTGATCAAGATCGTGCAGACAAATGGCGATCTACTGGCGCGCCGCGCAGGCCGCCCGATCGAGATTGTGGCCGTATGTGCCCGCTCTCGCACGCGCAACCGTGGCGTTGATATCTCGACCTATGATTGGGAAGATGACCCTGTGGCACTGGCCCGCCGCGACGATATCGATATTGTGGTCGAATTGATGGGCGGCGAAAATGGCCCTGCCAAGGCCCTGACCGAAGCGGCAATCGCCGCTGGCAAGCATGTGGTGTCAGCCAATAAGGCGCTTTTGGCGATCCACGGACAGGCGCTGGCCGAAGCCGCTGAGGCACAGGACGTGTCGCTGCGCTTTGAAGCGGCGGTGGCGGGTGGGATACCTGTCATCAAGGCGCTGTCAGAAGGGCTGGCTGGCAACCGGATCACCCGCATCAAAGGCGTGATGAATGGCACCTGCAACTACATCCTGACGCGGATGGAAGATGCGGGCCTGCCCTATGAGACTGTGTTCGAGGAAGCCAGTCAACTGGGCTATCTCGAAGCCGACCCCACACTGGATGTGGGCGGCATTGACGCCGCGCACAAACTGACACTGCTGTCAGCAATCGCCTTTGGTGTCCGTCCTGATTTTGACGCAATCGCATTGGGCGGGATCGAGCGTATCTCGATCGAGGATATTCGCGCCGCCGCCGATCTGGGCCTGCGCATCAAGCTGCTGGGCGTGGCACAGATGACAGGGCGCGGGCTGGAACAGTCGATGACCCCCTGTCTTGTGCCCGCCGACAGCCCGTTGGGGCAGTTGAAGGGCGGCACGAACATGATCGTTATTGAGGGCGACGCGGTCGAACAGATCATCCTGCGTGGCCCCGGTGCCGGTGAAGGGCCGACCGCAAGCGCTGTGATTGGCGATGTGATCGACATCGCGCGTGGCTTTCGGATGCCGGTCTTCGGCCAGCCTGCAACAACGCTGGAGGCGGCAGTCTCGGCCAAGGCGATGGGGTCAAAGCCGTGGTATCTGCGCATGGGCCTGATGGACAAGCCCGGCGCATTGGCCAAAGTGGCAGAGGCGCTGGGCAATGCCGGTGTCTCGATCAACCGGATGCGCCAGTATGGCCATCAGGACACGCGCGCGCCCGTGTTGATCATCACGCACAAAACCACGCGCGACGCCATCGACCATGCCATTGCCTTGTCAATGAAAACCGGTGTCGTGGTCGGCGAGCCGGTGGCCCTTGCCATCGAGGAAGACTGAGTCCTATCCGCCGCGCCTTTCTTGTCGTTAGCGCTGTCACTCCGCTAATAGCTTGTGTCTTGTGCCTGCGACCCGCTAGACCTGTCTGAAATAATTGCCCGAGGGAACAGATCCATGACGACACAGCCTGAATTTCATGACCGAATGCTTTCTCTGGGTCTTGCCCGTGTATCAGAGGCAGCAGCCCTTGCGTCGGCCAAGCTGGTCGGGCGGGGCGACGAGAAGGCCGCCGATCAGGCAGCCGTAGATGCCATGCGCAACCAGTTGAACCTGCTCGATATCAAGGGATGTGTCGTGATCGGCGAGGGCGAACGCGACGAAGCCCCCATGCTGTATATCGGCGAAGAAGTGGGCAACGGAAATGGCCCCGAAGTTGACATCGCACTAGACCCGCTGGAAGGCACAACGCTGACCGCCAAGGATTTCCCCAATGCGCTGACCGTGATCGCAATGGCGCCGCGCGGCTCTATGCTGCATGCGCCGGATGTCTATATGGACAAGCTGGCCATCGGGCCGGGCTATGCGCCGGATACTGTGACGATGGACATGACCCCGTCAGAGCGCGTGCGTGCGCTGGCCAAAGCGAAAGGCTGCGATCCGTCGGATATTTCCGTCTGTGTGCTGGAACGCCCGCGCCATGAGGACATGATCGCGGATCTGCGTTCCACCGGGGCGGCAATCCGTCTGATCATGGACGGGGATGTGGCAGGGGTGATCCATTGCGCAGAACCCGGCCTGACAGGGATCGACATGTATATGGGGTCTGGCGGCGCACCGGAAGGTGTGCTGGCAGCCGCTGCGTTGAAATGCATGGGCGGACAGATCTATGGGCGTTTGGTGTTTCGCAATGACGATGAAATCGCACGCGCCCGGCGTGCAGGTATCAAGGACCTCGACAAAATTTATACCCGCGACGAGATGATCACCCGTGACGTGATTTTCGCCGCAACAGGAGTAACGGATGGGTCCATCGTGCAAGGTATCAAGACCGAACCGGGTTGGGTGACAACCGATACATTGCTGATGCGCTCGAAAACCGGATCTGTGCGGCGCATGAGTTACCGCACGCCGCTGTAAGGCGGCGGGGCAGGGCGCTTCGGTCTGCGACATTTCTGATGCGGTGCCATTTTGAGTATTTAAGGCAAGAAAGTGCCTGATTGCGGTGTGCGGGGCTGCTGATGTCCTTAACATGGGCGTCAGGGAGTGGCGTGGAAGATATGGGGCAGGGCTGATGGGTGACGAGACTGCGTTTCTGGGGGTCGAAAGATCTGTCCTAGGACGGCGCTGGATGGGACCGGATGCAGCGCTGCAACGTCTGACCGATGCAATGGCCCAAACCACACGCCTGCCGCGCGCCGTTTGTGCCGTGCTGTCGCGCTCTGGCGTGCCCCCTGAGGGCGCAGAGGACTACCTTGCCCCGTCCTTGCGCGCGTTGCTGCCTGACCCGCGTGGCTTGCGCGATATGGAACGTGCCGCCGCGCGCTTGCTTGCTGCGGTTGATGGGGCCGAGAAGATTGCGGTTTTTGCCGATTATGATGTGGACGGGGGCGCGTCGGCGGCCTTGGTGATCTGTTGGCTGCGCGCGATGGGCCATGTGGCGACGCTGTATATTCCCGACCGTATCGATGAAGGCTATGGCCCGAATGTGCCGGCGATGGAGACACTCGCGCAAACACATGAACTGATCATCTGTGTTGATTGTGGCACTGTCAGCCATGATCCGATTGCAGCGGCGCGTGGCGCAGATGTCATGGTTGTCGACCATCATCTGGGCACTGAAACGCTGCCGCCAGCCTATGCAGTCGTGAACCCGAACCGGCAGGATGAAACCGGGGATCTGGGCCATTTATGTGCCGCGGGTGTCGTATTTCTGCTGCTGGTGGAGGCCAATCGCCAGTTGCGCGCGCGCGGTCGTCAGGGGCCGGATTTGATGGCATTTCTTGATCTGGTGGCACTGGCGACCGTGGCGGATGTCGCGCCACTGATCGGTGTTAACCGTGCTTTCGTGCGACAGGGCTTGCGGGTCATGTCTGCGCGCAGCCGGGTTGGGCTGCGCGCCTTGGCCGATGTCGCGCGGCTGGAAGCTGCACCGACCGCCTATCACCTTGGTTTTGTTTTAGGGCCAAGGGTAAATGCAGGGGGGCGTATCGGTGCCGCAGATCTGGGCGCGCGTCTCTTGGCAAGCGACGACCCCGTCGAGGCTGAAGCCTTGGCCGAGCGATTGGAGGTGCTGAATGCCGAGCGCCGTGAGATCGAGGCCGCCGTGCGCGCAGAGGCGATGGCACAGGCGCAGGCACGCGGAGCCGAGGGGGCGCTGGTCTGGGCGGCAGGCGATGGCTGGCATCCGGGCGTGATCGGGATTGCGGCGGCGCGTCTGAAAGAATCCCTCGCGCGCCCGGCAATCGTGATTGGACTGGATGGCGATGAGGGCAAGGGATCAGGCCGCTCGGTGCCGGGGATTGATCTGGGCGCGGCGGTGCAAAGGCTGGTGCGTGAGGGCTTGGTGCTAAAGGGGGGCGGGCACCGGATGGCCGCCGGGCTGACCGTCGCGCGGGGGCAGATTGAAACCGCCATGGAGCGGCTGTCAGAATTGCTGGCACAGCAGGGCGCGGGGGCAGCAGGGGCCACGTCGGATTTGCGCATAGACAGCGCGCTTATGCCCGGCGCCGTGACCGTCGAGTTGATCGAGCAGCTTGAGACGGTCGGCCCATTCGGCGCTGCCGCCCCCGCCCCACGCTTCGCATTTCCCGATATGCGCATCCAGTCACTGCGGCGCATGGGCGAGACGCATCTTCGGTTGCGCTTCGGGGATGGGGAGAGCAATTCGCTGGAGGCCGTTGCATTCGGAGCCTTCGAATCAGAGCTTGGGCCTGCGCTCGCCACAGCACAAGGCACGCGCCTGCATCTTGCTGGTAAGGTGGAGATCAATCAGTGGGGCGGGCGCCGCAGCGTTCAATTGCGGCTGGATGATGCGGCTGTTCCCAACAGCTAGTCCTGCGATTCACTCGATTTGCGGATAAAGCCGGATAAGCTTTGTGCGCGCGTCTTGAGTTGTGAACTGCCAGTTGGTTTTGGCGCGTTGGGAGTTGCGATTTGTTGTCCATGCATCGACTTCGGCCTTCAGCATAGTTTTGTCCGGGATGCGCCGGGCCAGACATTGGCGAGCGAGGACGCTGAGTTCACATTCAGCGATGTTGAGCCAAGACCCATGTTTTGGCGTGTAGTGCCATTCGAACCGTTGTGCGATGCGGCGCGCTTGGGCAGGCGGGAAAGCCTCGTACAGCGATGCAGGGTTGTGGGTGTTCAGATTATCCTGCACGAGATCGATCTTTTCGGCATAGGGAAAGTGGAGATCAGCCAGATCGCGCAGGATATGGGCATAATCGATGGCAGTGCGTCGATCGCGTATCTCGACGTGGCGCCAGCCCTCCAGAGGAGCGAATAACATGAACAGGCTGGCGACACCTGCGCGTTCATATTCGTAGTCATGGCGCGCCTCGCGCCCTGGCTGCATGGGAATGGGTGTGCGGGTCTCACGGGTCAATTGTTTGCTGGTCTCGTCCAGACAAACCAGCGGACGGTTTTGATCGTGTGGACGGGTGTAGACGTCCAGCACATTCTCCATGGCCGCCACGAAACCAGCGTTGGCTTTGGGTGGGATTACCCAGTACCGGTTCCGGTGCGGTTTGAGCGCGTTTTTTTAAGCGTGCGTTGGATTGTGGTATCACTGGCCTGCTCAACAATGCCCAGTTCGACAACCCGCTTTTCCAACAACCTGAGTGTCCAGTGCGTATATCCTTCGGGTGGTTCGGAACAGGCAAGCGCGATCAGCTTGGCCTCGGCTTGCCCATCGAAGATCCGAGGTTGTGAAAGCGACGCTGGAACTTTGCGCGCTAAAGTCGCCTCAAGCCCTTCCTCCACAAGTTGGCGCCGGGTGCGGAAAACAGTCGAGAGACTGGTCTCTAATGCCTCGGCAATGCGCGCATCTTCCCATCCCGGGCCATCAGAGGACACATCCGCCTTCAGCAAAATCCGCGCCTTCAGCAGTCTGTAGGCGGCTTGCCGACCCGTTCTGATCATCCCTTCAAGGTGTTCACGCTCCTCTGTCGTCAGTCGAACTACATACTTCGGCTTGCACCCTCTTGTCATCATCTCACCCCCAGAAAGCTGCTACGCTCCACAGAGATTCAGAAAAAATCAAAGCTGTCAAATACCCCGAAGCGAGGCACTAGGTCGATTAACATAGCAAGGATCGAAAAAAAGCGCTCAAACCCTCTTGCGCTGCATCAAGCCTTTAAATAAGTAGCCTTCAAGTGACAGCTGGCCCGTTCGTCTATCGGTTAGGACGCCAGGTTTTCAACCTGGAAAGAGGGGTTCGATTCCCCTACGGGCTGCCACTTTATTGTAAGTACTCGTAGCGTCACAATATACATGTTGACAAACCTTTCGGAAAGGTTTGTCATATTGGCTCACCCCTTGCTCTGCGAGTGTCAGCCAATTCCGCGATCCGCACGTTTTCCGCGTTTTTCATTGTGGAAATAGGCTGTCACCATCTTGGTGTCTTTGTGGGTAAGGTTGCTTGGCATTTTCCATTCGGTTCATCTGCTTCTACAACGCGGGTAGCGCCTGCCTTTTGACGCCAGTTCAGGCATGATGGGACAGTCTGCTGAATTAATCCGGTAGATCCCCCCACGCGGCGGCACCATGTGTACTCTGATGTGCGTGGAAAGGCGCGGACCACGCCGCCTTCGAGTTACTGGAAGATCATTGCGATCTCTTCTGTACTCAGCAGCGTCCACTGACCAGGAGCCATTCCATCAGGCAGGGACAAGCCGCCCAGACGTTCGCGGTGCAGTTCCTTGACGTGGTTTCCGGTGGCTGCAAACATCCGGCGCACCTGATGGTATCGGCCCTCAGTGACTCGCAGCAGGGCTTTTGTTTCCGAGATCACGTCCAGTTCTGCAGGCGCCAGCGGCTTCTCCTCGCCATCCAGAATCAAGTGACCCGAAGCAAACAGATCGCCTTCAGTGCCATCGAGCGGGCGGGCCAGTTTGGCGCGGTAGGTCTTTTTGACGTGGCGCTTGGGGCTGATGACGCGGTGCAGCAGGTCGCCATCATCGGTCAGCAACAAAAGACCGGACGTTTGCTTGTCCAACCGGCCAATGGTCGAGATCGCCGGATTGCGCCGGTTCCAACGCTTGGGCAGGAGATCATAGACAAGTGCACCGGTTTCCTTGTGCGAACAGGTCGTACCCAAAGGCTTGTTCATAAGGATGACCATGCCTGAGATGGGATCAAGTGCCTCGCCGTTGATCTTCATGCGGGTCGGCAAATCCGGGTCAATCGGTATATGTTTGGTGGCATCGAGGAGTTTGGTTGCGTCGAGCGTAATTGCGCCGGTCTTGGCCATTCGCGCAATCTCGCTGCGAGAGCCATATCCCATCGAGGACAGAAGCTTGTCGATGCGAGAGGTTCGAATTTTGGCCATTACCTTTGGTTCCTGAATTGGCCCGGAGGGCGCGCCCACGAGAAACCGGACATTTCTGTACTCCTATCAAAATTGCGCGCGGTGTCGGGGTTGCTTCAATGCTAGCCGAAGCGCTTTGCTTTCGTCAAACGCCCTCATCATCGGGTACAGTCCCAAGCCCTACAAGAAAAGTGGGGCTGCCGACTTCGCCGGACGTGAGATCTTCGGTCACAACGTAAGCATCTGCACCAATGCAATTCTCAGCAAGGAATTCCCGTTCGGCGCGGATTTGTGCTTCGGACGCTGTGGAATATTGAAGCTGTTTGCCGATCTGAAGTCCGCCACGCCCTCCGCGCGCCGCTTTTTTGGCAACGTAGGTCTGACAGACATAATGCATTTTTTCGCCGGTCTCGTTTTCTTCGGTCATTGCCGCCTCCAAGGCTGAGAAATAGGTCGGTTCAAACACGGGATCAGGCCGCCCGCCATTGGTCGCTCAAGTGAACGTTGCGGCCTGAGGGGACGACATCTGATACGCCGTGGTTATTTTACTTTCTTGTCGCCGATGGTCAGCGCGGGCTTTCCTGCAAGCGAATCGGCGGTCGCAGGTACCTTCGATTTGTCTTTCTTAGGTTTTTTAAATTCTTTGTTGCCGCGCATGCTGTTGTTGCCTTTGGCCATAGAATATTCCTCTCAAATGCAGCGTTCCTGTGCCGGAATGACACAGATAGCGTTGCGCATACTTACCGGTGCCGGGCCTCCGGCAGGGTGTTTCAAACTTGTCCGGCGCGCGTTGGCATCGCCGCTTTTTCCGCGGCTTCGTCCAGCGACTTTTGCTGGTTGCGCGATACGGTTGTAATCGCGCTGCCAAACATCGCATTCGCCGCGGCGAAGTCTTCGGCTGTATCAATCTCGGTCCAGTTCAAACCCGCGATGTCCAGCCCACGAAACTCTGTTCCTGTGTCGATCAAGCGCGCATAGGCCGTCTAAGATTCCTCTTGTAGGTGGCCATGATGCGTCATCATTTGCGCAAGTTCTGCAAATAGCAACGCGCTCGTCTTGGCGCTGATCTTCTCGATCCCGATGGACTTGCCCAAAGCCAGCTTTGCATCGACAGCCCTGCCAATCTCTAACACCTGCACCTGGTCGTTGGCGATGACCTTACCTCTTCTGCGTCTTGCGCAATGTTCTGGTCGATACACAAGGCGTTCAAACTGTCGCTGTCCAGAAGCTGGCGCAATACTTTGACGTCAAACACAACATCTGCATCGAATTTCACGAATTCGGCTGTGCCAATCGCAGCAGATGCCAGCATCAGGCAATAGCCTGTATTCGTCTGGCGGTAGCGATCGTTGATCACATAGGTGACCCGGATACCACGAAACGCTTTGTCAACAAACTGCCTGATGTCATCTGCCCTGTGCCCCAGCACAATCACGAATTGCGACATCCCGCAACTCAGGCAATTGCGGATTATGGGTTCCAGAATGGCGGACCCGCCAACAAGCAGCAAACTTTGGGCACATGTGTCGGTCAGCGGGCTGAGGCGCGAGCCAATGCCAGCAGCCAGAATGACAGCGACAGGGGCGCGGTGTTTTTCGTAGCTCATGATAAATGACTCCTATGCGAGCGGTTTCGAGGGCGGCTATTTTTCAAGCGGACGGTCCGGTTTTCGGCGATGGTCTGACCCCGATGTCATGATCTGCATCGGCCGCAGAACACTTGGCTTGCAGCAAAGACCCAAAGCATGGGTATGAGCTGGTCTAAGACGCGTGCCGCCGAAGGCATGAATATGAACACACCGTCATCAAACGCGTGGAACTTGCTTTGCTCGCGCCCGAACCACGTCAGATTTGCCCGCAGCGTTATACCTGTCGTAGTCATCAATGGTTTTCTCTGCACCATGGCAGTGGGATACCTGCGGACCGAGCCTTCGAGGCAGCTGGTTTCAGCATCCAAGTAACCGTGTCGTCTTGTCGAACAAAAGTCCTCATCTGAAAGGGTTGTCGGCCGGATGGTCGGGTAGGGCTGTGCCGCCTGTTGCCAAAAATCCGGGGGTCATATCAGATAAGTGAAGCTATCAATGCGCGGCGTAGAGCATCTTGACGCACGCAATGATGTTGCGCCAGAGAACAGAGCGTTATGACCTATGCGCCGCAATAGCAAGAATTAGATCGAGTGCACCCTAGCCGCAGCTGCCGACGGGTGGCGGATTGAGGCTGTGCATCGGCTCTTCGCCCTATGGCCACACCAGCAAAAACTGGTTGCGCCTGAAACCGCGCCTTCACATGACACTAGCCCGTCGGTCGATGGCATTTTGCGGTGCGCCAGCGCCGCTCATCAGCATGTTCGCCCCCCTGCGAGGGCGTATTCAGGATATTGGCGCCGCCATTCACGCAAGGGTCACCGCGTTCGACGATGCCTTTTATACGGCCCGCGCAATGGCAGACAGCACTGGCACTCGATCTTTTCATTCGTTGTGTTTACATTCCTGCAAGACACATAACTTCCTGCCTTCGGCTCAGCCCTTTGGCAATGCAATTGGAAAGAGACCACATTGACCAACTCAAACGCAGTTCTGATCGACCGTCATCCTGGCCGTTCCACCCAAACTATCGGGCTTGCCCTCGAAATCGGCACCGATCCGGCTCTTATTCACGAGCCATCAGTGGGCGTCGTCGGCACCAAAGGCGATAGCCAATGCTATCTGGGCGTTGCGGCCAAGGTTGAGGCGATCCACCAAGCTTTCAAATCCCGCATTGGCACCGGACCTGATCAATTCAGGTTTCGGCTTGTTCAGCCGGAGTTCACAATTGCAACCTCGGACGGTATGCGCAATGGCACGCCTGAAATGCGCTACTCGCTGATCGGGCGCGAGGTGACGCAAGATGCCTTGTGCGAACATTTCAGTGCAACCGGCCTCGCGGGTACGATTGCTGTGGTCGCTTGTGACAAACCGCCCGTCGGCACACTTGCGGCCATGCTGGAGCACAACCTGCCGTCCATCATCATGTCGGATGGTCCGATCCGCCCCGGCACCGATCCCAATACCGGCGAAAAGTTGGATATCGTCAGCGCCTTTCAGGTCGCAGGCCATCCCGATGCAGAATACCGCCACCACATCGCCTGTCATGCCTGCCCGGGCTTTGGCAGTTGCGGCGGCATGTTCACCTATAACACCATGCAGACCTTCATAGGCGTGCTGGGCATGCAGCCCTTGCATATGGTGGCCCCCCCGTCGGATGATCCGCGCCGTTTGACAGAGTTTCCCGATGAACTGGTCACACTGCTTGCCCAGATGATCGAGACGGATATCAAACCCCGCGATATCGTCGGGCGCGATTCCTTGCGCAATGCAACGATCGTCGCCATGGCCATCGGCGGTTCAACCAACGCGCTTTTGCACGCCCCTGAAATCGCGCGGGCCGCTGGCTTTGCCGACTTCTGGAAGGACATCATCACACCTGAAGAGTTCAACCACTTTTCGCAGCATGTCGTGCCCGTGCTGACCAATGCACGCCCCTATGGCAAATATTCGATGGTTGATATTGATGAGGTGGGTGGCGTGCAGATCATCGTGCGCGAGTTGCTGGAGGCGGGTCTGCTGAACGGCGATGTGTTGACCTGCACGGGAGAGACATTGGCCGAGCAGGTCGCCCGCCTTGGGGCCAAGCGCGCTGATGGAGAGGTCATCTATCCGGTAGAGGCCCCATATAAGCCTACGGGTGGTCTGCGGATGCTTGGCGGCAACCTGTCGCCCGAGTTTTCGGCCATTCTGAAGCTGGCCGGGGTCGAGGGGGGGCTGGAGAACAACATGTTCTGTGGCAAGGCGCGTGTGTTTGACGGTCAACGGGCGCTATTGGATATGTTGGACCAGACGCCTGAGGCGTTCGAGGATAACGACATGATCATCGTCCGCTATGAAGGGCCAAGCGGCGCACCCGGTATGCCGGAAATGCTGGACCCGACTGCGCGCATCACCACACTATGCCGCGAACGCGGCATCGTTATTGCCCTGATGACAGATGCGCGCTTTTCCGGCGGCTCGATTGGTCTTGTGATTGGCCATGTGGGGCCTGAGGCGGCAATTGGCGGGCCGATCGCGTTGGTTGAGGATGGCGATGAGATCCTTGTGGATCTCAACACCAACGAAATCAACTGCACCCCTTTGAACGACCCGGCCATTCTGCACGCCCGCAAGGCCAATTGGGACAACGAGGTCGCAAAGAACGGCGGCTTCCACCCAAGCTTGCCTGTCGCCGATACACGCTTGCTGCAACGCGCGCGGCATATGGCCGTCCCGGCGATCCAAGGTGCGGGGCTGCACCCAAACCGCACCGTGTGGGTACGCAATCCGCGTGAAGCCACGCCCTCCGGCTTCACGCCGCACAACAAGTTTCGGACCGCAACACATAACGAGACTTGAAGCGCGTCGCCACTCTTGCATGGCGCTGCCTGTCAATTGGAACGCCTGTGCGCTTTGGGCGCACAGGCGTCACCATCAAGCGGCCTGGCCTTGCCGCTGAAGTGTGCGGCGCGCCAGCATGATGAGCGCGATGATCGTGAAGACCAGAAAGGCCAGTGCGATGGGGCGACCCAGCAACACGGACCAATCCCCGCCAGCCAAGATGATGCTTTGGCGCAGATTGAGTTCAAGCAGCGGCGTGATGATGTAGGCGACCAGAAACGTGACGAAGGAATAGTCAAACTTCTTCATCAGATACCCGAGAACCGAGAACCCCAGCAACAGCACCAACCCGAAAGTCCCATAGCCCTGTAACAGGATACCGCACAGACAGAAGAATATGACAATCGGGATGACCACATGTGGCGGAACCCGCGTGATCAAGGCAAATACCCGCAAACCGAACCAGCCCAGAACAAGCATGATCAAGCTGGCCACAATCATGCCTGCAAAGATGGAATACAGCAGTTCGGGTTCATCGCGCAGCAAAAGCGGGCCGACGGTGATCCCGTGAATCGCAAAGGCCCCGATCAGAAGCGCTGCCGAGACATTGCCGGGAATGCCTAAGCCGAATAGGGGGATCAGAGCTGCCGGGATCACCGCGTTATCGGCGGATTCAGCCGCCGCAATGCCTTCGGGGTTTCCCTTGCCAAAGCTGTCAGGGTCTTTTGAGGCGCGCTTGGCCATGCCATAGGACATCCATGCCCCGACCGACGGGCCAAGACCGGGAAGCGCGCCTACGAAAGTACCGATGCCCGTGCCGCGCAGAATTGTGCGGATGGTGGGGCGAAAATCCTTCCATGTCAGCCGGTCGTCGGGTGAGTTCTCGATCTTGACAGACATCGTATCGCGCTCGTTGCGCAGTCGCTCGGCCTGTATGAACATTTCGGACAGGGCCAGAGTGCCGATGGCAACGGCGATTAGCGGAAAGCCATCCATCATCTCGGTATAGCCAAAGGTCATTCTTGGCATGCCGGTCTGTGGGTCCAGCCCGAAGGTCGCCAGAAATATGCCAAGGCCGCCCGCCGCAAGACCCCTGAACAGCGAGCCGCCGGACAGGCCTGCAATGAAGACCAGCGCGAAGGCCAGAATGGCTGCCATTTCATAGGGGCCAAACATCAGCGCCACCCGCGCAAACGGGATTGCGATGAAGATCAGAAAGATGGTGGCCAGAATATCGCCGATGACCGAGGCCAGAAGCCCCATCTGCAAGGCCATTTTCGGTCGTCCGCTTTTGGCCAGCGGGTAGCCATCAAGACAGGTCGCCGCAGAAGAGGCCTCGCCCGGCGCGTTGAGCAGGATCGCCGACACGGCGCTGCCCGCAGCAGAGCCTTTGGACAGCCCGATGAGAAAGGAAATCGCAATATAGGGTGACATGTAGAATGTCAGCGGAATCGCGATCGCAATGGCGACAGAGCGCGACAGACCGGGGATCACTCCCACGATATACCCTATGAGAACACCCCCACCGATGCCGATGAAAGAGGCAAGTGTCAGCGCTTCGCCGATGGCGCCACCGATAACATCAAAATTCATATCACACTACTCCAACGCGCATCAGATAAACCGAAAGTCCGTACAGAAGCAGGACCGGAACCGTCGAGCATGGCAGCAGAACATACCAGCGCCGCTCGCCCAGAAGCACCAGAAACACAGCCAGGATTACCGGGCCGGCATAGGTCATCTTGAACATCGACAGCAGAAAAACGATCAGCCCGACAAAGCCGATGGGCCAAAGCGACCATCCGATCATGGGCCAGTCGAGATTGAGCGTGATGGGCGCAGTGCCTTCGCGCAGCATCTTGCGCAATGCATCAATGGTGACAATCGCACCGCTGATCAATGTCAGATACATTGCCAGCCGAGGCAACAGGTCGGGCGGCATACCTGCCATCAGGGACTCGCCCGCTTGGGTCGGAATGATCCAGAGAAGCGCGAAAAGCGCAAAGCTGGTCACAACCAGACCGGTCCAGAAATTTGCTCTGTGTGTCATGCTGCCCACCCGATAGAAATATGACTGGTTCCGGCTTTCTCTCAACAAACGCGCCGCGCGGCGCGATCCTTGAAGAGAAAGCCGGAGGAAGGCCGCCGAAGCGGCGTGTCGCCTTAGTCTGCGATCAGACCGCGGTTCGCCTCGGTAATGTCACGCGCCATAACCTCAAGTTCCTCGTTCGGAACAAAGGTGATGGGGAACTGCGTTACATTTTGGCTCAATTAGCGTTTGTTATGCGTGCCCATGTGCGATAGAACATATAGTGAACATACTGTGTGGAGGGGTATATATGGACCACGACATCTTTCTGGTTTGGCTCAATGAGACGGATAACCTCTCGCCGGACCAGCGCGCCGAGGCGAGTCGGATCCTTTCTGGGTCTCCGTCATTGCAGGCGGTGGTCGATCTCCTTGAGGCAAAGGTTCGTGAGGACCGTATCTGCCCGCACTGCGCTTCAGAAGGAGCTATCATCAGGGGTCATGCAAGTGGCCTTTCCCGGTTCTTTTGCAAAGGCTGCGGCAAAACCTTCAACGCGTTGACCGGTACTCCGCTGGCGCGCCTGCGCCACAAGGGCCGTTGGGCAGAGTTCGCTGCTTCGTTACGTGACGGCGAAACGGTAAAGGTATCCGCTGAGCGTTGCATGGTGGCGCGCACGACCGCTTTTCGTTGGCGTCATCGTTTTCTTCGGGCGGTGACGGCTGGGGCGATCAAGTTGCGCGGCATCGTCGAAGCCGACGAGACCTTCTTTCTGAGCAGCCGAAAAGGTGAACGAAACCTTGATCGTAAGGCCCGTAAACGTGGCGGCAAGGCCGCCAAACGCGGCTTGTCGGAGGAGCAGGTTCCGGTCTTGGTCGCAGCCGACCGATCCGGCACCACCATAAGTGCTGTCTTGCCAGCAGTGACGGCCGCACATCTGCAGGCGGTTTTGCAGCCGCTTCTCGATCCTGATGCGCTCTTGGTCACTGATGGCTGCACCAGTTACCCGCCTTGCGCAGCAGCAATGGGCATCAGCCATGAAAGCCTCAACCAGACTGCAGGACAACGTGTTCGCGGGGAGTTGCACATTCAAACCGTGAACAGTCGACATGAGCGGCTCAAGACATTCCTGCGGCGCCATCGCGGCATCGCAACCAAGTACTTGGACAGCTACCTGCGCTGGTTTCAACTTGCAGTCATTCCAAAACACCAAACTCCCCGCGCGATACTCGCCGCCGCCGCAGGAATCCTGCCTATCTCAAGGCACGCATAATTAACGCCAATTGAGCCTACATTTTCGATCACATTGATGAAGTCCTCGTGCTGGCTGGCGTATTCCGCCGCGCTGACAAGGCGTTCCATGACATCATCGGGCACACCAGCGGGGGTCAGGATGGCGCGGTAATCCTCGATCGAGAAGTCATACCCCAGTTCGACCAGCGTCGGGCTGTCGGGGTAGAACGGGCTGCGCTCGGCGCTGAGGAAGGCCAGAATCTGCATGTCCCCTTCTTCGGTGTATTGCGCATGCGTGCCACCTGAATAGGCGAAGTCTACCTCATTGCCCAACACCAGCGGGGCCATCCCACCGCCGCCGCCTGTTGGCACGATCGACAGGTTCAGCCCTTCGATCTCGGCGACCTGTTCGATGATCGCCTGATCGAGCGATGTTTGCTGCGCATATGTCAGGCGCTGGTCGCGGCCATGCTCCAGCAACTCTTCAAAGGTCGAGAACGGCTGCTCTCCAGATGTGACCAGCGCATTCTGCGTCGCCGCCAGCCCTGCCACATAATCGAAATCCTCGACACCAAACGCCACGTCCTGAATCAGCGGCATGAAGGTGACAGTGTTCAGGCTGCCATAGATGAAGGTATAGCCATCTGCTTCGGTATTGCGTGCCAGTTCGGTAAAGGCCACGGCCCCACCAGCACCGGGGCGGTTAACGACGTTCACGGGCTGGCCCAGATAGTCTTCCATCACATTCGCCAGAACGCGGCCCTGAACATCGCTTGACCCGCCGGGGTTAAAGCCGATGACCATTGTCAGCGGGCCACTAGGAAATTCGTCAGCAGCGGTTGTTGCGGCTGTCATCATCGCCAGAGCGGAAACCCCGGCTGCCATATAGTGCGTGATTTTCATGGTTCATAACCTCCTTATAGGTCACTGCAAGTTTCTCATGCAGCTTTTCGTTTAGCCGCGCGCAAATCCCGGTTTCGGGGTGGTTGCGGCAAGATGGTATCAGCGTACGTTTTTATGCATCTTCTGATCACCGCGCGTGAACGACACCCCGTTTTGGGGCGCGTACCTGCATTTCGAAATCTGTGGCCGCTCCGGTTGCGAGCGTCGGGCCGCGTTCTTCTGTCGAGCGGTCCAGATATGTTCCGTCTTCGGATGTGCCCTGCAACGCGCCGTCACGGATCATGACTTTGCCGCGCAGGATGACTGTCTCGGGGCGGCCTTGAACCCTCATCCCCTCATATGGGGAATAATCCGACGCGCCATGCAGAGCGCTGTTGGCAATGGTCCATTGGGTTTGCGGGTTCCACACGGCCAGATCGGCATCCGCCCCAATTGCAACTGTGCCTTTGCGCGGCAACAGCCCATAGGTGCGGGCATGATTGGTTGCCGTCAGACCCACAAACCGGCACAAATCAATCCGCGATTTGCAGACCCCTTCTGAAAAGAGCAGCGGCAGGCGGGTTTCAACTCCGGGGATTCCATTTGGGATATGCCGATATGAGGCGCGTGCCTGCGCTGACAGCTTGTCGCGTGCGAACATAAAAGGGCAATGATCGGACGAGAACAGATCGAACAACCCCGTTTCCAGTCCGCGCCAACAGGCGTCTTGCGCGGCCTTGTCGCGCGGTGGCGGAGAGCAGACGAATTTCGCGCCCTCCCACCCGTCGCGCAGCAGGTCATCTTCGGTCAGGAACAGATATTGCGGGCAGGTTTCCGCAACAACGCGCTGACCACGATGCCGCGCGCGCGCGATTTCCTCGATTGTTGGCCCATTCGAGACATGGACAATGACAACGGGCACATCTGCGATATCGGCCAAGGTCATGGCGCGATGAGTCGCTTCGCGTTCAGACGCGACGGGTCGGCTGGTGGCGTGTCCGTGCGGGGCGTTCAGGCCCGCGCGACGGTGCTGTTCCGACAAAAAGGCGATGACGTCTTCATTCTCGGCATGGACCATGACCACGGCGCCGCCGTCTTTTGCTGCCGCCATCGTGGAAAGCAACTGCGCGTCGTTCAGGCGCAGATTTTCATAGGTCATGAACACTTTGACTGATCGGTAGCCGCGCGCGATCAATTCGGGCAGTTCTTGCTCCAGCACTTCCGGGGTCGGGTCGGATACGATCAGATGAAAGGCGACATCCGTATACAGTTTGCCTTGCGCCCGTGCGTGATAGTCGGCCACGGCTTTGGTCAGGCTTTCGCCTTTTTGTTGCAGGCAGAACGACATAACAGTGGTGTTGCCGCCAAACAGTGCCGACAGGGTTGCAGTGTCGAAATCATCGGCCGTCTCAAGCCCCGGTCCCGAAGGCTGGGCGATATGGACATGGCTGTCGATCCCGCCGGGAAGAACAAATTTACCCGCAGCATCAATCACGTCATGCGCCGGTCCCAGATCATGCCCCAAAGCGGCAATCTTGCCGGATTTGACACCGATATCAGCCCTGAATTGCTCACTGGCTGTTGCGATGGTTCCGTTTCGGATGATGAGATCAAGCATACTGTCTTGGGCCTTAGGCGTTGATGGAATCTATGATGTCGGGATCGTCTGTCAGACCCTTCTCGTAGGCGACCCCCACCATCAGCGTCTGCATGACAGTGGTCAGGGCAGTGAGTGCGCGAAACCCGCGCAACTCGGCATCCTCGATGGTCAGCACGGTCTGGGCACCCATAGTGATCGGGCTTACCGGGCTGTTGGTCAGCGCAAGGATGGTGTTGCCCTGTGCGCGCACCTGCTCGCAGATCTGCAATGTCTCGGCGGCGTAGGGTGGAAAGCTAAGCGCGATCAGCAGGTCGTCCGGGTGCATTGCCTTGGCCTGATCCTGCAAGGCTTGCCCGACGCCAAGAAGGTGTATGGCCTGCAACCCTACCCGCCCCAAGGCATAGGCCAGATAAGCCGCTGGCCCCATGGATCGGCCAATCCCGATTACATATATCAGGCGCGCCTTGAGTATCTGATCGCGCGCCTCCGCCAGGGGCATGACCGACAGCTTTTCATACAGGTTGCCCAGACTTTCGACATTGGCCTGAGCGAACGCGCGCCCGACAGAGGCGATATTGGCAGGATCGCTGATGATCTGCTCGCCGCCCGAATGCATGATGCGCTCGCCCTGTGGCAGTGTCTCTGCGGCATGCAAGGGTTTGCGAAACATGGTTTGCATCTCGGAGAAGCCGGAAAATCCCATTTCCTTGGCCAGCCGCACGAAATGGGTTGCACTCAGCCCTGCTGTTGCCCCGATCCGCGACACAGGATTCAAGGCGATGACACGCGGGTTCTCAATCACGAAAGACCCGGTCTGAAGCAGCTTCTTGCTAAACCGCGCGCGGTTTTCCAGAAATTGCGCGCGAAACGCTTCAGGTGTATCGGGTTTGGAGAGCGCTTGTGTCATCGCTTTATCCTTGGAAAAGGTGAATGTTCAGGCAGATTCTTCAAGCGCTGCGTCGAGGGCCGCTATCAGACGGTCCATCTCTTCCAGCGTGTTATAGTGAACGGCTGAAACCCGGATCACCCCGTCTGGTGTGCCTGTGTCCATTCCATTGACCAGACGCTTGGAATGGAAATCCCCAAACCGTATCCCGATGCCGGACTGGTCAATCTTCCGAACCAGTTGCTCGGAGCTGTGCCCTTTGTGAATGAACGAGATGGTCGGCACACGCCGCGCACGATCTGCCGATTCAGTACCAATTATTTCAATGTCACTGCGACTGCGCAGGAACGTAAGCAACCGCTCCGAGAGATCAGTCTCGTGATCGGCCATGATGTCGAAGGCGGCCTCAATGGCGGGTCGGCCACTTGCATTCACACCGTGCTTGACCGCAAATTCTTCCAGATATTCCACAATGCCAATGCAGCTATGGGCCAGTTCATAATTCGGATTGCCCGGCTCCAGCTTGTTGGGAACACGGTCTTCGCCATAGAAATAGTGATTTATATTCGCCGCGTGGTCGCGCAAGATGTCGTAGCGCCCATAGAGCGCTGCATGATGCGGCCCGTAAACCTTGTAGAGCGAGAAGCCATAGAAATCCGCACCAAGGGCACGCACATCGACGGCACGATGCGGCGCGAATGCAACCCCATCGACACAGGCCAGCGCACCATGTGCGTGAATGATATCGGTAATCTCGCGCACAGGCATAATGCTGCCAAAGATGTTCGAGACATGGGTGAACGCGACAAGTTTTGTCTTGTCAGTAAGAAGGGCCTTCAAATCGTCCATATCCGGAATATCGTTCCCTTTTGGCATACGCCATTCGCGGATAACGATGCCCTGTGCCTCCAGATTGCGCCATGGTCCGATATTGGCTTCGTGATCAAAATCCGTGACAATCACTTCGTCGCCGGGTTGCCATTTCTTTGACAGGGCGCGGGCCAACTGGTCGAACAACTGGGTTGCGGTTGCACCCATGACGACCTCTTGGGGCTGGGCTGCATTCACAAGCTGTGCGATGGCCGCACGACCGCGATCCACTGCATCCCCGGACTGGCGCGATGCGTCATAAGAAGCGCCAAGCTGCACTGTTTCCGACAGCAGGTAGTCGCGCACACGGTCGGCCACGCGCTCTAACACCTGCGATCCGCCTGCATTATCAAGCAACACGCTATCATTGCGCAGGGACGGGAAGTTCGCTCTTACAAACTCAAGATCAATGGTCGGCATGTTGGGTGTATCCTTAACGCTTGGCAACTCTCGCAACACTGCATTAAATATTTAGTTCAGTCAAAAGTTTTTTTGAATATTTTTTGAATACCAGTGCACGGGGTGTTTCCTGACGCTCTTTCGGCGCGGAGGTTCAGGGGGCACGCGCTGCATTTCAGCGCGAGCCAATATTTTCGTCACTTAGCTCCTTATTTTGGCGGGTGATGTGCGTGTCGCCATTTTCTCACGATCAAAATGGCTGACTGGGTAAGGCTCCAATCTGCGGCAGCACCGTCGATAGCGCCTTCCAGGCACGGCCTTGGCTGGCTCACCAAGGGCTGCGTCGGGCGATCTAATTCAAAATAAAAATTTCATGCAAGTGTTGACCGAACGAAATATTTAAGCCACCGTCGCTGCGACTCGGGGACATTCTGGCAGGTGAAAATGAAAGAAATCGAGCGGTCCTTTGCGTAAGAATCTCCCCCAAACTGCGCAGATACCATCCGTGTTTTGGGGCTATGCGGGCTGTTCTCAGGTACCGGCGCGCATTGAGCATGCACCCTTTCGATCAGCCTGCACAGCCCCAGCCGCAGGCCCATCACGATCTTCTTCATCCACGGCACCATGTCGCCATGCTTCATGCTGGCAGCGTGCTTGGGGAAGAGGCCATGTCCGCTGGCAAACATGCTGACGGGCTTACTGCAACCCCAACAGGGAGACTCAAATGAATAAACGGACATTTCTGGCTGTATCCACCTCGGCACTCGCACTTGGTGCGGTCGTTGCTGTGCCTGCTGTGGCCCAAGACGACTGGCCGACTGCACCGCTGACAATGGTGATCGGGTTTGCCCCCGGCGGCTCCACCGATATTCAGGGCCGCGTGCTGGCAAACGTGATGGAAGCGCATCTGGGTCAACCCGTGAACGTGGTGAACCAGCCCGGTGCCGGTGCGGCTGTGGCGTTCAGCCGACTGGCCAATGCCGATCCTGATGGCTACACGTTCCTCTTTGGCGGGGTCACGGCGCTGACATTCACACCGATCCTGCAAGACGTCGAGTACGAGATCGACGATTTCGAGTATCTTGCCGGTCTGGCACTGACCCAACCCGCTATCGTGACCGCCGCCGGGCAGCCCTTCACCACCTTTGAGGAAATCCTTGAGTATGGGCGCGAAAACCGGGTGACCTACGCCCAGCAGACTGGGTTGGACGAAGCGATCATCCGCCGTGTGGCCGAGCAGGAGGGGCTGGACCTTGCCATCGTTCCGACGGGGGGCGGTGGCGGCATGGCACCACTTGTGCTGGGGCGCGAGGTGGATTTCGCCTATTCAGGTGGCACACATGCGCAATACACACCATCGGACGAGATGGTGGTCGCGGCCTTTCTGACATCCGAGCGTAGCCCGTTCTATCCCGATGTGCCAACGCTGATGGAGCTTGGCTACGACTACTCGATCGAAGATTGGCGTACTGTCATTGTGCCGGCAGGTGTTCCGGATAGCGTTAAAGAAACGCTAATGGGGGCCGCGGAATTCGCCAGCGAGAGCGAGGAGTTCCGCGCCGTGACCGAGGACAACATTTTCTTCCCCGTTGTCTATATGGATCAGGACGAGATGGAAGAAAACGTCCGCCGCGTCCGCGCCTCTACTGAAGAAGTCATGGGCGACTAAGCCCGACTTACCGCCGGGGCAGCGACACCTGTCCCGGCGGGTTTCTTGCGCGCCACAATTCCCTGTGCTTGAAGCCTGAGCGCCTGCGCGTTCCCGCGCGCGACCGCGATGCAAAGTGGTTTCGCATCAACCTTTCACAGCACCGGCGGTCATCCCACTTACAATGAAGCGATTTGCCGTCAACGCGAACAGTATCACCGGCGCGATGACCAGAACCGCATAGGCTGCGATGATGCCATATTCCGCCCCTGCCTCGGCCCCGCCAAGGAAACGGGTTATACCCACGGTCAACGGTTGTGCGTCATTGCCCGCAAGGAACAGCGCAAACAGATATTCATTCCACGAAATGATGAAGACAAGGATTGCCAGCGCCACAACGCCAGAGCGCACCACCGGCAACGAAACATTCCAGAATAAATTCCAAGGGCTGCACCCATCGACGATACCCGCTTCTTCCAATTCATGGGGGACAGTGTCGAAAAAGCCCACCAGCATCCATGTGGCAAAAGGAATATGGATCGACAAATGCGCCAGCAGCAATCCAAAACGTGATCCTGACAGACCCAGATTAACGAAGATCAGAAACAGCGGCAGCGCCAGCACGACATAGGGAATGAAGCGCATCGCCAGCACGCCGAAGGACACGACCTCGCGCGCGCGGCCTGAAATCTTGGTCAGCCCGTAGGCCAGCGGCACGCAGACCACCAGTGTGATAACGACGGCGGAGGCGGAAATGATCACCGAATTGGTGAAAAAGAACCAGAAGTCGCCGCGCGTAAACGCCTCGGAGAAGTTTTCCAGCGTGAAATCCTGAAAGGTCAGCAGGTCCAGCGGGCTGCGAAAGAGTGCGGTGCGGTTCAGGCTGGCGGCGACCAGCATCACAGGCGGCAGCAGCGAAATGACCAACCATAGACCCAGCAAGCCATGCACTATCCAAGCCGTGCCGCGTTTCTTTACCCTCGCGGAGATCATGCTTTGTCCCCCAATGTCTTGCGATAGAGTGTGATATACAGCCACGCCACCACGGCCATGATGATGAACATCGTAAAGGCAATCGTATTGGCCATGCCCATGTCCTGATTTGCGATCCCTCGATTATAGGCAAAAATCGACAGGACCGTGGTAGATCGTCCCGGCCCCCCGCCGGTCAGCGCCCAGATCATATCGAATTCTCGAAAGGCCGATGTGATGATGATGATCGACACAAACAGGATATGCGGGCGCAGCATGGGCAGTACGATATACCACAGCGCCTGAAACGGGCCCGCGCCATCAACGCGCCCGGCTTCGTGCAACTCATCAGGGATCGTGGTCAGCGCGGCGTAGAACACAAGCGTCGCCAGCGGGATCAGGTGCCATGAATTTGTGATGATCGTCGCCCAGAGTGCGGTTTCGCGGTCCAGTAGCCAATAGGGCGCAGGGCCGCCGAAGAAGGTGAGAACCTGATTGACGACGCCCACTTCCTGTTGCCAGATGAAAAACCGCCACGCGATGCCGCCGACAACGGGTGTCATCACGAAAGGGATCAGGAACAGCGCCATCCACATGGCTCGAAATTTGACCTGACGGGCATTCAGCAGAAATGCGATCAGGATGCCCAGACCGATGGAAATGACCAGACAGCCGACCGTGAAGATCCCCGTCAAGCGAAGCGAGTTGATGTAGAGTGGGTCGGCAAAGGCGCGGCGATAATTGTCGAGGCCAACAAAGGTCTGGTTGCGGAAAGAGTACAGGAACACGTCATGCAGGCTGTAGCGCAGCCCCATGAACAGGGGCGTGCCGACAATGGCGGCCATCAGCAGCAGGCCGGGCAGGATGAACCACCAACCGCGTGTAAACTTGTCGCGCCGAGTTGCCATGGCTGTGTTCCCTCTTAAGTAAAGTGCTGCGCGGGCAGGGGCCGCCCGCGCCAGTGTGCGTTACTCGATGTAGCCTGCGCGGCGGAAGGCGCTGGTCATCTCGTTCACCCAACGGGTCTGCGCCTGTTCAGCCGTCAGATCGCCCGAGAAGACATCCGTGATGAATTCAGTCGTGCCATTCCACATGACCGCGCCGTATTCCGGGATGCCCTGACGGATGAAGACCGATTCCAGAACCTGCTCGTAGGCGGGCAGGAAGTCAGGATAGTAGGGACGCAGGTTGCGCAACTCTTCGCTGGCGAAGTGGCCGGACGTCGAGAATTGCTCGGACTGCTTGCCCCACTCGATTTCATTGTCCTGCAACATCCACTTCAGGAATTTGAAGGCTTCCTCAGAATTGGGCGTGTCAAAGATGAACACACCACCACCCCCAAGGAAAGGCGTGCCTTGCGTCAGGCCCGCGATATTGTCTTCCCACATCGGCAGAGGGGCATAGCCGGTATTGCCTGCGGCACTGCCAGCTTCATCCTCGACCGTGCCGACACCTTGCGGCCACATGGTCGCAGTGGCCAGACGCCCGTCGCGGAACATTTCCAGCCCTTCAAGAAAACCCCAGTTCTGCGCTTCGCGGGGCGCGGTGTTCTGGGCGAGATCGACGAAATAATCTGCCGCTTCCACCACGATGGGGTTGTCGATATCTGGGGTGAAATCCTCATCCCAGCCCGACACGCCGGTCGAATACAGAACCACGATAAAGCTGCGGGTGATGCCTGCGCCTGCGCCCAGTGCGTCAGCCCATCCATAAACGGACCGCTCCAGCGTTTCGCCTGCCAATGTCTCGCCCGCATCGCGGGTGAAGAAGCCTGCAACTTCGCGCAATTCGGACCAAGTTTCTGGCACGCTGAGAGCGCGGCCAAATTCGGCTTCAAACGCCTCCTGCTCGTCAGGGTGCTCAAACCAGTCGCGGCGCACGATCAGCATGGGTGCGGCAGGGGTCGTGGGCAGGGCGATGATCTCGCCGGGGCGCGCATCGGACAGCATGTGGCTTTCAACGACAAGCTCTGGATAGGCATTGACGTCGAAGCCATGCTCTTCGATATAGGGTGTCAGATCGACGACATGATCGGCGAAGCTGCCGAACCAGCCGGGGCTGTGATAGCCCAGATCCCAGCGCCCTGTTCCGCCAATCGCTTCAATCGACATCTGGTCGCGCAGCTGGTTTGGCGGCAGGATTTCCCCGATCACGCGAATGCCGGTTTCTTCCTCATATTTGGGCGCAAAGTAATTGACGACCGCATCGGCTTCGGCGCCAGGATGCAAGGCCCAGCGGATGGTGGTGTCTTGCGCCATGGCGCTTCCGGCCATGGTCAGGCCAAGGGCAATACCCCCGGCGATAGTGGTTTTTCTGGTCAGATCAGTCATCAGTCTTTCCTCCTCCATGATGTCTGCAAGTTCTGTGGACGCGGTTCAGTTCAGCCGCGCCTCTGTCTTGGGGTCAAACAGGTGCGCACGACCCGGTAGTGGCGCGACGATCAAATCCTGATCGGGGTGCAGATCGTGTCGGTCGCGCAAAACAACAGTCATGGGCACACCGCCCATCTGAGCGCCGACATGAATTTCTGCCCCTGTCGGCTCTACGATCTTGACGCGCATCGACAGGCCCGCATCGGCCACGATCAGGTCTTCGGGCCGGATGCCGACGCGCACAATCTGCCCGTCTGACAGGGTGGCGTCTGTAGGGACTGGCAAGGTCTGGCCATCGTCAAAGACAAGCGTATCGCCTGTCACCTTTGCATCCACGAAATTCATCGACGGCGAGCCAATGAAACCCGCAACAAACAGGTTGGCGGGCCGGTCATACAGCTCCAACGGCGAGCCTGCCTGCTTGACCACCCCGTCATGCATGACGACGATCACATCGGCCATGGTCATCGCCTCAATCTGATCATGGGTCACATAAACGGTCGTGACTTTCAGCCGCTGGTGCAATTGCTTGATCTCGGCGCGCATCTGCACGCGCAGCTTCGCATCAAGGTTTGAAAGCGGTTCGTCGAACAGGAACACCTGCGGGTCGCGCACGATGGCGCGGCCCATCGCAACGCGCTGGCGCTGACCACCGGACAGTTGTTTGGGGTAGCGGTCCAGAAGGGGGGTCAGGTTCAGGATATCGGCTGCATTTCCCACGCGCTCTGCAATTTCGGCCTTGGAGATGCCAGAAAGCTTCAACGCAAATCCCATGTTCTGCGCCACGGTCATATGCGGATACAGGCCGTAATTCTGAAACACCATCGCGATGTCCCGGTCTTTGGGGGCCATGTCATTAACTTCGACACCGCCGATTTTGATCGCGCCGGATGTCACATCTTCCAGCCCTGCAATGATCCGCAAGAGCGTTGATTTTCCGCAGCCGGATGGGCCGACCAGAATGACAAAGGCACCATCTTCAATCTCGATATCAATGCCATGAATGACGCGGGTTGCGCCAAAGGTTTTCTCGACATTTTGGATGCTTACACCGGCCATCCATTCCCCCTATGTTTGAACGCAGCGCATGACGGCACGCGCGGCGCTGTAAAAGATCAACCGGCTCGATTGACCCTTTCGCGTTTTGTCTCGATGGCAATCTGTCCGTCAGACTGCGCTGAAAGCAAAAGATCAGCAGGCGCGCTATGGTCCAGAACGGTACGCGCATTGACCAAGTCATTGCGCGTGGCGCGCGCTTCGGCGTCCTGTTCTGTCAGTCCGTGCTCAAGCCAGCGCGCAACAAGCCGCGCGCGTAAAACCGGCAGGGGCACTGACAGCAAGGCGGTTACGTCGAACATGCCCGAAAGCGCAGCCCAGCCGCCCTGTTGCAACAACAGATAGTTTCCCTCGAACACGACAATGCGGGCAGCGGCGGGCAAGGTTGCGGCATCGGGCAGGGTCTTGTCCAATGCCCTGTCGAACAGCGGATACGTCAGATCGCCGTTGTCTTTGCGAATGGCGGCAACCAGCGCAACAAAGGCGGTTGTGTCAAAGGTTTCGGGCGCGCCTTTTGTGGCCAGCAGCCCCCGTGTGCGCAACTCCTCATTATCCAGATGGAATCCGTCCATTGGAACAAGGGCCGCACTGCTTTCACCTGTCTGCGCGCGCAGTGCCGTGACAAGTTCAGCGGCGAGCGTGGATTTGCCAGCACCGGGCGGTCCAGCCACCGCCACCAGCACACGTCCGGTGCCGCTTTGCGCGGACATCACCTGTGTGCAGAGCTGTTGGACCACGCGCGTGTGTGGCATTCTCCCCCCTTGTGCAGTCTTGCGCTACTCCCGTCGCGCATGACCATTAAGATACTGCTAGATGATTTAATATTGCAGTATTCTCGGCATCTTCTGAGCAGGTCATGGCAATGTAGGGCCCTGGCGGTCAAATAAAAACTTTCAAATGAAGTATAAAAGAATGATCTAGTGCTTTACGAAATGGGATCGGGTTGCGTATGAACGCATGTAGGGGCGGCGCAACCGAGCGATTTGTTGGTCCTCATGGCTACGGCCGATTGGCAAGCGGAGGTCGAGGAAGGTGAAGGGATCAAATCAGACAACGGTGCGCGACAATAACGAACGGCTTGTCCTGCATCTGATCCGGCGGAACGGCGTCGCAACCAAGGCAGAACTTACGCGCGTCACGGGATTGTCGCCCAATGCGATTTCGGTGATCGTGAACGCGTTGGAAGAGGACGGCTTTCTTCTACGTGGCGAGCCGATGCGCGGGCGGACCGGCCAGCCATCGACCCCGCTGCGGCTGAACCCTGACGCGCGCTTTCATATCGGCTTGAAAATCGGGCGGCGCGGGTTTGACATGGTTGTGGTCGATTTCTGCGGTTCTGTACGCGCGCGCTGTGAACAGGATCACGATTACCCGACGCCAGTGCGCGCAACCGCTTTCGTCGAAAACAATCTGGACACACTGCTCCAAGAAGCGGCACTCACCCTCGACGCGATTGCCGGAAGCGGAATTGCAATCCCGTCGCAGCTCTGGCACTGGTCCGGCGATTTTGGGGCGTTGCAGGATAAGATGGATGTTTGGCGTGGGCACGACATCGCCGCCACGCTCGAAGGGTTGCTGCCCGGCCCGATCTTGGTCGAGAATGATGCGACCGCCGCCTGCTACGCTGAATGGGTATTTGGCGCGCGCAGGATCAAGCCTGACAGCTTATACTTCTTTGTCGGGACGTTCATCGGCGGTGGGGTGGTGTTGAATGGGGGGGTGTTTCGCGGCTGCCGTGGCAATGCCGGGGCTTTAGGCCCTTTGCGGATTCCAGATGAACCGGGGGGCACAAGGTTGGTGGATCATGCGTCTTTGACCGTGTTGCATCAGATGCTGGATCATCAGGGCACGCCGCATCCTGCCCGCCATCTTGCGGATCAGAACTGGAACAGTTTTGAGCCGGCGCTGTCTCATTGGATTTTGCGAAGTGCGCGCAGTCTGGCCCATGCGATTGTCTCGGCCAGCGCTGTGATTGATTTCGAGGGGGTCATTATTGACGGCGCTTTGCCGCAAGATGTCCGCAGCCGTCTGGCACGCTTGCTGGAGTCGCGCCTTAGCCAGATAGACCTTGGTGGCATACCGTATCCAGAGGTTGCGCAGGGGTCATTTGGCACTGTCGCCCGCGCCGTCGGTGCGGCGGCGGTCCATATCAACGAGCGCTACATGGTCCGCCAAGAACCTGACGGGATATAAGAGCCCACCCTCGTCAGAACGATCGGATTCCGATGCCAGACATTGCCCCGTTTCAGTCAAACATGTCGGGTTGATCCTCGACGAGTTGGTTCCAGATCGTCTGGAAATGCAGCCAACCGATATAGTCGCTGCCAACATGTTCTCGGCTATAGCGCGCCCGATCATCCGGGATACGAATGGGTGTGATACCAGAAGCGAGGATATCGAGTTGCTGCTGGCAGCACCGCTCAAGTGCGATAAACCAGAAGGCTGCCGATTCAATCGAGTGCCGGCTGGCGGTCAGCAACCCATGGTTCTGATGCAAGGCGGCCTTGACGCCTTTGAACGCCTTGGCGACATCGCTGCCAGCATGGTTCTCAACAGCGACTTGCCCGCCCTGTTCGCCGATGACTACGTGATCCTCGAAGAATGCGCATGCATCCTGTGTAATGGGGTCGATCGGGCGACCTGTGGCTGACCAGGCGACCCCGTAGGTCGTATGCGCATGGCACATCGCGATAATGTCGGGATGCTCTTCATGCACATTGGCGTGCAGCACGAACCCGGCCCGATTGACCGCATAGTCGCCCTCGATCACCTTGCCCGTATGGTCAACGAGGATCAGGTTCGACATCTTGACCTTCGCGAAATGCACGCACATCGGATTGGTCCAGTAAAGTTCTGGCCGCTCGGGGTCGCGCACAGTCAGATGGCCCGCGAACCCATAGTCGAAGCCCTGCTGTGCAAAAGCACGACACGCGGCGACAAGGCGCTCCTTGCGGTGCCGCCTCTCGTCTTCAACCGAGGCGAATTCTGGAAGTTCGGGAAAGATCAGACCTTCTTGTTCAGGCTGGTAGATCGAGACACGTTTTCCGAGGTCGAGCATGAGGGTCTCCTTGCTTGCGCCGTGGCACCGGCGGTGTCGCTGGTTGGTGGATTGACTTGAGTATCGAAAAACCGGGCTGACGGATCAATGAAATAACTGTAATAACAGTTATTGCAGATGCTTGTATCAGCACAGGCAGCGGAGGCCCCTTATGAAGGATGATCGTCTTGTGGAAATGCAGGTGTTCTGCACGGTTGTGCAGACCGGAAGCTTCACGGCTGCGGCGCATGCACTTGCCGTCAGCCAGCCATTTGTCAGCCAAACCATTCAACGCCTCGAAGCAAGGTTGAGCGCAAGGCTGCTGCATCGCACTACGCGCGGCCATCGGTTGACACCCGAAGGTGCGCGTTTCCGCGACGCCGCGCGGAAGCTCCTCGATACCGTCGAGCGTTTCGAGGCCGACTGGCAGCAGGATGCGATGCAGGTAGACGGGTGTTTGCGGGTCTCGGCTCCAATTGCTTTCGGGCTCGACCGTATCACGCCGTTGATGTCAGATTTTCTGAAGCAGCACCCCAGCTTGGCGCTCGATCTGCGTCTGACCGATGACTATGAAAATCTGATAGATGATATTGTCGATGTCGCGATCCGAATGGGCAAGTTACCGGATTCGAGCTTGATGCACCGCCGCCTGTGCAGCCTGCAGCGCATCATCGTGGCTGCACCAGAGCTGATTGCGCGCCACGGCACGCCCAGGACACTGGATGATCTTGGCAGGATGCCCTGCCTCGCCTGGGATGGCAGCCGTGATCACCTGAACCTCTGGACGTTCGCAAATAGCGGTGAACCTGTGACATTTCGTGCAGAAAGCCGTTTCCGAAGCAATCAGGGTATGTCGCTTTTCGACATGTGCCTTGCTGGGTTTGGCGTCATGCGGGCGGCAGAGCATCTGGCACGTCCCGCGATCCAGCAGGGACGCCTGGTGCAGATCTTGTCTGACTACACTCCCGTGGATGATACAGCGATCTATGCGGTCTTCTTGCCTGACCGTCATGTCGTGCCGCGCATTCGCAATTTCATCGATTTCATGGTCAGCGCGTTTCGCACACCGAACTGGGAAGACGATGCGGAACCAACCAGCAGGATTTGACTGATTTGCCTTTTCGATGTGATGGGCCAAGTCTTTTCAGGCAAATAGCAATCATGGAGTCCCGAATGAAATTCGCACGTATACTTGCACCTTTGGCTGTCGCGATCCTTGCAGTCCCAGCCTTCGCGACAACTCAGGACGAATTGCGCCAAGCACTCGTAGGAAACACCTTCCAAGGCGACATGGGCGGCGGTGGCTACAGCAGCTATTTCGCCGAAGATGGCACCTATTACGACACCGAGACCTCTGGCGCATATGAGATTACGGACGAAGGCGTCTGGAGCTATGCTTGAATTTGGGTGACGCGCATTTTCAGGCGGCGCGGCTTGGTGCGTCAAAAATCACTTCGACGCCGTCGTTGAATGTGATTCCTTCGATGACTTTTGGCAACTGATTTCTGCCATTGAGGCGCAACCATTTCTTGGACGCGGCCTGAATGAGGGTAAAGACCATCAGTTTCGCGGTCTTTTGCGAGAGCGCACCCTTTGTGCGAACCGTTCTGTGCCGAACCGTGGCGAAGACGCTCTCAATGGGGTTCGTCGTGCGCAGATGGCCCCAGTGATCAGCCGGGAAGTCGAAGAAAGCCAGCAAGGCGTCACTGTCCTTGGTCAGGCAATTCACGCCTTTTTCGTATTTCTGCTTATATTTCTCACTGAACAGATCCATTGCGGCCTTCGCTTCCGCTTTCGTAGCGGCATGCTGGATATCATCGAGATCAGATTTCACGGCTGCGGCCATCTGCTTGGGAAAACAGTTCAGCACATTCTTCACCTTATGAACCCAGCAGCGCTGGTGCTTCGTGCTGCCAAATGCCTTGTCCAATGCATTCCAGAACCCCAAGGCGCCATCGCCCACCGCGATCTTGGGGGCGACAGACAGGCCCCGAGCCTTGAGATCGCTCAGCAATTCATGCCAGCTCTGCGAGCTTTCCCGAAGCCCAACCTGAAAGCCGATCAGTTCCTTCTTGCCCTCCGGTGTGGCTCCGATGATCACCAGCATGCATTCGGCATTTTCTTCCATGCGCGCCTGCAGATAGACGCCATCTGCCCATATGTAGACGTAATTGCGCGCAGACAAATCACGCCGCGCCCAGGCATCATATTCTGCCTGCCAACCTGCGGTCAGGCGGGATATGACACTCGGAGACAGGTTGGGTGCATCGGGGCCCATAATGGCTGACAGCGCTTCCTGGAAATCGCCCGTGGAAATGCCCTTCAGGTAGAGAACGGGCAACAGCGCGTCCAAGCTGACCGAGCGGCGCGCCCATTTCGGCAGTATATTCGAGGTGAAGCGGATCTTTTGCGCAGGATCGAGTGCCGCCATCCGGTCACGCACTTTGGGGCGCTGCACATTCAGAGCGCCAATGCCCGTCTGGATCTGACGTTCAGGGCCAAGTCCATGGCGGACGATCCGCTGGCGGCCATCGTCCAGCTTCTCGTCCGCAAAGCTGGCCACAAATGCATCAGCTTCGGCTTTCAGCGCTTCCGCCAGCATCCGGCGTGCGCCTTCCCGTGCCAGTTCTGTCAGCGGGTCGACGATAGTTTCTGATTGGCGAAACGGTAGAATGGTTGTATCGTTCTTCATAGGCGTATTGCTCCTCGTGAGGTTCTGGCTGGCTTTGACACCCGCCACAATACGCCGCCTTTCAATTCATGCCATCACCCAAATTCCCGCATAGCTCAGGCGTCTGCTATCCCGGCACCGAATTTGGCTGCTATCAGGCAGTCATCGATGGCACGACGCTTGAATGGATGCAGGATGGTGAGAGCGCTGGCACCGGGGAGATCCTTGAAGGCGACGCCCTCGACTTATCCGAGCAGTAATACCAATCAGCATTGATCAGAACTCTTGAGCCCAGTCGCGGGTTCCAATGGAGGTGATTGTGTCGGGCATGCTGACCAATTTGTTCCAAGCCTTGCAGCAATGATCTACGATGTCTTCATAGGTTTCGAAGATGAGGTTTGATAGCCAGTTGTCTCGCATGAATTGCCAGATGTTTTCGACTGGATTGAGTTCTGGGCATTTTGCGGGGATCGGGATGATGGTGATGTTGTCCGGAATGACCAGCTTGTCAGTCATGTGCCATGCGGCTTGATCCACGAGCACAGCCCCATGTGCTTTGGGTGCGACAGTTTGGGAGATTTCAGCAAGATGCAGGGCCATCGCTTCGGTATTGCACGCTGGCAGCACAAGACCTGCAGCTTTCCCGAGGGCTGGGCAAATCGCTCCAAAGATGTAGCTTGAACTCGTGCGCTGATCATGTGGGGCGGAAGGTCGCGTACCGCGCTTCGCCCATCGGCGCGTGATCTTGTTTTTCTGGCCGACACGCGCTTCATCTTGGAACCAGACTTCGATCACAGTGCCTTGCAGGAGCCGTGCGCGGAGCTTTGCTACTGCGGCTGCAAACCCTTTTTTTTAAAGTCCTCCAGTGCGGCTGTATCTTGCGCGTGATGGCGCGGGCGTGCTGTGAGTTTGACATAACCAAGCGCCCTGAGTTCCCGGCTTATCGACGTCTCGTGAAGTGAAATCCCAAATGTGTCTGCAATCCATTTCCTCAGATCACTCAGGCGCCAGCGGACGACCCCATGGACCGATAAGGTCGGACCGCTCTCAACAATTGCAGCAAGCGCCCTGCGCTGCTCATCGTTAAGCTTAGACTGCTGACCAGGAGCTTTGCCGTTGATCAAGCCGTCAGGCCCGCGGGCATTAAACCGCTCCACCCAGTCACGGACAATTTGTAGGCCAACACCACCAATCCGAGCAGCATCGCTGCGCCGACCGCCATCATAGATCTCCGCCAGCGCCAAAAGCCTGCGGGCTTGGTTGGCATCCTTTGTCTTTCGCGCAAGTTCTCTCAACTTCATGCCGTCGTAGTCTGTCCGTAACGCGAGCGCTGCGCCCATAGAGAGGCCCTCCCCAGAAAATCTGACGCCATTGAGTCAGATCTTCATAGATTTGGGAATCCCAAAACCCTCAGAAGAGTCAGATTTCGCGAGACTTGGTATAATTACGTCGCCTTCTGACCGCCAGCATATGATGTCCCCGCCCATCACGATTAGAAGCGCTCACAGGCGCATAGAGAGTCGGTGTGGGCAGGGGGCGTGCTGATGCGCTGTCCAGAGCGGTGCGCCTGTCAGCGAGTCGCTGATGCGCTCTCAGCGCAGATCATTGTCACCGCCACGGAAGTCTGAAAAGGCTACATACAGGGATCGAGCGAAGGAAGTCAGCTGTAATCTTCGGACGTGACGCAGCATGCGCACAAACGCGCAGGGAGCTGCTTCGGCGTGACCAGGGGGTGCTTTAAGACTCAAGGCCGGTTGAGGACGACCAGATCGCGTTTGGGGGTATCGATGTCCATCTCCAGCGCTTGGGCCAGCGCGCATGTCTGCACTGCCATCGCGTCGCCGATCCGCTTGCGCACCGGACCTGACATCTCGGGAATGTGCGCAACAGTCGCCGTCAACAACTGTTGCAACCGGGCCAGAAGCGCCGGGGTCGTCCTTGGAAAGCCAAGAGCAAGGATGAAGGTGTCGAGATCCGCGCGGGTGATTTCATCTGTCATCTGTGCGCGGCCGATGTCGAACGCCAACTGGTGTGTCACCTGATCTTCAATCAGCACGGGCATGGTATCGTAGATGGGCGCGAAAGTTGGGCGCTGACCGGTATAGAGCAGCGCGTGGTTCTTGGCGTGATTGTCGGTATTGCCGAGCGCCAAGTTTAGCAGCGTCACCTCCAAGAAGGCCTGTCGTGCTTGACCAGGCTGTTCAGTTGCCATCAGCAGTCTCCCAACAGCTTCAGCCGAGAAACGCCGTGCGCCGCTGCCATTGCGTTCGTATTTCAGAAGTGGGCCAAGGCCGAGTCCTTGCGCAAAATCTTCTTGGTGCAGCCTGCTTACCGTGGTGCCATCGATGCGGCGGTCGAAGCGGGTGATCAGTAATCCTTGCAGATCGCCCTCGCCGATACATTGCGTCTCGGCAACGGGGTGGCGCTGTAATTCAGCTATCAGCGTCATCACCAGATGCTCCTGCGCAACCGCGCTCATCTCACCCGGACGAGGCACTTTCAGAATATGGGTTGTTGGCACGTTCAACCCGCGCTTGGGAAGGGCGAAGCGCCCACATGGCAGCTGCGCCAATGCGATCTTGCCCTGCACCCCCGCTAACGGCGATGGATCGCGCGTGTCGTCAGGCACGCGACGACGGTCGCGCAGCGAAACCATGATGCGCCGAAGCGTGTCGTCATCTATCGGATCGTAGTCGGACAGCAGGTCGCCGGGGGTCTTCGCCGGTCCCGTTCCTATCGGCACACACGAAACCGCGCCAGGGCAGTCACCGCCCAAGTGCTCCAGCAACCCCACAATATCTGTGAAGTCCAGACCATGGCGCTGCATGACTTGCTCGCGCTGCGCGTTCTCGAAAAGCAGGTTGGCAAAAAAGGCACGCGCCTCGGCGTCTGTGAAGGGTTCTTCGCGCACAGGCAGCGACAGTGAGAGTGGGTGGGCCAGCGCGTCGGTGATGTAGTGAAACCCGACCGCGCCATCATCGAAGCGGGTCAACCGACCGATAGGTGCAGGATGGGCCTCCAGGAATACCTCGAGTTCAAGCCGGGGCATGTTCAGGTCTCGACCCTGATCCGGAGGCCAAGGTCACGGCAAACCTGCAGCACAAGGCCGATGCGGGCAGTGTCTTTGCCGTTCTCGATGGCGCTGATGGTCGGGTTGGAAACTCCACTCTGCATTGCGACATCGGCCTGCTTAAGCCCAAGCTCCAGCCGCCGAGCCCGGATTGCTTTGCCGAGGTCAGCAGGGGTCAGGATCAGTGTTGGCGCAGTCGGTTGCATCGTTGTATCTATGCTCGTTTATTTTATGATCTAAAATGGACAAGAATTGAAGTTGTGTCAACGACCATTGAAGTATCATGCTGGGGGGTTGGCATGGTGCATGAAAATCAACGATCGTTGCTTTTTTGGCGATACACCTTGTGTTCGAGTGCGGGTCAGCACGTCGAGTTGAGGCTTTCGTTGAATTGGGAGGAGGATACCTGCTTTATATGGCTGCAATCCAGCTATGGCCATCCTAATCGGCTTCTGTTCAGCGCTGACCTATAGAGCGAACAGCACGGTGTCGGATACGCAGCGTCAATGATTCTGCCAATGCTGCCCCCCTGTTGCCCTATCGAATGCTCGGAGCCACGCACGCGGTCATGACGCCAGCAGGCAGCTTCTCTCGCTCACGTGTGATGGAGTTTCTACAAGCGATGCGAGCTTGGCAGCGATCTGCAAGAAATCCGAAAAGGCTACATCCAAGGATCAATCGAAGGACAGCGACTGTCGTCTTGGATCAATTCATTCCGACAGCCATGTTATTTGTGTCTCCTACAAGACAAGTGGCTTCCAAGCGCAGAATGTGGGTCCGAAGGTCAAGCGCGGAGCGAAGCTATATCGGCGATTGAATGTGATTTTCATTCTCATGGAAGTCAGAACGCTTCACTAGGCGCTCTCATTGCCGATCCCCTGGCGTCAGGGTATTCATCTGTGGAGAGCGCTGTCATCCAACTGGCAGTTCTGCGCGCGTTGAGCGTGATGCGATGACCGGATGCATCGAGGCTGATCAAGTTACCGCATTGGCGCTTTTACGAACACGATCGCTGTGTCATGTTAGCGAAATCGATTTTTTCAAACATGACGTGATCCACATGTTAAACCCAACCTACAGTCCGCGCCCGCTGCCGCCCTCGGTTCCACTGGAAACAGTGCCGGTGCTGAAAGCGCTCAATCGAGCGTCGCGCGCACTTGCAGACCTGAAAGGGCAGGCGCGCACGATCCCAAACCAAGGCATCCTGATCGACACGCTGGCGCTTCAGGAGGCGAAAGCATCCTCAGAGGTCGAGAATATTGTCACGACACAGGACGAACTCTTCCAAGCTGATGTGTTTCCTGACGACCCACAGTCGCCCGGAGCGAAGGAGGTCGCACGGTATCGAGATGCACTGCGGCTTGGACATCGCAAGCTGATCGAGACAGGCGGTCTCATCCCGAATTCAACCCTGATTGACATGTTCCGCTTGTTGAAAGGCCGCGACGACAGTTTTCGCGTCACACCCGGCACGGCTCTCAAGAACGAGCGCAGCGGCGAAATAGTCTTCGTTCCGCCACAGGATGAGAACGAGATCGTCACACAGATGACTGAACTTGAACGGTTCGTGAACGACGATGACCTGTCCGACCTTGATCCGCTTCCGTAACAGGGCGGTTGTGGTCAAGAGAAAAATTTCAAAGCAAAGCCATTGGCCAAACCGTTTGATCGGCCAGCAGGGTTTAGATCGCTGATGTTTTGGCGAATGAGGGCGTTGCCGATTGCTTTGGCCACCGGTTAATGTCCCGCACCGGGGTGATGCTTCCGTCCGTGGTCGGCGCATCGGCCGCCACATTATGCCAAGTCCAGAAACGGTTCCCGTGTGCCTATCTGATCAGCGCACTCAGACAGCGTGTCTGGTAGCTTGCGGATTGCCGGCATCATCGGGGACCGCGTCCCGGGTTGGGACCTCGATGACCAGCGCTATCGGGCGCGGCCAAACCTGCTCCTATGCTTTCGGGTTTGTCTTTGAAGGCGCTTCTCGGAGTTAAGCCTATGCTGGTGTGACTTCCACGGCATCTTCCCGGGCGAAGCGGAAGGCTGTGCCATCCTTCCACATTCGGTGCAGAACAACGCCTATCCGGCGGGCGAGCGCCACGGTAGCACGTTTCTTTCCGCGCCGCTTGGCGACAGTCAGCGCCCATGCGGTCAACCAGGTCTTGCGGCCGCAGTGCAGCATGACCGTCGCCGCCTGGTACAGCGCCGTGCGCAATCCGACATCTCCAGCCCGAGAGATTTGACCAACGATGTCCCGCTCACCCGACTGCTCGCGCCTCGGCGTCAACCCGACCCATGGGCCGATGTCCTTGGACGATCGGAACCGCTCCGGGTCATCAATGGCCGCCTTGACGGTCAGCGCAATGAGAGTGCCGACCCCGGGCATCGTCATGAGCGTGCGACAGACCGGGTCCTCCTTGGCGTGATCGCGCAGGACCTTCTCGAGGCCTGCCAGTTCCTGTCGCAAAGCCTGTCGTGAGGCGAGGATCGGGTTTGCCGCTGCCTCCAGCATGGGATTACCCTCGGCCAGTTTTCGCACGCGCGCCTCAAAGCGGCCCTTCGCAACACGACCCATCTTCAGCCCAAAGTTGCGCAGCACACCACGGATAGACAGCTCGAGATTTATCGTTGCCTGCTGGACGGCCTTACGCGCAGACAGAAGCGCGCGCATCTCCTGCGCCGACATCGACTTGCAGTGGACCGACCTGAACCACCCCATCTGCAGAAGCCGGGCGATCCCTTCAGCATCCCGCCGGTCAGTCTTGATGGGCATCGCCTTCAACGCACCCTTCACTTGCCGCGTCTCCATCAGGACCGTGGCAAAGCCTGCATCGTTCAGGAAGCGGTATAACCATTGCGAGAGAGGACCAGCTTCCAGGCCCACCGCAATAACCTCACCCGGCATCGCCTTCAGCGTCGCGACGAGGGTCTCCGGTTCGCTGGCAGCGGTCGTTTCCTTGACGATCTTGCCCTGCGCGCTCACCGCGCAGATCGCAGTGCTTGCGAGCGAGACGTCCAATCCGATATACACATCCATGTCGTTGCCCTTTCTTTGTCAGATATCTTGGGGCGCGCTTCACAGCACGACCCCGTAGACACGCACCACAGCGTGCCAAGGGCAACGACACATCACATCAAACGGTCGATCAACTCGCAACGATGCCAGTTGGGCCGCGCCCTGTTACGGCATCTGATCAAGATGGCGCTGATCCATCACCAGTTTGAAAGCATCCATCCGTTTCCTGACGGAAATGGCAGGATCGGGCGCATTCTGAATGTGCTCTACCTGACGCGGACGGCCTTGCTGGACATTCCGATCCTCTATCTATCCCGGCATATTACGCGCAACAAGAGCGACTACTACAGGCTGCTACAGGCAGTGCGCGATGACGGCGCTTGGGAAGACTGGGTTATCTTCATGCTCGACGGGGTCGCCGAAACCGCTGTCACCACGCTGCAACTGGTCGAGGGTATTGGCGAACAGATGCGCACGACAAAGCATAGGATGCGGTCTGACCTGCCAAAGCTTTACAGCCAAGATCTACTGAAAAACCTATTCCGACATCCTTACACACGGATCGAGTATGTCCAGACCGAGCTTGGCATCACACGCCAGACGGCAGCGCGCTACCTTGATACGCTTGCAGATAACGGCTTCGTGGAAAAGCACCGGGCAGGGAAGCACAACTACTTCATTAACACGAACCTTGTGCGGTTACTGATGACGGTTTCAGAGGGAGCGTGAGCCGAAACCGCACCGACTGCTGAAGCCAAGGCGGGTTTTCAGTCATGTGAACTCATCTTGCTGTCAGAATGCTTCGCACAGCTACACAGGGCCGTTTTGCCGCGGGGTTTGTTCGTTTCGCGCGCAGATAGTGCGGGCATGAAGGCCGCGCTTCTGGGGCGTTCTGCGCGCGCTGGTGATGCACCTGGCGCGCCCTTGAGCCGTGAGCGACATAAACCCGTGAGCTGGACTGGTTCGCTGCAACATTTCTCGCACAAGTAATTTATGAATCATGCCGCCAGAGACGGAAGTCGCCATCCGTTCGGCAGGGCGATCGTCAAAGCTTCAGCATAGCTGGATAGCGGGCCCATAAAAAAGCTACCACGATGATTTTTTCTATTGCGGATCACTTCGTTTTTGTTTCTATATATAAAAACGCAAACGAAGGGAGAATCAACATGGCCAAGTCAAATGCTGAACGGTTGCGCGAGTTCAAAGCGCGCAAAGAAGAAGAAGCAAAGCGCGCGAGCCTTACGCTCGCCGGTGTGTTCAAGACCCCCTTCTACCAGTTCCTGCCCAATGACTTTGATTTCAGTTCTGACTTTTCAGATTGCTTTGAGTTCATAGGTCTCCCCGTGCCCGAGATCAAAGACGACCGAGGGTTAGAAGATGTGACACACTACAACGATGATCTGGCTGCCAAGATGATCGAGCCGAACCTAGGCTCGCTAGGTCGCGCTGAGGTGATGATTACAGCACTGACTGAAGCTGCCGAAGATCTCGCGAAACATGTCAATGCTTATAAGCGCACCGAGATTAAAGCCCGCCTTACTGAGATCGAAACTTCTGACTTGTCAGAGCCCGAAGCAAAGAAGGTCGCGCTGAAAGAAGCCGCAAGGTTGAACAAAATGCTGGACCAGCTTGGTAAGCAGGTTCGCCATACTTTCCCGCAGTGGAAAGTGATAGGCTGAAAGTAGCCCTGAGCCGTTCCCTGCGACCGTGTGTGGATGCCCCCTGTTTGGCAAGCGATATCTTCGATTTTCAGCGGGGCCTTCGATCGGACGTGTGTCAGGCCTCTGAGTGTGGCCTTCTATGACGCCACGGGCCGGTATGCTGTTCGGAAGGCTGGGTTCACATCGGTTCAGAGAGCTGCAAGCGCTCGAGCCCCGGGTCTGAATTTCCCTGCCTTGAACTTCGAAGTCCGTATCGCGTACTCCTCGTCGATCGCTCACCCTGGCCTTGCGGCCATGTCGTGCCTTTCTCCTTTCTCGGGATCAGGTCACGCCATTCGATAATTCTCCTGCTTGGTCGAAATTGCCCAGATCATCCGCGCCATCTTGTTCGCCAATGCAACCGCGGCAACCATCTTCGGCTTGCGCGCCACAAGTGCGGCCAGCCAGCGGTTCGAGCTGCCGCCTTTGCGAACCACCCAGCGGATCACGCTCATGGCGCCAACGATAAGCAATCGACGGATATCGGTTTGCCCCATCTTGCTGACCGATCCCAGTCTGGCCTTTCCGCCTGTTGACCTTTGTCGGGGCACCAAGCCCAGCCAAGCGGCGAAATTGCGGCCACTGTCAAACGTATCAAGATCAGGCGCGAATGCCGCGACAGCACCTGCGGTGACAGGACCAATCCCTGGAATGGTGCAAAGCCTGCGCAGTTGCACATCTGTCTTTGATGAGGTTTCCAACTCACTTGCAAGCCGGTCAATGACTTTGGTGAGTCGAGCGATCTGCTCGACATAGATCGATCCCATGTGTCGAACTGCTTCAGGTAGGTCTGTGCTCTCATCAGCAAGCGCATTCTCAAGCAGTTTGAGGCTTGCTGGTCCTTTGGGTGCTACCAACCCAAATTCAGCCAAATGACCGCGAAGAGCGTTGATAAGCTGCGTCCGCTGTCGAACCATACATTGATGCGTTCGGAACGCTACAGCACGGCCTTGGGTTGCAGCGCTCTTTACTGCCACGAACCGCATGGTCGGGCGCATGGCAGCCTCCGCAATGGCCTCAGCGTCCGCACGGTCATTTTTCTGGCGTTTAACAAACGGCTTCACGTAAGCAGCTGGCACGAGCCGAACCTCATGACCGTGACTTTGCGCAAACCGGCCCCAATGGTGCGACGTCGCGCAGGCCTCCATCGCTACAATGCACGCTGGTTGCTCAGCAAGTAGCGCCGCCAACCGTGCTCGCGACATAGCGCGGTTGAATACAACCACCCCATCTGGCCCAACAGCACAGACTTGAAAGCTGCCTTTTGCCAAGTCGATCGCCAAAATACTGATCTTTGATGTCATCGATGTGCCCTCCACTAAGCGAATATAGAACCGTCATGGTATACGATGCCGGCGGGTGGGGGCATCCACCGCATCAGTTCAGTGGCGGCGGAATGATGAAACCCGACGAGTCCATCCAGATCTTCGTGCCGCTCAAGGTTCGCAAGCAGAACGGGCGGCCGAAGATCATGCCGCCCGCCACCTATCTGCCCAGCGAAGACCGAACGCAGGATCCGCATATCCTCCGCGCCATTGGCCGGGCGTGGGGCTGGCGGCGGCGCATGGAGGCTGGCGAACTCAACACGGTCACCGATCTGGCGAAAGCGGTGGGGCTGGCCGAACGTCATGTCATACCAAGTCTCGCGAAATCTGACTCTTCTGAGGGTTTTGGGATTCCCAAATCTATGAAGATCTGACTCAATGGCGTCAGATTTTCTGGGGAGGGCCTCTCTATGGGCGCAGCGCTCGCGTTACGGACAGACTACGACGGCATGAAGTTGAGAGAACTTGCGCGAAAGACAAAGGATGCCAACCAAGCCCGCAGGCTTTTGGCGCTGGCGGAGATCTATGATGGCGGTCGGCGCAGCGATGCTGCTCGGATTGGTGGTGTTGGCCTACAAATTGTCCGTGACTGGGTGGAGCGGTTTAATGCCCGCGGGCCTGACGGCTTGATCAACGGCAAAGCTCCTGGTCAGCAGTCTAAGCTTAACGATGAGCAGCGCAGGGCGCTTGCTGCAATTGTTGAGAGCGGTCCGACCTTATCGGTCCATGGGGTCGTCCGCTGGCGCCTGAGTGATCTGAGGAAATGGATTGCAGACACATTTGGGATTTCACTTCACGAGACGTCGATAAGCCGGGAACTCAGGGCGCTTGGTTATGTCAAACTCACAGCACGCCCGCGCCATCACGCGCAAGATACAGCCGCACTGGAGGACTTTAAAAAAAAGGGTTTGCAGCCGCAGTAGCAAAGCTCCGCGCACGGCTCCTGCAAGGCACTGTGATCGAAGTCTGGTTCCAAGATGAAGCGCGTGTCGGCCAGAAAAACAAGATCACGCGCCGATGGGCGAAGCGCGGTACGCGACCTTCCGCCCCACATGATCAGCGCACGAGTTCAAGCTACATCTTTGGAGCGATTTGCCCAGCCCTCGGGAAAGCTGCAGGTCTTGTGCTGCCAGCGTGCAATACCGAAGCGATGGCCCTGCATCTTGCTGAAATCTCCCAAACTGTCGCACCCAAAGCACATGGGGCTGTGCTCGTGGATCAAGCCGCATGGCACATGACTGACAAGCTGGTCATTCCGGACAACATCACCATCATCCCGATCCCCGCAAAATGCCCAGAACTCAATCCAGTCGAAAACATCTGGCAATTCATGCGAGACAACTGGCTATCAAACCTCATCTTCGAAACCTATGAAGACATCGTAGATCATTGCTGCAAGGCTTGGAACAAATTGGTCAGCATGCCCGACACAATCACCTCCATTGGAACCCGCGACTGGGCTCAAGAGTTCTGATCAATGCTGATTGGTATAAGTTGACTTGCTTACCTTCAACCCCGCATTCCCCAAGTAAATCTATGATTTTGCTGTCCTAACCATGGTATTTCTTATATAAATCATGGTGTTGATGGATGCAGGGGGCGAGTTTTATGGATCACCCAGAGGGTGCGGGCTTGCAGCGAGCAGATCGGGTGGATTTCGACCCTCGCGTGCGACTGGAATTTCGCGGCACTCAGCTCAGCTCCGACGGTGGCCTTCTGGTGATGCGCGAGCTGGATGACGCGCTCGGGCTGTCTGGCCTCGCGTCTGCGGCGCTGTGCGACAACCGCACCGGCAAGAACACCGTCCATCGGCTCGACGGGCTGTTCCGGCAGTCAGTGTTCGGGCGGCTGGCCGGATACGAGGACGTCAACGATGCCGACCGTCTCGCGCTCGATCCCGTGATGCGTCAGGTTGTTGGTGGTCGGGCTGTCGATGCGCAAGCGGCCTCGGCCTCACAGATGGGGCGGTTCGAGACCGAGACGCTGGCCTTGCCCGAGAACCGGGCGGCACTGGCCGACCTGAACGGCCAGTGGATCGACCGGTTTCATGACCGCAACGGGCTGAAGTTCATCGTGCTGGACATGGACAGCTCGGTCAGCCCCACCCACGGCGATCAGGAAGGTTCCGCCTGGAACGGGCATTTCGACTGCACCTGCTATCATCCGAACTTTCTGTTCAACCAGTTCGGGATGCTGGAACGCTGCGCCCTACGCAATGGCAACGTCCATAGTGCTGATGGCTGGCGGGACGTCCTCGACCCCGTCATCGCCCGATATGCCAAGCGCGACATCATGCGCTTATTCCGCGCCGATGCCGCCTATGCGAACCCCGCGATCTATGCGCGGCTGGAAGAAGTAGGCTATTTCTACGCCATCCGACTACCCGCCAACAGCGTCCTGCGCGAGAAGATCGCGCATCGGCTGAACCGGCCCGTAGGGCGGCCTTCGCTGACCAAGGTGAAGCGGTTCTTTGAGGATTTCCACTATCAGGCCGCGTCCTGGGACAAGGAGCGCCGCGTGATTGCCAAGATCGAATGGCACCCAGGCGAGCTGTTCCCGCGTGTTGGCTTCATCGTCACCAACTTGCCGATGGAACCGGATTGGGTGGTTCGGTTCTACAACCAGCGCGGCACGGCCGAGCAGCATATCAAGGAGGGCAAATACGCCTTCCACTGGACGCGGCTGTCATGCCGGAAGTTCCGCGACAACGAGGTGCGGCTGCAATTGCACGCGCTGGCTTACAATCTGGCAACCTTCCTGCGCTGCATCGAGCTGCCCGAGGCCATGGCCGACTGGTCATTGACCAGCCTGCAACTGAAGCTGATCAAGATCGGGGCGCGTGTCGTCCGCCACGCCCGCGCCATCACCTTCCAACTGGCCGAGGTCGCGGTGACTGGCCCAATGGTGCGCGCCATCCTTGCCGCCATCCGCCGATTGCGAGCGCCACCGCTATGCGCATGACCGCGATCCGGACCCAAACTGAACGAAAGCGGCAGGACAGGTCCGTCCACCGCGCTGAAAAACGTCGCCGCCGAGCCGGGATGCTGCGGGCTTCCATATTGGGGCGGGTGTTATCAAGAGATATTTTCACAAAAAGTCTCGCCCCCGGCTGAGCTGTTGGCTGCGAGGGTGTCATCGATTGGCCGATCCTGCGGATCGGGATCATTGCAGGAGAACCACGGCGAGGGGCGTTCAGCGCGAAGACATCCATCTATCGCAGCGGTGAACGCCCCGGGGATAGGAGCCGCGGCGCCCCTGTAGTTTGAAGAAGCTGTGTGTTTGGCCTTGTTTTGCGCGCATCAGCATCACCGAAATATCCCGCACCGGAATGTGCTTCCATCCGTAGTCAGCGCTGTGGCCGCTACATTATACCCAGTCCAAGAACGGTTCCCGCGTGCCTATCTCCTAGGCGCACTCAGATGGTTATCTGGTGACTAGCCCACAGTCGGCATCATCGGGAACCGCGTCCCGGCTTGGGGACCTCGGTGAGCCATCGCCGTCAGGCGCGGCCTATCTCTCCTTTTGCTTCAGAACTCTGATGTGAATGGGGGTGCGGTTTTTCACAGCCTATGCTGTGGTGGCCGCCACAGCATCAGAGCGGGTGTAGCGAAATTCAGCGTTGTCTCGCCACATGCGGTGCAGAACCACCCCGATCCGACGCGCCAGCGCAACTGTCGCGCGCTTCTTTCCGCGCCGTTTGGCGACATTCCAAGCCCAGGCACTCAGCCAATTGGGGCGCCCGCTATGCAACATCACCGTTGCCGCTTGATAAAGCGCCGTGCGCAGCCCCGCATCGCCCGCCCGTGAGATCTCGCCAATGATATCGCGTTCACCGGATTGCTCGCGGCGTGGCGTCAGGCCAACCCAGGGACCAACGTCTCTGGAAGATCGAAATCGTTCAGGGTCATCAATCGCTGCCTTGACCGTCAGAGCCACGCGGTAACCAACGCCTGGCATGGTCATCAACTGACGGCAGACGCGATCCGATTTGGCATGATCACGCAGCAACTTCTCCATCCCTGCCAGCTCCTGACGCAGGGCACGGCGCGCACTCAGGATCGGGGTCGCGGCAGCTTCCAGCATAGGATTGCCCTCGGCCAGCTCCAGCACCCGCTGTTCAAACCGCCCCTTGGCCACCTGTCCCATCTTCAGTCCGAAGTTGCGCAGCACTCCACGGATCGACAGCTCAAGCGAGAGGGTCGCTTGCTGGATTGCCTTGCGCGAAGACAGCAGCGCGCGCATTTCCTGTGCCGACAGGGATTTGCAATGAACCGATCGGAACCACCCCATCTGCAAGAGCCGCGCAATCCCTTCGGCGTCGCGCCGGTCTGTTTTGATCGGCATCGCCTTCAGCGCACCCTTCACCTGCCGAGTTTCCATCAAAACGGTGGCAAAGCCAGCCTCGGTCAAATGCTGATACAGCCATTGCGACAATGGCCCAGCTTCAAGCCCTACCCCAACGACGCGCCCGGGCAGGCCACGCAAGACCCTCACCAGATCTTCGGGTTCGCTCGGCGCGGCCGTTTCTTTCACCACCTTGCCCTGCGCGGACACCACGCAAATCGCGGTGCTTGCAAGAGAGACGTCTAAACCGATATACAAATCCATGTCGTTGCCCTTTCGTATTGGATATCTTGGGGCGCGCTTCACAGCACGACCCCGTTGACACGCAGCCCAGCGTGCCAAGGGCAACGACACATCAATCAACCTCGGATTTCAATTCACAACGGCCGTGATTCGTGCCGAGCCCCAATACGGTATCTCCTGGCCCGATCCGCCCAACTCCAGGCGTTTGCGCGACCGCAGACGCCGCTCGGGACGAAAAACGCTTGATCAACTGGCGCAATCAGGCGATCTTGACGTCAGACGGCAGGCCACTTGGGGAATGTCGGTTTAGATTCTCAAAAAGGGTGGCGTGCGCTTCAGACGGCATTGATCACTGCCTACAAACCCAGTTCTGCGCCGGTTGATAAACAGTGCATAATCCAAGCATTCCAGGCTCATGGTATCTGTCTTCCGGACCAAGAAATTCTCGATGCAATTTCGCTGCGCTTGACGCGTCTGCCGTTTGATATGCCTCTCGACTACATTCCTGATCGGCCGCTCGCTGCTATTCCACGCGGAACTGATCTTATCTCGCTGACGGAGGACAGGATCAGAGATTTCGCGGAATGGGCCGCAAGGGGTGGCACAGGTTGGGATCCTGATGAAGTGTGGAATTGGGTTGATCGCCATCAACCTCTGCCCACATCGTAGATGAAGCATCAGACAGGAATAGCTGCCCAAATGTTCTAAGAAACCTCTTTGCTCTACGCTTCTTCTCATTAACATCAATTACACCCCCAGAGAACGGCACAGAAGCTACTTCTGATCGAACCTTACCCACGGCATACATGGGCAGCCATTCATTCATATCCTTGAAAGCATTTTCACTCAAATTTTTAGAAGAAAGTTCACTCTTCAACTGTGCATCTGGTAAGCTAGATTTATTCTCAAACCAAAAATTAAAGCCCTCTTTTGATTTTACGTATGAAATAGGCTGATCGAGCATAAACGAATATGCAGCAAACCTCAGTGTTCTTAAGGGGTAGGCTTCATGCCGTTCAAACGTTAAGAATGTTTCCGAAATTACTTTGTCAAACATATGTAGGTTGAACTGACCCGAAGGTGAGCGGCCCTTGTTGCCTTCCCATTCATATGTAGGCTCAATAATTGTGAATGGCTTTGGTTCATTTGAAAACCACTTAAATAGTGACTTCAACTTGCCCTCTCTTTCAGTAGCTTGTTGGCATCTCGTAGCTGATCTTTAATTGAGTGTGAGTTGTCAACCATTTCGAGCAAGGCCCTATGAAGTTTATACGTTACAACTGAGGACAGCGCAAAGACGGAGCTAACAAAAATAACCAAGACCGCAACAAGGCCACTTGAAAACCTTAATTCAATTTGCCTATGCGTATTCCAGTTCCAAACAATTTCATTAGCAGCACCGAGAGAGCTTGCAATCATTAGCCCAACTACAGTGATTAGAGCTGCCACCAGTAAGTTCACAATCAGCGAGATTAAAATTAGAATTCTTGCTGCACTTTTATTTGCGACCATGTTGGTGACTACCCTTCTTCTGCTATGTTTAGATGTTCTTTTTTGGCTCGTCTATCTTCTCTTAGGGGAGCTGAAGTAATCACTTCTCACTAAGTAGCTTGTTGGTCTCTCGTAGCTGATCTTTGATTGTTTGTGAGTTGTCTACAAGGTCGAGGAACGCTTTGAAGAATTCATAGATTGCGAAAGATACTAGCCACAGCAAAATCCCCCCTGCAATCATAAGAAAGCTAAAAGCGCCAAAATCACTTATAGACATCAATCCAGCAATAGCGATCAATCCGCTGGCAATCAAACTCGCAATCAAAACAATTAAGATCAAACTTCTCGCTGCACCATACTGAGTTGTCATTAATGCTAAATCCTTTCTGTCTGGCCTAGAGAGCCGTTTTAAGAGCTATCTCTGCCTTGTGGGGGTGGGGGTAGGCAGTCGAAACCTTAGATGCCCCCTGAATCGCGCTAAAATGAAGGTGTGAGACGATCCCTACCTATGGCGCAGGGTGAATGTCAGGGGCAACCGATGAAAAGCAATTAAACGACCGCCCCTGACTCTTCGGCAGCGCAACACCCCTAACCTGTCATCTATGTCCGATGTGTCAACAGAATTCCGAGGGGAGCGCTCTGGAGTAGCTGTTAGCAGGGCTTTCAGGCATTCCCGTCTGTGTGGCCTAGAGAGCCGTTTTTAGGGGCATCTCTCTTTTGTGGGGGGGTGAGGTAGTATAAGCCTTACATGGCCCCTGAATCGTCGTTTAATTGCAGCGTATGACGCCCTTAGACCCTACAGCCAAGGGTGCTCTATCAAGGCTATCATATCAAGCCTTCTTCGTAGGGATGGCCCAGACCCATACTGACCCGCAACATCGCCTTGGTGGTGTCCTGTAATGTAATCGTTAATTTCCTTTGGAACGCCTTTGTCACGCAGCAAGTCTTTGAAGTTACCCCTTAGCGAGTGAACAACCTTGGTTTTGTCGCTAGCCACCTTGCGCACGATCTTCATCAGGGCTTTGGATGCTGCTGTCTCTGCCTTACCATCGTGCATCCTGTAGCTGAAAAGCCTGCCAGTCTTGCGATCCTTAAACCTATCTTTGATGACTATAGGGACAGGGACGCGGCGTCTTGATCCGTCATTTTTCACCCTCACGTCTTGCCCAGTTAGATCAAAGCACAGAATCCCGTCATGCTCTCTGATCTGTTCCCAAGTGAGAAGGGCGGCTTCATCTAAACGCATTCCTGTGGTGATCAGGATCGACAATATCAACCTGTCTTGTGGCAACATTTTCTGACTGAATAGCGTATGAAGTTCTTCTGTCGTGAAAGGGCTGTAGGACCGCGATTTCTTCCCATACTCTGCCAGATTGACACTGTGAAAGGGGTGTGTCGCTAGAACTACTTTGCCATCTGCCCCTCGCTGTGTCGCTGCAAACTCGAAGGCTTGGCGCATGTATGAATAGTAATTCTGAATCGTCTTGTTGCCCTTCCCCTCGCTGTCCATAGCCTTGGCAAGATCAATAGCGTGAATCTTGTCGTATTCCTGCAAAGGCTTATCCCCACAGACTTCTACAAATTTCTCGCAGGCCATGACTCGCTTTCTGTGCACGTCCATGCTGTCCGAAGGTTGCTTGTTGGTAATGTATAGCTTGGCCCAGTCTGAAAACAGCGGTGTCGTGCTTTGATCTGTGTTCTGGTCTGTCTTGACGATCTGTCTAGGCTTGCTCGCTGCTTCAAGAAACTGTCTGCCAATGGCTGAGTCGGAAAACTCTGGGTGATCTTTGTAGAATTGAATCGCCTTAATGGGGTCAATGCCCTTGGGTTCTGTAGCGCTGATGATCCGTTCTTTTGTCTCAGGGGACACATAGCCCAACAAAGCAGTAGGGACAGCATAGCCTAGACCCGTGACGATCCCAGCAAGATTGAAATGATCCTTCGCTACCCAGCTTTCTTTCGGGTGAACAGTCTGACCGTTAATTTCCTTTGTAGTGGGATGGCCAAGCGCTGCCCCTCTGGTGCGTGATCCTGTCACTGTGAGGCTGATCTGCCCTTCTCGATACCATCGCCCTACATCGACGCCTTCACGCTCTAGCAGGTGTCTCAGGCCCTCTACAAAGGGGTCTAGCTGGTCATACTTTTCATCGAACTCACGGTAGATAGCGGGAACAATCTCTTGCGCCCTAAGTTCTGCTAGCTTCCTATCGCTGATTCCGGTCGATCTTCTTACGCGCCCTTCCCTGTAAAAGTGTGCAATTTCTTTGGGTGCTGACACAGACAGATAGAACTTGCCCTTGATCTTCTGAAGCCTGAAGGGGGCATACGCCCTACGGAGAGAATGCATTTGGTGTCCAATCTGGTGATTAGAATGGTGTCCAAACAGGAAATAGTCAATAAAATAAGGGTTGCATGGTGCTACAAGGGGTGATGGCGGAGAGAGAGCCCGCCATGTAGCGTTTATTATCGCTTGCAATCATATGCTTGATTGACCAAAATCGCCTTTTTTCATTGGCTTTACCCCACATCGCGCCTATGCAACCTTGCGCAATCCGATGCATCCAGCTACATTTCAGATGTGGGGCTTGATGTGGGATAGATTGGATGCCGAAGATTGCCGAAGAACTGACCGCGCTCGACGTGAAGCGGCTGGCCCATCCCGGTGGCAAGCGCAATGTCCTGTTCTCAGTGGGTGGCGTGACCGGGCTTTACCTGCAAGTCACACCGAAGGGCGGGCGCTCTTGGGTGTTGCGCGTCAAGGTGGGCAAATTGCGCCGCGATTTAGGCTTGGGCAGTTTCCCGACTGTCACGCTATCGCAGGCGCGCGACAAGGCCCGCGAGGCGCGCGACAAGATAGAACGCGGCATTGACCCTGTAGAGGAACGCAAGGCCATCAAGGCCGCGCTGATAGCGGCCCAGCGCCGTGGCCTGACCTTTGCCGATGCAGTGGACCGCGCGCTTGCCGCAAAGCTGGACGCCTTCAAGAACCCCAAGCACCGCCAGCAATGGGAAAACACCCTTGCCACCTATGCCATTCCCGATCTGGGCAAGATGCTGGTGCAGGATATTGGCACGCAGGATATCTTGCGCGTGTTGAAACCCATCTGGATGGACAAGACCGAAACCGCGTCACGCCTTCGCGGTCGCATTGAGGCTGTTCTAAGCTGGGCCACGGTCGCAGGCCACAGGACCGGCGACAACCCGGCGCGCTGGGCGGGCAACCTGAAAGAACTGTTGCCGCCCCCGTCCAAGGTCGCAAACGAGGGCAACCACCCCGCCTTGGCGCTGGAGGATGCGCCGCGCTGGTATGCCGCCCTACAGACCCGCGAAGGCTTTGGCGCGCGGGCGCTGGAACTTGCCGCCCTGACCGCCACAAGGTCGCAAGAGGTCAGGGGCGCGCTTTGGGATGAAATCGACTTGGACAAGGCGCTCTGGATTATCCCGGCTGCGCGCATGAAGATGGACCGCGAACACCGCGTGCCCCTATCGCCGCGCGCGGTCGAAATGCTGCGCGCGCTTCCCAAGATGGAGGGCAACCCGCTTGTGTTTCCAGCCGCGCGCGGTGGGCAGTTGTCGGACATGACGCTATCGGCCACCATGAAGCGGATGCACGAATCAGACATTTCCCAAGGCGGTGCAGGTTATCTTGACCGCGTATCCAAACGGCCAGCAGTGCCGCATGGCTTGCGCTCGACATTTCGGGATTGGGCGGCGGAAATGACCAGCTATCCGGGCGACATGGCAGAAGTGGCGCTAGCGCACAAAATCAGCAACGCGGTGGAGGCCAGTTACAGGCGCGGCGACATGATTGAGAAACGCAGGCGCATGATGGCCGATTGGGCGGATTTCATGGGCGGCAAGGTCAGGGGCGGTAAAGTTGTGAGGCTTGGGTGATGGAGTTGAACGGCGAGAAGGTGCCCAGTATTGTTGATATTGATGCACCGATTGATTTTGAACTAATTCAGCGTGAGGTTGCTGCGCATGGCCCCTTGCGGCTTTCGCAACGCTACAACCCCTATCACGTAATAATTGAGCCGACGCGTTGCGCGTGTGCTGATGAAGGGTGCACTGCTGAACTTGTGATAGTGACAAGAATAAACGGGTTGTTCAAAATTCGCTGGTTGCTTTCTAGAGAAGATTTTGAGTCGTTTGACAGCCTTAGCGAACTAAAAAGTCACTTTGTGCTAGGTGAAATGTATGACTCAAGGAATGAGCGACTAATCATAGAGCGCGAAGTTTTAAGGAATTTAGGAAGTACTTATTCAGAAGCAAAGGTTATAGAATGCGCCTGCTCAAGCTGTGTAGAAAAGGTAGGAGAAGAAAATTTTGCGAATATGGTGCTGCTCTCTAACTTAGCAAAACTTTTAAGGCTAAGGGACGAGCTCCTGTCCGAAGCTGAACAGTGGGATGCTGAAGAAACTTGCTCTGATGTGTCTGTTGAACCCCAAGAATCTGATGGCGAAGAATTGGGAACATTGCAAGATTGGGTATTTGATGCAATTGAGCTAGGCTATTCAATCGGTCGCAATTTTAGTGAATATGCTTTTAAGAACGAAATTGAACCGCTGGCGCTACTAGGCGTAAAAGCAGAAGCCATTAAGAAAAAGAGGGAAGTGGCGGCTGGAGAAAAGTCCCGTGAACAGCGCGACAGTCGCCGTTCTGAGCTACTTAATAAGATGGAAGCTCTTGTATCGCGAAGTCCTGACATTGTTCGATTTGGCCCAGAGCAACTGGCGAAGGTAGCCTTGGAAGATTGCATAAACGACAATCCGGGTTTGTGGAGGCAAGGCAAAGGACAGGTGAACGAGTATCTTGGCGAAATCCGGCGTGGTGACGAGGGAGTCTTGCCCGAAATGCAAAAGCGATATCAGGCCATTTTCGGGAGCGAACCCCCTAAGGGGTTTCGGTGATTTCAGCAAACCCCATAGGCATATCCCGTGTTTTTGCTATTCGCCTAAGCGCCTGATTTTGAATATCCTCTTTACCGTTCAATTGCGCAATGATGCATCCCATACACAGAGTATGGAGCGCATATCATGCAACTGCAAAAACCCGAAATCTACCTATCAGACCGCCAGATTGCTGCGCGGTATAATACGCACCATTTGACCCACCGCAGATGGCCAGACTTTCCCAAGCCGGTCAAACTAAGCCCCGGATGCAGTCGGTGGAAACTGTCTGAAATAGAGGCATGGGAAGCTGCAAAAGCGGCATCCCAGCCGAAACTTTGAGGCAGGCGCGCATAGGTCGCTGGTAGGTGTAGCATGGCAAAGCGCCCAAACCCCCGCGCGATCAAGGCCGCGCGCACCTATACGGTCGAGGAAGCGGCCATTGCGCTGGGCGTGTCCATCGGCACCATTCGCAGTTGGGTGAAATCCGGCTTGCCCCTGATGAAGTCGCAGCGCCCCTTCCTGATCCTTGGGGGTGCGCTGCGCGGCTTTCTCGAAGGCCGCGCCAAGGCCGCGAAAGCGCCATTGCAGGCCGATCAACTCTATTGCCTCAGTTGCAAGGCTGGACGCACCCCGATGGGCCTGATGGTCGATTGTATCCCCCAGACCCCGAAGACCGCCCGCCTGTTGGGGCTTTGCGAGGTGTGCGGCGGCACCTGCAACCGCATTATCAGCCAGACCAAGATCGACCAATTCAGCCGGATTTTCGAGATCGCCATCAAAGAGGGGCGGCAAGCCTAAAGGAACCCACTGAACCCCTCTTGAACCATCACTTCGGAAAGGATGAACAATGGCCCGGAAATTCAATGAAGAAAACGAGCGGATCAAGCGCCGCTACACGCAATTCCTGCGCGAAGCCAAACGCGCCGACATGGCCACAGTGGACAAGGCCGCCGAAGCCATCCTGCGCTTTGAACGCAGCACCAGCTACAAGCCCTTCAAGCGGTTTCACATCGAGCAGGCCATCACGTTCAAGAATCGCCTGTCGAATGAAAAGAACGCCCGCACCGGCGCGCCGCTGTCCAAGGCTACGGTCGATAGCACCCTGCGCATGGTCAAGGCGTTCATTCACTGGTTGGCAGGACAACCCGGCTACAAGTCGCGCATCGCCTATGCGGATGCCGAGTATTTCAACCTGAACGCCAAGGACGCCCGCATTGCCCACACAGCCCGCGACACGCCCGGTCCGACGCCAGAGCAATGCCGCCATGCCTTCGCCCAGATGCCCAGCGCCACGCCCCTGCAACGGCGTGACAGGGCGCTCTTTGCCTTCCTGATGCTGACCGGCGCACGGGATGGGGCGATTGCGTCCATGCGCCTGAAACACGTCGATCTGGTACAGGGTTGCGTCTATCAGGATGCCCGCGACGTGAAGACCAAGTTTTCAAAGACCTTCACGACATGGTTTTTCCCGGTCGATGATGTGTATTTGCACGCCTTCCGCGACTGGGTGGACTACCTGCGCAAAGAGGAACTTTTCGGCCCGAATGATGCCTTGTTTCCCAAGCCACTGATGGGCCTCAAGGATGGATCATTTGCCGCCCTAGGCCTGTTGCGCGACACCTACAGCAACGCGGGCAAACTGCGCACCGTCATCAAGGACGCCTTCATCAATGCAGGCTTGCCCCCCTTCGCCCCGCATAGCTTCCGCAAAACGCTGGGTCTGCTGGCCAATGACCATTGCAAGACGCCAGAGCAATTCAAGGCTTGGTCAATGAATCTTGGCCATGAGAACATTGCTACCACACTCAGCGCCTACTGCCCTGTGTCGCCATCGCGCCAAGGCGAGTTGATCCGAGGCATGGTGTAGCGGGAAACCCCTTCCACATGGCGTCCTCTTTGCCTAGTCTGATCACAACTTAGGGGATTCCATGACATTGATTTCAGACTTCATTACCCGCGTGCAGGACGTCCACAAAACCGGCATTGCCCGCGAACATGCCTACCGGCCCGCGCTGCATGACCTGCTGAAAGCCTTGGGCGATGATCTGAAACCCGTCAACGACCCCGCCCGGTCAGAGGTCGGCGCGCCCGATTTCATCATCCTGCGCGACAATATCGCCATTGGCCACCTAGAGGCCAAGGATATCGACATCGACATCCGCGCCATGAAGGACGCCAACAAGCGCCAGAAGGACCGCTACGTCAAAGGTCTGGCCAACCTGATCTACACCAACTGCCTTGACTGGGATTTCTACCGCAACGGTGAACGGGTCGCTTCGGTCAGGATTGGCGACTATCTCATGGGCATCCAGCCCAACCCCGACAACTACGCCCAGCTTGAAAACCTGCTGCGTGACTTCATTGCACAGCGCCCGCAAACCATCACCAGCCCGCGCGATCTGGCCGAGCGTATGGCGGGCAAGGCCATTCTGATCAAGGATGTGCTGTTCAATGCCCTGCGCACGGACACGGACCTGCAAACCGAACTGACGGGGCAATACCTGGCCTTCAAGGAACACCTGATACATGATATCGAACCCGCAGACTTTGCCGATATCTATGCCGAAACCATCGCATATGGCATGTTTGCCGCCCGCCTGCATGACACCCATCTCGACACGTTCAGCAGGCAAGAGGCGCTTGAACTCTTGCCCAAATCCAACCCCTTCCTGCGCAGCCTGTTTGGCTATGTGGCGGGCGTGGACCTAGACGACCGCATTGCATGGATTATCGACGATCTGGCCGCCGTTTTCCAAGCCACCAACGTCAAGAAGATCATGGCAGGCTTTGGCAAGCTGACCGCCCAGCAAGACCCTTTCCTGCATTTCTATGAAACCTTCCTTGCCGCCTATAACCCCGCCAAGCGTAAGGCGCGCGGGGTCTGGTACACGCCCGAACCCGTGGTCAATTTCATCGTGCGCGCGGTGGACGAGGTGCTGCAAACCGAATTTGGCTTGCCCGATGGTCTGGCCGATACATCCAAGGTCACACTCGACTGGGACACGGGCCAGACCGACAACAAGGGCAAACCCGTCACCATCAAGAAAGAAGTGCACCGCGTCCAGATACTCGACCCCGCCACGGGCACCGGCACCTTTCTGGCCGAAGTCATCAAGCAGATCGCGCCGAAAATTCAGGGCGTCGCCCCCGGCATGTGGTCGGGCTATATCGAAAATGACCTGATCCCCCGCCTGCATGGGTTCGAGTTGCTGATGGCGTCCTATGCCATGTGCCACATGAAGCTCGATATGATCCTGACCGAAATGGGCTACAAGCCCAGCAAGACGCCCCCGCGCCTGTCGGTCTATCTGACCAATTCGCTGGAAGAAGGCGAACCCGCCACCCAGAACCTGCTGTTCAGCCAATGGCTTTCGCGAGAAGCGAAGGGCGCGAACACCATCAAGCGCGACATGCCCATCATGTGCGTAATCGGGAACCCGCCATATTCGGGCATTTCGCAGAATATGGGCGAATACATTTCGCGGCTGATTGACGATTACAAATATGTCGATGGCGTTCATTTTGGCGAGCGCAAGCATTCACTGCACGACGATTATGTGAAATTCATTCGCCTATCGGAGAGCCTTATTGAAAAGAGCGGTGAAGGTGTCTTGGGCTTCATTACGAGCCACGGCTATTTAGATAATCCTACTTTTCGAGGAATGCGCTGGCATCTCTTGCAAACCTTCGACAAGATTCACGTCTTTGACCTTCATGGAAACTCAAAACGTGGTGAAATTCCGCCAGAAGGCATCAGAGACGAAAACGTATTCGATATTCAGCAGGGTGTCTCCATTATCATAGCCGTGAAAATTAAGCCCTGTAAGCGCAAATTTTCAACAGAGGGTTGTGAAGTTGCATTCTCAGAAATGTGGGGAAGTCGCATCGAAAAGTATGAGCAACTTGGGATTCTCAACATTGAGGAGAACTCGTCGAAAAAGATCATACCGACAGCTCCTTATTTTTCGTTCAACGGTAAAGGCTCACGCATTCCAGTTTATCAAGAGGGCTTTTCAATACCCGATATTTTCCCGCTTAATACTACCGGAGTACAAACATCTCGCGATTCAGTTGCTTTGGCGGAATCCATTGCAGAACTGCAAGAGAAGGTATTGGAAATAAGTGATCCAAGAATTTCAACTGATTTTATACGCAAAAAGTATTTTTCTCAGACTTCTAAAAAGTTTCCAGCTGGTGATACAAGGGATTGGAAACTGGAAACTGAAAGGCTACGGATTCCATCCAAGAACATTCTTGAGCATATAGTTCCGTATGCGTTTCGACCGCTTGATAATAGAAAAATAGCACTGCATCCCACACTGGTGTCATGGCCTAGAATGGATGTTTCTAAGCATATGCTTCGTTCGAACATTGCGCTAATTACGGCACGAAGCAATAAAAAGGGCGTGAATCATTTTTATTGTTCAGCATATGTCTCAGACGTGAAGTGTGGCGAGGCGACAACTGGATCAATATTTGCCCCCCTCTACCTCTACCCCGACGAGCAAGACCTCGATCAAACCCGCCGCGTCAATTTCGATCCGAAACTCTATGCCAAGCTGCGCAAACTGGCCACGCACCCAGACCACGGCACGCCCGACGAACTGGCCGTGTTCGATTACATCTATGGCGTGCTGCATTGCCCCGCCTATCGCGCAACCTATGCCGAGTTCCTGAAAATCGACTTCCCGCGCATCCCGTGGCCCAAAACGCCTGCCGAGTTCTGGGACGTATCCGCCAAGGGCCACACCCTGCGCCAGCTTCACCTGATGGACCCCGCCACCATCGGCCCGACCCCGTTCCCCTTCATGGGCGACGGTGACAACACGGTCGAAAAGCCCCGGTATGAGGATGGCAAAATCTGGATCAACCCCACCCAATATTTCGACGCTGCCCCGCCCGTGTCGTGGGACTTCTACATCGGCGGCTACCAACCCGCCCAGAAATGGCTGAAAGACCGCAAAGGCCGCGCGCTGACCTTCGACGACGTGAAGCACTACCAGCGCATCCTGAAAATTCTGTCTGAGACGGACAGGGTGATGAAAACGATAGAAATGGAGTTGAGTGAGTAATGGATATGATGGATTTTTCTGTGTCTGATGTAATTCAGGTTCTTGTATTACTTGTGCTGGTATTTCAGGCGTTTCTGATAAACAAAACACTAAGAGCCGATCATGAGAGAAGGAAGAAACAATCTACATTTGAGTTCATAAATTCTGTGAGTGACAGATACAAAAATGCGCTGAACGATTTCAACAAACGGCACGGGATGGATAAGATGGTTGATATCAGCGACTACACAGAAGAGGATATTCTGATTATCCGGTCATACTTGAGTGAGATGGAGAGAATTTGTGCTGGTGTGAATGCTGGAGTTTTTGACTATGACATTCTGAGACGAATGATGTCTGGTGGCTTAATGAAAAACCATAATCGTTTCTCTCAATACATCGCACAGGCTCAGTCGAGAAGAGCAACGCTCTACTCAGAATTTGATACTGTTGTCGCGAGGTTGCGGCAAGATGAATCCCCAACTGAGCATCGTCGCGGTGACATCCAGCATTCGTAGGATAGACATATGGTCAGCTTTACCAAACCCAAACGCATAAGCCTGAAAAACCACCCGGTCTATTCCGAAAACTGGGTTCAGGATATCATCGCGCAAGACCCGAAAATCCTTGGCCTTGGCGATCTGGTGCTGCGCGACCGTGAACGGCGGCAAACCCGCGCCGGGCGGCTGGACCTGCTGCTGCAAGACCCCGACACCTACAAGCGTTACGAGGTCGAGTTGCAGCTTGGTACGACCGATGAAGCGCATATCATCCGCTGCATTGAATACTGGGACATCGAACGCAAACGCTACCCCCAATACGAGCATTGCGCGGTTCTGGTGGCCGAAGACATCACCAGCCGCTTCCTGAATGTCGTGTCCCTGTTCAATGGCGCTTTGCCCCTGATCGCCATTCAGGTGCAGGCGTATCAGGTGGGCGAAAATATCACGCTGGTCTTCACCAAGGTGCTGGATGAAATGCAGCGCGGGCTGGTCGATGAAGACGAAGACGCGATCAGCGCCCCCACCGACCGCGCCTATTGGGAAAAGGACAAGGGCACGCCCAAGACTGTGGCCTTGATGGACCGCCTGTTCGATCTGGTGAAGGAAGCAGACCCCGAGGTCGAACTGAAATACAACAAGTTCTATGTCGGGCTGATCAAGGACGGGCGCGCCGACAACTACGCCCAGTTCCGCCCGCAAAAGACATCTGTGGTTTTCGAGGTTCGCTTGCCCCGGTCGGATGAAACTGACGCGGCGCTGGAAGAAGCGGGCATTGAGACGCTGGAATACAGCACCCGCTGGGCACGCTACCGCATCCGCGTGACGGACAAGGACGTCAAAACCCACACTGACCTTTTCAAAAGGTTGATCGGCGAAGCCCGCGACCGGCGCGAGGGCTGATGCCGCGCAACTTCACCACCCAGCTTGCAGGGCAGATCGGCGAGAGCCTTGTTGTGGCTGAACTTGGGCGAAGGGGCATTGTCGCGACTGCATTTGCGGGCAATGTGCCCGACATTGACCTTCTGGCCTATCGCGACGGGCGCACCATTGCCTTGCAGGTCAAATCGGTTCGGGCGGGTTCGGTCAGTTTCGACGCCAAGCGCTACATGAACATCGTGTTCGATGGGGACCGGCAGATCATCACAGACACCGCCCCCGCGCTGGATGCCGCCCTGATTTTCGTAATTGGTCAGTATCGGGCAACGATCCGGAGAAGACCGTTTTTTCATCCTCGAACAAGGCGCATTGCAGAACCTTGTCCAGACCAACCATGCGGCATGGCTGGCCAAGCACGGTGGCATACGCCCCAAAAACCCGCAGTCCACCCATACCGCCGTTGCGCTTACACAGTTGGATCAATACCGCGACAACTGGGCGCTGATCGACGAGCGCCTGACGTGAAGTTGTGGGCGATACCCGAAAGCACTCAGGTGGTGCGCTGTCCTTCGCAGGGGGCGGGCGACAAAACTCTGGTCGGGATGGAATCGGGACCGGAGGCGATAGGCATTTTTTCACGCGGGCATTTCAAAGGTAAAAAGTGAAACCGTCCCCAAGCGTTTTTCTAATGTGGGGCTTTATGTGGGGCAAGGCCACAAAAGAAGCATTTTATTCAATGAAATCAAGAGGCATTGGCGGAGAGAGAGGGATTCGAACCCTCGAGACGGTTCCCCGCCTACACACTTTCCAGGCGTGCGCCTTCGACCACTCGGCCACCTCTCCGTTGAGCGCCTAATAACGCGGAGTTGCTCCCCCTTGCAAGGCCAGAGTTGCAACTTGATGATCATGGCAGGGGGGCGTGGCGATTGACGTCCTTATAGAGCAAATATCGGAAAGGTTCCGGCCCCCCTGCGTAGCACGCTTGGGGGCAGAAGGCGCGCAGCCACATAAAATCGCCCGCCTCAACCTCGACCCATTGCTGGTTCAGATGATAGACACCTTTGCCCTGCAGCACATACAGGCCATGCTCCATCACATGTGTCTCGTCAAATGGGATGACGGCACCGGGTTGCAGTGTGACGATCGTTACATGCATATCGTGGCGCAGATCGGCGGGGTCCATAAAACGCGTTGTTGCCCAAGCGCCGTTGGTATCTGGCATCTCTGCCGCTGTAATCTCGCGCTCACTAGTGAAAAACGCGTCAGGTGACGGCAGGCCGGTTACCGCTTGATACCGTTTTCTGATCCAGTGAAAGACGCAGCCCCCTTGACCCGTTGCGCGGATGGTCCAGTTGCTGCCCGCAGGCAGATAGCAAAACCCCCCCTCGACCAGTTGCTTGTCGCCCCCTGCGAGGCTGACTGTAACTTCGCCTTCGACAATGAATAATGCACCTTCGGCATGCGGGTCGGTTTCTGGCCGGTCACTTCCCCCCTGCGGTTCCAACTCCACAATGTATTGCGAGAAAGTTTCGGAAAACCCGCTCAACGGGCGGGCCAAGACCCAGAACCTTGCGCCACGCCAGAAGGGCAGGGCGCTGGTCACGATGTCTGACAAGACCCCGCGCGGGATGATGGCAAAGGCCTCGGTGAACATGGCCCGCCCTGTAATCAGATTTGATTGCGGGGGCAGGCCACCTTTTGGGACGTAATAGGAATTCGAAACGGGGGTGTCGGGACGGCTTGGCTTCATGATTGCCTCTCATGACAAGGACCGCCAACGGCTATCAAACTCGCGGATGTTGCGCTAGCGTCCAATGCCAAGAGAGACCTTCCATAAATTCCGTCAAGTCCGGCCCGTCAGATGCGTGGCATCACCCTTCTGGTGACAGCCGCAACAGCGGCGCGTCACTTCCATCCGTCAGCACATAGATGAACCCGTCATCAGGCCCGATGGCAACATCACGGATGCGCATATCCTCTCCATCCAGCAATCTGGCAACTTCGCTCAGGCCACCATCTTCTTCGCGCCATAGGCCGAGATACTCATGATACAGATTGCCAATCAGCAAATGCCCTTGCCAGTCAGCGAATGCGTCGCCTTCATAGAATACCATGCCAGAGGGCGGATTATGGTCTTCACGACCTGCGGGCCACGCGTGAATGGGCGAGACAAACCCGTCATCGGGCTGATGCGGTTCCGCGAATTGCGCACCGTCGCTATACGTCACCCCTTCCGAGGCAAGCGGCCAGCCAAAATTCCCGCCCCGCTCAACGATGTTGACTTCATCGCCGCCAGCCTCGCCATGTTCAGCCAGCCAGATCGCACCGGTTTCGGGGTGGATGGTCATCGCCTGAATGTTGCGGTGCCCATAGGACCAGATGGCAGCGGCGGCCCCATCTTCATCTACAAACGGGTTGTCGTCGGGAATATCACCGTCCAGCGTCAGGCGGATGACTGCGCCATTCTCGCTGCTCAGGTCTTGCGAGATGTGGGATTCCGAGAAATCCTTGCTGCCCCGATCCCCGAAGCCAGCGTATAGGTGCCCGTCCTGAAAGACGATCCGCGACCCGAAATGCGCGCCGCTGTCAATGCCGGGCTGGACCGCGTGCAACACTTCCAAATCCGTCAGGGCCGACCCCTCCCGGTCAAGCTGTGCGCGGCCCACATGCGTGGTTGTGCCGCCGTCAACGCTGGCGACCCATGTCATATAGAGCAAGCCGTCATCCTCAAAATCTGGCCCGACTGCGATGTCGAGAAGGCCGCCTTGGCCGGAATCCACGACGTCAGGCGCACCGGAAAGCGGAATGACGCCGTCATCCGAATTCCACAGCACCACCTCGCCGCCGCGCAATGTTATAATCAGATCGTTGTGATCGGGCAAAAATGCCATGCCCCACGGGCGATCAAGCCCCTCGGCCAATGTCTCCATCGAATAGCCGTTATCGGCATGCGCAGGCAGCGCAAGGCTGGCGGTTGCGAGAGTTAAGAATGCGGTTGTCGAGATACGCATGAAAACCTCCTGTGTCTTTGTGTCACATAAAACCTGTGTTTCATGGCTGGAAGATCAACTCACGAAGTTGGGGGGCGTTCCATGTGAGTGCTTGACTCTGCGCGCGTTCAGGCATAACGCCATGCCATTCGCCGGAGGTTTATCGCTTCCGGTCCTATGCTGCGGCAAGGATCGCCACCCATCAGCGCGTTGCGCCCATGGGTGCAAAACTGGTTTAAGCCCTGTCTGGGGCAAGGAGTGATGCGCATGTTCGAGAACCTCTCTGAGCGCCTGTCCGGGGTCTTTGACCGGCTGACGAAGCAGGGTGCCCTCTCGGAAGATGATGTTCGCGCGGCATTGCGCGAAGTGCGCGTGGCGCTTCTGGAAGCAGATGTTTCGCTGGATGTGACGCGCGAATTTGTAAAGCGCGTGCAGAAAAAAGCGACGGGCGCAAGCGTTACCAAATCCATCACGCCGGGCCAGCAGGTCGTCAAGATCGTGCATGACGAGTTGATCGCCACGCTGGAAGGCGAGGGTGATCCGGGCGCTCTGAAAATCGACAATCCGCCCGCGTCGTTGCTGATGGTCGGGCTTCAGGGCTCGGGCAAGACGACAACGACTGCGAAGCTGGGGCGCCGCCTGACTGAGCGCGAGGGCAAGCGGGTGCTGATGGCCTCGCTTGATACGAACCGTCCCGCCGCGATGGAGCAGTTGGCAATACTTGGCGCACAGATTGGCGTCGATACCCTGCCGATCGTTGCAGGGCAGAACGCGGTCCAGATTGCCAAGCGCGCCAAACAACAAGCGACCTTGGGCGGCTATGATGTGTATCTGCTGGATACAGCAGGCCGTCTGCATATCGACGAAGCGCTGATGGACGAGGTGCAGGCCGTACGCGATGCGGTCAGCCCGCGTGAAACGCTGCTGGTGGTCGATGGCCTGACTGGTCAGGATGCCGTGAATGTGGCGTCCGAATTTGACGGCAAGGTCGGCGTCACGGGCGTTGTGCTGACGCGGATGGATGGCGACGGGCGCGGTGGCGCGGCATTGTCGATGCGTGCTGTCACGGGCAAGCCTATTCGGTTTGTGGGTTTGGGCGAGAAAACCGACGCGCTGGAAGTGTTCGACCCCAAGCGCGTTGCCGGCCGTATCTTGGGCATGGGCGACATTGTCGCGCTTGTGGAGAAAGCGCAGGAAGTGCTGGAGGTCGAACAGGCCGAACGCATGATGAAGCGCTTTCAGAAGGGCATGTTCAACCTCAACGACCTGAAGATGCAACTGGAACAGATGCTCAAGATGGGCGGTATGCAGGGCGTGATGGGCATGATGCCCGGCATGGGTAAAATGTCGAAACAGGCCGAAGCGGCAGGCTTTGACGATTCCATGCTGCGCCGCCAGATCGCACTGGTCAATTCCATGACCAAGAAGGAACGCGCCAACCCCGCGATTTTGCAAGCCAGCCGCAAGAAACGCATCGCAGCAGGTGCAGGGCTGGATGTGTCCGACCTGAACAAACTGTTGAAACAGCACCGCCAGATGGCCGACATGATGAAAACCATGGGCAAAAAAGGGATGCTGAAACAGGCCATGGCAGGCATGATGGGCAAGGGCAAGGGCAAAGGCGCAGAGGCCATGCCCGACCCGTCCCAGATGGACCCAAAGTTGATGCAACAAGCGGCGCGCCAATTGGGGGGCATGCCGGGCATGGGCGGCGGCGGTGGCTTGCCCAGTGGCCTGTCAGGGATGTTCAAGAAAAAATGACGACAGTAACCGTGACATACCAACCGCGCGCGCCGCTTTGTGGAATGGGGCTCTGATATGAATGATCAGACCCAACGCGCCGCAGACCTGTTGGCCGATCACCGCGACAGCATCGACCGGCTGGATGCGATCCTTGTCTACACGCTGGGCGAGCGGTTCAAGCACACACAAGCCGTGGGCCGCCTGAAAGCACAGCATGACCTTCCCGCCTCGGACCCTATGCGCGAAGAGCGCCAGATCGAGCGGTTGGAATGGTTGGCCAAAGAGGCTGATCTCGATCCGGAATTCGCCAAGAAATTCCTGAATTTCATCATCTCGGAAGTGATCCGTCACCACGAGAGGTTGCAACGCTAGAATACCGAAAATTGCACGGGGCCAAGCCGCGTGCAGACGCCATCCAAAGGAGAATATGACATGGCAGTTAAGATCCGTCTGGCCCGTGGTGGAGCCAAGAAACGCCCGCATTACGCGATTGTTGTCGCAGACTCGCGCATGCCGCGCGATGGCCGTTTTCTGGAAAAGCTGGGCACCTATAACCCGCTTCTGGCCAAAGACAGCGAAGACCGCGTAAAGCTGGACATGGAGCGTGTGCAGCATTGGCTGGCACAGGGCGCGCAGCCCACTGACCGTATCGCGCGCTTCCTTGAGGCCGCAGGTGCACGGACACAAACGACCCGCGCAAACCTGAAGAAAGCCGAGCCTGGCAAGAAAGCCAAGGAACGTGCCGCTGAAAAAGCGACAAAAGCTGAAGAAGCCGCTGCAGAGTAAACCGGCGAAAGGGGGGCTGTCTGCCCCCCTCTTGCCCGTTCCGGACAATTCACCCCCCGAGAGTATTTTGAGCAAGAAAATGTCTGCATGACCAAATCGCGCATCTGTGTCGGAGCTATTGCGGGCGCCTATGGTGTGCGCGGGGAAGTAAGGCTGAAAAGCTTTTGCGCCGATCCCGGCGCGATTGCCGACTATGGCCCCTTATCGTCTGAGGACGGGACGCGCGAATATTCTGTCACTTTGGGTGTGCAGGTGGCGCAGGGATTTTCCGCGAAGATCGCGGGCGTGACCACGCGAGAGCAGGCCGATGCCTTGCGGGGTGTGCGCCTGTTTGCAGAGCGCGACAAACTGCCTGCCTTGCCAGATGACGAGTATTATCACGCTGACCTGATCGGGCTTGAAGTGTTTGACACGGGTGGCGTGTCAATGGGACGGGTCAAGGCGGTGCTCAATCACGGCGCGTCGGATCTGTTGGAGCTTGTGACGCCCGGCCGCAAGGGCGCTGTGCTTTTGCCCTTTACGCAAGCCATTGTTCCGACTGTCGATCTGGCAGCGCGCCGGATCATTGCTGATCCGCCCGAAGGGTTGATCGAGTAATGGAACGTCCACGCCGCGCGGCCGGTCGTCTGGCCATTTCCCCCTCTTTCGCCCCGCGCGATCTGGACAAGCGTGGTGTGCCTGCCATGGCATGGCAGGCGCGGATCATCACGTTGTTCCCTGAGGCTTTTCCAGGTGTTCTGGGTCTGTCCTTGACCGGGCGCGCACTGAGTGAAGGGCGCTGGGGGCTGGAGGCGATTGATCTGCGCCCTTTTGGAACAGGCAAGCACCGCAATGTCGATGATACCCCCGCAGGTGGCGGCGCAGGAATGGTGTTGCGGGCCGATGTTCTGGGGCGTGCGATTGAGGCGGCGATGCGTGGCGTGCCAACGGATCGTGGCGCATGGCCGCTGGTTTGCCTAAGCCCGCGCGGGCGCCCGTTCACGCAGGCAACTGCCCGGCGTTGGGCGGATGCGCGCGGCATTACGATGCTGTGTGGCCGGTTTGAAGGCGTTGACCAGCGGGTGATTGATCATTTCGGGATTGAAGAAGTGTCTTTGGGCGATTTCGTCATGACCGGTGGCGAGATTGCAGCGCAGGCGATGATAGATGCTACGGTGCGTCTGTTGCCGGATGTTCTGGGGAATGCGGCCTCGATCGAGGATGAGAGCTTTTCGGACGGACTGCTGGAGCATCCGCAATATACCCGCCCTGCCGACTGGGCAGGGCAAGCGATTCCACCGGTCTTGATGTCAGGCAATCATGGCGAGATCGCACGCTGGCGTCAGGAACAGGCCGAGGCTCTGACCCGTGCGCGCCGCCCCGACCTGTGGGCCGCATGGCAGGCGCGCCGGTCGCAGGATTAGCGGTTGTCGCGCGTGATCAGGGCACCAAGCCCTTGCATCAGCGGCTCGAATACCGGGAAAGACGTCGCAATCGGGCCACCATCATCGACGGTGATCGGCGCGCGTGCGGCAAGCCCAAGGCACAAAAAACTCATGGCGATGCGGTGGTCGAGATGGCTTTGTACCGTGGCACCGCCCGGCACGCCATCCGGCCCCATGCCGTGTACGGTCAGGCTGTCCTCCGTCTCGCTGATGCGCACGCCGCAGGCTTCCAGCCCGCGCGCCATTGCATCGATGCGGTCCGATTCCTTGACCCGCAATTCCTTGATGCCGCGCATGACCGTGTCGCCTTCGGCGGTGGCGGCAAGAGCTGCAAGGACAGGGTATTCGTCAATCATGCTGGCGGCGCGTTCCGGGGGGACTTCGATCCCTTTCAGGGCCGAGTAACGCACGCGCAGATCGGCCACAGGTTCGCCCCCCTCTTCGCGCGGGTTTTCAAGCACAAGATCTGCGCCCATATCCTGCAATGTCAGAAAAATGCCATTTCTGGTGGGGTTTTGGCTGACTCCGGGCACCAGAATGTTCGAATTCTGCACCATCAGTGCCGCGCACACCGGAAAGGCCGCTGAGGACGGATCGCGTGGGACAGCCACATTCTGGCCCTGCAACTCGGGCTGGCCGGTCAGGGTGATGACACGGCCTTCGTCACTTTCCGCGACGCTGACCGTGGCCCCGAAGCCGCGCAGCATCCGCTCTGTATGGTCGCGGGTTGGTTCCTGCTCGATCACCACAGTCTGGCCCGGTGCGTTCAGACCCGCCAGCAACACCGCAGATTTGACCTGCGCCGAGGGCATGGGAACGCGGTAGCGCACCGGCACAGGGTCTGCCGCGCCGATCAGTGTCAGGGGCAGGCGGCCGCCGCGACGCGTGTGTGCCTGCGCTCCGAACAGCGCCAGCGGGTCGGTCACGCGGCCCATGGGGCGCTTGTTCAGGCTGGCATCGCCGGTGAAAGTGGCGGTGATATCCGTGGTTGCCATCGCGCCCATGATCAGGCGCACGCCGGTGCCGGAATTGCCGCAATCAATCACCTGCTCGGGTTCGGCAAAGCCGCCCACGCCCACGCCATGCACCGACCATTCGCCGGGGCCATGCTGCGTGACCTCTGCGCCAAACGCGCGCATGGCGGTGGCGGTGTCCAGCACATCCTGCCCTTCCAGAAGCCCGGTTATACGGGTTTCACCAACGGACAAGGCCCCAAGGATCAGCGCGCGATGCGAGATGGATTTATCACCGGGGACTTCGGCCACGCCCGAAAGGGGGCCGGATTTGCGGGCAGTCATGGGAAGTGCGGGGCCATGGCCGGACATGAGGCGCCTTTCGAACAGGAAATATTTGGGGTGCTGATACCGCACCCTGCGCGCCTCGTCCATGGGGCACGGTCTGCTCTTTGGCATGTAAGTAGCGTGGGGTCAGGTGTCTGCCAGCAAGGTGGTGATCTCGCTCAGGAACGCGTCGAGTTCGGCGCGCATGGCGGGGCTGCGCACGCCTTCGATCCCGCCAAGCCCCTGTCCGAGCGTTTCGGCATACGCGACACGATTGGCGATCTGGCTTGTCGAAAGCTGCGCACTGAGCGCTTGCGCGGCTTCCAACACCTCTGCGCCAAGGCGCGTGCCCGCACGGGTGCGGTTCAGCACGACCAGCACGTCGCGCCCTTCGCGGCGCGTCAGGTCCAGCACCCCGTCCGTGGCCCACAGATCGACATGGCTGGAGGCGACAGGCACCAGCACCAGATCGGCCACACGCAGGGCAGGGCGCAGGTCGGAATCGGCCTTGGGGGGGGTGTCGATGATGACAAACTCAGCCATGTCGCGCAGCTTGCCGACTTCATAGCCGACACCCCACGCCGACGCGGTGGAGAATTCCATATTCTCGGTGCGGCCAAGGTCATTGCGGGTCATGAACCACCGCCCGAGCGAGCCTTGCGGGTCCGTGTCGAGAAAGGCCACAGTGTGGCCAGCGCGGGCCAGCATCACGCCCAGATTAACTACCAGCGTCGTCTTGCCGCTGCCGCCCTTCTGTTGCGCAACTGTAATTACCTTGCCCTTGGCCATGATCCGCACCCTTTGCCCTGATCGCCCATTGCTTTCGCTGCGGTGCAGCATAAATGAGTTTTCCACAGGATGCACGCGCAAATTTCAGGCGCGCTCATCCTTGGGCGAACCCATGACAACCATCGTGGTGATCCGGTCCAGAAATGGGAATGCGCCCATGTATTCGGTGTGAAACTGCTTGTAGGCGGCCAGATCGCGCGCCTCGACACGCAGCAGATATTCGACAGTGCCGGTAATGTTGTGACATTCGCGCACTTGCGGGGCGGCTTGCATCAGGCGTTCAAACTCGGCCTGTGCAGCTTTGGTGTGTTTCGACAACCCGACCGTCACATAGGCGACAAAGCCGATGCCGGTCTGTGCTGTGTCGATAACCGCGCGGTAGCCTGTAATGACACGCTGGCGCTCAAGATCCTGAACGCGGCGCAGGCACGCCGAAGGCGAGAGGCCCACGCGGTCTGCCAGTTCGATGTTCGAGATGCGACCCTCTTTCGTAAGGATGCGCAATATCTGCTCTGATTTTTTGTCAAGCTCGCTCATATATTGCAGAAAATACCTTCTTGTTGCAGTATTTGCAATATATGGTGGGCCAAACTGCGCTAATCCAGTGTCAGGAAAAGGATTGCCCTGATGAGCTTGGAACTGTTTCTCGCATTGATTGCATTTGCATTTGTCACATCGGTCACTCCGGGGCCGAACAATGTGATGCTTTTGGCATCGGGGGTGAATTACGGGTTTCGCCGGACTGTGCCGCATATGGCGGGGGTTGCGATTGGACATGCGGTGATGGTGTTTCTGGTCGGTATCGGCCTGATGGGAATTTTTATTGGCTACCCCCCCGCTCAAACAGGACTCAAGGTTATCTCGGCCATCTATATGCTGTGGCTGGCGTGGAAAATCGCCACGGCTGCACCGCCTGCGGGCGCGCAGGCAACCGGGCGTCCGTTGACCTTTATTCAGGCGGCAGCATTCCAATGGGTCAACCCGAAGGCATGGATCATGTCGCTGGGCGCAGTCACATTATATGCACCGGGGCAGGAATGGGGGGCCGTTGCATGGGTTGCTTTCGGGTTTCTGAGTGTGGGGTGGACGACAACAGTCATCTGGACTGTGCTGGGTCTGGGGTTGCGTCGTTTTTTACAAAAGCCCGTTGCCTTGCGAGTGTTTAATTTCACGATGGCGGCGTTGCTGATCGCATCCCTTGTGCCGGTCCTTTTGCACACGTGAACAGGCACTGGGCGCGCAACCCGTGCGCCCGGTCCATGATCTGCCCGCGAACCCGAATGCCGCGTCAGCGAAGGCCAAATGCCTTTAATTTGTGCAGATCTTGTCAGATGCCTTTACATTCCGCCTGCTTGCGCATTTGATGAAGGCAAGTCAGGGAGCAATTGAAAACATGGCAGAACCCTTCTTCAACGAGATGTATGATGCAAGCGGGCTGCGCGCGCCTTATCGGATGCTGGAAGGTTGGCATCGCAACATGCCTGCTGAATTTCGCGCCATCAAACAGGCCGAGGCCGAAGATCTTTTTCGCAGATACGGGATTACATTCGCTGTCTATGGCGAAGGCGGTGATCCGGATCGCCTGATCCCGTTTGACATGTTTCCGCGTGTCTTTGCGGCGGATGAATGGCGCAGGCTGGAACGCGGGATCAAGCAACGTGCGCGCGCGCTGAATGCGTTTCTGTCGGATGTGTATGACCGGGGCGAGATTATTCGCGCAGGCCGCATTCCCGCCGATCTGGTCTATCGCAACGAGGCTTATGAAATCGCTGTGGCCGGTTTCCGCCCGCCTTTAGGGGTGTTCAGCCATATTGTCGGCATTGATCTGGTGCGCACAGGTGCAGACCAGTTCTATGTGCTGGAAGACAATTGCCGCACCCCGTCGGGCGTGTCCTACATGCTGGAGAACCGCGAAGTGATGATGCGCATGTTCCCGCATCTGTTTCAGGAAAACCGCGTCGCCCCGGTCGATGGGTATGCCGGGCTGCTCAAACGGACATTGGCCTCTGTCGCGCCTGCGAAATGTGACCGCGATCCGTGCGTGGTGCTGCTGACACCGGGGCATTTCAATTCGGCCTATTACGAGCACAGCTTTCTGGCCGATCTGATGGGGATTGAACTGGTGGAAGGGCAGGATTTGTTCGTAGATGGCGATTTTTGCTGGATGCGCACGACCGAAGGCCCGAAAAAGGTTGATGTTATCTATCGTCGCATTGACGATGCCTTTCTCGACCCGCTGTGCTTTCGCCCAGAATCGACACTGGGTGTGCCGGGGTTGATGAATGTCTATCGCTCTGGCGGGGTGACGATTTGCTCGGCCCCTGGTGCTGGTGTTGCCGATGACAAGGCGATCTATACCTATGTGCCCGAAATGATCCGCTTCTATCTGGGCGAGGCACCTATTCTTGAGAATGTGCCGACATGGCAATGTGCCAAGCCTGATGAGCTGAAATATGTGCAGGAGAATCTGGCCGAACTGGTGGTCAAGGAAGTGCATGGATCGGGCGGGTATGGCATGCTTGTCGGCCCAAAATCCGACAAGGCCACCATCGCCACATTCGCTGCCAAACTGGCCGCGAACCCGTCGAACTATATCGCCCAGCCCACGCTCGCGCTGTCGACCTGCCCCACATTCGTCAATGAAGGAATTGCGCCACGACATGTCGATTTGCGCCCTTACTGCCTTGTTGGGCGCGATGTCGAACTGGTGCCGGGCGGGCTTACACGTGTTGCTTTGACCGATGGCTCTCTGGTGGTGAATTCCAGTCAGGGTGGCGGCGTCAAGGACACTTGGGTCATCGCGGAGGAATGAAATGTTAAGCCGCACAGCCGCAAATCTGTTCTGGATGACCCGCTATCTGGAACGTTCGGAAACCACCGCCCGTCTGCTTGATCTGGGCTTTCGCAACGCGCTTTTGCCCAATGCGGGCGGGGGGTTTCGCAATGAATGGAGTGCCATTCTTCAAAGCAAGGGAACATTGCAGCAATTCTCGGACAAATACGGGGATCTGGTGCAGCGCAATGTCGAAAGCTTCTTGTTCTTCGACCTTGAGAACCCGTCCTCGGTTGCAAGCTGCATCACCGCTGCACGCGAGAATGCGCGCATCGTGCGCACGGCACTGACCTCTCATACCAAGTCTCGCGAAATCTGACTCTTCTGAGGGTTTTGGGATTCCCAAATCTATGAAGATCTGACTCAATGGCGTCAGATTTTCTGGGGAGGGCCTCTCTATGGGCGCAGCGCTCGCGTTACGGACAGACTACGACGGCATGAAGTTGAGAGAACTTGCGCGAAAGACAAAGGATGCCAACCAAGCCCGCAGGCTTTTGGCGCTGGCGGAGATCTATGATGGCGGTCGGCGCAGCGATGCTGCTCGGATTGGTGGTGTTGGCCTACAAATTGTCCGTGACTGGGTGGAGCGGTTTAATGCCCGCGGGCCTGACGGCTTGATCAACGGCAAAGCTCCTGGTCAGCAGTCTAAGCTTAACGATGAGCAGCGCAGGGCGCTTGCTGCAATTGTTGAGAGCGGTCCGACCTTATCGGTCCATGGGGTCGTCCGCTGGCGCCTGAGTGATCTGAGGAAATGGATTGCAGACACATTTGGGATTTCACTTCACGAGACGTCGATAAGCCGGGAACTCAGGGCGCTTGGTTATGTCAAACTCACAGCACGCCCGCGCCATCACGCGCAAGATACAGCCGCACTGGAGGACTTTAAAAAAAAGGGTTTGCAGCCGCAGTAGCAAAGCTCCGCGCACGGCTCCTGCAAGGCACTGTGATCGAAGTCTGGTTCCAAGATGAAGCGCGTGTCGGCCAGAAAAACAAGATCACGCGCCGATGGGCGAAGCGCGGTACGCGACCTTCCGCCCCACATGATCAGCGCACGAGTTCAAGCTACATCTTTGGAGCGATTTGCCCAGCCCTCGGGAAAGCTGCAGGTCTTGTGCTGCCAGCGTGCAATACCGAAGCGATGGCCCTGCATCTTGCTGAAATCTCCCAAACTGTCGCACCCAAAGCACATGGGGCTGTGCTCGTGGATCAAGCCGCATGGCACATGACTGACAAGCTGGTCATTCCGGACAACATCACCATCATCCCGATCCCCGCAAAATGCCCAGAACTCAATCCAGTCGAAAACATCTGGCAATTCATGCGAGACAACTGGCTATCAAACCTCATCTTCGAAACCTATGAAGACATCGTAGATCATTGCTGCAAGGCTTGGAACAAATTGGTCAGCATGCCCGACACAATCACCTCCATTGGAACCCGCGACTGGGCTCAAGAGTTCTGATCAATGCTGATTGGTATCAGGTGTGGGATGCGATCAATACCAGCTTTCAGGAACTCAAGGCGCTGACGCGGCGCGAACGCTCCTCGCTGGAAGTGCCGGAATTGACCGACTGGACCTTGCGCACTGTCTCGCTGATCCGGGGGGCGATTGAATCGACGCAACTGCGCAATGACGGATATCGCTTTATGAATCTGGGTTATGCGGTTGAGCGTGCAGACAATACTGCCCGTCTGCTGGATGTGAAATATTATGTGTTGCTGCCCTCGGTTGCTTATATCGGGTCGGGGTTGGACAATTATCAATGGACGACCTTGTTGCGCGCCTTGTCTGCGCATCGGGCTTATAATTGGGCCTATGGCGGCGAGCTCAGCGCTGCGCAGATTGCGCATTTCCTGATCCTGAACCCGAAATTTCCGCGCTCGCTTCTGACATGCTGCCTTGAGGTGAACGAGCATCTTGATCATCTCGGGCGGATTTATGGCCGGTCCAGCCCCGCGCAAGAAGCCGCGCGCGCCTTGCTGGCTGAATTGGCCGAAGCACGGACAGAAGATGTCTTTGACGAAGGGTTGCACGAATTCCTGACGCGCATGATTTCGGAATATGCGGGGCTAGGACAGTGCATCAGCGACCAATATCTGACGGGAGAAGCAAGATGATCCTGACAGTCTCGCACAAGACACGTTACGACTTCGCAACCCCGGTTCGCGGGATCATCCAGAGTCACCGACTGACCCCTGCGAAATGCGAGGGGCAAAAGATCATCGAATGGTCGGTCGATGTTCCGGGCGCGACGATGGGGGAATTGTTCCGCGATGGGGCAGGGGACTATATCCAGACGGTGTCGCTGCGTATGCCGGTTACTCATATTGAGGTGACCGTCAGCGGCAAGGTCGAGACGACAGACACATCCGGTGTGTTGCGCGGCCACCGCGAACGCGTGCCCCCGCGCGCCTATATGCGCCACACCCTGCGCACCGAGGCCAACCGCGCCATCCGCGATCTGGCCGAAGCCGCACTGGAGGGTCAGCAAAACGCATCGGATCTGGAGCGCGCGCATCGACTTGCTGCCGCTGTGGCCGACGCATTGCCATATCGCCCCGGCGCCACCCATGCCCATACCACCGCGGCCGAGGCTATGACCGAAGGCGCGGGCGTGTGTCAGGACCACGCACAGGTTCTGATTGCCTGCGCGCATGTCGCCAATTTGCCAGCGCGCTATGTCTCAGGTTATCTGAATGCCACTGAAGACGGCGCTCCGCATGAGGCAAGCCACGCATGGGCAGAGATTTTTCTGGATGGTCTGGGCTGGGTAGGTTTTGACGCCTCGAACAAATGTTGCCCAAACGAGCATTATATCCGCCTTGGGTCAGGGCTGGATGCCGAAGATGCGGCCCCTATTCGTGGGCTGGTTCTGGGAGGGTCGGAAGAATCGCTGGACGTGACCGTCGTGATCGAGGCGCAGCAACAGTGACAACGCTTGCACCTGCGCTGCGACAGCGCTACCTGTTCGGCCTTGGTCTTGTCAGGGAATTTTTGTGATGACCTACTGTGTCGGGCTTTTGCTGAATGCGGGGCTTGTCTTGCTGTCGGATACCCGAACGAACGCGGGTCTGGACAATATATCGACATATCGCAAGATGTTCACCTTCGAGGAGCCGGGCGAGCGTGTCATCATCATGATGACAGCCGGGAATCTGTCGGTAACGCAGACAACGCTTGCACGCCTGACCGAGGAGATTGCTGATCCTGACGCGACGCATGAAACGTCGATCATGAAGGCCGACAATATGCTCGATGTCGCCACGATGGTGGGCGAAATGCTGTCGCGTGTCACGGCGGAAACCAAGGTCCGCATGGACCGGATGAACCAAAGTGCAAGCGCGTCCATGATCGTTGCGGGCCAGCGCAAGGGCGGGCGGATGCGTTTGTTCCTGATCTACCCCGAAGGCAATTTCATTGAGGCGACCGAAGACACGCCTTATTTGCAGATCGGCGAGCATAAATATGGCAAGCCTATTCTGGACCGCGTCATCAGCGCCGATACGCCACTGGTAGATGCGCGCAAGGCTGTGCTGTTGTCGATGGATTCAACCTTGCGTTCGAACCTGAGTGTGGGAATGCCACTGGATATGGCCGTGATCGAAACCGATGCCTTGCGCATTACCGAGCATCGCCGGATCGAGGCGAATGACGAAGAATTTGCTGCCATGTCGGCGGCATGGTCACAAGCGCTGCGCGACGCCTTTATTCAGATCAGGTGATCGTCGGCGTGAGTGTCTGACAATTCCTGTGCCAGAAATCGCTCGAACGCATCCAGATTGACGGCCTCGAATTGCCCGAAGGCCTGCATCCAGATACTGGCCTCTCGCAGGGCGTCCGGTTCCAGCTTGCACCATTTCACACGTCCGCGCTTTTCCTGACTGATCAGTCCGGCTGCGGCCAGAATGCCAAGATGCTTTGAAATCGCGGCGAGCGACATGGAAAATGGGTGGGCGACATCGGTGACGGCCATGTCATCTTCCAGCAACATCGCCAGTATGGCGCGCCGCGTCGGATCGGCAAGCGCCGTGAATATCTGGTCAAGGCTGGGCGGTGGTATGCTGCGCATGTTCCTGTTCTGGGCGGTTGTTATGGGAAGGTCAACTGTTTGGTTGAATATGCCGCAATGCCGAAACGCAGGACATTGCGGGCAAAGGAAAATTTCATGGCGGCGCTAAAGTAAATAAAATCAATGGGATGGGTTCAATTATGCGACGGCATATCCAGCTTGACTCTGTGCGCCTGTCTGCATAGTTATCGCGCAACTTGCAGCCGGAGGTGGCGGGCATGACCAAGCGTGACGAGATGGAGCAGCTTAAGGCTCTCGGTGACCGGATCGCCAAGGTGAAAGCTTCGCACGAGCCGCCCAAGGCTGCGCAGGATCATCACTCGATGGCCCAGATTGGCTGGCGAATGGTGATAGAACTGGTGTCCGGTTTGGGCATTGGTGCGGCAATCGGATACGGGCTTGATGTGCCCTTTGGTACATTGCCCATTTTTCTGGTGCTGCTGACATTACTGGGCTTCGCGGCGGGCATTAAAACGATGCTGCGATCGGCGCGCGAGTTCGAGATCGGAACAGACAAGGCGGCCCCGCCAAAAGCGGGTGCGGAACAAGGGGACAAGACCAGTGGCGGGTGAAAATGGTGGCCTTGAAATCAGGCCGATGGACCAGTTTGAAGTCAAGGCGCTGTTCGGTGGCGATGTCAGCTGGTATACGCCGACCAATGTGACGCTTTGGATGGCGCTTACAGTTGTCGCCGCATCGGCCCTTATGATCTACGGCGCGCGTGGCCGCGCACTGGTTCCAAGCCGTGCGCAATCTGCCGCAGAAATGACTTATGGCTTCATCTACAACATGGTCAAAGACGTGGCAGGACATGACGCGGTGCGCTTTTTCCCGCATGTCTTTACGCTGTTCATGTTCGTGCTGTTTGCCAACCTTCTGGGGTTGATCCCGTTCGCCTTTACCACAACGTCGCATATTGCGGTGACAGCGGTTCTGGCCTTCACGGTGTTCCTGTCGGTTACGGCATTGGGGTTCATCCTGAACGGCACCAAGTTTCTTGGCCTGTTCTGGGTTAGCTCTGCGCCGCTGGCCTTGCGCCCGGTTCTGGCGCTGATCGAGTTGATTTCCTACTTTGCACGCCCCATCAGCCATTCCATTCGTCTTGCCGGTGCCATGATGGCCGGGCATGCCGTGGCAAAAGTTTTCGCAGGTTTTGCGGGCGCATTGGGTGCCGCATTCTTCGTGCCGGTTCTGGCTGTTACCGCGCTCTATGCTTTGGAGCTGCTGGTCGCTGTGATCCAGGCGTATGTTTTCACCATTCTGACTTGTGTGTACCTCAAGGACGCACTGCATCCGTCACACTGACGGGCGTATCCGGTCGAATACCAAATCCAGCCAATTCCAACTCAAGGAGAAATGATATGGAAGGCGATATCGCAGAAATGGGCAAATACATCGGTGTTGGTCTGACCGCCATTGGTATGGGCGGCGCGGCAATCGGTGTGGGCAACATTGCTGGCAACTTCCTGTCGGGTGCCCTGCGCAACCCGTCGGCGGCTGCTGGTCAGACAGCCATGCTGTTCATCGGCATTGCGTTCGCAGAAGCTCTGGGGATCTTTTCGTTCCTCGTCGCTCTGCTGCTGATGTTTGCTGTCTAAGCGCTTCCCGACTATATCCTTATGCCCGGGGGGGCCAAGTGGCCCCTTCGGTGAATTCAGGGCTTAGGGGGACGACATGGCAGAGACTGCCGCTTCGGGGCCAGGTATGCCCCAACTAGACGTATACACCTTCTCGAACCAGATTTTCTGGCTTATCGTCACTTTGGTGGTTTTGTATTTCATTATGTCGCGCGTGGCCCTGCCACGTGTTGCGGCTGTGTTGGCTGATCGTCGCGGGACAATCACCAGCGACATCGCAGCGGCAGAAGAATACAAGTTGAAGGCGCAGCAAGCAGAAGAAGCCTATAACAAGGCTTTGGCTGATGCGCGCGCGGAAGCAGGTCGTATCGTAGATGCGGCCAAGGCCGAAATGCAGGCGGAACTTGATGTTCAACTTGCCAAGGCCGATGCCGAGATTGCTGCCAAAGCGGCAGAGTCAGAGCGCCGCATTCGCGAAATCCGCGACAGTGCGATGGATATGGTGTCTGATGTGTCGAAAGACGTGACCTCGGACATTCTGAATGTCTTTGGTGCTAAAGCGGATTCACGCAGTGTGACCGCTGCCGTAGATGCGCGCCTGAAAGGGGATGCATGATGTTGCGATTGTCTATTCTCGCGGCAACTATTGCCAGCCCCGCACTTGCGGCCCCAGCGGGAAAGCCTTTCTTCTCGCTGTATAACACCGACCTGATCGTCTTGATGGCGTTTGTCATTTTTGTCGGCATCCTGATTTACTTCAAGGTGCCCGCGAAGGTGACAGGTCTGCTGGATAGCCGCGCAGTTGGCATTCAGTCCGAACTGGACGAAGCCCGCCGCCTGCGTGAAGAAGCGCTGGCACTGCACGCGTCGTTCGAGCGCAGACATGCCGAGGTCAAGGGCGATGCCGCGCGCATTGTCGAAAAGGCCAAGGCAGATGCACAGATGGCAGCAGAGCAGGCCAAGGCAGATATCGAAGCCTCGATCATCCGCCGCCTGAGGGGTGCCGAGGATCAGATCGCCTCTGCTGAGGCGGCCGCGATCCGTGATGTGCGCAACAAGGCGGTTGCAGTTGCGATTGCCGCGGCTGGCGATGTGTTGGCAAAGCAGATGGATGCAGAGCGTAGCGATGCGTTGTTCCAGAAAGCGGTTTCTGCGGCGCAAGAACATTTGCACTAAGCGGCTTGTCACAAAGCATAGCAAGATTGAAAAACCCGGCATCTCGCCGGGTTTTTCTATGTGCTACATGGCCCGCGCATGTTCAAAGCGCAGCCGCGCGATTTCCTCGTTCTTTTCACTGCGCTGAAGGTCGCTCATCAGCTCTTTCACATAGTCCAGATGCGCTTGCGCCGCATCGCGTGCGCCTGTTGGGTCACGCTGTTGCAGGGCATTGTTGATTGCGCGGTGCTGGTTCAGCAACTCATCGCGCGTTCCGCGCTGCCGAAAGATCATCTGGCGATTATAGAACACACCCTGATGCAGCAGGTTGAACATGGCGCGCATCATGTGCAGCATGATGATGTTATGCGATGCCTCGACGATTGACAGGTGAAATTCAGCATCAAGCCGTGCTTCCTCGGTGGGATCGCGGCTGAGATGCGCTTCTTCCATTTTCTGAAAAATGGTGTCGATAACCTTCAAATCCATGCCCGACCCAAGGCGCGCAGCGCGTTCGGCAGACATCCCCTCCAGATCACGGCGAAAGCTGATATAATCGAACAGCGCGGCATCATGGCTCGCGAACAGACTGACCAGCGATTCCGAAAAGGCAGAATCCAGCAGCTCCGCCACATAAATTCCGGCCCCCGCCTTGGTTGTCAGCAGCCCACGCGCCTGCATTTCCGCAACCGCATCGCGCAACGAGGGGCGCGACACACCCATCTTCTCTGCAAGTTCGCGTTCTGACGGCAGGCGCTCGCCGGGCCGTAAAATGCCACGCAGGATCAACAACTCAATCTGCCGAACGACACTATGAGACAGTTTCTCGGGTTGAATACGCTGAAACGGCATTTGGGTTTGCGCCTTGGGACTGCATCGGACATTCGCGGTTTGCCCGAAAATTACACAGGTATTGGTAAAAAGATATGACCGCTTTGGCCGATTAGCAATAAAAAAAGGCCAGTCCTAAGACTGGCCTTTCGTATCATGTTCCCAAACTCAGGCGGGCTGATGTGGCCGGATGAAGATTTCAACACGGCGGTTCTGCGCTCTGCCAGCGGGTGTGTTGTTGTTGGCAACCGGTTGCGTCAGGCCCCGTCCTTGGGTCTGGATGCGGTTTGATGCAACGCCTTGGCTGCGCAAGACCTGCGCAACAGACCCTGCACGCCGCTCAGACAGGCTTTGGTTATATGCCGCAGAGCCGGTATTGTCTGTGTGGCCAACCACGATCACATCGCTGCGCGGGAAGTTCACAAGATTGGTCGAAATCGCACGCAGGTCATTTTGCAGATCGGGCCGCAGGGTCGCACTGTCTGTTGCGAACAGAAGGTCTTGCGGCAATGTCAGGATCAGTTCCTGTCCGGTATTGCGGATATCGACATTGTCGCCCAACTGACGACGAAGCTCGGCTGCTTGACGGTCAAGTTGCTGACCAATCAGTGCGCCGGCTGTCCCGCCGATGACGGCCCCAGCAGCAGCGCGGCGCGCGCTTCCGTCGCCTGTGGCTGCGCCAATTACACCGCCCACAGCCGCGCCCGTCAGAGCGCCGCCCATTGTACGGTTCTGCATGTTGTTCGGGTCTGGCTCGCACGCTGCCAACACCATCACAGCTGCACCAAGCGACATGGCTGCTACAGATACCTTCATCAAACTATCCTCCAAAAAGTTCAGAACTGCGTATACACGCTCATAACGCAAAAGGTCATGTCACGTTCCCTTTATTTCTTGTTTTTCTTTTTGACCTGCAAGGGTCACGCAACGATCGGGTGCGTCGTGTCGCGCCGCGCTGCCTCCCAAGCCAGCATCGCGCGCTTGCGTGGCAGCCCCCAGTGATACCCGCCAAGCCCGCCACCGCTGGCGCGCAGGCACCGATGGCAGGGCAGCAAAAACCCGATTGGGTTGCGCCCGACTGCAGTCCCAACCGCTCGGGCCGCACTGTCCGAGCCGATGGCCTTGCCGATATCGCCATAGGTGGTCACTTCGCCAGAGGGCACTTGCAGCAGCGCTTCCCACACCTTGATCTGAAAGGGGGTGCCGATAAGGTGCAGGTGCGCCTGACCAGATTGCGCGAAGGCCGCCATCACATGCGGTTCGGCGGCCTGAGTATCTTCAACATACTGCGCTTTGGGCCAGCGCTGCATCATGTCGGCCAAGATATCAGCTTGCTGGCCCGCATCGGCAAAGGCCAACCCACATAGACCCCGCGCCGCCGCCATGCCAAGGGCTTGGCCAAAGGGGGTCTCGAACCATCCATAGTGAATGCTCAACCCCGCGCCACGGCGGGCATACTCTCCCGGTGTCATGGCTTCCCAACGCAAAAACAGATCATGCAACCGCGCCTGACCTGACAGGCCCACCGAATGCGCCGCCTGCATCGTGGTCATGTGTTGCGACAGCAGTTTTCTTGCGTGGTCCAATGTCAGGTATTGTTGGTACCGCTTGGGCGAGACACCTGCCCATTGGCTGAAAACCCGCTGAAAATGCGCTGGACTCATGCCCATCTGCTGCGCAAGCTCGGCCAAGCTGCGCTGTGCGCCGCCCGGCGCGTCGATCAGTGCGATCGCGCGTTCGATCACGTGGTAATGATAACGGGCATCCTGCATGCTGGCGTCATCCATGGCGATCCTCCTGACAGCTTTAGGTTCAAGCTAAACCAGCAACGCCGCTTGCGCGACCCGAAAGCTGCGCAAACGTGCCATTGCAACCGCTTCACAAGTGAAATACGACTTTCCAAATTGCTGAAAATATGGGCGCGCGAGATGAAGCTGGGGCTATTCTTTTTGGTGATCGGCTATCTGCTGAGCCAGTTCTACCGCTCATTTCTGGCGGTGTTGTCAGGGCTTTTGCAGGTCGATATCGGTGTCAGCGCGGACGATATGGCGCTGTCCTCAGGGCTGTGGTTTCTGGTTTTTGCGGCCATGCAATTGCCGGTAGGCTGGGCGCTGGACCATTTCGGGCCACGGCGGACGACAGCGATCTTGCTGGGCTTTGGGGGCACTGCGGGGGCAATCCTGTTTGCCGCTGCACAGAATGCACTGCATCTGCATCTGGCGATGGCGTTGCTGGGGATTGGCTGCGCGCCTGTGCTGATGGCCTCTTACTACATTTTCGCGCGCAGCTTCCCGCCCGCGATATTTGCGACCCTTGCTGGGGCCGTCATCGGCTTTGGCTCTCTGGGCAATATTCTGGGGGCGCTTCCTATGGCATGGGCGGCCGAGATGTTCGGCTGGCGCACCTCGATCCTTGCGATTGCCGCTGTGACAGCGCTGGTCTCTGCGGTCTTGTGGGTGGTCATCCAAGACCCCCCCAAAGCCGAGACGCCACAGGGTGCTACCGGCAGTGTGTTCGACCTGCTGCGCATTCCCGCGCTTTGGTTTCTGATCCCGCTGCTGATTGTCAACTATGCCCCGGCTGCCGGGTTGCGTGGGCTTTGGGTCGGCCCATACTATGCCGATCTGCACGCGGCGAGTGCGACGGGTATCGGCAATGTCACCTTGCTGATGGCCTTGGCTATGATCGCGGGCAATTTCGCTTACGGCCCGCTTGACCGGTTGCTGGGCACGCGCAAGGGGGTGATCCTTGCGGGTAATTTGGCCGGTGCGGTTTGCCTTGGCCTGCTGTGGCTGTTTCCGCTGGCCGGATTCTGGCAAGCGGCAATTCTGTTTGCGGCGGTCGGGTTTTTCGGGGCATCTTTCCCGATGATGATGGCTCATGGCCGCAGCTTCATTCCAGCACATATGACTGGGCGGGGCGTGACGCTGCTGAATCTGTTCTCCATCGGTGGGGTCGGGGTCTTGCAGGTGATCAGCGGGCGCGTGCATGCGCTGGCCCCAGAACAGCCGCCAGAAGCTGCCTATCAGGCATTGTTCCTGTTCTTCGGACTGCTGCTGTTGATCGGGTGCATAATATACGCCTTCTCGACCGACCGAACCGATTAGCGCCCTTCACCTTTCGCTGTATTTGCGATATGCCGCCCGCGACGTGTGAAAAGGAGAAGCCAACATGGGCTACAAGATCGTCGTCGTAGGTGCCACAGGCAATGTGGGCCGCGAAATGCTGAATATCCTGGCCGAGCGGGAATTCCCGGTCGACGAGATCGCGGCGCTGGCGTCGCGCCGCTCGATGGGGACCGAGGTCAGCTTTGGCGACAAAACGCTTAAATGCCAGGATCTTGACCAGTTCGATTTTACCGGATGGGACATCGCCTTGTTCGCCATCGGGTCCGATGCGACCAAGAAATATGCCCCCATCGCGGCCAAGACAGGCTGTGTGGTGATCGACAATTCGTCGCTCTATCGCTATGACCCCGATGTGCCGCTGGTCGTGCCGGAAGTGAACGCCGAGGCTGTTGATGGCTACACCAAGAAAAACATCATCGCCAACCCGAATTGCTCGACCGCGCAAATGGTGGTGGCGCTCAAGCCCCTGCACGACCGCGCTAGGATCAAGCGGGTGGTGGTTAGCACTTATCAATCCGTGTCCGGCTCTGGCAAGGAAGCGATTGACGAGCTGTGGAACCAGACCAAAGGCATTTATGTGCCCGGTCAGGAAGTGGCCCCTTCGGTCTATCCCAAGCAGATTGCGTTCAACGTGATCCCGCATATCGACGTTTTCCTTGACGATGGATCGACCAAGGAAGAATGGAAGATGGTGGCGGAAACCAAGAAGATCATGGACAAGTCGATCAAAGTGACAGCGACTTGCGTGCGTGTTCCTGTTTTCGTGGGCCATTCGGAATCCATCAATATCGAGTTCGAGGATTTTCTGGACGAGGAAGAGGCCCGCGATATTCTGCGCGAAGCACCCGGTATTCTGGTGATCGACAAGCGCGAAGACGGTGGCTACATGACGCCGGTGGAATGCGTGGGCGAGTATGCGACTTATATCAGCCGCATCCGTCAGGATTCGACCATCGATAACGGTCTGAATATCTGGTGTGTCTCGGACAACCTGCGCAAGGGTGCCGCGCTGAATGCGGTCCAGATTGCTGAAGTGTTGGGGAATCGCTGCCTGAAGAAAGGCTGAGCCTCTCGGTCATGACACGAAGAAAGGCGCGGGCAATCAGCCCGCGCCTTTTGCGGTTTGAGGTCATCATGTCTCGAATTGGTGCTGGCGTTTCCGATCGGAAAACCGCGCGGCGCATCCGACGCGCGAAATGTCGCAATCGCAGCTGTCTGGTGGTTTGCAGCCAGATATAGCGGACTTGAGCGACACAAAGCCGCAGGGAATTAGACATGACATTCAAGACCGACATCGAAATCGCACGCGAAGCGACGAAACTGCCAATTCAGGAAATTGGCGCGAAACTGGGTATTCCAAGCGAACACCTGCTGCCCTTTGGCCATGACAAGGCCAAGGTCAGCCAAGAGTTCGTGGCTGATGCGCGCGAGCGCAAGCGCGGCAAGCTGATCCTTGTCACCGCGATAAACCCGACGCCTGCGGGCGAGGGCAAGACCACAACAACCGTGGGCTTGGGCGACGGGCTGAATGCCATTGGCAAGCGCGCGGCGATCTGTATTCGTGAAGCCTCTCTTGGTCCGAATTTCGGCATGAAGGGCGGCGCTGCGGGCGGGGGCTATTCGCAAGTGGTGCCGATGGAGGATATGAACCTTCATTTCACCGGTGACTTTCATGCGATCACTTCGGCGCATAATCTGCTGTCTGCCATGATCGACAACCACATCTATTGGGGCAACGAGCTGGAGATTGACGAGCGCCGCATCACATGGCGTCGTGTAATGGACATGAACGACCGCGCGCTGCGCGACATGGTTGTCTCGCTTGGGGGGGTGTCCAACGGGTTCGCGCGCCAGACAGGGTTCGACATTACGGTCGCATCCGAAGTCATGGCGATCTTGTGCCTTGCCGCCGATCTGGAAGACCTGCAACGCCGCCTTGGTGATATTGTGATCGCATACCGGCGCGACAAGACCCCGATCTATTGCCGTGATATTTCCGCAGAGGGTGCGATGACCGTGCTGCTGAAAGACGCGATGCAGCCCAATCTGGTGCAGACACTCGAAAACAACCCCGCCTTTGTGCATGGCGGCCCGTTTGCAAATATCGCGCATGGCTGCAATTCGGTTGTGGCAACACAGACTGCGCTTGGGCTGGCGGATTATGTGGTGACTGAGGCCGGTTTTGGCGCGGATCTTGGGGCCGAGAAGTTCTTCAACATCAAATGCCGCAAGGCTGGGCTGAAACCTGCGGTGGCGGTGATCGTGGCCACTGTGCGTGCGATGAAGATGAATGGTGACGTGGCAAAAGCCGACCTTGGTTCGGAAAATGTCAGTGCAGTGCAAAAAGGCTGCCCAAATCTGGGTCGCCATATTGAGAATGTGAAATCTTTTGGGGTGCCGGTGGTGGTGGCTATCAACCATTTCCACTCGGATACTGACGCCGAAGTTGAGGCGGTGAAAGACTATGTCGCTTCGCTTGGGTCAGAGGCGATCCTGTGTCGCCATTGGGCCGAAGGGTCCAAGGGGATCAGCGAGCTGGCAACCCGCGTGGCCGAGTTGGCCGATGGCGACTGGTCACAATTCGCGCCCCTGTATGGCGACGACATGCCGCTGTTCGAGAAGATCGAGACGGTCGCACGGCGCATTTACCGCGCAGACGAGGTTCTGGCGGACGCGAAGATCCGCAACCAGCTGAAGGAATGGGAGGCTGCGGGCTATGGGTCTTTGCCAGTGTGCATGGCCAAGACGCAATATTCCTTCTCGACTGATCCGAGCTTGCGCGGGGCGCCGACCAACCATTCGGTGCCTGTACGCGAAGTGCGGCTTGCGGCCGGGGCAGGGTTCATCGTGGTGATCTGCGGTGAAATCATGACCATGCCGGGCCTGCCGCGCAAGCCTGCTGCGCAAACGATCCGCTTTAACGAGGAAGGGCTGATTGAAGGGCTGTTCTGACAAGCCGGGATGGTAGACGGCGCTCGCGCGCTGAGCGCGCATCGCCCCGCCCACCATCCCGCAAAAGCGTCGCATTGCAACCCGAGCGGAGGGAAGTTAGGACGCAAGCACATAACAAGATATGGTGTGCTGATGCGTCCCCCTTCTGAATGCCGCAACATGGCTGAGCTTCGTGATCAGATCGACAGGTTGGATCGCAAGCTGGTTGGGCTTTTCTCCGAGCGTGCGGCGTATATTGACCGCGCAGCCGAGTTAAAACCGGCAGAGGGTTTGCCGGCGCGGATCAACGCGCGTGTGACCGAGGTGCGCAACAACGTTCGCGCAGAGGCACTTGCGCAGGGATGGGACCCGGAGTTGGCGGACAGTTTGTGGTCGCAGCTGATCGACTGGTCAATCGCGCGTGAAGAGAAAATTCTGGGACAAGATGAACAGGAATAGACACCATGACAGCTACTATACTTGACGGAAAAGAATTCGCTGCGCGCGTCCGCGCGAAAGTCGCAGATCATGTCACGCTGCTGAAAGAGAAACATTCTGTCACGCCGGGTCTGGCTGTTGTTCTGGTGGGCGAAGATCCGGCGAGTCAGGTCTATGTCCGCTCAAAGGGGAAGCTGACCGTCGAAGTCGGAATGGCATCTTTCGAACATAAGCTGGACGCAGACACATCCGAAGCGGATCTTCTGGCGTTGATCGCCAGATTGAATGCTGATCCTGAAGTTCATGGCATTCTGGTACAGTTGCCACTGCCCTCTCATCTGGATTCGGACCTTGTCATCAATTCGATTGACCCGTCCAAGGATGTTGACGGCTTTCACATTTCCAATGTCGGGCTGTTGGGGACAGGTCAGAAATCGATGGTGCCCTGCACGCCTTTGGGGTGCCTGATGCTGCTGCGCGATCATCATGGCAATTTGTCGGGGCTGAATGCTGTGGTGGTGGGCCGCTCGAATATCGTTGGCAAGCCAATGGCCCAGTTGTTGCTGGGGGACAGCTGCACTGTGACGATTGCGCATTCGCGCAGCAAGGATTTGCCCGCAATTTGCCAAGGGGCGGATATTCTAGTCGCCGCCGTGGGCCGCGCCGCGATGGTTCGGGGCGACTGGATCAAGCCCGGGGCCACTGTGATCGATGTGGGCATCAACCGGATTGAGCGCGATGGCAAGACCAAGCTGGTCGGGGACGTTCATTTTGACAGCGCAGCACAGGTTGCAGGGGCGATCACCCCGGTTCCGGGCGGGGTAGGGCCGATGACCATTGCCTGCCTGCTGGCCAATACGGTCACTGCCACCTGCCGCGCGCATGGACTGGCCGAGCCTGAGGGGCTGACCGTCTGACGAGACGATGCGCGACGCCTGAAGTCTGTGCAGCGCGGGGTCACTCCCGCGCTGATGTCATTTCTGACCCCAACCGCTTCCAAAGGTTGGCCGCATGTTTGTCGATCTCCAGCACCACCAGCAAGAGAACACCGGCGGCCGCACATTGCGCCACTTGCCAAACACTGAGCGCGACTGTGTCAAACAGGGTCTGCATGAAGGGCAGATAGGTGAAACCTGCTTGCAGCACGATCACAATGGCGATGGCGATCAGCACTGCGGGCGTGCCTTTCACGCCTTGCCAGCTGATCGACCACCCATGCCGGTAGCGCACGGAGAACAGGTAGAACACTTCCATCGCCACCAGCGTGTTCAATGCCATGGTGCGCGCCTCATCCAGACCTGCGCCTTGCATCTGTGCAAGGGCGAATTGGCCGAAAATTCCCATCGCAAACAGGATTGAAACCAGAAACACCCGCCACAGGATGAAGCGTGACAGGATTGGCGCATTGGCGCGGCGGGGGGGCTGGCGCATGATAGCGGCCTCGGGGCGCTCGAAGGCCAGCGACATGGCCAGCGCCACGGAACTGACCATATTGATCCAGAGAATCTGCAAGGGCGTGATCGGCAGCATCAACCCGAACAGAACCGCAATGATCAGTGAGATCGACTCGCCGCCATTTACCGGCAGCAGAAAGGTGATGACCTTTTTGAGGTTGGCATAGACTGTGCGGCCTTGTTTGACTGCCTCGGCGATGGAAGCGAAATTGTCATCGGCCAAGACGAAATCGGACGCCTCGCGCGCGGCCTCGGACCCTTTTAACCCCATTGCAATCCCAGCATCGGCGCGTTTGAGGGCAGGGGCGTCGTTGACCCCGTCGCCCGTCATGGCCACGACCTGCCCGCGTGCCTGCAACGCCTGCACCAGCCGCAGCTTATGTTCGGGCGAGGTGCGGGCAAAAACATCGGTGCGCCGGATTGCCGCTTCAAGCGCGGGGTCATCCATCTGGTCAATCTCAGCCCCGGTCAGGGGCTGGTCGGTCTGGTGCAACCCGATCTGGCGACCGATGGCAGCAGCCGTGCCCGCGTGATCGCCGGTGATCATCTTCACCGAAATCCCCGCGCTGTGGCACTCGGCGACCGCGGCGATCACCTCTTCTCGGGGTGGGTCGATCAGGCCGACAAGGCCCAACAGCGTCAGCCCGCCTGCGACAGTGTCATGGGTCAGGTCACTGCCCTCATGCGTCATCTGTGCAAGTGCCAGAACGCGCTGGCCGTCATTGGCGATCTGCGCGCTGGCGCTGTCCCAATAGGCCTTGTCCACCGGTTCTGGCCCGTCTGCGCCCAGTTGCGTGTCGCATTGCGCGAGCACGCGCTCTGGCGCGCCTTTCAGCAGCACAAGCCCGTCATGCAGGACCGCCATGTAGCGATAGCGCGCATCGAAGGGAATGCTGGCTTGCGCGCGGGGGCGTTTTGCAGGCTCGATACCCAGTTTGCCAGCAAAGGCCAGAAGCGCCCCTTCCATCGGGTCGCCTTCAACCCGCCAGCCCTTGTCGCTTTGTACGAGTGCGGCGGTGTTGCACAGGGCTGCGACCTGCGCCATGGACGAGAGGATGTTTTCGTCGCCGCCCGCGACCTCGCCTTCGGGGGCATAGCCTTGGCCAGACACTTTGACGACATCTTGGGCCGTGACCGCGCTGGCGACCATCATTTCGTTGCGCGTCAAGGTGCCTGTCTTGTCCGAGCAGATGGTCGAAACTGCGCCCAATGTCTCGATGATGGGCAGGCGGCGGATGATCGCATTGCGGCGCGCCATGGATTGCACGCCAATGGCCAAAGTCACTGTCAAAACGGCAGGCAACCCTTCGGGGATGGCCGCGACGAACAGGCCGACAACAATCATGAACGCCTCGGCAAAAGGCATGTCGCGCAGCACAAGCGTAAAGGCCAGAATCCCGGATGCCAACACAAGGATGAATCCGGTCAGGTATTTGGCGAAAACCTCCATCTGGCGGATCAGCGGTGTCTTGAGGGTCTGCACATTGGACATCATGGTGCTGATGCGCCCAATTTCGGTTTTGTCGCCTGTCGCTGTAACCACACCCATCCCTGTGCCTTCGGCGACCATTGTGCCGCTGAACGCCATGGGGGTGCGATCGCCCAAGTCGGCCTCTGCGGCGACTGGGGCAGTGGCTTTGCGCACCGGAACAGATTCGCCTGTCAGGATCGCTTCTTCCACTGTCATGCCTGATATTTCGATCAGGCGCAGGTCAGCGGGCACTTTGTCGCCTGCCTCTAACAAGACAATATCGCCGGGCACCAGATCGGCACCCGCAACCGACATGCGCTGCCCGGCGCGCAGTATATTGGCCTTGGGTGCGAGCATGTCGCGCAGGGCGTCCAGCGCCGCTTCGGCCTTGCCTTCTTGCACAAAGCCTATGACGGCATTGATGACGACCACAGCCAATATAACGCCTGTGTCGATCCAGTGGCCCAGAAGTGCTGTGATGACAGCCGCCCCGATCAGTACAAGGGTCAGCAGGTTGTTGAACTGGCGCGCAAGTCGCGCCAATGGGCCGGGGCGCGGTGCGTCGGGCAGCTTGTTCAGGCCATATTCCGCACGGCGTGCGCTGGCCTGTTCAGGGTCAAGCCCATCGGCACTTGTATCAAGATCGGCCAGAACTTTTTCGGCCGGAATCGTCCAGAAAGCAGTATTTTCCGTCATGAAGATTGTATTCCGTCTTTATGGCGCAGTGTATCCACCATCCACCAGATGGTAGCTGCCAGTGATAAAACTTGCACGTTCTGAGAGCAGGAAACAGGTCAGCGCTGAAACTTCTTCCGCGGTGCCGATGCGGCCCATCGGGTGAAGCCCGGCCAAGCCGTCCAGCATGTCCTTGCTCAGATTATCGGTCAAAAGTGGGGTCTGGATGAAGGCGGGGCCAACGGAATTGATGCGAATGCCCTTTTGCGCGTATTCCATCGCGGCGGTTTTGGTGAGGCCCAGCAGCGCGTGTTTGGACGCCACATAGCCCGAAGAATTCGCAAAGCCCACTGACCCAAGGATCGAGGCCATATTGACAATGGCACCGCCGCCCGCGCGCTCCATCGCCGGGATCTGGTAGCGCATCCCGTAGAACACGCCATTGAGGTTGACGTTAATCACCTGTTGCCACGCGTCAATCGGATATTCGCCTGTCGGGGCCTGAGCGCCGCCGATCCCTGCATTGTTTACGGCAAGGTGCAGGGCGCCGGTCTGCGCTTCGGCAAAAGCCACCAGCGCTTCCATCGCCTTCGGGTCCGAAACATCGGCGGCAAAAGGGGCTGCCTTTCCGCCCCGGTCAAGGATGGTTGCAACAGGGCGCGCGCAGCTTTCCTCGGTCAGGTCCGAGACGATGACAAAGGCACCGCTTGCTGCAAGTTCCAGCGCAATTGCCTCGCCTATGCCAGAAGCGGCCCCTGTGACAATGGCGGTTTTTCCAGTGAAATCATACATCTGTTCATCCCCTTGCTGCATGTGTTCTGGCCCGGTGGTTGGGCTTCGCGGCCTGCTGCGGGCAGGCGGCATCAACGACACTATGTCAGACGGGGGCGGGCCTGTCCTTGCGCTGGCGCAATCAGATGGCGGGTTGAACAAATTTTCTCAAAAAGCAGTGGTGCCTGCGATTTGCGCAGGCACCACGCGCGCTCAGGGGATCAGTCTGTCGATAATCAGATCGGCGGCCTGCTCGGCACTCATCATCGTCGTATCAATGCGGATTTGCGGGGCCTCGGGCGCCTCATAGGGCGAATCGATCCCTGTGAAGTTCTTGAGTTGACCCGCGCGCGCTTTGGCATACAGCCCTTTCACATCGCGCGCTTCGGCTTCCTCTAGTGGTGTGTCGATGAAAATCTCCATAAACTCGCCCGGTTGCATCATGCCGCGCACCATCTCGCGCTCTGACCGGAAGGGCGAGATGAAAGCGGTAATCACGATCAGCCCGGCATCGGTCATCAGCTTTGCCACCTCACCGACACGGCGGACATTCTCGACGCGGTCGGCATCGGTAAAGCCCAGATCCTTGTTCAGACCGTGGCGCACATTGTCGCCATCCAGAAGGAAGGTGTGGCGATTCATGCGCGCGAGCTTGCGCTCTACGATATTGGCGATTGTGGATTTGCCCGACCCCGAAAGCCCAGTCATCCAAAGCACCATTGGTTTTTGGTTCTTCAGGCTGGCGTGATGGGTGCGGCTGATATCTGTCGCTTGCCAATGGATATTCTGGGCCCGCCGCAATGCGAAATGGATCAACCCTGCGCCCACTGTGCGGTTCGTCATCTTGTCAATCAGGATGAAGCCCCCCAGATCGCGGCTTTCGCTGTAGGGGGTGAAGGGGATGTCGCGATCGGTGGTGATATTGGCCACGCCAATCGCATTCAGGTCCAGCGACTTGGCGGCCAGATGTTCCATCGTGTTGACATTGACCTGATACTTCGGCTGCGCCACGGTCGCGCTGACAGTTTGCGGGCCGATTTTCAGCCAATAGGCGCGCCCCGGCACCATTTCTTCCTCATCCATCCAGATCACAGTCGCCTCGAACTGGTCTGCCACTTCAACCGGGCTTTTCGCGGTGGTAATCACCTGTCCGCGTGAACAGTCGATTTCATCGGCAAAGCACAGGGTGACGGCTTGTCCGGCAACGGCCATGTCCAGATCGCCGCCCATGGTGACGATGCGCGAAATGGTCGATGTCTTGCCAGAGGGCAGGACGCGGATGTCATCGCCCTTACTCACCTGACCCGCAGCAATCGTGCCTGAAAAGCCGCGGAAATCCAGATTGGGGCGGTTGACCCATTGCACCGGCATACGAAAGGCATTGCGCTGGTTGGCACTCTGGTCCAACTCGACCGTTTCCAGATGATCCAACAGCACTGGGCCTTCAAACCAAGGTGTCTGATCGCTGCGGGTGGTGATATTGTCGCCCGCAAGGCCTGAAATCGGGATGGGTGTAAACTCGACAATCCCGATACTGTCGGCGAATGCGCGGTAGTCGGCCACGATCCGGTCAAACACCGCGCGGTCATAGCCGACAAGGTCCATCTTGTTTACGGCCAGCACAAGGTGCCGAATGCCGATCAGATGCGCCAGATAGCTGTGGCGCCGTGTCTGTGTCAGCACACCCTTGCGCGCATCAATCAGGATCACGGCCAGATCGGCGGTTGACGCGCCAGTGACCATGTTGCGGGTATATTGTTCATGTCCCGGTGTGTCAGCGACGATGAACTTGCGCTTTTCAGTCGCAAAGAAGCGGTAGGCCACATCAATGGTGATGCCCTGCTCGCGCTCGGCGGCCAGCCCGTCTACCAGCAATGCGAAATCAATCGCTTCGCCTTGGGTGCCGACGCGCTTCGAATCCGCTTCCAGCGTGGCAAGCTGGTCTTCAAAGATCATCTTGCTGTCATAGAGCAGACGCCCGATCAGGGTGGATTTTCCGTCATCGACGGACCCGCAGGTGATAAAGCGCAGCATGGTCTTGTGCTGGTGGGTTTCCAGATATGCGTCAATATCTTCCGCAATCAGTGCGTCGGTTTTGTAAATCTCGTTCATCAAAAATACCCTTCCTGCTTCTTCTTCTCCATGGACGCGGATTGATCATGGTCAATCGCGCGGCCCTGCCGTTCCGAAGTGGTGGTCAGCAGCATTTCCTGAATGATCTGGGGCAAGGTTTGCGCGTGGCTTTCCACTGCACCGGTAAGCGGGTAGCAGCCCAATGTGCGAAACCGGATCGAGCGCATGACAGGTTGCTCGCCATTCAATGGAAAGCGGTCATCATCGACCATCAGCATCAACCCGTCGCGGATGACGGTCGGGCGTTCAGCGGCATAGTAGAGCGGCACAATATCTATGCTTTCCAGATGGATATATTGCCAGATGTCCAGCTCGGTCCAGTTTGACAGGGGAAAGACGCGCATCGACTCGCCCTTGTTCTTGCGCGCATTGTAGGTGCGCCACAGCTCTGGTCGCTGGTTCTTGGGGTCCCAGCGGTGGCTGGCGGTGCGGAAGCTGAAAATGCGCTCTTTCGCGCGGCTCTTCTCTTCATCGCGGCGTGCGCCCCCGAAGGCGGCGTCAAAGCCGTGCAGGTCCAGCGCCTGTTTCAGCCCTTCGGTTTTCCACATGTCGGTGTGCAGCCCGCCATGATCGAACGGGTTGATCCCTTGGCGCACCGCGTCGGGGTTTTGATGGACCAACAACTGCATGCCCGCCTTGCGCGCGGCACGGTCGCGCATTTCATACATGGCGCGGAATTTCCACGTTGTGTCCACATGCAGCAGCGGAAAGGGCGGCGGTGCCGGGTAAAATGCTTTCTTCGCCAGATGCAGCATGACAGCGCTGTCCTTGCCGACGGAATACAGCATCACCGGCTTGTCCGCCTGCGTGACAACCTCGCGCATGATGTGGATCGCTTCGGCCTCAAGGCGCTGCAAATGGGTTAAAGTATGGATGGACATGTGAATGCTCGTCCCTTTCTTGAATGATGTTGGCAAGGGCATATCGCTGCTGTAATCTGCCCGCACCTCCCATATGGGAGGGGGTGGGGGTTCTGATGATAACAGCGCCAGAGTCTGCGATATTGCTGTCACTTCAGCAGGTCGGTGTATCGGCCGGAGGCTGGCCAGAGGTGTTGCGCCTATTGGCCAGTTATGTGCAGGCCGATCAGGTTCAGCTTTTCACCCCGTCGCGGGGGTGGGATCAAACCGGACCGCTGGCTGTGCCAATGCCCGCAATCCTGACAGGGTTGCGGTTGCGCCGCGTCTATACGGGCGAAGAGCTGATGGATCGCGCCCCGGCACTCGGGGGTGTCGCAGAGGCGGCAGATCACCGCGCCATTGGATTGCGTTTGTCTGACGGGGTCGGCTGGCTGATGGCCCTGCGCCAGCGCGGAATGTTTCGCGCGGTGGACAGTGCCATTCTAACAGCGCTGGTCCCGCATCTGGAACAGGCGTGGCAGATCGCGGCGCACATTGCGGATTTGTCCGACCAAGCGGCGCGCTCGGATGCTGTGGCGCGGCGGATTGGCGTAGGATATGTTGAGTTCGACGCGCGCGGCCTGCCTGTCGCGCGCGACGGCGTGGCGCGGGATTTACTGGCGCGGATGCATCAGGTTCCGGTCTTGCCACGCAAAATGGGGCAGACGGCGCTATTGTCCATTCCCCCCGATCTGGACATGCTGTGCCAACGCAGGCCGGATGGTCGCGTTGAGGGGGTTTTGCGCGCCAGCGCGCACGCCTTGCCCACAGCAGAGGCACTGGCCGAAGCACTGCACCTGACCGTATCAGAAGCGCGGCTGGTGCGCGCGCTGGCCCAAGGTGCCAGCCTGTCTGACGCCGCGCAAGCGCTGGGGCTGACACTGGAAACCGCGCGCTATTATTCCAAACAGGTCTATGCGAAGACGGGTTTGCGTGGCCAACCCGACCTGATGCGCCGCATTTGGACAAGCGCACTTGCCTTTGGCCGCGCATGAAACTGCCTTGCGCGCGCTCTGGCTCTCTTGCGGTTTACCTTGCGCATTTGCTATCACCGCCACATGCCGCATAATCCCCCATCCCCGCCTGTGCGCCCCATCGTGGCCGTTCTTGCTGTCGTCATTCACGACGGCAAACTGCTTTTGGTACAGCGTGCCAACCCGCCCGATGCCGGGCTTTGGGGGTTTCCGGGCGGCAAGGTCGAATTTGGCGAGACCCTGTTGGCCGCCGCCGAACGGGAATTATTCGAGGAAACGGGCATAACCGCTGTCGCAGAGCGGATCTTCACGGCAGTTGATGCGTATGACCGATCTGATGAGGGTCAGCTTCGGCAACATTTTGTGCTTGTTGCAGTCCGGTGCCAATGGCGCGCAGGCGCTCCAGTCGCCGCAGATGACGCGCTGGATGCGAAGTGGATCGCGTTGCAGGACTTGGAAACGTCCCGCGACTTGAGCCAAGATGTCGCAATGGTTGCACGGCAAGCCGCACAGACTGCATGACGCACTGGTTCAGGGCGCACCCACAGGGGTTTCTTTTGCCCTATGGGCGCTTACGCTCGAATTTTGGTTCGGTTCCGGCCAGAAAGCGGCGGATATTGCCGCTGTGTTTGTAAAATATCATCAAGGTCAGCGCCGCAAACAGCGCGGCCATGCTGCCATGACCAAAGGCCAACGCCAGTGCGGGGCTGAGGGCGCTTGCGATCAGCGCCGACAGCGAGGAATAGCGCGACAGTTTGAACACCACCGCCCAGATGGCGCAGATGGCCAGCGCCACAGGCCATGCCAGCGCAAATGCAGTGCCGATAAAGGTTGCAACCCCCTTGCCCCCCTTGAAGCCCAGATAGACCGGGTAAAGATGGCCCAGAAACGCGGCCAAAGCTGCCGCTTGCGCGGCGTCTTCACCAATAGCCACCCAAGCGATCAGGGCCGCAACCGCGCCCTTGCCCGCGTCGAGGGCCAATGTCAGCGCCCCCGCCAGCTTGTTGCCGGTTCGCATGACATTGGTTGCGCCGATATTGCCAGACCCGATGGCGCGCAGATCGCCAAGGCCCATCACCCGTGCGACCACCACCCCGAAAGGGACCGATCCAAGCATATAGGCCGCCAGCCCGACCAGACCCAAAAGCCAGAATGGTGTCAGCAATTCAGGCATGGTTTACCCCTTGTTGTCATAGACGCAGGTGCCTGCGACATAAGTGGCAAGAACCCGCCCTTCCATGCGTGCCCCGTCAAAGGGTGTGTTCTTGGATTTTGACCGCAGTGCGAAACGGTCCAGCACGAAAGGGGCGTCGGGGTCGAACAGCACCAGATCGGCAGGCGCACCAACCGACAGCCGCCCCCCGTCCAGTCCCAGAAGCTGTGCAGGGTTATAGGACAGTGCGCGCCAGATTTGCGACAGGCTCAGGCCTTCGGAATGATACAGCCGCATCGCCGCCGGAAGCAGGGTTTCCAGCCCGACAGCCCCCGATGCTGCTTCCTCGAATGGCAGGCGCTTGGACTCCTCATCCTGCGGCGTGTGCATCGAGCAGATCACGTCAATCAGTCCCTCGGCCACGGCGCGCACCATCGCATTGCGGTCGGTTTCGCTGCGCAGTGGCGGGGTGAATTTGAAAAAGGTGCGGTAATCGCCGACATCCAACTCGTTCAATGTCAGGTGATGGATGGAAATGCCCGCTGTTACCGGCAACCCGTTGCGCTTGGCGCGCTCCAAGGCGGGCAGGGTGCGTGCGCTGGTGATCTGGTCGGCGTGGTAGCGCACGCCCGTCATCTCGACCAGCCCCATATCGCGGTCAAAGCCCATCCGCTCGGCCATGGCAGACACAGCGGGCAGGCCACGCAGGGATGCGAATTTGCCGCTGGTGGCGCAGGCGCCGGTGGACAGGCCTGCATCTTGTGGGTGCCCTATAATCAGCGCGCCTAAACCTTTGGCATAGGTCATGCAGCGGGCCAGAACCTTGGTGTCGGTCAGAACCCTGTCCCCATCGGTGAACGCCACTGCGCCAGTGTCGAGCAGAAAGGCAATCTCGGACATCTCGCGCCCGTCGCGCGCGCGGGTCAGGGTGGCCATTGCACGGATATTTACGGGGGTGCGCGCCTCGGCGCGGCGGGTGACATATTCCAGCACTTCGGGCGTGTCGATGGCAGGCGTGGTGTCCGGGCGCATGATGATGGTTGTAACCCCGCCCTTGGCCGCTGCCAGACCGGCTGTGCGCAAGGATTCCTTATGTTGCGCGCCCGGCTCGCCGACCTGCACGCCCATATCCACAATGCCGGGGGCAAGGCATTTGCCATCGCAGTCCACATGCACAGCGCCATCAGGGCAGGGCGCGTCGATTTCGGTGATTGTGCCGCCCTGCACCAGCAGAGTGCCAATACGCTCTTCGCCGCGCTCGGGGTCGATCAGGCGGGCGTTGTGAAACCAGATCACGCGGTTTGCCTCCTCAGGGGTTGGGACATATTCGGCCATCAGCCACCCTTGCGCTTGGTGCGCTTTTCGCGCGCCGCTTCAATCTCGGCCACCAGCCCGTCGGACTGGCGGATGTGCTTGATCAGATGCTTGTCGCCCGATTTGGTGATTAACTGGATATCGCCGAAAAACCGCCGCGCGCGCTCAAGTTCCAGCAGATACACCTGCCGCCCCCCCGGACCGACAAGGCGCATATTGCTGAGCACCCAGCGAAATTTCATCTGCTCGGAATACAGCCACAGCCCGCGCACAGCCAGCGCAAGCACTGCGCCCAAGCTGCCGATCGCCACATGGTCCGAGCCGATAAGCGACAGCACCATGCCCACCACGCCCATGCCCAGCACTGCCATTACCCCGTGGTCGCGCCAGTAGGTCGCCTTGTCGGACCGGATCTCGCGCAGTATTTTCTCGCCGGGTTCGGGTTCGAACACCGTATCGCCAAGGCTGCTTTCGCGGATTTCCTCACCCATTTGCGGCCTCTCTCAGTCTTTCGCGCTCGCGTGCGCGGCGCAGGTTGCGCGCCAGCAGGTCCATCGCCGCCATGCGCACGGCGACCCCCATTTCAACCTGTTCCTGAATGACCGAGCGGTTGATGTCATCTGCAATCGCGCCGTCAATCTCGATCCCGCGGTTCATCGGGCCGGGATGCATGACAATCGCATCTTCCTTGGCATAGGCCAGTTTCTCGGCATCCAGCCCATAGCGGTGGAAATATTCGCGCTCTGACGGCACAAAGCCGCCATCCATGCGTTCCCGCTGTAGCCGCAGCATCATCACCACATCCGCCCCTTCCAGCCCCGCGCGCATGTCGTCGAACACTTCAACGCCGAACTCCTCAACGCCCTTGGGCATAAGTGTGGGCGGGCCGACAAGGCGCACGCGGTTTTCCATTTTGCCCAGCAGGATCAGGTTTGAGCGGGCGACGCGGCTATGGGCGATATCGCCGCAAATCGCGATGCTGAGCCGGTGCAACCGGCCTTTCTTGCGCCGTATCGTCAGCGCATCCAGCAGCGCTTGTGTGGGGTGTTCGTGTTTGCCGTCGCCCGCGTTGAGCACGGCGCAATTTACCTTTTCGGCCAGCAGGTTCACCGCCCCCGAACTGCCATGACGCACCACCAGCAAATCGGGGTGCATGGCGTTCAGCGTCAGCGCGGTGTCGATCAGTGTCTCGCCCTTTTTCAGGCTGGATTGCGCCATGGACATGTTCATGACATCCGCGCCCAAGCGTTTTCCCGCCAACTCAAAACTGGCCTGCGTGCGGGTGGACGCCTCGAAAAACATGTTGATTTGCGTCATGCCGGACAGGGCGGTGCCGTGTTTCTCGCTTGATCGGTTCAGCGCGACATATTCGTCAGCCAGATCAAGAATCGACGTAATCTCGGTGGGGTGCAGCGGTTCGATCCCCAGAAGGTGATTCTGTTTGAAAGTCATGCGTCCCCCGCCTTCAGCGCCTGCGCCGTTATAGAAACCGCGTCCCGCGACGACAAGGCCGCTTTACCCTTCGCCGCTGGCAGACTACCTATGACCCCATGAACGCACCGGCAACTTGGGAGACAGATTGGCACGTTGCACGTGCCTGCCTCGACTGGCAGGTCGAGATGGGTGTGGTTGAAGGCATTTGCGACGCGCCTGTCAACCGCTACGCCCTGGACCCCGCCCCTGTCGTGGCCCCGAAGGCCGAAGCGCCCAAATCTGCGAAACTCCCGCCTGCATCCCCGCCCGTCCAGAAGGCGGACCCGGTTGGCGAAGCGCAGGCCATGGCCGAGGCCGCGCCTGATCTGGAAGCGCTGCAAGCAGCCCTTGCCGATTTCCCGCATAGCGAGTTGAAGCGCGGCGCGCGCAATCTGGTGTTCTGCGATGGCCAGCCCGAGGCCCGTGTCATGATCGTGGGAGAGGCACCGGGCCGCGAGGAAGACAGGCAAGGCAAGCCATTCATCGGTGAGGCAGGGCAGTTGCTGGACCGAATGCTGGCCGCAATCAACATGCGCCGCGATCACCCCGACCCAGCGTCGTCAGTCTATATCACCAATATTCTGCCATGGCGCCCGCCGCAAAACCGCGACCCCAGCCCGGATGAACGCGCCATGTTCCGCCCCTTTGTTATGCGGCATATCGAATTGATTAACCCCGACATCCTGATCCTGATGGGGCGCATTTCGGCCATAACGCTGCTGCACAGCAACGAGGCAATTACCCGCATTCGTGGCCAGTGGCGCGAGGTTGCGGGGCGGCCCGCCCTGCCCATGCTGCACCCCGCCTATCTGCTGCGCAACCTCGCCGCCAAGCGCGAAGCATGGGCCGACCTGCTGGACCTGCAAGCCCGCTTAAGGACATTGCCATGAGCCGAATTGACGAAACCAAACCCTTTATGCCGGTGCGCTTCGCAGTGCTTACCGTGTCTGACACCCGCGATCCCGGCACCGACAAATCCGGTGACACTCTTGTCGCGCGGATCGAGGGGGCGGGCCATGTTCTGGCCGCGCGCGACATTGTGCGCGATGAACGCGCACAGATTGCAGCACAGTTGCGCGCATGGTGTGCAGACCCAGAAATTGACGCGATCCTGACCACCGGCGGCACCGGCTTGACCGGCCGCGACGTCACGGTCGAGGCGCACCGCGATGTGTACGAGAAAGAAATCGAGGCGTTTGGCACTGTGTTTACCATCGTCTCGATGCAGAAGATCGGCACATCGGCCGTGCAGTCGCGGGCCTGTGCGGGCGTGGCGCAGGGGACATATCTGTTTGCGCTGCCCGGCTCGCCCGGCGCATGCAAGGATGCGTGGGATGAAATTCTGTCATTTCAATTCGACTTTCGCCACCGGCCTTGCAATTTTGTAGAAATATTTCCCCGTCTCGATGAACATCTGCGACGGAAGTAACGCCTTGTTGCGTTGAAGTTTATTGAACTGATGCAGCTTTTGCGGCGTAGTTTCTTTTGTGTGCCGTCATCCTGAACTGGAATAGCCATGCGATTTCTGACCCGCAGCCTGCTTGGGCTTTTTCTTGCGACCATGTCCATCGCTGCGCTGGGCTATGCGGGCTATACGCTTGTCACCGCGATCCAAAGTCGCGCAGACGTTCCCGGTGGGCCGGGGCAGGGCGCGCGCGAGCGCGTGTTCACGGTCCGGGCATTGCCTGTCACAGCAAGCGAGGTGACGCCAACCCTCTCGGCCTTTGGCGAAGTGCGCACGCGCCGCTCATTGGAATTGCGCGCGCCTGTTGGCGGGCGTGTGCTGGAAGTGGCGCAGGGCTTTGAAGACGGGGCAGAGGTGCGCGAGGGGCAGTTGCTGTTCCGCATAGACCCCGCCGACGCCGAGGCTGCCCTGGCGTTGGAGCGCTCAGACCTTGCCCGCGCCGAGTCAGAGTTGCGTGACGCAACCCGCGCGCTGGACCTTGCTGGCGAAGATGTGGCCGCCGCGCAGGCGCAGTTTGACCTGCGTGTCCGCGCGCTGGACCGCCGTCAGGAATTGGCAGAACGCGGCGTCTCGACTGAAGCCGCGCTGGAGGAGGCAGAGCTTGCGCTGTCATCCGCACGACAGGCAACTGTCGGACGCAGGCAGGCCGAAGCACAAGCCATCGCCCGCCGCGATCAGGCCGAAAGCGCGCTGGAGCGTCAGCGCATCTCATTGGCCGAGGCCGAGCGCCGCCTGTCCGATACGCGGGTCTATGCAAATTTTGGCGGAACACTGGCCGATGTCAGCATCGTGCAAGGCGGGCTGGTAAGTTCGAATGAACAGCTTGGCCGCATCATCGACCCCGACTCGCTTGAGGTCGCAGTTCGCGTCTCGACGGCGCAATATTTGCGCCTGATTGATGATGACGGGCGCCTGCAAAGCAGCGAGGCCGAGGTCGCGCTGGAAGTCGCCGGGTTCGAGATTACCTCGCCCGCGCGGTTGGTCCGGGCCTCTGCCACTGTGGAGCAGGGGCAAAGCGGGCGGCAATTGTTTGTCGAACTGGTCGCGCCGCGCGGCTTTCGCCCCGGCGATTTCGTGACGGTACGCCTACAGGAACCTGCATTACAAGATGTGGCGCTTTTGCCTGCAACGGCAGTGAATGCCGCGGGCAATGTGCTGGTCATCAATGATGACAATCGCCTAAGCGCGCGGCCTGTCACAATCGTGCGGCGTCAGGGCGACAGCGTTCTGGTTGAAGCGGGCGCGCTTGCCGGACTGGAGATTGTTCGCGAGATCGGCCCAAGCCTTGGGACGGGCATTCTGGTGCGCCCGCAGCGCGAAACTGCCACGGGTGAAGTGGTGCTTGACGCGCCGGAAATGGTGACGCTCGACCCGGAACGCCGTGCCCGCCTGATTGCGCAGGTCGAAGGCAACACAGGTATGCCCGAAACGGTGCGTGCGCGCATGATTGCGCAACTGTCGGAAGATACGGTGCCAGCCAGTATGTTGGAACGGCTGGAAACTGACAATGCCGGTCGCCCGCAACGTGGGGGATAAGGCATGATCGTGCGCAGCACCAAGGACCGATTGGCCGTGCAGGCACTGGGCATATTCCGGTATTTCACGCGCCACAAAACTGCCGCCAACCTGTTGCTTGTCATCATGATCGTGTCGGGTCTGGCGGCTATTCCCCAGATGCGCGCCCAGTTCTTTCCGGATGTTGTTGTCGACACTGTCTCGGTCGATATTCGCTGGCCGGGGGCAGGGGCGGAAGATCTGGATCGCGGTGTCGCCCAACTGGTTGGGCCCGCGCTGCAAGCCGTGGACGGTGTGACCAGCGTTACCGCCCAATCGCGCGAGGGGCGCGCCAGCTTCAGTCTGGAATTTGAAACCGGTTGGGACATGTCGCGCGCCAATTCTGATGTGCAAGACGCGCTGGATGCGGTCGGAAATCTGCCTGAGGATGTGGAAGCCCCTGTCACCCGTCGTTCAAGCTGGGCGGATCGGGTGACAAATGTGGTTGTGACTGGCCCTGTCGCGGTGGAGCAACTGGCGCGCTTTGCCGATGAATTTGCGGCAAGGCTGTATAATGCAGGTATTACCCGCACCAGCATTCGGGGGGTGGCCAGCGCCGAAGTGCTGGTCGAGGTGCAGACGCGCAACCTGATCGAACAAGATCTGAGCATGGCCGACATTGCGCAGGCCATACGCAGCACTGTCAGCACAGACCCCTCAGGCGAGGTGTCGTCTGGCATGTCGCGTGTCCGCACAGGGGCAGAGCGCCGTACCGCCGAGCAGATGGCGGAAATCGCATTGCGCACCCGCGCCGATGGCACAGTGCTTCGGCTGGGCGATGTCGCGGTCCTGAGCGAGGGCGGCATCGACCGTGACCGCGCTTTCTGGGTCGATGACAACCCTGCAATCACCCTGCGCGTGGACCGATCAGAGCGTGGCGATGCTATTGATATTCAGGCGCGCGTGCAGGCAATGGCAGAAGTGATGAACCGCGATCTGCCCGAGGGCGTCAAGTTCGAGCTGGTCTCGACGCGGGCGGAATTCATCTCTGGCCGGATCATGATACTGGTCAAGAACGCGACGTTGGGCTTGGGCCTTGTGGTGGTCTTGTTGTTCTTGTTCCTGAATGCGCGCACGGCGTTTTGGGTGTCGGCAGGTATCCCGGCGGCGATGCTGGCCGCGATTGCGGTGATGTATCTGATGGGGCTAAGCTTCAACATGATCTCGCTGTTTGCGCTGATCATCACGCTGGGGATCGTGGTCGATGATGCGATTGTGGTGGGCGAACACGCCGACTACCGGGCGCGGGAACTGGGCGAGTCGCCCGCAGAAGCGGCCGAGAATGCGGCCACCCGTATGGCGCAGCCAGTCTTTGCGGCCACGATCACGACAGTTCTCGCCTTTGGCGCGCTTATTCTTGTGGGGGGGCGCTTTGGCAGTCTGATTGCCGATATTCCGCTGACCGTGATTGCGGTCTTGATTGCGTCACTGGTCGAGTGTTTTCTGATCCTGCCCAACCACATGTATCACGCGATTGCCAGCGGTCTGAAAGAGCGGTGGTATGACTGGCCCTCGCGGCAGGTCAATCGCGGTTTCAAATGGGTGCGTGAACGCGCGTTCCGGCCCTTTATGGCGTTTGTCATCGCGGCGCGCTATCCGGTTGTGGCGGGCCTGATCGCGCTGCTGACAATTCAGATGTCGCATCTGGTGCGGGGTGATTTGCCGTTCAGGTTCTTCAACCCGCCGGAGCAAGGCTCGATCTCCGGCAACATTGTTATGACGGACGGTGCGACCCGCGCCGATACGCTGGAAATGTTGCGCGAATTGCAGCGCGCAACTGCCGCACTCGCCGCCCGCACCGAGGAAGAGACCGGCACCAACCCCGTGCTGTTCGTCATGGCCGAGCTTGGTGGCCATGCGGGACGGGCGCTTGCCTCTGCTGAGAACAAAGAGGGTGACCTTCTTGGGGCCATCTCCATCGACCTTGTGGATGCGGATTTTCGCAGCATGTCTTCCGCAGCTTTTGCATCAGCCTTGCAAGATGAAGTCCAGCCCTTGCCCCGGCTTGAAGAATTCAGTTTCCGCTCATGGGGCACCGGGCCGGGAGGGGATTCAATCTCGGTCGATCTGAGCGGGGGGGATGCCGAGACGCTGAAAGCGGCCTCTGAGGCATTGCGCGCGGCACTTGTGCCCTTTCCCGAAATCACAGGGCTGGAAGACAATCTGCCCTATGACAAGCAAGAATTGCTGTTGCAACTGACCCCGCAAGGGCAGGCGCTGGGCTTCACCATTGAGGGGCTTTCGCGCGATCTGCGCAACCGGCTGTCGGGCATAGAGGCAGCGACCTTCCCCGATGGGTTGCGTACAGGTCGCATTCGCGTGGAAGTCCCACAATCCGAACGCGCGGCTGATTTTCTGGACAGCATGATGATGCGTGCCGAATCCGGCAGCCATGTGCCGCTGGGCGACATTGTTTCGGTGTCCGAGCGGCAGGGCTTTTCAACGGTGCGGCGCGAGAATGGTGTGCGTGTGGTCACTGTCTCGGGCGATCTGTCCGAGGATGATCCCGCCCGTGCGCGCGAGATCACGCGCCTGCTGACCGAGCGTATTCTCCCCGATCTGGAGTCCGATTTCGGCATCGTGACGCGGCTGTCGGGGCAAGCCGAGCAGGAACGCGAATTCCTGACCGATGCGGCTATCGGCATCGGGTTATGCCTGATCCTGATCTATCTGACGCTGGCTTGGGTGTTTTCCAGTTGGCTGCGTCCCTTGGTCGTGATGGCGGTTATTCCTTTTGGGCTGATCGGGGTGATTTACGGGCATCTGAGCTGGAACATGGCCATGTCCATGTTCTCGGTTGTCGGGGTCATGGGGATGGCAGGGATTATCATAAACGATTCCATTGTGTTGGTGACCACGGTCGATCAATACGCCCGCGACCGGGGGCTGATCCCGTCGATCATTGATGCAACCTGCGACCGCTTGCGCCCTGTGCTGCTGACGACACTGACCACTGTGCTGGGCCTGACGCCTTTGCTGTTCGAGAACTCGACTCAGGCGGCGTTCCTGAAGCCAACAGTCATTACGCTGGTATACGGGCTGGGGTTTGGCATGTTCATCGTGTTGCTGTTGGTGCCTGCGGTACTGGCCATTGGGCACGACATGCGCCGTCAGGTCATATCGCTGCGCCGGTCACTGACGCAGCCTGCGCGTGGCGTGGCGCTGGTGCCGATGATTGCAGCGCTGGTTTTGGGGGTCTGGTTTGCGGCAACGATGGGCAGTGTGATGGTGTCGGGCACGATGCCTTTGCCCCACTTCCTGACCGCACTGGCAGAGGCGCCGATGCGCGCGGCCATGATCCTGTTTATGGGCGGTGCGGCGCTGGGCTTGGCGGTGGCGTGGATATTGGGCGCTATGGGGCTGTGGATGGGGGCGCGCCGCAAGGTCGCGTCAGTCTGACAGCGCGCAGCCCTGATGCACAGTTGTTCCGTGTTCGCTGACCACGCTGATCCGCACGGCCGATCGGTCAATGGACCCGCCGGTCTTGGTGCGAAACAATGTCTGTCCGGTCAACGTGTCGCCCTGACGCTGCGTCGGCATTACCCGCGCCGGCATCGTCGTGCCCAGCATTTCAACCAATACAAATTCGTCAGTGCCTTGTGGCGGCATTTGCAGGCTGGCACTCAGCCGCAATCCGCGCTTGTCGGGGCTGATGGCGCAACTGATCCCGTTCAATCCTGCGGTGCTCGCATCGCGTGGGCGGTGGGTCAATGCGGCTGCGATCACACCGTCTGGCGCGCCTTTGCCATTTACCGCTGCATTCAGCGACAGATCGACCGGAATGCAAATGTCAGCGCAGACCCCGACAGACAGGGTGGCATTCAACTCTACCGGCAGGCTTGGGTCGATGGGGGTCAGCTCGATGGGCAGAACGATGTCATCGGCGTAGCCGATGCTGGCAAAGCCTGCCATTATAAACAGTCGGGGTTCCGGCCACAGAATGCGCGCGCCCGCCAGATTTCGGGATGCGGAAATATCCAGCTTGGGCGCGATCCCGCTTTCGCCCGGATGGCGCCAATAGGTGATCCAGTCTTGGGCCAGTTGCAAATGCAGCGCGGCCATATAGGTGCCCGCATCGGTTTTCCAACCGGGACGCATATTGGCCTCGATAATCTCGGAGGGATGCGGTGCCTGTGCATGGCCCGCAAACGGGGCCGCCAAAGCGCAAAGGGTAGCGAGGGTGCGAAACATATTCATCGTCTCCTAGATTCCCTGAGCAGGCCGGGAAGGGAAGTCACAAGGGCGCGACTTGGCACGGCTGTGACCATAAAAGCATGTCTGTCTGACATTTGCCCCCCTTGGCAAGGCGTGAGAACACATGCATGCTAACGTGCGTGCCACAACCCGGACAGATATGACACAACTTATCGGAAAACTGCTGATCGCCATGCCGTCAATGCCGGACCCCCGATTCGCGCATTCAGTGGTGTTTTTATGCGCCCATTCCGAGAGCGGCGCTATGGGCGTAATCATCAACAAACCGTTGCCAGATCTGAACCTGATCAAACTGATGGAACATCTGAACATTGAGGCCACCGAGGCAGGCAGAGGGCTTGGCTCGGATGCGGTTGATGGCCCTGTGCATTTCGGCGGTCCGGTCGAAACCTCGCGCGGGTTCGTGCTGCATTCGCCGGATTTCTTCAATGCAGAAGGCAGTTTGCAAGTGTCTGACGGAATCGTTCTGAGTACATCTGTGGAAGTGCTGGCCGAGATGGCGCGCGGGCAGGGGCCAGCGCAGTCGATCGTGGCCCTTGGCTATGCCGGATGGGGGCCTGAGCAACTGGACGGTGAAATTCAGGCAGGTGGCTGGCTGATTGCTGACGGTGTGCCAGATATGCTGTTTGGCACAGAGGATGCGGGCAAGTGGAGCGCCGCGCTTGGGCAGATCGGGGTTGATCCGCGGCTTTTATCCGGGGCGTCGGGTCACGCCTGAAGGTCGGTGCCGATCAGCGCGGCCGCAAATTCTTCGGGATCAAACGCCTGCAAATCGTCGATCTGCTCGCCCACACCGATGGCATGGATCGGCAGGCCGAACCGGTCTGCCAACGCCACCAGAACACCACCGCGCGCCGTGCCATCAAGCTTGGTCATGACCAGCCCTGTGACATCTGCCAGCTTGCGGAATATCTCGACCTGATTAAGGGCGTTCTGCCCTGTCGTCGCATCCAGCACCAGCAATGTGTTGTGGGGCGCATCTGGGTCCAGCTTGCGCAGCACGCGCAGGATTTTGGCCAGCTCCTCCATCAGATCGGCGCGGTTTTGCAGCCGTCCGGCGGTGTCAATCATCAGCAAATCCACGCCTTCCGCTTTGGCCCGCGCCAGCGCGTCATAGGCAAGGCTTGCCGGGTCTGATCCCTCTGGCGCGGTCATCACTGGCACACCAGCGCGGGTGCCCCAGATTTGCAACTGCTCGACTGCGGCGGCGCGGAATGTATCGCCTGCCGCGATCATCACCGATTTTCCGGCCTCGCGGAACTGGCTGGCCAATTTGCCGATTGTCGTAGTCTTGCCCGCGCCATTTACCCCCACCACCAGCACGACTTGCGGGCGCGCGGCATAGAGGGGCATGGGCTTGGCCACAGGGTCCATGATGCGGGTGATTTCATCAGCCAGCGCTGACTTGATCTCGTTCACCGACATTTTGCGCCCAAAGCGCCCCTCGGCCAGATTGGCACTGACGCGCATGGCGGTTTCCACACCCATGTCAGACTGGATCAGCAACTCTTCCAGCCGTTCCAGCATGTCGTCATCCAGCACCCGGCGCGGTGCATCATCGCGGCTGAGCATCCGGTCAATCAGTCCGGGTTTCGCGGGCTGGGGCTGTGCGGGGTCGGGTGCAGGTCGCGGCTCTGGCACGACATCGGGGTTGTCCGGGGCTTGCGGGGGCGGCGGCAGGTCTTCGCCCGTGTCGTCCACAAGCGCTTCCAGCCCCTCGTCGAGTTTCGAGGAGGAGCGGAACATCCGCTCTTTCAGCTTCTTGAAAAACGACATGCGCTGATCCTTGTCTTGCCTCGCTCAGAGCTACCTGATGAATGGCGCTTTGGAAAGCACCCGAAACCTGCAAACAGTGGCAAAATGCGCGGCTGTGCAGGACGTGTGTGCGTGCTATGGCTGTTTCACGTCGTGATTACCGGAAAAATGAATATGCCCCTTTTCCCTTTTGCGCTTGCTGCGCTTACCCCCGTCATTTTGCTGGGCCTTGGCGCGGTGCAGGGTGGCATATGGATATGGCTGGCACTGGGCTATATTTCAATCATGGCCTTTGCGCTGGATGAGATTGTTCATCTGCTCACCCCCCCATCTGACCCGGACGGCAGCGCAGCCTCGGCCAATGCGCTGTCCGTGGCGCTGGCGGTCAGCCATTTCGGGCTTCTGGCCTTGGGTGTGATGGCTGTAAGCGGCGCAACTGGACTGAGCATGGCCGAACGTATCGCTGCCTTTCTTGGCTTTGGCTTATTCTTCGGGCAGATCAGCATCGCCAATGCGCATGAGTTGATCCACCGCACCGGTCGCGGTTTGTTTAGCTTGGGCAAGTGGGTGTTCATTTCCATGCTCTACGGCCATGTCACCACCTCGCACCGGCTGTTGCACCATCCGCATGTCGCAACCCCAAAAGACCCGAATTTTCCGCCCAAGGGCACCAGTTTCTACCGCTACCTGCCCCGCAGCCTATGGCGCAATTTCACTGAGGGGTACCGCGTGGAACAGGTCCGCGCCGCGCGCTCCGGGCGGATGAACCCTTATGCGACATATCTGGGCGGGGCCTTTGCGGTGCTGGCGCTTGGCTGGCTTGCGCTGGGGTGGGCGGGTGTCGCGGCCTTGGTGGGGTTCGGGGGCTATGCGCAATTCCAGCACGCAATGGTCGATTACCTCCAGCATTATGGCCTTGCTCGCCGCGAATTGCCCGATGGCAGCTACGCGCCGCAGCAAACACATCACAGCTGGAACAGTCCGCATTGGTTTTCAGCGCTGATGACTGTCAATGTCACCCGCCACTCTGACCACCACGCACATCCGGGGCGAATCTATCCGGCCTTGCGTCTGACGCCGGATATGCCGATGCTGCCCTATAGCTTGCCCGCGATGGGTGTGATTGCGTTGCTGCCGTCGCTATGGTTCAAGATGATGGACCGGCGCGTTGACCGTGTTCTGGCCAAGGCACAAGGAGAGCTCGAATGAAGCAGATCAGGAATATCGCCATTCTGGCCCTGATGGCCTGTCTTGGCACCCCGCTTGTGGCACAGACCCCCATGAGCGCAGCTGAGTTTGAGGCCTATGTCACAGGCCGGACCCTGACCTTCGGATTGGATGGCGTGCCCTACGGAATAGAAGAATTCCGTCCGGGTCGGCGCACCACATGGGCCTTCATGGGCGATGAATGCCGCGAGGGGCATTGGTTCGACCGGGACGAGCAGATTTGCTTTGTCTATGATGACATGCCCCAGCAGGAACATTGCTGGATATTCTGGCGCGGCGATGAGGGGCTGAACGCCCGCTTCATCGGGGATGGCGAGCAAACCGAGCTATACGAGGTTCAGCGCAGCAGCCGCCCGCTGATCTGTCCGGGGCCAGAGGTCGGGGTTTAGCGCCACTGCACGCTTGCGCTTTGTCCTCGGCCATCTGTCGCGTAGATTTGAGCGCTTTGCGGACTGTCCCCAAGCGCGGAATCAAGGGCGTCAGCCCGCCGCGCATCGCCGGGCCGCCCACGGGCACGGCGATTTGGCTGCCACCAGCACAACGCTCTGATCTTGCTCGGATGTGGCTGGCATAAAGTGCTTTAACTTCAATTGCGGATCGCCGCACCGCGGCCCGACGCTGCGCGGCTTTGCACCCGGAAACGCAATGCCTGCAAAGTCCCGCAAAGCCGCCACCCAAACGCAGGCCATCGCTTTCGCTGAGGGCTATCAGGCCAACCGGCAGGGCGCATACATGCCCGGCGCAGTGCATATCACGCGTGTCACGCTCAGAGTGTTACAGCGCGCGCCAGCCGATATCGCGGCGACAAAACCCTTCGGGCCAGTCGATCTGATCCACCATGTCATAGGCGTGCGCATGTGCCTCGGCCAATGTGGACCCGCGCGCGGTTACATTCAGCACTCGCCCGCCATTGGCCACCACCCGCGCCCCGTCTGCCTGCGTGCCTGCGTGAAACACCATATGCGCGCTGTCTGACGGGCAATTTTCCAGCCCCCTGATCTCGCTGCCCTTGGCATAGGCACCCGGATAACCCTGTGCGGCCATAACCACCGTCAAGGCATGGTCATCCGCCCAGTTGACCGCAACCTCATCCAACCGCCCTTCGGCGCAGGCCAGCATCAGGTCCAGTGCCTGCGCGCCCAACCGCATCATCAGCACTTGCGCTTCTGGGTCGCCAAATCGCGCGTTATATTCCACCAGCCGCGGCTTGCCGTCTCTGATCATCAGACCTGCATAGAGCACACCCTGATACGGCGTGCCACGCCGCGCCATCTCGGCCATTGTGGGGCGGATGATCTGCTCGAGTGCAGCCTGCGCAATCGCATCACTCAGAACCGGAGCGGGGGAGTACGCCCCCATCCCGCCTGTATTTGGCCCGGTGTCGCCCTCGCCCACACGCTTGTGATCCTGCGCGGTGCCGATGGGCAGGCAGGTTTCACCATCCACCAGCACAAAGAAACTGGCCTCCTCGCCGTCCATGAATTCCTCGATCACCACTTCTGCCCCAGCGGCCCCGAACTCGCCGTCAAACATGGTGTCGACGGCGTCCAGTGCTTCGGCCTCAGTCATGGCAACGATCACGCCTTTGCCTGCGGCCAGACCATCGGCCTTGACAACAATCGGCGCGCCTTGCGCGCGGATATAGTCACGCGCGGGCGGGGCTTGGGTGAAATGGGCGTAACGCGCGGTCGGGGCCCCAACTGCGGCGCAAATCTCTTTGGTAAAGGCCTTTGAGGCTTCCAGTCGTGCGGCCGCCGACGAGGGGCCAAAGCGACTAAGACCCACGGCGCGCAACCGGTCGGCCACCCCTGCCGCCAAGGGCGCTTCCGGCCCGATGACAACAAAATCAATCGCGTTCTCTTCGCAGAACGTGATCACGGCGCTGCCATCGCAGATATCCAGATCAGCGCATTCCGCGATCATCGCCATGCCCGCATTGCCCGGCGCACAGATCAGCCGGTCACATTTGGGGTTTTGCAAAATGGCCCATGCCAGCGCATGTTCACGCCCGCCACTGCCCAGAACCAGAATATTCATGACCCGCCCTCTCTTGGCACCTTCGCGCTCGCGTTCTAGGGTGGCTTTGCGCCCGTGACAAGCAAAGGCCACAGAATGGATCTGATCGACGAACCCGTCAGCAACACCCCTGAATTTTCAGTCTCGGAAATATCCGGGGCGGTCAAGCGCGTGCTGGAGGGGGAATTCGGGCGCGTACGCGTGCGCGGCGAAGTCGGGCGCGTGGTCGTGGCGCGCACAGGGCATATGTATTTCGACCTCAAGGATGACCGCGCGGTGATCGCCAGTGTCAGCTGGAAGGGGCAGGTCGCGCGCATGACCGTCAAACCGGAAGAGGGGATGGAGGTTATCGCAACCGGTCGGCTGACCACCTTTGCCCCGCAATCAAAATACCAGCTTCAGGTCGAAAGCGTCGAGCCTGCGGGCGCAGGCGCGCTGATGGCTATGCTGGAAAAACGCAAGGCCGCATTGGCCGCCGAGGGGCTGTTCGCGCCCGAGCGGAAAAAACGCCTGCCCTATCTGCCGCGCGTGATCGGTGTTGTCACCTCGCCGCAGGGGGCGGTGATTCGGGACATTCTGCACCGGTTGCAGGACCGGTTTGGCGTGTATGTGCTGCTCTGGCCTGTTGCGGTGCAGGGGCAAGGTTGCGCCCCAGAGGTTGCGCGCGCAATTGCAGGTTTCAATGCATTGCCGCAAGGCGGGGACATCCTGCGCCCCGATGTGGTGATCGTCGCGCGCGGCGGTGGCTCGATCGAGGATCTCTGGGGGTTTAATGAGGAAATCGTCGTGCGCGCCGTTGCCGCAAGCGACATACCGCTAATTTCTGCGGTGGGCCATGAAACCGATACAACGCTGATTGACCATGCCGCAGATCAACGCGCCCCCACCCCGAGTGCTGCGGCGGAAATCGCGGTTCCGGTCCATGCTGATCTTCTGGCCCATGTCGCGGGCCTTGATGCGCGGCTGATCCGGGCGGCAGCCCAGTCCGTCAGCCAGCGTCGGCAGCGATTGTCAGATATGGCGCGCGCGCTGCCCCGCGCAGACACCCTTCTGGCGCCTGCAACCCAGCGCTTCGATCAATGGGCCGAGCGCTTTCCCGGCTCGCTGCGGGCGCTGATGGCAACCAAATCACAAGAGTTGCGCAGCACTGCCGCCGGTTTGCGGGCCACTACAATCCGGTTCCAGATCGACAAATCCCGCGAACAACTTGAAACCCGCAGCACCCGCGCAGCGCGCGCGATCACGGCGCAGCTTGACCAACAGTCCACCCGCCTTGCCGCACTCGAACGCCTGCGCCAGTCGCTGGGCTATCCGGCCACATTGCAGCGCGGCTATGCTGTGGTGCGCGACGCGCAAGGCACTGTGCTGACCAAGGCCGCCGACGCTGCCAAGGCGCAGATGCTTGAAATAGAGTTCGCCGATGCAAGCCTTGCTGCCATCCCCCAAAAGACCAGCAAGCCGCAGAAGCCGAAATCCACGCCACCACCGCCCCAGCAAGGCAGCTTGTTCTGATCATTTTCTTGCGCCAAATACTCCGGGGTGCGGGGCAGAGCCCCGCGTCATCCCCTCAACGCAGCACTTTGGCAATCGCCTGTGCGCATACCGGAATGCTGAAGTCATTCAGTCCGGCCAGATTCGCCCGCCCGTCCCCCAGCATATAGATCCCGTGTTCCGCGCGCAGCTGCGCCACCTGATCGCTCGAGAGTGGCAGCAGCGAGAACATCCCGCGTTGTGTTGCAACACTTGCAAACCGGTCCGAGTTTGTTTCCGCCTGCAAGGCTTGCGCCAGCGCCTGTCGGTTTTGCGCAACGCGCAGGCGCATCTCCTCCAGCTCGTTTTGCCAAAGGGTGCGCAGGGCCGTGTCGCCCAGAATTGTGCTCACAACCCGCCCGCCGTGATCGGGTGGAAAGGCAAAAACCTTGCGGTTCAATCCGGCCAGCGCACCGGCCAGATTGGCCCGTACGGCTTCGGGCACGATCGCCATCGCAAGGCCGACCCGTTCGCGGTAAAGCCCGAAATTCTTGGAACAACTGGCGGCGACCAGCACTTCGGGCAGGCGCGCGGCCAGATGGCGCAATCCGCCTGCATCTGCGTCCAGCCCCTCGCCGAACCCCTGATAGGCCATGTCGATGAAGGGTACCGCCCCGCGCCGCTCCAGCAGGGCCGCAATTTCCGCCCAATCCTGCGCACTCAGATCGACGCCCGTGGGGTTATGGCAGCAGCCATGCAGCAACACGACATCGCCCGCTGCGACCTGTTCAAGATCGGCAAACAGGCCCATATGATCCAGCCCGCCCTTGTCACTGTCCAGATAGCGGTAGGGGCGCATCTCCAGCCCCGACGCCGCAATCAGGGGCGCATGGTTGGGCCATGTCTGGGCGCTGACCCAGACAACCGCCTCGGGTCGCGCGCTGCGGATCAACTCGCAAATCTGGCGCACGGCCGATGTCCCGCCGGGCGTGCCCACAGCGGCGACGCGCGCAGAGGGGACCGCCCCGCCCAGAAGCAGGGTTTCCATCGTGTCCAGAAACGCCTGATCGCCTGCCAGTGACAGATAGCTTTTGCTCTCCTGCGTCTCGACGCATCGACGCTCGGCTGCCTTGACCGCTTGCAGCACCGGCGTGCGGCCTGCCTCGTCGCGGTAAACGCCCACGCCAAGGTCAATCTTGCCCATGCGCGGGTCTTCGGCAAAGGCCTGCATCATGGCGATGATTCCATCCAGTTTGGGCTGGGGGAGTGTCTCAAACATTGCGCCTGCTTTCAGCTTGGTTTGGGTGTCCATTCGCGGGTCAGGCGGCGTTCCCGCTCTTCCTGCCTGACAGGTGTGAACCCGTGTTTCTGGTATTGGATCAATGCGCGGGGGTGGTCCAATGTGCAGGTATTGACGGTTAGCAGATTGACCCCGTCGCGCGCCCAAGCTGTCAGAATCGCAGTGCGCAGCATCCAACCGCCCAAGCCCCGCCCAACAGATGTCGGCACCAGCCCGAAATAGGACAATTCGCACGTGCCCGCCTGCCGCCAGTCGAGCAGGAAAAACCCCTGCGGCCAACCGTGATCTATCAGCGAATAAAGCGCGACATCAGGGTCGGCCAGCCAGATGGCGATCTCGTCATCCTCGCTGGTATGCAGATCGGTCCACGCATAGTCGCGCCCGACAGCATCATAAAGTGCACGAAAATACCAGACTGGCGGCTTCTCGGCCTTTAACAAGGCGCCCGTCATGCCGTTGGGGGTGTGCGGCCAGTCATAGCGGGGCCGCTCGGTCATTTCCAGAAAGGTGACAGTGTAGGAAACTGTTTCGCCTGCGTGTCGTGTCGTCATCCGGTTTCGACCTTCAGATCAGGGAACTGGCCCCATTCCGACCATGACCCGTCATAAAGCGCATGTGCGCGGTGCCCGAGCATTTCCAGCCCAAGACTCAGGACGGCGGCTGTCACGCCGGAACCGCAGGTGGTAATGACCTGACGCTCCAGATCAACGCCCGCACTTTCGAATGCCGCGCGCAACGCATCGCCGCGTTTCATGGTGCTATCGGGGTTCAGCAGGGCTGTGAACGGCAGGTTCAGCGCACCGGGCATATGGCCTGCGCGCAGGCCCTCGCGCGGCTCTGGCGCATCGCCACGAAAACGCTCTGGGGCGCGGGCGTCCAGGATCTGCCAGTCGCGCAGTTTTACCGCTGCGGCAACCTGACTGACATCCTTCACCATATGCGCCTGTCGCTGCACCGTGATGTGGCGGTCGCGCAGCATGGGGGCCATGTCTTCGGTCGGGCGCCCCTCGGACTGCCATTTGGGCAGGCCGCCATCCAGCACTGCCACATCGGTCTTGCCCATCAGGCGAAACAGCCACCAGACGCGCGCGGCGGAAAACAGGCCCATCCCATCATAGACCACGATCTGGTGGCCATCGCCCACGCCCATCGCGCGCATGCGCGACATGAACTTCTCGACCGGCGGGGCCATATGCGGCAGGCTGGAACGGTGGTCACTGATGTCATCTATGTCAAAGAACCGCGCGCCCGGAATATGCCCAGTCTCGTATTCCGCGCGGGCATCCCGGCCCATCTGCGGCAGATACCAACTGGCATCGAGTATGCGCAGATCCGGGTCATTCAGATGCGCGGCCAACCATTCGGTTGAAACCAGTGTTTTCGGATCATCCATCTCAGGCTCCCATATGACACGTACGTCCTGCAACTTTCCTATACCCCTAACGGCGCAAGGTGAAGCTGGCAAGATCACAGCTAAGGCTTTCCCCTGTCGCAGCTTTGGCGTATCGATCTGCGCCATGACAGATATGCTGACACAAATTTATGACCAGTTGGTCGAAACAGGCGAGATCAGGCCAGATGCGGCCCAGCGCGCGGCCTTGCCGCTTTTTGCACCGATCATGGCTCATCTGGCCCGGCCTACGCCCAAAACCGGCGGGTTGCGCGCGCTTTTGGGGCGCGGCACTCCCGCACCTGCGCCGGGGCTGTATTTATGGGGCGGGGTCGGGCGTGGAAAATCTATGCTGATGGACCTGTTTTACGCACATGCGGGCGACATACCTAAGCGGCGCGTGCATTTTCATGCCTTCATGCAGGAAATTCACGCAGGGCTGCATATAGAGCGCAAGCGCGGCGTGAGTGACGCTTTGGCACCTGTGGCAGATGGCGTGGCCGCACAGGTGCGGCTGCTGGCCTTTGACGAGATGCAGATCACGGATATCACGGACGCAATGATCGTGGGGCGGTTGTTCGAGCGGTTGATGGCCGCAGGCGTGGCGATTGTGACCACCTCGAACCGGGTGCCGGATGATCTGTACAAGGACGGGCTGAACCGCGCGCTGTTTTTGCCTTTCATCGAATTGATCAAGACGCGCATGGTGGTGCATGAACTGGTGTCGGAAACCGATTACCGCCAGCACCGTCTGGCAGGTGCAGACGTCTATTTCAGCCCTGCAGACGCTGCATCGCGGGCCGAAATGGCGCGGATCTGGGACGAGTTGACAGGCCATGATCCGGGAGCGCCCCTGCGCTTGCAGTTGAAAGGGCGCGAGGTGGTGGTTCCCAAGGCACATAATGGCGTAGGCCGTGCGGGGTTTTGGGACTTATGCGGCAAACCGCTTGGCCCTGCGGATTTTCTGGCAATCGCACAAGCTTTGCGGGTGCTGATGCTGGAGGATATTCCGTATCTTTCGGCCACGAATTACAATGAGGCCAAGCGCTTCGTGACCCTGATTGATGCGCTGTATGAAGCCAAGGTGCGGCTGATCGCTTCTGCGGCGGCGGTGCCGGAGCAGCTTTATACCGAAGGCGCAGGGACATTCGAGTTCGAGCGCACGGCCAGCCGGTTGCGCGAGATGCAGGGCGCGGAATGGGGGCAAGGCTAGGGCGGTGGAGGGGGCACGATCCTTCCCCCCATCGAGGGGGTCAGGATCGTGGGCGCGCAGGCGCGCCCGGCCCGGCCTCGGGCGTGGCATCAAGCCTTTGGACGGCCCAGGATGCGGCCTCGGCCACGGTCGGGTCAGGGTCATCGGTCAGCCCGCGTGCTACGGGCAGCAGCCGTGTGGCCCCTGAATTTCCAATCGCGTACAGCACATTGCGCACGAAGCGGTTGCGCCCGATGCGTTTGACCGGAGAGCCTGAGAAGCGGGCTCGAAAACCCGCATCATCCAATGTGGCCAGCTCGGCCAGATCGGGTGCCACCATGCCGTCGCGCGCGGCATATTTCACCTCGGAGGCGTCGCGTGCAAATTTGTTCCAGGGGCACACGGCAAGACAATCATCGCAGCCATAAATGCGGTTGCCCATCTTCGCGCGCAACTCCAGCGGCACTGGCCCGTGATGCTCGATTGTCAGATATGAGATGCAGCGCCGCGCATCCAGCTGGAACGGCGCTGGAAAGGCATCAGTTGGGCAGATGTCGAGGCACGCAGTACAGGAGCCGCAGTTTTCTTGCGCGGGGGCATCGGGGGGCAGGTCCAGCGTGGTGAAGATGGAGCCAAGAAACATCCAGTTCCCCAAATCGCGCGACAGAAGATTGGTGTGCTTTCCTTGCCAGCCAAGCCCCGCCGCCGCCGCCAGCGGCTTTTCCATCACCGGAGCGGTATCGACAAAGACCTTGATCTCGCCGCCCGCATGGTCGATCAGCCAGCGCCCCAGCCGTTTGAGGCGCTTCTTGACCACATCGTGATAATCGCGCCCCAGCGCATAGGCCGAAATCACGCCATTCTCGCGCTGTGCGAGCAGATCAAGCGGGTTGTAATCGGGGGTGTAGCTTTCGGCCAACATGATGATGCTGCGTGCCTGAGGCCAAAGCGCGGCGGGGTTGGCGCGCCAATGCATCCGCTCGGCCATCCAGCCCATCTGACCATGCCGCCCCTGATCGACAAAGGCGCGCAGCCGTTCGGGCGCCTGCGCAATGGCATCGGGGCGCGTGATGGCACAGGCGTCAAACCCCATCTCGCGCGCTTGGCGAATAAGTTCTGATTTCAGATCAGCGGTCATGCCCTTCACATGGGCCAAAGCGCGCTAGAAATCCAGATCAGTGTAATGGGCGGGCGGCGGCAGGCCCGGCAACTGGTCGGCCAGCAGGGTGCGGAATGCAGGGCGCGATTTGATCTTGGAATACCATTCATGCACCAGCGCAGAGCGCGTCCAGTCGACATCATTGATATAATCCAGACAGGACAGATGCGCGGCAGCTGTAAAATCTGCAAGGGTCATGTCGTTGCCCGCCAGCCACCGGCGCTGCCCCAGCAACCAATCCATGTAATCCAGATGAAACTTGATGCGCGCGGACCCCATCTTGATACGTCCCGAATCAGGGTAGCCGGCATTCATGATCTTTTTGTTCACACGCTCGTAAAGCAGGTTTGAGGTCACCTCGACATGGAATTTATCATCAAACCATGTGCAGATGCGGCGCATTTCATAGCGGGCGTCAGGGGATTTCGGCACCAGTGGCGGGGTGGGGATGGTTTCGTCCAGATACTCGCAAATGGCCTGACTCTCGCTCAGCATCTTGCCGTCATGGCGCAGTACCGGCACTTTACCGGCCGGGTTGCGGCGCATGAAATCCTGACTGGGTTCCCAGTATTTTTCTTCCAGAAGTTCTACCTCGATGCGTTTTTCGGCAAGCGTCAGGCGAACCTTGCGGCAGAAGGGCGAGAGGGGGACATGATAAAGACGGGCCATGACTGCGACAGAACTTTCATTTACAACAGGTGCCCCCTCTTGCCGTGCAGCGGACAAAAGTTCAACCGCCGATACAATCGGCCCGTCCGTCGCGGGCAATGGTCGCCGCACCATCCATGATCGAGGATGTCCGGTTGCGCAAAAACTGCGTCGGGTTGGCTGCATCGCGGCTTTTGGGGGCGGGCAATACCGCCGCCAGCCGGGCGGCCTGCAAAGCGGTTAGATCGGCCGCCGACACGCGGAAATAGCGCTGCGCTGCGGCCTCGACACCAAAGACACCATCGTCAAATTCGGCAATATTGAGATAGACTTCTAATATGCGCCGCTTGGGCCAAAATGCCTCTATCATCAGGGTGAAACCGGATTCCAGCACTTTGCGAGTCCAGTCGCGGCCATGCCACAGATATACGTTTTTCACTGTCTGCTGGCTGAGGGTCGAGGCACCGCGCGCGCTGCCTGTCTCGATGACCTTGCGGATTTCGGTCATGTCAAACCCCCAGTGCAGGCAGAAATTTGCGTCTTCCGCAGCAATGACCGACCGGGCCATAACCGGGGCGATCTGGTCCATCGGTACCCATTGGCGCTGAATTTCGCCGATGCGCCGGTATTCCTGTAGCATATAAATGCCACCCGGCGGAGCGACAAAGCGATACAGCAAAACCCATGCCAGCAGCACCAGAAAGATAACCGCCAGCACACGCCAGAACTTGCGCCGCAACCAGCGAAAGCCGTCGGCAACACGCTCCAGCACATTCTTGCGCCGGGAAGCTTTGGCGCTTTTGCTCGATTTCTTCTTTGTGGACGCGCGGCTCATGGCGTGCTCATAGCGATTGCGGCTCTCAAGTCTACACGCGATGCTGAGTGGCGCGGGGGAACTGGCGCAAACTCTGGCGCGCGTGTGGGATTATCTTGTCGGCACGGGTTCTTCGCCCCGATAGTCATAGAAGCCGCGATCCGTCTTGCGGCCCAGCCAGCCGGCTTCGACATATTTGGTCAGCAGCGGGCAGGGGCGATACTTTGTGTCGGCAAGCCCGTCATGCAGCACATTCATGATGGCCAGACAGGTGTCCAGCCCGATGAAATCTGCCAACTCCAGCGGCCCCATCGGGTGATTTGCGCCCAGTTTCAACGATTCGTCGATGGATTTGACCGACCCAACCCCTTCGTACAGGGTATAAACCGCCTCATTAATCATCGGCATCAGGATACGGTTGACGATGAAGGCGGGGAAATCCTCGGCGCTGGCGGCAGTCTTGCCCAGTTTTTTGACCACTTTATGCAGCGCGGTATAGGTCGGCTCGTCCGTGGCGATGCCGCGGATCAATTCGACCAGTTGCATGACCGGCACAGGGTTCATGAAATGAAACCCCATGAAGCGTTCGGGCCGGTCGGTGCGGCTGGCCAACCGCGTGATCGAGATGGAGGAGGTGTTGGATGTCAGGATCGTGTGCGGCTGGATATGCGGCAACAAATCCTCGAAGATTGCCTGTTTTACAGTCTCGCGCTCGGTCGCGGCTTCGATAATCAGGTCCGAGGGGCCCAGATCGGACAGTTTCGTTGTGGTGCGGATGCGGGCCATAGCGGCGGCCTTATCCTCGGCGGGCACTTTGCCTTTTGAGACCTGCCGCTCGATATTGCGGTCGATCAGGTCAATTCCCTTGTTCAGCGCATCTTCTGAAATGTCATTGAGCAAGACCTCATAGCCCGCCAGCGCAAAGACATGGGCAATGCCGGTGCCCATCTGGCCCGCACCCACAACACCGACAGTCTTGATGTCCATGATCCCGCTCTCCTGTCCTGTTATCGGCTGACCATAAGTCCGGGCACAGCCTATGCGCAAGGGCGAAAGCCCTTAGCGCTTCATTGGGATGATCTGCTGCGCAAGTCCCACAGCAATAAGATAGATGCTGGTTACGATCAGGCCCAGCGTGACGATCTGGGGCTGGTCGAAATTCAGCCATGCGGCCCATCCGGCAAGCCCTGTCCAGAGCAAGGCAATGGGCAAGGACAGGCTGCGCCAGCGCTCGGTCCTGACGGGGTGAATGAACTTTAAGGGTGTGAACATGGCAATCGCCAGAAAGGCCACGATCGCCAGGATCAACCAGAAATCGGGCTGCGTGGCGAATATGACGACCGCCGCCATATTCCAGCAGGCCGGAAAGCCCTGAAACGAATTATCTGCGGTTTTCATGCGGCTGTCTGCGAAATACAGCACGCTGGTGAATGTGATGACGATAATCGCAATCCAACCGGTCCAGCCCGGCAACAGCCCGCTTTGGAACAACGCGAAAGCGGGGATAAATACATAGGTCAGATAGTCGATAATCAGGTCCAGCAGCACTCCATCAATGGTTTTCGCGTTCTGCTTCACGTTGTAGCGGCGTGCCAATGGCCCGTCGATGCCATCGACGATAAAGGCCACGACCAGCCACAAAAACATCATGGCCCAATCGCCCTTTGCAGCATCGAGCAGGGCCAGCATGGCGAAGACCGCACCCGTGGCCGTGAAAAGATGAACCGAATAGGCTTTCAGACTGGGGGACACGCACGCTTTCCTTTCTGGCAGTTCCACGCTCTCTTTCGCAAAGCAGCGCGCGGGTTTCAATCACCCATGCGCGCGCGGGTGCGATGCGTGATAAATCTCCATCAGTCGTCCGGCATCGACCGCAGTGTAGACTTGTGTGGATTGCAACGACGCATGGCCAAGCAATTCCTGAATGGCCCGCAAATCACCGCCTGCACCCAAAAGATGCGTTGCGAAGGAATGGCGCAGCGCATGTGGGGTGGCCGTGGCGGGCAGGCCAAGTTGCATCCGTGCCTGTTCCATCACCTTGGCAATATGGCGGCGGTTCAACGCCCCCCCCCTGCTGCCGCGAAACAAGGGCGCGTCCGGGGTCTGGGGGTGTGGGCAGGCTCGGACATAGGCCGACACGGCCTGTTGCGCGACAGGCAGGACAGGCACCAGCCGTTCTTTGCCGCCCTTGCCCTGAATGCGTAACGCCTCGCGCAGCGGCGCGTCACGGCCCGTCAGCCCAAGCGCTTCGGACACACGCAAGCCACATCCGTAAAGAAGTGTCAGAACGGCTGTATCGCGCAACCCTGTCCAGTCTTCGCCGGTTTGCAGGCCAACAATATCCAGCACATCGCGCGCCGCCCCTTTGCTGAGGGGGCGGGGCAGTTTGCGGCTGTAGCGCGGCGCTCGGCTGGCCAGAATGGCCGAAATGTCGAAGGCCTCTCGCTCGGCCAGCCAGCGCGCGAAGCTCTTGATGCTGGACAATTTGCGCGCAAGGCTGCGACTGCCAAGCCCAGCCGCGCGTTCCCACGCCATCCATGCGCGCATGTCGGACTGGGTTACATCGGCCAATTGTCGGACACCTGCGCTGCCCCCCAAATGGCCTGCCAGAAAGCCCAGAAACTGCCCGACATCATGGCCATAAGCGGCGACAGTATGGTCCGACGCGCCATCTAGCGCGTGCAATCCCGTCAGCCACAGGTGCAGCGCGTCGCGCTGGCCAGCACTCAGGTGCAGGCTGACGTCTGTCATGCCAGCCAGCGCCGCATTGACCTTTCAAAAATACCAGTGAAAAATGCCAGCAAATCGGTGCCTTGACCGGGTTTGAACATATGCGGGTTCTCTGTCGCCATAACCAACATGCCCCCCATGCGCTGTGCGCCCAGATCCAGCCGCATACAGGCCTCGGACCGCAGATCGGGTGCTTTTGCGCCATATAAGGTATCGGTTTGCGGAATCGACTGGCGCAACAGAACCTGCCGTGTGGTGGGGCCGCGATCCGAACTCATATACGTCTCGATAAAGCCGACCGGCACCACGCACAGAACATCCGAGATCCGCTCAAGTGCTGGATCGGGGCCAGCCTCGGGGCTTTCCAGCACCAGCTTGATCGCATCGACATTCAGGATTTGCGCCACATCGCTGCCCAGATTGCGCAGAAACTCCTCAAACTGGTCGGGGTCCAGCATGCGAAGAATCGCACGATGAATCTGGTTCGCCCCGGACAAGTTCTCATAGGCGGCGGCAATCACGGCGCGGTGGGTTTCTTCCAGCCTGTCAAGGCGGGCTTCCAGCCGTTCCATAGCCAAACCGCGCAAATCAACGATATTGTCGCCCATGCCGCGCTCGCTGGCCGAAACCAGCGTGCGCATAAGATCCTTGTCATCCAGAATTAGCGACGGATCTGCGATGATCCGGTCGCGGATATTCTCAACCGCTTCGGGCCTGAGAGCTGTGCCTGTCATATGCTTGCCTGTCCGTTAACTGCTTTTATTGGTGTTGTTGGGCGGACTATAGCAAAGGTTACAGGATTTTCTGACCTGTTTTTTCCCAATCCTTCATGAATTGTGCCAGTCCTGCATCGGTCAGCGGGTGAGATGCCAGTTTGCGGATCACTTCGGGCGGTGCAGTCATGACATCCGCGCCGATGCGCGCCACGTCCAGAACATGGTTCACAGAGCGGATAGACGCCGCAAGAATTTGCGTCTCAAACCCGTAATTGTCATAGATCGTGCGGATATCTGCAATCACTTCGCAGCCATCCAGTGCAATATCATCCAGACGACCAATGAAAGGCGAGATGAAGGTTGCACCAGCCTTGGCGGCCAGAAGTGCCTGATTGGCGCTGAAGCACAGCGTCACATTGACCATCTTCCCTTCGCCCGACAGGACTTTGCAGGCTTTCAGCCCGTCCCATGTCAGTGGCAGCTTCACGGTGATGTTCGGCGCGATCTCGGCCAGCTTGCGGCCTTCGGCGATCATGGCATCTGCTTCCAGTGCGACGACTTCGGCGGAAACAGGCCCGTCCACAATCGCGCAAATCTCGCGCGTGACTTCGATAATGTCGCGGCCTGATTTCAGGATCAGCGAGGGGTTGGTGGTGACGCCATCCACCATGCCCAAATCATTCAGTTCGCGGATTGCGTCTACATCTGCGGTATCGACAAAGAATTTCATGTCATGCCCCTTCGGGTTGCAGCCAGAGTTCGCCCGCGTCATACCTGATGAGACGCCCAGCCGGAACCCCCCTTTGCCCATGCAAGACACCCAAGCCCCCGAATTCTTCGACGAAGGCACGCCTTGCGGGGTGCTGACGGCTGAACCATTGGGGCGCGTGCTGGACTATCTGGCACCCGAGGGCGGCGCGTGGATCGGCGCTTTTGTCGAGGTGCCACTGGGCCCGCGCCGCGTTGTGGGGGTGATTTGGGGCGCGTCCGAAGGCAGCTTTCCGATTGTAAAATTACGCGCCATCATCCGCGTGCTGGATGCTGTGCCAATGGGCGCGGAATTGCGCGCCTTTCTGGCGCGGGTGGCAGAGTATACGCTCACCCCTCTGCCGGCGATGTTGCGGCTGGCCACGCGCGTGCCGGATTTGGGCAGCGGCCCTGCCACGCGCAAGCTGTTGTTTCGCAGCGACACGCCGCCCGCGCGCATGACCGAGGCGCGCGAAAAAGTGCTGGCTGTGTTTGACGGATTTGGCGGCGCAGGGCTGACACCGGGCGAAGTGGCGCAGGCAGCGGGGGTCAGTTCGGGTGTGGTGCGCGCGCTGGTGAAATCCGGCGCGCTGCTGGAGCGCGAGGCATTGCGCGATCAGCCCTACCCACGGCTGGACCCGGCGCGCGAGGGGCCAAACCTGACGCCGGATCAGGCGCGCGCAGCGGCGGTGTTGGCGACCGGGGTGCAATCGGGCGCATATGGCACCACCCTGCTGAAGGGGGTGACAGGCTCTGGCAAGACCGAAGTGTATCTGGAAGCCATCGCCGCCTGTCTGACGCAGGGGCGGCAAGCACTGGTGCTGTTGCCGGAAATCGCGCTTACTTCGGAATTTCTGACACGGGTCGAGGAACGCTTTGGCGCGCGGCCTGCGGAATGGCATTCAGGCGTCACTCTCAGCGAGCGGCGGCGCTGCTGGCATATGGTGGGGCAGGGCGAAGCACAGCTTGTGGTTGGCGCGCGCTCTGCACTGTTCTTGCCGTTCCGCGATCTTGGCCTGATCGTCGTGGATGAAGAGCATGACAGTTCCTACAAGCAAGAAGAGGGCGTTTTGTATAATGCGCGCGACATGGCGGTGCTGCGCGCGGCGATGTCGGGCGCGCAAGTGATTCTGGCCTCTGCCACCCCGTCACTGGAAACATGGGCCAATGCGCGCGCAGGCAAATACGCGCGGCTTGATCTGACAGCGCGCTTTGGCCCTAATACCCTGCCCGAAATGCGCGCGATTGATCTGCGCGCCGAAGAACTGCCCTCGGGGCGCTGGGTGTCGCCCACGTTGCAAAGGGCGGTCACTGCGCGGCTGGCGGCGGGAGAGCAGGCGCTTTTGTTCCTGAACCGGCGCGGCTATGCGCCGCTCACGATCTGCCGCGCCTGCGGGCATCAGGTGGAATGCAGCGATTGTGATGCGCGCATGGTCGAGCATCGTTTCCTCAAGCGGCTTGTGTGCCATCAATGCGGGGCCACAGCGCCCATCCCCGCGACCTGTCCCGCCTGTGGGGCCGAGGACCGTCTTGCCCCTGTTGGCCCTGGGGTCGAGCGGCTGGAGGAGGAGGCCCGCGCGCTGTGGCCGGATGCGCGCGTGGCGGTGCTGTCCTCGGACCTGTTCGGCTCTGCCCGCGCGCTGAAAGATCAGATTGCTGTGATCGCGGGCGGCGAGGCTGATATCATCATCGGCACGCAGATCGTGGCAAAGGGCCATAACTTTCCCAACCTGACACTGGTGGGCGTGATCGACGCCGATCTGGGGCTTTCGGGGTCCGATCTGCGCGCGGCAGAGCGGGTGTTTCAACTGGTGCGGCAGGTGTCTGGTCGGGCAGGGCGGGCCGATAAGCCGGGGCGCGCGCTGGTCCAGACCTGCCAGCCCGAACACCCTGTGATCCGCGCCATTCTGTCGGGCGAGGAAGAGGCGTTCTGGCAAAGCGAATCCGCCCAGCGAGAAGCGCTGCGTATGCCCCCGCATGGGCGCTTGGCAGGGATTGTGATTGCCGCGCCAACTTTGGAACCTGCGTTTGAATTGGGCACGCGGCTTGCGCGGGCGGATGCACCCTTGCGCGCGATTGGCGCACAGGTTTTCGGCCCCGCCCCCGCGCCGATTGCCCGGATTCGGGGTATGCACAGGGTGCGGTTGTTGGTGAAAGCCCCCAAGGGCGCGCCCCTGCAAGGCGCGATCAAGACTTGGTTAAAGCCGCATAAATTGCCGCGCGGTCTGCGGCTGAGTGTCGATATCGACCCCCAAAGCTTTTACTGAGCCGTTGCAAAACAGCAATTTGAGGCTATCTGCCCCATATACAAAAACGGAGTGCAGAGATGTTCGGATTTGGCCTTGAGAAAACACGCATGATCACACCGGAGCAAGCCTTGCCCGGTCGCGCGACCCCGATTGCAACTGCCGACACACATGCGATCACAGGCCGCCCGCTAAAGGCATCTGTGCCCGAAGGGATGCAAGAAGCGCTGTTCGGCATGGGGTGTTTCTGGGGCGTGGAGCGGATTTTCTGGCAGACCCCCGGAGTGTGGCAGACGATGGTCGGCTATGCGGGCGGATATACCCCCAACCCCACCTATGAGGAGGTTTGCTCAGGCAAAACCGGCCACAATGAAGTTGTGCGCGTTATCTTTGATCCGACGCAAATCAGCTATGAGGGTTTGTTGCAGCGCTTCTGGGAAGGGCACAACCCAACCCAAGGCATGCAGCAAGGCAATGATCGTGGCACACAATACCGATCCGGCATCTACACCTATTCGGACGCGCAAAAATCCGCAGCCGAGGCAAGTCGCAAAGTATATGCCGACCGGCTTCTGGCCGCTGGGCACGACGCTGTCACAACTGAAGTTCTTGACGCGCCCGAGTTCTATTTTGCCGAGGATTATCATCAGCAATATCTGCACAAAAACCCCGCTGGTTATTGCGGGATTGGCGGAACGGGTGTGACCTGTCCCATCGGTCTGACGGCCTGAAGGCGTTTGCGCCGGGGTTTCGCTTGACCGGGACAGGGCAGGCCGGTATCGCGGCGCGTGTTCTCTGTTCAACAAAGGCTGCCCCATGCCCACTTTCACTGCCATCACCAAACTGACCTCGTCCGAGGCGGCCTATTCCCTGTCCGAGGCGATGGAAAATATGACGCCCGAACCGACAGGTGTCGGGGTGTTCGAGATGGAAGACGGGTCCAACATGTGGGAAGTGGGTGGTTATTTCACCGAAAGCCCCGATGACATCGAATTGACGCTCTTGGCGCAAGCCTTTGGCGCGACACCTTTTCTGGTGTCGGAATTGCCTGAAATAGATTGGGTTGCCAAAGTGCGCCGCGACTTGTCACCGGTCGAGGCGGGGCGGTTCTTTGTCTATGGCAGCCACGATGCCGAGAAGCTGCCAGAAGGCCGCGTTGGGTTGCTGATAGAGGCGTCTATGGCCTTTGGCACGGGCCATCACGGCACGACTCTCGGATGCCTGCGCGCCCTTGACCGGCTTGATCTGGCTGGGTTTCGGGGCCGGAATGTCGTTGATATTGGCTGTGGCACGGCCGTTCTGGCAATGGCGGCGGCAAAGATCTGGCCCGAGCCTGTTCTGGCCAGCGATATCGACGCCATCGCGGTTGAGGTCGCACAAGTGAATATGGACGCAAACGGACTCACCGAGCGTGTGCGCTGTTTGGAAGCGACGGGCTTTGACCATCCGGAATTGCAGGCAGCGGCCCCCTTTGATCTGGTCTTCGCCAATATCCTGATGGGTCCGCTGATTGATCTGGCCCCCGAGATGGGCCGTGTCACAGGCAGTGGTGGCTATGCAATCTTGTCAGGCTTGTTGGTAGAGCAGGCAGAGCAGGTGCTTGCAGCTTATGTTGACGCTGGGTTCGTGTTACATCACCGCGAAGATATTGGCGAATGGGCAACCCTGACGCTGCGGCGCTGATCGAAGGCTAACTCGGCCCGAAATCCCCCTGAATGTGCCCCAGTTTTGCCGGATTTTCTGTGTATCACATAAGGACATAAGTGAGTTTATGCGCTTGTGCCAGCAAATGTGTTCCGGGGCGAGATCATGACGAGTGAGCAAAAAATAGAATTTGAACAACGTCGGCTTGCTGTGATGCGCGCCCATGTCCAGAGTGATCCTGCGCTGCGCCGCTTCCGCCGCAAGCGCAGACTATCGGTCGCGCGTTCGGTTCTGGGCAGTTTCATCGTCTTTGGCGTGGCGCTGCTGTTGATAAAAAGCTTTATAATTGCCTTCGAGGGGCCAGAGGCTTACGCATCTATGGTGTCCCCTCTGCTCGAAGGGCAGGCGAACGATGCCGTGCTTACGCGCGCACTCGGGCCAGACCCGCTCTCGACAGGGATCGCCGCTGCTGTCAGCCCACTTTTCCCGGATAGACCCGTCGCGGGTGCAACGCAGGCTGTGCAGGTTCCGTTGACCTTGTCGCTGCCTGATGAGGAGCCCGCGTTGCAAAGCCTGACCCGGCCCTGAAATCTCGGCGCAATAGCTTTGAAATGACAAAAGCCGCCCTCTTCGGACGGCTTTGATCTATGACTGGCGATTGGCGTTTAAACCGGCGCAGGTGCGTCAGCGAAAGCCGCGTGCAACGCTGTCAATATCAGCGCGCGACAGGCCGACATCGGCCAGCTCACGATCTGAAAGCGCGTTAAGTTCGCGCCGTGTGATGCGTTCGTCGTTCCAGGTCTTGAGGGTGGCGAATAATGTGCCAAGCGACAGGCCCTGGAAACCAGCAAGCACTTGTTCCGTGTGAATACGGCTTTGTGCATAATAGGCCATTTTGGTCTCCATAGGGTAAGGTTTATTAACCGCACAGCGTTTATGCGGATACCAGCCACTTATGCTCAAACACTGGGCGCGACTAGAATGGAAAATCGCAACCCTATTATGCAAAGGAAGCATGGCTGGTGGGCGTTTGTCCGGATCATCTGTCATGAAAGCCTTGGCAGATGTTCGCCTTTCGTGCTATCTCTGCCCCAGAGCAGGACAGAACAAGAAAACAAGAGGCCGCGATGCGTGTGATCGGCATTGACCCAGGGCTGCGCAACCTCGGCTGGGGTGTTATTGATGTAGACGGGGTCCATCTGCGGCATGTGGCGAACGGTGTCTGCCGGTCTGATCCGACAGGAACGCTGGCGGCACGTCTGCTGGACCTGTATCAGCAACTGACAGTTGTGATGGTGCGCTACGCACCGGCTGCGGCTGCGGTTGAGCAGACATTCGTCAACAAGGATGCAGTGGCAACACTGAAACTTGGCAGCGCGCGGGGCATTGCGTTGCTGGTGCCTGCCCAAGCCGGGCTGGATGTCGGGGAGTACGCCCCCAACGCCGTCAAGAAGGCAGTGGTCGGGGTTGGCAAGGCCGCGAAGGAGCAGGTCGCGCATATGGTGCGCATGCAACTGCCCGGTGTGCAGATTGACGGGCCGGACGCCGCCGATGCTTTGGCCATTGCCATCTGCCATGCATTCCATGCCCAATCGGCGCGCGCGCTGTCAATCGCGGAGCGGGTGCGATGATCGGAAAACTGACAGGCGTCATTGACCAGCGCGGCGCAGATCACGTGCTGTTGGACGTGCGGGGGGTGGGCTATATCGTATATGTGTCAGACCGCACATTGATGGCCCTTCCGGGCCGGGGCGAGGTTGCGGCGCTTTATACCGAACTGGTGGTCCGCGAAGACCTGATGCAGCTTTTCGGCTTTCCAACCCTGCTGGAGAAAGAATGGCACCGTGTGCTGACTTCGGTGCAGGGCGTGGGGGCGAAGGCGTCACTTGCAATTCTGGGGGCGTTGGGCCCAGAGGGGGTGTCGCGTGCAATTGCGCTGGGCGACAGCTCTGCGCTGCGCAAAGCCCCCGGTGTGGGGCCAAAACTGGCCCTGCGTATCGCCAATGAATTGAAAGACAAGGCACCGGCGTTGATGGCAGTGCTGGAAGACAGCTCTGCGGTACCCCTGCGCGTAGATGCGGCGGATATTGATCCCGCCCCGCTGCCGACAGCCCCTGCGGCTGCGGCTGCGGCACCCGCGCCGCGTATGAATGCGGTGTCTGAGGCCATGTCGGCGTTGGGCAATCTGGGCTATGGTCCGGCCGATGCCGCGCGTGCTGTGGCCGAAGCGCAGGCCAACGCGCCCGACGCCGACACGCCCACCCTGATCCACGCAGCGCTGCGCCTGCTTGCTCCGAAAGGCTGATGCATGACCACGCCTGACCCCAGCCTGCGCGGCGCGGACCTGCCTGAAGATGCCCCCGAACTCGACAAGGCGTTGCGCCCGCAATCGCTGGATGAATTCATTGGCCAGCGCGAGGCGCGTGCCAATCTGAAAGTGTTTATCCAATCCGCCCGGATGCGCGGTGAGGCGATGGATCACACCTTGTTCTATGGCCCGCCCGGTCTGGGCAAAACCACGCTGGCGCAGATCATGGCGCGAGAATTGGGCGTGGGGTTTCGCATGACGTCCGGGCCTGTGCTGGCCAAGGCGGGCGATCTGGCCGCGATCCTGACCAATCTGGAAAAGCGCGATGTTTTGTTTATTGACGAAATCCACCGCCTGAACCCGGCCGTGGAAGAGGTGCTGTATCCCGCGCTGGAGGATTTCCAGCTTGATCTGGTCATTGGCGAAGGGCCAGCCGCGCGCACTGTCCGCATTGAATTGCAGCCCTTTACGCTGGTGGGGGCGACCACGCGACTGGGGTTGTTGACCACCCCGCTGCGCGACCGGTTCGGGATTCCGACACGGCTGCAATTCTACACCGAAGACGAGTTGTGCCTGATCGTTGCGCGCGGGGCGCGATTGCTGGGCGTTCCGGCAGAAGATGCGGGCGTGCGCGAAGTGGCGCGCCGCGCGCGCGGCACACCGCGCATTGCGGGCCGGTTGTTGCGGCGGGTGGTCGATTTCGCACTGGTCGAGGGGGATGGGCGTCTGACACAAGCGCTGGCGGACAATGCGCTGACGCGGCTGGGGGTGGATCATCTGGGCCTTGATGGCGCAGACCGGCGGTACCTGACATTGCTGGCCGAGAATTATGGCGGCGGCCCCGTGGGCGTTGAAACAATCGCCGCCGCATTGTCAGAATCGCGCGATGCCATCGAGGAAGTGATTGAGCCATTCTTGTTGCAGCAGGGGCTGATCGCGCGCACGCCGCGTGGCCGGATGCTGGCGGCCAAAGCATGGTCGCATCTGGGGCTGGCAGCGCCCGCACCCACCCCGCAAGGGCGGCTGTTTGAAGAATGACGCAGGGTCACACGATCAGGGGTTGGCCAGCTTGCGCAGGGCGTTCCCGAAACTGATGCCATGATCGAAGGCCCCATTGCGCAGAAATTCAAGCGTTTCGGCAATGACCATCGGGTTGTTCATCATGAATGTATGCGTCACCGGCAATGTGATGTGATCTGCCATGCCCGCCAGCTTCGTGCTTTCGACCGAGACCTTGCCATCATCATCGCCGTCAATCAGCGCCGAGGTCAGCGGGTTCAGTGAAACATCACCAGCGATAATGCCGAGTTGGTAATCTGGAAATTCGGGCAAGGTATTTGGCGCCGCTTCCTGATGGGTGCCAAGCTCTAGCCCGGCGGGGCCATTCATCCATGAGAACGCCTCGATATCAGAAAAGAAGTCGACCAATTCCGAGCCATGGTTGGGCGGTGCCATCATGACGACGCGCCCCATGCTTTCAGGCCGGTTTCGTGCCAGCCATCCGCGCGCCAGAATGCCGCCCATGGAATGGGTCACGAAATGAACAGTAGAGTCGCCGCAATTTCCGACTGCGATGCCGACATGCTCCATCAACTCTGAAATCGGGCCTGCGCGCGACGGGTATCCGTGGTTAACCACTTGATAGCCATGAAGCACCAACGACTCCTCCATGACGCGCATGGAGTGCTCGGATCGGGCTAGGCCGTGCAAAAGCACGACACAATCAGCGATTGCGGGGGCCGGTGCCAAAATAAGTGCTGTCAACAATACTCTCATAGCGCAAATATAGGATGTGATCGAATAATGCACCAGTGCTACGCTACGAGACATGACGACTCCAGAGATAACAAAACCACGATTGGCCGTTCGCGCAATAATGTTGCATCAAAACCGCTTATTGTTGGTTAATGCATGGCCCGATGGGGTCAGCGATCTGTGGTGTGCGCCCGGCGGCGGGGTCGAGCGTGGGCAATCCTTGCCGGACAATTTGCACCGCGAAGTGCATGAGGAATGCGGCTTGCAGATTGCGATTGGCGCACCCTGTCTGATTAATGAATTTCACGACCCGCAAAGCCGGTTTCATCAGGTCGATATCTATTTTCGGGCGGTGATTATTGGGGGCAGCATTGACCCTGCATGGATCGATCCGGCAGGTGTGGTCACGACCCGCCGGTTTGTATCGGAAACCGAATTGCGGGGCTTGCGCTACAAGCCCGACAGCTTGCCAGAAGTTGCATGGGGCGCACCCGCGTGGGACGGGCGCGCCCTGTATGACGCCTTGGAGCCGATTGTGCGTTAACCCTGTTCGGCCAAGAACTTTTCGGCATCCAGCGCCGCCATGCAGCCCATTCCCGCGCTGGTCACGGCCTGCCGATAGGTGTGATCGGTCAGATCACCTGCTGCGAACACTCCGGGAATAGATGTGCGCGTACTGCCCGGATCAACCCATACATACCCGCCCTCTTGCATTTTTAACTGGTCTTTGACCAATTCGCTGGCCGGGCTGTGACCGATGGCGATGAAAACCCCTGCACATTCAATGTCTTTCGTGCTTCCATTCTCGACATGGCGCAGGCGCACGGCCTCGACGCCGGGGGCGGCACCGTCGCCAAGAACCTGATCCAGCGTATGATCCCACAGCACTTCGACCTTGGGGTGGTTGAACAGGCGGTGTTGCAGGATCTTCTCGGCCCTCAGGCTGTCACGACGGTGAACAAGCGTGACCTTGGAGGCGAAATTGGTCAGAAACAGCGCCTCTTCGACTGCGGTATTGCCGCCGCCAATGACCACGACATCCTTGCCGCGATAGAAGAACCCGTCGCAGGTGGCACAGGCCGACACGCCCATGCCCTTGTATTTCTCTTCCGAAGGCAGGCCCAACCAGCGCGCCTGTGCACCGGTGGCCAGCACAATGGCATCGGCTGTATATGTCGCGCCTGTATCGCCCTTGGCGGTGAAGGGGCGCTGTGACAGGTCAAGCGTGGAAATATGGTCCGAGATGATCTCGGTGCCCATTTCCTTGGCGTGGGCCTCCATGCGCACCATCAATTCCGGCCCCGTGACCATAGTGTCCCCCGGCCAGTTTTCGACCTCGGTGGTGATGGTCAGCTGCCCGCCCGGCTGAATGCCTTGCACCAGAACCGGCTGCAACATGGCGCGGGCGCCATAAACGGCGGCAGTGTACCCGGCAGGCCCGGAACCGATGATCAGGAGCCGTGTGTGGCGCGAGTCAGTCATACGTGTATTTCCTCAAATCAGTGTGCGAGGCGCAATCTAAGCCCTGTAGCGCCCAGCACAAGGGGGCGGCGTTGTCGCAGCGCCGGATTAAAATTATTGCGCAACATTGAAATATTATTGCGCAATCTTCGTATGATGCGTAAAGAAGTGCAAAATATGGGAGTGAAAGCATGTCAGGCGGAAAGCTCGATCCGATTGACCGGAAGATCTTGGCAGAGTTGCAGGCAGATGGACGAATGACCAATGTGGAATTGGCCAAACGTGTGGGAATATCCGCGCCCCCTTGTCTTCGCCGTGTGCGCGCGTTGGAAGAACAGGGCTTTATTCGCGGGTATCACGCGCAGGTCAATGCGCGCGATCTTGGGTTTGAGGTGCAGGTCTTTGCAATGGTCGGGCTGAATTCGCAGGCCGAAGCGGATCTGGCACGGTTCGAGCAGCGCTGCCGTGAATGGCCGCTTGTGCGCGAGTGTCATATGCTGAACGGCGAGATTGATTTCATCCTCAAATGCGTCACCCCGGACTTGTCGAGCTTCCAGAGCTTTCTGACCGAGGAATTGCTGGCCGCCGAGAATGTGATCACGGTCAAAACATCGCTTGTGATCCGCTGCGCCAAGGCCGAACCGGGGGTGCCCTTCGATGTGCTAGAGGCGCGCGCTGCTGATATCGACTGACGCTTAGCGCACAATCGTTTCAGACTGCACGAACATGTTTTTCCATGCCCGCTCGATCAGGGCAGGGGACATGTGGCGCGGCTGCCCCTCAAAGTCGCAAATGGCGATCATCTGATCGATCAGGAAAACAGGCTGATAATTGGCATAGATATTGTCGATTGTCGGGTACTTCTTCTGGATCAGGTAAATGATCGTCTCTTCATCCAGCGGAATCTGGCGCTTCTGCGCAACCATCGCAAAGATTTTCAGAAAGTCGGATTGGTTGGGGCCATCAATCTTGATCTTGTAGAAAATACGCCGCAATGCCGCCTGATCGAAAATGTCATTGGGGTGGAAGTTGGTTGAGAAAATGACCAGCGTGTCAAAGGGCACGATGAATTTCTCGCCTGATTGCAGTGCGAGAATGTCATAGTTCATTTCCAGCGGAACGATCCAGCGGTTGACGATGGATTGCGGCGGCTCTTCCTGTCGGCCAAGATCGTCGATGATGAAAACGCCGCCTGTCGCCTTGAATTGCAAGGGTGCCTGATAGGTGCGCGACACCGGATTAAACTTGAGGTCCAGCATTTCCAGCGTCAATTCGCCACCGGTGATGACCGTCGGGCGTTCGCAGCAGACATAGCGATTGTCGAAACGATTGCCTGTCTGGCGCAGCATCGAGGGGTTGTCGTCAGAGCTTTCGACAAGCGTGTGCACGATCGGGTCATAGACGTTGATGACCTGTCCTGCATGAACAACTGCGCGCGGCACATAGATCCTGTCGCCCATCGCCGCGCGGATACCGTTCGAGATAGAAGATTTGCCGTTGCCCGGTGGGCCATACATCAGGATTGACCGACCAGAGCTGACTGCTGGGCCAAGGTCGTCAATCAAACCGGGTGGCAAGATCAGATCACCCATGGCAATCTTGATCTGGCGTCGTGTGATCTGGATGTCGCGGATGGATTGGCGCTTCATCTGTTTTTCATACTGCGCAAGCGGTATGGGCATCGCCCCGTAATATTCAGATTGGGTAAGCGCATCCAAGGCGCGGCCCTTGCCTGCCTCTGTCAGCTGAAACCGCGCCTCGGAAGAGGTGCTGGTTGCGGCCGAAGCAACTGCTTCGATCAACTGCTCGGAGCGGGCGATATCAATCAACTCGATTGTCTGCGGAATGGGCAGGCACAGCGCTTTCGAGATTTTGGTGACATTCGACAAGGACATCCTGAACATCGTCTTGAGCAGGATATCTCGCATCAACACATCGTCCAGCCCCGTCGCCTCGAGGCTGCGGATCGCGGGTGGCGCCATAATATGACTGTGCTGTATATTCATGATCGCGTAATTACCAAATTGGTCTTTCGAAACGTACAATGTTTTTGGAAACAGCGTTAAAGCGTGCCATTCCCAAAAATCGTTGCCAGACACAGATAGAATAACAGGCTTGGCCCCAAAGCCAGCCCCATCGGAAATTCAGAGCGGTGCAAACTCTCCCACCCTGGCACCAAGTCTTGGACAAGGCTGGTGCGCCGCGCCACACGATGTGCCACAAAGCTGACCAGCGTCACACATGCCAGCAGCATCAGAAACAGGCTAAGATCACCCAAGGCGATGAAGGGGGCCATCGCGGCTGCGAATTTTGCGTCCCCCGCCCCGACCAGCCCGACAGAGCTGAGCGCGAAGCCGACAATCAAAACGACAAGCAGGCTTGCCCAACCCCAAGCCCAAGAGGTGATCGGCAAGGCAATAAGCCCGACTATCAGATAAACAGCCACCAAAGCGAGGACAGCGTAGTTATGGATTTTCATCCATTTCATGTCGCTCCATGCGACCCAAAGCGCGATTGGCGCGACGAACGGCAAAAACCAAAGTGCTGTCTGTGCACTCAGCAGCATCAGCCGGCCCCTCCGCCTTCCAGCGCGCGCATGGCGCGCACGGCTTCGTCATAGTGTTGGGGGTGGGTGTCAATCGCTTCTTGCAGCAATGTCCGGCCGATGGTGACATCGCCTTTGCGAATGGCGGCAATCGACATTGTATATAGCAGCATCGCACGTTCTTGCTGGGTCATGCGCACAATCGGCAAGTTGTAATTTCCCTGCCCTGCACGCGCCAGCGCGAGGTTGTTCTTGGCGGTGAACAGGTCTGGGTCATGTTGCAGCGCTTGGGTGAACAACCCTTCCGCTTCACGCGCATTGCCGCGCGTCAGTTTGGAAAACCCCCAATTGTTGAATACCCCGGATGGGCGGGTGGTCAGACCGGCGGCTGTCTCGTAAAAATGGTCTGCGCGCGCCCATTGCTGATTGGAATCAGCGATCATGGCTTCAAGTCGATACCGATCAAAGGTCTCGTGTGTGGGGGGCACAAAATTCAACGTCTGCTCGGCGCGTTCCCAGTCATTTGCACGGATGAACGTGTCGGCCAGCATCACGCGGTCGTCATTCGTGGCTTCTGGATGTGCTATGACGTTCTGCCAGACGGGCACGGCCTCTGCTGTGCGGCCAGCGCGCACCTTGGATCTGGCAAGGCCGCGAATGTTGCGTATGTTTGAAGGGTCTGCTTCAACCTGCCCGGAGAAATAGGCAACAGCCTCGTTCGCATCGCCCGCCGCGAGCATCAGGTCTGCCATATTTTCCTGATCAATCGCGTTTACACTGTCGATTGCGCGCGAAACGCTGGATTTTTTGCTGTCCTCGCACGCGACAAGCACAAGGGCACTGCTCGCCAGCAGCGCAAGTAACATAGGGTGGCGCATTTTTGCGTCCTCACTGCTCGTTATAGTGGCGTAGACAGCAACAGATACCTGCCACTCCCCCGCCGCATCAGCAAAAGCTGAAATGCCTCATCTGCATCATAGCCTGTTTGTTGTGAGTTTTCGATGGCTAAACGCAAATTGTCACGAATTTCGCCCGAGCGCCCCGAATCATAGGCGAAAGCGTTGCGAAAATGTAAGCTGGCCTCGCCCCATTTGCCTTGTTCGGCCAGTGTCACACCCAGATTGTTGTGCGCAGGGACGAATGTTTCGTCTTTCTCCAAGGCGCGGCGCAGGTCTTGCTCGGCCTGTTGCAAGCGGCCAAGGCGCAGGTTGGCCGACCCGATTGCAGACAGAACATCGACAGTCGCGCCTTCAGTCGCGGCTGCGCGGTGATAGGCGCGCAACGCGATCTCATACTCGCCTGCGGCCATGGCCCTGTGGCCGACAATCAGGCCATCGACCGCCTCCACGACGTCTGTACGCCCCGAAGCTGGCGCCATTTGATCGGGACCAGCGCCTGACGTTGCTGCATCGAACCGGTCTTGCGGGGCGGAGGTGCAGCCAGCCGCCAGACATATTCCAAGAAGAAGACCACCAAATCGCAAGTTTACATTCCAGTCGCCAAGCCACCGCCGGCAAGGTCGCTCATGATCCCGATTACCGAAGGGCCAACCAGAATGATCAGCAGCGGCGGGACAGTGAACATCATTGTGCCCAAAGTCATCTTGGTGGGCAAGGTGTTTGCTTTCTCTTCGGCCCGCATGATGCGTTTGTCGCGCATCTCGGCGGCGAAAACCCGCAGCGCATCGGTGATCGACGTGCCATATGTTGAAGCCTGCACCATCACGCCGACGAAAGACGTAATATCGGTGACATCGCAACGCTTCGCCATGTCGCGCAAAACTTCGCTGCGCTCGCGCCCGGCCTTGACCTGCTCGCCCACCGCAGTCAGTTCTTCGCCCAAAGCAGGATAGGCAAACTCGATCTCCTTCGAGACGCGCCGAATGCTTTGGTCCAGCGATTGGCCCGCTTCAACGCAGATCAGCATCATGTCCAATGCATCGGGGAACCCTGACAGGATTTCTTCTTTTCGGGCCTCTACCCGCCGCTCCAGCCAGCGGCGGGGGCCGAAATAGCCAATGATCATGGGCGTAATCAACGCTACGGCCATCATGACGGGGGTGTCAAAGCTGTCGGGGGCAATGACGAACACCAACAACAGCGATGCAATCATGCCTGTGATGGCCAGAATGAACTGCAAGGCCGCAAAGTCGCGCACAGCGGTCTTGCTTAGATAGCCGGCGCGGATCATTTTTTGCCGGGCATCCGAAAGCTCGTTTTCGTTCTCTGGTTCCAGAAATCGTGCATACTTTTCTAGCGACTTGAACTCGCGTCCCACCTTGCGGCGCAATTTCGCAGCTTCGGGGGCAGAGTGCTTTTCTTTCGAATTGGCTTGTTCGGAAAACCGCTTCATAGGGTCCGCGCGCCCACCTGCCATCATGACCATCACGGCCAGAACCAACAGCAGCGTGCCGCCCACCCCCGTCAGCGCGATCAGTCCCAACGGGCTATTGAAGATTTCAAACATTGTTGACAGGCCTTTCATCGAAAATCACAAGCTGCGCGCGTTTTGGGCTACACCTTGATGTCGGTCATCTTGCGCATGTACAGCACGTTCACCACCAGAAAGACGCAAACCACAACGGCCAGCGGCAAGTACAAAGGCGTTTCTTTGACGTCATCATAATAGTCGGGTTGGTTCGTCTGGATCATGATCATCGCCGCAAGTGGGAACCCCGACAGGAACATGCCCGACCATTTTGCCTCGGCGGTAATTGCGCGGACACGCCGAAACAGTTTGAACCGAGAGCGCACGACCTTGGACAGTCCGTCCAGAATCTCTGCAAGGTTGCCGCCAGATTTCTGTTGGATCGCCACGGCGACCGCGAAGAAGCGAATATCTTGCAAGTCGACGCGCGTCCCGAATTCCGTCAAGGCTTCGCCTGCGTCACGGCCATAAGAAATCTCGTCTGAGATCAGCCCCAATTCACTTCCCAGCGGGTCGGCCACTTCGGTGGCTGCCATGGCAAGTGCGGCCCCGAACGGGTGGCCCACACGCAAGCTGCGGACGATCAGATCAATTGCTTCTGGCAACTGCTCTTCAATCGCGCTGACCCGTTTCTTGGCCTTGCTGGAGACCCAGAAAAACACGCCGCCAAACCCCATGAACAGTGCCAGTCCGGACCTCATGGCGATCTCTGTATCGGTCGCCACGGACAGCAGCACAAAGCTGAACACGCTCAGTCCGATCATCAGCAGTAGCAGCATTTTGGCGGAAAACGCGATATTCCCTTTGCGCGCCAGATCTTCGATCAGCCCATATATCGGGATGGAATACTTTTTGGAATGCCCAGAGCGTTCCCGGCGCAACTGCTCCATGACATCTTTCTTACCACGACCCTTTTCAATCAGGTCCAGACGCCGGTTGAGCTTTGAGCTGTGCTCGATGCTTTTGCCGAATGCAAACAGATAGATACCTTGGATCAACAGCAGAACGGCACCAAAAATCGCAAGGTAAATCAGGGGGCTGATCGTCATTTCCATTGCTTATCTCCGCGCCGTGACTTCGTCATATATGCTGCTTGGTAGGTCATATCCCCAGCGCTTGAACCGATCTGCAAAAGCAGAGCGCAATCCAGTGCCGGTGAAATGACCAAGGATCGTTCCGTCTGGCTCTAGTCCCATGTGTCACGGTATTTGACTTCGTTGAGGTTTTCTGAATCACTCTGGGATAACTTTCAGAGGAGGCTGAAATGGGCAAATGTGGACCCGCTGTGAAATATGTTGTTCGTCTGGATGCTGAAGAGCGCCAACAACTGGAAGGTATAATCCGCACGGGTCGTGGCGCGGCGTATCGGCTGCTCAAGGCGCGAATATTGTTGAAGGCGGATGTGTCCACGGAAAATTGCGGCTGGGATGACGCGCAGATATCTGAGGCGTTGGAGACCAGCCTTTCGACCGTCTATCGCACCCGTCGTCAACTTGTGGAAGAAGGGCTTGAGGCTGCTCTTGCACGCAAGACACAGTCAACACCGCCACCGAGGATCTTTGATGGGGAGAAAGAAGCAAAGCTGATCGCTCTGGCTTGCTCCGAACCTCCCAAAGGCTATGCGCGCTGGTCGTTGCGGCTCTTGGAAAAGCGCGTGGTTGAGTTGGGTATCGTAGATCAGGCCAGTGACAGCACGATCGGGCGCACGCTCAAAAAAACGCTCTCAAACCGCACAAGAGCCGCTATTGGGTGATCCCCCCCAAAGCCAGCGCTGCTTTTGTCGCGGCCATGGAAGATGTGCTCACCGTCTACACACGCCCATACGACCCTGCGCGTCCGCTGGTCTGCCTGGACGAGACTTCCAAACAATTGACCAAAGAAACCCGCGCCCCCATCCCGATGCGACCGGGTCAGCCCGCGCGGTCTGACTATGAATACGAACGCAACGGCGTCGCCAGCTTGTTCATGGTATTCGCTCCGCATGAGGGCTGGCGCCATGTCGCCGTTCGGGCCAGACGCACCGCCGTCGACTATGCTCATGTTCTCAAAGAGCTGGCTGACATCCACTTTGCGAAGGCTGACAAGATTGATCTGGTTCAAGACAACTTGAACACCCATAGGCGCGCGTCTCTTTACGAAGCCTTTCCCCCGGCCGAAGCTAAACGCATCGCTGATCGCTTCGACTGGCATTACACGCCCAAACACGGGTCTTGGTTAAACATCGCGGAGTGCGAACTTAGTGTTCTGGCGCGCCAATGCCTCGATCGGCGCATTCCAGATCACGCTACTCTGGAAACAGAGGTTGCTGCTTGGACCCAAAATCGGAACAACGCACAAGCCAAAACCAACTGGCACTTCACCACCAAAGACGCCAGAACCAAACTCCTTTACCTTTACCCGCAAATCGCCTGAATCAGGGGACTAGGCCAGTGCGCTCGAACCGGAAAATTTCCTGCATTGTTATAATTTCGCCTTCCATGCCGGTAATCTCGGTGATCGACATCATCCGGCGAGAGCCGTCTTGCAGGCGCGACACCTGAACAATCAGGTTAACAGCCGAGCCGATCTGGCTGCGCACGGCCCGCAGCGGCATGTCGATGCCCGCCATTGCGACCATGTTTTCCAACCGGCTGACGCCATCGCGCGCACTGTTGGCGTGGATCGTGGTCATTGACCCGTCATGACCCGTATTCATGGCTTGCAGCATGTCGATAACTTCTTCGCCGCGCGTTTCGCCGACGATGATACGGTCAGGCCGCATCCGCAACGCATTGCGAAGGCAGTCGCGTTGGGTGACAGCGCCTTTGCCTTCCATGTTGGCCGGACGGCTTTCCATGCGTCCGACATGAATCTGCTGCAATTGCAATTCTGCCGTATCTTCGATCGTCAGAACACGCTCCTCATCGCCAATAAAGCTGGACAATGCGTTCAGCGTCGTGGTCTTGCCCGAGCCGGTTCCGCCAGAAACAATGATGTTCAGGCGTGTTGATACTGCCGCTTCGAGATAGAGCGCCATTTCCTGAGAGAAGGCACCGAAATTTGCCAATTCCTGAATGCTGAGCTTTTCTTTTTTGAACTTCCGGATCGACACGAGCGAGCCATCCACAGCGACCGGCGAAACCATCGCGTTGAAGCGTGACCCATCGGCAAGCCGCGCATCCACATAAGGCGTGGATTCGTCCACCCGACGCCCGACAGCCGAGACAATCTTGTCGATGATGCGCAGAAGATGGCGTTCATCACGAAACGTGACATCGCTGAGTTCCAGCTTGCCGTTACGCTCGATGAAAACCTGTTTCGGGCCGTTGACCAGAATGTCATTTATGCTGTCATCTTGCAGCAAGGGTTCCAACGGGCCAAGGCCCATGACCTCATAATACAATTCCCGGTTCAGCGTCGCGCGCTCTTCGCTGGTGAGCACGACCTCCATTTCGCCAAGTGTTTCTGCAACGATTGTGCTGATTTCAGAACGAAGCTCGGCCTCGCTTGCATGCTCCAGCGCGGCAAGGTTCAGGTTCTCCAACAACCGTTTGTGCATGTCGGACTTGATGCCGTTCATGCGCTGTTTGCGCTGCTCGGCGCGGTCCGTTGCGATTGTCCTGCCTTGGGGGGCGGGTGCCTTTTGCGGTTGCTTCTGGGGTGCGCGTTCGGGCACGGATTTCGCCACATTGGGCTTGTTCCGGTCTGGTGCCGCTTCGACCGATTTGATCGGCTGTGATCCCGTTGTCTTGCGATATCGTGCAAACATTTTGGTTTACCTGTTCATTCTGCTGCGATTGCGGCTGTCTCAGACGCTTCGAACAGCGCGCGCGCGAATTTGTTGATTTCTTTGGCTCAATTGGCGTTAATTATGCGTGCCTTGAGATAGGCAGGATTCCTGCGGCGGCGGCGAGTATCGCGCGGGGAGTTTGGTGTTTTGGAATGACTGCAAGTTGAAACCAGCGCAGGTAGCTGTCCAAGTACTTGGTTGCGATGCCGCGATGGCGCCGCAGGAATGTCTTGAGCCGCTCATGTCGACTGTTCACGGTTTGAATGTGCAACTCCCCGCGAACACGTTGTCCTGCAGTCTGGTTGAGGCTTTCATGGCTGATGCCCATTGCTGCTGCGCAAGGCGGGTAACTGGTGCAGCCATCAGTGACCAAGAGCGCATCAGGATCGAGAAGCGGCTGCAAAACCGCCTGCAGATGTGCGGCCGTCACTGCTGGCAAGACAGCACTTATGGTGGTGCCGGATCGGTCGGCTGCGACCAAGACCGGAACCTGCTCCTCCGACAAGCCGCGTTTGGCGGCCTTGCCGCCACGTTTACGGGCCTTACGATCAAGGTTTCGTTCACCTTTTCGGCTGCTCAGAAAGAAGGTCTCGTCGGCTTCGACGATGCCGCGCAACTTGATCGCCCCAGCCGTCACCGCCCGAAGAAAACGATGACGCCAACGAAAAGCGGTCGTGCGCGCCACCATGCAACGCTCAGCGGATACCTTTACCGTTTCGCCGTCACGTAACGAAGCAGCGAACTCTGCCCAACGGCCCTTGTGGCGCAGGCGCGCCAGCGGAGTACCGGTCAACGCGTTGAAGGTTTTGCCGCAGCCTTTGCAAAAGAACCGGGAAAGGCCACTTGCATGACCCCTGATGATAGCTCCTTCTGAAGCGCAGTGCGGGCAGATACGGTCCTCACGAACCTTTGCCTCAAGGAGATCGACCACCGCCTGCAATGACGGAGACCCAGAAAGGATCCGACTCGCCTCGGCGCGCTGGTCCGGCGAGAGGTTATCCGTCTCATTGAGCCAAACCAGAAAGATGTCGTGGTCCATATATACCCCTCCACACAGTATGTTCACTATATGTTCTATCGCACATGGGCACGCATAACAAACGCTAATTGAGCCATTTCTTTATACAGTGGGTTCTTGGCCGCATATTCAGACAGGGGCAGGCCGTGGTCATTGGCATCACGAATCTGCGTGCCCCCGTCGGGCAGGTTCACTGCAAAGCTGATCCCAAGGCTTTCGCCCATCCGCTTTGCGCGTGCCTTGCCAGAAAGATCGGTGAATTTAGGCGCGCGGCTAAGGATGAAGCGATATTTCTCCATCGAGATACCGTCAGCTTTCATTGCCCGGATCATGCGCAAGGCGTTCTGCGCCGACCGAAGGTCAAGTTCGAGCATGGCAAAATACAGATCTGCCATGTTCAGGACCGTTTCTGTCCAATGAACAACGGTGCGCGGCATATCGATTATGACAAAATCAAACTGGTCACGGGCCATTGCAATGACGCGCTCAATCTCATCCGGGGTCAGCAAATCCAGCGGCAGCATGTCAGAAGGGGCTGTCAGAACATGCAGTTTGTCCCTGAATTTCTGTAGGGCTGCGAAAAATGCGTCCTCATCCATATTGCTGGTCTGTGACAGCAATTCATACACTTTTTCGGTGCGTGCCAGATCGAGATAGGTCGAGACTGCGCCACACTGGAAATCAAAATCCAGAATGCACACTGTCTTCTTTGTGGCCTCGGCCAATCCGCACAGTTCCCACGCCAGATTGACCGCGAAATTGGTGCCACCCACACCGCCTGCAAGCGCATGAACCGCAAAAACCGTGCCCTGTTTTCCGCTTGGGGTTTGAGAAGGCACCGCAATTTCTGGCGCAGCATCCGTTTTCTGAAGCTTGATCACAGCGTCCTGAAGTGCCGCTTCAGGCAGGGGGTAGGGCACAAAGTCATCCGCCCCCGAGCGCAGAAGCTGGTGTAACAGGATTGGTGACAATGCCTCGGCAATCAGAATCATGCGAATGTCGCGTGCACTGGCTTTCTCAATGACAGTGCGGATCAGTGCCAGGTTCGATTCGGCCGTGTCGTCCAGAGCGATCGCAAGAAATTCCAAAGACTTGGACTCTTCCGAGTCAAGAAAAGTGGCGGCTTCGTGAAATGTCAGATTGCCCCAGCTTTCATGGAAGATGGCATCCATATCCTCGATCAAAAGATCGAAGTTGTGGATTTCTCGGGCGATTGTGCAGGCGTAGATTTCCTGTGGCTCATCTTCACCGATACTGGACATTTCGCATTCCTCAAGAAAGATATGTAACGTTGGTGGCGCGCTGTGATTTTCTGAAAGATCAAACTTTCACAGCACAACACCCGAGTATGAGGAATGATTGTTCATAAATCTGGCAAGATTTGGGCCAAATTGCTCTCTTTGTGCAGAGCTTCTGCCTTGTTTGGCATTTTCGACGCAAAATGTCAGGATAGTGATGTGGGCCAAGCCGGTCGCGCGAAATGCGTGGGCTGGAACAGAAAACCCGGCACGTGGTAAATGCCGGGTTTTCCAGAGTAAGTTGACCGAAACATTGCCGTTTCTGGGTCACTCAGGTCGGTGCTGCTCGGTCGCGCTGGCAACATATTCCCGGTGGATGATCCGCGCATATTGCCCGTCCATCAGGGTTTGCCGCCGCACCAGCCCTGAAATTTCGGTAACAGTTCTGCGGTTCGCGGGCTCATAGCCTGAGCTTGCAATCAAGGGCTGTGTCTCGCCGCGCGAAACCACTGCAATAATGCTGCTGCGCGGGACTTTCTGGGTCACCAGATAACTCATGACCGCATTCGCGCGCCGTTGCCCAAGGCCGACATTATAGGCGGCACTGCCAACCGCGTCGGTATGCCCGTAAATTGTGTAGCGCAATTCGGGGAACTGCCGCATCCAATGGGCTTGCATCCGTAGAATGGACCGCGCCTCTTGATCCAGTCTTGCGCTGTCGAATGCGAAATTTACCATCGAGGGAACTTCCGCATGGAAGCGGTGGGTCATCACCTCTGCAAGGCTGATCTGCCCCGATTGCAGCATGGTGTTGTGCATGGTGGCGTTGCCAAAGCTGCCCCCGTCAATGCCGATGCCCGCTTCGCGGTTGAATTGATGATTTGGATCGCTGCACGCTGTCAGCCCAAGACTGGCAGCACCCATCAGGAAAAAACGTCTGTCAAATGCCATAATCGGCTCCTGTGTTAAGCGCCTGAACTGATCGAGTCAGTCCAGAACATAGCCGTAAGAGCCGCCAAAATCCTGACGCGCGATTTCACCCACGGCACCCGAACCCGGCGCGGCCAATCTGCCACTCAGGAACAGGTCACGCTCGCTTGGGGGGCGGACACGATCTGTTGGCAACATCAGCGCTTCACCCCGTGTGGGCGAGACAAGATGCGCTGTAATGACGATCACCAGTTCCGTCTGGTCGCGCTGGTAGTTCGCACTGCGGAACAACGCACCAAGAACAGGAAGTTCAGACAACCATGGAACACTGCGCGAGCTTGCGCGGAAGTCATCTTCCAATAGGCCCGCAATGGCGAAGCTTTCCCCATCGCGCAACTCTACAGTGGTCTGAGTCTCGCGGCGGCGGAAGGCGACAGACCCTTCGGGCAAAGTTGCCCCCGATACACTGGAGTCGATCGAGCTGACAGCCGCATCCAGGCGCAAGTTGATTACATTGTCATCCAGCACACGCGGCGTGAACGAGAGTTCTACGCCGAAGGGGCGATACTCAATTGTGACATCGCCGTCAGACCGGACCGGCACAGGATATTCCCCACCGGCCAGAAATGAAGCTTGCTGACCGGACAAGGCCGTCAGGTTCGGTTCTGCGAGCGTGCGCGAAAGCCCTTGCGTTTCAAGTGCTTCAAGCAACACTTGCGTGGTCAGCCTGCCCCCGCCAATGCGAAGTGCAAGCGCCCCAGCGTTGTCAGCCGAGCCACCGATCGTTCCGGTATCGCCCGTTGAAAAGGAATTGCTGGAGCCAGCATTTACCGACAACGTGGACCCCAAGCTTTTGCCAACTCCGCGCTGCATTTCAGCAAAGCGCACCTTCAGCATCACCTGCTGGGTGCCCCCGACGCTCATCAGGTTCGAGATCCGGTCGGGCGCATAACGCTGTGCCAGTTCCATCGCCGCATCCAGCCGCGCAGCGGTTGAAACGATTCCCGACAGGACAATCCCGTCATTGGCGGTGCGGACTTCGATTTTCTCATTGGGCAGAATCTGCCGCAGTCTTTCGCGGAATTCGGCGATGTCTGGTGTGACCTGAACCTCGATATTTGACACCAGTCGTCCGTCAGTTCCCAAAATCGTCAGTGTGGTGCGCCCCGGCGTTTTGCCGAGCACATAAATTGACCTGTCGGACAGGGTGGAAATGTCTGCAATGCCTGGGTTGGCAATGGATAGTTCTGCAAAAGGGTTGTCTGTCTCGACCACGACCGCGCGATTCATGGAAACGCGCAGGGTCGATTCTGCGGTGCCATTGGCCACACGAAACGTATCGGCGCGCGCGTTCGGGGCGACAGTTGCGACCAGACTTGCTGATAACAGCACGGCTGCCGCCATTTGAATAATTTTCATACTTGCCTGCCTTCTGAAACTGCTCTGCATCTTATTTGTCCGGCGGCTGAAACTGCGTTAAGGACATCTTTGAATGCGGGTTATCCTCCCGCTTTTGCCAGAACTATGCGCTAAACGAGATTTATTTTCAATAATCTTGTGCTTAGCTGGCGAAGTTGATGTGCTTTTCGCAACAAATGCCACAGGCGCTGCTACATTTGGGCACGAAATCCTTTGCAACCACGCTATCTAGAAACGCGCAACGGTGGATACGCGCCGCCCAAGCGGCACGATACGCCATAGGACGGCCCAGCCTTGGCCGTCATGCTCAGTTTGTGCAGGGAATTTCGATCAACACCATGTCATTGCCGCGACGGGTGCGGATGTGACATTTTTCAGCCGCTTCCACGCGCTGCTCTTCGCGGACAATACCCAGCAGGCGGTCTTGGGTCATTTCGATGGCGCCAGAAGCGACAGTGTCCTCTGCGCCGACCAGCGCAAGCGACAATCGCCCGGAATTCTGTGCCTGCGCCAGTGCGGCGACTTGCTCGCCTGTGGCTTCGACCGTGACCGTGCGCGTCTCTGTCGTGGCCGAGGCGCGATCCATGTCGGCGCTTTGGTTGACTGCGATGATACGGACCTGTGTATCGATCAGCTGCGTGATTTCGCCAGAGTTGCTGGTGCGACCAGTCCAGAAAATATCGACATTATCCCCCGGCCGCAGGAACCCTGCAACACCGCTTGTCTGGTTGACGGCAATGGTAAAGGCACGCTTGCCGGGGCCGAGATGCGAGGTGATGCCCGCCTCTTTTCCTGGTTCTGTTAGTTTGGAAACGAGAATAGGTTCTTTCGGATCCATAGTTCGTAAAACGATCCGATGCGTTGCGCCGTTCGGGAAGAGTTGCTCAACCTCTGAATAGCTGCCCTCGGGCACGGCATATCGCGGAAAGGGTGCGACTAGCAGATCTTCGCGTGACAACCGTTCTCCGTGACGCATGGCGCGACCTGCCACGAACACATCAACCATTTCCACCGTGTTCGCATTGGCGCGGGCATGTGCCAACTCACTTTGCATGGTGCTGACATATTTGTGGGTCTGCATGGCCGCGAAGCCAGCAAGGCCAAGGCCGACAAGAAGAACTAGGGCAAAGACGCTACGCATGACGGGTTCCTTTTCGTGCTGCGCGTGGCGCGCAGAAACAATTCATATGGTGTCGCATAGATAGCAGTGGATAAGGGCAACAAGAGGCTGTCATTGTGGCGCGATTGTGGCGGGTGTAACTTGACGCCGATGCTCTCAATAAATCCAGAGCTCAGCATTCGGTTACTTTCTTGACAATTGTTCCTTTAGAAATTCCAAACAATCACTTCCAAGTAGCGGTGTGGCAGCAAAAAAGGAAAGGCCGCAAACTTGCGGCCTTTCCTGTATCTGAATTCTGGTTCTGTGCTCGTTAATCGATAGTAAGCGGAGTAATTACGACGTCTTCCATAGATTGTTGAATTTGTTCGGCCATGTTTTCAACACCCCCGCGCACAGATACCACAACCGCAATGCCCAGACCAACGATTGCGGCGGTCAGAACAACCCAGTCAACGGTCACAGCACCAGATTCGTCTGCGGCGAAGTTTTTGATGTTTGCAATAAAAGTCATTTGTATTCTCCAGTTTTGAACGTTTCTACTCAGCCTCGGGCTACTCGGTTACAGTGTTGTTCACCGCTTGGCTGATACCGATATAGCCCTTGAACAATGTTCAGAATGGGGCGGGATTCGGACGAAACTGGGATTTGTTTTCGCCCAATTCGGGGCATTGTTTCAGTTTGGGGGGAAGTGGGCGGTATGCGGCGCACTGTTTCGTCAACCGTTGCAATCCACCAAATTGCGGGGGCGCAACACCATGACGCTGTTTACCAAGCTGATGCGCGAAACTTGTAGTCAGACCTGCTTCAACCCTGCATACTGCCGCAAAAGAATAAACGAGTAGTGAATTCAATGTCGTTATTGTGGCTCTGTCGCACGCTTTTTGTGCCATGCTTGGCTTTGGGCATGGTTGTCACCAGTGCCCCGCCGGTCTGGGCCGAAAGCCCTGCGCCTGCAACGCGCGGCGCGACAAATGATTTCTCGTTTCGGCGCGTGCCTGTTGCGCCCGCGCAGACGGGGCCCCGGATAACTGTGCAGATCGACCCGGAAGAGCAGGCCAGATTACTGGCCGTCACCCCAAGGGTCGCACCGATCATCACCCCCAGAGCGCCGGGCCAGCAGGCGCCTGCGTCAGGCTATGCGTGGTTCTGGGACAAGGTCTCGCCCAAGCTGGAAGATTCGTCGGGTCGTTTTCTGTCAGCCGTCGCGGCGCTGAACTCTCCGGTGGAGGGGCGCAGCGTGCGCGTCCCGCGCATGCAGTTTTTGCAAGACATCGCCAGCGCGCATGGCGCACATATTCTGCGGGCCTCGGTCGGGACAAATGTGTCGCCTGCCTTGGCGCTGGCGGTGATTGCGGTCGAATCGGCAGGGCAGGTCAGCGCGGTCAGTTCGGCGGGCGCACAAGGCCTGATGCAGCTTATCCCCGCCACGGCAGAGCGATTCGGTGTCTCGGATGCATTTGACACAAGCCAGAATATTCGCGGCGGCATCCAGTATCTGGACTGGTTGCTGAAGCATTTTGACAATGATGTGGTGTTAGCGCTTGCGGGCTATAACGCGGGCGAAGGGGCTGTGCGGCGCAATAACGGCGTGCCGCCTTTCGCGGAAACACGCGATTATGTGCCCAAGGTGCTGGCCGCGTGGCTGGTTGCGCGGGGGCTGTGCGCAACGGTGCCCGAATTGCCGACAGATGGCTGTGTGTTCAAGATCGGGCAGGCGGGCTGAGCGCCCGCCCTACCGGTTTCAGTTCACAATCGCAGCCTCGGTCGCGGCGCGAATCTCGTCTTCGGTGACGCCCTCGGCAGTCTCGATGATCTTCAGACCACCCTCGACCACATCCAGCACGCCCAGATTGGTGATGATGCGTTTGACCACGCCTTGTGCCGTCAGCGGCAGGGTACAGGCTTTGAGCAGCTTTGATTCGCCTGCCTTGTTGGTGTGGTCCATCACCACGATCACGCGCTTGACGCCCGCGACCAGATCCATCGCGCCGCCCATGCCCTTGACCAGCTTGCCGGGGATCATCCAGTTGGCGATATCGCCATTCTCGGCCACTTCCATCGCGCCCAAGATCGCCATGTTGATCTTGCCGCCGCGAATCATCGCAAAGCTCTCGGCGCTGTCAAAATAGGCGGTGTGCGCCAGTTCGGTGACGGTCTGCTTGCCTGCGTTGATCAGATCGGCATCGACCTCATTCTCGGTGGGGAAGGGGCCAATGCCCAGCATCCCGTTTTCCGATTGCAGCGTGACCTGCACGCCTTCGGGAATGTAATTGGCCACCAGCGTCGGAATCCCGATGCCAAGGTTCACATACATCCCGTCCTGCAATTCCTGCGCCGCCCGTGCGGCCATCTGGTTGCGGTCCCAAGCCATGTGTCGTTCCCCCTTAAGCCGTGCGCACAGTGCGCTGTTCGATGCGTTTCTCGTGCTGCCCTTGGATCAGCCGGTTCACATAGATGCCGGGCAGATGGATGTTGTCGGGGTCCAGCGTGCCGGGTTCGACGATTTCCTCAACTTCCAGAACACAAACCTTGCCGCATTTGGCAGCAGGCGGGTTGAAGTTGCGCGCGGTCTTGCGGAAGATTGCATTTCCGGTGGTGTCGGCCTTCCATGCCTTGACGATAGACAGGTCCGCAAAGATGCCGCGTTCCAGAATAAATGTCTCGCCGCCGAATTCCTTGTGTTCCTTGCCATCGGCAATGACAGTGCCCACGCCGGTACGGGTGTAGAACCCTGCAATTCCAGCACCCCCAGCGCGCATACGTTCGGCCAGCGTGCCTTGCGGGTTGAATTCCAGCTCCAACTCGCCACTCAGATACTGGCGCATGAATTCGCCATTCTCGCCCACATAAGAGGACATCATCTTCTTGATCTGGCGCGTTTTCAGCAGCACACCCAGCCCGAAATCATCCACCCCGCAATTGTTCGAGGCGATGGTGATGTCTTTCGTGCCCGCCGCGCGGATCGCGTCGATCAGCAGTTCGGGTATGCCGCACAGGCCAAACCCGCCCGCAGCAATCGTCATCCCGTCGAATAACAGCCCGTCAAGGGCCTCATTCGCAGAGCCGTAGACCTTTTTCATCGCGCAACTCCCTCATGTCACATGGTTGCGAAATAAGTGACGCGGCGTTGCAGCGAAGTCAACCTGTCGCCTGCATCCGCTTATTTTGCAGCCTTTGTTGCCGGTTTCTTTTTGGCTGCGGGCTTTTTTGCCGCAGGCTTTTTTGCAGCCGGTTTCTTGGCCGCTGCCTTCTTCTTTGGCTTGGCACCAGCCTTGGCATTCACCAGTTCAATCGCTTGCTCTAGTGTCAGATCTTCGGGTGCCACGTCCTTGGGAAGGGTCGCGTTAACCTTTTCCCACTTCACATACGGACCATAGCGCCCCTTCATAACCGCCAGCGCGCCGCCATCGGGGTGATCGCCCAGTGTTTTGATCGGCTCTGCGGCGGCAGCGCGGCCGCGTTCGGGTTTTGATGCCAGCACCTCCACGGCGCGGTTCATGCCGATGGTGAAGACTTCGTCCACCTCGGGCAAATTGGCATATTTCTTGCCGTGTTTGACAAACGGGCCGTAGCGCCCGATGCCTGCCTCAATCAACTCGCCATCATCGGGATGGGGGCCGACAGGGCGGGGCAGCGCCAGCAGCATCAGCGCGCGTTCCAGATCAATGCTGTCAACCTCCCACCCTTTAGGGAGTGAGGCGCGCGGGGGCTTGGGTTCTTCCTTGGTCGCTTCACCGCGCTGCACATACGGGCCGAACCGGCCAGTGCGCAGGCTGATCGGATCGCCGTTGTCATGGCCCAGCAATTTGCCATCGCCAGACAATTCCGCATTGCCTTCGTCCTCGCCGGCAAGCGGGCGGGTATAGCGGCAGTCGGGGTAATTGTTGCACCCGATAAAGGCCCCGCCAGAGCGTGCCGTCTTCAGGTTCAGCCGCCCTTCGCCGCATTTGGGGCAAATGCGCGGGTCGGTGCCATCTTCGCGCGGCGGATAGAGATGCGGGGCCAGAACCTCGTCGATCTTCTCCAGCACTTCGGTGATGCGCAATTCGGATGTTTCGGCAATCGCCGCAGAGAAATCGCGCCAGAACCGGGCCAGCACATCCTTGTAGTCACGGTCGCCCGCCGAAACGTCATCGAGTTGCGCTTCAAGGTCGGCGGTGAAATCGTATTCCAGATAGCGACGGAAGTAATTGACCAGAAAGATCGTGACCAACCGCCCCTTATCCTGCGCGATCAGGCGGTTTTTGTCCTTGGTGACATAGCCGCGATCCTGAATGGTGGTGACGATGCTGGCATAGGTGGACGGGCGCCCAATGCCCAGTTCTTCCATGCGCTTGACCAGCGTGGCCTCGGTATAGCGGGGTGGGGGCTGGGTGAAATGCTGTTCCGGCGTGACCCCATGTTTGGTCATCGCGTCGCCTTGCGCCATCTGTGGCAGGCGCTTGTCATCGTCGTCGATGACATCGTCGCGCCCTTCTTCATAGACTTTCAGGAACCCGTCAAACAGCACCACCTGACCCGTGGCGCGCAATCCGACTTGACCGTCTTTGCTGCCGATCTCGACGGTTGTGCGTTCCAGTCGCGCCGCCTCCATCTGGCCTGCGATGGTACGTTTCCAGATCAGGTCATATAGTTTGCGTTGGTCACTATCCGCGATTTTCAGCTTGTCCGGGCTGACCGCCATATCTGTGGGCCGGATACATTCATGCGCTTCCTGCGCATTCTTGGCCTTGTTTTTATACATGCGCGGACTTTTGGGCACATAGTCTGCGCCGTAGCGGTCCTTGATGACATCGCGCGCGGCCATCACCGCCTCCGGCGCCATATCAATACCATCTGTCCGCATGTACGTAATATAGCCTGCTTCGTACAAGCGCTGCGCTGTGGACATGCAATGTTTCGCACCCATGCCGAATTTGCGGCTGGCCTCTTGTTGCAGGGTCGAGGTCATGAAGGGCGCGGAAGGGTTGCGATTTGCGGGATTTGCTTCGACCGAGGTGACGGTCAGATCGCGCGAGGTGACAGCCTGCACGGCCAGCTCCGCAGCTTCTCCGGTGGCAATGTCGAATTTATCCAGCTTTTTGCCTGCAAGACTGACCAGTTTGGCCGTGACATCCTGTCCGCGTGGGGTGGCCAATGCGGCGCTCACGCTCCAGTATTCTTGTGCGCGAAAAGCCTCAATTTCCATTTCGCGCTCGACAATCAAGCGCAGGCAGACGGATTGCACGCGCCCCGCCGATTTTGAACCGGGCAGTTTGCGCCACAACACGGGGCTAAGGTTAAACCCCACCAGATAGTCCAGCGCGCGGCGCGCGAGATACGCATGAACCAACGGCATATTCACATCGCGCGGGTTTTTCATCGCTTCTGTGACCGCGGATTTTGTGATCGCGTTGAACACCACGCGTTTGACGGGCGTGTCTTTCTTCAGTGCGCGTGATTTGGCAAGTGCCTCGGTCAGGTGCCACGAGATCGCCTCGCCCTCCCGGTCAGGATCGGTTGCGAGGATCAGTTCATTGTCCGCTTTCAAGGCGTCGGAAATCGCCTTGAGGTGCTTGCGCGAGTCGCTTGCGACTTCCCACAGCATCTCGAATTCATGCTCGGTATCGACCGAGCCGTCCTTGGGGGGCAGATCGCGCACATGGCCGTAAGAGGCCAGAACTGTGTAACCAGGACCAAGATATTTATTGATTGTCTTGGCCTTGGCGGGCGATTCGACGACGACAACTGCCATGAAATTCCTCTGGTAAATGCAGGCTGTTCCAGCCCGTTCAACTGGCCTTACATGTGTGAGGCAGGGGTCGAATGTCAATGCGCTGCTTTTTTACCGCGCCATATGGGCGCTGTTTCGACAAGCGATTTGCGTGCTCTGTCCCGCGTTGGCGCGTGGCAGGTGTCGCACCTAGCTGCGGCTGACCAGCCCGCCGGGATGGCGGCGCACAATGCCCTGCATCTCCATCATCACCAAAGCGGGTGAGATTGCAGCAGCAGACAGGGACAGGTCGCGGATAAGCTGGTCTTCGGCGACCGGACTGGGGCCAAGCAGGTCCAGAATGCGCTGGTGCAATTGCGGCGCGTCGGGCGCAACTTGCGGGGCAGGGCGCGCGTCATCCGGGCCGGGCTTGTCAGGGTGTTTCTGTTCTGCCTGCAATCTGCGGAGCACTTCAAGGACATCTTCGACATGGCGCACGAGGGTCGCACCTTCGCGGATCAGCCGGTTGCAACCGCCTGCGCGCCCATCGACGGGGTGGCCCGGCACGGCCATAATCTCGCGCCCCTGATCGAGTGCATCGCGTACGGTTATCAGCGTGCCCGATTTCTCGGCGGCCTCGACCACCACGACGGCCAGAGCAAGCCCTGCTATGATTCGGTTGCGCGGCGGGAAATGGCGGGCTTGCGGGTGCAGGCTCATGGGTTGTTCGGACAGGCGCAGCCCCTGATCGGCGATGGCTGCGGCGAGAACACTGTTCTCGGTCGGATAAATGACATCGACACCGCCGCCCATCACCGCGATTGTTCCGGTTTTCAGGCTGGCATGATGCGCTGCTGCATCGACCCCGCGCGCAAGGCCGGAAACGATGGTATACCCTTCGTGCCCCAGCCCTTCGGCCAGCGCGCGCGCCATCCTTGTACCAAGGCTAGAGGCGTTGCGCGCTCCGACAAGTGCAACCATCGGGCGCAGGATGGGCGCGCGTTTGCCGATGCACCACAACACCGGGGGCGCATCGGAAATACTGGCGAGGGTGTGCGGATAGGCGTCGGTTCCCAGACACAACATGCGCGCACCCTTGGCACGGGCAAGGTCAATCTCGGCTTCCGCCGCGGCGTGCGAACAGCGCTGATAGGTGTCGACGCCTGCGGATTTGGCGAGCGTCGGCAACACCTCCAGTGCTGTGGCGGCGCACCCATGTTCCGTCATCAACCTATGAAAGGTTGCAGGCCCCACACGGGGGGAGCGAATGAGGCGAAGCCAGGATAGCCTGTCTTCTTCCGACGTGGGTGGGGTGAAGGGTGGGTGAGAAGAAAACAAATCTTTCGCCATTCCATCAACCTCGCCTCATTCTTCCGCCAAATTGCCCCATGATAGTTAAGACGAAGTAAATTTTCCCAGCGCACCGGAATTAATTTGCGTCCCGCTGGCTTCTTCCACCGCGCGCGCGGAAGCTGCCCCCCCCCCGCACTTGCGCGATTACTCCCTCAGGTCGCACTGCCCCCAACCGTCAGCCCGCCGATCATAAGTGTCGGCTGACCGACCCCGACAGGCACCCATTGTCCGGCCTTGCCGCAGGTGCCCATGCCCGGATCAAGCGCCATGTCATTGCCAAGCGCGCGGATTTTCGTCAGCGCTGTTGCCCCATCACCGATCAGCGTGGCCCCTTTGACCGGTGCGACGATCTTGCCGTTCCGGACACGGTAAGCCTCGGTGCAGGAAAAGACGAACTTGCCATTGGTGATATCAACCTGCCCCCCCCCAAAGCCTACGGCGTGAATGCCATCCTTCAGGTCTGCCACAATCGCTTCGGGGGCCGTGTCGCCGCCCAACATATAAGTGTTGGTCATACGTGGCATGGGCGCATGAGCATAGGATTCGCGCCGCCCGTTGCCTGTCGCCGCAACCCCCATCAGGCGCGCGTTCTGGCGGTCCTGCATATATCCAGTCAGCACGCCGTCCTCGATCAGCACATTGCGTGCCGAGGGCGTGCCTTCGTCATCGATACTGATAGATCCGCGCCGGTCAGGAATGGTGCCATCATCCAGCACTGTCACACCTTTTGATGCGACCTGCTTGCCCAGAAGCCCCGCAAAGGCAGAGCTGCCCTTGCGGTTGAAATCCCCCTCCAGCCCGTGGCCGACCGCTTCGTGCAGCAAAATGCCCGGCCAGCCGGGGCCAAGCACCACATCCATGATCCCCGCAGGGGCAGGTTCTGCCTCCAGATTGACAAGGGCGATGCGCAGCGCCTCTCGGGCCATGCCCTGCCATGCGTCGCGCGCCATCACCCCTTCAAGCCCGGTGCGCCCGCCACCGCCAGCGGAACCTGATTCGCGCCGGCCATTATGTTCGGCAATCACCGAGATGTTCAGCCTGCTCATCGGGCGGTTGTCCCGCAGGTGCAGGCCTTCGGGGCGCAGGATTTCGATCTGTTGCACCGAGGCTGCCATCGACACGGACACCTGCACGACTCGTGGGTCCAGCGCGCGCAGAAAATCGTCAATCTCGCGCATCAGGTCCAGCTTGATCGCAAACGCCGCCCCCGCAATCGGATCAACGTCCGTATAGAGGCGCTGATTCGTGCGCATCGGGGCCTCGGCCAATGTGCCGCCCCCGTCGGCGACCGCCAGCCGCGCGGTTTCTGCCGCGCGCCGCAAGGCATTGATATTCATATGTGTCGAATGGGCATAGCCAGTGACCTCGCCACGCACCGCGCGCACGCCAAACCCCTCCGAGGCGTTGTAACTTGCGGATTCGATGCGCTGGTCATCCAGCAGAATGGATTCCGAGACGCGCTTCTCGGCAAATATCTCGCCATCATCTGCGCCATCCGTGGCGGCACGCAGAACGGCGAGGGCATCATCCTTGTCGAAGGCTGTCTCAAAGGGTCGAAAATCGCTGTCGCTCATGTCTGTGGCCTTTTCTGGTTTTGCTGCGCTGCGGCGCGTTTGGATATGCCTGTCATTGATCCACATCAACAAATGGCAATCTGTCGCATCGGTTTTGCTTGTTCTGACACTTCTAATATGGTTTTACGAATACAAAGCTCAACGGGATTCCATTGCATGCCGCAGCAGAGGTGGAATCGCGCTGCAATTCGCGGCCTTGTGCTGCAGTAAAAAGAACGGGAACCGAAGATGCGACTTTCAAAAGCCCTTTCGTCACTGGCGGCAACCGCCACGGTTGGTCTGACTGCGTTTCAGGCGGCTGCAGACGACATGTTGCCGGAACTGCCTGTACTGGGCGCGCCTGTGCCGGATGGTACGTCCTTGCAGACGCCCTACACGGCGCTCGCACGCGAGGTTGTGTTTCTCGACAGCCTGTTGAACTGGATAATCATACCAATCACGATCTTTGTGACGGCCCTGCTGATCTGGGTGATCGTGTTCCACAATCGCCGTGCCAATCCCGAACCGTCGAAGTTCACGCATAACACGTCCATCGAAGTGGCGTGGACAGTCGTGCCTGCGCTGATCTTGCTGTTCATCGCGCTGTTCACATTTCCCGCACTGCGCCACCAGCAGATCATGCCAGAGGCTGACGTGACCATCAAGGTGACAGGCCTGCAATGGTATTGGGATTACGAGTATGTCGATCATGATGTGCAATTCTCACAGTTCATGCTGGAGCGGGATGAACTGGCTGACTACGGCTACACAGATGACCTCTATCTTCTGGCGACAGACACCGCGATGGTTGTTCCTGTCGGCAAGAATGTCGTGTTGCAAGTCACAGCGGGTGACGTGATCCATTCATGGACAATCCCGGCCTTCGGCGTCAAGCAGGACGGCGTACCGGGGCGTCTGGCCGAATTGTGGTTCAATGCTGATGAAGAAGGGATTTTCTTCGGGCAGTGTTCAGAACTGTGCGGCATCAACCACGCCTATATGCCCATCACGGTCAAAGTGGTCAGCGAAGCTGAATACATTGCGTGGCTGGAGCGTCAGGGCGCGGAATTTGCGGGCGCACCTGCATGGATGGAGCGGCATATCGAGGTTGCCGCGTCGAACTGAGCAGGGGATCTTCCCTTACCAAGCTACTCCTGACTGGATCGCTAAATGTCCGATATCCGAACTGACATAACCTATGTGTCGACAGGCGACGCAGAATTTGGCGACTATATCGCCCTTCTGAAGCCGCGTGTTATGTCCTTGGTTGTGTTCACAGCCCTTGTTGGCTTGCTGGTCGCTCCGGGCGGGCTGCACCCGATCGAGGGTTTGGCCGCAATCATCTTCATCGCGCTGGGGGCTGGTGCCTCTGGTGCGCTGAACATGTGGTGGGACGCTGATATCGACCGGGTCATGCAGCGCACCGCCAAGCGCCCTATTCCGGCGGGCAAAGTTGGCGCGCAGGAAGCGATGTCACTGGGCGTCGCGCTGTCGGGCATATCGGTGATCATGCTGTGGCTGGCAACGAATGCGCTGGCAGGGTTCCTGCTGGCGTTCACGATCTTTTTCTACGCTGTGATCTATTCGATGTGGCTCAAGCGGGCCACGCCACAGAATATCGTGATCGGTGGTGCGGCGGGTGCGTTCCCCCCCATGATTGGCTGGGTCGCGGTGACAGGCAGCATCAGCCTTGAAGCCTGCCTAATGTTCATGCTGATCTTTATGTGGACCCCTCCGCATTTCTGGGCTTTGGCGCTGTTCATGAAAAGCGACTACCACAAGGCCAAGGTTCCCATGCTAACCGTCACGCATGGGCGCAAGGCCACGCGCACGCATATTCTGATCTATACCATCGCCTTGATACCCTTTGCCTTGGCGGCGGGGTTTACCTCGATTGGCGGGCCAGTCTATCTGGCGCTTGCGCTGGGCTTGAACCTGATGTTCCTGCATGGGGCGTGGTCGATCTGGCGTCGGGACGAGGGAACAGCTGAAGCAGACGGATACAAAGTTGAAAAGCGCGTATTCCGGTTCTCGCTCTACTATCTCTTCGTGCATTTCGGTGCGATTCTGGCAGAGACAGCGCTCGCGCGGCTGCCGATCTACGCCGAATTTGCGATGCAATTCAAATTTCTGGAGGTGTTCTGATGGCGATTACCCGCGAACACGACCTGCACAAACGGCGCTCAGGGCGTAACATCGGGCTGGCTGTTGTGCTGCTTGCCTTCATTGCGCTGGTCTTTGGGCTGACAATCGCCAAAGTGTCGGGCGGCAATACGCTACAGGCCTTTGACCATTCCTACCGCCCTGTTCTCGATCCTGACAATGTGAGGTTTCAGCAAAGATGATCGCAACCTGGAACAAATTGACCGGTATCCAAAAAACCACAGTGCAAACCGTGAGTGTTGTGCTGTTCATGGGGGCAATGGGTTGGGCGGCAGTGCCACTTTATGATCTGTTTTGCCGCGTGACAGGCTATGGCGGGACCACCAACACCGCCAGCGCCTCGTCCGGTGTGGTGCTGGACCAGACCATGCGCATCCGCTTCGACGCCTCTGTCGCACGTGACTTTCCGTGGTCGTTCAAACCAGTCGACCGCGTAACCGAGATCAAGATCGGTGAGGTTGGTCTGTCTTTCTATGAAGCTCATAACCCCACGGATGAGCCGATTGCCGGCACCGCCAGCTACAATGTCTCGCCTTATGAGGCTGGGCGCTTTTTCACCAAGATCGACTGTTTCTGCTTCGAGTTGCAGGTTCTGCAACCCGGCGAAACTGTGCTGATGCCGGTCACCTATTTTGTTGATCCGGATATTCTGGACGACCGCGATGGGGGCGGCACTCACACGATCACGCTGTCCTACACTTTCCATCCCACGGATATTCCTGCGGACTATGTCGCGCCGGAATCCGCAATGACAAACTGAACTCGGGCATTACAGACCTGAGCGAATCGAGGGAATACCTTCCATGGCGCAAGCAAAGAACCACGATTACCACGTTCTCCCGCCTTCTATCTGGCCCTTCGTGGCTGCTGTTTCTGCGTTTGTCATGCTGTTTGGCGCAGTATTGTGGATGCATGACAGCGGACCATGGATGTTCCTGATCGGTCTGACCGGTGTTCTGTATGTGATGTTCGAGTGGTGGAAGGATGTGATCGTTGAATCCCACGCGGGGGATCACACGCCTGTGGTCGTGCTTGGGCTTCGCTATGGCTTCATCCTGTTCATCATGTCCGAAGTCATGTTCTTCGCAGCTTGGTTCTGGAGCTTTTTCAAGCACGCCATGTATCCGATGTATACTTACGCCGGAACAGAATACGTGCAGCCAGCCATCTACGCGGTGAACGCGTTTGAACTGCCCATCATCAACACGCTGGTGTTGCTGCTGTCGGGCTGTGCCGTCACATGGGCGCACCACGAGTTGGTGCATAATGGCAGCCGCAAGAATGTCGAATACGGGCTATTGCTCGGGGTGCTGCTGGGCATCGCCTTCACCTTCCTGCAAGGCTATGAGTATATCTATCTGATCACAGAGCGCGGCTACAGTTTCGGCGGTGACGTGTTTTTTGCAAACTTCTTCATGGCAACAGGCTTCCACGGGGTGCATGTGATCATCGGCACAATCTTTCTGGCTGTGTGCTATTTCCGCGTGCGGGCAGGGCATTTTACGGCAGAACGCCATGTCGGGTTTGAAGCCGCTGCATGGTATTGGCACTTTGTCGATGTTGTGTGGTTGTTCCTGTTCTTCGCGGTCTATATCTGGGGCATGTAACCCCGTTTGATCGCCCAAGACAGAAAGGCGCGCACCAACGGGTGCGCGTTTTTTCATTCGAGGGATGAAAGGAAGCTGATGCTGCGCCGGATGATAATTCCAGCCCTGTTCGGATTGGTCGGCACGGCTATGCTCGTCGCCTTGGGCCTGTGGCAACTGGACCGCGCCGATCAGAAAGCCGCGCTGATCGCAGAGTTGGAAACCCGCATATTCGATTCCCCGGTAGACCTGCCGCAGCAGCTTGACCCGGACCAGCACCGCTATCTGCCAGTCGAGGTGGAGGGCAGGTTCTTGCCGCAGCATGTGTTCGTGCTGTCGGCACAAAAAGCCGCTGGCCCCGGCTTTCATCTGGTGCAGGCTTTTGAAACGGCAGAGGGGCGGCGCATTCTGGTGGAACGCGGCTATCTGCCCGAAAGCGCGCGCGCGGGTCTGAGCATCCCATCAGATGACACCACACGCCTTGCGGGCAATCTGCACTGGCCCCGCGACATAAATCAGCACACACCCGACTATGACGCAGGGCGCAATCTGTTGTTCGGGCGGGACGTGGCCGAGATGGCTTCTTTGCTGGACACGGAAGAAGTGCATCTGGTGCTGCGCGCGGCCCAGCCCTCGGACCCTGCCATTACCCCTGTCCCTGTCTATGATGTCACCATCCCCGACCCGCATCTGGGTTACGCAGTGCAATGGTTTTTGATGGCAGTTGCATGGGTGGGGATGACAGTTTTCTTTCTGTGGCGTATCAGAACGCAACGCGACTGAGGATCAGGCCAAAGATGCAATATATATCGACGCGGGGCGCGGCCCCTGTTCTGGAATTTGAAGCGACCATGCTGACAGGTCTGGCCCGCGATGGCGGGCTGTATCTGCCCGAGCATGTGCCGCCCATGACGCAGGTAGAGATCGCGGCGCTGGCAGGGCTGACCTATGAAGAGCAGGCCTATCTGGTGATGCGCCCCTTCATCGGCGACACGTTTAGCGATGATGAATTTCGGGACCTGATCGCCAAGGCCTATGCCGGGTTCGGCCAGCCTGCGCGCGCGCCGCTCAAGCAACTGGCACCCAATCATTTCCTGCTGGAGTTGTTTCACGGCCCGACACTGGCCTTCAAGGACTTCGCCATGCAACTGATCGGCCAGTTGTTTCAGGCCGCGCTGACACGCTCGGGCGAGCGGGTGACGATTGTGGGGGCCACATCGGGCGACACCGGCTCTGCCGCGATTGAGGCGTTTCGCGGGCTGGAAAATGTCGATGTATTTATCATGTATCCGCATGGCCGTGTGTCCGAAGTGCAGCGCCGCCAGATGACAACACCTGCCGATGCCAATGTTCATGCACTGGCGATTGACGGGGATTTCGACACCTGTCAGGCGCTGGTCAAGGACATGTTCAACGATTTCGCCTTTCGTGACGGGGTCCGGCTGGCAGGGGTCAATTCCATCAACTGGGCGCGGGTGCTCGCACAGGTGGTCTATTACTTCTCGGCGGCGGTCAGTCTTGGTGCGCCACACCGTCCTGTCAGCTTTACTGTGCCGACCGGCAATTTCGGCGACATCTTCGCAGGCTATATCGCCCGCGCGATGGGGCTGCCGATTGAGCGGCTGATCGTGGCCACCAACCACAACGACATTCTGCACCGCGCGCTGACATCTGGTGGCTATGTGACCGATGGGGTCAAACCCTCGATCAGCCCTTCGATGGATATTCAGGTCAGTTCCAATTTCGAGCGTGCGTTGTTCGACGCTTACGGCCGCGACGGGGCAGCAGTTGCGCAGTTGATGGATGAGTTAAAGGCGACGGGCGGGTTTCACATCTCTCAGGGCGCTTTGGAATTTCTGCGCGAGGCGTTCTCCTCTGGTCGCGCATCAGAGGATGAGACCACCGCCACCATCACTCGCATTGCGCAGGAAACCGGCGAAGTTCTTTGTCCGCATTCGGCAGTGGGCGTGCATGTTGCTGAGCAAAACCTGTCGGCAACCCCGATGGTCACACTGGCCACAGCCCACCCCGCCAAATTCCCCGATGCGGTCGAGGCCGCGACCGGCCAGCGCCCGGCCTTGCCCGCGCGCATGGCCGATCTGTTTGACCGCCCCGAGCGTGTGACCCGTCTGCCCAATGATCTGGGCGCGGTGCAGGCCTTTATTCGAGAACGGATCAGCGCATGAGTGTTCAGATCACGACCCTGCCCAACGGGTTTCGCATCGTCACCGAGTTCATGCCGGGGTTGGAATCTGCGGCTGTCGGCCTGTGGATCGAGGCGGGCGCGCGCCATGAATTGGCCGAGCAGAACGGTGTTGCGCATTTTCTGGAGCATATGGCCTTCAAGGGCACAGCCCGGCGCAGCGCGTTGCAGATTGCCGAGGAAATCGAAGATGTCGGCGGCTATATCAACGCCTATACCTCGCGCGAGATGACAGCCTATTATGCGCGCATCCTCAAGGCGGATGTGCCCCTTGCTGTCGATGTGCTGGCCGATATCGTACTGAACCCTGCATTCGAGGCCCGCGAGATCGAGGTGGAACGCGGTGTGATCTTGCAAGAAATCGGGCAGGCACTGGACACGCCCGATGACATCATCTTCGACTGGTTGCAGGAAACGGCCTATCCCAGCCAGCCCATCGGCCGCTCGATCCTTGGGCCAAGCGCGCAAGTCTCGGGCTTTTCCGAAGGCGATCTGCGCCGCTTTGTGGCCGATCACTACGGGCCGGGGCAGATGATCCTGTCTGCGGCGGGCGCTGTCGATCACGACGCCTTGGTGCGTCTGGCAGAGCCGCTTTTCGGGCACATGACCCCAAAGCCACCGCAGCAAGCCGCACCTGCAAAGTTTCACAGTGGCGAGCGCCGCGAGACGCGGACGCTTGAGCAGGCGCATTTTGCGCTGGCAATCGAGGCACCGGATTACCGCTCTGAGGCATTCTATACCTCGCAGGTGTTCACGGGCGCATTGGGGGGGGGCATGTCCTCGCGCCTGTTCCAGCGCCTGCGCGAGGATCGGGGGCTGTGCTACACGGTTTTTGCGCAATCGGGGGCCTATTTCGACACAGGAATGGTCACGATCTACGCAGGCACCGGCGCGTCAGAGATTGGCGAATTGGCAGAACTTACCATCGACGAGATCAAGCGCGCCGCCCAAGACATGACCGAGGCCGAGGTGGCGCGCGCACGTGCACAGATGAAAGCGGGGCTGTTGATGGGGCTGGAAAGCCCGTCTGCGCGCGCAGAACGCTTGGCGAAACTCTTGTCGATTTGGGGGCGTGTGCCCGATATTTCCGAAGCGATTGCCCGCATTGACGCGGTCACGATGCAGGGCACACGGATGCACGCGCAGGAGTTGCTGAACCGCAGCGGCATGGCCCTTGCCCTTTATGGCCCGATCGAGCGCGCGCCGCGCCTGTATGAACTGAGTGAGAGGCTGGCCGCCTGATGTTGGGTCTGCGCGGCAAGCTGCGTATCGAGACAGAACGGCTGGTCTTGCGCTTGCCAGCGCATGGCGATTTCCGGCAATGGTCCGAATTGCGCCGCCAGTCCGAGGGGTTTCTGACCCCGTGGGAACCGACATGGTCGGACGACCATCTGACGCGGCGCGCCTTCAGCTACCGTGTTGCATGGGCGCAGCGCTGTTCCAAGGCGGACACCGCCTTGCCGTTGTTTCTGGTGCGCCGCGATGATGACAGCCTGCTGGGCGCGATTACGCTGGACAATATCCGGCGCGGGCCAGCGCAGGCGGGCACATTGGGGTATTGGGTGGGCGCGCCGTTCCTGCGCCAAGGCTATATGCGCGAAGCCATCGCCGCAGTCGTGCATCATGCGTTCAAGGTCATGGACCTGTCGCGCATTGAGGCGGCCTGCCTGCCAGAGAACACCGCCTCGCGTGGGGTGCTGGAGCGGGCGGGGTTCAAATATGAAGGTGTGGCGCAAAGCTATTTGCAGATCAATGGACGTTGGCGCAATCATGTCCTTTATGCCAATCTGCGCCATGACCGGCGCGGGCGCACGGATGCTGGGCTGTGACAGGCGCAGTCAGAGCGCCCACCCACCCACCCCCGGCGCTGTGGCTTGCGCCACAGCCCCTCGCGCTCTGACTGCGCCTGTCACAGCCCTGCTGAGAAGGGAGTACCCATGTTGACCTCTTGTGATGCCGGATTCCTGTCGCAGCTCTCCGGGCTGTTGCCGCCGGGTACGCTGGCCGCACCCGAGCCGCGCTATCTGGAAGAGCCGCGCGGGCGGCTTGCGGGGCAGGCGGGGGCCGTGGCCCTGCCACGCAATGTGGACGAGGTGTCGGTGATCCTGCGGGCCTGTCACGCGGCGCATGTGCCGGTGGTGCCTTACGGTGGTGGGACGGGGCTGGTCGGGGGGCAGGTGGCCACGACGGGGGCCGTGCCGCTGGTGCTATCGCTGGAACGGATGCAGGCGATACGCGACATCTACCCGTCAGAAAATGTGCTGATTGCCGAAGCGGGTGCGGTATTGGCCGATGTACAGAACGCTGCTGCCTCTGCTGCGCGGTTGTTTCCGTTGTCGCTGGCCTCGGAAGGGTCGGCGCGCATTGGCGGGCTGCTGGCCTGTAATGCGGGCGGGGTAAATGTGCTGCGCTACGGCAATGCGCGCGATCTGGTGCTGGGGCTGGAGGTGGTTCTGGCGGATGGGCGTATCTGGAACGGGCTGAAGCGGTTGCGCAAGGACAACACCGGCTATGACCTGCGCCATCTGATGATCGGCTCTGAGGGGACACTTGGGGTGATCACTGCGGCCAGCCTGCGCCTGTCGCCGCGCCCTGCCAAGCAAGGTGCCGCGCTGATGGTGGTGACGGGGCCGGACGCCGCGCTTGAGTTGCTGGCTTTGGCGCAGGACAGGATCGGCGGGGGTATTTCGGCCTTTGAGCTGATCGCGGGGATGGGCCTGTCGTTTCTGGCCGAGACGATGCCACAGGTGCGCCAGCCCTTTGCACAAGCGCCCGACTGGATGGTGCTGATTGATCTGGGATTGCCTGAAGCGCTGGACCCGACAGACGCCTTGGAGGGGCTGTTCTCAGAAGCCCATGAGAAGGGGCTGGTCAGCGATGGTGTCATCGCTGCAAGCCTTGCACAGCGCAAGGATTTCTGGAATTTGCGCGAATCCATTCCCGAGGCCAACCGCCATATCGGCGCGATTTCCAGTCACGACATTTCGCTGCCACTGTCCGAAATCAGCACCTTTATCAGCCGGGCCGGGCCGGAACTGGCGCGGATCAATACCTACCGGATCAATTGTTTCGGGCATTTGGGCGATGGCAATCTGCATTACAATATCTTTCCGGTAGCGGGCGTTGATCGCCGTGCGCATGAGCAGGAACGCGCGTGTATCAAGACATGCGTGCATGATCTGGTGCATGAGATGGGCGGCTCGGTCAGTGCCGAGCATGGTATCGGCCGCCTGAAAGCCCGCGATCTGGTGACCTATGGCGACCCGGTCAAACTTGCGGCCATGCGCGCGATCAAGCACGCACTGGACCCGCACGGGATTATGAACCCCGGCGCTGTGCTAGTGGATGGCGAAATGTAGCGCGAACAGCACCGCAGCGCCCCCGAAGATCGTCAGTGTCGCATTGCGCGTCAGGAAGCTGATGGCAATGGTCGCCGCAGCGGCCCCCAGCCGTACAGGATCAAGCGTGCCATCTGTGGCTTGTGGAAACAGGATCAGTGGCGTGATCATGCCCGGCATAACCGCGACCGCTGTGTAGCGCAGATGCCGCAAGACCCATTCGGGCAGATCACGATTGCCGATGATGCCCAAGAACGACAGGCGCAACAGGTATGACCCCAGCCCAAGGCCTATGATGATCGTCCAGATCTGTGCGGTGGAAAAACTCATGCCTGCCTCCGCAAGGCGAGGCGTCGTTCAACCTCGGCCCCGGCCATCATGGCCAGAAGCGCCGCCAGCAACAGGCCCAGATTGAAAGGCAGGAACGCAAAGACCAGAACCCCCAAAATCGAGGCCATCGCCGCAGCGACATGGGCCAGTGTGCGCAGCATGGGCACGATCAGCGCAAGAAAGGTGATCGGCACCGCAAAATCAATGGGCAGGCCCGCAGGCACAGCGGTCCCAAGCGCGGCACCCGCCCAGGTGGCCAGATACCAGACAGGGCAGATCGGGGTGATGACGCCAAAATAATAGGACATTTTGCGCTGCGGCGTCATGTCGGGTGTTTGTTCATATTTCAGGATCGAGGCGGCATAGGCCTGATCCACCATGAAATAGGACACAACCCCGCGTTGCCACCATGATATTTTGCCAAGATGGGGCGCAAGCGAGGCAGAATACATCGCCATGCGCAGGTTTACGGCCAGCGAGGCGGCAAGAACGATCAGCACAGGCGCGTTGTCGACCATCATTTGCACGGCCACGAATTGGGCCGCACCCGCGATGACCAGCACGGAAAACCCCATGACCTGTGCAACATTAAGCCCGGCTTCGGTGGCAACAACCCCGAACACCGCCCCAAAGGGCAGGATTACCAGAATAAACGGAGTGCCGTCGCGCACGCCTTGCCAGAAGTCCTTGGAAAAAGCCATGCCTGCCCTTCTCTGTGTGGCCCCTTGCCCTTTTGGAGTTTCCCTGCCCTTCATGTGGCGCTGCGGTCAAGGATTTGAGTATTTAGAGCAAGAAAATGCCGAAGATTTACTTCATCTGTTCAGCATGTCTACTTCCGCAACATGGGGGCTGCAAGCAGGTGTTTTCAGCGCGAAAACACACCTGTAACGCGCCCCACAAGCATGAAGGCGCGGGCTGAGCGGGTCTCGGCGATGGCGGTGATCTGGCTGTCATCTGCCCCTTGGCTGAAGATCGAGAATACCCGGTCGAATTCACGCAAGAACAGATGGGCGCTGGCGCGGAATTCTGGGTCCGAGCGCATCCGGCCCGAGGTTATGGCAAGGCAAGAGCGGTCGCGGATGCCGCCCAGTGGGGCGATCATGGCCCCGCGTGTGCCTTGTGCGAAGGCGCGCCAGAATTCGGGGCGGGCGCGATCCGGGTTGAGGTCATCCATATAGATGCCTTCTTGTGCCAGCCGTGTCAGCACGTCTTGTGCCGCGCGGATCAGGGGCGCGACACGCGGATCGGACAGCGCAAGGCGCAAGGAGTGAAACCCGTCGGCATCATCCTCGTTTTCAGGGAAGTTCAAGGCGCGGATCAGGTCTGCGGGTGGGAGTGGCGCATCAGTGAGCGGCGCATCTGTCCCCAGCGAGAATGTGGCCTGCTGCTCATGCGTGGGGGGCATATCCGACTGGGGCACGTGCGCAAGGGCGGGATTGCGCGCGCGTTGCGAGAAAAACATCGTCAAGCGGGTGTCGGTTTCTGCCTGCGCGGAGGTGAGGTCTTCAAGCCGACTTTGCGCTACAGGTGACAGTGCACCCGCGTCCGCCTCGCGTTGCAGAACAGCACGGCGGAGTTCATCGACAGCCCCTTGAAGATGATGGGTCTCTCGGCTGAGGGACCATGCCGCTGCCGCCACCAGCAGGCCGAAAGAGATGATTGTCGCTGGCATAAAGGCCGCAAGCGCCACGGCGCCAAGGGTCAAGGGGTCCATCTGGCCAAAATCGGCCATCAGAAGAAACCCTGCACCCGCAACCAGCCAGACCGCCACCGAAAGGTTGCGCGCTAGGCGTGGGTCCAGCCCATGCGCCTTGCCTGTTCCTTTGGGGTGTTGTGCGGGGTCTGGCCGGTCGGCGCTCATGTCATTTGTATACGATGGACAAAATCTCGTAGTTGCGCGCGCCACCGGGGCTGCGCACTTCCACGCTATCGCCTTCTTCCTTGCCGATAAATGCGCGCGCGAGAGGGGATTTGATGTTCAACAGACCCTTCTCCAGATCGGCCTCTGCCTCGCCGACGATTTGATAGGTGCGTCGCTCGTCGGTGTCCTCATCCACGAAGGTCACGGTCGCGCCGAATTTGACAGAGCCGGTGAATTTCGCCGGATCAATGACTTCGGCACGCGCAAGGATGGACTCGAGTTCCTTGATCCGGCCTTCGGTGAAGCTTTGTTTTTCGCGCGCGGCGTGGTACTCGGCATTCTCGGACAGGTCGCCATGTTCGCGCGCCTCTGCAATGGCGCGGATGATCGCGGGCCGGTCTTCGGACTTGAGCTTTCGCAACTCTGCGTCAAGCATTTGCTGACCTGCGCGGGTCAGGGGCAGTTTTTCCATCGTGTGTCCCCTCATATTATAAAAAAGACCGCCCGCAGCATGGCCGGGGCTGTCCTCTCAAGTTGTCATATCTGAGCGCACCCGTGGTCAGATTGCAAGAGGAATGCGCATGCAGGTGCAGTCGGTGGCGATTGCGGCGCGATGTCGCGCGTGATTGCTGCGACGCCGCGTTTGCATTGACCAGGGTTGTGGCTGTGCGCTAGTGGTGGCGCGAAAGATTATGTCCAGCAAACCCTGCCACGCGCAAGAACAGGAGTCCCCATGTCCGGCATTGAACGCGAAGCGATGGAATATGATGTTGTTATCGTGGGGGCGGGGCCTGCGGGTTTGTCAGCCGCGATCCGGCTGAAACAGCTTGATGCCGATCTGTCGGTTGTGGTTCTGGAAAAAGGCTCGGAAGTGGGCGCGCATATCCTGTCAGGTGCTGTGCTGGACCCGTGCGGGCTGGATGCGCTGATGCCCGACTGGAAAGAGCGGGGCGCGCCGATCAAGGTGCCGGTGCGCAAGGATAATTTCTACATGCTGGGGCAGGCGGGACAAATCCGTGTGCCTAACTGGCCGATGCCGCCCCTGATGAACAATCATGGCAATTACATCGTCTCGATGGCCAATGTCTGTCGCTGGATGGCCGAACAGGCCGAAGCGCTAGGGGTCGAGATTTTCCCCGGCATGGCGTGCTCGGAACTGGTTTACGACGGTGACCGCGTCAAGGGCGTGGTGGCGGGCGAGTTTGGCAAGAATGCCGATGGCACACCGGGGGACGGATACGAGCCGGGCATGGAGTTGCATGGCAAATATGTGTTCCTGTCAGAAGGCGTGCGCGGGTCGCTGTCCAAGGAAGTGATCGCAAAATACGAGCTGTCGAAAGGCAAGGAGCCGCAGAAATACGGCCTTGGGATGAAAGAAATCTGGGAAATCGACCCGGAGAAGCACCGCGAGGGCACTGTCACCCATACGATGGGCTGGCCATTGGGCAAGAATGCGGGCGGCGGCAGCTTCATTTACCATATCGACAACAATCAGGTTTATGTCGGGTTTGTGGTCCATCTGAATTACGAAAACCCCTATCTGGCACCTTATCAGGAATTCCAGCGCTTCAAGCATCATCCGATGGTGGCAGAGTTGCTCAGGGGCGGCAAGCGGGTGGCATATGGGGCGCGCGCAATTTCGGAAGGGGGCTATCAGTCGATCCCGAAACTGACATTCCCCGGTGGCGCGCTGCTGGGTTGTTCGGCCGGGTTGGTGAATGTGCCGCGCATCAAGGGCAATCACAACGCCATGCTGTCGGGCAAGGCCGCAGCAGAGGCCGCGCATGAAGCGATCAAGGCCGGACGGATGGGCGATGAGCTGGACGCCTATGAGGCGGATGTGCGGACAGGTGCCATTGGCAAAGACTTGCGAAAAGTGCGCAACGTCAAGCCGATGTGGTCAAAATGGGGGCTTGTGCCGTCGCTTGGCCTTGGCGGTCTGGATATGTGGACAAATACGCTCGGGTTCTCGCTGTTTGGCACGATGGGGCATGGCAAAACAGATGCCGCTGCGACGGGCGAGGCGAAGAACCATCAGCCGTTGGAGTATACCAAGCCCGATGGGGTGCTGTCCTTTGACCGGCTGACGAATGTGGCCTATTCCTTCACCAATCATGAAGAAAGCCAGCCCGCGCATCTGACCCTGAAAGACCCGTCTGTGCCTATATCCGTCAACCTGCCCAAATATGCAGAGCCTGCGCAGCGCTATTGCCCTGCCGGTGTGTATGAAGTGGTCGAGGAAGAGGGCAAAGACCCGCGCTTTGTCATCAATTTTCAGAACTGCGTGCATTGCAAGACCTGCGATATCAAAGACCCCAGCCAGAATATCCACTGGGTGACACCACAGGGCGGTGACGGGCCGAACTACCCCAATATGTGATACGCAACGTGACGATTCAGTGAGATTGCGCGATTGGGCAATGTTTCGTGGCCATAGCGATTGCCTATGAGCAGTGTGCGGCCTAGTGTTAAGCGCAACCCTTTATGACGGAGCTGCCGCCTCGTGAACCTCCCAATCCCATTCGTCCGTATAGCTGCCATCGCCGCGATGTGCCTTCCGACATTCCTGCAACCGGTCGCAGCGCAGGAAGGCTCGCTTATCCAGCCGGGCTTTGCGTCGGCTTTTCTGACAGGGCGGATCGCTGTTGCAAGCGATGATTTTGCGCGCATGGCCCAAAGCTATGATGCCGCGTTGGAAGCTGATCCGGGGAACGAGACATTTCGTGAATTGGCGATGCAGGGCTGGGTTCTGAGCGGCGAGTTCGAGCGCGCAGCAGCATTGGCCGCCGAGGCCGCCGCACAAGGCGAGATGACGCAGATCGCCGCGGTTATCCTTCAAGCCGATGAATTTAAGCGCGACGCCTATGCCTCGGTCATCGCAGGCTTGCAGGAGGGGCGTCTGTCTGGCCCCCTGACAGATGCAATGGGTGTGGCTTGGGCTGAACTTGGCAAGGGCAGCATGTCCGACGCGATTGCGGCGTTTGAAGCAGCAATATCGGAACGGGTCGAGCTGGCACCCTTCGCGCTGTACCACCAAGCTTTGGCGCATGCGTTCGTCGGAGATATGGAGCGCGCTGCCGACATTCTGGCTGGCGAGAGTGACACTACGGTCAATCTGTCGCGGCGCGGCGTGCTGACGCATATGACGATCCTGTCGCAGCTTGGCCGCTTTGATGAGGCATTGGAGCTGGGCGAAACCATCTTCGGCGGCACCCCTGATGATGATGCCGCACTGCTGATGGATGCGCTGCGCGAGGAACAACCCGTTCCATTCACAACCGTGACCTCTGCCCGCGACGGGATGGCCGAGGTCTATTTTTCATTGGCTGGCGCGCTTATCGGGGAACCCGGCGATTGGTTGCCCATCATCTATGGTCAACTGACACTTGCGCTGCGTCCCGATCATGGCGATGCAATCCTGTTGACAGGGCAATTGCTGGAACGCGTCGAGCAATATGATCTTGCCGACCAGATCTATGGCATGATGCCGCAGGACAACCCGCAATATCTGGGCGCGCAGCTTGGGCGAGCGAATGCGCTGTATCAGTCGGGGCAGGTAGAGGATGCTGTCGAAAGCTTGGTATCGTTAAGCGAGCTGCGCCCGGATTCCGTTCTGGTTTTCAGTTCGCTTGGGGACATGCTGCGCCGCGAAGAACGCTATGAAGAGGCCGCAGAGGCCTATACCAGCGCCATCGATCTGATCGACGAGATCGAGGCGCGGCATTGGGTTTTGCTCTATACGCGCGCAATTTCCTACGAGCGCATGGGTGAATGGGAACTGGCCGAGCCTGAGTTCCGCCGCACGCTGGAATTTGTCCCGGACGAGCCGCAAGTGCTGAATTATCTCGGCTACTCGCTGATCGAAAAGCGGACCAATCTGGACGAAGCCCTCGACATGATCGAGCGCGCCGTCGAAGGGGAACCCGATAGCGGCTATATCACCGACTCGCTCGGGTGGGCCTATTACCGGCTAGGTCGATATGAAGAAGCCGTGCCGGTGATGGAGCGCGCGGTTGAACTGTTGCCGCGCGATCCGATCCTGAACGACCATCTGGGCGATGTGTATTGGGCTGTCGGGCGCACGCGCGAGGCGCGCTTTCAGTGGCGGCGGGCATTGTCCTTTGCGCCACACCCCGATCTGGATGTCGATCTGGTGCGCCGCAAACTGGAAATCGGCAAAGAGCCCGCACTTGAAGAGTTTGACGCGGAGCCATGACTGCCGCGGAACTTGCCCCGGCCAAGATAAATCTGACGCTTCACGTCACGGGCCAGCGGGCCGATGGCTACCATTTACTTGATTCGCTTGTGGTCTTTGCCGAGGTTGGCGATTTGATCACGGCGCGTCGGCTAAGGGGGCTGTCTTTGTCGATCACCGGGCCGGAGGCGGCGGGCCTTGGCGCTGGCGCAGATAATCTGGTGTTGCGCGCCGCACGGTTGATGGGCGCGCGCGACCTTGCGCTGACTTTGCACAAAGCTTTGCCCCTATCCTCTGGCATTGGTGGCGGGTCGTCAGATGCGGCTGCCTGCCTGCGGCTTGTCGCGCGCCTTGAGGGCACGACCCTGCCCTCCATGCGCGCCGCCCTTGGGTTGGGGGCGGATGTGCCTGTCTGCCTGACACCACGCACCAGCCGGATGCAAGGCATAGGAGAGGCGATTACCCCGCTAGCGCCGCTGCCAGCATTCTGGATGGTGCTCGCCAACCCGCGTGTCGAAGTCCCAACCCCGCAAGTGTTCCGTGCCTTGGAACAGCGCGAGAATGCCCCAATGCCCGCATCCTTGCCCTTGTGGGGCGACGCGGCTGCGCTGTTTGCGTTTCTGGCAGATCAGCGCAACGACCTGCAAGCTGCGGCTTGTCAGATCGCCCCTGAAATCGGTCAGGTTCTGACTGCGTTGGGCGCAACACCGGGCTGCGCGCTGGCGCGCATGTCAGGATCGGGCGCGACGTGTTTCGGACTGTATGCAAGTCAGGATGACGCAGAGCGCGCAGCGCGCGAGTTGCAAGCCGCGCATCCCGAATGGTGGGTTGTCACGACTGGTTTGCTGGCGCATCAATAAAGCCGCGCCACCACGTAATCGGCCAGATCAGACAGCATATCGCGGATGTCATGCTCTGGCAGCTTGGCGATTGACGATTTTGCGCGCTGCGCCCAGTCCAGCGCTTCGAGACGCGTGCTTTCCAATGTGCCATGCTGCGTCATCAGGGCGCGCGCATGCTCGAAATCGCCGTCATTCTGCGCACCAACACCGATCACGCGCGTCCAGAACGCCCGCTCTTCGCTGTCAGCTTTTGCGATGGCGCGGATGACGGGCAGGGTGACTTTGCGCTCTCGGAAATCATCGCCGATATTTTTGCCGATGCCGTCGCCCGCACCGCCATAATCCAGATAATCATCAACAATCTGAAAGCTGATGCCCAGTGCATCGCCATAGTCGAACAAGGCCTGAACATGGTCTTCGGGCGCGTCCGCCAGAACCGCACCCGCCTCGGTTGCGGCGGAGAAAAGCGCCGCCGTCTTGCCCCGGATGACGCGCAGATACTGGTCTTCTGTGGTTGCAGTGTTTTGCGCCGTACTCAGTTGCAGAACCTCGCCTTCGGCAATCGTTGCCGAGGCATTGGACAAAATGTCCAACACCCGAAGCGAGCCACATTCCACCATCAACTGAAACGCACGCGCGAACAGGTAATCGCCAACCAGCACAGATGATTTGTTGTCCCAAAGCAGATTTGCGGTGGCCCGCCCGCGCCGCTGATGGCTTTCATCGACCACATCATCATGCAGCAGGGTCGCGGTATGGATGAACTCTACCGTGGCGGCCAGATGGTGGTGGCGCGCGCCCTTATAGTTGCACAGATGCGTTGCCGCCAGCACCAGCATCGGACGAATGCGCTTGCCACCGGCCTCGATCAGATGGGCGGTCACTTCGGGGATGCGCGGCGCGTTCTCGGACGCCATGCGCGCGCGGATCAGGGCATTGACCTGCACCAGATCATCGCGCAAGAACGCTGCAAGGCGATCATGGGGCGCTTGGGTCAATTGCTGTGTGTCCATGTTGTGTTGCGTCCTGTCTCGACAAACCATTCCATGACGACATAGGGTGAGTGCATGAAAGAACTACTCCGCACAACCGACCCGACAATCATCCCTTTCGCCACGGCCATTCTTCAAGGCGAGGGTATAGAGGTGTTTGATATAGACGTCCATATGCACACACTCGAGTCCACCTTGGGCATGATGCCGCGGCGCTTGCTGGTGCGGCGCGAAGATCACTTCATGGCCGTCTCGATCCTGCGCGACAATGGCATCCCTTTGCATGACTGAACCAGAGCTGACGCGCGATGCCTTCCTCGATGGCAGGGTTCTCGCGTGGCAGCCGCGCCATGGCTACCGGGCCGCGACTGATCCGGTGTTTCTGGCGGCATCTGTGCCTGCGCAAGCGGGCCAGAACGTTCTGGAACTGGGCTGCGGGGTGGGGGTGGCGTCGTTATGTCTGGCCGCGCGTGTGCCCGGTCTGGTGCTGACGGGGATAGAGTTGCAGGCTGATTATGCCGCACTCGCGCGCCGCAATGGCGCTGAAAATGGCGTCGCCTTCGATGTGGTCGAGGGCGATCTGCAAGCCTTGCCACCGGCACTGCGGGCGCGACGATTTGACCATGTCATCGCCAACCCGCCCTATTACGCCCCCCAAGGCCCAGCCGCGCAAAATGCGGGCCGCGACCGTGCATTGCGCGAAGACACGCCCTTGGCAATCTGGATCGACACTGCCTTGCGCCGCACGCGCGACGGGGGCTACATCACCCTGATCCATCTGGCCGAGCGGTTGCCTGATCTGCTGGCGGGCTTTGCGGGTCGTGCCTCTTGTTATGTGCTGCCATTGGCGGCGCGGGCGCATCGTCCAGCACGGCGGGTCATTGTTCAGGCCCGCAAGGGCGCACGCGCGCCGTTCAAGCTGCTGCCGCCCTTGGTCATTCACCAAGGCGAAGCGCATCTTGGCGATGGGGATTTCTTTACCGACACCGCACGTGCGCTGCTGCGTGATGGCGCGGCACTGGACCTGCGCGAAATGGCGCAGGCATAGGCTCTTGCCCCTGATTGATCTGCATTGCATAGAAAGCGCATGGCCCAGCAACTCGATTATTCCACGATCCGCGAGATATTCCGCCGCTTTCACGCGGCCGATCCGGCCCCGGAGGGCGAGCTGGAGCATGTCAATGTCTACACTTTGGTCGTGGCTGTGGCCCTCTCGGCGCAGGCGACCGATGTGGGGGTGAACAAAGCCACGCGCGCGTTGTTCCAGATTGCAGATACGCCCGAGAAAATGCTGGCCCTTGGCGAAGAGGGGCTGATCGAACATATCAAGACAATCGGCCTGTTTCGCAACAAGGCCAAGAATGTCATCAAACTCAGCCGGATTCTGGTGGAACAATATGGCGGCGAGGTTCCGTCGAGCCGCGCCGCGCTGCAATCGCTGCCCGGTGTGGGGCGCAAAACGGCCAATGTCGTGCTGAACATGTGGTGGCGTATGCCCGCGCAGGCTGTCGACACGCATATCTTTCGCGTGGGCAACCGCACCGGCATTTGTCCGGGGCGCGATGTGAATGCGGTTGAGCGCGCGATCGAAGACCACATTCCCGCCGAATACCAGCTTCATGCCCATCACTGGCTGATCCTGCATGGCCGCTATATCTGCAAGGCGCGCAAGCCGCTATGCAGTGCCTGCCTGATCCGCGACCTATGCCAATTCGAGGAAAAAACCCTATGAAAACCTATGATATCGCAGGTATCGGCAATGCGATTGTCGACGTAATCACAACCGTGGATGACCGGTTTCTGGACCGGATGGACATACACAAGGGCATCATGCAGCTTGTCGAGCGCGAGCGCGCGGAGGCGCTGTATGGCGCGATGAAGGACCGCGCGCAGGCGTCGGGCGGATCAGTTGCCAACACTCTGGCAGGCGTGGGCAAACTGGGGCTGAAAGCGGCCTTTGTGGGCCGCGTCAATGATGATGCGCTGGGTCAGTTCTATGCCGCTGATACGGGCGCGGATTTTGTCAATCCGCCGGTACAGGGCGGCGAATTGCCCACCTCGCGCAGTATGATCTTTGTCACCCCGGATGGGGAGCGCTCGATGAACACCTATCTTGGCATTTCCGCAGAGGTCGGCCCGGATGATGTGGACGAGGGCGTGATGGCCGATAGCAAGATTGTCTTTCTTGAGGGGTATTTGTTCGACAAGGACAAGGGCAAGGACGCGTTTCTGAAAGCGGCGCGCGCCTGTCGCGGGGCCGGGGGCAAGGTCGGGATCGCGCTGTCCGACCCGTTTTGCGTCGACCGTCACCGCGCTGACTTTCGTGATCTGGTTGCCAATCACATGGATTACGTCATTGGCAATGAACAGGAATGGGTGTCGCTGTATCAGGCCAATGATTTGGACGATGCCTTGGCGCAAGCGGTGCAGGACTGCGCGCTGGTAATCTGCACCCGCTCGGGCGATCCGGTCTGGATATTCGAGCAGGGCCGCAAGCTGGAAGTTCCGGTCACGCGCACTGTCCCTGTCGATGCAACGGGTGCGGGCGACCAGTTTGCCGCCGGGTTCCTCTATGGGCTTGCCACGGCGCGTGATCTGGAAACGGCGGGGCGCATGGGCGTGATCGCGGCGTCCGAGGTGATCAGCCATATCGGCGCACGCCCGAAAACCGATCTGCGCGTGGCTTTTGAGAGAGCGGGGCTGACAGTCGCATAAATTTCTTGTGCGATTGCGCGGAGTGCGGCAGGCTTGCGTCATCATTGCCGGAGGTAGGACCATGACCAAGATATTTCCCGCTATTGCTGCTGCGTTTCTGATGACCGCACCCGCCCATGCCGACCCGTTCATCGAGGCTATGGAAACCGCCCTTGAGGCGTATCAGGACGGCGACCTTCAGTTTGCCGAGGACGAACTGGCGCAGGCACAGCGCGTGCTGGCAGATATGAAGGCCCAAGGGCTGGCGAATTTTCTGCCCCCCGCGCCAGAGGGCTGGACGCGCGAAATTGACACAGAAGGCGGCCAGATGATGGGCTTTATGGGCGGTGGCACCATGGCCAAGGCCGTTTATTCGGGTGATGCGGGCCGGTTTGAGTTAAGCCTGATGGCCGATAATCCGATGGTCGCGCAGCTTGGAATGATGCTGGGCAATTCGGCGATGATCGCCCAGATGGGCGGGCAGGTCGAGCGGATCAACCGCGTACGCTTTCTGCGCGAGGATCAAAGCCTGAAAGCCATTGTCGCCAACCGTATACTGGTTCAGGCCGAGGGCGCGGACACCGATGTCATGATCCCGCTGCTGGAACAGATTGATTTTCGCGCGATGGAAAATTTCTGAGGCGTCAGCCGTTATGTGTTGTGCTGCGATGTTCGCGGTCAAACGCTTGCAATAGGTGGCTTGGCCGCCCATATCTGCCACGAAACCGCGCAACAATACCGGATGGAGAGCCTTGATGGGGTATATGAAGACAGCCATGCTGATGGCCGCAATGACCGCCTTATTTATGGGGGTCGGCTACTTGCTGGGCGGTGGCGCAGGGCTGTTGATCGCCTTTGTGGTGGCGGCAGGTATGAATGTCTATGCCTATTGGAATTCTGACAAGGCCGTGCTGCGTATGCATAACGCACAGGAATGCAACAGTCAGGTTCATCCGGATTTGCAGCGCATGGTGCACCAATTGGCCGATGATGCAGGCATGCCGCATCCGCGCGTCTATGTCATCGATCAGGACCAGCCCAATGCCTTTGCCACTGGCGGCAACCCCGAGAATGCTGCCGTTGCCGCCACGACCGGCCTGTTGCGCCGCATGTCGCGCGAAGAGGTTGCTGCCGTGATGGCGCATGAACTGGCGCATATCCGCAATTATGACACGCTGATCATGACGATCACGGCGACATTTGCCGGTGCCATCTCGATGCTGGCGAATTTCGCCTTCTTCTTTCGTGGGGGCCGTAATCAAGGGGCGGGCGGCGTGATTGCAATGCTTGCGGTGATGATTCTGGCCCCATTGGCGGCGGCTGTGGTGCAGATGGCGATTTCACGCTCGCGCGAGTATGAGGCGGACCGCGTGGGCGCCGAGATTTGCGGCAACCCGATGTGGCTGGCCTCGGCGTTGGAAAAGATACAGGGTTTCGCCTCGCGCATTGATTATGACAAGGCCGAAGAGAACCCGCAAACCGCGCATATGTTCATCATCAACCCGCTGCATGTGCACAAGCGTGACAAGCTGTTCTCGACCCACCCGAACACGCAAAACCGCATTGCGGCACTGACCAGAATGGCACAAGAAAGCGGTATCAGCGCGCCTGCACCCCAGCGGGCACAGAACCCTTGGGGTTAACGCGGCTCTAGGGGGATACGGCCAGTCTCGGTCAAGACCGAGATCTGCCTGTCTTCGACAACAATCGCAGTCAGGGGCCCGCCATACCCGGCCCGGCTGTCGATATTCACCCGGTTGCGGTAATGTGTCGGGGTGGGAATGACCGTGTGCCCATGGATGATGAGCGGCCCATGATCGCGCGTATCTGTCAGGAACGGCTCGCGTATCCAGATCTGATCTTCTTCGGTTTGCTCTGGCAGCGGCACACCGGGGCGAATGCCCGCATGCACGTGTAAAACCTGAGCGTATTCATATCTCAGGGGCAGGGCGCTTAAGAAGTCGATATCTTCGGGGGCGATGGCCTCCAGAACCTGCGCACGTGCACGGCTGATATGATACGATGTTGGCCGGAACAAACCATATGACATCAGCGTTTCCGCGCCGCCCACGACCGGGTGCAGATAGCTGACATCCTTGCGCATATGGGGGTCGCGCCAGCCCGGATCGGTCAGGAATTTTTCGAACATGCGGTCGTGATTGCCCTTGAGCACGACCCAAGGCGCGCCGCCCTCTTGCCCTTCGCGCAAATGCCGGATCACGCCGGCGCTGTCCGGGCCACGGTCAACCAGATCGCCAAGATGAACCACCGGTGCATCAGGGTCACGACAGCGTTTGCGATCCGCCTCGATCCAAGCGTGAGCCTGGCGCAAAAGGGCAAGCTGCCCGTGAATATCGCCAATGGCGTAGCTGCGCATAATATTCCTATTTTCACTTTGCGCAAAGCAAAGCAGCCAGCGCGCCTCGGGTCAACCCCGAGGCGCGCGTGGTGTGTCTGTCTCAGGCGACATCAAATACCAGCGGGCGCACCTGCTGGAACATGCCGGTGGCGCGCAGCTTCTCCAGCACAGGATCAGGCGCAGGCGCATCCAGATACAAAAGCGCAATCGCATTCTTGCCAGCTTCGGAGCGACCAAGCGTAAAGTTGGCGATATTGACGCCGTTCTCGCCCATCGTGTTGCCCAAGGTGCCGATAATGCCGGGCACATCCTCATTGGTGGTATAGAGCATGTGATTGCCGACCTCTGCGTCAAGCGTGATGCCCTTGATCTGGATGAAGCGCGGCTTGCCATCCGAGAAGACCGTGCCCGCAATCGAGCGTTCGCGCGTATCGGTCACAACGGTCAGTTTGATATAGGCATCAAACACGCCCGATTTCGCCTGTGTCGTGGTCGAAATCTTGATGCCGCGTTCCTTGGCGACCACGGGGGCAGAAACCATATTCACGTCTGGATTGGTGGCCTTCATGATGCCTGCGATCACGCCGCAGCCCAATGCGTCAAGGTTCATTTCCGAAACCTTACCATCATAAAGGATGTTGATCGCCTTGATCGGCTCGTCTGTCATCTGTCCTGCGAATGCGCCCAGATGTGCCGCCAGTTTCAGCCATGGCCCCATAATCCGCGCTTCTTCTGCCGTGACGGAAGGCATGTTCAGCGCGTTCTGCACCGCCCCTGACAGCAGGTAATCGGACATCTGCTCTGCCACTTGCAGGGCGACATTTTCCTGCGCTTCTGTGGTCGATGCGCCCAGATGCGGGGTGACAACCACATTGGGCATCCCAAACAGCGGGCTTTCGGTGGCAGGTTCCACCGCGAACACATCCAGTGCCGCACCCGCCACGTGGCCGGATTTCAGCGCTGCGGCCAAAGCGTCCTCGTCGATCAACCCGCCCCGCGCACAGTTGACGATGCGCACACCTTTTTTCGTCTTGGCGATATTCTCGGCGGACAGGATGTTGCGGGTTTTGTCGGTCAGCGGCACATGCAGGGTGATGAAATCCGCCCGCGCCAGCAGCGTGTCCAGATCCACCTTGGTGACACCCAGTTTGGTCGCACGCTCCTCGGACAGGAAGGGGTCATAGGCCACAACCTTCATCTTCAGCCCCAGTGCGCGGTCGCACACGATGCCGCCGATATTGCCTGCCCCGATCACACCCAGCGTCTTGGCGGTCAGCTCAACCCCCATAAAGCGCGACTTTTCCCATTTTCCGGCATGGGTCGAGGCGTTGGCTTCGGGGATCTGGCGCGCCACGGCCATCATCAGCGAAATGGCATGTTCCGCAGTCGTGACCGAGTTGCCAAAAGGCGTGTTCATCACGATCACCCCTTTTTTCGAGGCGGCGGGAATATCGACATTGTCCACGCCAATGCCCGCACGGCCCACAACTTTCAGGTTGGTGGCCGCCTCCAGCAGCTTTTCCGTAACCTTGGTGGCCGAACGGATGGCAAGCCCGTCATACTGGTTGATGACGTCGAGCAGCTTTTCTTTGTCCTTGCCCAGATCGGGCAGGTAATCCACGTCGATCCCGCGATCGCGGAAAATCTGGACGGCGGTTTCAGAGAGTTTGTCGGATACGAGAACTTTGGGTGCCATTGATGTGGCTCCTTGAATGAAGGGATAGGGGAAAAAGGGGCGGGGCAGGCCCGCCGCTATGCTCTGTTCAGGCAGCGTCAGCCAATGCGGCGCGCTCTGCGTGATAGGCCCAGTCCAGCCAAGGCATCAGCGCCGCGATATCCGCCGTCTCGACCGTGGCCCCGCACCAGATGCGCAGGCCCGCAGGCGCGTCACGATAGGCACCAATGTCCAGTGCCACGCCTTCTTTCTCCAGCCGTTTTGCAACGGCCTTGGCGAAAGCGGCACCATCGGCAATGCCGGGGTCTGTGAATTTCAGGCAAACACTGGTGGTCGATGCTGTAGCGGGGTCATCGGCCAGATTGGCAATCCAGTCATGTGTCGCGCAGAACTGCGCGATCACATCTGCATTTGCATCGCAACGCGCGATCAATGCAGGCAGGCCGCCAATCTCGCGCGCCCAATCCAGCGCAACCAGATAATCCTCGACCGCCAGCATGGACGGTGTGTTGATCGTCTCACCCTTGAAGATGCCTTCAATCAGCTTGCCGCCCTTGGTCATGCGGAAAATCTTGGGCATGGGCCAAGGCGGGGTGTAGCTTTCCAGCCGCTCAACCGCGCGGGGCGACAGGATCAGCATGCCATGCGCGGCCTCGCCGCCCATGACCTTCTGCCAAGAGAAGGTCACGACATCCAGCTTGTCCCACGGCAGGTCCATCGCAAAGGCTGCCGATGTGGCATCGCAAATGGTCAGCCCTGCGCGGTCGGCCGGGATCATGTCGCCATGCGGCATACGCACGCCGGATGTGGTGCCATTCCATGTGAAAACAACATCGGTGTCATAATCAATGCTGGCCATATCGACGATCTGCCCATAATCGGCGGTCTTGACCTCGCCCTCCAGCTTCAGTTGTTTGACAGCATCTGTGACCCAGCCCGCGCCGAAGCTTTCCCATGCAACCATTGTGGTCTTGCGCGCGCCCAAAAGTGACCACATCGCCATTTCCACGGCACCCGTGTCGGATGCCGGAACGATGCCGATGCGGCAATCATCGGGCACGCCCAGAATTTCGCGCGTGCCGTCAATCGCGGCTTTCAGCTTGTCCTTGCCGACACTTGCACGGTGCGAGCGGCCCAAAGGCGCGTCAGCAAGCTTGTCGAGCGAGAATGTGGGGATCTTGGCACAAGGGCCAGAAGAAAAGCGCGAATTAGCCGGGCGCTTTGCCGGTTGAACAGGTATAGACATGGTATCCTTCCAGATATTTGCCCTTCGTTGGGGAAGGGTGTCCCACCGCCGGACATACGTATCCCCAGTAAAATCAGCAATAGGAAAAGGTGTCTGCTCTGCAGGTAAATGCAGCCTTTTGCAGAACGATGCGGGAACGCATGTTTCCGATAGGCACAAATCTGACACAAGGAAGTCCTGCTTTGTTCCGCGTTGTCGACCAAGCGAAACGAGCGGTCGGTCTCGGGTGAACTGCTCATATGGGGATGTCGATCAAAGAAAAACCGTTGAGAGAGCTGGCACTCACCTCAACGGCCTATTCGAAAAGTCTTCTGCAGTCGGACAATACTCATGCGGCCCATCTCTGGCAAGTCAGGTGGTGTCATGAGTGCAACTTTAACCCATCGAGGACTGCCGACTGACATCACGCCCTACCGGCTGAAACACTTGCTGCAGCAAGCAAGGACCGCGCTTGGCCTATCGACTGGTGCGGTCCGATACCTCGCATTCGCAATTGAGAACTGCCAGCCAGCCGACTTCCAGAACGGCAGAATCTGCGCCATCTGGCATTCGCTGGAGCGGCTTGCAAATATCTTTGGCATGTCGAGACGCCAGATCGGACGGATCGAGGCTGAGCTTGTTGATGCTGGCCTGATCAGTCGCACTTACCCCGAACGCAAAAGTCGCTCTGGTGACCGATCTGACGGTGTGATTAAGCGCGCTGCAGGTATCAATCTTGCACCACTAATCGAGCAGGCGGAATATATTCGTTTGCTGGTCAGTCGCCAGATCCGGGCAGATGAAGATCAAAAGCGGCTGCGTGAGCACATCCAAAGTCTCTTTCGACAGATACGTGCGCTCGAAAACGATGTCGCGGATGAGGCAGCGACCAGCATCTTGCCCCGCCGTCGCCCCCTCGAGTTGACCGATATCAAAAAAATGCAGGAGGTCGCTGAGGCACTGGAAGCCGTGCTCACTGATTTTTCGACAGTCGTCAGTCAGCCAGAAATGTCCGTCCGGTCAGACGAAAATGTCCGACTCATTACGAACAAAGAAAAGAAACACAAAACCTGTATGGCTGAGAAGCCGAAAGAAGTGGGCAGGCTGAATGCCAGCCCAGCCCACGCGCGACTTTTGGCTGGAACACAGTTAGGCGAGTACATTGATCTGTATGCGTGTGGGGCACCACCAGATTGGAAGTCGATCACCCGGGCAGCCCATGATCGAGCACACGAGTTGGGTATTTCCAGCAGCTTGTGGCGAGATAGGTGCATCCAGATCGGGGAACAGCGAACTGCGCTTTGCCTAATCGTAGCGGACAGGAATACGCAGCGAAAATCGGCCTATGCCGTCAAAAACCCTGCTGCCGCTTTCGCTGGGTTGGCCTCCAAAGAAGCCAGAGAAGTCGCCGTTCTGGATCGTCTGATCGGTGAACTTACCAGCGCGCTTATCAAAACCGGAGGTACAGGATGACCGCTGCAACGAGGCCGAGAGAGGAAGATAGCAAGGTTACGCTTGTGCCTACGGCAACGCACCTTGTGGGGGAAGGGGCATGCCCCTTCCCCTCAACCCCAACCCCAAGAGACAGTCGTGGAGGCTTAGGTGGTTTCACTGATTTCTACTGAAAAGCTTGATGCCGTGTTGCGCGTGAGGTGCACGGTCTCACATTTGAAGCGCTGGGGTGATCTCGCGGACGAATATGACGAAAGCCTGTCCGCAATGGTACGTCGGCTGCTGGATCAATTGCCGCCACAACCGCGCCGACCCTTGGCCACCGTCAACCCTGTGCTGTTGCGGCAGTTGGCCCTCGCAGGCAACAACCTTTCGCAGATCGCGCGGGTAGTGAACGCCAACAGCGGGGCAGGTTCGCGCCTTCAAGCGGTTGGCATTTTGACGCAACTCACGGTGATCGAGCGGCAACTTGGGCAGCTTCTGCGAGAAGGAAGCGAGCAATGATGATCCGCTTCTTTCCACATGGCCAAGGTGGTGGCGGACCAGCGATTAATTACCTGCTTGCGAAGGCAGTACCTGCTTACGATAGCGAGCGTCGGCGCATTCCCGGTGAGGTCGAAATTCGGGACCCGCATCCCTTAGTTTTACGAGGCGACGCTGCACGTACGGTTCAATTGATCGACAGCATTCACCGCAAATGGCGTTACAGCAGTGGTGTCATCGCTTTCGCATCAGAAGATCGGCCATCGCAAACCGAACTGGACGCAGTCATCGATGGCTTCGAGCGCGCGGCATTCGCTGGCCTCGAAGCTGATCAATACGACTGCTTGTGGGTGCAGCACTTGCACAAGGGCAACATTGAACTGCATTTCGTAGTGCCGCGCACAGAACTCTACGATGGCGCAGCCTTCAATATTGCTCCACCCCGGTCCGAGAGCTATTTCAACGCCTTTCGCGACTATTGGAATTCGTTGAAGGGATGGGCCAGCCCGGACGATCCCGACCGGCGGCGCACGTTAAGGCATGTCTTCGAGAGCAAAGACCGAACAGCAGTTCGCGATGCGGTTCGGGCACATGTGATTACCAAGATCGAGTTAGGCAAGGTCCGTAATCATGCTGATGTTCTTGCCGCCTTGGCTGAGCTTGAGGCGGATGGCCTTGAGATCAAGCCACCTCGGCCCGCTAAGAAAGCGGCGACAAAACCTGCAACGAAAGTTGTCATGCGACGCGTCGGATCGACTGGCACGTCAGAAACCTACCGCCTGACTGACAGGCTGTTTCATTCAGATTGGAGCGTCGATGAATTCCTTGTTGCAAAAAATTCAAGAGAGGACCGAGAGAGAGATTCGCGAATCCGAAGCGATGATCAGCGAAGAGTTGAGGAACTTCGACGAAGCCTTCAAGCGGCAGTTAATCGGCGTTCAGGTATTGTCCGAGAAAGATATGAAAGAAGCCGCCGATCGCACGCGCTACGTCTTGCGGATGCTTCAGAAGGAGGTCCTCGCGCAGGCGGAAGAGGTCCAGAAAACGATGCGCGAGATGGAAGACAGGCACAAGCTTTGGCGGAGCAAGGGGGATTGGCGCTTTACAGTGATGCCGATGGGGATCGGGGCAGTGTTGGTGGTGGTAACAGCGATCCTTGTATTCGCGATCATGCCTCGACCGGTTCAGACACGGGTCGAGATCCGGCCTCCCCAGAACGGACTGGAGCAATCAGTGAGGGTGGTGGCGTTGGGCGGAGCGGGGACGGTACTGGTACTGCCGGATGGAGTGACACAACAACCTTGCCCACTGATGACGCCACGGGATCGTCTTTGCGTCAGGACACCAAGAACGGAGAATTGAGCTATGGAAATGACCCCTATGGAGCGCGAATTGCTGAGATCCGTCAATCGGTTGACCGAGCAATCCAACGAATCCGCGATAGCCATCAGGCATTCAGCCGAGAGGATCGAGAGGGCGACAAAGCGCGACATAGAAGCTTTGGCCTTATGCGTGAAGTCTTTGGCCGAGTGTCAGCTGCGATTGGTCGACTGGTGCAGAGCATCAGCAGCGGAAGCGGCAGTCGGTGGTTCCGCAACGAAGGCATTGGTGCAAGTCCAGCAACAACTGGTGAGCAGGTTGAGCGCGCTCGATTGACGAAAAAACCCAGTTATGGTCCGTCTGGACCGTAGTGTGGGCGTCAGCATCCATGTGGTTCCCGTGCGATGTCCCGCCATGGTCATTCTTCCGTCCAATAGGTGCGGAGTTTCGACGTCCGCCGCTGACGCAAATCAGGTTCGGTTTTTTCACGGTGGGACACGCTGGGTAGATACTCCGCGACCACTTTCACCCGTTCGTTGATCTGCTGGCGCAAAGCACGTCGATGGGCAGATCGGGCCGTCTGGATGTCCTTGAGCGTGACTGTCTCATGGGCGTGTTCAGGGCTAATGGCCCGACACAGAAAGCGGTTCTTGTGGAACACCCGGACCTCGCCGAGATCGCGCGGGTCATAGCGCACTGTCACGTTCTCACCGACATAAGGAGCCAGCGTCGGACTCATGTAACGCAGACCCTGAAAGTGAACGCCATCGCGCCGCACCATGCGTGGCTTTGCGACCATGATCAGCAGCTCGTCAAGACTTTCGAGACTGTCTGGCATCTGTGGCAGCCAGCCATCTGCGCGCCAAGAAATGATAGGCGAAACTCCCGTCTCGGTGTGACGGCGGGCATTGTAGGTGCCAGTGATCCAAATGCCGAGGGCGGCGTCGTTGGTCTGCCATTCACCAGATTTCCGGGTAAGTCCGGCAGTAGCTCCGTGTTTACGGTTCCGAAAAAACGTTCGATTTTTCCGCGCCCCTGCGGTCTGGCGACAGCTGAATATACCAGCTGAAACCGCAGGGCGGCAGATGCCTGGTCGAGATGTTCGGAGGTGAAATCGCTTCCATGATCGACATAAAGCACATCTGGTATGCCACAGACCGGCCAGTCCGGGTTTTGCTTGCGCCAGATGGCTTGCCGGAGTGCCAGAGAGGTCTGTAGCGCTGAGGGGGCGCCCAGAAAGACAAAGTAACCGGCGATGGCGCGGGAATGGTCATCCATGATGGCGGTGAGCCAGGGCCGCGCGGCCTTGCCATTGGCATCAAGGATCACGGTGTCGAGCATCGTGTGATCGGCCTGCCAGATCGCATTCGGCGTGCTTGCCCGATGGCGGTAGATCAGCTCGTATCGGTCACGGTAGGCTGCCGTTCCCTCTTGTGCGAGAGTGACCATCGCCGGATCGAGTGCCCGGGTGATCGAATGGACCGTACCGTAGGATGGAATGGGCCAGCCTCGCGATTTGGCCACCGCTGCGATCCGCCGGTGGATCGCAGCGCAGGACAGCCGGGGTTTGCGCAAAGCCAGCCCTTCGATCAAGCGTACCAGTTCATCAGGCAGCTTGCGCTTGTTCCCGTCGGACCGCATCCGCCGTCTCAATCCATCAAGGCCTTGTGCTCTGTAACGTGACAGCCATCTTTGGGCTGTCCTGATCGGCACGTCGGCCGCTCGGGCGGCGGCCACCAGCGCTATACCATCCTCGATATGAGGACGGAGAACAATAAAGCGACGCATTGCTTCATCCATGTCCTGCCTCCCGCAGATGTCCGTAAGAGGATCGGTGAACGGACGCCGGAATATCAACGAACTGCTCCCAGTGTTTGCAACGGAAAACGATTCTCATTTGACTGGTCCGGTTATAATATCATTGGAGGGGCCTTTTGCGTTACATACGATCACTACCAAAATGAAGCTCGGCCAATTCTGGCCCAAGGATGCATCCATGACTAAAACTCGTATCGGCTATGCCCGTTGTTCAACTGACAAACAGGACCTCGCCGCACAAAGGTCTGCGCTCCTCGATCTCGATGTGGCGGAAGACCGGATTTACACCGATCATGGCCTAACTGGCACGAACCGGGAGCGGCCAGGTCTGGCCCAGGCACTGGCAGAAGTCCGTGAAGGGGACACGCTTGTCGTGCCGAAGCTGGACCGACTGGCGCGGTCGGTCCCAGACGCCCGGGCCATCGCGGATGAACTGGAGAAGCGTGGGGTTAAACTGGCATTGGGCGCATCGGTCCATGACCCGACCGATCCGATGGGCAAGATGTTCTTCAACATCCTCGCCACCTTTGCTGAGTTCGAGGCTGATCTGGTCAGGATGCGCACCAAGGAAGGCATGGCCATTGCCCGTGCCAAGGGACGGTTGAAGGGCAAAAAACCAAAGCTATCGGATCGCCGTCAGACGGAATTGCGCCGCATGTATGACACGGGTGATTACTCGATCAGCGATCTGGCAGAGCGGTTCGACGTATCGAGGCCGACCGTCTATCGGGTCTTGCAACGGACACCGAGCGCCGATGCGTCTTCGGCTGCGGTATAGCTGTCGTTCGCTGCACGGCACATGAACTCACACAATGCGGGACGGAGGGTGCATTCACTGCGGCTGCGCCAATGTCCGCTTTGGGCAGGTCAGCAAACGGTGATTTTTGTACCGGTCTCAAATCCTTGAAGGAAACTACAAGTTTTCAAATGCAGCATAAGCTGTGCATCTGCTCAGGGCTTGCCAAAAAGCCAAGGTTTCATTGCTCACCGTATGCTCGACCAGAGGTTCGTTTCTGTCTGCGCCTTTCCTTGCCCAGTAAACCAATGATGAGCTGTCTTTGGAGTAGGTCCAATTTGAATGGGCAATAGCGTTGCGGAACGCTCTGATCGGATTATCAGTCAGGTACTTCGCGCATTTCCTGAGGGTCGTTCCTGCTTTGGAAGCCTTCTTGAGTTCATTGAAACAGGCATCGCTAAGGTAAACAAAGCAGATGTAGTTTTGGATTATGACTTGAGCGCGAACAACCTGCGGTGCTTTATCCCCTCCGGACATGTGCATGCTGTCCATAAAATATTGGAAAGACTTGAGCTCATCCAGTCTTGCGGAAAGCTTGATCGGGGTAGCTTCGCGTATCGCGCGCTTGGTATCTGGCTGAAAAAATCGCACCTCGCTCGCGATTGTCGTTGCGAGACGGTCTGCCATCAACGGACTCACTTTCACCAATGATGTCAGGTCACTATGGTAGTTTTTCATCTGATTGTCGAGCTTTGACCAACTCATAGTACATTCGCTTATCAACAAGGAGTAAGTTGCGCCGTAATTGAACCGAACCATACAAGGCCCAATATGGCAAGACGCCTCGTCGGCTCCCAAAAGCAGTAGCATTGGTCATAGGTGCGTCCAGCAGCAAAACCACTTTTTCTGCAACCCTTGGCAAACGCAGGTTTCTTCCGTCACGTTTTTTTTGGCCGCTGTCACAGAACCGGGCATTCGCTGTTCCGCAGCAATCCTTCACAATGGGCTCAGACCAAACTTTCGCGGCATCACGTTCGAACGTCCGCTCTGCTTTTCTGTCAGATCTCGCCCTCAGCACGCCACTTACCGCTGAAGAAATAGCGCCAGATAGCGGTGAAGGTCACAACTGGACAGAGTAGTGTATCGGGCCAGAAACGACATGGTGTGATTGCGGCGGTCGCTCTCCAGCGGCGAACGAGGTCCGGTATATTGGCCTCATGGATATAAGCCGTGAGGAGAACGACCTATGGAACATTATGCTGGTTTGGATGTGTCACTGAAAGAAATTTCGATCTGCGTTGTAGATCATGATGGCAAGGCCATCGCGCGCGGGACTTGTCCTGCGGACCCGGAAGGCGTGGCAGGTTGGTTTCGCAACAGATCGCTAACTCCGCATCGGATCGTGCATGAGAGCGGGATGCTTTCGATCTGGCTGCAGCGCGGGATGATGAGGCTTGGTCTTCCAGCGACATGCATCGATGCCCGGAAGGCGCACAAGGCTCTGTCAGCCCGGCTCAACAAGTCCGATGCTGCCGATGCCGAAGGCTTGGCGCAGCTCGCGCGCACCAACTGGTTTACCCCGGTCCATATCCGTAGCGAAGAAGCCGATCGGCTCCGCAGCCTGATTGGCGCGCGCGAGCGTCTGATCCGTTTGCGCAAGGACTTGGAGGGACACATTCGGGGCGTCCTAAAAACCTTTGGCATCCGCATGATCAGTATTGGTCAGGGTCGACAGAGACAGGCGTTCCGCGATCAGCTTGCCGCAGCTGGCGAAACTGACCCGGTATTGCGCGCCATTGCGGACGGCTTCATCACCGCCCACGCCACGCTGTGCCAAGCAGCTGATGATCTCGACAAAGTCGTGAAAACAAAAGCCAAGGCGCACCCCGTCGCGCGCCGTTTGATGACCATTCCGGGCGTCGGGCCTGTGAACGCGCTCAGTTTCATTGCCTTGGTCGACGATCCCACCCGATTCAATCGGACATCTGATGTTGGCGCGTTCCTCGGACTCACACCAAAGAGGCACCAGTCTGGCGAAATGGATTGGTCGGGACGGGTGTCGAAGTGCGGAGACGGGACGATGCGCGGACTGCTGTTCGAGGCAGCGTCCTGCTTGATCCGCCAGGTGAAGCGTTTCTCGCCACTGAAGAGCTGGGCTGTGCGACTGGCCGGACGACGCGGGTTCCGAAAAGCCGCAGTCGCAACAGCGCGCAAGATCGCAGTCCTGATGCTGACGATCTGGAAATCTGGCGCGGACTATCACTGGACAAAGGAGGCCACTGCCTGATTTGAATTTCCGCCGCTGAGAAGGCGGGAAGCCAAGTCCCGACGGGACGGAGGTAGATCGATCTCGTAAAAACGGTTGGGGCGCAGGCTTGCCTGCCCACCCCGCAAACGACATTGGAGACGATCCACCACCGAAAACCATCATGAGGCGCAATGCGCGACCTCGGAGAGAACCATGACCCCGAACGGACAGATCGCCATCCCGCTTGACAAAGCCGCAATCAGAGAACCGTTTTTGTCCTACCATTTTTGACCAAGGGTTTTTGTCCTGGCTGACTGGCAGCAATGCGGACCTTGCGGACGGTCGCGCAAAAATCGTTTATACCCTTCAAATCGCGCCGATCCAGCGCGACAGCCCTTCCAGTGCGTCCAGATAGATCAGCCCCGCCGCGCCCGCCGCCGGGCCGATGAACTGCCACAGAACCCAGCCAGACACCGCCAGCGTGACCAGCGGCAGCCACCAGATCATCGTCTGACCAAAAAACCCGCCCACCGCCGCCGGGTGGCTGGTGGGGGCGGCGGCGATCCAACCCGCCACGGCGCGGCGGGGGCGCTGGAACACGAACCAGCCCTGCACCGCCAACGCGGCAATCATCAGATGTAGCGCGGTGGGGGCGAGGGTGGAAAACAGGATCAGATAGAGCCACCAGTAGTCGCCGGGGCTGGCGCGCAGCCCGGCGAACAGTGCGGCCAGATCATAGAGCGGCGCGGTGCCGATGGCGTTAAGTGTGGCGATCACGGCGACTATGGTCGCGCCAAGGGCGAGGAACAGCACCGCCCCCAGCGCAAGGTCGATCAGACCCCAGACCGGCGCCCAGCGGGTGGCCAACCCCTTGCGCGACAGGGCGAGGGTGATGGCATAGGACAGCGCGTCAAAAAGGCCGTTGATCAGGGGCAGGACGGCGAGGAAGATGAAGAGGGCCTTTCGGTCCGCCCGCAACGTCGAAGGATCGAGGAACAGCACGATGGCCAGCAACCCCAGCGCCCAAGCGCCCCCCAGCAATACCATCCTCGCCCCCCGCCGCCCGCGCGACCACAACCCGTCGACTGCGAATGCGACTACGACTACGAATGCGAATGCGCCTGCGGCTGCGAATGCGGCTGCGAATGCGAATGCGAATGCGAATGTGGCTGCGAATGCGCCTGCGACTGCGACTGCGACTGCGAATGCGAATGCGACTGCGCCTGCGCCTGGGACTACGAATGCGAATGCGAATGCGAATGTGCCTACGACTGCGCGTGCGACTGCGCCTGCGAATGCGAATGCGACTGCGACTGCGACTACGAATGCGCCTGCGAATGCGCCTGCGAATCCGACTGCGAATGCGAATGTGCCTGCGACTACGAATACGAATGCGAATGCGAATGCGACTGCGATCAGGGGCAGCCAGCCCGCGACACTTTGCCAGAACTGTCGCGGGCTGGCTGATGACAGCTTCTGACCCACGAAACCTGCAGTCAAGATGGCGAATTGCCCCAGCACCAGCGCCCGCTCGGGCCAAAACTCCGCCGCCGGAAATACCACCACCCCCGCCCCCAGCACCGCATCTCCGCCCAGAAGCCAGGGCAGGATCAGAGCGATCACCGGATAGGCCACGGCGATCAGCAGCGCGCGGTCCAGCAGACGCCAGGTCAGCGCGGCGCGCAGCAGGGGCCAGATGGCGGTCGTCTCAGGCGGCGGGGCCACGGTCCCGTCCGGCAACCGCTGCATCCGCCCCACCCGCCGCCAGACCCAGTCGTTCAGCCGCCGGGCGACGAAAAGATAGACCTGTGTGTAGTTGGCCGTTTCCAGCTCACACTTCAGATAGTCGCGCCCGCGCGGGCTGGTCTGGGCCAACAGCGCGATCATCGCCAGCCCCAGCCACAGCGCCCCGGCAATCCAGACCCAGAGCGGGGCCTCCGCATAGGCTTTCACGCCGATAAAGGCCCCGACCAGCGTGGCCCAGATCACAAGGGTCGTATTCAGGGTCACGCTACGCGGCTCATCCATAGCCATATGGGTAAAGGCTGGGCCTGAAACCACAAGTCTGAAATTCGGTGTGAGTCCGCTTTGGGCTCCGACCTGCCTTGCGGCGCTGCAGCATCCGAAACGCGGTCCGACCGGCAGTTATGCGGGACCTTGCGGTCATTCGCGAAAGGAGTCACCTGCTCGAATTTCGCCCAACAACGAAACAACAGCTTCTGCCCCGCCGTGGTGGCCAAGCCAATCAATCACCTGACAGGCTGAAGCCGTATAAATCGCCTCCGCCTCGGTAGCGCCAAGGCGTCGGAACGTTCGCTGATCGGAAGGTGGTTGCGGCCAATCTCCGGCTGTGCAGCCCGTGACTACGCCATCTTCTACGTCCAGATAGCGGGTATCTTGTGAGATATAGACGGCGAGGCCCTCGTCAAACCATGTTGGAACAGCTTGTGAGAAGAACCGCCGATTGCTGCCGACCCTTTCGTGCAATTCCGTATGCGCAAGCTCATGCGCCAAGATCGTCGGGGTGGCCCCGTCAGGGTATACAAATACGAACAGGTTCATGTAGAACATTGCAAGCGGGCGCGGCAGGCTGCGCATTCCGCACTCACCCGACAGGCAAAGCAGCCAGACCGGATCTGACATGCGCTCTGGGTAGAAATCCAGAACCATCCCTTCTGCAGCCGCAAGATCCTGCAATGCGGCGTCAATTTGCGCGTCAGTCGCCTGCTGATCGACATATATCTGCGGCGCAACCTGTCGAAACCCGGAACATGCCGGGCACAGATACGCCCTGACATGCGGTTCGGAATGCAGCAACCATGCCAGCGCAATGCTGAGCAATACGAAAACAAGTGCAGTAAGGCGGCGCAGTGTCATTGATGGCACATCAGGCTTTGTCCTTCCTGCGTTGGTTCCTGCGCCAGATCAAAATCGGAATTCCGATGACCGACACGAAAAGCAAAACATCCACAGCAAAAGACAAAATTTTCACAAGATGAGCCCGACAAAAAATTACAGCAAGGGTTGACCCGCCTGCCATATATAAGAACTTCAATCTGTTTTCTCAACGTCCAGCGCGGATGACCGCTCAGGGCTCCTTGCGTCGGCGGCAAGGGTCATAACTCAGGCGTTTCTGTCCCAGTCAGAATCCACCGTTTCTGGCCATGCAGTTCTGACCAGAGATTTTTGTCCATAGTGACCGGCAGAGATCGGGACGGAGCGGACGCTTGCGGTGAATGTTTTTTGTGTCAGCAAGAACTGAACTATTGCGCCTACGAAAAATGTATTTCAAGCTGTTATTTGAAGCCATGTTTCTTGAGCTTGTGACACTGACGCGCCTCTGATCTTAAATAAAAAAATGCAACCCGACTGGACTCTAAATAGATGCCTGTACGATTGAAAAATTCAATATCAAATTTCGCAATCAAAAATGCAATCAAGCGCCCTGCGCCAGCTATCATTCCACTGTCAGGCTTGCAGCGCATGCGAGAACGCAACTATTATACAATACGCCTTTTCTGCAAATCCACGAATGACCGATTTATCGTTAAACGTATGAATAATAATGGCCTAGAAGGATATTGGTTTTCCGAGAGCGATAATGGAGGCGGTAGGGATGCGTCTGTTCCACACAGGAGCATCCCGTTATTTGATGTCGAAATAAAACACTACGCACAAGAGCTTGAAATAATTTATAAAAGTTATTTTAAGTTCCTGTTAGGATTGTTGACGTTCAAAGCTAACAGGGATATCTGGAGTTATCGCTTTCGTGTCTGGGTCTACTCAAATAAAAGGCTATTTCGCGGTTTGTGTGGGTGGCTTGGTTTCCGTTCATTTGCCTGTGGCACAAGATGTTGTGCGGTAGGGTGACGCTGGTAAGTGGGTGAGATTGCCTGCGATGAGGTATGACATGTTGATGAGGTTGCGGGTTTTGCGATACCCGCGCGCCCGAGCCTTTGCGGCCTGAATGAGGCCGTTGATGGCTTCGACAGCGCCGTTGCTCAGATCGCTGTCAAAACCGTTAAGTATACCATCCCAGTGCGCCTTGAGTGTCAGAGCGAGTTTCTTGAATGCTGGCAGCCTGCTGCGGCGCGCCCATTGAAACCAGGCGGTAAGCCGTTCTTCGGCCTCTGCCTTGGACTCGGCTTCAGCAAAGATGTCGCGCAAAGCCTCTTTCAAGCGAAACGCGCGTCCTGTTTTCAGGTGCATCCGAGATAGATCATGATGCTGTGTGATCTGCCGCTTCGTCCATCTCTTCTTGTCCTTGAGCCACATCCAGCGGCTGTGTTTCAACTCAGGTCTGCTGCGTACTTCGGCGCGGCGAACCTCTTCAAGCGCCACATTGGCCAGTTGGATGACATGGAATGGGTCGAAGGTAACATCCGCGTTCGGCAGATGCTTTGCGACGCCAGAAATGTAGGCCCTACTCATATCGATACAGGCAGCGGAGATGGCATCGGGATCACCGCCATGGGCGCGCAGATCTTCACCGAAAGCCGCCACAGTCTTTGCATCACGTCCTTCACAGGCAAAGAGAAGCCTGCCGGCCAGAAGGTCGTGAAATAGGGTGATGTAATTATGCCCGCGGCGCGCAGCTGTCTCGTCAATCCCAAGGGCGGTCACGGCGCTGAAGTCTTCGCGATCTCGCGCTGACGACACGTAATGGTCAAGAACCCGCCAGAGGCGATCGTCACCAACATCAAGCATATCAGCAACAGCCTTCACCGGCATCTGTCGCACCAGCGCAATCACAAAGGCTTCAAACAACTGACTGAAACCGCTGCCACTGCGCGCCCAGGGGACCGGAACCTGTCCGGTCTTGCTACATTGGCTGCAAGCAACACGTGGCACATCGGCATGGATGAAAGCCTTGTGCTCGAAAAAACGCAGGTGTTCCCAGATCCTGGATCGCGTGTCATGGACGGGCTGATCGGGCGCGCCACAGGAGGGACAAGCAAATCGACTTCCCGCCTTGAAGCGGACGTCAAAGTGGATCTCTTTGAGTTTGGCGTCAAAACGTACGTCCGTGACACTCCACGGAGCCTGCAGGCCAAGAGCTGTCGTGAACAAACTTGTCTCGGGACCCATGAATACCTCCTCATCCGCTGGTTTCAGGAAGCTTCACCCTATCCAAAAAAACTGCCGCAGCTCAACAGGCTCGGCGCGTCTGACGCTGCGATATTTGAGGTCTCCGCGACAGACGCGCCTTATGTTGTGACCACAATATCTGGTAGAAGATTCAATCCGCCGCCCACCAGCAACCCACACAAATCGCGAAGGGACCAAATAAAAGGCTTCCAAGACAAGATCGACTAGAGGTCTTGACATGGGCCTACGAGTGGAATCTTGAACACGGCCATTCTGATTTTTCTACATTAAGTTTTCTAATACACAGACATGGCCAACTAATCATGAAGCATCCTGAGTTTAAGCAACAAATGAGATACTATCGGCTGGTTCTCGATTCTCTTGTCGCATCCGGCGATTTGGAGGAGCTGAAAAAAGGGCAATTTTCCCTTTCACCCAAAGCTCTAGCTACACTAGATTACTATGAGGAAGCAGACAGGCGTCATCAAGACAACTTACGTCAGCAGCGCAGACTTGGTTGGTTAACCTTCGCCTTGGTCTTGGTTGGCGCCACTCAGATTGCTGCGCCCTTCTTCACTGAGTAACCAGACGGGTAGAATTGACGGCTAACCGTCCGCTGTGGGCTCCGACCTGCCTTGCGGCGCTGCAGCATCCGAAACGCGGTCCGACCGGCAGTTATGCGGACCTTGCGGTCGGTCGCTGCGCCTGCGCAGAAATCCTTCGCGCTTGCGTTATGACCGACATGGAGGGCGGGGAGCTGTCACTCGGTCCATGTGGGATGAACGGCGGCGATGTTCATCATTTTTCAGACCGCCGCACTCACATCTCACCGCCGACACCCTTGAACTTATTGACAAAATCGGAGATCCTCTCAAATACCTTCGCCTTCTTGCTCCGAAACTTTGGGTTCAGCGGGCTCATTTCGGGCAATATGGCATTCAGGTCGGCCCCATTTTCAGACGCGAACTCCCGCTTGACCGAAACCTCGATGTAACGTTTTGCCGCCTCGGGATTCAGATCTTCTGATGTGATGATCTCGTCCACTTCGCGACGTTGCTCTTCCCGTGCAAAGGCGAAGAACGCGTCGATCAGGCTTGCCTTGTCGTCGAGGCGATCAAGGTCTGTCTGGTTGATGAAGTCGACGATTAGGCTCTCTTTCGCCCGGTTGCCGAGGCTGCCACGAATGGCGCGGCGGGCCTCATCGATCAGACCTGCCTTGTCTTTCAACTTCTTGTTCTTCTCAAAGATCAGCTCGAGGATATATTCGAGGTTGATCTCCTGCGATTTGAGGAGATCAACCTCAAACACCACGTCATCCCAGTCGATGCCAGATTTATCGCTGTCAGCCGCGCTCTTCTCTTGGCGCAACCAGTCTCGGATGTCGTTGTAGGTGGACCTGTAATCCTGGGTTTTGCGCTCAGACGGCAGATGGATCTTCTGCATTTCATGAAGCACGTCATCATTCAGATAGTGCTTCGCCTTGAAGGCTTCTATGGCCTCTGGATTACATGCATCCACGTCCTGTAGAGCTTTCAGTGCCGCGAATTCATCGTAGTTTCGCAGGATGTTTTCGGCTCTAAGATACTCGCCGAACAGTTTTACAAAGGCCTTTTTTTCGGATTCTTTGTCGATCGCTGAAGGGTTCGGAAACCGGCTTTCAAGTTCGCTCACGATATCGATGAGGCCGCGTGGGGTGTTCCCGTGTTCCTCATCCCGAGAGCCATTCATATATTCGTCGTAGCTTTTCTCCAAGACAACATTCTTGGTGTTCTTGTCCCCGAAAAGCGTGATCGCGTCGACAGTCGCCTGTTCGAGATTACGGAAGGCGATGATATTGCCAAAGGTCTTGGTCGCGTCGTAAATCCGGTTCGTTCTGGAAAATGCCTGTATCAATCCATGGAAGCGAAGGTTCTTGTCGACGAACAAGGTGTTCAGAGCCGGGGCGTCGAAACCGGTCAGGAACATGCCGACAACGATCAGCAGATCGACTTCTCTGGATTTGACGCGCTTCGCCAAGTCTCGGTAATAGTTTTGAAAACTCTGCCCGTCGACGCCGAAACTTGTTTTGAAATACGCGTTGTAGTCCCGGATCGCCGCATTCAGAAATTCTTTGGCGCTGCTGTTCATCGCCGAAACGTCAAAACTCTCGTCCTGGATGTCCCCGACGGCGTCTTGTTCTTCGTTTGCGGCGAAGGAGAAGATCGTCGCGATCTTCAGGGGCTTGTCGCTGCTGGCCTGCAGCGCGTTCAGCGTTTCGTAATACAGTTTGGCAGCATCCACGCTGCTGACCGCGAACATGGCGTTGAAGCCGCTGCTTCCCGCGTGTAGCCGGTGCGTCTTCTGGCGAAAATTGTTAAGGATGTACTGCGAAACTTCCTTGATCCGTTCGGGATGCTGCAGGGCCTGCTTGTTCTCTGCGGCGCTTAGTTTTTTCTCGTCTTGCTCGCTCTCGATGGCTTTGAACTGCGGCCGGACGTCGTTGTAGTCGACCTTGAACTTCAATACCTTCTCGTCGCGGATGGCATCCGTAATAACGTAGGAATGCAGCTCGCGCCCGAACACACTGGCGGTGGTTTCTGCGCCCGCGGCATTCTCCGGAAAAATCGGCGTGCCGGTGAAGCCGAACTGGTAGAACCTTTTGAATTTCTTCCTCAGGTTCTTCTGTGCTTCACCGAATTGACTGCGATGGCACTCGTCGAAGATGAAGACCACTTGCTTGCCATAAATCGGAAGATCAGCTTCGGCCTTCATCAGATTGTTTAGCTTCTGGATTGTGGTGACGATGATCTTGTTATCATCCTTGTCCAGGTTACGCTTCAACCCCGCGGTGCTGTCAGAACCGTTAACGCTGTCGGGCGAAAACCGCTGATATTCTTTCATCGTCTGGTAATCGAGATCCTTCCGGTCGACGACGAAGAACACCTTGTCGATGAAGTCGAGTTCGGTTGCCAGCCTGGCAGCCTTGAAGCTCGTCAGAGTCTTACCGGACCCTGTCGTGTGCCAAATGAAGCCACCGCTTTCGGGTTTGCCCCAGGTTTTGGCCAGATAAGAACTGCGGATTTTCCAAAGGATGCGCTCCGTCGCCGCAATCTGGTACGGTCGCATTATCAACAGGGTGTCGCTGACATCGAAAACGGAATATTGCAACAAGACATCCAACAGCGTGCGCTTCTGCAGGAAGGTCGCGGTAAAGTCTTTCAGATCCTTGATCAATCCGTTGTCGGACTGTGCCCAGTTCATCGTGAAGTCGAAGCTGTTTTTGTTGCGCTTCGTGGTGTTGGCGAAATAACGAGTGTCGGTGCCGTTCGAGATAATAAACATCTGCAGGAACCGAAAAAGCGAACTCTCGCTGTTAAAGCTCTCCTTGCTGTAACGATGGATCTGATTAAAGGCCTCGCGGATGGCAACGCCGCGCCGCTTCAGCTCGATCTGCACCATCGGCAGACCATTCACCAAAATCGTCACATCATAACGGTTGGCATGAGAGCCGGTTTGCTCAAACTGCTTGATCACCTGCAGCTTGTTGCGGGCCTTGTTGCGTTTGTCGACCAAATGGATGTTCTGAATGCGGCCATCTTCAAAGACAAAATCATGGATGTGATCGTCATGGATCTTGCGCGTCTTGTCGATGATGCCTTCGCTGGGCCTGTCCAGATAGGTTTCGACGAAGCGCGACCATTCGGCATCTGAAAAGACAACACGGTTCAGCTCCTGCAACTGAACGCGAATGTTGGCGAGCATTTCCTTGGAAGAGGTGATGTCGGGACGGAATTCATAGCCCTGATCGACCAGATCCCGCACCAGTTCACGTTCCAGATCGTCTTCGCTTTGGTAGCCTTTGGACGTCTCGTTGATCCGGTCGTATTTGTCGAGAACAATGAAATTTTTCGTTTCCGCGATGGTTTTCGTCTGCTCAACCATTTTTTGCCCCTTCCTTTCTGAGCATCCGATATCGATCTGCGAACTCGTATTTCTTGTTGGCTGTCTCACTGAGAAGGTATCCGAGAACCCGCTTATCATCTTTTGAAAGGTGCGGCTGTTCGTCTCCAGCGTGCTTTGAATGGCTCGAAATATCTACAATTCGTTTCAAATAGGCGTCGTTTGTCCCATCTGTCGTTCGAGGCAGCAGGTCTGCCCAGTCCTCGTACCCCATGAAGGTCGATGTCTTCTCCAAAACGTTTCGCAGAAGGTTGTAATGATACTTCTCAAAGCCATCAGCAACTGATGCGGCCTTAAGTTTCTCGATCAAATGCAGATGGTATGAAAACGGGCTGTCGGTGTTCCAACGATCCAGAGAGAACGTTCCGTCGTCATTCTGAGACAACTGATACTTTAGGCCATTTTTGAGCGCGTTAAAGAGAACATTGAAAAACAGTGGATTATGGGTCGTAATAATGAATTTTGGTCCTTCCTGTGGCGCGTCCTTGATGAGCGTCGCCAGGGTCTGCGCCAGTTCTATAAGATGGTTGTCGTCCAGCGAGCTCACTGGATCATCAATGAAAATATACTCGAGTGTGTCGAACCGGTTGGTGCTTCGGTCCCCAACTTCAGGAACGCTAAGGACCGAAACAACCTCTTCAATCAACGTAAAAAAGATACTCCAGATGAAGTTGCTTTCTTCGCCTTTTGAAATTTTGATGCCTGTCGTGGCCTCGTCATCACCCGTGGCTATGGAGAACGTGACCGAAGGGTAGGTCTTTTCGCCAGGTTTCTTTCCGTCCTTCTCCATGAAGACTGGTGTCAGATTTTTGTTGGTGTAGTGCTGAAAGTTCGCAATGACGTCATTGCCCTTGCCTTGCTCTCCCAAAATCCAGTCAGTGAAAGTATTCGACTGGATCATTAACTTGGGTTCGCCTTCATCCGCTAGGTCATTATCCCAGTAGAACAGGTCTTCGGTGAAGGCGCTGTAGTAGAGGATCTTGTTACGGGCGGGGGTGTCGTCGCCTTCGATCTTGGGGGCAATCAGAGTCTTCATCGCGCGGGACAGGCGGGTTTTGCCGGTGCCGTTGAAGGCATAGATCAGTTGGAGCTTTTTATTCGCATCGCGCAGTTGCTTGGCTATCTCATCAAGGGTTTTGGTCATGCCTGATCCCCCTTGGGAAAGCTCAGCAGCAGACTGCGGTAGTATTCATACTGCTTTTGCCGCAGCGCGATTTCGCGCGGCAGGCCCTCGGTGAGCGAGGTGGTCAGCGTGTCGAACTTGTCGACAATAGCGACGATGCGGGCTTGTTCGGCGAGGGACGGGACTGGGACTGCAAACCGTTCCAACATTGGCATTGTTATATAAGGCACGGAGCCCTTTTTCGAGTGCTGCATAATGTAGGGTCTAAGGAATGCTTTCAGGTAGGTGAGCAGAAAACTAATGGTCATTTCTTGAATGCAATCGGCCAAAATGTAAGTTCGCTGATATGCGTTGAACTTGCCGTTGTAATAATTGATGTGACCAACTTGGCTACCATTGCCTGACACGATGATAGCCTCAGTGTCGAAAGCAAAGGTGTCAATCTTGAACGGCTTGGAGTCGCAGGTAAAAAACGGATATTTGCCGTTTTCAACCATCGCATTGGCGTTCAGTTTGCCAGTTTTTATTGTGCCGACTATTTCCCCCAGCGTCTTCCACTCCACCTCTGTGCTGTCAAAGTTCAGCAGTTGGTTGCAGTAGTGGTTGTATTGGGTTTTGCGGGCGGTAAGCTCTGCGGTAAGCTCTGCGGTAAGCGCGGTGAAAGCGTCCAATATCCGCACAATCTCGGCCTGAATCGCCAGAGACTTCTGCGGGTTTTCTGGGCAGGGGATGGGGATGGGTATTTCAACGAGTTGCCCCTTCGTCAATTTGGCCCTGCCGCCTCCAGTCAAATAGGGTTGAAAGTTGACGGTGCGCAGCAAGTGAAAAAGAAAACAGGTGTTAACTGCGTCAGTGCCCCGAACAACATGAACATGGTTATTCGCCCAAAATCTACCAACGGCGTATTGAACCGAGTAGTTTTCTAAGCTGGCAGAGCCATCTTCCGCGATCAAAACATACTCGCCATCGTGTGTGAAGCCATCGACATAGTCTTGAATGTTATTTGCACCATAGTAAGGAGTTGCCCCTGTTTCACGAAGAGATGCCTTAACAGGTCGCCGCGCATTGTTTGCAACTTCAAAAAAGGTGTCGCTCCCCAACGGCACCCATTCCACTGCCGCCCCGTCCAACAGACGCTCCAGATACCCCGAACCGCTCACGCCTCGATCTCCGCCACGATCGCGTCGATCTGCGCGCGCAGATCGTTGATCCGCGCCACCGTTGTCACAATATCGGCGTTCAGCTTGACGATATTCGTCACCTCACGGGTATCCTTCGGCTCCACATAGGCGCTGACCGACAGGTTGTAGTCATTGTCCATGATCGTTTGCTGCGGAATGTTCTGCGCCACATGGGGCACCGCCTCTTTGCTGGCAAACAGGCGCAGCACCTCGGCGATATGGGGATCGTCCATCAGGTTGGTGTTGGTGCTTTTGCGGAAGAAGGCCTCTCCGCTGGCATCAATGAATTGCACATCCGTGCCGGTCTTGTTCTTGGCCAGCACAAGGATCGTCACCGCGATGGTGGTTCCGAAAAACAGGTTCGGCGCCAGCGCGATGACGGTTTCGACATAGTTGTTGTCGACCAGATACTGGCGGATCTTCTGCTCCGCCCCGCCGCGATAGAAGATGCCCGGGAAGCAGACAATCGCCGCCCGGCCACGGCCCGACAGGTAATGCAGCGCGTGCAGCACAAAGGCAAAGTCGGCCTTGGATTTCGGGGCCAAGACGCCCGCGGGGGCAAAGCGTTCATCATTGATCAGGGTGGGATCGTCCGAGCCCTTCCATTTGACCGAATAGGGCGGGTTTGAGACGATGGCGTCAAAGGGCACATCATCGAGGAAATGCGGGTCTTCCAGCGTGTTGCCGTGCTGGATGTTGAACTTGTCGTAGTTCACATTGTGCAAGAACATGTTCATGCGGGCGAGGTTGTAGGTGGTGTAATTGATTTCCTGGCCGAAGAAGCCGCCTTCGATGATGTGGTCGTCGAAGTGCTTTTTGGCCTGCAAGAGCAATGAGCCAGAGCCACAGGCGGGGTCGTAGATCTTGTTGACGCGGGTTTGGCCGTGCATGGCGAGTTGCGCGATCAGCTTGGACACGTGCTGCGGGGTGAAGAACTCGCCGCCCGATTTGCCCGCGTTGGCGGCATAGTTGGAGATCAGGAATTCATAGGCATCGCCGAAGGGGTCGCCCTGCGCATCCGCAAAGTCGAGCTTGAGCCCCTCGACGCCTTTGAGAACCTTAGCAAGGCGGTCGTTCTTTTGGGCGACGGTGTTGCCAAGGCGGTTGCTGGTGGTGTCGAAATCGGAGAACAGGCCTTTGATGTCTTGCTCGGACGGGTAGCCATTGGCCGAGCCTTCGATGGCCTTGAAGACGGCGGCGAGGTCCGTGTTCAGGCTTTCGTTTGTGTTGGCGGATTTGGCCACGTTCGTGAACAGCTGCGACGGGTAGATGAAATAGCCCTTGGTCTTCACCGCGTCGTCGACGGCCTCGGCGGGGATGTCAGCGTCACGCATGGCGGCGTAGTTGACGCTCGGGTCGCCGCCTTCGATGTAGGTGGTGAAGTTTTCACTGATAAAGCGGTAGAAGAGAGCGCCCAAGACGAATTGCTTGAAGTCCCAGCCATCGACGGCCCCACGCACATCGTTTGCGATGGCCCAGATCTGGCGGTGAAGTTCGTCGCGCTGTTGTTGCCCAGTCATTTCTGTTTACCCTCTTGTTCCTGCTGGGCGATCCAGCGATCGATCTCGCCCTTGCGAAATCGCCATGCACTGCCAACCTTGAACCCCGGAACCTTGCCTTCGGAAGCAAACCGATAGGCCGTCTTCTCCGCGATTCTGAGATAATCGGCGAGTTCCTTAGTGGTCATGATGTCATCGTTGGGCATTCGGAAATGTCCTTTCAGATGGATCTGGATTGAAAATAGAGGAACCTGAGGACGACGGCAAGCTCGGCAATCAGAACGTCTGCGCGTGGCGCTTGGCACGAAAGTCCTCAATGGGCTGGCACCGGTCGAGAGTGTCCGACCGTCCCCTTTGGGCCGAGCACGATGCTGCACGTGCGAAGGCTTCTTCCATGCTGCGGCCTGCCTGAATGTCGCTGATGGGCTCTTTCGCGACAGTTGCTCTGGACAAAACCCAAGCGTTTCTGTCCAAAGCGGAATCGACCGTTTTTGGCGCATCGGGGTCAGTACTGCGAGCGTCGGTCGCGCGGCGATCTAGGGCACTATCCATGATCATTGTGGCCGGGCTATACTCTCAATCAGACTGAGCGTAACAAAAATGGAACAAGGGATGTACAGGCAGAGCGGCGAAACAAAGCTAATGTTCATGAGTGGTGATGGCGACGCTGTTATGCGGAATCAGATCGAACAGGCACGGCAAGAAGCATCCCAGCTCCCAGAGCGACGCATTCTGAATACTGATGAAGGCACCTTACTTGATTATTTAGTTCAGAAGTACAGCGCTGAGGTACCTCAGCTAGACGAAGCAAATATTAGCGCCGAGCATCATGAACGCCAAGTCGCAGTTCGGGACTTCTTAGATGGCACAGTAAATGTCCCTGGGGAGTCGTTTGAAGTAGAGATCCCATTTAACGGCGATTCTGCTTTTTTCGATCTGAGGCCTAACCAATGGGACTCGATGCCGCCGCGCGGTACCGTACACGGCAATGCACTGCATCTATCGATTGCTGGGCGAACGCTGCAGGCTGGAGATGTCAAACAAACGATCGATAAGTTCGTCGCAACGGTCAACCAATATCTAAATTGGCATCGCAATCAGTGGGAAAATTTCGAAAGCTCTCTGCGGCGAGAAGTTGGTCAGGAGATTGCTCATAGGCGTGAACGCCTCTTAGCGCAGAAGGGTTCAGCGGCTCAACTCGCAACTCTCGGCATTAAACTAAAGGAAAAGCCTGGTGACACGCGAACATTTGTTCCTCCTGTAGTAAAGCAGAAGGTCACTCCACAATTACCGCCTATGCGTGCCTCCGCTCCGCCAGATCCAACATTGGACCAAGCACAATATGAAATGATCCTCGGCTTAATTCGTGGGGCAGGGCGGAGTATAGAGCAAAGTTCCTCCCGCACCCGTCAGCTCGACGAGGAAGCGCTACGGGACATGTTTCTTGTTCCTTTGAATGCACATTTCGGCACTGCTACCGGGGAAGCATTCAATTACAGCGGCAAAACTGACATCGCCATCAGGCATGAAGGCAGCAACCTATTCGTTGCAGAGTTCAAAATCTGGGGCGGTGCAAAACTCTTCTTAGACACCATCAGTCAGCTACTCAGCTACTTGACTTGGCGCGATACGAAAGCGGCCGTAGTCATGTTCAATCGGAATATCGGATTTTCCGGCGTGGTAAGCACGATGCGAGAGGCCACCAAACAGCACCCGCATTTCATTTCTGGTCCGACGAGACTTGATGAAACGAGTGACCAGTATGTGTTCTCGCTCGCACAAGACGCGGAACGCAAGGTGACTGTCTCGATACTAGCCTTTGATTTGGGACCGTCCGCATGAAGGAAGACGGGGCTCTGTGCAGCATGCGTATTCCGGAGCATCCGGCCACTCATTCCGACAACATCCGGCCACTGATTCCGGGGTATCCGGCCACCTGTGACGCGTTGCCGTGAGGCAGCGTGTTTTGGTTATCAGTCCTGAGGGGTTTCGTCATCCATTTTGGTGATGGTCTTGCGCATGGACTGGAAGTAATGTCAGAGGCGCATATGCGGAAAAAAGCCCCTGAAGCAGTGCGTCGGTCATTGCTGGATCATGCTGCCAGCATAGCTGCCGAACAAGGCATCAATGCCGTCACCACTCAAGCTGTTGCCGCAGGTGCTGGCGTCACTAAAGGCGGACTGTTTCACCATTTCTCAAGCAAGGACGCGCTTCTGGACGAGATGGTTATGGATATTATGCGACAGCTCGACAAAGCGATCGACGCTGCCATTGCTGCAGACCCGGAACCTTATGGTTCATTCACACGTGCCTATGTTGCATGCGCGCTGGGGCCGGAACATCACGATCTGGGGCGTGCATGGAAAACGCTGGGTGTGTCGCTTGCGGCCGAGGAACGGCTGCACAGCCTATGGTCCTCATGGCTCCGTAAGCGGCTTGCTGCCCATGCTGTAACTGACGGTGACCTTGTGCACGAGATTGTCCGCCTTGCGGCAGATGGTGCATGGCTCGCGCAAGGCAAAGATGATGAGCGCGATCCAGAAACTGCGCAGCGGCTACGCATCGGTCTTGACGAACTTACACGCACAGGTCTGAAGTGAAACATCAAAGGTGATCCGGCAGGTCAACCTGCCCAAACTCAGACAGGTCTCCGATATCTCGGCGCAGCACCTTCAGGACGACCATGAACTCGATCACATCGAGTCTGCGCTCACCAAGTTCGTATTTCCCGACGAAAGATGCAGGCTTCCCAAGCATTTTCGCAAGCTGCGCCTGTGATAAGCCGGCAGCACATCGCGCCTCGACCAAGGCCCTGAGTAACTTTTTATAAGCCTCGGTGTGAACTGTTCCAGCCAATGATCGATCCGCCAAATGATTTGACAGATCGCTACCCCCATTTCGGGTTTACCCCCAAAGTGGGGGTGATATGGTGAGCCAGAAACCGTCCACCATTCTGGAGACCGATCATGCACACTATCACATTCTTTGCCCCGAAGGGCGGCTCGGGCCGGACCACAGTGGTCATGGCGACAGCATCGGCGTTTATCGAGGCGGGCCATCGGGTAGGTGTTATCGACACGACGGAAGAGGCACGTCGGTGGCCGCCAAGTGGTCAGTCCTTCATCAGACAATGGCAGACCAGTATGTTGACCTCAGGTATCGGACCGGACCAGTTGGTGACGGCCTCGGCTTGGGACTTCGACAGCTTTTACAGCGCGAAGAAGGAACTCCTCACTGCGGGCTGCACACACATTCTGATCGACACGCCGAAAGCGCCAAACAAGTTGATCGAGTACGTGCTGCTTGAATGTGACCTGATTGTCATGCCGTTTTCCGGCTACTTCGAAGCGACATGGATCAGCAGCTGGGTCACATCAAATCTTTGCCCGGTTCGGAAAATGTTCGGTTTGGCGACCGGACTGATGGGTACTGAAGAACATCAAGCGATCCATCGGCAAGCGCTTTATGGATCACCAATGCTGAAAAGCAGCCTGCCGCGCAGTTATGTGTTCGCTAATCAGCTAATTGACGGCAGCTTCTACAAGCTGGAAGCAGGGTCCGACACCTTTGGATACACTGACGCCGATCTGCTTCACGCTAGATCGGCCGCGACCAAACTGATCAAAGAGCTGAACAGGCTGGTCAAAACCCGGAGCTTCAGCCGGTACCAGTGTGGCGAGCAGCTCGCTACGGGCCACCCGCTCGCACACCTGCAAGCACTACATGCGCAAGCGCCGGAGGCATTCTGCTGATGTTCACCCTCACACCCACCCGCGCTTTCATGGCGACAACCTGCCTCGCTATCCTGCCGACATTCGTTGCCGCACAGAACGTCCTGACACCGATTGATCCGCCCGCAGAGCGGCCCTATCCCTATGCTATCCTCGGCATTCAACCCGGTGACAGTCTTGATGATGTGATGGCAGTTTTCGCCAGCCGTTCCGATGAAGAGCCGACAGGTGAAAGCGACATGCTGACCGTGCAATCTCCTGACGGCCGATCCTTCGAGTTCACCTTCGAGCGCTACCGCGAAATCGGCGGTCAGACCATGAACGAGCGTGTGGCGCGGATATTCAAGCCGGAGCGCGTCAGGGCCGTGCTGACCTCCGATGTGATGGAGCAGCGCCCGATGACGCTCACACGGTCCCTGAACCAGCCCTCCGCCGATCTGCCGACCGCGCAGGCCCTGCAAGCCCAGATGGAAGAGACCTACGGCCCACCGTCCCTTGTCGAGACCCGCAGCGGCGGCGTGACGCTCACCTATGCGTGGGGCACCGAAGGGTTCATCCCCGATCTGGACGGCCAGACGCCGCGCGAGATCACCTTCCTGCGCAGCGGGTTCGAGACGACAGACAGCTACGTGCCCTGTCGGCGCAGCGGCGGTGATGCTTTCGACACGACCACCGACTACAACTTCGCTTATCCGCGCGTCCGCGAGCTGTTCCCCGATTGTGTCGCGATCTTCACCATCAGCTACGGCACCCGATCTGGCAATACAGGGATCACGTTCCGCCTCGATGACTTCGATCTGGCCCGCCAGCACCGCGATGCACTCGACAGCCAGATCATCGAAGCCCTGACAGGCGAACAGACCGTCGAACCGTCCAACCTCGATCTTTGACCGGACCGGGTGCGGGCGTTACCAGTTCACAGTGTAGACGCCACGAGACCGGAAACGACAGCATGACCACCGCACCCCGCCCCCGGATGACGACCTTGCAAGCCTACGCCTCCCACGGGTCGACCAGCTACGGTGAAATCAGCCCGGGGCGTTTTGCAGAAATCGTCAAAGGCGACACACCGACAGCCGGCGAAAAGGTCAGCGTCTGTCAGGGCCTGACAGAGATGCCGACCACTTCGATCAACCGGGACGTCGCGGGCGAACTGGCGGTCGAAGTTGGCGTGACCCGCGCCGCGCTGGACGCCCGCTGTCAGCAACTTTGCGGGGGGGCGTTGGGGGCATATGCATTCCCCGCAGTCCTGCCCCTGCCACCGAAACTGACCCCTGGTAGCTGATTTTACTTAGTCCGAAAGCAAAAATTTAGCTTTGAATATCTTGGTATTGTTTCGTGTATTGTTCTCGCCGCGAACAATACATGAAAGACACTCAACGTGAACTATCATTGGTTGGGTGTTCTTCTTGCATAGGACCCAAGTCTTCATCGACCATCGCCTGCCAAATCGCCTCATCTTCCTGATAGCGTTCCGTGTCTTCGCCATAATGCTCCGGGTCCGGAGGAGCAGGAAGGTCTTCAGGATGAAAGCGATATCGGGTGACCATCTTTACCGCATCGCGAATCATGTCGGGGTGTAGGCGTGGCCAACCTTGCCAATCGAAGCTGACTGAAAACCGGGCGACTTCCAGCTTGTCCGTCATATCCATTTTTGGGTACTCGCGCGTCAGATATTTCATGATGTGAAACATGTCATCAATCGCGGATTGAACCAGCTGGGGATTGGCTGAGGCTGAACGACCCAGCAACAGCTTATTCAGGTCGACGCCCGTTCTGACAGCAAGCCGCACTAGTGTGGTTGATGGTATAGGTCGCGCACCCTCCTCATAAGTGTAATAGGTTCGCGGAGTAATTTCGAGTAGGTCGGCCATTTCTTGCTTCTTGAGTTTCATGCGCATTCTGAGGTGCCGAAGGTTTTCATGGAGTGGCGATACGGGGGCGTTCTCGATGTCCTTTTGTTCAACCTCAAAGCGAAGCTGCTCTCTAGCCTCCAATCGGGACCAATCTTCTTCAGTTCCGGTTTTTAACTTATAGCCAGTCATAAGCTTTACTCCAATTTCGAATTAGGAACGTATGTTCCGGTAATGAATTATTTTACCGGAACGGATATACATGCTGCGCGTACCGTGTCAATACTTGCAACAGATTACATTCTATGCGGAGAGCGCAATGTCCGAACTGCTCACAAAAGGCCAAACACCCGAGGCGTGGAGCGAAGCTTTGCAGGAACACGGTGTTCATGTTTCGCCTCGTTTAATCAGATCAAGGGCGCACCAGAGCGGAAACTTCTACAAAATAGGCAGACTTATGCTGCTGACACCAGATCAGATGGAAGCACTGATCAAGTCTTCTGCCAGTTCAACAGTCACCGACAATACCCAAGAAAAAATCGATGGCTGATATCGTTCCAATCCACACCACGCCAAAAGAACTAGCGGCGAAACTTGGCGCTTCACCTCGCTTTGTATGTGACACTGTCCGAGAGCTTGGCGTCTTTTGCAAAGTTGGACAGAAAGTCATTATGTTAGACCATCACGTGGTCGCGTTTATGGAGGCGATGGAATGCCGCTCAAGGTCATCAAGCGCAACAAAACCTGGCACTACCAAGGGACAGTTGCCGGAGGGCGACTTCGAGGCACTACAGGCGCTACGGACAAAAGGATTGCGGAAAGGATCGCAGCAGAAGTCGAGAACAAAGCGTGGCAACGTCATCTCGATGGGCCAGGCGCAACGTTGACGTTTGCGCAGGCGGCGATTGCTTATCGGCAAGCGGGGCGAGACCCCCGATTTCTGGAACGCATCGAAGACTTTTGGAAAGACACGCTTGTCCCCAAAATCACTGGTGAAGCCATTCGTCAGATGGCGCGAAAGCTATATCCGGCCGCAGCAAACGCAACCCTGAACCGTCAGGGCATCGTGCCCGCGCAAGCTATCATAAACTACGCTGCAGAACTGGATTGGTGTGCCTCGATTAAGGTGAAGCGTTTTAAAGTAAATGCCAAAAGAAAGACTCCAGTCACGAGGGCTTGGGTGGAAGCCTTCGCTATGCAAGCAACGCAGGATGGCTTGCCCCATTTGGCCGCCCTCTGCCTGTTTATGTTCGGTACCGGCGCGCGCCGTGGCGAAGCATGCGCTCTTAAATGGAGCGACGTTGAGTTGTTTCAGAGGAAAGCGCTGATCAATCAAACAAAGATTGACGAACAGCGGGAAGCACACCTGTCGTCGCCAGTCATTGCTGCGTTGGCTAACATTCCTTCAAACCGCAACCCTGATGATCTGGTGTTTCAGTATGCCTCTGGTGAAAGTGTTGGTCAGGTCTGGAACAACGTATCAGAACGTGCTGGCATCAAGAAGCTTTCACCACACTGCTGCCGCCATGGGTTTGCGACTTCAATGCTACAAGCGGGAATAGATGCGAAGACTGTCGCTGTTCGAGGTGGCTGGAAAGACGTTGCCACAGTGATGAAATACTACGCCCATGCACTGGACGATCCGACTATCACGGATGTACTTTTTGGCACAAATTAGACACAAGATAAACGGCAGATCAAACTAACAAACTGTAAATAAAAGGAAATACAACAATGACTTATACCCTTCGTTGGGGAAGGGTGTCCCACTGCTGCCTCTACGGCGCAATCCGGGCTGGCACAAGATAGAAAATTGCACTAGAGCGCCGCTTGAGCGTGCAAAAACGACGCAGGCTGTTCACCATCGGAAACTTGCCCCGGACCTTTGCCCATGTATGTCGCCACTTTACTGACCAATCCTGCCACCCCGAAGCTGGACGCCGCCACTGTTGAGGCCTTGCGCAATGCGTGGGGCGGGGGCGCGGCGGTGTGGCTGAACCCTGGTGTTGCCGCTGAATTTTCGCTTGCGGTGATGCCCGACAATCTTTGGCAGGTCTGGCAGGATTTGCAGCCATTGGGCATTGATCTGGCCGTGCAAGCCGCCGAAGGGCGGCGCAAGCGGATGCTTCTGGCCGATATGGACAGCACCATGATCAGGCAGGAATGCATTGATGAATTGGCCGATGAGGCGGGCGTAGGTGCCTATGTCGCAGGCATTACCGCACGCGCCATGAATGGCGAGTTGGAATTTGAGGAGGCGCTGCGCGAACGTGTGGCGTTGCTGAAAGGGCTGGATGAAAGCGTGATCGCCAAAGTCATGGCCGCGCGGATCACCTTTACCCCCGGCGGGCGCGAGCTGATTGCCACAATGAAGGGCAATGGGAGCTATGCGGCGCTTGTTTCGGGCGGGTTCACGGCCTTTACAACCCATGTGGCGCAGGCGCTGGGCTTTGACGAGCATCGCGCCAATACGCTGCAAATTAAAGATGGCAAGCTGACAGGCACTGTGGCGGACCCCATTCTGGGCCGCGAGGCAAAGGTGGCAGCACTGGATGAGATCAGCGCGCGGTTGGGCATTTCGCCTGCCGAGGTGATGGCTGTGGGCGATGGGGCCAATGATCTGGGCATGCTGGGGCGTGCGGGTGCCGGGGTTGCACTGCACGCAAAACCCAGTGTTGCCGCGCAATGCACCTTGCGCATCAATCATGGCGATCTGAGCGCGCTGCTCTATCTGCAAGGGTATCATTTGGGCGAGTTTCATGCTTAAAGCGTGAACATGTGAAGTTTTTTGCGCGTCCTTCTAGCCCTGCGCCTTTGACTATGGCACTCTGCCAGCAGAAATGGTGCACAAGCACCGGATTACGCACGACAGAGGAAGATACATGCCAATCAAAAACCGATTTTCCGAAATGCTGCCGGAAATTACTGCCTGGCGGCAAGACTTCCATGCCCACCCCGAAATTCTGTTCGACTGTCACCGCACTGCCGGGATCGTGGCCGAAAAGCTGCGTGAATTCGGGTGCGACGAGGTGGTCGAGGGAATCGGGCGCACGGGCGTTGTGGGTGTGATCCGGGGCAAAAGCTCTGGCTCTGGTCGTGTGGTGGGCTTGCGCGCCGATATGGATGCGCTGCCGATCCATGAGGCGACAGGTGTGGACTATGCCTCAAAGGAAGCGGGCAAGATGCATGCCTGCGGCCATGACGGACATACTGCCATGCTGATGGGCGCGGCCAAATATCTGGCCGAGACGCGCAATTTCGACGGCACAGTGGTCGTGATCTTTCAGCCCGCCGAAGAAGGTGGCGGCGGCGGTGACGAGATGTGCCGCGACGGTATGATGGAGCGCTTCGGCATTCAGGAAGTTTACGGAATGCATAACTGGCCGGGCAATCCTGCCGGTGAATTTGCAATCCGACCGGGCGCGTTTTTCGCCGCAACCGACCAGTTCGAAATCTCGGTCGAGGGGCGCGGGGGCCATGCCGCCAAACCGCATCAATGTGTCGACACCACCGTGGTCGCCGCGCATCTGGTTGTGGCGATGCAGACCATCGTCAGCCGCAATGCTGATCCCACGATGGAAGCTGTGGTTTCGGTCACCTCTTTCGTGACCGAATCGCAGGCGTTCAATGTCATCCCCCAGCATGTGACCCTGCGCGGCACAGTGCGCACCCTGAGCACCGAGACGCGCGAGCTGGCAGAGACGCGGATCAAGGCACTGGCAGAACACACTGCCGCCGCTTTTGGCGCACAGGCGCATGTCGATTACCGCCGCGGCTATCCGGTTATGGTGAATTCCGAGACGGAAACCGAATACGCTGCCGCTGCTGCGCGCGCGGTGTCAGGCGATTGTGCCGCAGCCCCTCTGGTGATGGGCGGCGAGGATTTCGCCTATATGCTGGAAGAACGCCCCGGTGCCTATATCCTTGTCGGCAATGGTGACACGGCTGATGTGCACAATCCGGCGTATAACTTTAACGATTCGGTTATTCCCGCCGGGTGCAGTTTCTGGGTGGAACTGGCCGAACAGCGCATGCCTGCGGCCTGATCTCGCATGTGTGCCCAGTAAAAAGCCCCGGTGAAAACCGGGGCTTTTTTCAATCTATCTGACCGAAATCAGGGGCAGGCTGCCTCGTAATAAGTGCCGTCACCGCGTGCATAGGCGCATCTGCCAGTGTTCTGATTCTGTGCCAAAAGGGTACCTGCTGCTGCACCGGCAACAGTTGTCAGGATGGTCCAGTTGGTATTTGCGCCAAGCAAGTTGCCCACGGCCAAGCCGCCAGCCGCACCTGCGACACCGCCAACGACACTACGCTCTGTCTGTGTCATCTGGCACCCTGCCAGTGTCAGCGCTGCTGCGAGAATGGTAATTGGGATCAGTCTCATGGTATTCTCTCCTTTCGGGCATAACCCTGTCTCTATAACGCCACCTTAACACATTCTGCGCCGCTGTCACATCTTGATATATCAATGGGCAGAAACCCACCGATTTCAGCCTATTGGACGGAATAACCCTTGTCAGGATCATACAGTAAAATCAGCGTATCGCTGGGGCGAAGTGGTCATCTGGTCGAGATGTGTGCGACATAACCATAATGGGAACTATACTGCGGTCATGATCCAAGCATAACATCGAGCACATAGGCATTTCCATGCTCCGCCATGACCACGGGACACCCCTGCGTCACGATTTCGGTGCCAGCCAAGGCAAATTGTATGGTTGCCGATGTCAAATCTTCTACCAAGCCGCCCGCGTGCAAAGCGGCCCAAAGCCTGTCATCAATCCTCAGCCGATCCGAACGTGCAACAAGCTGCACCCCGGTTTGGACTGAATTGATTTCGATGTCGCCACCCCATGGAATTGCAGTTTCCATACACATCAGCAGCAAGAACATCAGCTTGATCTGTTGGCGGGTCAGGTTGGTCTGACAGTTCCAGATGACCCTGTGCTTCTGATGCGCCTGCAAGGCGTTCAGAACAGACAAGACTTCGGGGTGCGATATCAACTGCCCCGCCGAGACGATGCCGAAGGCGATGCGATAGAAGCGCAGGCGTGCCGTTGCGCTGTCTGTACTTTCAGCGATAAGCGACAACTCTGCCGAGGGTGTCGACGTAACCAGTTGCATCAATTCGACCCCATTTCCGATTGCGCCCATAGGGCTGACCAGATCGTGGCAGATGCGAGATGCGACTAATACCAATCAGCATTGATCAGAACTCTTGAGCCCAGTCGCGGGTTCCAATGGAGGTGATTGTGTCGGGCATGCTGACCAATTTGTTCCAAGCCTTGCAGCAATGATCTACGATGTCTTCATAGGTTTCGAAGATGAGGTTTGATAGCCAGTTGTCTCGCATGAATTGCCAGATGTTTTCGACTGGATTGAGTTCTGGGCATTTTGCGGGGATCGGGATGATGGTGATGTTGTCCGGAATGACCAGCTTGTCAGTCATGTGCCATGCGGCTTGATCCACGAGCACAGCCCCATGTGCTTTGGGTGCGACAGTTTGGGAGATTTCAGCAAGATGCAGGGCCATCGCTTCGGTATTGCACGCTGGCAGCACAAGACCTGCAGCTTTCCCGAGGGCTGGGCAAATCGCTCCAAAGATGTAGCTTGAACTCGTGCGCTGATCATGTGGGGCGGAAGGTCGCGTACCGCGCTTCGCCCATCGGCGCGTGATCTTGTTTTTCTGGCCGACACGCGCTTCATCTTGGAACCAGACTTCGATCACAGTGCCTTGCAGGAGCCGTGCGCGGAGCTTTGCTACTGCGGCTGCAAACCCTTTTTTTTAAAGTCCTCCAGTGCGGCTGTATCTTGCGCGTGATGGCGCGGGCGTGCTGTGAGTTTGACATAACCAAGCGCCCTGAGTTCCCGGCTTATCGACGTCTCGTGAAGTGAAATCCCAAATGTGTCTGCAATCCATTTCCTCAGATCACTCAGGCGCCAGCGGACGACCCCATGGACCGATAAGGTCGGACCGCTCTCAACAATTGCAGCAAGCGCCCTGCGCTGCTCATCGTTAAGCTTAGACTGCTGACCAGGAGCTTTGCCGTTGATCAAGCCGTCAGGCCCGCGGGCATTAAACCGCTCCACCCAGTCACGGACAATTTGTAGGCCAACACCACCAATCCGAGCAGCATCGCTGCGCCGACCGCCATCATAGATCTCCGCCAGCGCCAAAAGCCTGCGGGCTTGGTTGGCATCCTTTGTCTTTCGCGCAAGTTCTCTCAACTTCATGCCGTCGTAGTCTGTCCGTAACGCGAGCGCTGCGCCCATAGAGAGGCCCTCCCCAGAAAATCTGACGCCATTGAGTCAGATCTTCATAGATTTGGGAATCCCAAAACCCTCAGAAGAGTCAGATTTCGCGAGACTTGGTATAAGGCAGATAATTCCTGCGGCGCGTTTCTAATTTGCCCTGCGTGATGCGCAGCGCTATGAATGGCATTATGAGCCATCTTATTCTTGCCCCCGGAATGTTCGTTCGTCACCCACAATACCCGGAATGGGGTATCGGACAGGTTCAATCACGTATTGGCGAAATGGTCACAGTCAGTTTCGTTGAAGCGGGTAAACAGGTAATTAATGGGTCAAAAGTTGCTTTAATTCTCGTTTCAGAAACAGAGATTTGAGCGTCTCACAGCCAAGACGTGCAATCAAGCCTGTTTCGTGAAAAATATTTTTGATGAGCGCGCGCGGGACTTTGTGATAGCGCGGTGACACAAGTGCCAAGAAACACGGGAGCAGCGACACAGATGAGCATGGCAGGACCGGGATGTGCGCAGGCCCATCAACTGACTGTGCGCCTTGCCGCCAATGAGAACGATCTGCGCGCGGCCCAGCGGTTGCGCTACCGTGTCTTCATCGAGGAAATGGGCGGCACGGGTGATCTGGTCGATCATGCCGCGCGGTTGGAGCGCGACCGGTTCGACGCGATCTTTGACCATCTTTTGCTGATCGATGAAACACGCGACCCCGCAGCCTCGGACCATGTTGTCGGTGCGTATCGCCTGCTGCCGGACACGCGCGTGACCCCGCCGGGACAGTTCTATTGCGATGACGAATTCGACCTGACACCGCTGCGCCATTCTGGCCGACGTTTGCTGGAACTTGGCCGATCATGCATGGATCGCAGTCATCGTGGCGGCATTGGTATGCTTCAGTTGTGGCAAGGTCTGGCGCAATATGTGCTCGATCATGACATCGATATCCTGTTTGGCGCGGCCAGTTTTCACGGTGCTGACCCGCAGCGTTGGGCGCAATCGCTCGGTTGGCTGCATCACCACCATCTTGCCCCCCAAGAACTGCGCGTGCGCGCACGCCAAACCAACAGCTTTGCCCCGCTTACGCGCGATGTGCTTGACCGGCGGGTGGCACTGGCGCAGATGCCGTCATTGATCCGTGCCTATTTGCGACTGGGCGGGGTTGTGGGCGAAGGGGTCTATGTGGACCCGGCATTCCGCACCACGGATGTCTGCATTATTCTGGATACCGCCGCGATGTCTGCGCAGGCGCGCGCGTTCACGTTGCGTGGCACAGCCGAGAGTGGGCAGGCATGACCTGGACTTCCGATGTGCCGCCCCCAAAGGCATCAATAACCATCCTAGACTGGCCGCGTATCCTGTGGCGTGCGGTTCTGCTGGCGGGGGTGGTCTTTGGCGGGCTGATCATAAAGATGGCGCTTCGCTTGGTAGAGCGGCCCCTATTTGGTGTCCGCCGCCCGATGACACCGTTCATTACCCAAGCGGTGTGTCGCATCGCGTTGAAAATACTGCGGCTGCGATTGACTGTGCAGGGCCAGCCTATGGCAATGCGCGGCGCGATGGTGGCCAATCATGCGTCTTGGCTGGATATCTTTGTGCTGAACGCCGCAGACAGGGTGTTTTTCGTGTCCAAGGCCGAAGTGGCGCAATGGCCCGGCATCGGCTGGCTGGCCCGCGCAACCGGAACCGTATTCATCCGCCGCGACCGCCGCGAGGCACCACAGCAAAAGCTGCTATTCGAGGCGCGCTTGCGGGCAGGGCACAGGCTTTTGTTCTTCCCCGAAGGCACCAGTTCCGACAGCCAGCGCGTTTTGCCCTTCAAATCAACGCTTTTCGCCGCGTTCTTTGCGCCGGAATTGCGCGATCTGCTGCATATTCAGCCTGTAAGCGTGAAATACATCGCACCAGATGGTGCTGATCCGCGGTTTTATGGCTGGTGGGGTGATATGGATTTTGGGCATCACTTGCTGCGCATACTGGCCGCGCCACGGCAGGGCCGGGTAGAGGTGCTGTTTCACCCGCCCATTGCTGTGACCGATATGCCCGACCGAAAGGCCATGACCTTGGCTTGTGAGTCCGCTGTGCGCGCAGGCTTTGAGGCAGAGCGCTAGCGCAGGGTCGCGGTCAAATCCGACAGGGTCAGCGCGGGGTCATCTGTTGACCAGATTTCTTCCCCAAACGCGAAGAAATCGGTGATCGGCGCAATGGCTTCGACCACGTCACGGCTCAGCGCGCCTTCGGCGACCACCGGCAGTTCGATCACCTCGGACCACCATTCAAACACGTCGCGCTCGACCAGTTGGCCATCGCCAAGCGCTGTGTGGCCGACCGGCCCGAAGCTGACATAATCCGCCCCCGCTTCGCCCGCGTTCAGGCCGTCATGACGAGAGGTTCCGCAATATGCGCCGATGATCGCGTCTGCGCCCAATTCTTCGCGCAGTTTGCGGATGCGCAGATTGCCCTCGCTCAGATGTACGCCGTCCAGCCCCAAGCGTTCGACCATCAGGACATGATCTGAAATCACCAATGGAATATCGCGTGCATGTGCCAGTTCGCGCAACGCGTCCCCTGCGCGCAGGATTGCATCCTCGTCGCGGGTTGCCAGCGACAGGCGCAGGCAGGCCACGTCATGCGCATCCAGCACCCGTGCTAGGATGTTCGGGAACAGCTCCAGATCGATGGCCGGTGGGGTTATCAGATAAAGCTGTGGTGTCTCTGGGCTCATGGCGCGCCTCGTGTGCATAACTTGCGCCCTCATAGCCCGCGTATCGGGCGGAAACAAGCACGCGCCTGCTTGAAGCAGCGACAGCAGGGCGCTAAGGCACATCTCACACCCCCGATCCAGAGGCCCCATGACCCCGCTTGATGATCAGTTGTTCGATGCACCAACCCCGTTCATGGTTCTGGTGCGCCCCCAGATGGGCGAGAATATCGGTGCCGCCGCGCGCGCGATGCTGAATTTCGGCTGTGCCCGTATGCGGTTGGTTGCCCCGCGCGACGGCTGGCCCAATCCGAAAGCCTCGGCCATGTCCTCGGGGGCGTATAAAGTGCTGGACCGTGCAGGGGTGTTTGACGATCTGTCCGCCGCGATTGGCGATTGCGACTATGTGTATGCCACCACGGCGCGGGGGCGCGAATTGACCAAGCCCGTGCTGACGCCCGAACGCGCCATGATCGAGGCCCGCGCCATGGCCGCAGCGGGCAAGCGCGTGGCGGTCTTGTTCGGCCCGGAACGCGCGGGACTGGAAAACGAAGATGTGGCCCGCGCCAATGCAATAATCACAGTGCCGGTGAACCCTGCCTTTTATTCACTTAATCTGGCGCAATGTGTGTTGTTGATTGCCTATGAACATGCTCGGCTCGGGCTGGAATCCCCGGCCGAGGTTATGGCGATGGCCGGCACGGATTTCGCCACATCCATCGAGCGCGAGAAACTTGGTGACCATTTCGAAGAGCGGCTTCAATCCGCCGGGTTTTTCTTTCCGCCCGACAAGGCCGAGCATATGAAACTGAACCTGCGCAACATGTGGGCGCGGCTGGCATTGACGCGCGCGGATGTACAAAGTCTGCATGGTATGTTGCGCAAACTTGTGGGCGCGCGCGGGCAGCGCTAGGCGCTGGTTCAGGCTGTCGCAGGCGCTGTTCTGCGCTTGAACCCCTTGCACGCACACACTAGCTTCCGCGAGAACGAGACAGGAGCGCCAGATGGCCCGGAAACGCGCGATTTTTGAAGATGTGAGCGAGGCGAAGACCGCCCGCACCGCCCCTCAGACCGGCGGCATAGACCGGCACCCAAAGGGCGCGCGCGGGGCTATCAGGCTTTGGCTGCTGTCACTGTTCGCGCTGGTCTGTGTGATGATCGTGGTGGGCGGTATGACCCGGCTGACCGATAGCGGCTTGTCGATCACCGAATGGCGGCCTGTGACCGGGGCCATTCCCCCGCTGAGTGCCGAGATGTGGCAAGAGGAATTCGACAAATACCGTCAGATCGACCAATACCAGTTGCTCAACCGTGGCATGACGATGGAGGAATTCAAGGTCATCTATTGGTGGGAATGGGGGCACCGCCAGCTTGGCCGCGTGATCGGGCTGGTCTGGGGCGTGGGCTTTTTGTTCTTCTGGCTGACCAAGCGCATTCCCACAGGCTGGACGCCGCGCTTGCTGGCGCTTGGCGCGCTGGGCGGCGTGCAAGGGGCGATTGGCTGGTGGATGGTTGCCTCTGGCCTGAATGAGGGGATGACGGCTGTCGCCTCTTACCGGCTGGCGGTGCATTTGGGGCTGGCCTTTGTGATACTGGGGATGATCGCGTGGTACAGTTTCCTTCTGAACCGCCCCGAGGCAGAGTTGATCGCGGCACGCCGTGCGCGCGAAGGCAAATTATTTTCCATGTCCACAGGGCTGATGCATTTTGCATTTCTGCAAATCATCCTTGGCGCATTGGTCGCGGGCATTGACGCGGGTCGCGGCTATACGGATTGGCCGTTGATGAATGGTGTCTTTATCCCGCCAGAACTGCTGGCGATGCAGCCGCTATGGACGAATTTCTTTGAAAATCCCGCCACGACGCAATTCATCCACCGCAAGGCCGGGTATCTGCTGGCGATCTTTGCGCTTGTTGTCTGGCTGCGGGGCCGCAAATCCAGCCATTCCGCCACGCGCACAGCGTTTCATGTCATGTTTGCGGTGATGGCCGCGCAGATCGTCTTGGGGGTCGTGACGGTGCTGCATGGCGCGCCATGGCAATTGGGCATTGCGCATCAGGCAACGGCGGTGTTGCTGTGGGTTGTCATCATTCGCGCCCGCCATCTGGCGCAATTCCCGCGCTTTGACAATTTGCGCGGGCAAGGGGTAAAAACATGACTGCATATCAAGACCTGATGGCCTTTGCCCGTCAGACCGAAGCTTTGGCGCAGATTTCCGGTCGTTTGGGCTGGGATCAGCAAACCATGATGCCGCGCGGGGCGAATGCGCAGCGCTCTGATGAAATGGCAGCATTGGAAGATGTCTTGCACGCCCGCCGGACGGACCCGCGCCTTGGGGACTGGCTGGAACAGGCACAAGCCCCCGATGAAGTCGGTGCCGCCAATCTGCGCGAATTGCGCCGCGACTATGCCCGCAACACCAAAGTGCCTGCGCGCCTTGCCTCGGAACTGGCGCGCGTGACACCGCTTGCGCAAACCGCATGGGAAGAGGCGCGTCTGGCAGGGGATGTGGCGGCGTTCCTGCCATGGCTGAAACAGATGATCGCCTTGCGCATTGAAGAAGGGCAGGCCATCGCGGGCGGCGGCGACCCCTATGACGCATTGATGGAAGACTATGAACCCGAAACGGATTCCGACACCGTTGCGGCAACCTTCGCCCGTATGCGCCCGCGACTTGTTGCATTGCGCGAGGCGATACTTGGTGCAGACACGCCCCCTGCCTTGACCGGGCATTTTGCGCAAGATGGGCAAATGCGTGTGTCGCGCAGGCTGGCCGAACATTTCGGCTATGATTTCACCCGTGGTCGCATTGATCTGGCTGTCCACCCATTTTCCTCCGGGTCTGGCCACGATGTGCGCATCACCACCCGTGTCGCTCTGGAAGACCCGTTCAATTGCTTTTACTCCACCATCCACGAAGTCGGCCATGCCGCCTATGAACAGGGCGTCGACCCCGCCCATGCCCTGACGCCCATCGGGCGCGGAGTGTCCATGGGTGTGCATGAAAGCCAAAGTCGTATCTATGAAAACCAGTTGGGTCGCTCGCGGGCGTTTTGTGGCTGGTTGCATGGCGCGATGGAGCAGGAATTCGGGCCGCTCTCCATCACCGATACGGACGCGTTCTATGCCGCCGTGAACCGCGTGAACAAAGGCTATATTCGCACCGAGGCTGATGAGGTGCAGTATAACCTGCATATCATGCTGCGCTTCGATCTGGAGCGCGCGCTGATCCGGGGAAGCCTGAGTGCGGATGATCTGGAAGAGGCATGGAACACCCGCTTTGAGGCTGATTTCGGCTATCCTGTCGACAAGCCTGCCAATGGCGTGTTGCAGGATGTTCATTGGTCGGTGGGGCTGTTTGGGTATTTCCCGACCTATGCCTTGGGCAATCTCTATGCGGGGTGCCTGCACAAGACATTGCGCGCCGATCTGCCCGATCTGGATACGCAGTTGGCGGCGGGCGATACCCGTGCTGCGACCGAATGGCTGAACACACGCTTGCAGCAGTTTGGCGCTTTGCGCGGCCCCACCGAGACAATCTCACAGGCTTGCGGATTCACCCCCGATGAAGAGCCCTTGATGGCCTATCTGGAAGCCAAATTCACTGAACTTTACAGGCTGTGACGCGCCGGTAGCCGCATTACGGCACGCAACCCGCCCAAGTCCGGGCTGTCCTCCAGCACCAGCGTGCCGCCATGGTCGCGCGCGGATTCTGCGGCAATGGCCAGTCCAAGGCCCATGCCGCCACTGTCGGAATTGCGCGCCTCGTCCAGCCTGACAAACGGGTCGCATGCCCGCGCGCGGTCTTCTGGCAAAATGCCCGGACCGTCATCATCAATGCAATATTCCAGCCAGCCATCCTGCATGGAAACACTGACGACCACCCGGCTGGCATGGCGCAAGGCGTTGCTGATAAGATTATCAAGCGCCCGTGTCATGCTGCCCGGATGCAGGATGATTGGCTTTGGCCGCTTGGGCAATTTCGCCAGCGTGATGCTATGGCCCGCCGCGCGATACCGCTCTACCAGATTAGTGACCAGCGCAAGCGGGTCGGTTAATTGCTGTTCATCCTGCACTTGCCCGCGCGTGTAATCCAGAAACCCGTCAAGCCGCGCCTCCAAGTCCGAGATTTCGGTCTCAAGTGCCGTGCGATCCTCGTCATCTTGCATCATGGACAGGATCAGGCGCATGCGCGTCAGCGGTGTGCGCATGTCATGGCTGACCCCTGAAAGCATGATTTTTTGCTGCGCGCGCTGGCGTTCGATCCGGTTGCGCATATCCATGAACGCATGCGCCGCCGCTCTGATCTCGCGCGCGCCAGAGGGCCGCAGCGCCACCCGTTCCCCCCGGCCATAGGCTTCGGCTGCCGCACCCAATCTGCGAATAGGCCGAATTTGCAGCCGCAGAAATTGAAAGGCGATCAGGGTCATCAGTCCAGAGGCCAGAAAGACAATCACCAGCAATTGATGCGGGTTCGGGGTTGTCACCAGCCTGCGCGGCAGCAGAATTTCCACCACGCCATGACGGCTGTCCAGCCAAAGCCGCACAGTCCCCGACTCGCGCAACAGATCGGCCATGCGAAAGGATGACAACTCGGATCTGAGCACACGGATGATTTCCTTGCCAGCAAGGTCGAACCGCGCAACCTGATCCTCGGCAGGCATGGGCGCTGCGTCCGAGGGAAGCCGGATTTCGATCTGCAAGATTTCCACCAGATCCGACAGGGACAGCATTACGGCTTGCGGCTCCGGACTTGCGTCCAGCCGTCCGGTCAGAAACCTGATGTCGCGCAAAATGTTGGTCGTCATCTGTGCTGTCACGCGCTCGTAATGGCGCTGGATAAACACGACGGACAGAACGATCTGAATCACGATGATCGGAATGATGAGAATCAGAATTGCGCGCCCGTAGAAACTGGCGGGAAGAAAATGATGAAGGATTCCGCGCGACATGCAGCCACCATAAGCAAAGGCAATCCCCCTCACAAGAGAGGGCGTGCAGTGCAAAGCAGTGCGTGGGCGGCGCATGTCTTTTGCCTTCTGCACGGCCGCTATCTTGCGCGTGTTGCGCCCCTGAACTTGAGCTTGGGGGAATGAACGCGAAGCATAGGCGAGGCTCTTAGGGTTTGTCGTTGGAACCCGCCCCGGCGCGGCCAGAAGAGGCCGGGCAATATTTAGTGCGCGGCGCTAGTCCTGCGATTCACTCGATTTGCGGATAAAGCCGGATAAGCTTTGTGCGCGCGTCTTGAGTTGTGAACTGCCAGTTGGTTTTGGCGCGTTGGGAGTTGCGATTTGTTGTCCATGCATCGACTTCGGCCTTCAGCATAGTTTTGTCCGGGATGCGCCGGGCCAGACATTGGCGAGCGAGGACGCTGAGTTCACATTCAGCGATGTTGAGCCAAGACCCATGTTTTGGCGTGTAGTGCCATTCGAACCGTTGTGCGATGCGGCGCGCTTGGGCAGGCGGGAAAGCCTCGTACAGCGATGCAGGGTTGTGGGTGTTCAGATTATCCTGCACGAGATCGATCTTTTCGGCATAGGGAAAGTGGAGATCAGCCAGATCGCGCAGGATATGGGCATAATCGATGGCAGTGCGTCGATCGCGTATCTCGACGTGGCGCCAGCCCTCCAGAGGAGCGAATAACATGAACAGGCTGGCGACACCTGCGCGTTCATATTCGTAGTCATGGCGCGCCTCGCGCCCTGGCTGCATGGGAATGGGTGTGCGGGTCTCACGGGTCAATTGTTTGCTGGTCTCGTCCAGACAAACCAGCGGACGGTTTTGATCGTGTGGACGGGTGTAGACGTCCAGCACATTCTCCATGGCCGCCACGAAACCAGCGTTGGCTTTGGGTGGGATTACCCAGTACCGGTTCCGGTGCGGTTTGAGCGCGTTTTTTTAAGCGTGCGTTGGATTGTGGTATCACTGGCCTGCTCAACAATGCCCAGTTCGACAACCCGCTTTTCCAACAACCTGAGTGTCCAGTGCGTATATTCTTCGGGTGGTTCGGAACAGGCAAGCGCGATCAGCTTGGCCTCGGCTTGCCCATCGAAGATCCGAGGTTGTGAAAGCGACGCTGGAACTTTGCGCGCTAAAGTCGCCTCAAGCCCTTCCTCCACAAGTTGGCGCCGGGTGCGGAAAACAGTCGAGAGACTGGTCTCTAATGCCTCGGCAATGCGCGCATCTTCCCATCCCGGGCCATCAGAGGACACATCCGCCTTCAGCAAAATCCGCGCCTTCAGCAGTCTGTAGGCGGCTTGCCGACCCGTTCTGATCATCCCTTCAAGGTGTTCACGCTCCTCTGTCGTCAGTCGAACTACATACTTCGGCTTGCACCCTCTTGTCATCATCTCACCCCCAGAAAGCTGCTACGCTCCACAGAGATTCAGAAAAAATCAAAGCTGTCAAATACCCCGAAGCGAGGCACTAGGTTCGGGTTGCAGGTCGCAGAAAGACCTCCGCCGGGCCGGTCTTTTGGGGTCAGAGCATATGACTTTCGTTCAGATGGAGCGAAGTCCCCCCGATTTCATAGGGCGGTTAGCGCTCAATGCTCTCATCAAGCAGGCTTTGAAGGCGTGCGCGCAGTTCAGCACTTTGCCCAAGGGCGTCTCGGCTCTGCGTCAGGATCGCCATGCCGGTTTCCGGCCCGGCATCCGTCACTTCTGTGCCGCGTGTGTCTGGGTTGGCGTTCTGATTGCGCTGGTTTGGTTCGCTCATTGCCTGAAACTCAGCATCTGGCGCCCCCGTCAATGTGGCCAGTGGTTCAGGCGTGGGCGCAGTTGGTGCTGTGTTATTCCGTTCACGCTGCGCCTGAGTTTGGGCCGCGCGGGCGCGGCGAATATCAGCCTCATCCAAGGATATGTCTGGCGCGCGCGATATTGAGGTCGGAACCTGTGGGGGCAGGGCATTTGTGTGCCCTTGCTGCGTACTGTCTTGTGCGGTTGGTATATCCGCGTTCCGAGCACTTGTTGGGCCAGTTATCGTCAGGCGTGACGGCACAGCACTGCGTGCGCCTTGCCATTCTTCATTTTCTGCGGGCCGCTCCATCAATCGAGCCTGCCTGTCGAAGCCCAAACCGCGCAAACGTGCGGAAAGCTGTGCAACAAGCGCCTGGGGCAGATAGGTCATATCCCAAGGGCGCTGTTCGAACATCACGGTTATAAAGCCAGTGTCTTCGGCCTGCGTGAGCAAGCCTGTCAGCAACTCAATCCGCAAAGGTCTGATGGCGTTTTCTGCAAAAGCCGCATCGCGGCTATCCAACATTTGGAAAGCTTGTTGAAAGTCACCGGACCGGCCCGCAGCGCGAACGAGAAGACGTGCGATTTCTTGTCCTGCCAGCGTCCCCCGCAGCGCAAAAAGGCGTGTTGTTGCAGCATCGAGAAGGCTGGCTTCCAAAGGGTTTCCTTGCGCTTCGCGGCGCGACAGCAAGAAAATCAGGTCATCATCCGAGGTGGTCGGGGAAAGCGCGCCTTCTAGTATATGCGCCTTGTCGGATCGGGCATCTGCCAAATCCAGGGTCGCCCTTGCCAGATTTAACTGGGCAGACTCTGCGTGCGCGACGCGCTCTAATGAGGTGAGAATGACTTGCGCTTCTTCCCGTCGCCCCAGCGCGGCCAGTCGCTGCACGGCCTCTGGCCCAAGATGCAGGCGCAGATGCGGCGGCAGGGTTTGCAAGGCCTGAACCAGATTGTCGATGAAAGTTCCCGCCGGGAGCGCCGTGTCACGGCTGGCAAGAAACGCCCACAGACTGCCCATGGGACCACAGGAGTCCAGCGGCGCGAAATCGATTGGTGCAGGCAATGGCGACATATCGACCAGATAGCTGATGCCCCTCAGCGTTTCTGCCGCCGCATCTGGCTGGGGGAGCAGTGACAGGACCATCCGCGCCTCTGCGCCAAATCCGAGTAGAATGAAATGCTGTGCCGATTTGAGTATATGGTCTGGGTCTGCCTGATCGAAGTCATTGAACAGATTTCCGAGGTTCTGCGAAACCTTGGCAGGATCAGTTTGCGCGAACCAGTCTGAGGGATCAATGAATGACGCATCGGGGCAGTGCAGCGCAGGCGATACAGTGGTTTCTGGCCGCGTCCGAGCTTGCGCCTGAATGGAGAAATGTGCATCCAGATCACCCTCGATGCGGTGCGTATCGCCGTCGTGATTGTGTTCGGGATCAGTGGGTGCGGTGAAATCTGTGGTCGCCTGAAGCTTGCCAGAAGATACCGCACTGGCCAGCACATGTCCGAGTTCGATTGCGACGGCTGCGCGGTGTGACGTCTCGATTGTGGCGGCGTTGTTCATTGGCTGTTCAGGTCTCATGGGTGCGGTGCCAATGACGCCACTGAGTGTCAGGGCATGTGGCAGCACCCTATCCGATGTCCCGCGTCGCAACGCTTGCGCCAGTTGCGTACCTGCACGTCGCGGATCAGCAGCCCCGCCGTTCCTGTCTGCCCTCAACCGGGCAGGGCGCTTTGGTGGGCGTGGGGCTGTCATCGGCGCAAAACTGGCATGAGTGCCACGCCCGATGATGTCGATAATCAGGAATTGTGGAATATCCTCGCGGGCCTGAATGTCACACGCGCATGCGATGTAAAGATCGAGGCCACCTTGTGATGCCCGCAATTCGCGCAGTCTTGTGCGTGGAATGCGTGCGAATGTTTGTGTCAGATCGAATTCGAGAGGGGGCCCTTCGATATCAAGCCGCGCCGAGCTTGTGCCCTTGCCCAATTGCCATTGGTTTTGTTCAGGAAGCTCGAGGATGAGTCTGGTATACTCCTGATGCTCGCCCGCGCGCACCAAAACCGGTGTCGCCTGTGCGTGCGCATGGGCGCTGAGACATATTGCAACGCAAGCCAGTAGCACTGTGAGGATATGGCGCATGTTTCAAGCAGCGCTTTTTTTCAGGTCACGCAATGCGGCCTCAAGATCGTTGAATTCGGGGCGATGATGGTGCGGTGTGTTCTGGCGCCCGACCTCGATACAGATATTGGCAGGATGCGCGTGCAAATTTGCGACCATAACTTCGCGAATCAGTTGGTAGAAATGATCATCCTCTTCTGTGATCATGCGCATGCGCCCTGCAATCGGCCCAACGAAGCCGTAGGCCAGAAACACACCAAGGAACGTGCCGGTCAGCGCCCCCCCGATCATCGCACCTAGAATCGCGGGCGGTTCGTCAATGGCCCCCATTGTCTTGATAATCCCAAGAACAGCCGCGACGATTCCCAAGGCTGGCAACGCATCCGCGACGATCTGGACAGCGTGGCTTGAATGAAGCGCATGGTGCTTGCGCGCCTCAAGCCGTTTTTCCAACACCTCTTCGACCTGATGGGGGTCATCATAGTTCATTGATGCGGCGCGCAGCGTATCGCAGATAAGATCCAGCACCTCGGCATCCGATTGGATTTTGGGGTAGCGTGAAAAGATCGACGATTCGCCGGGTGCTTCGATATGTTCCTCGACGGCGACAGGGTTTTGTCGGGACAGCCAGATCAATTCGAACATCAGGCACAGCAGATCGCGGTAATCGTCAGGGGTCCATTTTGCCCCTTTGAAAATACGAATCATGTCGCGGCCAGATGCCTTGACCGTGCCGATGTCGTTCCCAAGAATGAAGCCGCCCGCCGCAGCGCCCCCAATCATGACCATTTCGAATGGCAGGGCCTTTAGAATAATGCCCATGGTTCCGCCAGAGCCAAGATAGCCACCAAAGACCATGACGAGGACAACAATGATTCCAATTAACGCAAACACGATAAACCTATCATTTGGAAGGAGGGCAGCCCGAAAGGGCGGATAAAACTGATGCTCGCTTTCCATCAGATTTGCACAGAAACCTTAAGAAGCGCTTACAGCGGGGGGTGATGGGCGCGATGGCCTATTGACGCGGGGTTCTGGCGTGGCGCCCAGCCAGAACCGCACTGATGCCATAAGCGATCAGCGGGTCGAGTGCTGACATGACCTCGCCCGCGAAATCCGGGCGCAGCCGCGAGACAAAGCCTGCGGCGAATTCAGTGTCCATCTGTGAGAAAAGCTCAGCCGCCTGAGGCGGTTTCATACTCTCGAAAACACTGGTCAGATGTGCAAGATCGTTTTCGGCGGCGGTTTCGGTCATCCGCAAGGTTGCCGCAAGCCGTGTTTCGGCGGACACGAGTTGGTCCATATTGCGTTGCAGTTCGACCTCGGCGTCGCGCAAGGTTTGTGCGCGGCTCTCGAGCGCTGCCTCAAACTCGTCGAGCTGGGCTTTGCGGGATTGCAGGGCGGTGAGCAGGTCGCCGGGGTCATCGAGCTGCGGCAGGCTGGGGCTATGTGTTTCAGCCGCATCAGCGCGCGATTCGTCCGCGATCACTTCGGCCACCCCAAGCCCCAGACGCGACAGACCCGCAACAAAAAACATACTTGCCAGCAGGATCAAAACATAGGATCGGCCAGTCTGGTAGTTGGACGACCCTTTCATCTATTGCCCCCGATCTGCTCGCGCGTGCGCATGACCCGTCTGCGCGTGTCAGAGTCGGGGCGTGGCGTGGATTGGCGCAGAGGTGTGAAAGCGTCAAGATCAAGCTGCGGGGCGAACCCTCCCGTTGGTTCTGTCGGCATTGGCCGATCACGCGCTGCGGGGGCCGCTTGGCCACTTTGCGCCGCTGCCATCAACAGTTCCAGCCGCCGGGCAGTTGCCGTGGCCTGCGTGATTTGCTGGTCAAGCGCGGCCCCGGCCGATGTATTCGATTGCTGTGCCGCCCGAAGCGCCTTGGTCAGGTCATCCACCTGTTTCGAGAGCACGGCAATGGCCTTGCCCACATCGCCATCCAGACGCGTCAAGGCCCGCAAGCGGCGCGACAACAGCAAGCAATAGGCGGCGGCCATGATGGCCCCGAATGCAATCGTCAAATCGATCAAAATTTCCATATCGCCCTCTAATCAAGGATAAATTCAGTTATCAGGAAGTCCCTTATGTGCCCTTCCCCTGCGATCATCTGAAGCCGGCGCAACACCTGAGCGCGCAGCCGGATCAGGGCCGCTGGTTGCCGCAGATCGTCAATATCGACTGCGTGCAGATAGGTGTTGATCAGGTCTATGAAGCGCGGCTGCATACGCATCATGTCGGAATGCGATGTCTCGGCAACTTCGATCTGGCCCGCGAATCGTAGAAATCTGGCCCCGCTTTGGGGTGGAAGCGAAATGGTAATGACTTCGATCGGGACAAAGTCGAAATCCTGCGGGCTGTATTCGGCACGTTGGACCTTGGGGTTGGGGGACAGAACCAGCCCGGAGTAGACGGCATAAAACGCACCGCCCCCCAATAGGGCCGCGCCGACCAGCCCCAACAACAAAGGCAACATTCTCCCCTTCTTGGGGCCGGGGGCGTCTGGGGCATCGGCAATCTCGGACATGGTATCATCTCAAAAACTTCGGACAGGTTCGTTTTGACAGAATGTAACTAACCGAATGTTAAGCGATGCCTGCGAAAACGACCTTCAAGGCAGAAGCCGTTTGAAGGAGAATCGCTGTGGAGCAGCTTCAGTCTGTGTGGAATGCGTTGGATGGAAAGCGCCGTATCCTGGCAATAGGGGCCAGCGCTGCCATGTTCGCGGCGATCATGATGCTCACCAAAATTGCCACAGCACCGGGCATGTCCCTGCTTTATGCAGGGCTGGAAGAGGCAGCGGCAGGCGAGGTCATTCAGTCGCTGGAGGCGCGCGGAATCGCCTATGATGTGCGCGCGGGGGCGATTTATGTGCCGTCTCGCGTGCGCGATGAAACGCGGCTGATGATGGCGGCAAACGGACTGTATGCGCCGTCTGCGTCCCATTGATTTGAGGTCTTTCGCCATTTCTGTCTCGGGCCGATAAATCTCTGACTGATATTGTTGGAGGATGCTATGGCGGATGGAAGTGGATTCGATGGACGGCTGGGGCTCGTTGAGCCTGTTCGGGGCAACCGTCGTTGGCCAGATGATGTGAAAGCGCAGATTGTGGCAGAGAGTTTTCAACCTGGTGCGCGCGTTGTGGACGTTGCGAAACGCTATGACATTGTCCCACATCAGTTGTCAGATTGGCGGCGGATGGCGCGTGATGGCAAATTGGTTCTGCCTGCGGATGTCATGACAGCAGTCAGTGATGCAACCCTGTCAGCCGATAAGTCTGAGCCTGCATTTGTGCCATTGGAAGTTGCAATGACACGACAGGGCGCTGGCAGCATGTCAGGGTACGGTGAACGCGACGAGACGTGTGATGAGATAACGGTGACGATTGGATCTGATGTCATTATCCGCGTTCCGGCCAGTGCTGCTGTGGCGCGCGCGGCTGAATTGATCCGTTTGGTGCGGGGGGTGTCGTGATTGTTGCAGGGCAGCGACTGCCGATTGTGATTGCGACAAAACCAGTGGACTTCCGTCGGGGACATGACGGTCTGGCCGCTACAGTGCAAAACGAACTGGGGTTGGATCCGCATTCTGGCCTGACGGTGGTGTTCCGCTCCAAGCGTGGTGACAGGTTGAAAATCCTGCTCTGGGATGGCACCGGACTGGTGCTGATTTACAAGCGGTTGGAGATTTCCAACTTCGTCTGGCCCAAAATCCAGGACGGCGTCATGCAGCTGTCTCGGGCTCAGTACGAGGCTCTGTTCGAAGGTCTGGATTGGCGACAAATGGTGCCCAAACGGGTTGCTCCGCCGACTGCGGCAGGATAACTAATACACTGATTATAGTGTTATTTTGCTGGCCATTTCTGACGTTTCTTGGTAGAAATGGTCATGTCAAAACTACTCGATCTCAGCCGATTTCCTGACTTGCCGTCCGAGGTCATCAAGGCCCTCGAGACGCAGCAAGCAGCGCTCGAAAAGGCCCAGTTCGAGGTCACTGTTGAGCGTGCAGCACGTCTGCATCATCAGGCGGAAGCCGAAGAAAAAGGTGCGCTGGTTGTCACGTTGACCGCGCTGGTCGAGAAGCTGGAAAGTCAGGTGGCCGACTACCGGCGCACAAAATTCGGACCCAAATCCGAAAAGCTGACCCCTGATCAGCTGGAGCTGGCACTCGAAGATCAAGAGACCGCCATCGCCGAGACGCAGGCGGAAATCGAGGCTGTTCAGGCCGCGCTCGAGAAAAAATCCCAAAACAAGAGCAAGGCTCCGCGCAAACCACGCAAGCCTCGCGCCCTTCCAGAGGGCTTGCCCCGGGTCGAGCGCGTGATTGAACCCGACAGCATCGCGTGTCCATGTGGTTGCGGCGATATGGTCAAGATCGGAGAGGATCGCTCGGAGCGGCTGGATATCATTCCCGCCCAGTACCAAGTCATCGTCACCGTGCGTCCAAAGTATGCCTGCCCGAAAGGCCGCACGGGCGTGACCCAAGCCAAAGCTCCTGCGCATCTATTGGAAAACAGCTGGCCGACCGAAGCCTTGCTGGCCCATATCAGTGTAGCCAAATTCTGTGACTTCAACCCTTTGAACCGGCAATCCGTAGCAATGGCCCGCAATGGCGCCCCAATTGATCGCGCCGTCCTGTCAGATTGGATGGGACGCACAGGGGCACTGCTTGCCCCTGTGGTCGATCACATGGCGATGGTTCTGCTTAAGGGCAGCACGCGGCTTTACGTCGATGAAACAACAGCGCCAGTACTTGATCCTGGTCGCGGCCAAACCAAGACGGGATATTTCTGGGCCGTGCTGCGAGATGATCGTGGTTGGAGCGGATCATCCCCACCTGGTGTCGTGTTCCACTATCGACCCGGGCGAAAGGGGGAATACGCGGCAGAAATCCTCAACGGCTTCAACGGCACAATCCAGGTTGATGCCTATGGCGGGTATAGCGCATTGGCGACGCCCAAGCGGGTGGGTGGCAAGCCCTTGAAACTGGCCTATTGCTGGTCGCATGGGCGAAGAGCCTTGATTAAAGCCCAGCCGAAAGCGGGATCGCCCATCGTTGATGAGGCTCTGGTGCGAATTGCAGCCCTATATAAGATTGAGGCCGAAATCCGAGGGGCGCCACCCGAGCAGCGTAGGGCCGTCCGGCAGGATCAATCCCGTCCACTGGTCGATAAATTCTTTGCCTGGCTCAATGCCCAAGCCGGCCGGGTGTCGCGCAAGTCCGAACTGGGCAAGGCTCTGGCCTATATGCTCAGCCGACAGGATGGCTTTTGCCTCTTTCTCGAGGACGGTCATGTGGACATGGATTCCAACCTGGTCGAAAACGCGATCAGAACCCCCGCAATGACAAGGCGCAACACACTTTTTGCAGGTCACGATGACGGTGCCCGTTCTTGGGCGCGCTTCGCGAGCCTGATCGGAACTTGTCGCATGAATGGCGTCGAGCCATACGCCTATCTACATGACCTATACACAAAGCTGGCCAATGGGCATCTCGAAAAAGATATCGATGCTTTGATGCCATGGGCCTATGCTGCCGCCTCACAAAGGAGCTCGCCCGGGACTCCCTGACGAGCTCAAAAACGCGCCAACCCAAAGCATGTCAACCCGCGCGCATCGAAAAAAACAATGGGTCAGAAACGGCGCATACAACGGACTGCCTGCAAACGCGCATTCAGGTTATGAGGTGCTCGACTCCCTCACAGGGTTTGGCACGACCTCGCAGATGTTTGACGCCGCCTACTGGCGGGCAAAAGAAGGTGAGTTGGCGCGCACAATTGCTGCCGGTCCCCATGTTCGCGCTGCACGTGTGCATATCGCTCAGGCCAGTTCGATCGGCTTCCGGCGCGGCACGCAGCCGACCGCTTCGGTCACGGTCACCACGACAACTGCGGCGCTAACTGTCCCTCAGGCAAGAGCGATTCGGTTTCTGGTGGCATCTGCCGTGGCCGGCATGACCCCGGAAGATGTGTCGGTCATTGACGGTGCAGGGGGGCTTGTCCATGGGCCGGAATCTGACACCGGACTGTCAGGTCCGGGGAGCGACCGGACGCAAGAGCTGCGCCGCAATGTCGAACGTATCCTTGAAGCGCATGTCGGCCATGGCCGCGCAGTGGTTGAACTGAGCATTGAAACCCCGACCGACCGCGAGGTCATACACGAACGCCGTCTGGACCCCGAGTCCCGCGTGGCCATCAGCAGCGAGGTGGAGGAGAACAACACCAACAACACCGATACCCGCCAACAGGGCGTCACCGTGGCCAGCAATCTGCCTGACGGTGATGCAGCGGCCACAGATGGCAGTGCCCAGTCGCGCGAAACCCAATCGCGCCAGCGTACAAATTTCGAAGTGTCGGAAACCCGCCGCGAGGTTGAACGCAACCCCGGTGCTGTCCGGCGCATGACGGTTGCAGTGCTGATTGACGGGGTGCGCGCCCTTGGGGATGATGGCACGCCTGTCTGGGCACCCCGCCCGGCCGAAGAACTAGAGGCCTTGCGCGAACTGGTCGCCTCGGCGGTCGGGTTTGATGAGGCGCGCGGGGATGTCATCACGCTTCGATCTTTGCCGTTCGAGCCGGTATCAGCAATCGGCACCGAGGCAAGCTCTGGCATATTCTCTTTGACGACACTTGACGTTATGTCCTTAATCAAATGGGCATTTTTGCTGATCGCCGTGCTGGTGATTGCCCTGTTCGTTCTCCGGCCCATTCTGCGCGCGGGGTCCGGGGCGGGGCGAGCAAGGCCGTCGCAAGAACCGGTTGATGGGTATTCGCCGGCGCTGTTGGATGCGACAAGCTCCGATTCGGGCGTCACCGAAACCATGCGGGCATCCGACTATGACGCGCCAAGTGAAGATCCGATAGAGCGCATGCGCCAATTGATAGAGGCGCGCGAGGACGATTCGGTTCAGGTGTTGCGGCACTGGATGGATGAACGCAAGGAGATACCGTATTGGGGCTCGGCGCGAATCACGACCGTTGTGAATTGAAATCCGAGGTTGATTGATGTGTCGTTGCCCTTGGCACGCTGGGCTGCGTGTCAACGGGGTCGTGCTGTGAAGCGCGCCCCAAGATATCCAATACGAAAGGGCAACGACATGGATTTGTATATCGGTTTAGACGTCTCCCTTGCAAGCACCGCGATTTGCGTGGTGTCCGCGCAGGGCAAGGTGGTGAAAGAAACGGCCGCGCCGAGCGAACCCGAAGATCTGGTGAGGGTCTTGCGTGGCCTGCCCGGGCGCGTCGTTGGGGTAGGGCTTGAAGCTGGGCCATTGTCGCAATGGCTGTATCAGCATTTGACCGAGGCTGGCTTTGCCACCGTTTTGATGGAAACTCGGCAGGTGAAGGGTGCGCTGAAGGCGATGCCGATCAAAACAGACCGGCGCGACGCCGAAGGGATTGCGCGGCTCTTGCAGATGGGGTGGTTCCGATCGGTTCATTGCAAATCCCTGTCGGCACAGGAAATGCGCGCGCTGCTGTCTTCGCGCAAGGCAATCCAGAAAGCGACCCTCTCGCTTGAGCTGTCGATCCGTGGAGTGCTGCGCAACTTCGGACTGAAGATGGGACAGGTGGCCAAGGGGCGGTTTGAACAGCGGGTGCTGGAGCTGGCCGAGGGCAATCCTATGCTGGAAGCTGCCGCGACCCCGATCCTGAGTGCGCGCCGTGCCCTGCGTCAGGAGCTGGCAGGGATGGAGAAGTTGCTGCGTGATCATGCCAAATCGGATCGCGTCTGCCGTCAGTTGATGACCATGCCAGGCGTTGGTTACCGCGTGGCTCTGACGGTCAAGGCAGCGATTGATGACCCTGAACGATTTCGATCTTCCAGAGACGTTGGTCCCTGGGTTGGCCTGACGCCACGCCGCGAGCAATCCGGTGAACGCGATATCATTGGCGAGATCTCACGGGCGGGCGATGCGGGGCTGCGCACGGCGCTTTATCAAGCGGCAACGGTGATGTTGCATAGCGGGCGCCCCAATTGGCTGAGTGCCTGGGCTTGGAATGTCGCCAAACGGCGCGGAAAGAAGCGCGCGACAGTTGCGCTGGCGCGTCGGATCGGGGTGGTTCTGCACCGCATGTGGCGAGACAACGCTGAATTTCGCTACACCCGCTCTGATGCTGTGGCGGCCACCACAGCATAGGCTGTGAAAAACCGCACCCCCATTCACATCAGAGTTCTGAAGCAAAAGGAGAGATAGGCCGCGCCTGACGGCGATGGCTCACCGAGGTCCCCAAGCCGGGACGCGGTTCCCGATGATGCCGACTGTGGGCTAGTCACCAGATAACCATCTGAGTGCGCCTAGGAGATAGGCACGCGGGAACCGTTCTTGGACTGGGTATAATGTAGCGGCCACAGCGCTGACTACGGATGGAAGCACATTCCGGTGCGGGATATTTCGGTGATGCTGATGCGCGCAAAACAAGGCTGTTGAGCGACAACCACCTTGGCCGGTAGCGACAACCATCTTGGCCGGTGGCGCTGATCGGAGGGCGGGCTTGCCCGCCTGGAGGTCAGCGCCACCGGCCAAGATGATTTTGGGTTAGGTGCTGGTCGCTGCGGGTTGATAAGCCGGAAGCCTCTACGTTCCAACGGAGGACCCCGGTTGGCCTATCAATCCATCACCGACCAGCAATTGAGATTATACATGACCGACCTCAAAAATCACAGCCAATGCACATCAGCCGCCCGTGCCGGGTTCAGCGAAAGAACCGCTCGGCGATTTGATGCAGATCCAACGCCCCCTTCACAGCGCAAGATTGTTCACGGGCGTACAGTATCCGATCCTCTTGAAGGGTATTGGGAGAATGACATCCTTCCTGTTCTGGAGAACGACAATGCCCTGCAGGCCGTGACGTTGTTGCGTCACCTCCAGGGTCTACATCCTTTGGCTTTTCCAGATGATCGCATCCGCCGAACCCTGGAGCGAAGGGTCCGGCAGTGGCGCGCGCTTAAAGGCCCGGAGCGCGACATCATTTTTCGCCAGACACCAGAGCCAGGCTATATGGCACAGTCCGACTTCACCCATGCAGCCGAGCTGGAAGTGACCATTGCAGGCGCACTATTCCCGCACCTGCTTTATCATTTCGCAATGGTCTATAGCCGCTGGGAACATGTTGGTGTTGTCTTGGGCGGGGAGAGCTTTACGGCCTTGGCCGAGAACCTCCAGCAGGCGTTGTGGGCCTTGGGGGGTGTTCCACAAAACCATCGTACGGATAGTCTTTCAGCCGCATTTCGAAATCTGACGCGTGACGAGTGTGAGGATATTACCAAGCGCTATGAAGCGTTCGTCGGTCATTATGGTATGGATGCCAGTCGCAACAACCGTGGTGAAGCCCATGAGAATGGCGCCGTGGAATCGCAGAACCGTCACTTGAAGAAGGCCATCGCACAGGCACTGATCCTGCGCGGCAGCCGTGATTTTGCATCTGTGGCCGAGTATCGTCGTTTCATTGATATGCTGGTGGCGCGGCGCAATCGACAGCGTATGGAAGCGGTTGAGGTAGAACAGCTGCATCTTAAACCTTTGCCGCCGCGGCGCACCACAGACTATACGGAAGTTATCGTGCCGGTCACAAGAATGGGCGGCTTCAGGGTCAAAAGCATCTTTTACAGCGCGCCGTCACAGCTCATCGGGCAGCGTTTGCGCATCCATCTATATGATGACCGCCTCGACGCATTCTTGGGCAGCACCCTTGTCGCAACGCATCCCCGTGGCCGAGGCCGTAACGATGGCCATCGTGTCCATGTCATCAATTACCACCACGTTATCCATGCCTTGAAGCGCAAACCACAGGCTCTTTGGAGCTCGATCTACCGCGATGGCCTCTTCCCCCGCACCGAATACGCGCAGGCCTGGGAAGTGCTACAGCACAGCCTGCCGCGACGCGACGCCTGCCGCCGCATGGTCGCTCTGCTCTTTATTGCCCACGATCAAGCCTGCGAAGCGGAATTGGCACGTCTTCTTGCTGACGATCTCGGCTCTGGTTTGATACCGGACCCAAAGACGCTCGCGACACAGCTCACCCCTAAACACGCGGTGCTGCCAAAGGATGTTGTGGTTTCTCATCCGTCGCTGGACAGCTTCGATGCGCTGCTGGAGGTACGCGCATGACCTCCCGGGAGATCGACATCCACACGCTGCCCAGCATGCTGAGCGCCCTGCGCTTACCCAGCTTCCACAAGCTATGGCAGGAAATCGCCACACGAGCCGATACCGAAGGCTGGCCGGCTGCGCGCTTCCTGGCCGTGCTGGCCGAATACGAACTCGCCGAGCGGGACATGCGCCGCATGCGCCGTCATCTGAATGAATCCCAGCTCCCAGCTGGAAAGACTTTGGCAACCTTCGATTTCAAAGCTCTGCCTACCTTACCACGCGCCCGGGTCGAAGCTCTGGCTGCGGGAGATTGGTTGGACGGCGGCGCAAACCTGATCGCCATTGGCAACTCCGGCACGGGCAAGACCCACATTCTCTGTGCCATTGGCCATGCCCTGATCGAAGCAGGCCATAGGGTCTTCTATACCCGGACCAGCGATCTTGTCCAAAGACTGCAAGCCGCACGTCGGGATCTGGTGCTCGAAGCAGCTTTGGCCAAGCTCGACAAATTTGACCTGATCATCCTTGATGACATTACCTATGCCCACAAGGATCAGGCCGAAACCGGGGTGCTCTTCGAACTGATTGCCCGGCGATACGAATATCGCAGCATCGCCATCGCGGCCAATCAGCCGTTCAGTGGATGGGATCAAATCTTTCCCGACAAAGCCATGACCGTCGCGGCCATCGACCGACTTGTCCACCATGCCAGCATTCTTGAGATGAATGCGCAAAGCTTTCGCCAAAGAAGCGCTGCGGCCAACATGAAAATGCAAAACGAAGCCTCAGCGACAACCAAAAACGACAACCAAGAAGAAGGAAAAAACCTGACCTAAAGACAGTAAAAAACACAACCCCGGCGGCCGCTATAACCGGCCAAGGTGGTTGTCGGCACCGGACAAGGTGGTTGACGCGCTACACAAGGCCAAACACACAGCTTCTTCAAACTACAGGGGCGCCGCGGCTCCTATCCCCGGGGCGTTCACCGCTGCGATAGATGGATGTCTTCGCGCTGAACGCCCCTCGCCGTGGTTCTCCTGCAATGATCCCGATCCGCAGGATCGGCCAATCGATGACACCCTCGCAGCCAACAGCTCAGCCGGGGGCGAGACTTTTTGTGAAAATATCTCTTGATAACACCCGCCCCAATATGGAAGCCCTCATGAGGCAGGGAGCGTTGAAGCTTGAAGTGTTCGAGGTGGCGCAACCGGATGAACAGGCACCCCTGCTTGATGCCCTTCAGGCCGAGAAAATGCGCGAGACGGCCTTTGAACAGGGCTATGCCGCAGGTTGGCAAGACGCATTGGAGCATATGCGCAATGAAAATGACCTGCGCCACATTGCGGCGCAAGAGGCGCTGCAAGCCATTGGGTTTAGCTATAACGAAGCCCATCAAGCACTGTCGGCCTCGTTCCTTGCGCTGACGCAGGCCCTTCTGGACAGCGTCCTGCCAGAGGCTGCGCGACTGGCCTTGCCGCTGTGTCTGAAGGCAGAGTTGGACACATTGATCCAACAGCATACGCGGCCTTCGGTGCAGATACTTTGCTCCGCGAATGTTCTTGGCACCTTGGGCACATGGATCGCGTCCTGCACACAGGCCGAGATTGAACTGGTTGCAGAGCCCAGCTTTTCAGAGGCGCAGATATCCTTGCGCATCGGCAGTCAGGAACGGGTGATTGATCTTGATGACGTGCTTGCCCGCGTGCGCGAGGCCTTCGCTCAACACCAGAATTGGCAAACCAGACAGGAACAAACATATGGACGACCGTGATTTGACCAGCGGCATACTTAATCAGGTTCCCATCGAGATTGCGATATCCGTGGGGCGCGCGCGTCCCATCGTGCGCGATCTGCTGAAATTGCGGCGCGATTCCGTACTGGTTCTTGACCGGCGGGTGGATGATCCGGTCGAACTTTATATCGGTGACAAACTCGTCGCGCGCGGAATATTGCAGGAACTCGAGGGCGAGCAGACGGGTTATCTGGGCGTCCGATTGACGGAAATCATTGATCTGCGCGAAGCGCTGTAAGGCTGTGGCGCATCATTTGCAGACCCTCGCCCTCTATGCCGTTGTGTTTCTGATCGCTGGCAGCGTTGCTGGGCAGGCCCAAGACGTCAGTCTGAGTTTTGGCGATGAGGGTGCGTTGAGCGTGCGCGTTGTGCAACTGCTTGTTGTGCTGACATTGCTGAGCCTCGCGCCCGGCATTCTGGTGATGGTGACCTGCTTTCCCTTCATCGTTACAGTGCTTGCGATTTTGCGTCAGGCTTTGGGGTTGATGCAATCGCCGCCCAATATGCTGATCGTGTCACTGGCGCTGTTTCTGACCTATTTCGTGATGGAGCCGGTCTTCGTCGCGGCGTGGCAGGGCGGCATCGTGCCGTTGAACGACGGCGTGCTCACCCCGGAAGAGGCCTTTGTTCAGGTGGTAGAGCCGTTTCGCCACTTCATGTTGGCGCGGACGGACGATGCAACCTTTGAAAGTCTGGCCAGCCTGCGGCCCGATATAGACGCCGTGCTTTCAGTGGATGCGCCGCTTTCGGTGCTGGTTCCGTCCTTCATGCTCAGCGAGGTTGCGCGCGCCTTTCAGATCGGCTTTCTGATCTTTCTGCCATTCCTGATCATTGATCTGGTGGTGGCGGCGGTGCTGATGTCGATGGGCATGATGATGGTTCCGCCCGCCATCGTCTCCTTGCCGTTCAAGCTGTCGTTCTTCGTGATCGCGGATGGCTGGCGGCTGGTGTCAGAGGCGTTGGTACGCAGCTATTTTTGAGCAGGTCTTGCAACCAATGGGCGGCAGCGCGCGTGCAGGGGGCTCGATGCCCCCTGCGCGCGCATCTGGTTCACTCCTCCAGCTCGATCAGCAGGTCCTTGGCCTCGATCTGGGTGCCCGGCTGCACATGCACGGCCTTGATGGTCGCATCGCGGTCAGCATGCAGGCCTGTCTCCATCTTCATGGCCTCGATTGTCAGGAGCAGATCGCCCGCCTTGACCTTTGTGCCGACGCTGGCTGTCACCGAGGCCACAGACCCCGGCATTGGCGCGCCGACATGGTTGGCATTTGCCGGATCGGCCTTCATGCGCTGCGCGGTCTTGGCTTTGACCTCTCGATTGGGCACACGAATGGTGCGCGGCTGCCCGTTAAGTTCGAAAAACACCTTTGCGTCGCCGTCATCGGTGGTTTCGCCCAAAGTGATCAGCCGGATTTCAAGCGTTTTGCCCGGATCGATCTCGGCTGAAATCTCTTCACCCGGCTCCATCCCATAGAAGAATGTCCGTGTCGGCAGCGTGCGCACTGGGCCATAGCTACGATGGCGTCCCATATAGTCGAGAAAGACCTTCGGATACATCAGATAGCCGTTCAGATCTTCATCATCGATCTTCAGCCCCTCTAGCTCCGCGCTTAGTTTGATGCGCTCGGCTTCCAGATCGACTGGTTCCAGATGTTTGCCGGGCCTCTCGGACACCGGGGCCTCGTCTTTTAGTACCTTGCGCAAAATCTTGTCGGGCCATCCACCTGGGGGCTGGCCCAGATTGCCCCGCATCATGTCGATGACGGAATCGGGGAAGCTTACATCCTTGTCAGGATTCTCGACATCGGCGCGGTTCAGCCCCTGACTGACCATCATCAGCGCCATGTCCCCTACCACTTTGGACGACGGCGTCACTTTGACGATATCGCCGAACATCATGTTCACATCGGCATAGGTGCGCGCGATTTCGGGCCAGCGTTCTTCCAGCCCCATAGAGCGCGCTTGCGCCTTGAGGTTGGTGAATTGCCCCCCCGGCATCTCATGCAGATACACTTCGGAAGAGGGGGCCTGCTGCGCCGATTCAAAGGCCGCGTAATGGGTGCGGACTTCTTCCCAGTAATCCGAAATCTTGCGGATCGCATTCATGTCAAGGCCAGTGTCGTGGTCGGTATAGCGCAAAGCTTCGACGATTGATCCCAATGTGGGCTGCGAGGTGTTGCCCGACAGCGCGTCCATCGCGGCATCGGCGGCGTCCACGCCTGCCTCGGCTGCGGCCAGAATGGTGGCACCGGCAATGCCGCCTGTGTCATGGGTGTGGAAATGGATGGGCAGGCCCACTTCTTCCTTCAACGCCTTGACGAGAATGCGGGCAGAGGCAGGTTTCAACAGCCCCGCCATATCCTTCAGCCCCAGCACATGCGCGCCTGCTTCGCGCAGATCCTTTCCCATCGCCACATAGTATTTCAGGTCATATTTCGCGCGGTCGGGGTTCAGAATGTCGCCCGTATAGCAGATTGTGCCTTCGCAGACTTTGTTTGCTTCCAGCACAGCATCCATCGCCACGCGCATATTCTCGACCCAGTTCAGGCTGTCGAACACGCGAAAGACATCCACGCCGGTTTCGGCAGCCTGACGCACAAAGAACTGCACCACATTGTCGGGGTAATTTGTGTACCCCACCCCGTTCGAGGCGCGCAGCAGCATTTGCGTCATCAGGTTGGGCATGCGTTCGCGCAGATCGCGCAGGCGCTGCCAAGGGCATTCCTGCAAGAACCGGTACGCCACGTCAAACGTTGCCCCCCCCCAGCATTCCACACTGAACAGTTGCGGCAGTGTATGGGCATAGGCGGGTGCCACGCGGATCATGTCGATGGAGCGCATGCGCGTTGCCAGAAGCGACTGGTGCGCATCGCGCATGGTCGTGTCGGTCAACAGCAGTTGCTTTTGTGCCGCCATCCAGTCGGCCACGGCCTGTGGCCCCTGTTCGTCCAGGATCTGCTTGGTCCCGCGCGGGGGTGTGCCGGTGACGCTTGGCGCAACAGGGGTTTTGATCCCGGCGGGCGGCAGCGCGCGACCTGCGGTTTCGGGGTGCCCGTTAACCGTAATATCCGCGATATAGGTCAGGATTTTCGTCGCCCGGTCGCGGCGCTTGCGGAAATTGAACAGATCATCGGCAGTGTCGATGAACTTGGTGGTGTAGCTCATATCGATGAATGTCGGGTGCTTGAGCAGGTTCTCGACAAAGGCGATATTGGTGCTGACGCCACGAATGCGGAATTCGCGCAACGCGCGGTCCATACGGGCGATGGCCTCAGTCGGGGTGGGGGCCCAAGCGGTCACCTTGACCAGAAGCGAGTCGTAATAACGGGTGATGACGCCGCCCGCATAGGCAGTGCCGCCATCGAGGCGAATGCCCATGCCTGTGGCACTGCGATATGCGGTCAGACGCCCGTAATCGGGGATAAAATTGTTCATCGGGTCTTCGGTTGTGACCCGGCATTGCAGCGCGTGTCCCGACAGTGTCACATCGCCTTGACTTGGTGTGCCTGTCGCTTCGGACAGGGTTTCACCTTCGGCAATGCGGATTTGCGCCTTGACGATGTCAATGCCGGTGACTTCCTCGGTCACGGTATGTTCGACCTGCACCCGCGGGTTCACTTCGATGAAATAGAACTGCTCGGTGTCCATATCCATCAGGAACTCAACAGTGCCTGCGTTCTGATACCCCACCGCGCGGCCAATCTTCAGGCCCAATTCGCAGATTTCGGCGCGCTGCGTTTCACTCAGATAGGGGGCGGGGGCACGTTCAACCACTTTCTGGTTGCGGCGCTGCACAGTGCAGTCGCGTTCATACAGATGATACAGATTGCCATGCGTGTCGCCCAGGAGCTGCACCTCGACATGGCGCGCGCGGATGATCATCTTTTCAAGATAGCCTTCGCCATTGCCAAAGGCGGCCTCTGCTTCGCGGCGGCCTTCGCGGACCTTGGCTTCCAACTCTTCCGGGCCGTTGACCGCGCGCATACCGCGCCCGCCACCGCCGTGGCTGGCCTTGAGCATCAGTGGATAGCCGACTTTCTCGGCCATTGCGCGGACCTCGTCCATGTCGTCGCCCAGCAATTCGGTTGCCGGAATGACGGGCACACCTGCCTCAATCGCCACCCGCCGCGCACTGGCCTTGTCGCCAAGCGCGCGCATGGTTTCTGCCCTGGGGCCGATAAAGGTGATGCCATTGGCAACACAGGCTTCGACCAGATCAGGGTTTTCAGACAACAGCCCGTAGCCCGGATGGATAGCATCTGCGCCAGAATTCTTGGCGACCCGAATAATCTCGTCAATCGACAGATAGGCGGCAACCGGCCCCAGCCCGTCGCCAATGCGGTAGGCTTCATCCGCTTTGAAGCGGTGCAGTCCGAGTTTATCCTCTTCGGCATAGACAGCGACAGTGCGCTTGCCCAGTTCATTGGCGGCCCGCATGATGCGGATGGCGATTTCACCCCGATTGGCGATGAGGATTTTCTTGAACGCGGCCATATGTGTCCCTTTGACAAAAAAGCGCTGGTATTGGTCAGGTTTCTAGACCGATTTCTGGGCAATCGTAAAGCTTTTGCAAGAATTCGTTAGATTTCAGGTGCTGGGCCGTGCGTCCATAGCTGTAAATGCGCCTTTTTCGGCTGGGTTAGTCCCATCTGGATCATGTTGCTGGCAAGGTCGTCGCGCAGAATCTGTGCCAGATGCTGGGCACCTTGCGGCCCCAATGCGCCAAGGGCGTAGTGCCAGCCACGCCCCAGCATGGTGAAATCTGCCCCCAAGGCCAGTGCGCGCAGCACATCCAGCCCTGATTCAACGCCGCCATCGAAGATCAGGGGCATGTCCGGGCCAATGGCTGCGCGAATGCGGGGCAGGGCGTGCAATGCGGCGGGTGCGCCGTCGAATTGCCGTCCCCCATGATTGGACACCCAGATCGCATCTGCGCCCGTATCGCGCAGGCGCAGGGCATCTTGCGGCTCGATCACGCCTTTTATCACCAACGGCCCATCCCAGAGCGCGCGCACCGCCTGCACATAGTCCCAATCAGGGGCCGCGCGCAGCAGATAGCCGGGATGCGCGGTTGAGGGGGCGTTGCCGTCAAGCTTCAAATACGCCTCCATCAGGCGCAAGCGGGGTTGGCCGTGGCGCAGTGTACCAAGCGCCCATGACGGGCATTGCGCGATTTGCCACAGCATTGACGGGGTCAGTTTGGGGGGGATCGCAAGCTGCGCGCGCAACTGCCGCTCGCGCCGCGAGGGGCCGGGCAGATCGACTGTCAGCACCAATGTGCGAAAACCGGCATTTCGGGCGCGGGTCAGAATATCGGCGCGAATCTTCGGGTCTTTGGGCGGATAAAGCTGAAACCAGCCCATATCACCTGCGATAGGCCCAATCTCTTCGGGCAGGCGTGTGGCAACGGTGCTGAGGCAATAGGGCAGGCGGGTGGTCTGCGCCATCTGGGCCAGTGCCGCCTCTGCCCCCGGCCAGATCAGACCGGACATGCCAATCGGGGCAATGCCGACGGGCATGGCATAGTCTTGCCCCAGAAACTGCGTCTGCAAGTCGGGCGTTATCGCACCGCGCAACACGGCGGGTTGGAACAACACCGCGTCCAGCGCGGCCCGGTTGCGCGGTTTGACCGATTCCGTGCCTGTGGCGCTGTCCAGATACTCCCACACAAACCACGGCACCCGCCGTTTGCAGGCGGCTTTCAGGTCGGACAGGGCGGGATAGCGCAGATCAAGGCTCATGAGGTGCGACTATATCCGGCGCGGCGCGCTTGCCAATGGCTGCGCGCAAATTCTTTTGGAACACTTGCAGAACACCGCTTCCCCTGCGCCGCCGCCCGCGTTAGTGTTGCACCCATGTCAGATTTCAACTCCGATCTCCCGCTTTCCGCCCGCGCTATGGCTGCGCGGCCCGCACCCTATCTGGACGGGCTGAACCCTGCGCAACGGCAGGCCGTCGACACATTGGACGGCCCCGTGCTGATGCTGGCAGGGGCCGGCACAGGCAAAACGAAGGCGCTGACCGCCCGGATTGCGCATTTGCTGAACTCTGGCCGCGCCTATCCGTCCGGCATTCTGGCCGTGACCTTTACCAACAAGGCCGCGCGCGAAATGAAGCTGCGCGTCGGCGGCTATCTGGGCGAGGCGGTCGAGGGGATGCCGTGGCTGGGCACCTTTCATTCGATCAGTGCGAAACTGCTGCGGCGTCATGCCGAACTTGTCGGTTTGAAATCGAATTTCACAATTCTGGACAGTGACGACCAGTTGCGACTGCTCAAACAACTTCTTGTTGCGGCCAATATCGACGACAAGCGTTGGCCCGCGCGGCTGCTGGCCTCGATTATCGACCAGTGGAAAAACCGTGCATGGCGGCCTGACCAAGTGCCAAGTTCCGAGGCCAGTGCCTTCAACAATCGCGGGACAGAGTTTTACGCCGCCTATCAGGACCGGCTGAAAACCCTGAATGCCTGCGATTTTGGCGATCTGTTGCTGCATTGCGTGACGATCTTTCAGGCGCATCCTGACGTGCTGCAAAGCTATCAGCAACGTTTTCGCTATATTCTGGTGGACGAGTATCAGGACACCAATGTGGCGCAATATCTGTGGCTGCGGCTGCTGGCCGAGGGGCACAAGAATATCTGCTGCGTGGGCGACGACGATCAGTCGATCTATGGCTGGCGCGGTGCTGAAGTGGGTAATATTTTGCGGTTCGAGCGTGATTTTCCCGGTGCGGTCGTGGTGCGGCTGGAACAGAACTACCGCTCAACGCCGCATATTCTGGCCGCTGCATCCCAAGTGATTGCAGGCAATGAAGACCGGCTGGGCAAAACCTTGTGGACCGAAGCGCGGGCGGGCGAAAAAGTGCGCCTGATCGGCCATTGGGACGGCGAGGAAGAGGCGCGCTGGATCGGCGAACAGGTCGAAGACCTTAGCCAAGGCACGCGCGGGCTAAACCCGTTCAGCCTGAACCAGATGGCCATACTTGTGCGCGCCAGCCACCAGATGCGCGCCTTCGAGGATCGGTTTCTGACCATTGGCATGCCCTACCGTGTGATCGGCGGGCCGCGATTCTATGAACGTATGGAGATCCGCGACGCGATGGCCTATTTTCGTCTGGCGGTCAGCCCTGGCGATGATCTGGCCTTTGAGCGGATCGTTAACACCCCTAAACGGGGCTTGGGCGACAAGGCGCAGCAGACAATCCAGCGCATTGCGCGCGCAAACGCTGTGCCGCTGGTGCAGGGCGCGGCACTTGCGATTGAGGCGGGCGAGATCAAGGGCAGGGGGGCAGCGCAGTTGCGCGCGCTGATCGAGAATATTGCGCGTTGGCACAGCGCCGTCGGCACCACGGGCATGGTGGAAGCCGAAGATGATCTGGTCGAGGTCATTCGCCCTGAGGGGGATGCGCAAAATCATATCGAACTGGCCGAGCAGATTCTGGAGGAGTCGGGCTATACCGAGATGTGGCTAAACGACAAGACGCCCGAAGGGCCGGGGCGGTTGGAGAATTTGAAAGAACTGATCAAGGCGCTCGAATCCTTCGAAAACCTGCAAGGATTTCTAGAGCACATCTCGCTTATCATGGAGAATGACAGTGATGATACCGAGGCCAAGGTCAGTATCATGACGCTGCATGGCTCCAAAGGGTTGGAATTTCCGGTCGTGTTTCTGCCCGGCTGGGAAGACGGGTTGTTTCCCTCGCAACGCTCGATGGACGAATCGGGCCTCAAGGGGTTGGAGGAAGAACGTAGGCTGGCCTATGTCGGGATCACCCGTGCCGAGCAGTTATGCACCATCAGTTTTGCCGCCAACAGGCGCGTCTATGGGCAGTGGCAGTCACAGATGCCATCGCGCTTCGTCGATGAACTGCCTGCCGCACATGTCGAAGTTCTGACCCCGCCTGGCCTGTATGGGGGTGGCATAGCACCTGTTGCCAGCACGATTGAAGAGCGCGCCCAGCGGGCCGATGTCTATAATTCGCCCGGTTGGCGGCGGCTGCAAACAGCGACAGAGCGCCCGGTCAGCCAGCCACGCGAGGCGCGCAATATGGTGATTGACGGGACATCTGCGCCTGCCTTCGAGGTCGGCGCGCGGGTCTTTCATCAGAAATTCGGCTATGGCCGCGTCACATTGGTCGAAGGCGACAAGCTATTCATCGAATTTGAAAAGTCCGGCCCGCGCCATGTTGTGGCGAAGTTCATCGTGCCTGCGGAACAGGCCGACGACGTCCCGTTCTGATAAATTTCCAGACTTTAAAAATGAGAAAGGCGACAGTCCCAGGGAGGAGGAGGGGACTGTCGCCTAATTTGCAAGGTCCTAGGGAGGAGGAAAGAACCTTAACAATGTGTTCGATCCGAAGACCGATTTATCTCAGAACGATATGGCTAGGGAGGAGGAGGGCCAGATCGTTCCTACGTGCGCCCCAAGGGAGGAGGAGTGAGGCGACGTCTCGTCTCCGGTTGCAGGCGTTTCAGCCTTGGCCGGAATTTGTGGCGGCGACCCCAAGGGAGGAGGAGTGGTCGCCGTCTCAATCGGACCCCTCAGGGAGGAGGAGGAAGGGTCCGAAACTGTTTTAGCGTCCGTACGCTGCCTCATAGGCGAGGCGTGAAATCATGGACCGCGAAATCCCAAGATCGTCGAGTTCCCGCGTGCTCAGTTGGCTGAGCTCTGCATGGGTTCTGTTATACACGCGGCGTTGCTTGAAACTCGCGCCGATACGCTCGATCATTGAACGAAAGCCGGTATTGCCCAGCGAAACGCCTAGATTTTCAACAATGTGCGCCATGGTTACGCTACCTTTTTATCCGTGCGGTCGTCTTTCCCGCTGTTGGATTATAGATAGCACCTCGCTGCGGGTGCACAATGTAGAATGCTGCAATGCGGCTATGCGCTGACAGCATGTTAACGCTAGGTAATTTCAGAAATGATTACCAAATGGTCAATTTCGCGGTCGAAGGCTCAAACCGCTTGCGGAAAATGAATATCATGAATGTATCAAGCCAGTTTCAGAAGCTTTCCCGCAATTTCGCGGCAATCGCCGACATTTCGTCGGCGGGTAATTGCGGCGGCGCGCTAAAGGAATCAGGCCCGTCGCGCAGATAGGCTGCTGAGGTGACATCATGCACATGATGCATGGGGACAACATGCGCATGGGCGTGCGGCACATGAATACCTGTATAGAACAGGGCCACGCGTTCCACATGGTACATCTGCTTCATCGTGCGGGCGATGTGCTGGGCACAGGTGGTGATTTGTGTCGCAAGTGCCTGTGGCAGATCCTCGAACCAGATATGGTGCGCTTTCGGAATGACCAGCGCATGGCCCTCGCGGATGGGGTGCAGGTCCAGAAAGGCCAGAATCTCTGTATCTTCATATATCTTGTGGGCGGGCAACGCGCCTGATGCAATCTTGCAGAAAAGACAGTTTTCCAAGGGGTTCTCCATATGTTTGAAGAATATTGGCACAGGGTGGAAGCGCGCGCAATCGGGCCACGTGGCGCTTTGCGGGCTTGCCGTTACTGTAAAAATAGCCATGTTCCCCCCGAAAAGACATGAGGGAGCAAGCTATGACACTGACGCGTGAACAGGTTCTATCGGCGCTGGAGGCGATTGATCTGCCTGATGGCGGCACACTGACCTCTCGGGATCTTGTCCGCGCGCTTGTGATCGAGGATGGGGCCGTTCGATTTGTCATTGAGGCAGAAAACCCCGAAGCCGCGCAAAAGCTAGCGCCCGTGCGTCAGGCCGCCGAGGCGGCCGTCTCTGCCCTCGATGGGGTCTCGCGGGTTTCGGTCGCACTGACAGCACATGGTCCGGCGGCCAAATCCAAAGGCGCGCCGCCTGCACTGAAGTTGGGGCGCCACCCGACAGAACAGCCGGGCAAGCAATCGGTGCCGGGTGTCAAAAACATTATCGCAATCGGGTCTGGCAAGGGCGGGGTCGGGAAATCTACGGTTGCTTCTAATCTGGCGGTGGCGCTTGCGCGGCATGGGCTGCGCGTGGGGCTGCTGGATGCAGATATCTATGGACCAAGCCAGCCGCGCATGATGGGTGTCGACCGCCGCCCCGCGTCGCCCGATGGGAAAACCATTATCCCGTTGCAGGCGCATGGGGTGACCATGATCTCGATCGGCCTGATGTTGAAAGAAGACGATGCCGTCATCTGGCGCGGTCCAATGCTGATGGGCGCGTTGCAGCAGTTGTTGACGCAGGTGGAATGGGGCAATCTGGATGTGCTGATTGTCGATATGCCGCCGGGCACAGGGGATATTCAACTGACGCTGTGTTCCAAATTCGATGTGCGTGGCGCGATTGTCGTGTCGACCCCGCAAGATGTGGCGCTGCTAGATGCGCGCAAGGCGCTGCGTGCCTTCCAAACGCTTAACACGCCGGTTTTGGGGCTGATTGAAAACATGTCGACCTTCATCTGCCCGAAATGCGGCCATGAAGAACATATCTTCGGTGAAGGCGGTGTGCGCGCCGAGGCGAAGAAGCAAAAGCTACCGTTTCTGGGCGAATTACCCCTAAGCGTCGAGGTGCGACTGGCAGGGGATGGCGGCGTACCTGTGGCTGCGACAGACAGTCTTGTTGCCAAAGCTTATGAACGCATGGCCGCACGGTTGATCGAAGTTCTGTAAGGCGCAGGGCGTCAGATGCCGCCAGTGCCATGGGATTTCATGGCACTGGCCCTCGGACCACGCATGGAATCCTATGGCACCGAGGGTGAAGTGGCGATCAGCCGCGTTGGATTCCACCAATTTCAGCGATCACGAGCCGCTCCCCGCCGAATCACTGTGCCGTGATTCGCGGTGATTCAGCGTTCACAGGTCCGTTTCGCGTGATTCCGGTCAGAAAATAGCCGCGTGTTGCAGTCAAAAGCGTGGCTGAAGTGCAACACGGCCTATGGTTGTGCAAAAACTCCGGGATTTTATGGTCTAATTTGTCACGACCGCCCGCGCGCCTTGTGCTTCGCCTATTTCGCTAGGTTCTGAAATTGTTCTCACCACATGTGGTAAACTAATCTGCAAACCTGCATTATGTTGTGGCAGATATCTGCGATAATCAGGCGCGTCCAGAGTTTTTGCGCGATCTTTTTTCTTGATGGCCATAAAGTTCCATGTCATTCCAGTGAGCAAGATAGACGGGCAGCACGGGGCACCAAGACCCCAACCGAGGCAGACAATTCATACAGGCACCCGCTTTATCTGAGAAGAAAATAGATCCGGCGCGCTCGCGAGCAGCATCCCCCTCCTTCCCCCAAAGGAGCGAGCGCCAACCGGGCACCCAGCGATGGGACAGTCGGCGGATCGAGCAGTGGCAGCAGCTCGATCCGCCGTTTTCATTTGCGTAGACCCGATCATGGGTCGGCATAAGACAAAGGACCGCCGGGCAGTGGCACGCAGGTTCAGAAGCACGTTTCACCAGAAGGTGGATGGAAAGGGCCGCGTGTCGGTTCCAGCCTCCTTCAGGCGTGTTATTGAACAAGGTGACCCTGACTGGAAAGAAGGTCTGCGCCCCAATTTCATTATCGTTGCAGGGCTGGACTACCAAAAGCGCCTTGACTGCTTCACCATCACAGCCATGGAAGAAATCGAGGATCGTATCGACATGATGCAGCCCGGTTCCTCCGAGCGCAGCCTGATGGAACTGACCTATCACGCCAATTCCATCGAAGCGCAGATTGACGAAGACGGACGTATTATCCTGCCCAACTACCTGCGTGAAAAGCTGGAACTGGACGCAGATGAAAAAGCCCGCTTCATGGGCCGCAATGACCATTTCCAGATCTGGAAAGAGGCCACGTTCGACGCGACCTACACATCGCAGACCGAAACCCTGATGACGGGCAAAGGGGCGGATTATGACCCGCGCATCCTGCTGCCCAACCCGTCACGCGGCCCGCGCCTTGAGCCATGATGCCCAGCAGTTCTGACAGTCCGCATATTCCGGTTTTGCTACGCCCCATTCTCGCGCATCTGGCGCCGATCAAGGGGGTTTGGCTGGACGGAACATTGGGGGCCGGCGGATATGCGCGCGCTTTGCTGGACGCGGGCGCGGAACAGGTGATCGGGCTGGATCGTGACCCGCTGGCGCTGGAAATGGCGCAAGACTGGGCGGCAGAATACGGGAACAGGCTGCGGCTTGTTGCGGGTAATTTCGCACAGTTGGATGAACATGCGGGCGATCTCGTTGATGGGGTGGTGCTGGATCTGGGTGTCTCGTCCATGCAACTGGATCAGGCCGAACGCGGGTTTTCCTTTGCCAAGGATGGCCCGCTCGATATGCGCATGTCCCAAAGTGGGCCGTCCGCGCGTGATCTCGTCAATGAGGCCGATGAGGGCGTGCTGGCCGATATCCTGTATCATTTCGGCGAAGAGCGCGCATCGCGCCGCATTGCCCGCACCATAGTGCGCGAACGCCAAGTCGCACCGATAGAGACGACTTTGCATTTGGCTGGCATTGTCAGCGGCTGTCTGCCGCGCCCCAAGCCAGGCCAAAGCCATCCGGCCACGCGCAGTTTTCAGGCCTTGCGCATCGCGGTCAACGCAGAGTTCGACGCGCTGGTTGCAGGGCTGGAAGCGGCAGAGCGCGCGCTTAAACCGGGGGGCAAGCTGGCGGTGGTCAGCTTTCATTCCATGGAAGACCGTGTGGTCAAACGCTTTTTGACAGCCCGCGCGGGGCAGGGCGGGCGCGCCAACCGCTTTGCACCGGAAGCCCCGGAGGAAACGCCGCGCTTTCGCCTGATTGAGCGGCGCGGCGTCAGTGCGGATGACGAGGAACTGGCGCTAAACCCGCGTGCGCGCTCGGCGCGGTTGCGCATGGCGGAACGTCTGGACGGCCCGGCGGAACCGGTGGATCGCCAAGGACTGGGGCTGCCCCGGCTGGCACTGGAAAAACCAAGGTGAGGTGAGGATGCGAAGTCTGTTGTATCTGTGCACGGCGCTTGCGGTGATTGCTCTGGCCGCTTGGGCCTATCGGGAAAACCATTTGACCCAGCAGGCCATGAACGAGCGGCGCGCGCTGGAGCGTGAGATCGCCGCGCTGAACGAGTCGCTGAGCGTCCAGCGCGCGGAATGGGCCTATCTGAACCGCCCCGACCGCCTGCGCGAGCTTGTCGATATCAATTTCTCACGGCTGCGGCTGGTGCCGATCACATCCATGCATTTTGGTGAAATAGGTCAGGTTGCCTATCCGATGCCCGTCGCCCGCACACAGGTATTCGATACGATCGAACTGTCTGGCGAGATTGAACAACTATCCGCCACCACCGAGGAGGCGCAGCCATGATCCGAACACCCCTGCGCCCGCTTGCACGCGTCCTGCGGGCGCGCGAAACCGGCGAGAACCCCGACCTGATCGAGCGCGAAAACCGCCGCTTGCGGCAGGAAGCCGCGCGCGATCAGGCCCGTGGCCGCGCCGAGACGCGGCTGTTGGCGGTTGCGCTGTTGTTCATATGCGCTTTCGTCGTCTTGGGCGCGCGGATGGGCCTGCTGGCAGCGACCGCACCGATGGAGTTGGCGCGCGGCCTTCAGGAAGATATCTCCAGTGCGCGGGCAGATATTCTGGACCGCGAGGGACGTGTGCTGGCAACCAATCTGAGCACGCACGCGCTTTATGCTGAAACCCACCGCATGGTTGACCCGGAAGGGGCAGCGCAAGAACTTGCGCGCATTTTCCCCGAGATTGATGCGCAGCGCATGGCCGCGCGCTTCACCGACCCCAACCGACGGTTCACATGGATCAGAACACGGCTTTCGCCGGAACAGATGCAAGCCGTACATGATATAGGCGAGCCGGGCCTGCTGTTCGCCCCGCGCGAGATGCGGCTATATCCGAACGGGCGCATGGCGGCGCATGTTCTTGGGGGCGCGAGTTTCGGCCAGCAGGGCGTGCGCGCCGCCGAGGTGATTGGTGTGGCCGGGACCGAGTTGTTCTTTGATGAGCGACTGCGCGACGCGACCAAAACCGATCAGCCGTTGCACCTGTCGCTGGATCTGACAGTGCAAGCGACAGTCACCGAAGTGCTGGAGGGCGGCAAGCAGATGCTGAACGCGCGCGGCGCGACTGCCGTGCTGATGGATGTTTTCACAGGCGAGGTGATCAGCCTTGTCTCGTTGCCCGATTTCGACCCGAACAACCGCCCCCCCCCACCAACCGAAGGGGAGCCGGCGGACAGCCCGTTGTTCAACCGTGCCGTGCAGGGGTATTACGAGTTGGGCTCGGTCATGAAGGCTTTTGCGGTGGCGCAGGGGCTGGATGAAGGCACTGTGACGCCCGAGACCATTATCGACACACGCGGCCCATTGACATGGGGGCGCTTTCGCATCCGTGATTTCCGCAACTATGGCCCAGAGCTTTCGGTGAAGGAAGTTATGGTCAAATCCTCGAACATTGGTACTGCGCGGATCATGCAGCCCATCGGGGCCGAACGTCAGCAAGAATTTCTGCGCAAGTTCGGGCTTCTGGACACGATGCCGCTGGAAGTGGCCGAAGCCGCGCGCGCCCGGCCCCTTTTGCCTGACCGCTGGTCCGATCTGTCGGTCATGACCGTTTCTTACGGGCACGGCATGTCAACCAGCCCGCTGGCATTGGCCGCAGGCTATGCCGCGCTGGTCAATGGCGGGCGCAAGGTAACGCCAACGTTGGTCAAGCAAGACCGCGTGCAAGCAGGCCCACAGATCATATCCGAGCGCACATCACAGCAAAAGCGCCTGATGCTGCATCAGGTCGTGCAGGAAGGCACGGCGTCTTTCGCGCGGATTGCAGGCTATCCGGTGGGGGGCAAGACAGGATCGGCAGACAAGCCCAACCCGCGCGGGGGCGGCTACAAGAAGGATGCGGTTTTCGCAACTTTCGCCAGCGTCTTTCCTGCGCATGAGCCGCGTTATGTGCTTGTCGTCACGCTGGATGAACCTACCGACACAACCGGGCCAGAGCCACGCCGCACGGCGGGCTGGACAGCGGTGCCTGTCTCTGCCGAGATCACGCGCCGTGTGGCCCCGTTGCTGGGCCTGCGCCCCGTTTCGCTGGATGAGGCAAATGCCACATTCGCCTTGGGGCAATAGTCACAGGGCCATTGAACACGAGGTCCAAACTGGGGTAACAGACGCCACCCGGTGTCATTGGCAAGGAGAGCCAGCGCGTGACTGATCTGCCCCCCCGTCCGCTCTCGGCTCTGGGCCTCAGCCCTAGTCGGGGCGGCAATGCTGTCGTCACTGGTCTGGCCATTGACAGCCGCCAGATCCGCGAAGGTGCTTTGTTTGCAGCGCTGCCCGGCAGTCGTGTGCATGGCGCAGAGTTTATCACCTATGCCCTGCGCATGGGCGCTTGTGCAATTCTGACCGACAGGGCGGGCGCGGAAATCGCCCATGATGTGCTTGACGGGTCCGATGTCGCGTTGGTTCTGGCCGAAGACCCGCGCGCCGCCCTTGCCGGTGCCGCAGCCCTCTGGTTCGGATCGCAACCTGATACGATGGTCGCTGTCACCGGAACCAATGGCAAAACGTCCGTCGCCAGTTTTACCCGCCAACTTTGGACTCATCTGGGCCATGAGGCGGCGAATATCGGCACGACCGGTGTCGAGGGCGCATTCAGCGCACCACTTGCCCATACCACCCCAGACCCGATTACCTTGCATCGCCTGCTGGCAGAGATGGCACAATCGGGCGTGACCCACGCTGCAATGGAAGCCTCGTCGCACGGACTGGACCAGCGCAGACTTGACGGCGTGCATTTGCGGGCGGCCGCATTCACGAATTTGACCCAAGACCATCTGGATTATCACGCCACCATGTCGGCCTATATGGCCGCCAAGGCGCAGTTGTTCGGGCGCGTGCTGCCCGATGATGGAATCGCCGTCATCAATATGGACAGCCTTCATGGGCCAGAGTTTCTTGCAATTGCCGAGGCAGGCGGGCAGGGCACCCTGACTATTGGCCATAATGAAGACGCCGATATCCGCATTCTGGGGCAACGCTATGATGTCGCAGGGCAAATCGTGCGGTTCTCCTATGACGGGCGGGTCTATCAGGAAAGCCTGCCTTTGATCGGCGGGTTTCAGGCCGAGAATGTGCTGGCCGCTGTCGGGCTGGTGTTGGCCTGCGGGGCCGAGATGCGCGAAGTTGCCATGCGGCTGTCGCGGCTGGAAGGGGTGCGCGGGCGCATGCAACTTGCAGGCACGCGCGCAAATGGGGCCGCAGTCTTTGTCGATTTTGCCCATACGCCCGGCGCGCTGGAAGTGGCGCTGCAAGCCCTGCGTCCGCATGTCATGGGCCGCTTGATTGTTGTCTTTGGTGCAGGGGGCGACCGCGACCGTACCAAGCGCCCGCTGATGGGCAAGGCAGCGGCCGAAAATGCCGACATCGTCTATGTGACCGACGATAATCCCCGCTCGGAAGACCCGGCAGTCATTCGCAACGAGATTATGCTGGCCTGCCCCGAAGCAAACGAGGTCGGCGACCGGGCCGAGGCAATCTTGCGTGCGGTGGATGCGCTGGCACCGGGGGATGCGCTTTTGATTGCCGGAAAGGGCCATGAGACAGGGCAGATCGTGGGCGATGCCGTCTATCCCTTTGATGATGTCGAACAGGCGTCGGTTGCAATTGCTGCGCTAGAGGCACGCACATGAGTTTGTGGCGCGCGCAGGACGCGGCAGCGGCGACGGGTGGTCTGGCAACAAGCGACTGGCAGGCCAGCGGCATTTCCATTGACACGCGCAACCTGCAACCGGGTGATCTGTTCATTGCGCTGACCGCCACGCGCGATGGTCATGACTTCGTGGCCCAAGCGCTTGCGAAAGGGGCTGCTGCGGCGCTGGTGACGCACCGGCCTGATGGTGTGCCCGAAGATGCACCGCTGCTGATCGTGCCTGATGTAATGGCGGCACTGACCGCATTGGGTGCCGCAGGACGCGCGCGCGCGAAGGCACGTGTGATCGCGGTCACGGGATCGGCTGGCAAAACCTCGACCAAGGAAATGCTGCGCGAAATGCTGTCGGATTTCGGCCAAACCCACGCGGCCGAGGCAAGTTTCAACAACCATTGGGGGGTGCCAGTGACGCTGGCGCGGCTGGACCCAAAGGCAGATTTCGCTGTGATCGAGATTGGCATGAACCACCCCGGCGAGATTGAACCGCTCGCACGCCTGACCCGCCCGCATATCGCCATGATCACCACAATCGCCGCAGCGCATCTCGAAGCGTTCGAGAGTATCGAGGGGATTGCCTATGAGAAGGCAAGTATCTTCAAGGGGCTGTTGCCGGGCGGCCATGCGGTTTACCCTTGTGATCTGCCAACCAGCCCAATCCTTGAAACCGAAGCAACGGCCGCGCAGGCACAACTTCTGCCCTTTGGCGCGCAGTCTGACTGCGTGCAGATGCTTGATATGATGCAGACCGACACAGCCCTCGTGATGCGCGCGCAATTGGACCAGATGCGTCTGGCCATCCGGCTGAGCAATGCGGGCGCACATTTCGGGATGAATGCGCTGGGCTGTCTGGGTGTGGCGCAGGCACTTGGCCTTGATCTGGTACGCGCGACCATGGCTCTGGGGCGCTGGCAGCCGCCCTCCGGGCGTGGTTTGCGCGAAGAAGTGATGCTCGATGCGGTCGAAGAGTTACAGTTCACCCTGATTGATGATGCGTTCAACGCCAACCCGGCTTCGGTCGAGGCAGCGTTGCAATTGCTGGCCGACCTGACCCCGGCACGCGGACAATCCGGGCGAGCGGGGCGCCGGGTGGCGATTCTGGGCGATATGCTGGAACTTGGGCCGCAAGAAACCGCGCTGCACGAAGCCATCGCTTGCCTGCCCGCAATGAACAGCATTGATCTGGTGCATTGTGTGGGGCCGCGCATGGGCGCGCTTCATGCAAAGCTTCCCTTGCGCAAGCGCGGGCGGCATGTCGCGAAGGCAGATGACCTGGCCGTGATCGCGCATCTATTGGTGGCTCCGGGGGATATTGTTCTGGTCAAAGGGTCCAAATCCAGCTTTGTGTCGCGGGTTGTGGACGGGCTGCGCCATCTCGATGTGACGATGCGCACTGCAAGAGGAAAGTAACGTATGTTTTTCTGGTTAACCGAGTTTGCCGATACTGTTCCGGGCTTCAACCTGTTCCGGTACATCACCTTTCGGGCGGGTGCTGCATTTCTGACCGCGCTGGTGTTCGGCTTCATCTTTGGCAGGCCTCTGATCAACATGCTGCGCCGCCGCCAGACCAATGGCCAGCCGATCCGCGAGGATGGTCCCGAAAGCCATCTTCTGACCAAAACCGGCACACCCACCATGGGCGGTCTGCTGATCCTGTCGGCGCTGACGCTCTCTACCCTGCTCTGGGCGCGGCTGGACAATGGCTATGTGTGGATCGTGCTTCTGGTCACTGTGGGCTTTGGTTTGATCGGGTTCGCCGATGATCTGGCCAAGGTCTCGAAAGGCAATGTGAAAGGTGTTCCGGGCAGAGTGCGGCTGGCAATGGGGGCTGTGATCGGGGTCGCGGCGGGTGTCGCGGCGCTGTATCTGCACCCAAGTGAATTGCAGGGGCAACTTGCCGTGCCGGTCTTCAAGGAAGTTCTGGTCAATATGGGCTGGTTCTTCGTGCCTTTCGCAGCGTTCGTCATCCTTGGCGCGGCCAATGCGGTCAACCTGACCGATGGTCTGGACGGTTTGGCTATTATGCCGGTGATGATCGCAGCAGGCACTTTGGGCGTGATCGCCTATGCGGTGGGGCGGGTCGATTTCACGTCCTATCTGGATGTGCATTATGTGCCGGGCGTGGGCGAGTTGCTGATCTTTGTCGCGGCGCTCTGTGGCGGGGGCTTGGGTTTTTTGTGGTATAATGCCCCACCTGCGGCTGTGTTCATGGGCGATACTGGATCACTCGCGCTGGGTGGCGCACTGGGCGCAATTGCCGTCGTCATCAAGCATGAGATCGTTTTGGCTATTGTTGGCGGTATTTTCGTGGTCGAGACGTTGTCGGTCATCATTCAGGTGCTTTACTTCAAACGCACCGGCAAACGGGTCTTTCTGATGGCCCCGATCCACCACCATTTCGAGAAAAAGGGCTGGGCAGAGCCGCAGATCGTGATCCGGTTCTGGATCATCGCACTGGTCTTGGCGCTCATCGGGCTGGCCACCCTGAAAATCCGCTAAGCGCATTTTCTTGCTGAAAATACTCAAAAAAAGGGGCGCAGCGCGCCCCCTTTTCTGTCTCATACCAAGTCTCGCGAAATCTGACTCTTCTGAGGGTTTTGGGATTCCCAAATCTATGAAGATCTGACTCAATGGCGTCAGATTTTCTGGGGAGGGCCTCTCTATGGGCGCAGCGCTCGCGTTACGGACAGACTACGACGGCATGAAGTTGAGAGAACTTGCGCGAAAGACAAAGGATGCCAACCAAGCCCGCAGGCTTTTGGCGCTGGCGGAGATCTATGATGGCGGTCGGCGCAGCGATGCTGCTCGGATTGGTGGTGTTGGCCTACAAATTGTCCGTGACTGGGTGGAGCGGTTTAATGCCCGCGGGCCTGACGGCTTGATCAACGGCAAAGCTCCTGGTCAGCAGTCTAAGCTTAACGATGAGCAGCGCAGGGCGCTTGCTGCAATTGTTGAGAGCGGTCCGACCTTATCGGTCCATGGGGTCGTCCGCTGGCGCCTGAGTGATCTGAGGAAATGGATTGCAGACACATTTGGGATTTCACTTCACGAGACGTCGATAAGCCGGGAACTCAGGGCGCTTGGTTATGTCAAACTCACAGCACGCCCGCGCCATCACGCGCAAGATACAGCCGCACTGGAGGACTTTAAAAAAAAGGGTTTGCAGCCGCAGTAGCAAAGCTCCGCGCACGGCTCCTGCAAGGCACTGTGATCGAAGTCTGGTTCCAAGATGAAGCGCGTGTCGGCCAGAAAAACAAGATCACGCGCCGATGGGCGAAGCGCGGTACGCGACCTTCCGCCCCACATGATCAGCGCACGAGTTCAAGCTACATCTTTGGAGCGATTTGCCCAGCCCTCGGGAAAGCTGCAGGTCTTGTGCTGCCAGCGTGCAATACCGAAGCGATGGCCCTGCATCTTGCTGAAATCTCCCAAACTGTCGCACCCAAAGCACATGGGGCTGTGCTCGTGGATCAAGCCGCATGGCACATGACTGACAAGCTGGTCATTCCGGACAACATCACCATCATCCCGATCCCCGCAAAATGCCCAGAACTCAATCCAGTCGAAAACATCTGGCAATTCATGCGAGACAACTGGCTATCAAACCTCATCTTCGAAACCTATGAAGACATCGTAGATCATTGCTGCAAGGCTTGGAACAAATTGGTCAGCATGCCCGACACAATCACCTCCATTGGAACCCGCGACTGGGCTCAAGAGTTCTGATCAATGCTGATTGGTATTACTTCAATCCGGCGCAGAATTTCTGTATCCGTGAACACGCTTCGCGCAAGGCCTCATCCGAGGTCGCATAGCTCACGCGGAAACAGGGCGAGGTGCCAAAGGCCGCACCAAACACCACAGCCACACCGGTTTCTTCCAGCAGCGCCGTTGCAAAAGCCTCATCATCGGTGATCTTCGCGCCCCCTTCCGAGGTTTTCCCAATACAGCCCTTGATCGTCGGATAGACGTAGAACGCCCCCTCTGGCACAGGGCATTCCAGCCCTTCAGCCGCATTCAGCATCTCGACCACCAGATCGCGGCGGCGCTGAAATGTCTTGTTGTTTTCGGCGATATAGTCTTGTGGGCCGGTCAGCGCCTCGACCGCCGCCCATTGGCTGATAGAGCAGGGGTTAGAGGTCGATTGCGACTGGATCTTGCCCATCGCTTTGATGATCTCGACCGGGCCTGCGGCATAGCCGATGCGCCAGCCGGTCATCGCATAGGCCTTGGACACGCCATTCACGGTCAATGTGCGCTCATACAAGGTGGGTTCAACCTGTGCCGGCGTGCAGAAGGTGAAATCATCATAAACCAGATGCTCGTACATATCATCCGACATGACCCAGACATGGGGGTGGCGCATCAGCACGTCGGTCAGGGCCCTCAACTCGTCCCATGTGTAGCCCGCGCCCGTGGGGTTGGACGGTGAGTTGAAGATCAGCCATTTGGTGCGCGGCGTGATCGCCGCTTCCAAGGCTTCGGGCGTCAGCTTATAGGCCGTCTCGGCAGTGGCTTCGGCAATCACCGGCTCGCCGCCCGCAAGCAGCACCATATCGGGGTAGCTGACCCAATAGGGCGCAGGGATGACCACTTCGTCACCCGCATTCAGCGTGGCCATCAGCGCGTTATACAGCACTTGCTTGCCGCCAGTGCCGATTGTGACCTGCGCAGGCGTATACTCCAGACCGTTATCGCGCTTAAACTTGGCGCAGATGGCCTTTTTCAACTCTGGAATACCATCGACTGCGGTATATTTCGTTTTTCCAGCATCAATCGCCGCTTTTGCGGCGTCCTTGATGTTCTGCGGTGTGTCAAAATCAGGCTCACCAGCGCCGAGTCCGATCACATCGCGGCCTTCGGCTTTCAGTTCGGCTGCCTTGGTTGTGACAGCGATGGTCGGCGAGGGCTTCACGCGGGATAGTGTGTCAGACAGGAAGGCCATGAGGGAAACTCCAGTTTGTAACTCGGGCGTGCATTTCATATGGTGCGTAGTGCACCCATTCAAGCATAATAAAATCGGGAAGGATGCGATATGACAGATACAACCCAGACTCCGGAAGGTGCAGAGACGGCAGATTGGTATTCTGGCGATCATGCGACCTTTGGGGACCGTCTGACGGCCGCGCGCGATGCGCAGGGGCTTAGTCAGGCACAACTTGCCCGCCGCCTTGGGGTGAAACTGAAAACCGTGCAAGGCTGGGAAAACGATTCGTCAGAGCCGCGCGCGAACAAGTTGCAAATGGTGGCGGGGTTGCTGAATGTCTCGATCCGCTGGCTGCTGACCGGTGAGGGCGATGGAGTGCCAGAACCCGCATCAAGTGCAGAGCTGGCCGAAGGGGCGCAAGAATTGCTTAAGGACGTGCAGCAAATGCGCACGCAAATGACCCAACTGGCCACCCGCATGGGCAAGGCTGAAAAACAACTGCGATTGATTTTGAAAGAGGCATTCTAAGCATGAACATCTCTCCCGCTGAGGCGCGCCTGAAGAAACTGCGCATGCGCTCTTGGCGCCGCGGCATGAAGGAAATGGACCTGATCCTTGGCCCCTATGCCGATGCGCATATCGCGGAGCTCAGCGCAGCTGATCTTGACAGCTATGAGCAGCTTCTTGATGAGAACGATCAGGATTTGTATCTGTGGGTTACAGGTGCCAAGGATTGCCCAGAGCGCTTGTCGCTAATGCTTGATCAGATCGCGCGCGCAAGCGGGGTAGGCCGCTAGCTCCCCGCTTTGGCATGGTTGGCCCTAATGCCCCAGAATCTGGCTGAGAAACAGCTTTGTGCGCTCTGATTTGGGGTTGTTGAAGAACTCGCGCGGCTCGTTCTGCTCCACGATCTGGCCCTGATCCATAAAGATCACGCGGTTTGCCACCGCTTGGGCAAAGCCCATTTCATGCGTCACGCACAGCATGGTCATGCCCTCTTCAGCCAGCGCGATCATGGTATCGAGCACTTCCTTGATCATCTCGGGGTCCAGCGCCGAGGTGGGTTCGTCAAACAGCATGATACGCGGCTTCATGCACAGCGACCGTGCGATGGCGACGCGCTGTTGCTGCCCGCCGGACAACTGGCCGGGATATTTCAACGCCTGTTCGGGAATTTTCACCTTTTCCAGAAAATGCATCGCCGTTTCTTCGGCTTCGCGTTTGGGCACCTTGCGCACCCAGATGGGCGCGAGGGTGCAGTTTTCCAGAATGGTCAGATGCGGGAACAGGTTGAAATGCTGAAACACCATCCCGACCTCTGAGCGCACCTTGTCGATGTTCTTCAAATCACCCGTCAATTCAGTGCCGTCGACAATGATCTGCCCTGACTGATGTTCTTCCAGACGGTTGATACAGCGGATCAGTGTCGATTTCCCCGAACCCGAAGGGCCGCAAACCACGATCCGTTCACCGCGATTGACCGTAATGTCGATGTCGCGCAGCACATGGAACGAGCCATACCATTTGTTCATGCCGGTGATCTGAATCGCAACCTCGTCGGTCACTTTCATCGCGCTGGTGTTGATCTCGCGGTCTATGCCGGGGTCAAGCTGTAACTCAGTCATGACAGTCTCCTTACTTGTGATCAGTTTTCAGCTTGCGCTCCAGATACATGGAATAGCGCGACATGCCGAAACAGAAGATGAAAAACAGTGCTGCGATGAAAATGAACAATTCCCAATAGATGCCATTCCAGTTGGTATCTGCGCGGATCGCGTTGGACAGCCCGATTGGGTCCAGCAGGCCAATGAAGACGACAAGCGTCGTGTCCTTGAACAACCCGATAAAGGTGTTCACGATGCCGGGGATCGAGATTTTCAGCGCTTGCGGCATGATGATTAGGCGTTGCGCTTTCCAGTAATTCAGCCCCAACGCATCGGCGGCTTCGTATTGGCCCTTGGGCAGCGCGGCCAGCCCGCCGCGGATCACCTCGGCCATATAGGCCGATGCGAAGAGTGTGACCATGATGATCACGCGCAAGATCAGGTCAAACGTGGTGCCGGGGGGCAGGAAGTAGTTGAGCAGCAAGGACGCTGTGAACAAAAGCGTAATCAGTGGCACGCCGCGAATGAACTCGATCACGATCACGCAGACAGATTTAATGAACACCATGTCCGACTGCCGCCCCAAGGCAAGCACGATCCCGATGGGAAGTGACAGCGAAATCCCCGAAATTCCGATGATAAGCGAGATCAGAAACCCGCCAAACCTGTCGGAACGCACAAATTCCAGCCCAAAGGGCATAACGGAACTCAGCGCCTGATCGAAGGGACCGGCTGCGAAAAGCCACCAGAACACGGGCGCTAGGATGGCGGCGAACACTGCGACCAAGGTGCTGACGCGGGCAAGGATGACATAAGCCAGATAGCCCGCCACAAACCCAAGGGCCGCCGAGACCGGCAGCCACACAGACCCGCCCCATAGCAGATGATAGGCCAGAAACGGATAAGTCGCGCTGAAGATCATCATCTTGCGCGGCAGCGCGGGAAACAAGACAGGCGCAAGTGCCGCAAACAGCAGCGCCAAGGTCAGCACCGGGCGCCAGTAATGTTGCGGCGGGTAGAAGCCGAACAAAAGCTGGTGCCAGCGATCCGTAATCACGGAAAAGCACGCTCCGCTTGTCCCATCCAGAATTGCACGACACTCCGCCAAAGACCCGGCAGACCAGACAGAATTCAGCAGCCACGGTCCGATTGCCGCCAGCGCGTACCAGATGATGGCGAGCGCCGCGAGCGTCAGGGCCGTGTTCAACGCCCCTGAGAACAGGTTTTCGCGCAGCCATTTGACGGCCCCCGACTCTCTCAATGGGGGGTCAGCGGGGGGCAGCATTTCGTTGCGCACATAGGCGACGGTTTGGGCATGGGTATCGCTCATCTCACCGTTCCTTCAGCTTGACGCGGGAATTATAGACATTCATCAGCCCCGAAATGGTCAGGCTGATCGCCAGATAGACGGCCATGAGCAGCAACATCCCTTCCAACTCGCGCCCGGTCTGGTTGATGGTGATACCGCCCAGCGTCGAGCGCAGGTCCATATAGCCCACCGCAAGCCCCAACGAGGTATTCTTGGTCAGGTTCAGATATTGCGAGATCAGTGGTGGAATGATGACCCGCAACGCCTGCGGCAGGATGACCAGACGCATTGTTTTGCCCGGTTGCAGGCCAAGCGCAAAGGCCGCTTCGGTCTGGCCCTTGGATATGGCCAGAATGCCGCCGCGCACAATCTCGGCGATGAAGGCACCGGTATAAATTCCAAGCCCCAGCCACATCGCCAGCAAGGAGTTGCGCAAATGCGTGCCGCCGACGAAGTTGAAGCCGCGCAACTCCGGGTATTCCAGATGCGCCCCAAGCGCGAGAAATATCAGGATCACTGGCCCGAACAGAACCAGCAGGGATTTCCACCATGTCTTGGGCCGTATACCCGTTGCGTTTTGCACGCGCGTGGCATGGTCGATCAGGACTTTATTGGCGAAGATCCCGGCCACCAGAACGGCCAGCACCAGCACCCAGTTCAGCGATGGGGATACAGGGCCAAGTGGCAACACGCCAAGTTCGGTCGTGAACAGGATCGCGGGCACATAGACGCCGCGATTTGTAATGGCGATGGCATCGAAAATCATGCTTGAGGCCGGATCATCGCCCCGAAAGGCGGAAGGTGCGGGCATGCTTTCGGCCATGACAGCGCCAAAAATCAAAATCCAGATCAGGGTAGGGATATTGCGAAAAACTTCAACATAGACAGTGACAAGCCGCGACACGATCCAGTTCTTTGACAGGCGCAGCACACCCGCCAGAACACCAAGGATCGTGGCCAGCGCGCAGCCCATCACCGCCAGAATGACTGTGTTCAGAAAACCCACCAGTGCTGCACGGCCATGCGTCATCTGACTGTTATACTCGATGGGGCGCTGGTTGATGTCATAGCCTGCCGATTGCGACAGGAAATTGAAGCTGAACGTCCGGCCAAGCAGGCGCAGGTTATTGATGACGTTGTCGATCAACCATGCCGCCCCCAGCATCAGCAGGAACAAGGCGAAAATCTGAATTGTGATCGAACGATAGCGCTGGTCATAGAGCAGCATGCTAGGATGAAAGGCACGCTTGGGTGGTGCCGATTCCGCTGCGCGCGGATCAGTTGTGCTGGACATGAAACACCCCACTCATCGGCTCGGATAGAACCGTGCCTGATGCAGCTGCTATAATGTGACGTTGTAAAATGCGCACCCCGATGACGGGGTGCGCCTGTAATCAGATCAACGGAATGGTGGTGCGTAAAGCAGACCGCCCTGTGTCCATTGAGCATTCAGTCCACGGGCCAGACCGATTGGGGTCTGGTCGCCAATGGTGCTGGAGAACAGCTCGCCATAGTTGCCAACAGCGGCAATGGCGCGCGCGGCCCAGTCATTGTCCAGCCCCAGCATTTCGCCAAAGCCACCCTCAACACCCAGCAGGCGATTGATTTCGGGGTTGTTGCCGCCCGCCTTCAGCTCTTCCATATTGGCCGAGGTGACGCCGAGTTCTTCAGCCGCAATCAGTGCGAACAATGTCCACTGAACAATATCGGCCCACTGGTCGTCGCCATGGCGCACGACCGGACCCAGAGGCTCTTTCGAGATGACCTCAGGCAGGATCGCGTGATCGCCGGGTTCAGCGAAGGCCGCGCGGCTGGACGCAAGTGCAGATACGTCTGTGGTATAGACGTCGCAGGCACCGGCCAGATACTGCTGCTGCGCTTCTGCTGCGGTATCAACAGGTACGGGCTCGTAGCTCATGTTGTTGACACGGAAGTAATCCGCAAGGTTCAATTCTGTGGTGGTGCCGGTTTCGATGCAGACAGTCGCACCGTCCAGTTCCAGCGCAGAGCTGACGCCCAACTCACGCGTGACCATGAAGCCCTGACCATCGTAATAGTTTGTCCCGACGAATGTCAGGTTCAGGTCCACGTCGCGCACGAACGTCCAAGTGGTGTTGCGCGCAAGCACGTCAACTTCACCAGAAGCCAGCGCCGAAAAGCGGGTCTGGCTGGTCAGTGGCACGAAGGTCACTGCGTTCGGGTCATTGAGGACCGCAGCCCCCAGTGCACGGCAAAAGCCAACGTCGAAGCCCTGCCAGACGCCATTTGAATCAGGTGCGCCAAAACCGGCCTGACCAGTGTTGGACCCGCAGATAAGTTCGCCACGATTCTGAATTGTTTCCAAAGTGGTTTGTGCGTGCACCATGCCAGCACCAAACGTCGCGGCGGTTAGCGCGCCGACGAATACGGTTTTCTTCATTTCGACCTCTCTGTTGTCGCCGCCTTGGCGGCGGTCTGCCCCGGTTTTCCGGGAGTTCACGGCAAGCATTTTTTCGGTGCGTTGCACAGCTAACGATTTGTCCCGATTCCGCCAAGCAGGTCAAGTCAAGAATTGTCATTGCTCCGTAAAATAAGGCGTTCGCCGCAATGTTGTGCGAATACAAGTCCTTTGACCTGCGTGCTGCATAATTGCAGTGAATAACACTTTTTGCGTGCGCGTAGTGCCTGTTGGACCGATCTGTAAACTGCCACCCTATGAGCGATGCGAAGGTCTGCCCCGGACCCTGCCATGTCACTTTTGAAGTATGGGTTCAATTAGGTCAGGTGCCAATCGACCCTGACGGGAGTCCTTGCGGCCCACTTGCGGTGCTTCCCGGCTCTCTGTGGGTTCATCCGGGTAGATGTCCCAGCAGTTTTCCACATGGAAGCTGTTGCGGTCAGCGGAGCACGCTTCCTGAAGGGCGAAGCATTCGGCGGCCTATCCGAATTGTTGTTCAGGATTGGTCCTATGCGAGAAGGGTGGGAGGGCTTTTATTGTCACCGCATGGTGCTTGCAGAACCCGAAACAAGCGGGGGGTCCACAATTTGTGGCCTATCCCAACTCAATCCAGTGGAAAGACGGGCCTTGGCACTTTGTGATATGTCAGCTTGCGCAGGTCGGGAGAGCAGAGCGCGCCGCTGTCACAGACGATGATCCGGTCCGCAATGGGCGCGAAGGCGGCCCGGAAATGCTGTTGCTATTTGAGAGCCACGATACGGTGTTGCGCCGGATCAATGCCAAAGGCGCGGAATTGCTGCAAGTCCAGCATTTTGCCGGGGTTGGACACGATCAGCACATCGACCCCCGCCACATGCGGAACCGCCGTCACCCCCACGCGGTTTGTAGGCCAAGAATGATCCCGCCCAATGGTTAGGCGCGGACTGCCGCGAGGTTTCAAACGCCTGTCGCGTAACAATGCCCGAGCGAAAGGCCGACGCGCAGTTGGCGTGGCGGGCCTTTCAGCCGTGCAGTCGCGCGACATTCATGAACCCGCCAAGGTCGGTATTGGCATCGCTGCGCTGCGCAAAGGCACTGCCGGGCGGCAGGTTAAAGGGGCTGGGAATCTCGCCCTTCCGGATCTGCGCCTCAATCGACACATTGAGCGAGGCGGTCGGCTTAACCTGCACCAGAAACGAGGGGTTCAGCACCAGCGTGCGGGCAATGCCAACCCGTTGCTTCTGCCCGCCCGAAAGCTGGTGCGGATAGGCGCCGTGCGATGTCTCAGCATTTGGGATGCGCAACTGCTGCATCAGATCTATGTTGTGCGCCTTGGCCGCCAGTTTTCACAGACCCAGGCGCAGGCGCGACACCTGATCAATCTGTGCGCCGATCCGCACGATCGGATCAAGCGAGGTCATGAGTTCTGACTTATCAGCGAAATCCGCTTTCCGCGCAGGCGCCGGTAGCTGCTGTCACGCAGCCCGACCAGTTCCTTCCCGTCAAACAAGATCGACCCGAGCTGACGCCCCCCCCCCATCCGCCCCAGCAGGTCCATGACCGCCATCGCCGTCAGCGACTTGCTTGCCCCGGATTCGCCGACTAGCCCAAGGATTTCCCCTTTGCGCGCCTCGAAGGACACATCGTCCAGCGGTGCTAAAGTGCCGATGGTCATGCCAGGCCCGCGTACTGTCAGCAGCGCCATGTCACACATCCCTCAGGCGGCTGCGGATATTCAGTGCGTCAATCAAGTGCCGAGGAATGGTAGGCCCGGAGGGACTCGAACCCCCAACCAAAGCGTTATGAGCGCTCTGCTCTAACCAATTGAGCTACAGGCCCGGCGGTGGCTAGCTAAGCGGATTGCAAGACAGGGTCAAGCAGGCAGTTTGCCCGATCACGTCTGCCTGTGGTTGCCCTGACCTGAGCAATCGGCTATCGCGCGGGTCAAAGGGCATCGGCTGCAAGGGGCTGCGATCATGCAAGATGGCAAAGACGGGTTGAGTTATGCGCAGGCTGGCGTCGATATCGACGCAGGCAATGCGCTTGTGGAGGCGATCAAACCTGCCGCCAAGGCGACCATGCGTCCGGGGGTGATGGCGGGGCTGGGCGGCTTTGGTGCCTTGTTCGACCTCAAGGGGGCAGGTTATCACGACCCGATTCTGGTTGCCGCCACCGATGGCGTGGGCACTAAGCTGCGGATTGCGATTGATACCGACACGCTCGACACAATCGGAATTGATCTGGTGGCGATGTGCGTCAATGATCTGGTCTGTCAGGGCGCAGAGCCGCTGTTCTTCCTCGACTATTTTGCAACCGGCAAGCTGGATGTGGCAGCGGCCACGCGCATCATCTCTGGCATTGCCGAAGGGTGCCGCCTGTCTGGCTGCGCGTTGATCGGCGGGGAAACCGCCGAGATGCCGGGCATGTACGAGGCCAAGGATTTCGACCTTGCCGGTTTTTCTGTCGGCGCGATGGAGCGGGGGGCCGAGATGCCCGCCGGTGTCCAGCCCGGCGATGTGCTGCTTGGATTGGCGTCTGACGGGGTGCATTCCAATGGCTATAGCCTTGTGCGCAAGGTGGTCGAGCGGGCAGGGCTGGGGTGGGACGCGCCTGCACCATTCGCTGATGCAAGCCTTGGCGCAGCATTGCTTGCGCCTACGCGCCTGTATGTCAAACCAGCGCTGGCCGCGATCCGTGCCGGTGGGGTTCATGCGCTGGCCCATATCACGGGCGGCGGGCTGACTGAAAACCTGCCACGTGTCTTGCCCGAAGGGCTTGGCGCGGATATTGACCTTGGGGCGTGGCGTCTGCCACCGGTCTTTCGCTGGCTGGCCAGCGAAGGGGGGCTGGATCAGGCCGAATTGCTGAAAACCTTTAATGCGGGCATCGGTATGGTGCTGGTCGTCGCCCCTGACCGCGCCGAGGCATTGACTGCCGTGCTGCGTGATGCAGGCGAGCAGGTATACCTGCTGGGCCATGTCAGCGAAGGTGCCGGTCTGCGCTATTCGGGCACATTGGCATGACGCAGCGTGTCGCGATCCTGATTTCAGGATCGGGGTCAAATATGGTGGCGCTGGCGCAGTCCATGCAGGGTGACCACCCCGCGCGCCCCTGCCTTGTGTTGTCGAATGACCCGCAGGCAGGCGGGCTTGCCAAAGCGCAGGCCATGGGCATCCCGACGGCTGTGGTCGATCATCGCGCTTTCAAGGGGGATCGGGCGGGTTTCGAGGCCGAGTTGCTAAAGCCATTGCGGGATGCGCAGCCGGACCTGATTGCTTTGGCAGGGTTCATGCGGGTTTTGAGTGCCGACTTCGTGCGCCGGTTTGAAGGGCGGATGCTAAACATTCATCCTTCGCTTTTGCCGAAATACAAGGGTCTGAACACCTATGCCCGCGCAATTGAAGCTGGCGATGCTGAGGCCGGGTGTACAGTGCATGAAGTGACCGCCGAACTGGATGATGGCCCAATTCTGGGGCAGGCGCGCGTGCCGGTGCTGAGCGGCGACACGCCTGCGACACTGGCTGCGCGCATTTTGCCACTGGAACACCAGCTCTACCCGCTGGTGTTGCGCCGTGTGGTCTCTGGGCAGCGCGACTTCATAACGCTGCCCTGAAAGCGCGTATCTCACGCTCGATCCGCAAGAGTTGCGCGCGGGCCATGCTCTCGTCCAGACGGAGCATCAATATCTCACTCTGGCTTGCCTGCCTTGCCCGCCGCGCCGCACCCTCTGACTGGGGATCGTCGGATCGTACCGGCGAGAAGCGCTGCAACTGCGCAATCTCGCGCCTGATTTCCTCGATGCGTGCGCGTTGGCGATATGCGCTCAGGCCCAGATCATGCCCCAGCAGGAAACCGGCTTCATCCGCACCGGGGCACACATTGCGATAGGGGCGGCCTGCCTCGCCTTCGCGCAGGCCAGTTTGCGGTGTACAATAAGAGCGCAGCCCTGTCGCATAACCCTGTTCCCATGCCGCGCGATCCGGGGTGATGTCGACCTTGGCGCAGGCGCTCACATGGCGGCCAAATTGTGTGTCGGCGACGCGCCCGTCTGCACCATCACGTTCCCCAATCGCCGCCCAGTCGCCCACCTGACACTCTTCGCGCGAGATGGAGGCGCACCCCGACAGCAAGGCCAGCCCAAGCACCGCAAACGCCAGCAACCGCATCATTCTGCATCACCTCTCGGTATGAGATCGAGCGTCCAGCAGGTGCTTTGGCACAGCGCGCCATCCTCTGGTCGCAACATAATAGACGGGAACGCGTCGTGATGCGGCGCATCCGGCCAGCACTGGCTTTCCAATGCCACGCCGAAGAAGGGCCGGGTCGGGTGCCGCCTGCCATCATAGACCTGCAAGCCGGGTTCGGTCGTGGCCATTTTCAGCGCCGGGGCATGCGGCAAATCGGGCAGATCAAGCCACGCGACAGGGCGCATGGGCTGGCGCGCCTGCGACAGGCAAAAGCACTCGTCATAGCCCGGCAATGCGCCAAGCGGTTGCCCGTTGCGCAGATCAAGATGCCGGGCGACAGGGGCAGGGCCCGCGACGGGGTATAGTTCTGGCCCGACAGGCAGAACATGATCCGCGGCAACGCGCAGCCGATGCCCCGCAAGCGTATCGCCCCCGCCAAGGTTCCAGAACGCATGGGGGGCCAGATTGGCAAGCGTTGGCCGGTCGGTTCGGGTTATGAGGTCCAGCGAAAGGCTGTGACCTGCAACACGGTAGCGCGCCTCAAACCGGCGCAGACCGGGAAAGCCGCCTTCGCAATGGGCCAGATCCAGCGCAAGGGTCACATGGTCCTCGCCCAGCTCTGCGATCTGCCACAGACGCTGATGTACGCCCTCTGCGCCGCTGTGCAGCAACTGCTGCCCCTCATTGGGATCAAACCGCCAAAGCTGATCGCCGATCATCGCCTCTGCACCGCGCAACCTGCCAGCGACCGGGCCGACAATTGCGCCGCAATACATATTGGCCCCGCCATACGCTTGGGCGCTGTCGAACCCCACCACGACCGAAGGGCGCAGCCCCGCAAGCCGCACCGCTTGCAAAATGGCCCCCAAGGTCAGCACACTGACCTCCAACCCGTCCGAGCGCAGTGTGATGCGTTGAACGGGCTGCCCGCTGGCGCTGTGTCCGAAATCGGTAATCTGATCGCTGAGCATGTACGCTACCCGTCTCCCTGTGCCATCCGCGCGGCATAGAGCGCGACCGCCGCTGCGTTCGACACATTGAGCGAGCCGAAATCCCCTGTCGCCGGTATCCGCACGATCAGATCACAGGTGTCGCGCGTCTTGTCGCGCAGGCCCGGCCCTTCGGCACCCAAAACAACTGCAATCGGGCCGGGGGGGAACTGGGCCAAGCCATCGGCCAGCAACACCTCGCCTGTGCCATCCAGCCCCAGAACCACATAGCCCAAGGATTTCAGCACCTCCATTTCCTCGGCCAGATTGCGCACGCGCAAATAAGGCTGACGCTCCAGCGCGCCGCTGGCGGTTTTGGCCAAAGCGCCGGTTTCAGGGGCGGCATGGCGCTGGGTCGCAATAACGGCCTGCGCGCCGAACACTTCGGCCGAGCGCAGGATCGCGCCGACATTATGCGGGTCGCTCACACGGTCCAGCATGACCACCAGCCCGCGTGCCCCTTCCGGGGCGCAGCAGTCACTGACACTGCCCCAATCGAGCGGGCGCACCTCCAATGCGGCCCCCTGATGCACAGCGGCGGCATCAAGCGGGGCTGCGAATTTGCGCGGGTCGCTGATCTCAGCCTCCATCCCCGAGGCGGCGACCGCCTCTGCCAGCTTGTCGGCGGCATTGCGCGTCAGGATCAGGCGCAGCTTGGCCCGCTTTGGGTTTTTCAGCGCGTCTTCCACGGCATGCAGGCCAAACAGCCACAGCGTGGTGGCGCTGCTGGCGCGCTTGGCGCGTTCCTTGTCGATCACCCAATCGGGTTTCTTCATGTCACTTGCTTTCATCATCTTGCAGGGCGCGGGTATCCGCGCGGTGTCAGGTTCAGCATGCGCAGGCAGGGCGCGGGGTGCAAGGGGGGAATCGGGGTGAGGCAAGAAGTTCGGGCAGGGGCGCTTTTGTGCCCTTGACGCCTGCGGGCCGCTTCGATAATTGAGCGGCACTAAGGGCGACGGGCTGCAAGGTGCGGCAGCGGACTGTAACTCCGCCGGGGAGACCCACGCCTGGTTCGATTCCAGGGTCGCCCACCATCTTCAAAATCAACAACTTAGCGGGTTTTGGGGTGGTGGTGCTTACAGGCGGAAAAGCTGAAAAGTAAGCATTTTGTAAGCAAGTCAGCGAGTAAGCATGAGAAGCGGTAACGGCTTCGTGATCTACGCCGCGCGCCTGCCTTGCTGTGGTAATCCGGCGCGATATGCGCGCATCACGCCCGCATGATCCATGCCCTGCTAGTGTTCGCCACCTGACACAAGATACCCGATGACGGCTTGGAGGTGAAAATTGTCCGAAGGCTTACCCATAATAAAAGTCGTAAGGTTGCCCCCCAAGCCCCTCAGGGGGTTCAAGGAGGGCTCTCCTTTCAGCAGCGCGCCCATGTTCGCTTGGGTTAGAATTGCGATGTCGCTATTCCCGCATGATGTCGCAGGGTTACACCAGTCGTTGGCAGTTCAATGCGCCTTTGTCCGTGCCGCTGCACGCAGACGCAAAAGATTTGGCGGTCGTTTCTATAATTGGATCACTGGCGAAAACGCCGATTATGTTTCATTGTCGGGCACCCATCTCAGGCAGGTCTTGGGCGTTTTGGGGTATGAGCCTCCAGAATTTGTTGTCGGCGGCGGCGAATATCAACTTCGGATGGATTATGCACAACAGGCCATAGATGCGCTTGCCGGTCGGCTGGCGTCAGACGGCCAAAGCATCCCGCGCATGTGATTGGCCCTCCTCTGGACGGCGTTGTTGCACGGACGCTACCGTTTCTGTTAGCCGGTGGCTTTCCTGATCGATTGGATAGCGTTGATGCCGCATCGATTCTACGATGCCCGACGGCACAAGGTTGATCATGAAGCCGGATGGGACAATTACATTGATCGGGCATTCGCCATCCATCGCCCAGTCGGAGATGTCATGTTACAATAATGGTGAACGACGGCAAGGTCCGCATAGCAGCCCGTCACTACCGTATCGCCAAGGCCAGCACCATGCGCCACAAGTGTAACTCTGGGTTCTGTGCCATCGCTTCCCCTCTTGTGAAAAAGGGCAGGCCCGAAAGCCCGCCCCATATGACGCCACGCGGGCGAAAGGTAATCAGCGCCCACCGCGCCTGTCAGGGTTTTCGCACTCACTGACTAACCGGGTTGCTTCGTGGCGCTACCCTCGAAACCACGGGCGCAACCTGCCCCAACTCATCACAACTTGGACTTGAGAAACGCCAGACCAACCGCCTTGCGCTCGACAACGCGCCGCCAGTTTGCCGCAAGCGCCAGTTCGGCAATCGTCGGGCTTTCATCCGCAACCGTATCTTCTGCCCATGCGAAACCGGACGGGTGCACGGAAAGATTAACGCGGCTGTGCAAAATCTGTTGCCCGCCGCCGTTGCCTGCACCCGGCTTGTTTTCGATCTCGGTGCCATCGGCAATGTTTGGCGCGGTAATGCCCCAACCCACGGCCCCCGGCGCGAATAGCGCGGTGGTGTAGTCATCGCCAACTTTGGGCATAAGGTCATCCATGACAACGGCCATCCCGCGATAGGTCGCAAACATGCGGCCAGTGCTGTCAGGGATGAATTCCACAAGATCAAGTTTCAGCATCTTGCGGTAAATGTCGGAATGCACCGCAATGCCTGCAACATTGCCCATCTGGTCGCCAAGCGTTCCCGCCGCATCAATTACCGCTTCCGCGCCAAATGACGAAGACGGGGCGGTCAGCGCGGTAACGTCCAGCACCATGTCGCCCGAATCGGTTGCAATGTTATCGGCCAGGATGCCGTTCAAGCTGGCAATCAAGCGCCGCTGTGTCTGGCGTGACCAGTATGCAGACGCTCGATCCTGAATGCGGGTCAGCGCATCTGCGCCCGCAAGTTCGCTGGCCAAGTTCATTGCAGACCATGAATTGTGCAGAAACGATTTCCGCACGATCTGCTTTTCCGCTGTCAGTTTGCGCGGCGTTGCAATCACGTCCGGGTCATCATTGGCAATATTGGCTTCATCATCGGCCAGATCATTCCAGAACGGCACAGTGAACGAATCCGCTCCTGCGGTAAGCTGGCCTTCAATCGCAGCATTGCGCGTGACAATGCCAGACTGCACCAGCGCGTTTGCCTCCATCGTGTTTTGCACGGTGTAAGCGGTGAATTCTTCGGGCACGATAACATCGCCCAAGCGTGTAACAGCCATAGCGGCCTCCATTCAATTTTCAGGGATTGAACGTCAGACCCACAAGGCCAGAACGGTGTCGCACAGCGACAAGATGCCCAACACACAACCACCACAAGCGGCCTGCATCGCGCGGTATCATATTACCGTATCCCGAACGGGCTGGCAACCTTCGGCTTGGGTTCGGGCTTTTCCTCGCTGCGCACCACGCGGCCCGCATTGTTGCCCCCAGACGCGCCGCCGCCGCTTGGCGGTCGCAACATCGCGGCCAAGTCTGGAATGGTCTGGACGTGCTGCATCAGGCCATCCAGCGCCACAACCTCGCCCGATAGCGTCTTGATCTCGGACACGCCATCAGCGCCCATGTCGAAAGTGAAATGCTCATCCAGCAATGGCCGGACAACGCGCCAAGGTGCCACAAAACAGCCCCCCAAAGCGCCCTCTAGCGGCGTCTCAAGCGTGACCTTGCGCACGGTGGCCTGTGCATCACTTACCGCCTGTAGCGCCGCCGCTTCCGCGCCCTGCGCATCTGCCAGCTTGGCCTTTAGCTCCTTCACTTCGTTTAGCAATTCCGCGTTTTTGCGCAACAGCCCTTCAACGTCATATTCTTCGGGTTTTTCGGTCATTGTATATACCTCATTTTTAACACCCCGGAATCTCAAGAATTCTGATCGATCCCTGCCGCCGCTTGGCGTGAACCACCAGCCCCGCAATCGAGTTTGCCCGGTCGTCATGGCTTCCCGGCGCATGGTCGATCGTATCGCGCCCGCTGCGACTGGTGCGGCGTTCAAGCCCGATAAGCTGGCGCTGCAATCTGTCACAAGGTGGCAATTCAACCGACCCCGAATTCAACCGCGCCAAAAGTTCCAAATACAGGCCAGAACGATCCAAGTCTGAAGTCTGATATTTGATCCCCCAGCGCATGAATTCATCGCGCGGCCATCGGCCCGCGTATCGGTCGCCGTGAATCGTGCCAATGTCAAAGCGCCGCAACACATCGGCATATTCCTTGACGATCTCGGCAGGGCTTCCATGCCGCCCACGCACAAGATCGACCACAACCGTGTCGCCTTCACGATGACCGATTGCCAGGGTGAATTCATCCGCGCCCCCGCCCGCTGGATCGCAGAACGCAAAATAACGATGACGCGATGACGGCATAAGCTCCAACGGCTTGCGCCGGGTCGCGCGCTCGATCTGATCCGTGTCAAGAAAGCTGGATATGTCACTGCGGAATTGCGCTTCATATTCAGCACGCGCCGCTTCCAGATCATCGCGCTTTGCCCGCTCAACTATGGCCGGATCAAGTGTCGGGTTCATAGTCAGCGTAGGTGCCTGCGCGACCAGAACGCGCGTATCAGCATCATCGCCAAAACTGCGCTTGTATGTTCGCCAAAGTTCGCCCCTTTTTGCGTAGGGCGATGACAATGCAATCAAGCGCCCGTCGAGGGTAGCAAGGGCCGGTCGTAACGCTTGAATGATTTCGCGGTCAGGCGATGCACCGTCACTGTGCCAAAAGGCGATTTCGTCAGCGATGACTGCGGATAATGTATAGCCCCGGACACTTCGGAAAGATGCCGTTCCTATCTCGATCGAGCTTCGGTTGCTGAATTCGATTGTCGTTTCGTTCTGGCGTTTGACCATCGGGCGGATCATCGGGTGCTCGCATAAGCCCGCGATGTAGCGCATGGCAGATCGTGCCTGCGGTCGATCGGCGGCTAATACCAACGTGGTGGCGATTTCGCCGGGCGATAGCTTGTCGCGGTGATCCTGAAACACGGCCTGAAACAATGCCAGCAAAGCCGCTGCATGGGACTTTCCGCCGCGCCTGCCCACCACCAGCCATAGTTCCGAGAATGGCCCCTGTGGGGCTTCTGTGCGCGCTGTGAGGCTCTTGAAGGTAGCGGCCTCATCATCGGACAAGTGCAGGCCATAAAACCCGGACAATAGCGCCCGCCATGCCGCGAAACTATCGGCCCCGAATACATCTCCAAATAGCTGCGGGTCGCACATCGCATCGCGGATCGTGACCGTCATGACGCCCCCCTGATCGCTGTCGCAAGATCGGCCAGCAGGGCAAGCGCCGCTGTGCTGGATAGCGTCACCTGCGCAACCTCGATCCCGTCACGCCAGATATGCAGAACAGGGCCGGGTCTGACTGTCACCAGCATCATGACGCGGCCCGCCCGGCGATGTAGCTTTGCAGGCTGGTCACGTCCTTCTGTCTGCGCTCCAAGCCCAGCTTAACGAGGATGCCTTGAAGGGCATTGACGGCTTGCGTCCAGCGTCCGGCGTCAAAGCTGGCATGGTCGCCATCGGCAAGGGCTTGCTCTTGAATGTGTAGCCAATGCTCTAACCATAACGCGCGCTCGACCAGACTGCGTTGCGCATAGGACAACTGGTCAGCACCACCGAGGTCATCGGTCATCGCCTGCCAACGCGCGCGCATATCAACTGCGACCCTGCTACGCCCGTCCAGGCGGTCAAGGTATCCCGCTGCAAACTTGTCTGGAATGGTGTCTAGTTTGGGCATATATCCGGCGCATCTGCTTACTGATTGCTTACACGTTAGACGATCATCAAAGCAAAGTCATTTTCTAACAGTTACTTATGTGACCTTAACGGCGGATTTATGATCCGATGATGACCAGAAAGTGCGAATTTTGCAAAGCGGTCGAGGGTAGCGGCCCGAAAAAGTGCGATTTCTGCGGCTGGATATGCCCCCCCCCAAATTCTGCAATGTCCCGCATGTCCCGCTCTTTTCATCAAATTTGCCCCCAGTCGGGACGGGACACGGGACATGCCTTAGGCATTTGTCCCGCATGTCCCGCTCTTTCCCGCTTCTGCACCGGGACATTTTTCATTTTGTCCCGCTGTGTCCCGCATGTCCCGCTGCATCATGATCGCCATGTGAAGCCCTGCATCGCGGATCAGATAAACGTCATCGGTGGCCGTCATGAATTGAGCATCGACCAGATCACGCCGGACGCGCTGAAATGCTTTGCGCTTCGCATCTGCGCTATCGCCGGTGTGCCTTGAATAGAATGCATCTCGCCATTTATCGACATGCACGCCACGAAAGCCCCCATCATCCCAAACGCCATTTTGCGCCGCTGCGGTGACGTATGTTTCCTGTGCCAGCCTTTGGGCGGGTGTCAGCTTGTGTTGCCGCTCTGGTGCCTCGGTGGCTTCCAGAACCGCGCTCTTGGCTATCCCGTCAAGGTCAACTTGCTTGAAGCTGAAATAAACGTCCTGCGGTGGCTCTGCGTCTTTCATCTTGGTATTGACCAGCTTCATGGCGTGACCTTCTTTTTCCACTCGATATTCGCAATCAAGCGCCCCCTTCAGTGCCATCGCGCCGCGCGCCCTTTGCTTTTCTGCATGTCCAGAATGGTGCACGATCAGAACAGAACAGCCCGGAAAGCGTGCTTTCAGGTCATCAACTGCCACGACAAATTCGCTCATGTCGCTGGTGTTGTTTTCGTCACCTGCCCCAAAGTTTCTTGCCAGCGTGTCGATGATTATCAGGGCGGGTGATCCGTGCTGCGCGGTCAATCCTGCTACCGCATCGGCAACGGCCTTTGCGCTTGCACCGTCAAGGAATTGTGCGGCCCGTTCCGACTTGAACAAAGGCACACCATGCAAAGGCACGCCGCGCGCTTGGCTCCAAGCTGCAAAGCGCCGTGCAAGCCCGTTATGGCCTTCACCAGCTATGAAAAACACTGATCCTTGCCTAGTGTCGCGGCCATGAAACGGGGTGCCTGTGGCAACTGACAAGGCAATGTCCACTGCCAGAAAAGACTTTCCGCAACCCGGATCGCCAAACATCAAGCCTAGGGTGTCAGTCTCGATCAGTTCGCCGATGATGTATTCAGGCGCGCGATATTTCAGATCGGCAACGGGCACGAATTGAAACGCCGCTGCGGGTTTATACTCTTGTGCATGTGCGTCAATGTTCATGCCGCGACACTCCGTTTCATCAAAATATCATTCCAATCGCGGCCCTGCGGCGCGGGCAAAATGCTGCACTTCCAGCCCAGACCATGCGCGCGTTGTGCGAGTTCGTGACCAGCAGCATGGCCCGCGTCATCGCCATCGGTGGCAATCGTGATCCGGCCCGGTGACGAGGGAAGGCGCAAGGCGCGCATCCCGCTGGTGGACAATGCCGCCCATATGGTCGCGGGCGCGCGTAGCAGGCCGCTGGCAAGGCTTAGGCCCGTCTCGATCCCCTCGCTTACGACAAGCGGCCCTTGCGCCAGTGTGAGCCTTACAGCGCCGCCGCGCGTGCATCCCAACATCATCTTGTCCGGGTCGATTTTTGCTTTCCCGTATCCGTCCGGGTCAAGAAATGTGCGATGCACGGAGTAGCCCGCGCCCCCTCCCACAAGTGCGACCATTGCAGGATATCGCCGCGCGGTCGGCCCATGCCAGCAGTCACCATGAAAGCGAAGGCTGTCAGGCATGGTGCAACTGATCCCGCGCCCGCGTAGGTATCGCTCGGCAAGCGTTCCGCTGATCGGTGAAGCCTCATCCCATAGCGCGCGCGCCTGTTGTGACCTCTTGTTGATTTCGGCCCTGCGCTCGGCTTCCCGTTGCGCTATGGTCGCCGGGTCAGGCGGTGCATAGCTGCCCGGTGCAATGCCCGCCGCTGCAAGTATATCGCGAAAGCTGCAACCGTTCTTTTTGCAATGCAGCAGCAAGCGCCCATCGGTGCCATCTGTGAGGGTTAGCGCGGTCTGATCGCGCCGCCGTTCGGGCTGACAACAAGGGCAAGCTGCGCTGCCATATGCGCCATGCCATCGACCAGCCAGGTCGAGTGTGATCTTCTGTGCATCTGCCATCTTATGCCTCGGAATTATTGCCCAAGGCGCGCAACGGTGCTATGATACCCCATGATCTGCCCAGACCGTTTTAGTATCTTTCCCCGCTCGCGCGCCAATCGCGGGCGGGTTTATTTTTGAATGATCGCGGGTTCTGGCGTTCCGGTCATATCCAGATCGCAAGCCCGTTGCAGATCATCCAGACCGGCCAGCAGGTGCCTTGCCAGATCGGGGTGATCCTCGGCGCGGTCGCAAAGCAACTGCACCAGCGCGGCGCTATGGCCTGTGCAACGTCCCATCAATGGGCGGGTGAATTCGCGTTGCCAGTTCATGACGCGCGCCCCCGCTTGAACGGGCGTTTCTGGATTTCGGCAATCCTGCGCGCTTCTGTTTCTGCGGTAATCGGATCGCCCGCGCGACCTATTACCGTGCGAAGTGTTTTCGATCCTGCGGGCGTTGCCATGACAATATCAAAGCCATGACGCGACTTGCGCACAGTGAAATAGGTTTCGGACGCGGTTGGCAGTCTGGTGACACTATCCATCACGCCACCTCGATCGAATTGGCCTCAACATAGGCGACAACATCAGCAGCGCGGTAACGGACGCCACGTCCGACTTTGATGTAGGGAATAGTCGCGCCTATCCATCGGTCGCGTTCTAACCATTTATGCGAGACGCCAAGATATTCGGCGGTCTGCTTCTGATCCCACAAGACAGGGACGGTGGTGGTCGTTTGGGTGATTTCTGCGGTCGAGTTCAGCAAGTTTGCATGTGTGTGCATGTTAAGCCCTCATTGGTTAGCCATGAGAGCAAGTTAGGGAATGTGGCTATTTCGCGGTTTGTGTGGGTGGCTTGGTTTCCGTTCATTTGCCTGTGGCACAAGATGTTGTGCGGTAGGGTGACGCTGGTAAGTGGGTGAGATTGCCTGCGATGAGGTATGACATGTTGATGAGGTTGCGGGTTTTGCGATACCCGCGCGCCCGAGCCTTTGCGGCCTGAATGAGGCCGTTGATGGCTTCGACAGCGCCGTTGCTCAGATCGCTGTCAAAACCGTTAAGTATACCATCCCAGTGCGCCTTGAGTGTCAGAGCGAGTTTCTTGAATGCTGGCAGCCTGCTGCGGCGCGCCCATTGAAACCAGGCGGTAAGCCGTTCTTCGGCCTCTGCCTTGGACTCGGCTTCAGCAAAGATGTCGCGCAAAGCCTCTTTCAAGCGAAACGCGCGTCCTGTTTTCAGGTGCATCCGAGATAGATCATGATGCTGTGTGATCTGCCGCTTCGTCCATCTCTTCTTGTCCTTGAGCCACATCCAGCGGCTGTGTTTCAACTCAGGTCTGCTGCGTACTTCGGCGCGGCGAACCTCTTCAAGCGCCACATTGGCCAGTTGGATGACATGGAATGGGTCGAAGGTAACATCCGCGTTCGGCAGATGCTTTGCGACGCCAGAAATGTAGGCCCTACTCATATCGATACAGGCAGCGGAGATGGCATCGGGATCACCGCCATGGGCGCGCAGATCTTCACCGAAAGCCGCCACAGTCTTTGCATCACGTCCTTCACAGGCAAAGAGAAGCCTGCCGGCCAGAAGGTCGTGAAATAGGGTGATGTAATTATGCCCGCGGCGCGCAGCTGTCTCGTCAATCCCAAGGGCGGTCACGGCGCTGAAGTCTTCGCGATCTCGCGCTGACGACACGTAATGGTCAAGAACCCGCCAGAGGCGATCGTCACCAACATCAAGCATATCAGCAACAGCCTTCACCGGCATCTGTCGCACCAGCGCAATCACAAAGGCTTCAAACAACTGACTGAAACCGCTGCCACTGCGCGCCCAGGGGACCGGAACCTGTCCGGTCTTGCTACATTGGCTGCAAGCAACACGTGGCACATCGGCATGGATGAAAGCCTTGTGCTCGAAAAAAACGCAGGTGTTCCCAGATCCTGGATCGCGTGTCATGGACGGGCTGATCGGGCGCGCCACAGGAGGGACAAGCAAATCGACTTCCCGCCTTGAAGCGGACGTCAAAGTGGATCTCTTTGAGTTTGGCGTCAAAACGTACGTCCGTGACACTCCACGGAGCCTGCAGGCCAAGAGCTGTCGTGAACAAACTTGTCTCGGGACCCATGAATGCCTCCTCATCCGCTGGTTTCAGGAAGCTTCACCCTATCCAAAAAAACTGCCGCAGCTCAACAGGCTCGGCGCGTCTGACGCTGCGATATTTGAGGTCTCCGCGACAGACGCGCCTTATGTTGTGACCACAATATCTGGTAGAAGATTCAATCCGCCGCCCACCAGCAACCCACACAAATCGCGAAGGGACCTGATTTTTTCTAGCGTAACTTGCCAAAAATCCTTCGATTTCCGCATCCATCGCAAAAATTCCATCATTGTCTTTTATTTTGCATACTTTCCAAAAAAGAAAAGAATCGAACCCCGGTTTGTATTCATCGTTGGAAAAAATAGTATTAAGCTCCTCGCTCTCGAAAAGGGTCTCTAGCAATTCGATTGCAGTATCTTCCGATATCATCACGCCCGCGCCCCTTCCAGCTTCACCACGTTGTCGATCGGCACGATCCGGGCAGGTGACAAAATGAAGTCTGCAACGGCCTGCGCGGCCTGTCTGATATCGGTCTCCTCGATCTGGACATATCCGGCGGTCACATCGCCCCCGCTGATATGATTGACCAGCGCCTTCAACACATATGCGTTGCAGCACTTGCTGGCCGCTGTGGTGTAGGATCGTCTCAGATCATGCGATGTAACGCGAAACCCCATCGCCTTTTCAAGACGCGCATATGCGCTGCGGATATCCTCGACCACATCGCCCTTGGCATTGCCGAAAACATAGCGCCGCTTGCCGCTGATCTTTTTGCGCTGGCGTAGCAGTTCGACCACCTGTCGAGACAGATGCACGGTGAAGGGCTGGCGGTTTTTCGGCTCAGGGAAAAACACGGTCGCGGCGTCCAGATCAACCTGCGACCACTTCAACGGCTCATAGCCTGATTTGCCATCGCCCATGACTTCGGCATGACGCGCGCCCGTCAGCAGCATGAACAGGATCGCGTCACGGTGTTCGTGCTCATGACGCAAGCCCACCAGCCCTGTCTGCACGGCCTGCACGAAGTCTGCGAGACGGTCAGCAGGAACATGGCCCTTTGCGGCTTCCACATTGGCCCATGTGTTCGTTCGATTAAGACGGTCAACAGGGTTATGGGTCAGCGCCGGATTGCGCGGGTCGCTGTCGGCAATGGCAAAATTGAGACAGGCGCGAAGGTAACGAAACGCCAGATTCGCCTGCGCGGGTGAGACCTCGGCAATCTTCTTGTGACGCGCCTTCACCATATCTTCGGTAATGTCTTTAATTGGCAGTTCCAGCCAATCCTTGAAACGCATCATCTGCAAACGGATATCCCGGACAGTGCGCGGCTTGCGCGCCTTGCCTCTGGACGCCCCCTGTTTCTGCACTGGCGCTGCGATGTAGTTTTCAAACGCTGCGCCTAGGGTCAGGGCTTGAACGGCTTGGCGCTCTTGTTCCTGCACAGGGTCGATCCCGTCCACGATCTGCGCGACCAGCTTGGCGGCTTCCTTGCGCGCCTTGTCCAGCGTCATGTCGCCTGCGCGACCAATGGTCATGCGCCGCTCTTTCTTCCCGATACGGCGTTGCAGGATGTATGACTTGGCCCCGCCACTTGAGACGCGAAGCCCGAAACCGCGCGTTTCAGTATCCCATATGATGATCGTCTTACCCTCGATCGGCGTGATATCCGCCACGCTGGTCTTGGTCAGTTTTTTCCGATTGTCGCCCATGATATCCGCCCGTTTGTAAGCAATTTGTAAGCAAATAAGCAAGAAAAGCCTAGAAGCCACGGCGGATATATAGGACTAAATATCGTTGTTTTGCAAGGGTTTTGAGTGCTTACAAGGGGGTGTTAGAAGCCCATCCCATCGGACTGTAACTCCGCCGGGGAGACCCACGCCAGGTTCGATTCCTGGGTCGCCCACCACTTTCCTTTACATTTGAGTGTGCTGGGGCCGTTCGGGTGGCGTGATTTGCGCGTTTCCCCTGCCTCTCTGTCGGTGCGCCTTATGGCGCATGCTGGTTTTGCGGTCAGTTGAAACAAAGGGGCGCGGAGTCAAGGCGCGACGCGCCGCCGCGCATCGCCGGGCCGTCCCCCGGCACGGCGATTTGGCTGCCGCGTGTGCGAAGCTCTGATCTTTCGCGGATGTGTCTGGCATAAAGCGCCACAGCTTCAAGCGCGGATCGCCGCACCACGGCCGGGTGGCGCACGGTTTTCACAAAGCCTTACAAGGACCTACGCACCCTATTTCTTCTGTGGCTTTTGGGCCGGAGTGGGGCTACCGTTATCGTCCTTGTTGACACCTCTAATCGTCGTTCTTCCTGCGGAAGGGACTGGTGTAGCTGGTTTCGTTTCTTTCTCGCTCACGCGATGCCTCCTAAATAGCTGATACGATATAAAACAACCAAGCGGGGATTTGTGCAAACGCAAAAAGTAAAGCGTAGACAAGTCTGCTTCTTGTGCGACCAATGATGACTTCGTTGGCATCGAAGAATAGCGAACCATTTTCCGCGAGATGTTGCAGTGTTTCTTCGAGACCCTTCTTCCCCTTGACCTGATGAAGTATATAATCAGTGTTCAAGTCAAACGTGCCCTTCTCAAATGCAATAATGATAAGGATAGTGTGTATCAGTGATCCGGAAATAAGAAACAAAACAAACCACAATGAAACTGGGAGGGAGAGAAAACTTCCTATGTAAGAAACTTTCCAGTCAAGTTGGGATAAAAAACTAGAAAATATGCTTGCAATTAAGGTGTTAATTGCAGCGCAAAATGCAGCTTGGTTTCTAAAATTCCGCAAATCCTCTTTCTGTCTCGCCAACTGGGTGTCGAGAAGGGAAACAGAAAGCCTGATACCAAGTCTCGCGAAATCTGACTCTTCTGAGGGTTTTGGGATTCCCAAATCTATGAAGATCTGACTCAATGGCGTCAGATTTTCTGGGGAGGGCCTCTCTATGGGCGCAGCGCTCGCGTTACGGACAGACTACGACGGCATGAAGTTGAGAGAACTTGCGCGAAAGACAAAGGATGCCAACCAAGCCCGCAGGCTTTTGGCGCTGGCGGAGATCTATGATGGCGGTCGGCGCAGCGATGCTGCTCGGATTGGTGGTGTTGGCCTACAAATTGTCCGTGACTGGGTGGAGCGGTTTAATGCCCGCGGGCCTGACGGCTTGATCAACGGCAAAGCTCCTGGTCAGCAGTCTAAGCTTAACGATGAGCAGCGCAGGGCGCTTGCTGCAATTGTTGAGAGCGGTCCGACCTTATCGGTCCATGGGGTCGTCCGCTGGCGCCTGAGTGATCTGAGGAAATGGATTGCAGACACATTTGGGATTTCACTTCACGAGACGTCGATAAGCCGGGAACTCAGGGCGCTTGGTTATGTCAAACTCACAGCACGCCCGCGCCATCACGCGCAAGATACAGCCGCACTGGAGGACTTTAAAAAAAAGGGTTTGCAGCCGCAGTAGCAAAGCTCCGCGCACGGCTCCTGCAAGGCACTGTGATCGAAGTCTGGTTCCAAGATGAAGCGCGTGTCGGCCAGAAAAACAAGATCACGCGCCGATGGGCGAAGCGCGGTACGCGACCTTCCGCCCCACATGATCAGCGCACGAGTTCAAGCTACATCTTTGGAGCGATTTGCCCAGCCCTCGGGAAAGCTGCAGGTCTTGTGCTGCCAGCGTGCAATACCGAAGCGATGGCCCTGCATCTTGCTGAAATCTCCCAAACTGTCGCACCCAAAGCACATGGGGCTGTGCTCGTGGATCAAGCCGCATGGCACATGACTGACAAGCTGGTCATTCCGGACAACATCACCATCATCCCGATCCCCGCAAAATGCCCAGAACTCAATCCAGTCGAAAACATCTGGCAATTCATGCGAGACAACTGGCTATCAAACCTCATCTTCGAAACCTATGAAGACATCGTAGATCATTGCTGCAAGGCTTGGAACAAATTGGTCAGCATGCCCGACACAATCACCTCCATTGGAACCCGCGACTGGGCTCAAGAGTTCTGATCAATGCTGATTGGTATGAGTAGCTCTCTTCGTTCGCGCTCTAAGCTCAATCAATCATCCTTGATCAATAACATTAGTAAACGTAAGAAATAGTAGAGGAAAGTATGGCATCGTGCCAGCCCTCCGCTTGCGCTCCGGGCGTTCGGACCTCAAAACGCTCCCCCGGAGCGTTTTCTCCCTCGGCCAAGGCCGAGGGCCGGTCCTCACCCATCCATCTTCAGCGCGCTTATAAACGCCTGCTGCGGAATCTCCACCTTCCCGAACTGGCGCATCTTCTTCTTACCGGCCTTTTGCTTGTCCAGCAGCTTGCGCTTGCGCGACACGTCGCCGCCGTAGCATTTCGCCGTCACATCCTTGCGTAACGCCGCCAATGTCTCACGCGCGATGACCTTGCCGCCGATGGCCGCCTGAATCGGGATTTTGAACATGTGCCGCGGGATCAGCTCTTTCAGCTTTTCGCACATCAAGCGCCCGCGCCCTTCGGCACGGTCGCGGTGCACCATCATCGACAGCGCATCCACAGGTTCGTCATTCACAAGCACCTGCATCTTGACCAGATTGTCCTGCCGGTAGCCGGTGATTTCATAATCGAACGACGCATAGCCCTTGGTGATGGATTTCAGGCGGTCGTAGAAGTCGAACACCACCTCGTTCAGCGGCAGGTCATAGACCACCATCGCACGGCTGCCCGCATAGGTCAGTTCCTGCTGGATGCCGCGCCGGTCCTGACACAGTTTCAGCACATCGCCCAAGTAGTCATCCGGCACAAGGATCGTGGCCTTGATGCGCGGTTCCTGTACATGGTCGACATGGGTCAGGTCGGGCAGATCGGCAGGGTTGTGCAATTCCGTCACCGAGCCGTCGCGCATATGGATATGATACACAACTGACGGGGCGGTGGTGATCAGGTCGATGCCATATTCACGCTCCAACCGGTCGCGGATCACTTCCAGATGCAGCAGCCCCAAAAAGCCGCAGCGGAACCCGAAACCAAGCGCGGCCGAGCTTTCCATCTCATAGGTGAAGGACGCGTCATTCAGCGCCAGTTTTTCAATGGCGTTGCGCATGTCGTCAAATTCGGCGCTATCCACAGGGAACAGGCCACAGAACACCACCGGCACCGAAGGTTTGAACCCCGGTAGCGGCGTTTCGCAGCCCTTCTTCTCATGCGTGATCGTGTCGCCCACGCGGGTGTCGCGCACCTGTTTGATGGACGCAGTGAACACGCCAATCTCGCCCGGACCAAGTTCCGCCACATCCACCATCGCCGGTTTCAGCACCGACAGCTTGTCGACCCCGTATTTCGCGCCGGTCTGCATCATCTTGATGTTGTCACCCTTGCGGATGACCCCGTCCATGACGCGGATCAGCACGACCACGCCCAGATAGGCGTCATACCAACTGTCGACCAGCATTGCCTTCAGGGGCGCGTTACGCTCGCCCACAGGCGGGGGCAGGCGGTGGACAATGGCTTCCAGCACGTCTGGAATGCCAAGGCCGGATTTGGCAGAGATCAGCACAGCGTCGGACGCGTCCAGCCCGATCACATCCTCGATCTGCTGGCGCACCTGTTCCGGCTCGGCTGCGGGCAGGTCGATCTTGTTGAGGACCGGCACGATTTCGTGATTGGCATCGAGCGCGGTGTAGACATTGGCCAAGGTCTGCGCCTCAACCCCTTGGGAGGCGTCGACCACCAGAAGCGAGCCTTCGACCGCCCGCATCGAGCGCGAGACTTCATAGGCGAAATCCACATGGCCCGGCGTGTCGATCAGGTTCAGCACATAGGCTTGCCCGTTATTCGCAACATAGTCGATGCGCACGGTATTGGCCTTGATGGTGATCCCACGCTCGCGCTCAATATCCATCGCGTCGAGCATCTGCTCTTTCATATCGCGGTCGGACACTGTGCCGGTTGATTGGATCAACCGGTCAGCAAGGGTGGATTTACCGTGGTCGATATGCGCCACGATCGAGAAATTGCGGATGTTTGCGAGCTCTGTCATGCTGCTCGTATGTAGCGGAAACTCCGGCTGGTCAATATGTCTTGCGCGCGCGGGTCAGTTCGGCGCATGCCTGCGCGAATACCGGTTGTTCGACGGGCTGTACCAGCCATCGAGCGAGCCTGCGGGGGGCGCATGGATTGTCACCTCCAACGGGTGGCATTGTGCGCTGTCCGACGAATGCTCGGCCCCGCAATCGCCCCCCGGACAGGCGGACAGCACACCCAGCAGGTCAATCTCGGCGAAGAATTCGATATAATCGCCTTTGCGTGCAGGGCTGGCCTTCATGAAATACTGGCCGGTATCATGTGTAAAGCCTGTGCACATGAAGACATTGAGCACATCATGCACCAAGGCTTCGGCCTCATGCAGGGGTTTGTTCAGTTCTTCGGCCAAAGCGCGGGTCAGGTTGGAATGGCAGGTGTGGTGGTAATCCTGTCCGCTCAGCAAATGGTGGGTGTAGGGGTCACAGCGCGTGCCGATCACATCATGCACGCGGCCGCCATGCTCATCCACGCCATACCAGTCAAGGGTGTCGTCCAGCACGGTGGCCATGGGGCGCAGATAGGGCAGGCAGGACCACAGCCTGTTGCCGGTGCGAATATGGCTGCCATGCAGGGCGCGGGTTTTGCCCGAATAGAAATGTTCCTCATGATTGCGCGCCTCGAACAGATTGAGGTCGCCGACTTGCGGCCCCTCTGGGCAAGAGATACGAAAGAAACTGCCTGCGGTGACATAGAAACAGCGCGCATCGCGCGGCGGGATGACAACGCGTCCTGTCTCGGTCGCGCCAAGACGCGCGGCGCGGTATTGCTCCATCGGGGGGCGGCGCAGGGTGTCACTCGGGTAGCAGATCACGGGCGAAACCGCGCGACGCGCCTCGGCATCCTTCGGGGGTTTGGACATCAGTTCTCTCCGGCAAGGCAGTGTTTAGGCTCGCGCCCTTTGGGCAGGGCCAATTCCGCACCACAAGCAACACAGGTGAACAGCACGCGCCCATCAGCCAGTTTGCGTGCATCCTGCCGCCAGCGGCAATCACGACGTTTCCATGGTTGCGCGACGAGGATCAGCGCGAAAACGATCAAAAGGCCAAGTACCAAGATCATATTATAGTAGTGGGGTGTGAGGGGCGCGAGGTCAAGGTATTGTCACCATCCCCGCCGCGCGCAGCTCGGCATGATCGGGATACCACATTGGTACTTGGGGCAGTGTCGCCAATCGCAGGACAAACTGCTCGTCAATCGACTGTGCGCGGTAAATCGCCAGATCGCGCTGCATTTCAACTTCAGGGTCGATCATACCGAAATGTTGTTCTCGCAGCAGTGCATAGCCGTGCAGCCCGATGCGCCCCTCTGGTGCGATAGAGCGGGCGGTGCCGCCCGCGAAGATCAGCGCGCAGGCCGATGCGCAATGCCCGTCAACATGCGTCGAAATCTCATGTGCGCGCAGCACTGTGACGACGCCCCGCGCTTCAGCAATGTAGCCACCTGCACTGTCCAGAATCATGTGTTTGATCTGCGGATGTGCCGCGACCAGCCCGCGCAAAGCTTCGGTCAGGCCAAAATCCACCTGACCACTGAAGACGAAGGCCTGTTCATCGGCGCTGAGGGACAGTTCAAACTTCGGAGGTGGGGGAATGCGGTACGGCTTTGGCAACGCCTCGGTTCGCGCCATTCCGACCCCTACGAGCGCTAGCCCTGTAATGGCAAACGCCAACAGGACACGCAGAGCATAAATATCGACAGGCCGTTCGCGCATGTCCCTAACATGCATCAAAAGGGGTGCTTTTCCAGTCACGATTTGTCGCATGGCAAGTGTCGGCTTGTGGCAATTGCCAAAATGCCTGCTCACAACTGTGTCGCGCGCCTAAACCTCTGACAGGTAACCGGGGGAGTGGCGTTTTGAGAAAAGGCATCAACACTGCATTCAAGGCAGATGAACCGGACGACGCTTGTCTTTCGCCTGCCCGGTGCGCGTTTCCAACGACAACCAGCGCGCCTCGTAACCATATGGGGCTTCGAAGGTTTGCGCCGTGGCGAGAGCAGGTTTCTCAATGACCGTAACAGTATTATGGCGACCAACGTCAACGCGCCGGGATGCATATGGTGCAAGTCCAGAAAATCAGCCCAGTTAACCTCGAAAAACGAGGTGTATGTGTCGTTTTGGGGCCGTGCGGCAGGCGCAGGGTCCACTCGAATAAAACGCGGATTGAAATCGGTATGATCTGACATGCCCCAAAACTTGCTTGGCACCCTGACAAAATCAGGGCGCCAATGGAGCAAGCTGGGGTCAGAGCACCCGTTCGACCATCTTTTTCTTGATTTCGGCGATGGCCTTGGCAGGGTTCAGACCCTTTGGACAGGTCTTGGTGCAGTTCATGATCGTGTGGCAGCGATACAGCTTGAACGGGTCATGCAGATCGTCCAGGCGCTCGCCTGTTGCCTCGTCGCGGGAATCGATGATCCAGCGATAAGCGTGCAGCAGCGCTGCGGGGCCGAGGTAGCGATCCCCATTCCACCAGTAGCTGGGGCAAGCAGTCGAGCAGCAGGCGCACATCACGCATTCATACAGCCCGTCGAGTTTCTCGCGGTCCTCGATCGACTGGCGCCATTCCTTGGCGGGCGTGTTCGATTCTGTTTCAAGCCACGGCTTGATGCTGGCGTGCTGCGCATAGAAATGCGTCAGGTCCGGCACCAGATCCTTGACCACGGGCATATGGGGCAGGGGGTAGATTTTGACATCGCCCTTGACCTCATCCATGCCAAAAATACAGGCCAGCTTGTTGCCGCCGTCGATATTCATGGCGCATGACCCGCAAATCCCCTCGCGGCAAGAGCGGCGGAAGGTCAGCGTCGGGTCAATCTCGCTCTTGATCTTGATCAGCGCGTCCAGAACCATCGGGCCGCATGTGTCCATGTCGACAAAATATGTGTCAACGCGGGGGTTTTCCCCGTCATCCGGGCTCCAGCGGTAGATCTGGAACTTGCGCAGGTTCTTGGCCCCTTCGGGCTTCGGCCAGGTCTTGCCTGTACGCATCTGGCTGTTCTTGGGCAGGGTCAGTTGGACCATGAGTGCCTCCTTAAAGCAGGAACGGGGCGAGCCCGTCTGTGGCTAGACATCTAATCGTTTCGGGTCGCGTGGCGATTTCGACCACCAGCGCATTGGTCTGGGGGCTGACATTGGGTTGCCCCGCCGCCAGCGCAAGCCGCGTCAATTCGCTTGCGCTGGCGTTGTTGATCACGCAATCGCTGGCAGCTTCCAGCGGCACGCCGGGAAAGTTCTCCGCAAGGGCAGGGCGCACGGCACTGCGTGCCGCGTCGCGGGCCAACTGGTCTTGCACATCAGCGCAAGAGGCCAGCGCCAGCAGCGCCCCGATTGCGGCAAACCGGATCAATAGACGCGCGCCTTTGGGGCGATCTTTTTCATGTCGATCCCGCCATCTGCCTCGGCGGTCAGCGGGGTTGTGACGACAGGCCTGAAATCCAGCCGCACCTCTGCACCTGTCGCCCAGGCCAATGAGTGCTTGCGCCAGTTTACGTCATCGCGGTCTGGGTAATCTTCATGCGCATGCGCGCCGCGGCTTTCCTTGCGCGCCTCTGCACTGACCACAGTTGTCAGCGCGCAGGGCATCAGGTTGTCCAACTCCAGGGTTTCCATCAGGTCGGTGTTCCAGATCAGCGACCGGTCCGTGACCTTAACATCCGCCATCTTGCCCGCGACAGCCTTCATCTTGGCGCAGCCTTCGGCCAATGTCTTGTCCGTGCGGAACACAGCGGCATCATCCTGCATCGTTTTTTGCATTTCAAGGCGCAGCTCGGCAGTTGGGATTGCACCATTGAGGTTGCGGAAATGCTCGAACCGCTCCAGCGCCTTGTCCACGCTTGCTTTGTTCAGTGTTGGGTTGGCCGCTTTCGGGTCAACCACTTGCCCCGCACGAATGGCGGCTGCACGTCCAAACACCACAAGGTCGATCAGGCTGTTAGACCCAAGCCGGTTCGCCCCATGCACCGAGGCACAGGCCGCCTCGCCCACAGCCATCAGGCCGGGCGCGATACGGTCGGGGTTCTTGCTATCTGCATTCAGCACCTCGCCCCAATAGTTGGTCGGGATGCCGCCCATGTTGTAATGCACAGTTGGCAGAACCGGGATCGGTTCCTTGTTCACGTCAACACCTGCAAACACCCGCGCCGATTCCGAGATGCCCGGCAGGCGCAGATGCAGCGTCTCAGGCGGCAGGTGGTTCAGGTGCAGGTGGATATGGTCCTTGTTTGGCCCCACGCCGCGCCCCTCGCGGATTTCCATCGTCATGCACCGCGACACGACATCTCGGCTGGCCAGATCCTTATAAGTGGGCGCGTAGCGTTCCATGAAACGCTCGCCCTCTGAATTGGTCAGATAGCCACCTTCGCCACGCGCCCCTTCGGTAATCAGGCAACCTGCGCCATAAATGCCAGTGGGGTGGAATTGCACGAATTCCATATCCTGCAACGGTAGGCCTGCGCGTGCCGCCATGCCATTGCCATCGCCGGTGCATGTATGCGCCGATGTCGCGCTGAAATAGGCGCGGCCATAGCCGCCCGTTGCCAGCACCACCATCTTGGCGCTGAACAGATGCAGCGTGCCGTCATCCAGTTTCCATGCCAAAACGCCCTGACACACGCCATCTTCCGACATGATCAGATCTGTGGCGAAATACTCGATGTAGAACTCGGCCTTTTGCTTGACCGACTGGCCATAAAGCGTGTGCAACATCGCGTGACCGGTGCGGTCAGCGGCGGCACAGGTGCGCTGTACGGGCGGGCCTTCGCCATATTCAGTGGTGTGCCCGCCAAAGGGCCGTTGGTAGATTTTGCCCTCTTCGGTGCGCGAGAAGGGCACGCCGTAATGTTCCAGCTCATACACCGCCTTGGGCGCTTCGCGGGCCAGATACTCCATCGCATCCGTGTCGCCCAGCCAGTCAGAGCCTTTGACCGTATCGTACATATGCCACTGCCAGCTGTCCGGCCCCATATTCCCAAGGCTGGCAGCAATGCCCCCCTGTGCCGCCACAGTGTGCGAGCGGGTCGGGAAAACTTTGGTTACACAGGCGGTCTTCAGCCCTTGCTCGGCCATGCCGAGGGTCGCGCGCAAGCCAGCACCACCCGCGCCGACAACGACAACGTCATAAGTATGTTCTTCAATCTTGTATGCAGACATTTCTTTTCCTCAAGCGCTGAACAGCACAGTTGCAACCGAGAGAACACCCGCCACTCCGAGCGCCCATGACAGCAGCGTATTCGCCAAAAGGGCGGCTGTGCGCGACGCCTTGTTGGGGACGTAGTCTTCGATCACCGTTTGCAAACCCTGTTGCAGGTGCGAAAATGCCGCAATGATAAACAATATTGCAACAAGTGCATGCCACAGGTTGGAATAGGTGGCGACAAACGCCTCATGCCCGCCGCCCAAGGCGCGACCAAACGGAAAGATGAACAGCAGCGTCAGCGGAATCAGGGCAACCGAAGTTACACGCTGTGACCACCAGTGGTGCGAACCTTCGCCTGCTGCGCCAGATCCGTGCACGCGGGCGTAATCAGTCTTGTATCCCATGGGTTCTGCCTCCTCAGACGATGATAATGGTCAAAAGCGTCAGCACCGCTGTGCCTGCGAACACCACATAGCTGGATTTCTCGACACTCTCGATATCCATCATCCTGCCTGTGTCCCAGATCAGGTGACGCATGGAGTTGAGCATATGATACCACAACGCGGCCAGTGACCCGATCAGGATCAGATGCCCCAGAATGGATGTCAGCAGCCCGTCCACAAACTCGAAATACGCAGCGCTGAACGCACCCGCCGCAAACCACCACACAATCAGGATCGCGGCCAGCGTCATTCCGACGCCCGTGATGCGGTTCAGGATCGAAGTGATCCCCGCCAAGGGCAAGCGGTAAATCTGCAGATGCGGGGATAACGGGCGATTGCCCCGGTTCACGTCGGCCATGCAAGGCTTCCTTTGCTCTGACAAGGCTGCGGAATGGCAGCCAATCTCTATCTGTGTTTCACATACTGGTTTTCACGCAAATGTCACGCGCTCAGGTGGGAAACACCCGGATGTTTGCGCAGGTCGGTAACAAATTCGAGTCATTTTTGCAATTTGTGATCACACGTTTGAATTAAGTGATCACAAAAGCCCAAGTTACCGCCGCGGGCCCGAAACCCTTGCGCCTTGGATCATCGACGGGGGAATCGGTCAAGGCAGGTCTAACCTGAACCTGCTTGCCCGCCCGCCTAGATCGGCATCAAGACCCAGTAATCCAGATCCAGCAACACATCGGGGTGATACTTGCCGTCATCTGTTTTCAGCACATCGCACGCGCCCTTGCTGGCCACCAGCCGCAAGCGCAGCGCGCCCACCCCCGGCGCACGGGTCTCGGCGCGGTCGAGCACTTCAGACCAGGCCCGGATCGTATCGCCAGAGAAACACGGATTGGCATGGCTGCCTGCGTTGATCGCCGAGATCATATGGGCATTGGCCAACCCGTTGAACGACAAGGCCCGCGCCATCGAGATCACATGCCCCCCGTAAATCAGGCGCTTGCCATCCGCGCGCCGGGTGCCATCGAAATGGACTTTCGATGTATTCTGCCACAGCCGCGTGGCCAGCATATGCTCGGCCTCTTCCACTGTCACGCCATCGACATGGTCGATCCGCTCGCCAATGGCATAATCACCCCAGCGATGCGGCTCGCCTGACAGCGCGAAATCATGATCTGAGAAATTCAGGCCTTGGGGCACCACCAGCGTGTCCGGCGCCACCACAGCTGCCAAATCGGGCACAACCGTTTCGGGTGCCGTTGCATCAGGGTCACGCTTGCGCACCATCACCCAGCGCACATAGTCCAGAACCCGCGCGCCGCGTTGGTTCTCGCCGCGGGTGCGCACCCAGACAACCCCGGATTTGCCATTGGAATTTTGCTTCAACCCGATCACTTCCGAGTGGCTGCGCAAACTGTCGCCCGGATAGACCGGCGCATGAAAACGCCCCTCGGCATAGCCCAGATTGGCCACTGCATTCAGACTGATATCAGGCACGGTCTTGCCAAAGACGATATGAAACCCGATCAGATCATCCACCGGGCTTTGTGGCAACCCGCACGCGCGCGCAAAGTCGTCCGAGGAATAAAGCGCCGTGCGCGCCGGATAGAGCGCATGATACAGCGCGCGCTCCCCCCCCGAAACTGTGCGCGGCACAGCATGCACGATTTGTTGCCCGATATGGTAATCCTCGAAAAACCGCCCCGCTGTCGTCTTGCTCATGTCCAGCCTCATTTTCTTGTCAAAAATACTCGCGGGGGAACCAGCCCCCTCTTTGGGGCTGGTGGGGGCGGCAGCCCCCTGACTCTATAGGCTTCCGAGCTTCAGCTCGGGCGAATAGGCTACATCTGTATCCTTCACCACGGCTTGCGCGCAGCGCATCTGCCCGCTGATCGGGTCATGCGCATAAGCAGGTCCGCCATACAGCTCCCAGCCATTCGCAAGCGCCTCTGTCACCTTGTGGCAAAAGCCCGATGTATCCTCGGCGGTCAAAAGACGATACGCGCGCATCATGCTCCTCCAAAGGGCCAGGGGCCGATCCAGCCATGTATCTGCCCGACAACCAGCATCAAAAACAGCGCCCCGACAACGGCCACGCCTTCTTTCCACATCGGCGCTTCGGGGGGGCGTGCCCAGTCGCGGTTGGCGCGGTTGATCACGATCACCGAGACCACCGCCCACGCCAGCAACCCGCCAAACAGGATCAACCCCTGGACTGTGCCGACCACCAGCAAATGGCCCACCGCCCATGCCTTGAAACCCGACAGTTGCGGGTGGCGGATGCGGCGGTGCAGATTGGTTTTCAGACCCGATACGGCAAAGAGGTAGAACGCAATAAACAACAGCAGATTGTTGACATGCACCATCCAGAACGGGGCGATCCACAGCCAGACCGGCTCTGCCATCCGGTAGCCGATCACCATCAGCACGATCGAGATCAGCAGCGCTATGGCAACTGCGCCCTTGCCCGCCTCGCCTATCTCGGCCCGCTTTTCAGGGGCCAGTCGTTTGAAAAAATGCGCCCCCGCCCATAGTGCGACCCCGAGGATCAGAAGACTCGTTCCCATTGTGGCTACTCCGTCAGGTCTGCAATGGCCTGTGCCTTTGCAAGGATTTGCTGTGCAGTCACAATATGCAGATTTTCAACGATCTTGCCATCCACAACCGCAACGCCTTCGCCACGCTGTGTGGCTGCGTCAAAAGCCTCGATCTGGCGGCGCGCCAGATCAATATCCTGCTCTGACGGGGCAAAGACCTCGTTCGTCACAGCCAGTTGCGCAGGGTGGATCAGCGTCTTGCCATCAAAGCCCATATCGCGGCCCTGTTCGCATTCCAGACGCAAACCCGCATCGTCCTTGAACGCATTATAGACCCCGTCAATCGCCACAATTCCTACGGCCTTTGCGGCAAGCAGCGGCAATTGCAGCGAGATCATCAGGGGCAGGCGGTCGGGCCGAAAGCGGCAGCCCATGTCTTTGGCCAGATCATTCGTGCCCATGATGAACCCCGCCATTCTTGGCGCGCAGGCGATTGCATGGGCGTTTAAAACCCCAAGCGGCGATTCCATCATGGCCCAGATGCGGGTGTCTGCGGTTTCGGGCCGCGCATCCAATAGGCGCGCCAGTGCTTCGATATGCGCGGCGGTATCGACCTTGGGCAGCAAGATTGCCTCTGGCCGGGCGGCGGCGATCACGTCCAGATCATCATGTCCCCAATCGGATGACAGCGCATTGATCCGCACGAGTTTTGCGCGTGTGCCATAGTCATGGCTTTGCAGCGTTTCGGCCAGCAAGCCCCGCGCGCGTGCTTTCTCGTCAATGGCGACAGCATCTTCCAGATCGAAGATGATCGCATCAGCGGCCAGTCCCGTTGCCTTTTCCAAAGCGCGCTCCTTAGAGCCGGGAATGTAGAGAACCGAACGAAACGGGCGCGTATCCATGGGGCAATCCTCGCAACTTTATGTCGGGTGTGCATCATTTCCGGTCACAAATGGCAAGAGCTGATCCGCTGCATTGCAGCAATTTCTTGCATTGTTGCGCGCTAACATGGGCCGCGCGCTGTGTTTACTGTGTTTTTGCCTGTGTGCGTCAGACTGGTCGGACAGCCCGCCCTCAGCCAATAGGTTTCAAGCCATGCGCAAATCCTGCTCTGCTCTCGCCCTTATCCTCGCCACCTGCGCGCCGCCTCTTTCTGCGCAAACGCTACAATGCGGGGCGCGCGATACAGTGCTGGATATGCTGACCGCGCAGGACCAAACCCGCCGCGCCATAGGTCTTGCGGGCCGCGCCGTAATGGAAGTGTTCGCAGCAAACGACAGTGCGCGCTGGACAATCACAGTGACCATGCCCGACGGACGCATGTGCCTGCTGGCCAATGGTGTCGCCTTTGACGCGCTGGACGAGGTGTTGCCGATGCGGGGAACGGCATTGTAGCCTACGCAACATATGTATCGCAGATAGATTCAAATGTTGCAAAATTCAACCGGCAGTGCTACGCATTGGCCGCATGACAGAAACCTTTTCCAGGATCCTCGCCGCGCGCTTTGATGACCTGCCTGCCCGGATGCAGCAGGCGGCGCGCTGGATTGCGGCTCATCCGCGTGATGTCGCGCTGGTGTCGATGCGCGAGCAGGCGCGCAAGGCCGGGGTGCAGCCTGCAACCATGACGCGGCTGGCGCAGGCGCTGGGCTATAACGGGTATGATGCCCTGCGCGCCGAACACGCGACCGCCCTGCGCCATGCCCCTTCCGGACTTGCGCAGCAGGCCGATGGCCGTTTGCCGCTTCATACCGACAACCCGGACAGCGCGGCACAGGCGCTGCTGATGCACGCGCAGGCACAGATCGCAGGCATGACCTCGACCGAGATGCAGGGTGCGCTGTGTCAGGCCGCTGACGCCATGACCCGCGCGCGCCGTATCTATGTGCTGGGTCTTCGCTCCAGTCATGCCGTCGCGTGGCATCTGCATTACGCCTTGTCGCTGATCACGGATCGCGCGCATTTGCTGGACGGGGTCGGCGGCACCGGGCTGGATGCCTTGTGGCATGCGGGCAGCGATGATGTGCTGTTTGTCTGCGGAGTCGCCCCCTATACCCGCGCTGTGGTTGAGGCGACGTTGCAGGCGCAAGCGCGCAACGTACAGATTATCGCTGTGACCGATTCGCGCTTGTCGCCCCTTGTTGCGGCGCAAGGGATCGCGCTGATCGTGCCCACCGGCAGTGCCAGTTTTCTACATGCCATGACCCCGGCATTCCTGATTGCCGACACGCTTGCCGCCCTTGTCGCGTGGGCAGACGACCCCGGAACACTGGCGCGGCTGCAAGGGCTGGATCGCCAGCTTGCCGCGCTCAACACTTTCATTTCCCATCCACGTGAGGCTTGATCATGACGCGCCTTCTGCACCGCTCTATCCACACGCCACCACGCCACGCGGTTTCCGCCCAAGGGCTGCGCTTTACCGATTCCGAAGGGCATCAGTATATCGACGCGTCTGGCGGCGCGGCGGTGTCCTGTCTGGGCCATGCCCACCCCGATGTCATCGCGGCATTGCACGACCAGCTTGACCGGCTGGCCTATGCCCATACAGGGTTCTTCACCACGGATGTGGCCGAGGAATTGGCCGAGACCCTGATCGCAGATGCACCTGACGGGCTGAGCCATGTCTATCTGCTGTCTGGCGGGTCCGAGGCGATTGAGGCAGCGTTGAAAATGGCGCGGCAGTATTTCACCGAAACCGGCCAGCCGCAGCGCCGCCACATCATCGCGCGCCGCCAAAGCTATCATGGTAACACTTTGGGCGCGCTTGCGACTGGGGGCAATGAATGGCGTCGCGCGCAATTCAAACCGCTGTTGATGGAAGCGCATCATATCGCGCCGTGTTTCGCCTACCGCGAACAGCATGAGGGGGAAACTGACACCGACTACGCCGCCCGCGCGGCAGGCGAGTTAGAGGCGAAGATACTGGAGCTTGGCGCGGACACTGTCGCGGCTTTTGTCGCGGAACCTGTTGTCGGGGCAACAGCGGGCGCGGTGCCTGCTGTGGGCGACTATTTCAAACGCATCCGCGCAATCTGCGACAAATACGGCGTGTTGCTGATTCTGGACGAGGTCATGTGCGGCATGGGCCGGACCGGCAGCTTGTATGCCTGCGAACAGGACGGCATTTCGCCCGATCTGCTGACCATCGCCAAAGGTCTGGGCGGGGGCTATCAGCCCATCGGCGCGACCTTGCTGAGCGCGAAAATCTACGAGGCCTTTGCGCAAGGCAGCGGGTTCTTTCAGCATGGTCACACCTATATGGGCCATCCCATGGCCGCTGCCGCAGGGCTGGCAGTGCAAAAGGTGATCCGGCGCGACAACCTTCTGGCCAATGTACAGGCTATGGGTGCAGAGTTGCGCACGCAGTTGCACGCCGCATTCGGCCAACATGCGCATGTCGGCGATATTCGGGGCAAGGGGCTGTTTCAGGCGATCGAACTGGTCGCGGACCGTCAGACCAAAGCGCCCTTCGATCCCGCCCACAAACTGCATGCGCGCATCAAATCAGAGGCGTTGGCGCGCGGGCTGATGGTGTATCCGATGGGCGGCACAATCGACGGGGTGCGCGGCGATCATGTGCTGCTGGCCCCGCCCTTTATCGTCACGCCATCGGATGTGACCGAGATCGTCGGGCGCCTGTCCGAGGCAGTGGACGCAGCATTGCAGTCATGACGCGTCCTTTCTTACCGATCCCCGATTCGGATTGGCCCGCCGAAATTGATGACATGCGCGAAGGTTTTGCGGGGCAATTGAACGTTTACCGCGTGATGGCCCATCATCCCGATCTACTGCGTGCATGGTCGGGGTTGCGCGCGCATATTGTGCACGCGTCGGCCTTGGGCCGCGCGCGGGCAGAGGTTGTGATACTGCGCCTCGCGCATAGGGTGTCGTCCAGCTACGAGTGGAACCAGCATGTGGCGCGCGGGTTAAGTGCTGGCTTGTCCAAGCCCCGAATTGCCAGCCTGCGCGGCCCGCTGGCGGGGATGGGGCAAGACGACGCGATACTGGCAGGGGCGGTGGATCACCTGCTCGATCATTCCAAACTGCCGCCCGCACAAATGGCGCAGCTTGAAGACCTGATCGGGCGGCCTGCGGTGCTGGACCTTATGGCCACATTGGGCATGTATCTGACGCTGGGGTTCTTGCTCAACAGCACCAATTGCCCGCTGGATGCGGATATCGCGACCGAACTGGCACAAAATGCCCCTGAATTGAGGGTCTGAGCCGCATATGAAAAAACCCGCAATCTGCATTGCGGGTTTATCGTGTCAGTGCCTGTTATGGGGGCTTAGCGCGGCGCGATCATCATGATCATCTGCCGCCCTTCCATCTTGGGCATATTCTCGACCTTGCCGATTTCACCGACATCGACAGCCACGCGCTGCAACAAATCTGCCCCGATATTCTGGTGCGCCATTTCGCGGCCACGGAAACGCAGCGTTACCTTGACCTTGTCGCCACCTTCAAGAAACCGCATCACGTTGCGCATCTTGACTTCATAATCATGCGTGTCTGTGTTCGGACGGAATTTGACTTCCTTGATCTCGATGATGTGCTGTTTCTTGCGTGCTTCGGCCTCGCGCTTCTGCACTTCGTATTTATATTTCCCGAAATCCATGATCTTGCAGACCGGTGGTTCTGCATTGGGTGAGATTTCGACAAGATCAAGACCGGCCTCTTCGGCCAGCGTCATCGCCTGAGAGGGTGTGACCACCCCCAGATTTTCACCTTCGGCCCCGATCAGGCGGATTTCTTGCGCGCGAATGCGGTCATTTACGCGTGGTCCGGTGTCACGTTGCGGCGGGGCATTATGCGGTCTGCGGGCTATGGTGTCGTTCCTTGTTCTGTTCAATTTGGTGAGCTACAGTAATTCTGACCCATACGCAATTCAAGCGTGAAGATTACCAGAATCGCGCGATAACGTGCTTGTTTTTGCATGTGCAGCAAAGTTCTGTTTGCATCCTGCACTATTTCTGGCATATCGCGCGACCATAACTCGTATGTTCAGAAGGATATAGCCATGAACAAACCCCTTCTTATCGCAATTGCGGCCGCCGCAGCGGCCATTGGTATTTGGTTCGGAATTCAATCACGTCAGGCCCCTGAAGTTGTCGAACCAGTGGTCGAAACGGCGCCTGCGCCCGAAGTGACAGAGCCTGAAGTCGAAGAGCCGGTTGATGCCCCGGAAGAGGTCGAGCCAGAAGCAGAGCCCATCGTTGAAGAAGACGCTGTCGAAGAAGAAGAGCCTACAGTCGACGAATTGATGGATGAAGTTGCAGATGATGCAGCCGAAACCGTTGAAGACGCGGTTGATGGTGAAGTCGAGACAACCACCGATACCGTCGAGTCTATGGTTGATGACATCGTCACTGACGAAGCTGAAGCCGCTGATGAAGCTGCGGTTGAGGACACTGTTCAAGAGGCAGAAGAAAACCTGTCACCAGATGCCGCGGAAGAGACGGCAGACGCCATCGACGAAGCGATTGAGCTGCAAGACCTTGGCCTTGACCTGTCGCTCGACTCGATCCGAGCGCAGATTGACGCGGCCAACCTGAGCTTGGCAGACCGCGCAATCGTCGAAAACCTGTTGCAAGCTGCCGGTGAAAACCCTGAACTTCTGGAACAGGTTGCCGAACGCCTGCGTCAGATGACTGGCAACTGATATTTGCCCAAGGCTAAATGAAAAGCCCGGATACCTGCTGGTATCCGGGCTTTTTTCATCTGGCGGGTAGCGCTGGCTTAGCCCCTGCGTCGTCTGCGCCGCCCCCCATCCGAATCGCCGCCCCCTGTGTTGAAGCTGACATTCGGCAAGGTGACGATCTTGCTTAATTCCGGAAACGTATCGACCGCGTGGGGCAGGGCGTTGGCATTGACGAAATGTTCCTGAAAGCGCGGTTCAATTGCCGTTTCGACCTTGTGAATGCGCCGGACAGTGCCCTCGATCGCGCTGCGTGCGCCGATATTGCACAGCGCAATGCGCGCGCCCGTCCCGGCGGCGTTGCCCGCGCTGGTGACATTTGCCAGCAGCGCATCGGGGATCATGCCCAGAACCATCGCATGTTTAGGGCTGATATGTGCCCCGAATGCGCCCGCCAGAACCACGCGGTCCACATGGTCTGTGCCGATTTCATCCATCAGCAACCGCGCGCCTGCATAGAGCGCCGATTTTGCCAGTTGGATCGCGCGGATATCGCCTTGTGTCACTGTGATTCGCGGCCCGCCTGTGGCTGTCGCATCATGGATCAGATAGGCATGGGTCCGCCCCTCTGGCTGGTTGCGCCATGTGCCGGTCTGCGCGGCTGATCCGATCAGGCCAGACGGGTCGACCAGCCCCGCCATGCGCATTTCGGCCACCGCCTCGATAATGCCTGAACCGCAGATACCGGTGATGCCGGTCTGGGCGGTGGCCGCGTCAAAGCCCGGCTCGTCTGACCACAGATCACAGCCAATCACCCGAAAGCGCGGCTCTTTGGTGGTGGGGTCAATCTCGATTTTTTCAATCGCACCGGGGGCCGCGCGCTGACCAGAGGAAATTTGCGCCCCTTCAAAGGCCGGACCCGTGGGCGAAGAACAGGCCAGAACCCGCCGCTTGTCGCCCAACAGGATTTCGGCATTGGTGCCCACATCCACCACCAACACCAGATCATCCGATGTCTCGGGGCTTTCGGACAAGGCCACAGCGGCGGCATCCGCACCGACATGGCCCGCGATGCAAGGCAGCAGATAGGCGCGTGCGGCGGGGTTCAGGGCCTTCATGCCCAGTTCCCGAATATCCAGCGAGATGGCGTCCGAGGTGGCCAATGCAAACGGGGCTTGCCCCAGTTCCACCGGATCTATGCCCAGAAACAGATGATGCATGACCGGATTGCAGACGATCACGGCTTCCATGATCTCGCGGGCGCTAACTTGCGCTTCCTCAGCAATCGCCAAGATCAGCGCGTCCATCCCTTCACGCACAGCGCGCGTCATTTCAACATCGCCACCTGGGTTCATCATGACATAGCTGACGCGGCTCATCAGGTCTTCGCCAAAGCGGATCTGCGGGTTCATGATCCCGGAGGAGGTGACAACTTCGCCCGTGCGCAGATCACACAGATGCGCGGCAATAGTGGTGGACCCCAGATCAATGGCCAACCCGTATAGCCCGCCTTCGTACAGGCCGGGCCAGATGTCGAGAACGCGGTGCGGGCCGATCTGGTGATCTTTGTGCAGGGCGACAGTGACCTGCCATTTCCCTTCGCGCAACACAGGTTGCAGCTTGCGCAGCACATCCAGCCCGGCGGTGATATCTGGTATGTCCCATTCCGCGCGCAATGCCGCACCCAGCCGCTCGAAATCGCCCGAGGGTTCGTGCATGTCGGGTTCCTGCACCTCGACGAAATAAAGCCGTGTGGCGGGGTCCATCGTCATGACCCGCGCAGTCGCGGCCTTGCGCACGACTTGCCGGTGCACCTGACTTTCGGGCGGCACGTCGATGACGATATCGCCCATGACCTTGGCCTGACAGCCCAGCCGCCGCCCCGCGATCAGCCCGCGCTTGTCGTGATAGCGCTGCTCGACCGAGTTCCACTCGGACAGCGCGTCGGGGGCGACAGTGACGCCATGTTTGGAATATTCGCCCGATCCCGGCGTGATCTGACATTTCGAGCAAATGCCGCGCCCGCCACAGACAGAATCAAGGTCCACCCCCAACTGCCGCGCAGCGGTCAAAACCGGGGTGCCTAACGCAAAGCGGCCCCGCTTGCCTGATGGTGTGAAAATAACCAGAGCGTCTGACATGCCGTCCCTCCTGAAGTCATGCCTCAGATAACCGTCTGAGCGGCAGAGGAAAGGCCGGATCGCGGCACAACATGCCGAAAACCCGTCAGCGTGACACAAGCACCGATATCTGGGAGTGGCGCACAACCCGCGACGCGGTGGAGCCGATGAAATAATCGCTCATCCCCGGCTTGTGGCTGGCGACCATAATCAGGTCTGCATTGCAATCTTGCGCGCAGGCCAGAATATTCTCTGACGGGCGCCCGCCGCGAATGTCGATATCGACGGTCTTTGCCTTGGCGACAGAGGCCAGTGAATCAAGCTGCTCGCGGATGGCTTTGCGATGCTCCAGCAATTGTTCGCGCGCAACCGCAGCGGCCAGATAGGCGGGAACTTCGTCCAGCACATGCACAAGTGTGATGCTGCCGCCCGCATCGAGCAGCTTGTTGGCTTTCTGGATCAGGGCGCGACTGGTCGCACCTTTGTTGAACAGGGCCACCGCGACGACGATAGATTTATACATTTTGTGTTCCTTCAGTTCTGTGCGGGCTTGGTCCTGATACTGATGCCCCCCAAAGCGATTTGGGGGGCAGAATTGCACAGGTGTTCATTCAAGGCAACAAATCTGCCGGGCGGTGTGACCACACCGCCCAATACCTTTGCCTTAGCGCGTGACCAAGACCGAAACAGGGGCGTGGCGCACGATCCGCGCGGCGGTCGAGCCGATGAAATAGTCGCTCAACCCCGGTTTGTGGCTGGCGATCATGATCAGGTCTGCACCGGCTTCTTTTGCAGCACCCAGAATCGACGCCGAAGGCTGGCCCTCGCGGATAACAGTTTTCACATTCATCCCTTGCGCACTTTTCGCAATTTGCGCCAACTGGTCTTCAACCTCGCGTCTGCGCGCGCTCAGATGCTCTTTCGGGATCGACGCTGCGACATAGCCCGGAACCTCGTCAATCACGTGCACAAGGGTAATTGTGCCGCCATCATCCAGCAGGGTTTGCGCTTTTGTCAGTGCCGCACGCGTGGTGGCCCCTTCGTTGAAAAGGGCGGCAGCGATCACGATGGATTTATACATGGTAGGTTCTCCTGTTTGTGTCATTCAGCGTTCTACAAGAACCGAGCATTTCGCATGACGTATCACGCGTGCAGCGGTAGAGCCAATAAAATAGTCCCGCAGGCCCGGCTTGTGGCTTGCGATCATGATCAGGTCAGCGCCGGAATCTTCGGCTGCCTGAATGATCTGCCCGGAAGCGGCCCCGTGGCGCACCTCATGTGCCACGCGCAGATCGTCTTGCGGGTCAATCATCGCGCGCAGTTCTACTGCGGCTTCGGCGCGGCGGCGATCCGATATGTCGCTGGGAAGTTCTGCCGCAATATATCCCGGCACTTCTTCAAGCACATGCAGCAGCCTGATTTCACCGCCCGCATCCAGCAAGGATGCCGCGCGGGTCAACAGGGCGCGCCCTTGTTCGATCTGTTCCAGATCAACCGCGACGATAATTCTGCTATACATCTGGGATGTCCTTTCCTGTTTCGCGCGATCACTCTGCCCATGAACTATAGGCGCGGTCGTTGATTTCGGTCAAACTGGCAAAAGATTGGCGCCTCTTTGCCTGTGTTACAGGGTGAAATCACAAGTGACCCTTGCGCCCCTTGCGGCGGAACCGCTATCTGCGCGAAGAACACAGTAGAATTTACTAGCAGGATACGCGATTTCATGATGGTTTCACTCGTCATACTGGCTGCCGGACAAGGCAGTCGCATGCAATCCGATCTGCCGAAGGTTCTGCACCCGCTGGGGGCCGCACCCCTCGTCGTGCACGCCATGCGGGCAGGGCGCGCGCTGGACCCGGACCGTGTTGTCGTTGTGGTCGGACATGGGGGGGACGCTGTCGCACAAGTTGTGCACGCCGAGGATGAGGCCGCGATTGTCGTGACGCAAGAGGCGCAGCTTGGCACGGCCCATGCGGTGGCTCAGGCCGGCGCGGCCTTGGCAGGGGCACCCGGCGATGTGGTTGTGCTGTATGGCGACACACCTTTTATCCGTGGCGAAACCCTTGATGCGATGATCGCGGCGCGCAAAACCCATGATGTCGTGGTGCTCGGGTTTGAGGCGGCTGATCCGGGGCGCTATGGGCGTCTGGTCACAACAGGTGACACGCTGGAGCGGATTGTCGAATTCAAGGATGCGACCGAGGCAGAGCGCGCCATCACCCTGTGCAACAGCGGCGTGATTTGTGCGGATCGCGCCACCCTGTTCGACCTGATCGCGCAAGTGGGCAACGACAATGCCGCAGGAGAGTATTACCTGACCGATATTGTCGCACTGGCCACAGCGAAGGGCCTGTCTGCTGGCGTTGTCACCTGCCCCGAGGCAGAGACATTGGGCATCAACACCCGCGCCGAGCTGGCGCAGGCAGAAGTCTCTTTTCAGGCGCGCGCAAGGGCTGAGGCCGTGGAAGATGGCGCAATTCTCGTGGCCCCTGAAACCGTCTATTTCGCACAAGACACTGTCGTCGGGCGCGGCGCGATTGTGGAGCAGTTTGTCGTGTTCGGCCCCGGTGTGACGGTCGAGAACGGCGCGACGATCCGCGCCTTCAGCCATCTCGAAGGGGCGCATGTCAGCCGTGGGGCGGTTGTCGGCCCCTATGCGCGGTTGCGCCCCGGTGCGGAACTGTCCGAGGATGTGCGCGTCGGCAATTTCGTCGAGATAAAGAACGCCGAACTGGGCGAGGGGGCCAAGGTCAATCACCTGTCCTATGTGGGCGATGCGACCATTGGTGCGCGTGCCAATCTAGGGGCAGGGACAGTGACGTGCAATTATGATGGTGTGTTCAAGCACCATACCGAAATCGGCGAAGGCGCCTTTATCGGGTCGTCCACCATGTTGGTGGCCCCTGTGCGCGTGGGCGCAGAGGCGATGACCGGGTCCGGCTCTGTCATAACATCAGATGTGCCGGAGGGCGCATTGGCGCTGGGGCGCGCGCGGCAGGACACCAAGCCGGGCCTTGGCAAACGGCTGATGGACCGGTTGCGTGCGGCCAAGGCAGCGAAAATGAAAGGCTAGGGGCAGATGTGTGGAATTGTGGGCGTTCTGGGCAATCACGAAGTATCGCCGCAGATTTTGGATGCTCTGAAACGGCTGGAATATCGCGGCTATGACAGTGCTGGCATTGCAACTGTCCACCGCAATCAGTTGGACAGGCGGCGCGCGGTCGGCAAGCTGATCAATCTGTCCGACACGCTGGTCCATGACCCTTTGCCCGGCCGCGTCGGCATTGGCCATACGCGCTGGGCGACGCATGGCGGGCCAAGTGTGGCCAATGCGCATCCGCACCGCACGGGCCGCGTGGCTGTTGTGCATAACGGGATCATCGAGAATTACCGCGCTTTGCGTGACGAGTTGACCTTGCAAGGCGCGGAATTCAGCAGCGAAACCGACACGGAAACCATCGTGCAACTGACCAGCCATTATCTGGATCAGGGCATGACGCCCGTGCAAGCCGCGCGCGCGACCCTGAAGCGGCTGGAAGGGGCATTTGCCTTGGCCTTTCTGTTCGATGGCGAAGAAGACCTGATTATCTGCGCGCGGCGCGGCTCTCCGCTGTGCATCGGGCATGGCGAGGGTGAGATGTATCTGGGCTCAGACGCGATTGCGCTTGCTGAGATGACCGACCGCATCACCTATCTGGAAGAAGGCGACTGGGCGATACTGTCGCGTGCGGGCGTACAGATATTCGATGCCGACGATCAGCAGACCGCACGCCCCCTGACGCAGATCAATGTTGATACAGCCCGCGTGGACAAGGCAGGACACCGACATTTCATGGCCAAGGAAATGGCCGAACAACCCGCGGTGCTGAAAGCGGCGATGGGTTTTTATTCCGGGCTGGACCATGACCGCATAGACCTGCCGGATGCGATTGATTTCGCAAGCGCAGACCGCTTGATTATGGTGGCATGTGGCACGGCCTTTTATGCCTGTCAGGTGGCCAAATACTGGTTCGAGAAATATGCAGGGCTTGCGGTTGAATTGGATATCGCGTCCGAGTTTCGCTACCGTGACCCGGTGCTTGGGCTGTCAAACATGGCGCTGTTTGTCAGCCAGTCCGGCGAGACGGCGGATACATTGGCCGCGTTGCGCCATGTCCGTCCCCATGTCGCGCAGGTCTTGTCTGTGGTCAATGTGCCCACCTCGTCGATTGCGCGCGAAAGCGATGTGGCTTTGCCCATCCATGCGGGGCCAGAAATTGGCGTCGCCTCGACCAAGGCGTTCACGGCACAGTTGCAGGTGCTGGCACTTTTGGCGCTAAAGGCGGGCCTTGATCGTGGTTTCCTGAGCGGTGAGGATTTCGATGCGCGTCTGGCCGAATTGCGGTTGCTGCCGGGCTTTGTGGCGCAGGCGCTGGACCGGGAAGAAGAGATCAAACGCATGTCCGAAGCTTTGGCACAGGCGCGCGACGTGCTGTTCCTGGGGCGCGGGGTGATGTTCCCGCTTGCGCTTGAAGGTGCGTTAAAGCTTAAAGAAATCAGCTATATACACGCCGAAGCTTATGCAGCAGGTGAACTAAAGCACGGCCCCATTGCGCTGATCGACACCGATTTGCCTGTGATCGTCTTTGCCCCCCATGATGCGCTGTTTGAAAAGACAGTCTCGAACATGCAGGAAGTCATGGCGCGCCAAGGCAAAGTGTTGCTGATCTCGGACGCCAAAGGGTTGGCCGAGGCGGGGGATGTGCCTTTCCGGCTGCAAATGCCTACAGTGCCGGATTTCATCGCACCCATCGTTTACGCGGTGCCAGCGCAACTGATCGCCTATCACACCGCGCTGCACAGGGGCACCGATGTGGACCAGCCGCGCAATCTGGCGAAATCGGTGACGGTGGAATGAGCACATTTCAGGATATGATCGCCACGCTGAGCGCGATGGGCGACAGCACCAAGGCCGCCGAGATGGCAGCCTATCACAAGACGGCCCGCACCTTTTTGGGTGTGCCTGCCGCTGCGCTTGATGAGCTGGCGCGCGGCTTGCGCGCGGATCTGGACTTGGCGGAGCGCTGCGCCTTGGCGCAAGAGTTGTGGCAAGGCGAGGTGCATGAGGGCGGCATTCTGGCGGCCAAATTGCTGACACAGGCGCGTATCCGACCCGATGACGCGCCGGTTTGGGACATTATTTCCCAGTGGGCGCAGGGGTTTGACAGTTGGGCACTGGCCGATGCGGCCTCTATTGCGGGTGCGAAGCGTTTGCAGGCCGTGCCTGCGCGGCTGGACGCGGTGGATGGGTGGACACAAAGCGCCAATATGTGGACCCGTCGTGCCGCTTTGGTCATGACCCTGCCATGGGCGCGTCTGCCCCACCCGAAAGCTGATGATCTGGCCGTGCGCGAGCGCGTGCTGGGTTGGGCAGAAGGCTATGTGCCCGACCGCGACCGCTTTATCCAGAAAGCCATTGGATGGTGGCTGCGCGAGTTGTCGCGCCGCGATCCGGATCGTGTTGTGCAATTTCTCGAAGGGCCGGGTGCTGCGCTGACCAAAGGGGCCAAGACCGAAGCAATGCGCCTGATTATGCCGCAGTAGCGCTTAGCCTTTCAGGACGGCCAGCGCTTCGGCCAGATCCAGCTTGCCATCATACAGCGCGCGCCCGGAAATGGCACCGTCCAGCTTTGCGCCGCAATCGCGCAGTGCGATCAGGTCTTCCAGCCGCGATACCCCGCCCGAGGCGATGACCGGAATTGTCACTGCGCGCGCCAGTGCTGCCGTTGCCTCTACATTCGGCCCCTGCATCGCGCCGTCGCGGTTGATGTCGGTATAGATAATCGCCGCGACCCCGGCATCTTCAAACTGGCGCGCCAAATCAATGACATTGACATCAGTCTCTGTCGCCCAGCCCTTGGTGGCGACACGCCCCTCGCGCGCATCAATGCCCACCGCGACCTGACCGGGAAAGGTGGCTGCCGCTTCGCGCACCAGTGCGGGGTTTTCGACCGCGACCGTCCCAAGGATCACGCGCTGCAAACCGCGCTTCAACCAGCCCTCGATTGTCGCCATGTCCCGAATGCCGCCGCCCAACTGACAGGGGATCGTGACTGCATCGAGTATCGCCTCAACTGCCTGCGCATTGACCGGAGTGCCCGCAAACGCGCCATTCAGATCGACCAGATGCAGCCATTCAGCCCCTTGCTGCGCAAATGCGAGGCCCTGTGCTGCGGGGTTGTCGTTGAACACTGTCGCCTGATCCATCTCACCTTTGAACAGGCGCACACATTGTCCATCTTTCAGGTCGATTGCGGGGTAGAGGATCATCTGCGTTACCTTTGCGCCGGGGTTGGCCGCCTTCTACCGCGATGCGTGGGGCAGGAAAACAGCAATTTCTTCGCAAGGGGACGCTTTGTGGCCGAAAAGAACGCTTAGGCCTTGCCACCCTGTATCACGCGCAACGCGGGGCGACTTGGTTCAGCGGGGCTTGGCAGGGTGACGCACTGGACCGGAGTGGCCAGATCAAAGCGCCGCGGCATTGGGCCGATTGCACCCTGTCGTTCCAGCACCCCCATGACACGGGTGATCTTGCCTGCCGGATCGGTCAAGGGCAGCAGGGCAAGCGTTGCTGTCATCTGCGGATGCGTCGCTTTGCCTGCTGCGCGAAGCGACAGGGTCACACGCGCGCCGAGCGACAGTTGTGCCAGCGCTTCGGCGAGTTGGCCGCGCATCTCATTCATGAAAAGCGCAGCAACAGGCATACCGCGCATATCGACCCCTTGCAGATCCTCGATCTGGTGCCCGCAAATCCGCATCTTGGCCATGCGCGGCGTGATCAATTCTGCAAGGAAAATATGCGGCAGGGCCGCCCCCAACGCGCTGGCATCTATGGCGCTGCGTTTCGGGATTGCCCCGTTCTCGCGCAGGCTGGCCCAATAGGTGCACACGCGTGCGATCATAGAGGTGGCTGCAACGGCGTCCTGCGCCTCAAGTCCCTGTGTTGGCAGATGCTCACTCATTAAATTACCCTCTTTCATAGTCCGCGCAGCGCGACCGTTGCCCGACTCACCCGGTTGACCGCTTGCGCCGCACGTTTTAGTTATCCTGAGCGCAAGCTCTCTTAACAGCACCTTAATACCTCAAATTTTGTGCTTTTGCTGCGCAAAACTGTGGTTTTGGTTAAGGGTATCTTTACTGGTTCTCAGACGGGGAAAGGGCCCTGCATGCATTCAATGACAGGCTATGCTGGCGGGGCGGTGTCAAAGGCCATTGAGGCACAGACCGCAGAATGGGAATGGGATCTGCGCGCGGTTAATGGGCGGGGGTTGGATATCCGGTTGCGGCTGCCCGATGGTCTGGGCCGTCTTGAAAAGCCCTTGCGCGACAGGCTGTCGACACGCGTGGCGCGTGGAACAATCACGTTGGGGCTGCGCTTGCGACTTGTGCAAGGCAAGGCCGGGGTCAGAATAGACACTGCAGCGCTGTCAGACGTGCTGGTCGCACTGGATCACATCCAATCCACAGCGCAGGCAAACGGTGTGACACTCCAAGCGCCAAGCGCGTTGGAGGTATTGGGCTGGCGGGGGGTGCAGGCCCAAGGCCCCGATCTGGCCACAATTTCGCCCGAAAGCCTAGATGCGCTTTTGCTCGCGGATTTCGAGCAGGTTCTGGACGCCTTTGTGACCATGCGCCAGCAGGAAGGGCAGGCGCTGGCGGCTGTTTTGTCGGCGCAACTGGACGAAGTCGCGCGGCTGACACAGGCCGCACGCAGCCTGCTCGATCTGCGCGCAACCGAGATGGCGGCGCATTTCCACAAGGCCCTTGCGCAGGTTCTGGACAAGACCCATGCCGATCCGGCCCGCGTTGAACAGGAATTGGCGCTGTTGGCAGTGAAGGCTGATCTTGCGGAAGAACTGGACCGGCTGGATGCCCATTGCGCGGCGGGCCGCGCGCTGGTGCATGCGGATGAACCGGTGGGCCGCAAACTGGATTTCCTGACGCAAGAATTTAACCGCGAGGCCAACACCTTGTGTTCAAAGGCCCAGCATCTTGAGATGACGCGCATCGGGCTTGACCTCAAGGCTGTGATCGACCAGATGCGCGAACAGGTGCAAAATGTGGAGTAGATCAATGGCACGGCGCGGATTGCTGATTATCCTGTCATCCCCTTCCGGCGCAGGCAAATCGACCCTCGCGCGGCGGTTGATGCAATGGGACCCGTCGATCCGTTTCTCGGTCTCGGCCACCACACGCGCGCCCCGCGCGGGCGAGGTGGATGGCCGCGAATATTACTTCGCAAGCCGCGCGGATTTCGAGGCCATGATCGCCGATGGCGAAATGCTGGAACATGCCGAAGTGTTCGGCAACCTCTATGGCTCGCCCAAGGCACCTGTTGATGCCGCGTTGCAAGACGGGCGCGACATGTTGTTCGATATTGACTGGCAGGGCGGTCAGCAGGTGCGCAACTCGACGCTGGGCAAGGATGTCGTGTCCATTTTCGTGCTTCCCCCATCTATTGCCGAGTTGGAATCGCGTCTGCGGGGGCGTGGACAAGACAGCAACGATGTCATTGACGCTAGGATGCAAAAGTCGCGCAACGAGATCAGCCATTGGGCCGAATATGACTATGTCCTTATCAATGATGATCTGGACAAGACCGAGGCGGCCTTGCGGGGCATTGTCGAGGCGGAAAGGTTGCGGCGCGAGCGTCTGACTGGGCTGAACGAGTTTGTGCGCGGCCTGAATACCGAATTTGAAAGCCATACCCCGCGAAGCCACATAGAGTGATCGCTTTACCGCGCTGATGCGAGTCGCCTTGTGCCGTTGTTGCGTCGGATGCACGCTTGCACTGAGATGCGCAGTGCGTCAGCCTGACATCTCATTGCGACGGAGGCGAGGGGTGCCATGTTGACCGAGAATGTGAGCGATGAAAAGCGCGCCTTGCGCGCGCGCATGAGTGTGCAGCGCGCGCAGGCTTTTGGTGCGCCCGACGCGGATCAGCGTATGCGCGCTGCGAATGCGCGCCTGTCACAATGGCTTGCAGCGCGGTTCGCGAGCAAGCTTGGTGCGGTTGTCTTGTCCGGCTATATGCCCATGCGCGGCGAGATTGACCCCTTGCCTGCGATGCACGCCCATCCCGGCCCTGTTTGTGTGCCGGTGATCGTGGCCAAGGCGCAACCGCTGGAATTCCACCGCTGGTTGCCCAATGGTGACATGGTGGAGGGGCAGTTCAAGGCGCTGATCCCGGCGGCGCGGGAGGTGTTGACGCCACAAGCCTTGATCGTGCCGATGCTGGCCTTTGACCGGGCTGGCTATAGGCTGGGATACGGGGGCGGCTTTTATGACCGCACCTTACAACGCTTGCGCGAAAACGGGCCTGTTCTGGCAATCGGGTTTGCGTTTTGCGAACAAGAGGCAGCGCTTGTGCCGCGTGATGCAACAGATCAGCGTCTGGATGCCATCATCACCCCGTCAGAAGTGATTGCCATGCCCTAGCGCCTACTCGGCGCCGACGGCATGGCTGTAGGTGCGTTCCGGCTGTTGTTCATCCGGCAGGGTTGGGGAAGTGAGGGGGAATTCCTCTTCCGGCAAACCCTCTCTGGAGAGCAGCACCGCCACAGGCCGCGCAGACGGGATATGCGAGCACACGATCATCACGACAACCATGAAAGGGACCGCAAGGAACATGCCTGCAATGCCCCAGACCGCGCCCCAGAAAGCCAGCGAAATGATGATGCCGAAAGACGACAAGCGCAGCGTTTTGCCCATCAGCATCGGGTCGATCACATTGCCCAGCAAGAATTGCGTCATGCCTGCGATCACAAAGATCAGCACAGCAGTTTGCGGTTCGGCCACCTGAATATAGGCCACCAGTGTCACGATCAGCGTTGCAATGATCGACCCGACCGACGGGATGAAATTCAGCACAAAGGTCAACAGCCCCATAGCGGCGGCAAATTGCAGGTTGAACACGCTGAGGAGCAGGAAGATCGAGAACCCTGTCACCGATGATATCAGCGCCTTGACCAGCAGATACCGGTTCACGCGCCGGATGATCGACCCGATGATCGCACTGACCCGGCGGGCCTGAGCTTCATCGGCCATGAGTTTTTCAAGCTTGGTGCTGAACCAGATGCGCTCTGCAAACAAAAAGCCCACAAACAGGATGATGAGCACGACCTGTGACAGGATCGTTCCGGCCTGACCGGCGGCAGACCGCAGGTAGCTGGAAATCTCGATGCTGCGCACGGTTTGCAATACCGATTGCTCCACATCCTCGCCCATCCATGCAAACATCTGCGCAATCGCACGCTGGGCGTCATCCGTGTAAGACAACGTTGTACTAAGCACAGTGTTGATTTGCGAAATCACCAGCCCCGCCATTATCAGCAAGCTGGACGCAATCAGGAACACCGCCGCAATAGAGGCAAACCAACTGGCAATCCGAAACCGGCCAATACGCACGCGCGAGATCGAGTTGATGGCGTCAGATGTCAGCGAGAACAGGATAATCGCAATCGCTAGCGCGATCAGAATGAATTTCGCCTGCACCAGCAAGAACAGCACCACCGCAAAAGCGATAATCCCCATCAGCCATGTTTGCAGGCGGAATTTCTCCGTGAAGGTCAGACGCGCGACAGCGCTGATGCTCGGGGATTGTGACTCATCAGGCATGCGTGTTGGTTCTCGTTCGTAAACTCAGTTTTATCAAGTATGGGCCGCAGTGGGTGCCCGCACAAGGCTATGCGCGTTTTTTTGAATGTTTTTGGTCTAAAACAACGGCAGTTCGATGGGTTTATTGGCCTGCACGCGAGATATAGGCCGCAATCGCATCGAGTTCGCTTTTGTCCAGACGCTGAAGGCTGCGCACAACCTGTGCCATCGACCCGCCCACGACATCGAAATCTGGAGTCAGGCCGGATTCCAGATAAGCGCTGATGTCAAAAACGGTCCAGTCGAAATCGTCGCCGGCAATCGGGGGGATTCTGCCGGTGCCCGAGGGGTTGGGCGCGCCAAGAAACCAGCGCCCATGATCCAGCCCCCCCAACGCATTGCGCGGCGTGTGGCATTCGGCACAATGTGACAGCGCTTCGGACAGGTAGCGCCCGCGTTCTTCCTCGGCGCTCAAATCTCCGGTCACGACCCAATCTTCGCTCAGAAACATCGCTTTCCACAGACCCACACTGCGCCGGATGTTGAAGGGAAAGCGCAAATCATGCGGCTGGGAGGGGGTCGCGTCAGCGGGCAGGGTCATCATATAGGCATATAGATCCGCAATATCCTGGGGGTCCGCGCGGATATAGCTGCCATAGGGGAATGCAGGATAGTAATGCGCGCCCTCAGGCGATACCCCGCGCATAACGGCGTTGATGAATTGCTCGGCTGACCAATCGCCTATGCCATGATCGGGGTCGGGGCTGATATTTGGTGCAACAAATGTGCCGAAATCCGATGCAAATTCCCGCCCGCCCGACAGGATCGTGGGATCAGCTTCGCGCTCTGGTCCGATATGGCACGATGCGCAGCCAGCCGCATGATAGACCGCTTCCCCTGCGGCGGGATCACCCGTCAAGGACGCGAGGGCCGCAGACTCCACCGGCCTTGGCGCACTGATAACCCAGAGTGCGGCGCCAATGACCACACCCAAAATCGCCACGCCGATCAGCAGCTTGCGCATATCTTACCCTATGTCGGTTTTAACAGCCCCGCGCACTGGCGGCGCGCGCAGGACTTGGTGCCAGCGTCGCTTTAGCTGGCTTCGTCGCGGTAATCTTCGTGGCAGGCCTGACAGGCTTGTCCCACAGGGCCGAAACCCGCACGCATTTCATCAAGCCCGTCGCCCGTAACGTCTTGCAGGTTAGCGGCTGCATCTTGCAACGCGGTGAACTTCATAACGAAATCATCCAGATTGTCCCAGATTTCCGGGCTGGCGCGTGTTCCATCGACACTCATCGAATCTGTCCCTTCGGGCCAGAGGCGGCTTTGGTCATGGCGAGTCAGGTGAAACAGATTGTCGGCAGCCGTCTGGGCCATGTCGGCGTCATAGTCCATGCGACCCTGCACCATGCCACCCATCAGCCCGAAGTTATGGACATACAGCTTGAACTGGCCTTGTCGTTGCTCAATCGCGGGGTTCTCATCTGCGAGGGCAGGCAGCGCCAGTGCCACGCCCAATGCGATGGTTCCCAATGTTTTTCTGAATGTCATTTGTAATACTCCCTCTGCTATCATTAGATAAGACGTAGCGCGTTTATCGTTGATAGCATATTCACGGGCGCGTTATCGGGCTGTTAAACGAAACTGACCTTGCCGATATAGGGCAGGTTGCGGTTTCGTTGGGCATAATCGATTCCATATCCGACAACGAACTCGTCGGGGATTTCGAAACCGGTCCACGTGGCCTTGATATCGACCTCGCGCCGGGACGGTTTGTCCAGCAGGGCGCATACTTCCAGCCGTGCGGGGTTGCGCGCAATCAACATCTGCAACACATGGCTGAGGGTGAAGCCGGTATCGACGATATCTTCGACGACCAGCACATCACGCCCCTCAATCTTGCCGCTGAGGTCTTTGAGGATGCGCACCTCGCGCGAGGATTGCGTGGAATCGCCGTAGCTGGACGCTTCGAGGAAATCGACCTCGACAGGCAGGTCAATCTCGCGCACCAGATCGGCGATGAAAACGAACGACCCGCGCAGCAATCCCACCACCACAAGCTTTTCCGTTCCCGCGAAGGAGCGCGAGATTTCGCTTGCAAGCTCCTCAACTCGTGCCGCAATTTGTTTGGCACTGATCATCTGATCGATGACATAGGCATTCTGCGTCATAACAGCCCCTTGCTTTTTCACGCGGACTTTAGGACATGTGCGCGCGACAGGAAAGAGTGGACCATGCCAAGCCATCACGAATACCGGCACATGCCATATAGCGCCGATCAGATCTATGATCTGGTGGCCGATGTCGCGCGCTACCCGGAGTTTCTGCCCTGGACTGCCGCTGCGCGCATCCGCTCGCGCAAGCCGATCGAGGGCGGCGAAGAGATCGAGGCCGATCTGGTGATTTCCTTCAAGGTGTTCCGCGAACGCTTTGGCAGTCGTGTGCAGCTCTATCCAGATCAGGGAAAGATCGACACGGCCTATCTGGATGGCCCGTTCAAATACATGGTGTCACATTGGCACATCAAACCTGCCGAACAAGATGCAGGCTGCATCGTGGATTTCCATGTCGATTTCGAGTTTCGCAATCCGGTGTTGCAACGGTTGATCGGTGTCGTGTTCGATCAGGCCATGCGCCGCGTGGTCACCGCATTCGAGACGCGGGCTAAAGCGCTGTATGGCTGACATGGCGGGTCTAGGGGCCGGTTTGCGCCACTGCTTACGACACTGCGCGCAACATCATCGCCAGCGCATGAGCAACTGTTGCACGGCGCACTTCGGCGCGGCCAATTGCGCCGAATTCAACCGTTTCAGTTTGTGTGCCCTCGGCGCTCGCCAGCCCGAAGCAGACCCGGCCTTCGGGTTTGAACTCTGACCCGCCCGGCCCGGCGATGCCTGTCACCGCCATCGCAAGCCCAGCATCAGAGCGCGCAAGCGCCCCTTGCGCCATTTCCGCGGCGACCTGCTCTGATACGGCACCATGCTGGTCCACTGTCGCTTGCCGAACCCCCAGCATCTCGTATTTTGCCGCGTTGGAATAGGTCACGAACCCACGGTCAACAACATCTGACGATCCGGCAATATCCGTCAGAGCCGCCATGATCAGCCCGCCTGTGCAGCTTTCGGCAGCAGCGATCTTGATGCCCTTGTCGCGTGCCGCTTGCAGCAGGCGGGCGGCACTCATATGCCCATCATGCCATGCGCGATGACAGCGAAAACCGCCACCACCATAGCCGCCAATGCGCCAGCAATAATATCATCAAGCATCACGCCCAGCGGTGTGTGCATCCGGTCTGCCAGCCCGACCGGGCCGGGTTTCCAGATATCAAAGGCCCGGAATGCCAGAAACGCCACGATCCAGCCGGGCCAGAGCGCGGTAATCGACACCCCCTGAATCATAGCCCCCAGTGAGACAGGCCACAGCGCAAGCCACATGCCCGCCACTTCGTCGATCACGATTTCCGAGGGGTCCGGGTCTGACTGCCCGCGCGTTTCCTGTATCGTGACCCACCAGCCGACCAGAAATACCACAGCCGTTCCCAGCGCAAGCGCCCAGAACCCGCCCATGACATGTAAAAGCCACGCGACCGGCAAGGCCGCAACAGAGCCCCATGTTCCGGGGCCGGGGCGCAACAAACCAGCGCCGAAAAAGGTCGCAACCAGCCGTGTTCCGGTCATGTTTTTCTGCATCGCATCCCCGCGTATTGGCCCAGTTTTCCAACTTGTGACCCGAGCCATAGCGGAAACTTCGTGTCGTTGAAAGGTGCGGGGCGTGCTTTGCACCCCACCTCAGGATTGGCTTGCATCCGGTCCACTGGCCCTTTGCGGGTCATTGTCCAAAATCAGTGGAGTTGCCTGAAAATTGGGCGATACAACCTGCCATCGGCTTAATCGTGCGATCACCAGAGCCAAGACAACCCGTCCTTTCGCGTGTGCCTATGTTTGGTTCTCGCTGACCAATGCGCGCGTCTGCCCTGTATAGACAGGCCTGAATCTGCATATGTGGCGGTACAAACCCGCAACTTTTGTGCAGCAAGCGGGGAACGCATACGGGGGCAGCAGACTTGAACTGAAAGGGCGAAGCGACTACCAACTTTAGGTATAGTAGCGCATCTTGATGAATGGGCGTGGGAAAAAAGGCGAGAGAGTAAATGGTAGCAATCACAAAAGCCGTGTTTCCAGTTGCAGGCTCGGGCACGCGATTCTTGCCCGCGACCAAGGCAATGCCAAAAGAACTGTTGCCGATAATCGACAAGCCAATCGTGCAATATGCGGTCGAAGAGGCTGTGCAGGCCGGGATCACGGAGTTGATTTTTGTGACCGGGCGCAACAAACGTGCTGTTGGCGACCATTTTGATGCCAATCTTGAACTGGAAAGCCAGTTGATTGCCAAGGGCAAGATAGAATTGCGCGACATGGTGCGCAACATTGTCCCCGAAGGTGTGTCTTGCATTTTCGTGCGCCAGCCAGAGCCGCTGGGTCTGGGGCATGCAGTTTTGTGTGCGGCACCTGCGGTCGGCGACAACCCGTTTGTGGTGTTGCTGGCGGATGATCTGATGCAGGGCAAAAACCTGCCTACGCGGGCGTTGGTTGACGCGTTTGCCCGGAACCCGCGCACGCTTTTGTCCGTGTCCGAGGTGGCAGAGCAGGATGTCTCGAAATACGGGATTCTGAAAACCGGCCCTACAGCTGATGATGGGATGATCAGCGTTGAAGGGCTGGTCGAAAAACCCGATCTTGCGGATGCCCCGTCGCGCATGGCTTCTTTTGGGCGTTATGCCTTCACACCAGAGATTTTTGCCATTCTGCGCACGCTCAAACCCGGCGCTGGCGGAGAAATCCAACTGGCCGATGCCATCGACCATTTGGCCAAGGAGGGCAAGGTTTCAGCCATCCTGAACCCGGCCAAGCGGTATGATTGCGGCGACAAGTTCGGTTATCTGACAGCGATTGTTGATGTCGCGCTGGAGAACCCTGTCTATGGCGCGCAGTTCCTGTCCTTGCTGCGCGACCGACTGGCGCAGCACGACACCGCGAACGCAGCTGAGTGACACCCTTGGACGGGGGCGGGGCAGAGCCCGGCGACACGCATGTACTGGTCACAGGCGGGGCGGGCTATATCGGGTCGCATGCCTGCAAGCAGCTTGCGCGCGCGGGGTATGTCCCGGTGACATTCGACAACCTGTCGACGGGTTGGGCCAGTGCGGTGAAATTCGGGCCGATGGTGCAAGGCGATTTGCTGGACCGCGCAGCGCTTGACGCGGTTTTCGCGCAGTACAAGCCCGTCGCCGTCATGCATTTCGCAGCCCTCAGCCAAGTGGGCGAGGCGGCGCATGATCCGGGGCGCTATTGGCGCAACAATTTGGGTGGCTCGCTTAATCTGGTCGAAGCAATGGTCGCGGCAGAGTGTCTGCACATGGTGTTCTCATCAACCTGCGCGACATATGGCGACCAGGATGGCGTTGTGTTGGATGAAGACACGCCACAGCGCCCGCTCAACGCCTATGGCGCGTCGAAACTCGCGGTTGAGGGGGTCTTGCGGGATTTTGAGGTCAGCCACGGGCTTAAATCTGTGATCTTCCGCTATTTCAACGTCGCGGGTGCCGACCCGGACGCGGAAATCGGAGAGTGGCACCAGCCAGAGACGCATTTGATTCCCGTCATGATCGAAGCTGCGGCAGGCACGCGCCCTGCGCTGACCATTCATGGCGATGATTATCCGACCCATGACGGCACCTGCATCCGCGACTATGTGCATGTGATGGACCTGATCGACGCACATTTGCGTGGACTGGAATGGTTGCGCGCCGGGCGGGGTAGCCATGTCTTCAATCTTGGAACGGGCACAGGGTTCTCTGTGGCCGAGGTGATCCGAAACTGCGTTGCAAGCATAGGCCGCGACGTCCCGCGGAACTTTGGGCCGCGCCGTCACGGCGATGCGGCCGCGCTGGTGTCAGGCAGCCAGCGCGCGTCCGAGGCTTTGGGCTGGGTGGCGCAGCGCTCGACACTTGATCTGATGATCGCGGATGCGTGGCGGTGGTACAAAACAGGCGGATATTCCGGATAGCGCCGCTTTCCATCAGTCAGCACAGCAGCCGCATATCTGGATGGGACATGCGCAGGGTCAGTGGCGGGGTTGACACCGCAACGTCAGGTCTGTTGCCGGTTTTCGCAGGTCAAATCTGCTTTTCGGGCATATGAACCTTTAGGCCGTCAAGCGCATCACTCACCTTGATCTGGCACGTCAGACGAGAGCGCGCGGGGTCGGGTTCATACGCGAAATCAAGCATGTCTTCTTCCATCGGGTCTTTTTCCGGCAGCTTCTCGACCCATTCAGGCGCAACATAGACATGACAGGTAGAGCAGGCACAAGCACCGCCACAATCGGCTTCGATGCCGGGAATACCATTGTCACGTGCCCCTTCCATGACGGTCAGCCCGGTGGCAACCTCGACGATATGTTCTTTTCCGTTGAATTCGACATAGGTGATCTTGGCCATGAAACCCTCTTTCTAACGCATGTGCACTGCGCAGATAAGCCAGCTTCAGCAGTTTGACCAGTCGAATTTCGGCCATGATGCTCGGCTGTATTGTCACAGTTCAGACCCTTTTCAGCCTGAATTAACTGGCATTGTTTTCAAAATGCACTGTATGCTCCACCCTTGAGGGCCTGATATGTCACAGATAGAATCATACTCACCCCGGAAAATTGCCGCGATGGCGGCGTTTATCGCCTCACTTGCAGGGCCTGTTATGGCCGAGTCGGTCATGGCCAGCCAGGCAAATGTCCAGTTCGCAAACATCTCTTTGTCGACACCTGCAAGTCGTGAATGCTGGGCGCGCTATGTGTCAGGCACGGGGCGGACGAATGACAACATAATTGAGGAAGTCGCGTTTCGGGTGCCTTGCCCGGAGCAGATGACCCAAGGGTTCATGCATTCGCTGCAACGCAGTCTGGCCGCGCGCGGGTTCTTCTCGGGGCATGTGTCTGGCCGGCCAGATGCGGAAACACGCGCAGCCGTTCAGGCGTTTCAGCGCGCCAACGGGTTCAACAGCCCGATCCTGACATTGAAGACAGCGCAACATCTGGGCCTTGTACCGATAGAGCGGCACTGACGCAGCTTTGGCCGAACTTGAAATGGAAAAACGCGCGCCCTACGGGCGCGCGTTTCAAGTTTGAGTGGTGGAAGCAGTCAGTCTTCCAGATTCAGCGCGACAAACCGTGGATCACCGTCACGACGCAGCAAAACCAGCAGTGACCGGCGACCTGCATCGCGCGCATCCTGAGCGCGTGTTTCCAGATCTTCGACCGTCAGCAAGGGTTGTTGATTGGCTTCTGTGATCAGATCGCCGACCCGAATGCCCTTTTCTGCGGCATCGCTCGCCTCATCGATTTCGCGCACCACAAGCCCGTTGGCTGTGGCAGGCAAACCCAATTCGTCGCGCAGGGCGTCATCAAGGGGCTGCAAGGTCATTCCCAACAGGCTCGATGGTTCTGGAGCAGAGGGCGTCGATGGTGCGCTTTCGCGTGCAGCAGCTTCGAACAATTCGCGCTGTCCCAGTGTGACACTCAGAGTGACTTCCTCGCCGCTGCGAAAGACGATCACGTCAACATCGCGCCCGACACCCGCGTCACCGACACGGCGTACCAAACTGCGCGTGTCGCTTACATCGCCATCATCAAAGCGGATGATGACATCGCCAGCCAACATGCCCGCATCTTCTGACGGGCCTTCCATGACGTCCGTGACCATTGCGCCACGTGGTGCGTCAAGGCCAATGGCCTCGGCCATTTCTTCGGTCAGGTCCTGAATGCGCACACCCAGCCAACCGCGCCGTGTTGCGCCGAATTCTTGCAACTGGTCCACAACATTCACCGCAACATTCGATGACATGGCAAACCCGATCCCGATAGAGCCGCCAGTGGGCGACAGGATCGCGGTGTTCACGCCGATGACTTCGCCATCCATGCTGAACAGCGGCCCGCCAGAATTGCCACGGTTGATGGCGGCATCGGTCTGGATATAGTCATCGTAATTGCCTTGCAGGGCACGCCCGCGCGCAGAAATAATCCCGGCACTGACCGAGAAACCCTGACCCAGCGGGTTGCCAACTGCGATGACCCAATCGCCCACGCGCGCCGCTTCGGCGTCGCCCCATGGTACGAAGGGCAGCGGGGTATCATGATCGACTTTCAGCAAAGCAATATCTGTGGCCGGATCGGTGCCCACAAGTTCGGCGTCCAACTCGAGGCCCGAGAAGAACTCGATCCGTATTTCGTCGGCACCATCAATCACATGGTTATTCGTGACGATATACCCGTCTTCCGATATCACAAAACCCGACCCAAGTGCCTGATTGCGGCGGGGGCGGTTTGGCTGGCCTTCGGGGGCATCGAAAAAGTCACGAAAGAAATCCTCGAACGGCGAGCCTTCGGGCAAGCGCGGCGCGTCATCAAGTCGGGATGCGACAGAGGTCGTCGTGGTGATGTTCACAACCGCCGGGCTGACCCGCTCTGCCAGATCAGCAAAGCTCTCGGGGCGATTTGACTGCGCATTTGCGCTTGTGACATGCGCCAGAGTGACGACCAGTGCCAGCGCCAGTGCCAGCATGTGCATCATGCTCGGCCGCTCTGGTCGCATGGAAATGGCATGAGATATCATGGAACTCTCCTGTAATTGTCGTCGGTGCGGCCAGCGATATAGCTCAGCCTGCTTGGTGGGTAATGTATGGCTTATATTGTGAAACGCAATTTGCGTTTCAATCTTTCAACCAGACGTGAAAAGCTGTCAGGTGTTTGGAAATATGCGTTCAACTGGCGGCTATCAGTCCTGATACCACCACCAGCACGGCCCCCAGCACCAATGCGACAAGCCCGATCATGCGCCGCGCTTCAATCGGCATGGTCGCCAGCAGCCGCAAGATGTCTTCAATGCGACGAGGGGCCAGTACAAAGACCAGCCCCTCGAAGACCAGCACCAGCCCAATGGCCAGAACCAGTGTGTGCAATGTCATGCGCCTAAGCCTCAGTTGCCGATGATGGCTTCAAGCTCGCGCACCGCATCGGGTTCGTCAGGGTCCGACTCGGGGGCGCGCTGCATCAGCATGTCCGGGTCATCTTCAAGCGCGTCTGCCGCATCGCGTGCCGCTTGCAGCACGTTTTCGCTGGCCCCATCCGAGCGCAGGAAGGTGAAGAATTCACTATCCGGGCGCAGCACCATGGACGCGTTATCCCCGCGCAACGCGCTCTCATAGCTCTGCATAGAGCGGGAGAATGCGAAGAATTCAGGGTCCAGATTATAGGCATCTGCATACACACGGTTGCGCTCTGCGTCGGCTTCACCGCGAATGATCTCGGCTTCGCGGCGTGATGCGGAGACCAGTTCAATCACAGTACGATCTGCAAGCGCGCGCACACGCTGCGCGGCCTCGTTCCCACGCGCGCGTTCATCAGCCGCTTCGCGTTCACGTTCTGCGCGCATCCGGGCAAAGGTTGCCTCAAGGTTTTCTTGTGGCAGGTCGGTGCGGGTCAGACGAACGTCGATAACTTCGATCCCCAGTGTTTCCGATTCACGACGTGCCAGATCACGAATGCGGTTCATCAGCCCGGTGCGGTCCTCGGACAGCACAGCGGTTGAGGGAACTGCACCCAGAACCTCACGAATGGCGGCGTTCATGATGCGGTCCATGCGCCCTTGGGCTGCGCGGACACCGTCCACACCTACCGCTTCGCGGAACCGGCGCACATCTGTCAGGCGCCAGCGCAGGAACGCGTCGACCACAAGGCGACGGTCATCCAGTGGGGTGACTTCCAATGGCTGCGTTTGCAGGCCCAGAATACGCGCGTCATAGCGCACCACTTCCTGAATGAAGGGGATCTTGAACCCAAGACCCGGCTCGGTGATTTCCTGTTTCACCTGACCGAATTGCAGAACAAGCACGTTTTCGCGTTCATCGACAATAAACAGTGCCGAAAATGCCGTGACGATTGCCACAACTGCAACAGGCAGCAAAATTCCTGCTTTTTTCATCAGTTGGCACTCCTTGTGCGGCTCAGAGAGTCGAGCGGCAAGTATGGCAGGACGCCAGAGCCACCAGCTTCAGAACCGGTTACATTGTCGAGGATTGTCAGGCTCATATCACCCAACACGCGTTCCATCGTTTCCAGATACATGCGTTTGCGTGTCACTTCGGGTGCATTCACATATTCTGAGTAGACAGAGACGAAGCGTGCCGCTTCACCTTGTGCGTTGTTCACCACTTCGGCGCGGTAAGCTTCGGCTTCTTCCTGAAGCTGGGCTGCCTGACCACGGGCCTGAGCAAGGACGCGGTTTGCATAGGCATCGGCTTCACGCTCCAGACGATCACGTTCCTGACGCGCGGTCTGCACGTCGCGGAATGCGTTGATAACACCCTCTGGCGGGTCAGCTTTGTCGAAGTTGACACGAATGACGGCGATACCGGATTCGTAGCTGTCGAGCAGGCCTTGGACGGCTGCGCGCAAGTCCGCCGCAATCGAGCCGCGATCACGGTTCAGAATTGGCGACAGTTCCGAGCGCGCAATAATGTCACGCATCGCAGATTCTGACGCGGCGCGCACGGTTTCGCGCGGGTCGGCCAGATTAAACAGGAAGCGTGCAGGATCAGTTACGTTCCACACAACCTGAAACTCGATATCCACGACAGCTTCGTCGCGGGTCAGCATCAGGCCGGTATCCAGCGCGCTGCGCCCGGTGCCGACTTCGGTCACACGCTCGGTCGTGACCTGCACGATTTCATGCGACACAACAGGCCACGGGGCAAAGTTCAGACCAGGCTGGCCCGCTTTGTAATATTGCCCAAACAGCAATTCCACCGACCGCTCTTCCGGGCGCACTGTGTAGAAAGAGGCAAAAGTCCACATCACCACCAGTGCTGCCAGACCGATCAGGACGCCGCGCTTCGAGAAGCCGGGGCCGCCAAGACCTTTGCCGCCTTTGCCGCCACCACCGCCGCCGCCCATAAGGACGCGCAGTTGTTCTTGGCCTTTTTTTACGATCTCATCAATTTCGGGCATGGGGGGCTGGCCATCGCCACCGCGACCACCGCCGCCGCTACCGCGATTTCCACCGCCGCGATTGCCGCCGCCTCCCCAAGGTCCACCGTTGTTCCCAGACATCCGGACTCCATTCATTATTTTGGTTTCATGTTTCGTCAGAAGGTGGGCTGAAACCCGCCTAATTCAACCCTCATTCGGTGTGGCTGCGCGTCGCAGTCCGCATTGTGACCAGTTCCTCAGCCATGGTCGGGTGCACGGCGAGCGTTTGGTCAAAATCAGCCTTTGTTGCGTTCATGGCAACTGCCACCCCTGCAAGCTGAATCATCTCGCCCGCGTTATCCGCCACAATGTGGCATCCTAGCACCTTGTCAGTTTTGCGGCAAACAATCAGCTTCATCATCGCGCGATTGTCACGTCCCGCGAACAGGCTTTGCATGGGCCGGAAGGCCGCGCAATAGACATCGACCGGCCCCTGCGCGCGCGCTTCTTCTTCGGTCAGCCCGACAGTGCCGTATTCGGGTTGCGTGAAAATGGCGGTCGGAATCAAGCCGTGATCGAAGAATTTTGGTGTGCCCCCGAAGACCGTGTCGGCAAAGGCATGGCCTTCGCGGATCGCCACAGGCGTCAGGTTCGCGCGGTCGGTGACGTCGCCCACCGCATAGATCGACGGAACAGCCGTCTGGCTGTAGCGGTCCACCGGAATCGCGCCATTGCCCTTCAACTCCAACCCAAGCGCGCTTAGCCCCAGCCCGTCGCTGTTCGGCCTGCGGCCCGTAGCAAACATGACCGCGTCATATGTGCCATCATGCCCTGTCGTGGCCTTAACCCAAGTCTGGCCGTCGCGCCCTTCCATTTCCAGCACGTCTGTGCCCAGTTGCAAATCAACACCATTGGCCAGCATTTCATTGGCGATATGGCCGCGCGCTTCCTCGTCGAAGCCGCGCAAGATTTGCGCCCCGCGGTAGAATTGCGTTGTCTTAACGCCCAGCCCGTTGAAGATGCAGGCAAACTCGCTGGCAATATATCCGCCGCCCACGATCAGAAGTGATTTTGGCAGGCGGTCCATCAAGAACACCTCGTTCGAGGTCATGGCCCCAAATCCTTGCCATTTTTCCGGCACGACAGGGCGCCCGCCTGTGGCGATCAGGATATGTTTGGCTGTTACTTCGCGGCCATCTGCCAAGCGCACCTCATGCGGGCCTGCCAGCGTGGCGCGGCACCCGAACACCTCGACCCCTGCGCGGTCCAGATTGCCGCGATAGGCCGCTTCAAGTCGGTCAAGTTCCGTGTCCATTTTGGTGCGGAACGCTGTCCAGTCAAAGCCGCCAATCTGCGCGTCCCATCCGTAAGCCTGCGCATCGGCAACAGCGCGGGGAAAGCCGGACGCAAAGACCATCAGTTTCTTGGGCACGCAGCCACGAATAACGCAGGTGCCGCCCATGCGGTATTCTTCCGCCAGCGCAACCTTGGCCCCGTATTCAGATGACGCAATGCGCGCGGCACGCACCCCGCCAGAGCCGCCGCCAATCACAAACAGGTCGTAGTCAAAACTCATTAGTGCCCCTTAAAGGTCTGAAAAAATATTGCGCTCGTCCTCGATATTGATCTGGCGCAGGCTTGTCTCGGGGGTGCCACTGCTGAGGTCGCGCAGCTCGCAGGTGCCATCAGAATGGCCAATCACGACCTGATCCGCGATATCGACAAACAACCCGTTTTCGACCACGCCCGGCACCTGATTAAGCACAAGCGCCAATTGCCGCGCATTGCCGATCCGGCCCAGATCAAGGTCGAGAATGTAATTGCCTTCGTCCGTTACGAAGGGCTTGTCGCCGTTCACGCGCAGGGCGGATTGCTGGCCCATCACATCCATCGAGGCCAGAACCTCTTCGACCAGCGCCTTGGTTGCGCGCCATCCAAAAGGGATCACCTCAACCGGCAGAGGGAAAGCGCCGAGCGTTTTCACTTCCTTCGCGGCATCGGTAATCACGATCATCTGGTCCGAAGCCGTTGCCACGATCTTCTCTTGCAAAAGTGCGCCACCACCACCCTTGATCAGGGTCAACTCGGCGTCAAACTCATCAGCACCATCAATCGTTAGGTCCAGCCAGCGCGCCTCGTCCAGCGAAACCACGTTGATGCCAACCTCGCGCGCAAGCTGTGCTGTGCGGGTCGAAGTGGGCACAGCGATGATGCGCAGCCCCTCTTGCTTGATCCGTGTCCCGAGGCGGCGCACCATCCACGCCGCAGTCGAGCCCGTTCCAAGCCCCACGCGCATACCGTCCTGAACGAAATCGGCAGCACAATGGGCGGCAGTGTATTTGGCGCGGTCAATTGGCGTAAGCTGGTCAGTCATCGCGGGCCCTCTTTCTCGGTCGCGCGCTTTATAGGCGTTTTGCGGGGCAGGATTAAAGCAGAATCGGACTGACGGCGGTCAGATCGCTTCTGTATCGGCTCAGCGCTGGATCGACTGAAGATACGCATCCAGTGCGACGATCCGTTCTGGCAATTGCCGTGACAGTCCCTGATCCGTCTGCACTCTGGTCAGACGTCCGGTCAGCAGGTCGCCGAAATTCGGCATTTCCGCATCGGCATAGATCACTGCACCGCGTGCGTAGCCGTCCAGTTTGTCCAGCACCATGCGCTGCGGATAGGTGCCGCCAGCACGCGCTGTCAGGCCGGTAAGGTCGGGCATTTGCGCCCCGCCCCGCCCATCATCCCCGTGACACGCCACGCAATTTTGCGCATAAATGCTGCGTCCGGCTTGCGGGCTGGTCCAAGGTGAACAGGCCGCGCCCGAAAGCGCGACAACTGCAAGCCCGATTATATTTCGTCCGATCAAATTCATGATTGAAAGAATGCCGTATTTCCACGGTGCTGCCAAGAGCCTGTGACAGGAACTGGTCTGCTTTGGCGCATTCCATGTCGCAGGGCGCTATGGTCTTGCCCCGTTTTGCGGTTAGACAGGGTCAGCAACGCGAGACAAAGGGGTGCGCATGTTTTTATCAGTGTTCGACATGTTCAAGGTCGGGATCGGGCCATCGTCGTCACATACGATGGGGCCGATGGTCGCGGCTGCGCGGTTTCTGGAGCATTTACGCGGGTTGTCCTTTTCGGTGGCGGGGCTGCGGGCATCGCTGCATGGCTCGCTTGCCTTTACCGGGGTGGGCCATGCGACGGACCGCGCTGTCATCCTTGGGCTGGCAGGGTTCACCCCTGATGGCTATGATGCCGCGCGCGCCGAAGAGGCGCTGGCGCAGATCAACGCCAAGGGTGTGATCGACGCGGCAGGGCTTGGCACATTGGCCTTTGCCCCCAAGTCTGACCTGATCTTTGATTATGACACGCCGCTTGCAGGTCACGCGAATGGCCTGCGCCTGATGGCGACTGATGCGCAGGGCGATATCATCGCGCAGGAGACTTATTATTCCATCGGTGGCGGCTTTGTCGTGACCGAAGCCGAACTAAGCGCGCCGCCACGCAAATCGGATATTGATTACCCCTATCCATTCGAGACAGCGGCACAGATGTTGGCGATGGCGCGTGACAGCGGCAAGTCGATTGCCGCGATGAAACGCGCCAACGAACTGGTGACCCACAGCCCAAATGCGCTGGATCAGGGTATGCGACGCATCTGGCAGGTGATGAATGATTGCATCGACCGGGGAATGCGCACGGATGGCATTTTGCCCGGCGGGCTACAGGTGCGCAGGCGGGCCAGCGCTATCCTTGCGGCGCTGGAGGCAGAACGCGGCCTGAACATGAACGCGCCACACACGATCAATGACTGGATCAGTGTCTATGCTATGGCCGTGAACGAGGAAAACGCCGCGGGCGGGCAGGTGGTGACGGCACCCACCAACGGGGCTGCAGGTGTGGTGCCTGCAACCATCCGCTATTGGCTGGACCATGTCCCCGGCGCCTCGCCTGCGCGTGTGGGCGAGTTTCTTCTGACAGCGGCGGCCATTGGTGGGCTGGTCAAGCACAACGCCTCAATCTCGGGGGCGGAATGCGGTTGTCAGGCAGAGGTGGGTTCAGCGGCGGCGATGGCGGCGGCAGGCTTTGCCGCCGTTCTGGGCGGCACGCCCGAGCAAGTGGAAAATGCTGCCGAAATCGCGTTGGAGCACCATCTGGGTATGACCTGCGACCCCGTTAAAGGGTTGGTGCAGGTGCCTTGTATCGAGCGCAACGGGCTGGGCGCGATCAAGGCGGTGTCTGCTGCCAGCCTTGCGCTGCGGGGCGATGGCACACATTTCATGCCGCTGGACAATTGCATCGAGGCGATGCGCCAGACAGGCGCAGACATGTCCGAGAAGTACAAGGAAACTGCGCTGGGCGGTCTGGCGGTCAATGTGCCAAATTGCTGAGTAAGCTTATCGTGTGATTTGAGGCAGATCATGGTTTGTGCGCCGACCTGCCGCCATATTGGGGTGACCCATGCATGGATCAGCGGAGGCACAGATGGACGTGTTTGAGCTCGAAGTCACCTGTCCCGACAAGGACAGCGCCCGCGCCATTGCAAGCGCGTGTCTGCGGGGCAGGTTGGTGGCGTGCGCCAATCTTTTGTCAAAGGTCGAAAGCCTGTTTTGCTGGCAGGGCCAGATCGATTCCGAGAGCGAAGTGTTGCTGCGAATGAAAACACCTGCGCGCAATTTTGACGCCGTATGCGCAGCGATCCACGCCCATCACCCGTTTGAATTGCCCGCAATCATCGCATTGCCGGTGCAGGCGATGGGGCCGGGCGTCGCTGACTGGATCGCGCAGGAAACTCAGCTGGCGAAAATCTGCGACTGATCGGCATAGCCCTTGACCTCAATCGGGTTGCCGGACGGGTCGCGGAAAAACATGGTCCATTGCTCGCCCGGTTGTCCTTCAAAGCGCAGCGAGGGTGGGATAACAAATTCGACACCCGCATCCTGCAACCGTTTGGCCAGCGCTGAAAAGCGCTCTGCGTCCAGCACCAGCCCGAAATGCGGCATGGGCACCATGTGATCGCCCACTTTACCTGTCGGCGCATTGGCAAAAGGCTCGCCCCGATGCAGGCTGATCTGATGGCCGAAGAAATCGAAATCCACCCAAGTGTCGGTGCTGCGCCCCTCCGTGCATCCCAGCACATCGCCATAAAAGGCGCGCGCTTGCTCCAGATCGTGGACGTGATAGGCGAAATGAAACGGCATCAACATGGGCGTCTCCATCAGATATGCGGGCGCTGCTTCCTCACACGGGAAAGGGGGTGACTGCAAGCCAGAGTTGCCGTGCGTCGCGTCACTCCGGCCGGGGGCGGCTGCGCGGCGCAAACGGTCGTTGATCGCCGCGCCCAGTCCTTGTTCCGGCACCGGCGCGACAGCAATAGGGCGGCCAAGGGAATCGGCGTCATGCAAAACGGCAAACAGGCGTGCGGCGGCCTCGGTCAGATCCCCTGTTGCTGACAGCGTTAGGGGGGCGTTTTCGCAATCGGGGCCAAACCCGATCCAGATTTCGTCATCCATGGGGGCCGAGATGTTCAGCCGAACCTGCGCACGCGGCGCATAATGCGAGGCAAGCTGTCCCGGCGCAGTGATGTTCTGCGGCGCAGGGCGGGCAGGGGAGAGGGTGCAAACCTGCGCAATGTCCTCGCGGCTGATACCGCCTTCGCGCAACAGCACCGGCTGCCCTGCCTCAAAGCCGATGATCGTCGATTCTACCCCCACAGCGCATGTCCCGCCATCCAGCACTGCCGCGATGCGCCCTGCCAGCCCCGATAAAACATGCGCAGGCGTTGTCGGGCTGATTCTACCCGAAGGGTTGGCGGAGGGTGCGGCGACCGGGCCGCCGAATTCTGACAAAAGCGCCTGTGCTACAGGATGCGCCGGAACGCGCAGCGCCACAGTCGGTAAGCCTGCGGTGACGGCAGGGGCCAATCCATGCCCTGCGCGCAACGGGGCAACCAGCGTCAATGCGCCCGGCCAGAATGCCTGCGCCAGAAGTCTGGCCGTGTCGGGCAACAGGGCCAAGTGTTCTGCGGCGGCAAGGGACGCGAGATGCACAATCAACGGGTTAAATGATGGCCGGCCCTTGGCGGCGAAAATGGCAGCAACTGCATCCGGGTCGCGCGCATCGCCTGCCAGACCATAGACGGTTTCGGTTGGCATTGCGACCAGCTTGCCCGCCGCCAGCAAGCGTGCGGCACGCGCAATTCCATCGGGCTGCGCCCCAAGGATCTCTGTCTTCTGAACCGCTTCTTTCATTTTCGTGACGCCGCGTTTAGGTTTGGGTTTCTGCCTGTGCGCGCTAAGACGTTGACAACGCGCTGTCATATGCGCTTGATCTGCGTTTGCCAAGACAGGCCGACCCTTTGCCCAAAGGAGCCACCAATGCCCTACCGCGCCCCGCTTCGCGATTTCACCTTTCTACTGGATCACGTCGTCGCCTTCGATCAGGTGCGCCAGACAGACCGATTCAGCGAAGCAACACCCGAGACAACCAAGGCAATTCTGACCGAAGCGGGTAAATTGTGCGAAGAGGTGCTTGCCCCCTTGCAGCGTGTGGGCGACCAGCATCCGGCGCGACTGGAAAACGGCGTGGTGTGCACCAGCCCCGGATTTGGTGCCGCCTTCGCGGCTATCGCAGACGGAGGCTGGCTGGGTATGACGGCTGATCCCGAGTATGGCGGGCTTGGATTGCCGCAGACGCTTGCGACCGCGGTCAATGACATGATGTCCGCCGCTTGCCTGTCCTTGCAGCTTGCACCGCTGATGACACAAGGCCAGATCGAGGCTTTGGAACACCATGCCGATGATACGCTGAAGGCGCGGTTCCTGCCCAAGCTAAACTCCGGGGAATGGTGCGGGACGATGAACCTGACCGAACCACAGGCGGGCAGCGATGTCGGCGCGTTGCGCACCAAGGCGGAACCGAATGCCGATGGCAGCTATGCGATTTCGGGCCAGAAGATTTACATCAGTTGGGGCGACAACGACTTCACCGATAATGTCTGCCATCTGGTTCTCGCGCGCCTGCCCGACGGCGCACCGGGAACGCGCGGGATCAGCCTGTTCATGGTGCCAAAATTCATTCCCGATGCAGACGGCAATTCCGGCGCGCGCAATGGGCTGCGCGTGGTCAGTCTGGAACACAAGCTGGGCCTGCACGGCTCGCCCACGGTAGTGATGGAATATGACCGCGCCACCGGCTGGCTGGTGGGCGCGCCGCATCAAGGCATGGCGGCCATGTTCACGATGATGAACAATGCCCGCGTCGGTGTCGGGGTGCAGGGCATCGGGGTTGCAGAAGGGGCCTATCAGCACGCGCTTGGCTTTGCGCGCGACCGCAAGCAAGGCAAGACGCCCGTAACCGGGTCGGGCGCAATCGTCGAGCATGCAGATGTGCGGCGCGCATTATCCGTGATGAAAGCCGAGATATTCGCCATGCGCGCCATTGCGTTGGCCAATAGTGTTGCGATTGATATGGCACGCGCCACGGGTTCGGATGAATGGACCGCCCGCGCCGCCCTTCTGACCCCGATCACCAAGGCACATGGCACCGATATCGGGTGCGAAGTGGCAAGCGCAGGGATGCAGGTGCATGGCGGCATGGGCTTCATCGAGGAGACGGGCGCCGCGCAATACCTGCGCGATGTGCGCGTGACAACGATTTATGAGGGCACGAACGGCATTCAGGCGATGGACCTTGTCGGGCGTAAAATGATGGACAGCGGCGAGGCCGCCTTTCGGATGCTGCAAGATGTCGAGGATTGCGCCGAATCCGCGCGTGCCCTGTTGCCCGATCTGGCCGAGAATGTCTGGCAGGCGGCCGAAAGCCTGCGCGAGGCGACGGAATGGCTGGTCGCCCAAGATATGCAGGACCGCTTTGCCGGGGCCACGGCCTATCTGCGCGCTTTTGCCCGCATCTTGGGCGCACATTACCACCTGAAAGCCGCAATGGCCGAAGATGGACCGCGTCGCGCTTTGGCGCGCATCTTTATCACGCGCGTCTTGCCGGAACATATCGGGCTGCTGGCACAGGCCCGCGCCGGTGCAAGCGCCCTTTATGCGCTGAGCGACGAAGATCTGGCCGCGTGATGGACGGCACTGAAGCCACCGGTTTGCGCTACCCGTTCGAGCAAGCCCCAGACGAGGGGTGCACCACAGAAATTGCGCCCGGTGTGTTATGGGCGCGCCTGCCACTGCCGATGGCGCTGGATCATGTGAATGTTTATGCGCTGGATGATGGCGACGGCTGGACAATTTTCGATACCGGTTTCGACACGTCACGCACGCGGGGCATATGGGCAAAGTTGTTGGCCGGTCCCTTGCGGGGCAAGCGTGTCCGGCGGGTGATTGCCAGTCACCACCACCCCGACCATATCGGGTTGGCGGGCTGGTTTCAGGCCGATGGTGCCGAATTATGGGCCAGCCGCACCGCGTGGTTATTCGCCCGTATGCTGGTGCTGGATGAACAGGACCGCCCCGCGCCTGAAACGGCGGCGTTCTGGCGCAAGGCCGGTATGGACCCTGAAATTCTGGAGCGCCGCATGGATGAGCGCCCCTTCAATTTCTGCGATGTCGTGGCTCCGATGCCGCTTGGGTTTCATCAGTTGCGCGCGGGGGGTGTGTTTCATGCCGCAGGTCGTGATTGGGACATCCGGTTGGGGCAGGGCCATGCACCCGATCAGGTGACATTATGGAGCCGCGATTGCAATCTGGTGTTGGGGGCAGATCAACTTCTGCCCTCAATCTCGCCCAATCTGGGCGTCTACGCGACCGAGCCAGAGGCTGACCCGGTTGCTGACTGGCTGCAAAGCTGTGCTGCATTCCAGCATGTTGCGCGCGCGGATCAACTGGTGCTGCCGGGCCACAAGCTGCCCTTTACGGGATTGCCGTTGCGTTTGCGCCAGAAGATCGAAAATCACCACGGGGCACTGCGCCGCCTTCGTGCCCATCTGACAACGCCGCGCCGCGCGTCTGAATGCTTTGCGCCCCTGTTCAAGCGCCAGATCACTGACGGGGTCTATGGCCTTGCATTGGTCGAGGCGGTGGCCCATCTAAATCATCTGGTGGCAACAGATCAGGCGCTGCGCAGCACAGACGCTGACGGGGTCTGGATGTGGCAGACCAAAAGCTAGATGCATGCCTGCCTCAAAGGGGGTGACAGGCGCGCATTGATCGGCTATCGGAAAGTGAAAAGGTGAATCTGCAGGGGGCCAATATGGCAGAGCAAAAGCACGAACATGGCAAGATGGATATTTCGGAACAGGAGAAGACCTTTAACGGCTTCGTCCGTTGGTCCGTCTGGGGGGCAGCGATCAGCATTGGCGTTCTGATCTTCCTTGCCCTTGCAAATTCCTGACCCCGCGCAGGCAGGCAAGCAAGGTTAAAACATGACAGTTTCAAGCAGCGTCCGGGATCTGCGCGGGTCAGTCACGGCTATTTTTCTTCTGTGCGCGCTGTTTCTGCTGTCGGCTTGCGGCCAGCAGATATGGGCCTCGGACGCCGAGGTGCAGGCAGCACGTCATCACCATGGCGGCGCGCCCGAACTGACCCTTGTGACGATCATGAATTACGCGTCCAAGCGGGGCGATCACACGGCGCTGTTCATCAATGGATCAGAGCGTGTGATTTTTGATCCGGCAGGAAGCTGGACACTGGCCACGATCCCGGAACGCAATGATGTGCATTTCGGCATGACCTATGCCGCGGGCGCGTCATTCTATGCAAGCCATGTGCGCCCCTCACATTACGCGGTGGTGCAGCGTCTTGTCGTCTCGCCCGAAGTGGCAGAGCAGGCAATGGCTTTGGCGCTGCAAGCAGGCCCTGTGCCTCCAGCGCGCTGCGCGTCGGCAACATCTGCACTCTTGCGCAAGCTTCCGGGTTTTGACGGCATCAGATCGACAATCTTTCCGCAGGCATTGATGGGCAGCTTCGCACAATTGCCCGGCGTGCAGACCTATGAGTTGCACCATGATGCGCCGGAGTATCAGGCCAATCTGTTGCGGGTACAGCAACCGCTGTGACTTTCTTATGACGGATTTCATCTATGCGCCGCCCGATGCGGCCCCTGTTATCCTTCATGAAGACCATGAACTGGTTTTCGTGGACAAGCCTGCGGGGCTTTTGTCCGTACCGGGCAAGGGCGCGCATATGGCCGACTGCCTGATCGCGCGTCTGCGCGGGGTGTTTCCCGAAATCCTGCTGGTGCACAGGCTTGATCTGGACACCTCTGGGGTCATGGTCTTTGCCCGCACGCCGCATGCGCAGCGCCATCTGGGATTGCAGTTCGAGAAGCGCCAGACCCGCAAGACCTATATCGCGCGTGTCGCCGGACAGGTTCAAGCGCGCTCGGGGCATGTGGACCTGCCCTTGACGGTGGATTGGCCGAACCGCCCGCGTCAGATGGTGTGCCACGACACAGGGCGCAGCGCGCAAACCGACTGGGCGCTGATGCGTCATGAAGACACCGGGTCACGGTTGCGGCTGATGCCTGTCACCGGGCGCAGCCACCAGTTGCGGGTTCACATGCTGGCAATCGGCCATCCTATTTTAGGTGATCCGCTCTATGCCTGCGGCGCAGCGCGCGCATATCCGCGCCTGATGTTGCATGCCAAGGAATTGCGCCTGCGCCACCCCGATGGTGGGCGCGGCGTGACTATTTCTGCGCCAGTTCCCTTCTGAGACGGTAAGGAAGGGGGCTGCCGCCCCCTCTTGCGCCAAGGCGCAATTCACCCCTGCAAGTATTTGCTGCAAGAAAATGATTGATAGGTATTGCCTATCGAATAACGGATTTCTGATATTGATAAAGAGTTGATCCTTTGGCAGCACAGATAAAAGCTAGCAAAGGGTCAGCGAGATGGCATTGGATCAGGCGAATGGCAAAGGGGTCTGGAAATCGGGCCGCGGCAAGGGGCGGCATACGCCCAAGGGCCGGCAATACGAGGATCAGGCGCTGGCAGAGGTGCAGGGCTTGCTGGGCGCGCATCCCCGCAGGCGCGATCTGCTGATCGAGTTTCTGCATCTGTTGCAGGACGAATATGGCCATCTGTCGGCGCGCCATCTGCGCGCGCTGGCCCATGAGATGCGCCTGTCCATGGCTGAAATCTGGGAAGTTGCCAGTTTCTATGCGCATTTTGATCTGGTCAAGGAAGGCGAGGTGCCGCCGCCCGCGCTGACGGTTCGGGTGTGCGACTCGCTGTCTTGTGAATTGGCCGGGTCAGAGGCTTTGTTCTCGGCGCTGGAGGCTGGCATGGACCCGTCACAGATACGCGTGGTGCGTGCACCCTGTATGGGGCGCTGTGATACAGCACCTGTGCTGGAGCTTGGGCATTATCATATTGATCATGCAACGCCTGAAAAGCTGCAATCCGCGATTGATGCGGGTGCGACGCATGCGCTTATTCCGGCCTATCAGGACTTGGCATCCTATCAGGCAGAGGGCGGCTATGCCGTGCTCTCGGATCTGAGGGCGTCGGGCGATTGGGAAGCGGTACAGGAGATGGTGCTGTCCTCTGGCCTGCGCGGGCTTGGCGGGGCCGGTTTTCCGTCTGGCAAGAAATGGGGGTTCGTGCGGGCCAATGCCGGGCCGCGCTATTTGGCGGTGAATGGCGATGAGGGCGAGCCGGGCACCTTCAAGGACCGCTATTATCTGGAACGCACGCCCCACCTGATGCTTGAGGGCATGCTGATTTCCGCATGGGCTGTCGAGGCAGAGCGCTGTTATATCTATATGCGCGACGAATATCCTGCCGTGCTTGAGATATTCCGCCGCGAGATTGCAGCGCTGGAGGGGGTCGGGCTGGTTGCGCCGGGCTATATCGAGCTGCGCCGCGGTGCTGGCGCCTATATCTGCGGCGAAGAATCCGCGATGATCGAATCGATTGAGGGCAAGCGCGGGCTGCCGCGCCATCGCCCGCCCTATGTGGCGCAGGTGGGTTTGTTTGACCGACCCACTTTGGTGCATAATGTCGAGACGTTGCATTGGGTGGCGCGGGTGTGCCGCGAAGGGCCGGAGATTCTGAGCGCGGTCAAGAAGAATGGCCGCACAGGGCTGCGCAGCTATTCGGTTTCCGGACGCGTGGCGACGCCGGGTGTCTACCTGCTGCCCGCAGGCTCAACCATCCGCGATGTGATCGTGGCGGCGGGTGGCATGGCTGAAGGTCACAGGCTGAAAGCATATCAACCGGGCGGGCCGTCATCGGGCCTGCTGCCTGCCAGCATGGATGACGTTCCGCTGGATTTTGACACGTTGCAGCCACATGGCACCTTTATCGGATCGGCGGCTGTGGTCGTGCTGTCTGATCATGAGAGCGCGCGCGATGCCGCCCTGAACATGCTGCGGTTTTTCGAGGCAGAGAGTTGCGGTCAATGCACACCCTGTCGCGCAGGCTGCGAGAAGGCGGTCAAACTGATGCAGGCAGATACGTGGGACCAGCCCTTGCTCGAAGAGTTGTGCATGGTGATGCAAGACGCCTCGATCTGCGGGCTGGGGCAGGCGGCACCGAACCCGATCCGGCTGGTTATGAAACATTTTGCGGATGAGGTCTGAGCCATGAGCAGCACAGTAACATTCACACTTGACGGACGCGAAGTCACAGCGGATGCGGGGCAGACCATCTGGGAAGTGGCAAACGGCCGTGGGCTGGTGATCCCGCATCTGTGCCACAAGCCTGCACCCGGCTATCGCCCGGACGGTAATTGCCGCGCCTGTATGGTCGAGATTGAGGGCGAGCGCGTGCTGGCGGCAAGTTGCATTCGTGAACCGGCGGACGGAATGGTGGTGCATACCGACACCACGCGCGCCAAAACCGCGCGCAAGGCGGTGATTGAATTGCTGCTGGCCGACCAGCCAGAGCGCGCGGCCTCGCATGATCGGGGCAGCCATATCTGGGATATGGCGGACGCAACTGGTGTCACCCAAAGCCGCTATCCGACACTGGAAGCGGAGCGTATTCCGCTGCTGGATGACAGCCATGTGGCGATGCGCGTCAATCTGGATGCCTGCATCCAATGCGGTCTGTGCGTGCGCGCCTGCCGCGATGTGCAGGTCAACGATGTGATCGGCATGGCCGGGCGTGGGCATGACGCCTATCCGGTGTTTGATTTTGACGACCCGATGGGCGAAAGCTCCTGTGTGGCGTGTGGCGAATGTGTGCAGGCCTGCCCGACTGGCGCGCTGATGCCCGCCACCATCATGGATGACGCGCAAATGGGCGACAGCACCGATTTCGACCGCGAGGTGAAATCGGTCTGCCCCTTCTGCGGGGTGGGCTGTCAGGTCAGCCTGAAGGTTAAGGATGACAAGGTCGTCTATGTCGACGGGATTAACGGGCCTGCCAATGAAGGGCGGCTTTGCGTCAAGGGGCGGTTCGGGTTTGACTATATCCATCACCCCCACCGCCTGAGCGTGCCGCTGATCCGGCGCGACGGCGCGCCGAAGGGGCTGAACGTGGACCCCGGTAATTGGCATGAGGTGTTCCGAGAGGCGACTTGGGATGAGGCGCTTGACGCTGCCGCCAAGGGATTGGGGGGCTTGCGTGCCACGCATGGCGGGGCCAGCGTTGCAGGCTTTGGCAGTGCCAAATGCACCAATGAGGAAGCCTATCTGTTCCAACGCCTGATCCGCGAAGGGTTTGGCCATAACAATGTCGATCACTGCACGCGGCTGTGTCATGCCTCGTCTGTGGCGGCGCTGATGGAGAATGTCGGATCGGCGGCTGTAACGGCCACGTTCAACGAGATCGAAAATGCCGATGTGGCGATCGTGATCGGGGCCAACCCGACCGAGAACCACCCTGTTGCAGCGACATATTTCAAGCAATTCACCAAACGCGGTGGCAAGCTGATTATTATGGACCCGCGCGGGCAGGCATTGGCGCGCCACGCCACCCATATGCTGCAATTCAAGCCCGGCGCGGATGTGTCCATGCTGAATGCAATCATGCATGTGATCGTGGAAGAAGGGTTGTTTGACACCCAGTATATTCAGGCCATGACCGAGAATTGGGACGCGATGCGCACCCATTTGGCCGATTTCGCGCCTGAAAAGATGGAGGCGATCTGCGGTATTCCAGCCAATACCTTGCGCGCGGTTGCCCGTGATTTTGCCGGTGCAAAAGCGGGCATCATTTTCTGGGGCATGGGGATCAGCCAGCATATTCACGGCACGGACAATTCGCGCTGTCTGATCAGCCTTGCGCTGATGTGCGGCCATGTGGGCCGCCCCGGCACAGGGTTGCACCCGCTGCGCGGGCAGAACAATGTGCAAGGTGCCTCTGATGCGGGTCTGATCCCGATGTTCCTGCCAGATTACCAGAGCGTCATGGATGACACCTTGCGCGGGCGCTTCAGCGCATTGTGGAACGGGGCAGAGTTTTCGGCCGAAAAGGGGCTGACCGTGACCGAGATTCTGGATGCTGTGCATGACGGCCAGATCAAGGGCATGTATATCTTGGGGGAAAATCCGGCCATGTCCGACCCCGATGTTACCCATGCGCGCGAAGCGCTGGCGAAGCTAGATCATCTGGTGGTGCAGGATATTTTCCTGACAGAAACCGCGAACTTTGCGGATGTTATCCTGCCTGCTGCGGCGTTCTACGAGAAATCCGGCACGGTCACCAACACCAACCGTCAGGTCCAGATGGGGCGGCCCGCGGTGCCGCCACCGGGGCAGGCGCGCGAGGATTGGGCGATTACGGTGGAGCTTGCAGGCCGATTGGGTCTGGATTGGGGCTTCACCCATCCGTCGCAGGTGTTTGCCGAGATGAAGCAGGGCATGAAAAGCCTTGATAACATCACATGGGACAGGCTGGAGGGGGAGGGCGCTGTGACCTATCCGTCCCTTTCGCCCACAGACCCCGGCCAGCCGATTGTGTTCGCCGATGCCTTTCCGCGCGCGGAGGGACGAGCGAAGTTCACCCCTGCCAGCGTGATCGCGCCCGATGAGTTGCCCGATGCCGAATATCCGATGGTGCTGACCACGGGGCGCCAATTGGAGCATTGGCATACAGGGGCGATGACCCGGCGCTCGAAAGTGCTGGACGCGGTAGAGCCAGAGGCGAATTGCTCGCTGCATCCCTCAACCCTGCGCCATCTTGGGGTTGAGCCGGGCGGGATGGTGCGCCTGTCTACGCGGCGCGGCTCCATCACGGTCATGGCGCGCGCAGATCGTGCAGTCAGCCCTGACATGGTGTTCCTGCCCTTCGCCTTTGTCGAGGCGGCGGCGAATATTCTGACCAATCCGGCGTTGGACCCTTATGGCAAGATACCAGAGTTCAAATTCGCCGCCGTTCGGGTCGATGCCGTCAAAGACACGGTTGCGGCAGAATAAAGAAGGGGCGCCAGTGGCGCCCCTATTTCGTTCAAGCTGACCGGCGTTGTCGGTCATTTGCACCGCTGGGTTTGCCACCCGCGCCAGTGCGTTTGCCAAAGCTTTTCTGGCGTGGCTTGCGCGCTTGCCCATCGCTGTCACCATGACGGGCCGGACGCTGACCGCCGCCGCCATTGCGTTTGCGTGCGGCCGAACGTGCCGGGCCTGCCAGATCATCTGCCCAAGCGGCACCACCCGCGACAGCAAGCGTGATTTTCATCAGCTTCTCGATCGCGCGCAGATCACCCATTTCGGCAGGGGCACAAAATGCCATTGCGCGACCTGATGCACCGGCCCGTGCTGTGCGGCCAATACGGTGCACATAATTCTCGGGCACTTCGGGCAGGTCGAAGTTGTAGACATGGCGCATGTCAGGAATATCGATCCCACGCGCGGCCACATCCGTGGCGACCAGTACCTTGATCTTGCCTTCACGGAAGCCCTGCAAGGTGCGCTCGCGCTGGCCCTGTGACTTGTTGCCGTGAATGGAACCTGCGGGAATGCCCCAGCCATTGAGCAGTTTCATCAGCTTTTCGGCCCCATGCTTGGTGCGCGAGAAAACCAATGCGAGGTCTTCTGGGTGCTCCTTGAGATAGCCTTCAAGCACGCGCGCCTTGTCGCCTTGTGGCACAAAATGCACCGACTGGTCGATCTTATCCGCAGGTTTGCCCGGCGACGAGACCTGAATACGCTCTGGGCGGTCCAGATAGGCGTCCGCAATCTCGTTCATCTGCTTGTTCATCGTGGCCGAGAACATCAGCGTCTGGCGATCCTTGGGCAGCAAGGCTGCAATCTTGCGCAGCGCATGGATAAAGCCAAGGTCCAGCATCTGGTCGGCTTCGTCCAAAACCAGCATTTGCGTGGCTTCCAGCGACAGCGCGCGGCGGTCCAGCAGGTCCAGCAGACGCCCTGGCGTTGCCACCAGAATATCGCAACCCTTGGCGAGTTTCTGAATCTGTGGACCAATGCCTGCACCGCCGACAACGCGCTGGACTTTCAGCGGTGTCTTGAGCGCAAACTTGTTCAGTGTTTCCGCGATCTGGTTGACCAGTTCGCGGGTCGGCGCAAGGATCAGCGCCTGTGTGGTTTTCGGTTCAGGGCGGCCAGCGCCCAGCAGTGCATGCATGACAGGCAGGCCAAAAGCCAGCGTCTTGCCCGTGCCGGTCTGTGCCAGCCCCAGAAGGTCACGGCCCTGCATGATCATCGGGATCGCACGGGCCTGGATCGGGGTGGGGGTGCCGAAACCCTGAGCTTCAAGGCTCGTCATCAGCACCGGGCGCAGCCCGAACATGGTAAAATCAGTCAAAATCTGTCCTCTCACGGCCTGCAATACGCAGGCGCAATGCCCCTGATTGCTCAGGGGCGGGTTTGGGGGCGCATGGTCTATGCGCCGCCCCCCACGCGTGATGTCGGGAAGCTGTTGTCGGGCCTCATGCCCTGACTGCAACACTCAATCTAGCTCACGCGGCAAGTTGCAGATGGTGTGCAGATGGGGGGTTCTGACCCGAAAGTCAAGTATTCAATGCGGGTCGGGCTGGCGCGCCGCGAGTGCCAACACCCCTGCAAGGCCACACATTGCGATTGGAAACATGGTGAAGACGCCAAAGCCGAAGGTGAAATACATCCCCGTCGCCGAGATCAGCAACAACACCCCTGCTGCCAGATTGGCCGAGCGCGCCATTGCACCGCCCGCAATCGCAAGCACAGGTGCAAGCAGACTCATCGCACGGATCAGCCCCATATTCGCAACCCCACCTGTGTATTCAGCCAGTTCAGGATAGCGAATCAGCAAATCGGTGTAGCCGAAGCTGAAAAAGCCCACCAGCATGCCCCATAGCCCACCAATGAGTCCCAGTGTCAGGGCGGCATTGCGCATATTCTCAGCATCCTTCTTAATGATGGGCAAAACTGCGCCATGATCGACAGATATATGCAAAGGCCTTGCGTTTTAACCCGTCTATGGCAAAATTCTATTTGGGATGACAGACTTTCTAAGACCGCCTCTGTTTTCGCAGCCGGCCAAGGAAGCGCTGGCTGAACGGCCCGTGGGCAATTTCGTCACGGGGAGCGACAACGAGGAGAAGGCCGATGCCGACAGGCACTGTAAAATGGTTCAATACATCCAAGGGTTACGGGTTTATTGCGCCTGATGATGGCGGCAAGGACATATTTGTGCATATTTCCGCAGTGGAACGCGCGGGCCTGACGGGCTTGGCGGATGACCAGAAGATCGCCTATGAACTGCGCGCCGGTCGGGATGGTCGGGAATCCGCCAGCGATTTGCAGTTGCTCTAGGCCATCGATGGGCGCGCGGATTAGCCGAGGCCAAGCGCGCCCTGAACATCAGCCTTCCAGCCTAGATAGAGCGTGCCCTTCGCGCGAATGACGGGGCGCTTCATCAGTGCAGGGTGTTGCGTCAGCAGGCTATCTGGTGACGCAAGGCGCGCCTGTTCATCCAAGCCCCGCCATGTGGTCGAGGCGCGGTTGACAAGCGCGTCGCCGAATGCGGCGATAAATTCCTGGCGTTCCTCTGGTGTCAAAGGATCTGCACGGATGTCACGGAACTGCGCATCGGGCAGGGCCTTGATGGCTTTGCGGCATGTATCGCATGTCTTGAGGCCGTAGATTATGGTGGTCATGGGCGCTTCTCCTGCTTTTTGTGGGGTGATTACAGGAGCAGCGCGCGCGCTGCCACCTGATTTCAACTTACCGAGCAATGCGGTGCACACGCCCTCTTTCAGGGACCACGGAAACCCGCTAATGCACAGCGCCATGGCCAAGCTGTATTTTCATTTCTCGACCATGAATGCGGGCAAATCGACCGTGTTGCTACAGGCTGCGCATAATTACCGCGAGCGGGGCATGGTGCCGCTTTTGCTGACGGCGGCGCTGGATGATCGCGCGGGGCCGTCGCGGATTGCGTCGCGCATCGGGATCGGTGCGCCCGCGCAGACCTTCACCGCAACCACAGACCTGTTCGCCAGCCTTGCCGCCAGCGTCGAGGCGGGGCCGGTGCATTGTGTCTTTATTGACGAGGCACAATTCCTGACGCAAGCGCAGGTCTGGGACTTGGCGCGCGCAGTAGATGATCTGCACCTGCCGGTCATGTGCTATGGGTTGCGGGTCGATTTTCGGGGCCAGCTTTTCCCCGGTTCTGCTGCGTTGCTCGCACTTGCGGATGAGATGCGTGAAGTGCGCACAATCTGTCATTGCGGCAAAAAGGCCACGATGGTGGTGCGGATGGGGCCAGATGGCGTGGTGGTGAAAGATGGGGCGCAGGTGCAGATCGGCGGCAATGAAACCTATGTTTCGGTCTGTCGGCTGCATTGGCGCGAAGCGATGGACGCCGCAGATCAGGGCTGATTTGCGTCGAACAAGGCAAGGGTTGCGCGCAAGAATGCGTCGCGCGTGGCAGCACGTTCCATCAGCAATTCATGCAAGGCGCCCTGATAAACCTCCAGCCGCCCATTCGGCCAGCCTGCCATGCGCCCCTCTATTGCCGGTGCCGAAACCAGCTTTTCGCGCGTCCCAACCCCGCAAAAGGCCGCAACCTTCGGTGCAGGCAACAGTTGCAACGCCGCCGTTTCGGCCAGTGCAGCGGCCAGCCAGCGCAGACTTGGCGCGCCAAGGCGCAGTTGTGTGTGCGCCTGCACCTGTGCCTGCATCCAGGCATAGGTTTCGGCGTCCCCCGTCAGTTCATTATTGTCGAACGGGTTTTCCCACAGCCGAAATTCGACGCCCGCGCCGGGCACTTCGCGCTGGTCCAGTCTGCTCATCCGCAGGGCGGCGCGCATCACAGCAATGGCGCGACTGGTGGTGCTGTTGAGCGGCAGGCCCCACATGGGGGCGCTGAAACTGGCCGCCTGCGCGGGAAATCCATCTATAAGAGCGCGCAGGGCAATACAGCCGCCCATGGAATGCGCCAGCACAAAGCGCGGCGCATCTGGCGCGAAACGGTCGAGCACCTTGCGATACGCGGCCACGTCGAGTTGAAACTGCGCAAAATCCTGCACGTCGCCCAGCAATGGCCGGTCTGTCAGCCGGTCGGACAGGCCCTGACCGCGCCAGTCAATCGCCGCAGCCCCATACCCGGCGGCCGCCAGATCGGTGATGACGCGCCCGTATTTCTCGATAACCTCGGTGCGGCCGGGAAAGATTGCGACCATGCCCTTTGGCCCCGCTGGCCAAAGGGCGACGCGCAACTTTGTGCCCCCCTCTGCCTGCGTCCAGATGACCGAGTGGGGCGGCGGCGCATCTGCGATGTCGGCAAAAAAGGGCGCGGTGTCCGGCATCAGCTCAGGGCTGCGCCAAGCTTCATGGCCATGCCCATGTCGCCCTCGACCTTGAGTTTGCCGGACATGAACGCCATTGTCGGGTTCACATCACCTTCGATGATGCCCTGAAAGGTTTCTGCATTGGCAATCATCGTCACATCGGCGGGGTCATCACCTGCGCGGACACCGGATTCGTCGACCATGATCGACCCTTCGCCTGTGATCTCGAATTTTGCTGTTCCTTCAAACCCGTCTGACATGCGCTTGCTTAGCGCGGCGATGGCGTGGGTGATGATATCGCTCATGATCTGCTCCGTTTTGTGATGAGACGCGTATGGATTCGCGCATCAAATGCGCTACACTTGGTACTATGATGATGCGCACCGCTTTTCTCAATCCTATCGTAGCGGCATTTGCCGGGTTTTTGATGCTTGCGCCTGCGCAAGCCACTGACATGGACCCATCTGGCGAAGTTGCGAGTCTGCTGGAGCAACTCCGCGACCCAAATCAAGAGGCATGGCAGCGAATCGAGCGGCAGATCATTCGGCAATGGTCGCGGTCTGGCTCGGCCAGCGCTGATCTGTTGTTGCAACGCGGGCGTGATGCGTTGCGCCGGGGTGACAGTGTTGCAGCGATTGAACATTTCACGGCGCTGATCGATCACGCGCCAGATTTCGCCGAAGGGTATCATGCGCGCGCGACTGCGTGGTTCATGGATGGCAAGGTTGGGCGCTCTCTCGCCGATCTTCAGGATACACTCAGCCGCAACCCGCATCATTTCTCTGCCCTGACAGGTCTGGGCCGTATTTTTGAGGATCTGTCTGAATATGAGCGCGCAAAAGAAGCCTACCTTGCTGCCGAAGCTATACACCCGCATCGCAATGACGTAAAAGCCGCGCTCGAACGGCTGGAACGCCGTTTGGGCGGTGTCACACTCTAAGTGACCTGATCACGACCTTGAGGGGGTAGGGCAGATGAACATGCGCGCGCAGTCGAGGGCTGTTGCGGTGCTCGGACCCACGAATACCGGCAAAACACATTACGCAATCGAGCGCATGTTGGCGTATCGCACGGGGGTGATTGGCCTGCCGCTGCGGCTGCTTGCGCGCGAAGTCTATGACAAGATCCGCGCACTGCGCGGCCCTGATTGTGTGGCGCTTGTCACGGGGGAAGAGCGGATCGTACCGGATCGCACCCAATATTGGGTCTGCACGGTCGAGGCGATGCCGCTGGAAATCGGCGCCGATTTCGTGGCCATTGACGAAATCCAACTGTGCAACGACCCCGACCGCGGCCACGTATTCACGGACCGCCTGCTGCATGCGCGCGGCTTGCACGAGACGTTGTTCATGGGGTCCGACACGATGCGCAGCGCGATTGCTGCACTGGTGCCGGGTGTGCAGTTTCAACACCGCGAGCGGATGTCGCAACTCAGCTACTCAGGTTCCAAAAAGATAAGCCGAATGCCTGCACGCAGCGCAATTGTGGGGTTCAGTGTTGAGAATGTGTATGCGATTGCAGAGCTGATCCGCCGTCAGAAAGGCGGCTGCGCCGTGGTTATGGGCGCGCTGTCGCCTCGGACGCGCAACGCGCAGGTGGAACTCTATCAAAATGGCGACGTCGATTATCTTGTGGCGACAGATGCCATCGGGATGGGCCTGAATCTGGACATCAAGCATGTGGCCTTTTCGGCGACACGCAAATTCGACGGGCGGCGCATGCGGCCCCTTGGGCCGGATGAATTGGCTCAGATTGCAGGCCGGGCAGGGCGTTACCAGAATGATGGAAGTTTCGGTGTGACAGGCGAAGCGCGCCCCCTGCCGGATGAAGTGATCGCGGCCATCGAGAACCACCAGTTCCTGCCCGTGCGCAAGCTGCACTGGCGCAATGCGCGGCTGGAATTTGGCACGCCCGAGCGGCTGATTGCCTCGCTTGAGGCGCATACCAATAACGACTGGCTGACACGCGCGCGCGATGCAGATGATGTGGTTGCGTTGAAAACCTTGCTGGATATGCCCGAAACACGCGACCGTCTGCGCGACCCGCGCGATCTGCGCCTGTTGTGGGATGTCTGCCGTGTGCCCGATTTTCGCGGCATCTCGCCTGCGGAACATGCGGCCCTGTTGGGGCAGGTATTCGACTTCCTGCACGGTGCCGGACGCATTGATCCGGATTGGCTGGGGCGCAATATTCAGCGCATCGACCGCACCGAAGGCGATATAGATGTTCTGTCAAAACGACTGGCGTATATTCGCACATGGACGTATATCGCGCAGCGCAAGGCGTGGGTCGATGACGAAAAGCATTGGCGCGAGGCGACTCGCGCTGTAGAAGACCGCTTGTCAGACGCGCTGCACGCACGTTTGACGCAAAGATTTGTTGACCGGCGCACCAGTGTTCTGCTGCGCCGGTTGAAGCAGAAGGAGAGCCTTGTGGCTGAGGTGAATGACAAAGGCGAAGTGACGGTCGAGGACGAATTGATCGGTCGGCTGGAAGGGTTCCGCTTTCGGCAGGACCAGACCGCCAGCGCAGATGAAGCAAAAACGCTGCGGCAGGCCTCTCTGGCGGCGCTGACGCCGTTGTTCCACCTGCGCGCTGACAAGTTCTACAATGCCGCCGATACCGAGTTCGATTTCACCGAACAGGGCGGGTTGATGTGGGGCGATTCGGCTGTCGGCAAGCTGGTGCGCGGCGATGACGCGATGCGCCCGCAAGTGCATGCTTTCGTCGATGACGAGGCAGGCCATGATGTCACCGAAAAGGTGCGCCGCCGGTTGCAGCATTTTATCGACCGCAAGATCGCCGCCCAGTTCGAGCCGCTTTTGAACATGTCCCGCGATGAGGCGCTGAACGGTCTGGCGCGCGGCATTGCCTTTCAGCTGGTCGAAGCGATGGGCGTGATCCCACGCGAACGCATTGCCGCAGATATCAAGGCGCTGGATCAGGATGCGCGCGGGCTGTTGCGCAAGCATGGCGTGCGGTTCGGGCAATACACGATCTTTCTGCCGCTGTTGCTGAAACCCGCGCCCACACGGCTGCGTCTGGTTTTACGCTCGCTCGCCGAAGGGCTTGACGAATTTCCCGAAAGCCCGCCTCCGGGGCTTGTTACGATCCCGCATCTGACCGAGGTGCCTTCGGATCACTACACTATGGCGGGCTATCGCCCAGCGGGCGCGCGCGCCATCCGGATTGATATGCTCGAGCGGCTGGCCGACCTGTTGCGCGCTTGTGACAGCAGATCCGGTTTTGAGGCGACGCCTGACATGCTGTCGATCACCGGCACCACCTTGGAGCAATTCGCCGATCTGATGGAAGGGCTGGGCTACAAGGCCGAGCGCGCGGAGCGCGCCAAGGCCAAGCCGGAACAGCCCGCAGTGGCAGAAGATGCTGTGCCAGATGCACCGGACGCGCCAGCACCTGACACAGACACATCTGCGCAAGCGCCTGAGCCTGCTGTGGCTGAACCAGAAGTGGCCGCAGCGCCAGAGTCCGGCGCGCAACCGGCCGAGACAGCAGAGGCTGACCCACCAGAGGTGTTTTTCACCTTCACATGGGCGCCGCGCCCGCGCAAAGATACGCGCCCGCAGAATAAATCGCAGGATGCGCGGCCCAAGGGGGCCAAACCCAAAGGGGCCAAGCCAAAAGGCAAGAAGCCAGAGGCAAAACGCGAGTATGCGGCCTCGTCCTCGCCGCGCAAGTCGGACCGGATCGATCCTGACAACCCGTTTGCAGCGGCGTTGATGGGGTTGAAGACCAAAGGCTGACTGCGTGACAGAACCACGCCCGACGCTCAGGCTGGACAAATGGTTGTGGCAGGCGCGCTTCGTGAAATCGCGCGCGCTGGCCGCAAAGCTGGTCGAACGTGCCGGGGTGCGGGTGAACGGCAATCGCATTGCCAAACCAGCCTATAATGTGGGCGCGGAGGATGTGCTGACATTTGCTGTGGGGGAACGCATTTGCGTTGTGCGTATTCTTGCCTTGGGCACGCGCCGTGGCCCGGCACCCGAAGCGCGCACACTTTATGAAGACCTGTCGCCCCCTGCGCCACCCAAGGATATGTCGCGCCCTGTTCCTGTCTCTGGCGGGCGCCCGGACAAGCGCGACCGTCGCCGATTTGCCGCAGGACGGCCGGATGCGCTTGATTGATTGCAGGGGCTGGATTATGTCCCCTGTCGACCCCTAGCGCATTCGCGCGGATACCCAGACTGAGGATGGCTTCATGACCTATGTGGTGATCGACAACTGCATTGCCTGCAAATACACCGATTGTGTCGAGGTCTGTCCGGTGGATTGCTTTTATGAAGGCGAAAACATGCTGGTCATCCACCCGGATGAATGCATCGATTGTGGTGTCTGTGAACCCGAATGCCCCGCCGATGCCATCCGCCCCGATACCGAGCCGGAGATGGAGCCATGGGTCGAATTCAACCGGAAATATTCCGAAAAATGGCCTGTCATTATCACCAAGAAAGACCCGCTGCCCGAAGCCACGGACCGCGATGGCGAAACCGGCAAGCTTGACAAATATTTCTCGGAAAACCCCGGCGAGGGCGGCTGAGGTAAAATTCTGCTCTCATGACTGTGTCACATAACCATCACCAACATGCTTTGTTTTTCGGCAGTTTTGTGATATAGAATCATGATGATTATGAAACCGTCCCGTAGCGGCAGTTAAGCGAGCTGCCGCTTTTTTGCCGACTTCAGACTGGCTGTCACAGGAACCTTGGTATCCTGCAGTTGTTCTGTTGTCATATATCGGGCCTTGTGGGGAAGATGTGAATGTCAAAAACGAAAAAATCCGAGTTTCGCGCCAATGAATACGTGGTGTATCCTGCGCATGGCGTGGGGCAGATCGTTTCCATTGAAGAACAGGAAATTGCCGGGCTGAAACTGGAACTTTTCGTCATTTCGTTCGAGAAAGAGAAAATGACCCTGCGCGTGCCGACCAACAAGGCCGTCACAGTGGGCATGCGGTCACTGGCCTCGCCAGAGCTTGTGGACAAGGCGCTTGCGACCCTGAAGGGCAAAGCGCGTGTCAAGCGGGCCATGTGGTCGCGCCGTGCGCAGGAATATGAACAGAAGATTAACTCCGGTGATCTGCTGGCCATTGCCGAAGTGGTGCGCGATCTGCACCGCAGCGATGACCAGCGCGAGCAGTCCTATTCCGAGCGCCAGTTGTATGAAGCTGCACTCGAGCGGCTGACCCGCGAAGTTGCTGCCGTTGTCGGTGGCGATGAAGCGATCGCGCAAAAGCAGGTGAATGACATGCTGGTCTCGCGCGCTGCCTGATTGCGGTGCTGATCGACCTACAGACAAAACGCCCGCATTTGCGGGCGTTTTTCATGTTTGTCCAGTGTGCAAGGGGCTTGCGGCTGCCCATCCCACTGGTCTAAGACGCGCTAAGCGTGATACGAATATCGGAGGATTTCATGGCAGGCCATTCCAAATGGGCCAATATTCAGCATCGCAAGGGCCGTCAGGATGCGGTGCGCGCGAAGCTTTTCTCGAAGCTCTCCAAGGAAATCACCGTGGCCGCCAAGATGGGCGATGCGGACCCCGACAAGAACCCGCGTTTGCGGCTGGCCGTCAAAGAGGCCAAGGGCGTCTCGATGCCCAAGGACAATATCGAGCGCGCGATCAAGAAATCTCAGGGGGGGGACGCCGAGAATTATGACGAAATCCGCTATGAGGGGTATGGGCCGGGCGGGGTCGCCGTCATTGTCGAGGCGATGACCGACAACCGCAACCGGACCGCGTCGAATGTGCGCTCTACCTTTTCCAAGCACGGCGGCAATCTGGGCGAGACAGGCTCTGTCGCCTTTATGTTCGACCGCAAAGGGCAGGTGGTTTACCCCACCACTGCGGGCGACGCCGATACAATCATGCTGGCCGCAATTGATGCGGGCGCGGAAGATGTCGAAACTGGCGAAGACGAGCATGTGATCTGGTGTGCAGACACTGATCTGGGCGCAGTTTCATCTGCGCTGGAAGATGCCTTGGGTGAAGCGGCCAGCACCAGACTGGTCTGGAAGCCGCAGACCACAACCGAGCTTGATCTGGACGGCGCGCGTACGTTGTTGAAGCTGATAGATGCTCTGGAAGATGATGACGACGTTCAGAATGTCACGGCCAATTTCGAAATCTCGGATGAGGTGATGGCAGAGCTTTGACACGCTTTGATCTGTGCGCTGTGTCGTGTGGGGCATGTGGCATCTCTGGTCATGCCTGATGCGTGTCACTCGGCTGCTTGCGCGCGCCGCGCTTGCCTGCGCAAAACCGCCTCGCGCCAGGTTATGAACAAAACCGACGACATAATGACCACCCCGCCCAGAACAACGAACAGATCAACCCCTTCGCCAAATACCACAGCGCCAAGGATAACAGCCCAGACAAGCTGCAAAAACGTGACAGGCTGGGTAAGCGTCACCGGGGCGGCAGCGAAGGCCAGGGTCATGGAGAAATGGCCGGCGGTGGCAAAGGCCGCGACCCAGAACAACCAAAATAGCTGCGTCGCGCTTGGCGCAACCCAGACCGCGAATGCAAACGGTGCCAGACAGATCGTGACTGTGATAGACAGCATACCCACCACGACCGAGGCATTGACCTGCCCGGACATGCGTTTTGCCATGAGGTAAGACGCGGCGAATAAAATGGCCGTGCCGATCATCGCCACATGCCCCGGAGAGATTTCCCGCAAGCCGGGCCGCAGGATGATCAGCGCGCCGATAAAGGCCATGATGACAGCGATAATGCGCCGCATCGCCAGTTTTTCACCCAAGAATAGCGCCGCACCAAGCGTGATATAGATGGGGGAAAGGTAATTCATGGCCGTGACCTCTGCCAAAGAGATCTGCGTCATTGCGTAAAACCACAAGATGACCCCAAGTGCATGAAGCAGACCGCGCAGGCCAAAGAAGGTCAGGCTTTGACGGGTAAAGGTGACTGCGCGCAGGGATGACAGCATTGGCAGCAAAAAGACCAGCCCAAGCGCGTAGCGCAGAAAGGCAGATTGCGCGGCGGGCATGTCATCGCCCAGATATTTCACCAGAGCGGTCACTGCGACAAAGCAAAGCCCTGTCACAAACATCCAGAAAACTCCCAAAAGTGGACGGGCTTCGGCCTCGGTATTTATCATGTTCACTATCTCGCATGACTCTTGCAGTTCGGCAAGTGCTGCGAATAGTGATAAATACCTGCGGTTTCGCGCGCAGGCTCAGGCCATTTCGGTTGGCAGGCGCAGCTGCGCATGGACCGTTTGCGTGAACTCCACCAAGGAAAAGGGTTTGCCAAGAAAGGTTGCATTGCTGATCCGCGCCTGCGCCGCAACGCGGCTGTCTTCGGCGTAGCCAGACATGAACACCACAGGTGTGTCGGGAAAGCGAGGGCGGATTTGTGCGATCCAGCTTGGGCCATCCAAACCGGGCATGATGACATCAGTCACGAAGCAATCGGGCACAATGCTGGGGTCTTGGAGGATGTCCAGCGCAGCCTCGCCGCAATCGGCCTCGATCACGCGGTGGCCCTGCAATTCCAGCGCGCGGGCCGCGAAAGAGCGCACAGGCGTCTCATCCTCGACCAGCAGAACAAGCGCATGGCGCGATTGTAAGGCGCTGCTGTGCAGCCCCTCGCGCTTTGGCAAATCCCGCAATGCAGGCTCGGGGGTCTGGGCTGCGAAATACAGGGTAAAGGTTGTGCCTACGCCTTCTTCGCTTTCAATGAAAACATAGCCCCCCGACTGTTTGACGATCCCATAGACGGTGGACAGGCCGAGCCCGGTTCCTTCGCCCTGCCGCTTTGTGGTGAAGAACGGATCAAAGACCTTACCCAGCAGCGGTTGGGGAATACCAATCCCGTCATCGCTGATCTTGATCAATGTATAATTCCCCGCTGGAAGCTGCACATTCTCGCGGATCAGTCCTTTGGGCAGGGCGCAGGAGGCTGTCTCGATGCGGATTTCGCCCCCCATGGGCAGCGCATCGCGCGCATTGACGACAAGGTTCATCAAGACCTGTTCGAATTGGCGCTTATCGGACCGGATCGGCGCGACATTTTCACCATGGCGCAGACTCAGCGTGACTTTTTCGCCAACCAGACGGTTGAGCAGATGAATCACATCATCCATCGTTTCTTGCAGATCAAGTGTGACGAATTTCAAGGTTTGTTGGCGTGACAGTGCCAGCAACTGGCGCACAAGCGCGGCTGCGCGGTTTGTGTTTTGCTGGATCTGCATCAGATCGGGGTAGTTCAGGTCGCTGCGGTCGTGGCGCAGCAACAAAAGATCGCAATGCCCTGAAATCGCAGTGAGAAGATTATTGAAATCATGTGCGACACCGCCTGCCAATTGGCCAATGGCCTGCATTTTCTGGCTTTGAGTGAACTTTGCTTCCAGCGATTTCAGCTCTGTGACATCGCTGAAAACGGCCACGATGAAGTTGACCCCTTCTCGCGGCGGGGTGGTCAGGGTGACTTTCAGATAGGTTTCGTTCAGAGTGCAGTTCAGCCGCAAAACTTCGGTCGAACGGGCCATGCGTCCGGATGCGATATCTGCGATCCATTCCAGAACCGGACGACCAAGCCCTTCCAAAGCATCGCTCAGGACTGGCAGATATGTATCGCGCAGACGCAACAGGCGGCGGGCCTCGTCGTTCACATAGGTCAGTTGTCCGTCCAGAGTGATATGCGCAAGGCCCACAGGCAAATTCTGGAGGTGACGTGTTTCCCCCGGTTTGATACTGTGTTCCGGCATGTCCAAGCCGTGCTGTGGGGGGAGGAACAAAACGGTTTCGGTCGCAGCACCCTGCGACTCTAGCCGGATTGCCAAACGCTCAATCCCCGCCGCACTAAGTGTGACGGGGGCGATCTGTCCGTGCGGGGGCGGGGTGCCTTGGAAAAGCTGGTCTTTCGAGATGCGATTTTGTGACAAATCCTGCCGCAATGCGGGGCTGATATAGTCAAGCCGCCCGTCAGGTTGAAATTGCGCGAACTCGAAAGGCAGGGCGTCGCGCGTGTCCGCTCGGGTTTCCAGCGCGATGCGCCAGAGAAACTGGTTATCCCCCAGTTTTTCGACGCGGTAGACACGCTCGCAATTCTGAAGCTTCAGGCGATGATCTGCGCGGCCAGACAGTGATGCCAGATCCTGAAGGCGGGTGACAAACCCGTCGGGGTCTGCGTGCAGATCAGACAGGACAGTGGTGATCTTTTGCGGTGGGGTCAGGTTGAAATGTTCAACTGCTGCGGCGTTGCACCACTCAATCGCGCCCGTGTCGCTGTCAGCTAGGATGCATACCATCTCGGCATCGCCCAAAAGGCTGTCCAGTCGCTGATGATCGCGCCGTCGCTGCCATGCATCAAAAAACCTTACCGTCCATGCAACACCTGCGAGCAAGAGCAAGGACAGCCCTGTCGTCAGCGCGGCCAGAGCTGCGGGTTTCGCACCGCCTGTCGCAAGGCCAATCAGGCAGAGAGCCAGCGCGGCCAATGCCAGCCCTGTAATCGCGGCTTTTGGCAATGCGACAGTGACCCGCGACATCTCGCGGCATGAAAGTGCTAATCGTGAAAACGGCAAGGGCGACCCCAATCGGAACTCTGAAATGCAAGATGCTGAAAAATAATTAAATTCAAGTTAATGCAAAGCTAGAGTCAGCGCAGAAGTTTTGCAACCATTAGCTGTGCCAAATCATCCGATGCGTGTCCGTATCAGCGCGAGATAGAAGCCATCCCCCCCCTCAAGGGGTGTCCACTGCATGTCCTGCACCAGTTCCAGATCAGGGTGCCTTGCCAGAAAAGCGGTGATTTGCTGTTGGTTTTCTACCTCCAGCATGGAACAGGTCACATAGGCCAGCCATCCTGCGGGGTGCATGTGCTGCCTTGCGTTATCCAGAATTTCCGTTTGCGTTGCGCATAGGGTATCAAGTGCCTCTGGCGTGAGGGTCCATTTTGCGGCGGGGCTGCGCCGCCAACTGCCCGAGCCAGAGCAGGGGACATCAGTCAGCACCAGATCAAACAGGCCAGTCGCACGCTCCTTGACGGCAATACTGTCACGCGCGCGCGCGGCCCTGTTCGGCAGATCGCTCATGCGGGCGCGCTTCGCGTCATGCGCGGTCACATGTGCGCCCAAAGCGGCCATAGCCAAGGCTTTGCCGCCCCCGCCTGCACAATAATCCAGCACTGTTTTGCCAGTCAACGCAGGAAGGGCCGTGATCACCGCTTGCGAGGCTGCATCCTGCAACTCGACCAGACCCTCGAGATAGGCCTGACTGCGCTGGATCGCGCGCGGGTTGGTGTGAACTTCGAGCGCGGTTGCGGCCAAGGGGTGCGCGCGCGCCTCAATCCCGTCGCGGGCCAGCAGGGTTGCGGCCTGCTCTCGGGTGGTGCGGCCGGCATGCACACGCAAGAAAACCGGAGCGCGTTGGCGCAAGGCTTGGAGTGCGGGTTCAAACCCTGTGCCAAGGCTGGAACTGAATTGCGGCACCAGCCAATCGGGACAATCCAGCGCAACGGCTTCGGGCATGGGCGGCGGGATGTAGCTTGCCTCGTCCTCTGACAGCGGGGCGGGGGCGTGGCCAGTGCCAGTGAAATGATCTGCGGGGTCGGCGCCTTGGGCGCGCAGACCTCCCAAGATCAGGCCGCGCCCTGTCTCGGCCCCGCCCAGATGCGCAAAAGAGCGTTTGCAGCGCAGGGCGTCAAAAACCAGATCACGGATTGCGGCGCGGTCTTTGGACCCGGCAAAGCGGCTGTTGCGCGCCCAGCGTGTCAGGGCTTGCTCGGCGGGGGTGCTGTTGAGGATCGCGTCCAGAATTTCAGCAGCGGCCTGAAGGCGGGCGGCAGGGGTCATGGGGGCCTCGGATCATGGAATTTGCGCGTCTTTATCAGAGGTGGGCGCTGCGGGGAAGCCGGGTCGCCGCACAGGCGCCCACCCGCCCACCCTGTCGGCGCAGGGCCCGAAGGGGGCCCTGCGCCTTGCGCCTGTGCGGCGACCCGGTCGCAACTGTGGCACTCAGGTGGACGGGGGGATCGAATAGGTCAGCGAGGCGCGCGCTGCCGGGGTGTCTTGCCCCTCGGAGTAGATCAGACACTCCCCCACTGCGAGGACGCGCCCCAGTTTCAGCAGGCGTGTCTTGCAGATCATATCGACACCGGCGGCGGGTTTGCGCATGAAATCAATGGCGCAATTCGTGGTTACACTGAGCGCTTTTGGGCCGATCATGGCCATGATTGCCAGATAGACCGCCACATCGGCCAAAGCGAACATCGCCGGACCCGAGACAGTGCCGCCGGGGCGCAGGTGGCGCTCGTCATGCAGCAGGCGCACGGTCACGGCCATCGGTTCCAGCGCATCAATGGCAAACATCTGTGCGACTTGCGGAAACTCGCTCTCAAGGAAGCGGGTCAGGGCGGCACGGTTCATTTGCAAGGGGGGGGAGGTCACCTGTTTCTCTCGATCTGCCGCCATTGGCTTTGTTGAACATGTTATTTGTCAGTATCCACACCAAAAACAGAGAGATACGCAAGTCGGAAGATGAATTTATACCAGTGTGACGTTGCGGAGCACGAGCGCTGAAGCTGCCCGGTCTGTGCCGGTTGCGGTGCAAGACGCAAGATCGGTGCTTATTCAGCAGATTGGGCAGGGCAGTGGGGGGCTATTGCGCCCCGCGCCTGCCCGCCAATGCCGCGATGACCGAGGCGCGCGAGACATGGCCGATGCTCTGGCCATGTCGGGTGACGTTCAAAACATCGTGCTGCTGGTCAAACTGGTCCATCACCACCCGTATGGGGGCATCACTATCTATGCTGCGCGTGGGTGTTGGTGCTGCATCCGCGCTCAAGGCGTCGCATGCGCGCAGCACGCCCAGCGGGTTCATATTTGCCACGAAATCGGCCACATACTGATTGGCGGGGCGCGAGAAAATCTCGGACGGGGTGCCGAGTTGGATCATGCGCCCGCCTTCGAGAATGGCGATGCGGTTGCCCAATTTGAACGCTTCGTCCAGATCGTGGCTGACAAAGATGATGGTGCGCTTCAAGCGGTCCTGTAGTTCCAGCAACTCATCCTGAAGACGTGCGCGTATCAACGGATCAAGCGCCGAGAATGGCTCGTCCATCAGCAGGATCGGGGCATCGGTGGCGAAGGCGCGCGCAAGGCCCACGCGCTGCTGCATTCCCCCCGACAGCGCGCTGACAGGTTGTTCTGCCCATTGTGACAGGCCCACCAGTTCAAGCTGCTCGTCAATCTTCTCGCGCCGTGCGCGTTTGCCCATGCCTGCAAGTTCCAGCCCCAGCCCCACATTCTCGCGCACCGAGCGCCAGGGCAGCAGGCCGAATTGCTGAAACACCATCGCCACGCTTTTCATGCGCAACTGGCGCAGCTTGGCGCGACTTGCCTTTGGGACAGAGACAAGCTCTGTCCCGTCATTCACCAGCACATCGCCCTGAATGATGGGATTCAGCCCGTTTACCGCGCGCAAAAGTGTTGATTTACCCGACCCTGACAGGCCCATCAGCACGACGATTTCGCCCTGTGCCACATCAAGCGAGCAGGCATGCACCCCCAGCACCTGACCTGTGGCGCGTTTGATATCGTCGCGGCTCTGGCCGGTTTCCATCAGCGGGACGGCTTTGTAGGGGTTTGGCCCGAAAACAATCGAGACATTCTCGAAGCGGACGGCGGGATCTGTCATCGCGTCACCTCCACGCGCAGCATTCGGTCGAGCATGATTGCCACGGCCACGATGACTGCGCCCGCTTCAAACCCAAGGCTTGCATTGACTGTATTGAGTGCGCGCACGATGGCCACGCCAAGGCCCGGTGCCCCCACCAGCCCGGCGATCACGACCATCGATAACGACAGCATGATCGTCTGGTTCAGTCCGGCCATGATCTGCGGAAAGGCATAGGGCAACTCGACTTTCGCGATGCGCTGCGCGGTGGTGGCACCGAAGGCCGTTGCGGCCTCGGACAAGGCGGTCGGGGTTGAGCGGATGCCCAGTTCCGTCAAGCGGATTGAGGCGGGCATGGCAAAGATGACTGTGGCGACCAGACCCGGCACCATGCCAAGGCCGAACAGCACCAGAACCGGGATCAGATACACGAAAACCGGCAGCGTTTGCATCAGGTCCAGCACCGGTGTCAGCGCGCGGTAAAAGCGGCGGTGATGGGCCGCGTAAATGCCCAGTGGCACACCAACCCCCATGCACACGATACAAGATGCAATCACCAGCGTCAGGGTTTGCATGGTCAACACCCAATAGCCCTGATTCAATGCAAACAGCGCACAAGCCGCGACAATGGCGACAGGCACAAGTTTGCGCTGCAACACCCATGTGATGGCGCAGAACCCTGCAATCACTGCAAAAGGATGGGGCGTCTGCAAGGCCGAGGCCAGCAGGCCGATAATCCCACGCAACCCCGCCTCCAGCCCGTCAAAGGCTGTGATGAACGTATCTTGCAGCCACTCGAATGCATTGGCGACGCTGCGCCCCACTGGGATTTTTGCGTCGGTAATGGGTTTGGTCAGAAAATCAGACATCGTATTCCCATGCCATAGCGACAGGCCCCGGTGGGGTTCCGGGGCCTGTCGGGTTTCGGTCTATCAGTCCAGTGCGGCCATGACGGCGTCATGCGCGTCACCACCGTCGAGGGTTGTGACACCGTTCAGCCAAGGACCGATCGCGTCACGATTTGCCGAGAGCCATGCACGGGCGGCGGCTTCGGGCTCTGTCCCGTCATTCAGGATGGCGGCCATAATCTCGTTTTCCATCTCTAGCGTGAATTCCAGATTGTTGAGGAACACGCCCAGATTGGGGCATTCTTCGACCAGACCTGCGCGGGTATTGGTATAGACTTCGGCGCCACCGAAATCGGGGCCAAACCAGTCATCGCCGCCTTCCAGATAGGTCATGTCGAAACTTGCATTCATTGGGTGCGGTTCCCACCCCAGAAAGACAACGGGTTCGCCGCGCCGGTCTGCGCGCGCAACTTGTGCCAGCATTCCCTGCTCAGAGCTTTCGACCACAGTAAACCCGCCCAAGCCAAAGGCGTCATCCTCGATCATATCAAGGATCAGGCGGTTGCCGTCATTGCCCGGCTCGATCCCGTAGATGCGGTTTTCAAGCGCTTCGGCATTCGTGGCAATGTCGGCGAAATCGGCAATGCCCAAAGCCGCACCGTGCACATTTGTGGCCAGCGTGTATTTTGCGCCTTCGAGGTTGCGGCGCACAGTGTCAACCGATCCTGCCTCACGGTATGGGGCGATGTCGGCTTCCATTGTGGGCATCCAGTTGCCAAGGAACACATCAATATCGCCATTCGCCATAGAAGTGTAAGTCACAGGCACCGACAGCACCAGCGTGTTGGTTTCATAGCCAAGCGCGTCCAGCAGCGTGGTAGCTGCGGCCGTGGTGGCAGTGATGTCGGTCCAGCCGACATCCGAAAATGTGACAGAGGTGCATTCGGCGAATGCAGGGGCGGCGGCGATTGTCGCAGCGGTTGCAAGGGTCGTCAGACGAAGGGTCATGGTATCTCTCCCGGTTGTGGTGTTTTTCTTGATTGACCAATCAATAAACAATCGGCTAGTCATAATGCAACGGAAAACTGACATGCAAGTTGCAGGAATGACATATGCCAAAGCTCGGGATGGAGCCTATCAGGCGCGACGCATTGATCAAGGCCGCGATTGTCGAGATCGGGCAGACCGGTTCGCTTGATGTGACGGTCAGCCGGATTGCAAAGCGTGCGGGCATGTCATCGGCGCTCGCGCATCACTATTTCGGGTCGAAGGAACAGATGTTTCTGGCGGCCATGCGGCATGTGCTGGCCCTCTATGGTGCAGAGATACGGGGCGCGCTTGTGGCCGCAGAAAACCCGCAAGGGCGTTTGCGCGCACTGGTACGCGTGTCGTTCACCGGCACAAATTTCCGGCGGGAAGTGGTGGCGGCATGGCTGAATTTCTACGTCATGGCGCAGCGCAACCAAGAGGCGGCGCGCTTGTTGCGCATCTATCAGGCGCGTCTGCGCTCGAACCTGCGCCACGCCCTGCGCCCCCTTGCAGGACCCGGCGCGAATGACCTGGCCGATGGGGCGGCCGCGATGATTGACGGGGTCTATCTGCACGAAGCGCTGGGCACAGGTGAGCCTGATGGCGCGCGCGCCGCACAGCGGGTGCAAGACTGGATCGAGGCCGCGATTGCAGGAGGCAAGACATGAGAGCACAACCAAAAGCCAGCCATTTCATTGCAGGCGCATGGATCGAGGACCGGGCAGGCGCAGCGTTTGAAAGCATTTTCCCTGCCACTGGTGAGGTTGTGGCACAGCTTCATGCCGCCACGCCTGCGGTGATCGATCAGGCCTTGGCGGCAGCGGCCGATGCGCAGCATGCGTGGGCCGCGCGCCCGCCGGTTGAGCGGGGGCGCGTGTTGCGCCGCGCGGCAGATATTCTGCGCGCGCGCAATCATGACCTGTCCGTCCTTGAGACGTTGGATACAGGCAAGCCGTTGCAGGAAACGCTGGTGGCCGATGCGGCCTCGGGGGCGGATGCGCTGGAATATTTCGCGGGCTTTGCGGCAACTGTGACGGGGCAGACGATCCCGCTGGGCCGCGACATGGCTTATACTTTGCGCGAGGCGTTGGGCGTTTGTGTGGGCATCGGGGCGTGGAACTACCCCATGCAGATCGCGTGCTGGAAAGCGGCCCCTGCGCTGGCCTTTGGCAATGCGATGGTGTTCAAACCCTCGGAAGTGACACCCTTGTCTGCGCTGGCCCTGGCAGAAATCCTGCAAGAGGCGGGCCTGCCGGATGGTCTGTTCAACGTGGTGCAGGGGATGGGCGAGGTGGGCGCACAGCTTGTGACCGATCCGCTTGTGGCCAAAGTGTCGCTGACAGGGTCGGTTCCAACTGGGCGCAAGGTCTATGCCAGCGCCGCACAAGGGATCAAATCCGCCACGATGGAGCTGGGTGGCAAATCGCCCTTGATCATATTTGACGATGCCGATCTCGATAATGCTGTGGGTGCCGCGATGCTGGCGAATTTCTATTCTGCCGGGCAAATCTGTTCAAACGGGACGCGGGTCTTTGTGCATCGCAGCATCAAGGCCGCGTTTCTGGACAAGCTGGCCGCACGCGCGGGGGCCATCGTGCTGGGCGATCCGCTGGACGAGGCCACGCAGATGGGGCCGCTGGTCTCGGACGGACAACTTAGCAAAGTGCTGGGCTATATCGATCAAGGTAACGCAGAGGGCGCGCGGCTGGTTTGCGGCGGTGCGCGTGTGGGCACAACGGGGTGTTATGTGCAGCCCACAGTCTTCGCCGATGTGACCGATGAGATGGTGATTGCGCGCGAAGAGATTTTTGGCCCGGTAATGACCGTGCTGGATTTCGATGATGAGGCCGATGTCATCGCGCGAGCCAATGCCACCGAATACGGGCTGGCCGCAGGCGTTTTCACGCGCGACATCATGCGGGGGCACCGGGTTGTGAGCCAGTTGCAGGCAGGCACCTGCTGGATCAACGCCTATAACCTGACGCCAGTAGAAATGCCCTTTGGCGGGGTCAAGGCCAGTGGCGTGGGCCGCGAAAACGGTCATGCCGCGCTGGAGCATTATACACGGATCAAGTCGGTCTATCTGGGGCTGGGCGATGTGGATGCCCCCTATTGATGATGCGCCCGGCTGACCGGGTCTGACCAAATTGCCGCGCCAAGGGGCGCGAAGACATGCATTTGGCGGGCCATTCGGCCCGCGCGCCCGGCCCCCGAACACGGGGCGAAATCCTTGGTGGCACAGCGGCATCAACGCGTAAGGAATCGACATGACAGAAGCAGATTACATTGTCGTTGGTGCAGGCTCTGGCGGCTCTGCTGCGGCCTATCGTTTGGCCGAGGCAGGGCATTCGGTGCTGGTGATTGAGGCAGGCGGCAGCGATGCGGGGCCGTTCATTCAGATGCCGGGTGCGTTGTCCTACCCGATGAATATGCGCCGCTATGATTGGGGCTTTCAGACCGAGCCGGAGCCGTATCTGGGCGGCCGCGTTCTGGCCTGTCCGCGCGGGCGCGTCGTCGGGGGGTCATCCAGCATCAATGGTATGGTCTATGTGCGTGGCCATGCACAGGATTATGACCATTGGGCCGATAGCGGTGCGGATGGCTGGCGCTATGCGGATGTGCTGCCGTACTTCAAGCGTATGGAAGACTGGCATGGCGGCGACGGGTCGGACTGGCGCGGGCAGGGCGGGCCAGTGCATATCAGCCGTGGTGCGCGCGAGAACCCGCTCTTTGATGCCTTTATCGAAGCGGGGCGGCAGGCAGGCTATCCGGTAACCGAAGATTATAACGGCGCGCAGCAAGAGGGGTTTGGCGCGATGGAGGCCACGATCTGGCAGGGCCAGCGCTGGTCGGCAGCCCGCGCCTATCTGCGCCCTGCTTTGGCCACAGGGCGCGCAAAGCTGGTGCGCGGCGATGTCGCGCGGGTGCTGTTTGATGCGGATAACCGTGCCTGTGGCGTGGCCTTGCAGGACGGGCGCGAAATTCGGGCGCGGGCGGAAGTGGTGCTGGCGGCCTCTAGCATCAACACACCGAAACTGCTGATGCTGTCGGGGATCGGACCTGCCGCGCATCTGGCCGAGCATGGGATTGCGCTGCGCGCGGATCGCGCTGGCGTGGGGCAGAATTTGCAGGACCATCTGGAATTGTATCTGCAATATTCCGCAAGCCTGCCAATCACGCTTTATAAATACTGGAACCTGCCCGGAAAGGCATGGGTGGGCGCGCAATGGCTGTTTGCGCGCAAGGGGCCGGGTGCCTCGAACCAGTTTGAGGCTTGTGCTTTCATCCGCTCGCGCGCGGGCATCAGCTATCCAGACATTCAATATCATTTCCTGCCCATCGCCGTGCGCTATGATGGCAAGGCCGTGGCGGAAGGGCATGGGTTTCAAACGCATGTCGGGCCGATGCGGTCCAAAAGCCGGGGCTGGGTCAAGCTGCGGTCCGCCAATGCACAAGACGCGCCACGCATCTGTTTCAACTATATGAGCGATCCACAGGATTGGGAGGAATTCCGCACCTGCATCCGCCTGACGCGCGAGATCATGGGGCAGGCGGCGTTTCATCCGTTTTTGCGCAAGGAAATACAGCCTGGGGCAGATGTGCAGGACGATGCCGCGCTTGATGACTTTATCCGCGCGCATGTCGAGAGCGCTTATCACCCGTGTGGGACGGCCAAAATGGGGCGGGCCAGCGACCCGATGGCGGTGGTCGACCCGCATGGCCGTGTGATCGGGGTCGAGGGGCTGCGTGTGGCCGACAGTTCGGTCTTTCCGCGTATCACAAATGGCAATCTGAATGCGCCCTCAATCATGGTGGGCGAGAAGATCGCAGATCATATGCTGGGCCGAAGCCTGCCTGCGGGCAATCAGGAGCCTTGGATGCATCCGGATTGGGCAAATGCGCAACGCTGAGGGACAGGTGCAGTTACTCTGCGCATTGCGTTCATAAAAGTTAACAAACCCTTTGACGTGGTTGCGTCACATGCGGCATGACTTCACCCATGTTAAGGATTTGTTCGCTTTTCGTTGCCATGCTTGTTGCGCTACCCCTTTGGGCGGCGCAGCCTGAAATAGCGGGCGCGCCGCGCATCATTGATGGCGATACGCTGGAAGTTGCGGGCCAGCGTATTCGGCTTGGGGGCATTGATGCACCCGAGATGCGCGAGCAGTGTCAGGATGCCTTTGGGCAGAAATGGCCTTGCGGGTCTTGGGCGAAAGAAGCAGCGAAGGCGATGTTGGCAGGGCACAAGCTGCGATGTGTCGATCTGGGCCAGCGGAGTTACGACCGCGTTGTCGGGCGCTGCTATCTGGATGGCCGTGATATCGCCGTTGACCTGATCGAAGCTGGCGTGGCGCGGGTGTGTTTGCGCTTTGCGCGTGAGCAAGGGCAGGAACAGACCTATCTGAACGCAGAGCAGCGCGCAGTGAAGGCGCGGGCAGGTGTATTTTCAGGGCCGCTTAATCCTGTGGCGGGGTTTTGCGCGGCGTCAACCGCTTCTGCGCAGCACGTGGCGCCAGTGGTGCCGCCTGCGCCCGACTGCGCCATAAAAGGCAATGTGTCGTCGAACGGTCGGATCTACCATCTGCCGGGGCAGCGCCATTACGATCAGGTCACGATGCGCGGCAGTGAAACACGCTGGTTTTGCACAGAAGACCAAGCGCAGGCTGCGGGCTGGCGGCGCGCGCTGCGGTGATGGGTTGCGCTATACTGTGAGCGGTCCTGAAACGACCATCTGAAATCCAAACAAAAACCCCCGCAGGCGAGGCCTTCGGGGGTTGCTGTTTCCAAAACGGGGCGTAAGCTCCATCTCAGAGCGTATGCCGGTTCAGAGGCCGTTTTCGCGCTGCGCTTTCTTGCGCGCCAGTTTGCGCGCACGGCGGATCGCTTCGGCTTTCTCGCGGGCTTTCTTCTCGGAGGGCTTCTCGAAATGCTGCTTGAGCTTCATTTCACGAAACACACCTTCACGCTGGAGTTTCTTCTTCAGCGCACGAAGGGCCTGATCGACATTGTTGTCACGAACGGATACCTGCATGTGGTTTTCACCACCTTTCCAAGTTAGAGTTACGTTCAAGTGCAGGAGTGGGTCGTCTAGCAAAACCTGTGCGCTATGTCCACCCGCACGCTGAAACGGAGAAATGCCATGCGTGACCAGATTGATATCTTGCTTGATGCAGCCCTTTTGCATGTTCCTTTCGATGGCTGGAGTGATGAAGCCCTGAAGGCCGCCGCGAATGATTCCGGTATGGATATCGCCACGGCGCGAGCTTTGTTCCCGCGTGGCGGTGTCGATCTGGCGCTGGCCTATCACCGGCGCGGCGATGCGCAAATGGCTGCAAAGCTGGCAGCCGAGGATATAAGCCATTTGCGGTTTCGGGATCGCATCGCATTTGCTGTGCGCACGCGGATCGAGGCGGCAGAAGATCGTGAACTGGTCCGGCGCGGGGCCGCGCTGTTTGCGCTGCCCCCCTATGCACCGGATGGCGCGCGCGTCATCTGGGGAACTGCTGATCTGATCTGGAACACGCTCGGGGACAGCTCGACCGATTACAACTGGTATACCAAACGGGCCACGCTTGCGGGGGTCTATTCCTCGACGGTGCTGTATTGGTTGGGCGATGACAGCCCGAATGCGCAAGCGACATGGAATTTTCTGGATCGGCGGATTGACGGGGTCATGCAATTCGAACGCGTCAAAGGCGCTGCCGAGAAGAACCCGCTGCTGCGCGCGGCCCTTGCAGGGCCAAAGGCGATTCTGTCGTGCATAAAGGCACCGGCACGCGGGCCGCAATCCGACCTGCCGGGCCATGTCAGCCCGCCACCCACGCAACAGGGTTGACGCCCGCGCGATTGCGACGCAGTTTGCCGCCCAAGAGGTACCGGGCGGGAGAGGGCGGAACATGGCAGTCGGCAAGGACATCGTCACATGGGTGGATGGCCAATGGCATAAAGGCAACGCGCCGATCATCGGGGCGGCCGATCATGCCGCATGGCTTGGCTCGCAAGTGTTCGATGGGGCGCGGCAGTTTGAAGGGGTGCGCCCTGATCTGGACCTGCACGCCGCCCGCATCATCCGGTCCGCCGAGGCGATGGGCATGGTGGCACCTGTCGATGCGGCAACCGTTCAAGGATTGATGGAAGAGGGCTGCGCCAAGTTTGCGCCCGATGCGGAGTTGTATCTGCGCCCGATGATGTGGTCGCGCGAATCCAGTCCCGGAATTATCGACGCCCTGCCCGACAGTACCGGCTTTGCAATCTGCATCGAGGCGCTGGAAATGCCCGCACCAGGCGCGTTTTCGCTGACCGTTTCGCCATTTTGCCGCCCGCGCCCCGATATGGCGCTGACCGAAGCCAAAGCAGGATCACTCTATGCCAACAACGCGCGCATCATGGCAGAGGCGCGTAAGCGGGGCTATTCCAACGCGTTGTCGCTGGATGTGGACGGGCATGTGGCCGAGACGGCCTCGACCAATGTGTTTATGGTGCGCGACGGGGTGGTGCTGACGCCGGTTCCCAATGGCATGTTCCTCAATGGTATCACCCGCCAACGCGTGATCGCGCTGTTGCGCGCAGACGGGGTAGACGTGGTCGAGACCAGCCTGACGCTGGAGGATTTTCAGCAGGCGTCAGAGATTTTTGTGACCGGCAATATTGCAAAAGTGATGCCCGTGACACGCTATCTGGAGCGCGAATTGGGCACCCCACGCATGGGGCTGCGGGCGCGCGAACTGTATTGGGATTACGCGCTGTCACATCGGGCATAAGGGGGCGCTGCCCCCTCTGGCGCGGAAACCCGCGCCATTCACCCCCGGAGTATTTCGGGCAAGAAAATGAAGCTGGAGGATGACCCATGGACTTGCCCGATACAATGCGTGCAATCGAGATATCAGAACCGGGGGGGCCGGATGTTCTGCGTGAGGTGAGCCGGCCTGTGCCTGTGCCAGGGGCGGGGCAGGTGGTGATCCGCATGGCCTATGCCGGGGTTAACCGGCCTGATGCGCTGCAACGCGCAGGCGCGTATGACCCACCCGCCGGTGCCAGCGATCTGCCCGGACTGGAAGGCGCGGGCACCATTGCGGCCCTTGGGGCAGGCGTGACGCGTTGGAGCGTCGGGGACAAGGTATGTGCGTTGTTTCCGGGCGGCGCTTATGCCGAGCATGCATTGACGGATGCGGGGCAGGTGCTGCCTGTGCCGGAAGGAATGGGGCTGCGCGAAGCGGCCTGCCTGCCCGAGACATTTTTTACGGTCTGGTCCAATGTCTTCATGCGCGGGGGCTTGCAGGCAGGCGAGCGGTTTTTGGTGCATGGCGGATCTTCGGGCATTGGCACGACCGCAATCCAGTTGGCGCATGTCTTCGGCGCGCGGGTGTTTGCAACCGCGGGCTCGGACGAGAAATGTGCAGCCTGTGTGCAGCTGGGGGCAGAGCAGGCGATCAATTACCGCGACGCGGATTTTGTTGAAATCCTGAAGAAAGAGGGTGGGGCGAACCTGATTCTGGATATGGTCGGCGGCGAGTATCTGCCGCGAAATCTGCGCGCCCTGGCGGTGGATGGGCGGCTGGTGCAGATTGCCTTTTTGCAAGGCCCTAAAGTTACCGTGAATTTTGCCCCTTTGATGATGCGCCGGCTGACGATCACCGGCTCTACGTTGCGGCCACAATCGGATGCGGCCAAAGCGGCGATCGCCGCGCAGTTGGAGAGCGAGGTCTGGCCGCTGCTGGCGGCAGGGCGACTGGCGCCGGTGATGGACAGTGAATTCGCGCTGAATGATGCGCGCCTTGCACATGCGCGGATGGAAAGCTCGGCGCATATTGGCAAAATCGTGCTGCGAATCGAGGGCTGAGGTGGCCAGATAGGGAGCATCTGCATCTATTTTGGGGTGCCCTTGCATAATTTGATCAAGTTTTGGCGCAATCGCCTAAAACGGGGTTGCCAACCCCCCCACTTTTCTTGTGAGATGCATGAAATAACACATGCCAGTCATGGCACGGGCCGAAGACCGCCTGCGCCTGACTGTCCAACAGGGAGATGAACATGTCAGATACATCAGGACAGCAAATCTATCGGGTTGCGATCGCTGCGGGGGCCGCGCTTGCGTTGCAGGGCAGCATGGCTGCGGCCGAAACTGTCAATGTGTTCAACTGGTCCGATTACATCACCGATGAAGTGCTGGAGCAGTTTACCGAGGAGACGGGGATCACCGTCAATTACGACGTCTATGACAGCAACGACACGCTGGAGGCGCGCTTGCTGGCGGGGTCATCGGGGTTTGATGTGGTGGTTCCAACGGGAACATTTCTGCAACGCCAGATTGGCGCAGGCGTGTATCAGCCGCTGAACCGTGACTTGCTGCCGAATATGGAGAATATGGACCCCGACCTTATGGCCGCTGCGGGCGCGCATGATCCCGGCAACGAGCATGCGACCATCTATATGTGGGGCACGACCGGCATTGGCTATAACATCGACATGGTGGCGGAACGCCTGGGCGAAGATTTCGAGGTCGATACCTGGGCGATGATCTTTGACCCGGAAATCGCCGCGCAACTGGCCGATTGCGGCATTTCGTGGCTTGATTCGCCGACTGACATGTTTCCGGCCGCCTTTGCCTATATGGGGCTGGACCCGCAATCCACCGATGCCGCAGATTTCGAGGCAGCGAGCGATATGATGCAGGCCGCGCGCGAACATGTGCGCTATTTCCATTCTTCGCAGTATATCTCTGATCTGGCCAATGGCGAAACCTGTGTTGCAGTCGGGTGGTCGGGTGACGTGTTGCAAGCCGCAGAGCGGGCCGAGGAAGCGGGGCAGGGCGTGAATGTCTGGTATGCCATCCCCCGCGAGGGCGCGATGCAGTGGTTTGACATGATGGGTAATCCCGCAGATGCACCCAATCCTGAAAACGCGCATGCCTTCATAGATTTCATCATGCGCCCCGAGATCAGCGCAGCGATCACGAATTATGTCTGGTTCCCCAATGCCAATGCCGCCTCATGGGACTTGGTTGATGAGGAAATCTTCACCGACCCTGCCATTTTCCCGACCCCGGAGGTGACGGAAACCCTGTTTACAGGGGTCAGCTATGACAGCCGCACAGACCGCACCGCGACGCGCCTGTGGACACGGGTCCGCACCGGTCAGTAAATGTACGCAGCCTCTGCCCCCAAGGGGTGGGCAGGGGCATTTCACTTTGCCAAGACGGGGTCTTATGCCACAGTCAGCTATCGCAGCCGATACAAGGCCCTGGCGACGTGAGGGCGCGCGGCCCTTTATTTCGGTACGCGGGGTCACCAAGAGCTTTGGTGATTTCACTGCCGTCTCCAATATTGACCTCGACATTTATCAGGGTGAATTGTTTTGCCTGCTGGGCGAATCCGGGTGTGGCAAATCCACATTGTTGCGCATGTTGGCAGGGTTCGAGCAGCCGACAAGCGGGACGATGACTATTGATGGCGAGGATATGGCCCGCGTGCCCCCTGACCGCCGCCCCACCAATATGATGTTTCAATCCTACGCGCTGTTTCCGCATATGAGTGTCGAGAAAAATGTGGCCTATGGGCTGTTGCGCGAAGGGTTGAAGAAATCCGAAGCCTATCACCGTGCGGGCGAGATGCTGCGCATGGTCAAGCTGGAGAAGCTGGCGCGGCGCAAGCCGGACCAGTTGTCAGGCGGCCAGCGCCAGCGGGTGGCGTTGGCGCGCGCGCTGGTCAAGCGGCCCAAGCTGTTGTTGCTGGATGAACCCCTTGGTGCGCTGGACAAAAAGCTGCGCGAGGAAACGCAGTTCGAATTGATCAAGATTCAGGAAACGCTGGGTGTGACATTCATTGTCGTCACGCATGATCAGGACGAGGCGATGACTTTGGCCACCCGCATCGGCGTGATGAAAGACGGCGGCATCGAGCAGATTGGCGAGCCGCGCGAGATTTACGAGACGCCAAATTCACGCTTCGTTGCGGATTTCATCGGTTCGGTAAACCTGTTCGAGGGCAAGGTCGATGCGGTCGCCCCTGATATGATGCGCATTGAAACGCAGGAATTGGGCGCTGTGCTGTTGCCGCCGCAAGGGGGGCTGACGCGGGCGCAAAAGGTCTGGGGCGCTGTGCGGCCCGAACGCTTTGCGCTGTCGCGGATCAAGCCCGAAAATACCCCGAATGTCTGGCACGGCGTGGTCGAGGAAATGGGCTATATCGGCCATATGTCGCAGTATCGCATCCGGCTGGAGAATGGTGTCCTGATCCGTGCCAGCCAGTCGAACCGCCTGCGCGACGAAGACCCGATTTCATGGGATGAAAAAGTCTGGATTTCGGTTCAGCCATCTGCATTTCGGGTGCTGACCCGATGAGCGCTGGCAATGCCTTGACCCGATCGGCGCCATGGCGCGGCACTGCATGGGTGATGGGCAAGTTGGGGCTTAGTGGGCGCACATTGGTGATTGCCATTCCGATGCTGTGGCTGGGCGTGTTTTTTCTGGCACCGTTTTTTGTTTTGGGCCGTATCTCACTGGCCGAGGCGCTGATCGCCCGCCCGCCCTACACGCCCTTATTCGAGCGCGGGCCAGACGGGTCGTTGCAGATCATCGCCAGCCTAGAGAATTACCGCTTTCTGATGACGGACGCGCTGTATCGCAACGCCTATCTGTCGTCGATCCGAGTGGCGTTTGTCTCGACCATATTCGCGCTGCTGATCGGCTATCCGATTGCCTATTACATTGCCCGCGCGCCAGAGCCGAAACGCTCGATCCTGCTGCTGATGGTGATCTTGCCGTTCTGGACCAGTTTTCTGCTGCGGGTCTATGCGTGGATGGGGTTTTTGCGCTCGAACGGGGTGATCAACAACACGCTGATGTCGCTGGGACTGATCGACAGCCCTATCCAGATGATGCAGACCGATTTCGCGGTGTATATCGGGATCGTCTATACGTATCTGCCCTTCATGATCCTGCCGCTCTATGCGAACCTGACCAAGCTGGACGGCGCTTTGCTGGAAGCGGCGAGCGATCTTGGCGCGTCACCCACAGTGACATTCTTCACGGTAACATTGCCACTGTCGCTGCCCGGTATCGTCGCGGGGTCTATGCTGGTGTTTATTCCTGCCATTGGTGAATATGTCATTCCCGCACTTCTGGGCGGGCCGAATACGCTGATGATCGGGCGGGTGTTGTGGGATGAGTTCTTCTCCAGCCGCGATTGGCCTGTGGCCTCTGCGGTGGCTATCGTGATGCTGGTGCTGGTGGTTGCGCCAATCATGTGGCTGCAATCGGTCCAGAACCGGCGGGAGGAGCGCTGATGCGTGGGTGGTTCCTGCCTATGGCTGTCGTGGTCGGCTTTGTGTTCCTTTATGCGCCGATCATCTCGTTGGTGGTGTTTTCCTTCAATGAAAGCCGCCTTGTCACGGTCTGGGGCGGGTTTTCAACGCGCTGGTATGGCGAGTTGCTGCGCGACCGCCAGATACTCGGCTCGGCATGGATCAGCCTTCAGGTCGCCTTTGCCAGCGCCACGCTGGCCACAATCATCGGCACGCTGGGCGCATTTGTGCTGACGCGGTTCAGCACGTTTACGGGGCGGTTGTTGCTGACCGGCATGATTACCGCGCCGCTGGTGATGCCAGAGGTGATTACCGGCCTGTCTCTGCTGTTGTTGTTCGTCTCGATGGAGTTGTCACTGGGCTGGCCCGCAGGGCGCGGCCTGACCACGATCATCATTGCACATACGACGTTTTGCGCAGCCTTCGTCGCTGTGATTGCGCAGTCGCGCTTGCGCAGCATGGACGAGTCGTTGGAAGAAGCCGCGCGCGATCTGGGGGCGGGGCCGGTACGGGTGTTCTTTGACATCACGCTACCGGTCATAACGCCTGCGCTTGTGGCGGGGTGGCTGTTAGCCTTTACCCTGTCGCTGGATGATCTGGTCATTGCAAGTTTCGTGTCCGGCCCCGGTGCCTCGACCTTGCCTATGGTGATCTTCTCGAAAGTGCGCCTTGGGGTCAGCCCCGATATTAACGCGCTGGCAACCATCATCATCGGCTTTGTGCTGATCGCTGTTCTGATCGCGGGCTGGTTGATGCGGCGGGCATTGCGCCAAGGGGGATAAGGTGACTCGCGTAATAATAATTACTGATGGTAAGCATCAGTAAAAGAAACTTAACCTGATGTATAATACCTGTTAGAACCGTTCCAGAAATCCACAGATGGAGGGAATCATGGACGGTTCTGATAAAGCGGGCAAATGCCCAGTCATGCATGGCGGACAGACCAGTACGGGCAGCGCCGTAATGGATTGGTGGCCAAAGGCCCTTAACCTCGACATTCTGCACCAGCACGATACCAAGGTGAACCCGCTGACAGGGTTCAGCTACCGCGAAGAGGTGAAAACCCTTGATTTCGCAGCCCTGAAGGCAGACATCCACGCGCTTTTGACCGACAGTCAGGACTGGTGGCCCGCAGATTGGGGTCATTATGGCGGGTTGATGATCCGCATGTCTTGGCACGCAGCCGGCACTTACCGGGTACAGGATGGACGTGGTGGCGCGGGCACTGGCAATCACCGTTTTGCCCCGCTCAATTCATGGCCCGATAACGCCAATCTCGACAAGGCGCGCCGCCTGCTGTGGCCGATCAAGAAGAAATACGGCAACAAGCTCAGCTGGGCCGACTTGATGGTTCTGGCGGGCACCATTGCCTATGAAAATATGGGCTTGAAAACTTTTGGCTTTGCCTTTGGCCGCGAAGATATCTGGCAGCCCGAAAAGGATATCTATTGGGGTGCGGAAAAAGAATGGCTTGCCCCGTCGGACGAGCGGTATGACAATGTGGGCGACGCGTCCACAATGGAAAACCCGCTCTCGGCTGTGCAGATGGGCCTGATCTATGTGAACCCCGAAGGCGTGAACGGCCAGCCCGACCCGCTGAAAACAGCCGCGCATGTGCGCGAAACCTTTGCGCGTATGGCAATGAATGACGAAGAAACCGTCGCTCTGACCGCAGGGGGCCACACTGTTGGCAAAACCCACGGCAATGGCCGCGCAGAAGACCTCGGTCCCGCCCCTGAAGGTGCGGCACTGGAAGAAGGTGGCCTTGGCTGGATGAACCACAAGGCGCGCTCTATCGGCCGCGACACTGTGACGTCGGGGATTGAAGGCGCTTGGACAACAGAGCCTACGAAATGGGATATGGGCTATTTCAAGCTGCTGTTCGGCTATGAGTGGGAATTGAAAAAATCCCCCGCCGGTGCATGGCAGTGGGAACCCATCAACATCAAGGAAGAAGACAAGCCGGTTGATGTCGAAGATCCCTCGATTCGCCTGAACCCGATCATGACCGATGCCGACATGGCCATGAAGATGGACCCGGCGTATCGTGCCATCTGCGAAAAGTTCATGGCGGACCCTGCCGTGTTTGACGACGCTTTTGCCCGCGCATGGTTCAAACTGACCCACCGCGACATGGGGCCACAAGAACGCTATATCGGGCCGGATGCCCCTAAAGAGGTGCTGATCTGGCAAGATCCGGTTCCTGCGGGCAATTCTGACTATGATGTGGCCGCAGTGAAGGCAAAGATCGCGGCCAGCGGTCTGTCACTGTCCGAGATGGTGGCAACAGCTTGGGACAATGCGCGCACCTTCCGCCAGTCCGACTATCGCGGCGGGGCCAATGGCGCGCGCATCCGTCTGGCACCGCAAAAGGATTGGGTCGGAAACGAGCCTGACCGCCTGCAAAAAGTGCTGAGCGTGCTGGAGCCGATTGCACATCAAACCGGCGCTTCGGTTGCGGATGTGATCGTGCTGGCAGGCAATCTGGGTGTCGAGCAGGCGGCGAAAGCTGCGGACTTCAACATCGAGGTACCTTTCGCGCCGGGTCGGGGTGACGCGACTGACGAGATGACAGATGCCGACAGCTTCAAATGGCTGGAGCCGGTTGCCGATGGTTTCCGCAACTGGATGATGAAGGACTATGTCGTCTCGGCAGAAGAGTTGATGCTGGACCGCGCGCAGCTTATGGGGCTGACTGGCCCTGAAATGACTGTCCTGCTGGGCGGTATGCGGGTCATGGGCACCAATCATGGCGGCACGATGCACGGTGTCTTCACCGACCGTGTGGGTGCGCTGACCAATGACTTCTTTGTCAATCTGACGGATATGGCATGGAAATGGGAACCCAAAGGCCCGAACCTGTACGAGATGCAGGACCGCAAGACAGGTGCGCCGAAATGGACCGCCACACGTGCTGATCTGGTGTTCGGGTCGAACTCGATCCTGCGCGCCTATGCCGAGGTCTATGCACAGGACGATGCGTCCGAGAAGTTTGTGCGCGATTTCGTTGCCGCATGGGTCAAGGTGATGAATGCCGATCGTTACGATCTGGCCTGATATCCAAGACAATCTTTATGCGCGGCGTGCCCTCGGGTGCGCCGCGTTTTTTATGGCGCAAGCTTGTAGCGGGCCAGCCGGTCGTAATAGGGCAAGGCGGCGTCACTGATCGCGCGCAAGGGTGCGGGCAATTCGGGCAGTGGCCCCTCAGCCCCGGCAAACCCTGTGGAGCGATGCACCGCCTCATACCAGACCGGTGCCCAGACCCCGTCATAGGGTTTAGGGCCAGCGGGCCAGTTCAGCATCTCCGGACGATAGTCGAGACCTAGCGCTTTGCAGAGCGCGCGCATCATCCCGTCGGGGTCAGCGCGGATATCGGCGCTATCGATCACCAGCGGCGCATTTTTCGCCTGCTGAAATTCGCTTTCAGAAATCAGCGAAATTCCTGCCGGATTTCCAGCAATGGCATTGTTCTTCTGAAAAACGCTTTCAAAAATCTCTGCCTGTTGCACAAATCCGATATCTTGCAGCGTCACATCGGCATATTTCGCCCCGAAACTTGCCAAAACCCGATCCGGATGCCGGATCAGAAAGACATTGACCACATCCGACATCCAGTCGCGTGGTATTCCGTCGATCATATGCTGACACATATGTTTTTGATAGGTGATCCGCGCCCCCTCGGGCGCAACCCGGCGCAGATCGTGGGCAATCTCCGCCGGGCTGCGCGGGTCCGCCGCCATGATTTCCACCGCCATCGGGTGCGCCAGACCGGTTGCGCGCAGGTAGCAGGCATAGAACGGCTCGTCCCAGACGGCGCAATCGCCGCGCGCTGCAAACGCATACATCAGCGCGGTCGACAGGTTGCGCGGGCCGGACCACATCGCAATCCGCATCACACCCCTACCAGTGCCATATACAGATCGCGGATACGCGCGGTGACCGGCCCCAATTTCTCGTCACCGATCTGGCGGCCATCAATCATGGCAACTGGGGTTTGCGCTCCAAATGTGCCGGTTAGAAAAGCCTCATCCGCGCCATAGCAGTCCACCAGCGAGAAATTGCGCTCATACACGGGTATATCATTGTCGCGGCATATCTCGATCACCTTCGCCCGCGTGATCCCGTTCATGCAGTAATCGCCGGTCGAGGTCCAAACCGCGCCCTTGCGCACGATGAAGAAATTGCAGGCATTGGTTGTGTTCACAAAGCCATGCACATCCAGCATCAGCGCTTCATCCGCGCCCGCCTTCTCGGCGGCGATACAGGCCAGAATGCAGTTGAGTTTTGAATGGCTGTTCAGCTTGGGGTCTTGGGTCATGGGCAGGCCGCGCAGATGGGGCACAGTTGCCAGCCGGATGGGCCGCCCGATCTGGGCGCGCGAATGCTCCATGATGATCGCCACAGTCGGACCAGAGCGCGACAGGGCGGGGTGCTGGAAGGGGCGTGTCTTGACCCCGCGCGTGACCATCAGGCGGGCATGGGCATCATGCGTCATACCATTGGCCGCGCGGGTGTCTTCCAGTGCGGCAATTAGCGCGGCGCGGTCCATACCGATATCAAGATCAATGGCCTTCGCGGCCTCGAACAGCCGGTCAAGATGCAAGTCCAGAAAGGCCCATGTACCATGATACAGGCGCAACCCTTCCCAAACACCATCGCCCAGCATGAAACCGGAATCGTAAACAGATACCAACGCTTCGGCGCGCGGTTTGAGAGTGCCATTGATCCAGATCAGGATGCTCTCGTTGCGGGCATCGTCGTCAGCTTGATGGGTGAATGTCTCAATATCCATGACACGAGGCTAGCGCGGTGGATCGCCCGTGAAAACCCGCAATCCTCACAAACGGGTTTGCAACAGAAACGCCCGCGTTCGGGCGACGGCGCGAAACTCGCTTCTGGTCTTGCCCTTGATCCGGTGAAGCTGCGACGCGGGCCATGCCAGCGCCTGCACCCACCACAGACGGCGGGCAAGTGCACGCGTGCGTGCACACAGGCCCAGACTGTCACCGGCCTGATAGCCAGCCCATATATGCGGTGCGATGTGATGATGCTCGGGTGCCATCGCAAACACGGAATTGAGCAACAAGATAACATCGCGCGCCTGATCGCGTGGGGTCGCACGGAGTTTTGCGCCAGCTTCCAGATCGATGAATGTGATCTGTGCGCCATCCCAACACAAGTCACGGATGGCAGGACGCCCATGCGCCAGCCCCAAAGCGTGCAACCGCGCAAGCGCGCGCCCTGCCTGTGTCAGTATCTGCGGGCTGATGCTGCCTTGGGTGACCATTGCGGAGAGTGTCTCGCCGCTATGTGTCATGACAATCCGCGTTGCATCAGACGCGGCAACATGTGGAACGGGCGCTCCTTTCGCGGCAAATTCCTTCAAAAGGGCCAGTTCGCGCGCGAAGGCTTTGTCAGGGTCGCCCTTTTGCACCCGATCAAGCAGGCTGGCGTGACGCTCGACGGATTTGACGATATAGCGTGCGCCCTTGTGGGTCAGCCGGTTGATACGCCCTGTGGACAGCTGCCCTGCGGCATTCAACAACTCATCAGCGCTGGCAGGGTGTTCAGTCATATCTGTCATTGGTGCCTGATATCGGATCAAGTTGCGCTGTCAATATCGGTACGGGATGTGGCGTTTTATACATGCAAGCACTGTCGCAAACCGATATAGCGGCCAAATGGCAGATGCGATAACGACATTGGTTTTATTGGCATTCGGCGGTGGGCTGGGCAGTGTCTTGCGGGCGGTGCTGTCGGGCCGGGTGGCGCGGTATGCACACCCCGCTGTCGGTGTGTTTGTTGTAAACCTGTCGGGCAGTTTTCTGATCGGGTGTGCATGGTCCGCGCTGGCGACGATGAATGGCCAGTATGACACCATTTTTCAGGATTTCTACTTTCAGATTTTTGCCCTTGGTGTGCTGGGCGGGTATACGACCGTCTCAAGCTTTGCGCTGCAAACTTTTGAGTTATGGCAGTCAGACAGGCGCGGGGCGGCGGTTTTCAACAGCGTAGGCTCGGTTCTGGCCTGTCCCGGTGTGGCGGTGTTCGGGGCTTGGGTGGCGGCTGCGCTCCTTGGCGGTGGCACGCCATGACGCGCGGGGCAGGGGTCCTTGTTGCAATAGCGATGGGCGGTGCCCTTGGGACCGGGGCGCGCGCAGCGATCAGCATGGTCGGAATGCAAATTCTGGAAGAAAACGCCTATCTTGCGACCTTGCTGGTCAATGTCCTTGGGGCGGCGTTGATCGGGTATCTGGCGACACGCGCACTGGAACCGCGCGCGCAAGCGCTCTGGATGACCGGTTTTTGCGGCGGGTTTACCACTTTTTCCCTGTTCTCGCTGGAAATCCTGCTGTTGCTGGAACGCGATCTGGTGCTGGCGTTTGCCTATGGCGCAGGCTCGCTCGGGCTGTGGCTTGTCGGCGTGTGGGCGGGATACCGCTTTGGCCGCGCACGTCCGTAAGCATCGCGTCAGATATTCTCGACCTGTGGCATACCCATGACGTGATAGCCGCCATCGACATGGACAATCTCGCCCGTTGTATAGGCCCCATAATCGGATGCCAGATACACAGCAGTCCCGCCGACCCCTTCAAGGGTGGCGTTGCTGCGCAGCGGCGCATTCGCTTCGGCGTGGCGAAAGGTCTTGCGCGCGCCGCCAATTGCCGCGCCCGCCAGCGTTTTCATCGGGCCGGGGCTGATGGCGTTGACGCGGATGCCCTCTGGCCCCAGATCATTGGCCAGATAGCGCACGGAACTTTCCAGCGCCGCTTTGGCCACGCCCATGACATTGTAGAACGGGGTGACAGTGTTGGAGCCCTGAAATGTCAGCGTCAACAAAGTGCCGCCCTTCGGCATCAGTTCCGAGGCGCGGCGGCCAAGGTCGATGAAGCTGTAGCAACTGATCTCCAACGATGTTTTGAAATTCGCGCGGCTGGTGTCGCGGAACCGTCCTGTCAGCTCGTTCTTATCGGAAAAGGCGATGGCATGGACCAGAAAATCCATTTCGCCCCAGCGCGCCTTCAAGGTGTCAAATGCGGCGTCGAGCGAGGCTTCGTTGGTGACATCCACATCCAGCAACATGTCAGACCCGAGCGACGCCGCGAGCGGCTCAACCCGCTTGCCGAACGCTTCGCCCTGATAGCTGAAGGCCAGTTCTGCGCCCTGATCGGCCATCGCTTTCGCAATGCCCCACGCGATAGAGCGTTCATTGGCGACGCCCATGATCAGCCCGCGTTTGCCCGCCATCAAGCCTGACATGATATTACCTTTCAGTCACGATACGCGCTCATGACAAGCGTCGCATTGGTGCCGCCAAAGCCGAAACTGTTGGACAGGACGGTGTCCAACTCGACATTCTCGACCAGTTTGGTGGCGATTTCGCCCTCTTTTATGGCGGGGTCCAACTCGGTCACATTGGCCGATGCTGCAATAAAGCGCCCCTGCATCATCAGCAGCGAATAGATCGCTTCCTGCACGCCGGTCGCGCCCAGGCTGTGGCCGGTCAGTGATTTGGTCGAGGAAATGGGCGGCACGTTGCCGAGCCCCCAGATCCGGCGGATGGCGTCCACTTCCGTCACGTCGCCAGCGGGGGTCGAGGTACCATGCGCATTGATATAGCTGACCTTGCGCCCTTCGGGCAATGTGTCCAAGGCCAGCCGCATCGACCGCTCGCCACCTTCGCCCGAGGGGGCGACCATGTCATGCCCGTCTGATGTCGCACCATAGCCCGTGATCTCGGCATAGATTTTTGCGCCGCGTGCTTTTGCGTGTTCCAACTCTTCCAGCACCAGCATCCCGCCGCCGCCGCCGATCACAAACCCGTCGCGTGTCGCGTCAAAGGCCCGTGCAGCGGTTTCAGGTGCGTCATTATATTTAGAAGACATCGCCCCCATCGCGTCGAAGAGGCATGACAATGTCCAGTCCAGTTCCTCACCGCCACCGGCAAAGATGATGTCCTGCTTGCCCATCTGGATCAGTTCCGCCGCGTTGCCGATGCAATGCGCCGATGTCGAACAGGCAGAGGTGATCGAGTAATTCACGCCCTTGATCTTGAAGGGCGTGGCCAGACAGGCCGAATTGGTCGAGGACATGCAGCGCGTGACCATGAAGGGGCCCATACGCTTGGGGCTGCCCTTTTCAATCACGATCTTATGGGCCTGAAACAGGTTCGCCGTCGATGGCCCGCCAGAGCCGGTAATCAGCCCTGAACGTGGGTTGGACACATCGCTTTCTTCCAGCCCGGCATCGGCAATTGCCTGCTCCATCGACAGAAAGTTATAGGCCGCACCTGCCCCCATGAAGCGCAGGTTGCGCTTGTCGATATGGTCTTCCAGCACGATCTGTGGCTGGCCGTGGATCTGGCTGCGAAAGCCGTGCTCGGCATATTCGGGCGAAAAGACAATTCCTGAACGCCCGGCGCGCAAACTCTCTGACACTTCTGTGGCAGAATTCCCGATGGGCGAGATGATCCCAAGCCCAGTGATGACAACACGACGCATACCGCCTCCCATTTCAAACTTCTTGCCTGTCTAGGACAGCAGGGCCCTTGGGGCAAGTCAGAAGCCAATTCCCGATCAGAGCGTGTCGCGCGCAGGTATGCGCTGCAACAACGGCATCAAGGATGACATATCCGGCCCATGTGCCTGCCCTGTCAACGCCTTGCGCAGTGGCATGAACAAGCCTTTGCCCTTGCGCCCTGTTGCCGATTTGACGGCGCTGGTCCAGTCTGACCACGCCTCTGGCCCGTATGGCGGGGGGGGCAGCAGTTTTAGGGCCTCGGCCACGAATTCGGCATCTTCGGGCGCAATTTCGGGCGCGGCCCCGTCACGGCACAAGGCCCACCACGCGCCCAGATCATCCAGTCGTGTGATATTCTCGCGGGCAACCTGCCAGAATTGTGGCCCCAAGTCGGCGGGCACGCCAAGGCTTGCGATCTGATCGGCCACCGCCTCAAAAGGGCGGGACTGCACATCGGCGCGGGTCAGTGGCCACAAGTCCTCTACATCGAATTTCGTGGGGGCCGCGCCGAACTGGTCCAGATCGAAGCTTTCAGCGATTTCGTCCAGCGTCATGCGCAATTCAACTGGCTGGCTGGACCCAAGGCGCGCCATCAGCGACAACAACGCCGCTGGTGTCACCCCCTGCGCGCGCAAATCGCGCAAGGACAATGTGCCAAGGCGTTTGGACAGCGCCTCGCCCTGCGGGCCGGTCAGAAGTGAATGATGCGCAAAGCTGGGGGCCGTGCCGCCCAATGCTTCGATGATCTGGATTTGCGTGGCAGTGTTTGTCACATGGTCCGACCCGCGCACGATATGGGTGATGCCCATATCCATGTCATCCACCACCGAGGCGAGCGTATAAAGCACCTGACCATCCGCGCGGATCAGCACAGGGTCCGACACGCTGGCCGCATCAATCGAGAGTGGCCCCAATATGCCATCGTCCCATTCAATCCGGGTCTGGTTCAGCAAGAAGCGCCAATAACCCGCGCGCTCTGCCCGCAGCCTGACCCTGTCTGCATCCTCCAGTGTCAGGGCCGCGCGGTCATAGACGGGCGGTCGGCCCATATTCAGTTGTTTCTTGCGCTTGAGGTCCAACTCGCCCGGCGTCTCGAAGCATTCATAGAAGCGCCCATCGGCACGCAACCGCTCTGCCGCATCCGTGTAGCGGTCCAGCCGTTTCGACTGCTGCTCGATCCGGTCCCATGTCAGGCCCAGCCATTCAAGGTCATGCTGAACACCGTCGATATACTCTTGCTTAGAGCGTTCGGCATCGGTGTCATCCAGCCGCAACACGAATTCACCGCCTGATTTGCGCGCAATCAGGTAATTGAACAGCGCCGTGCGCAGATTGCCGATATGCAGATATCCGGTCGGGGACGGGGCGAAACGCGTGACGATACGGGACATGGCGGAAACCTCCTGAAGCCAGCCTTCCTTTTTCACAAGGTATGGCACAGTGCAAGGCCTGCACAGCACCGCACCAAGGCTGCGCGTGCTGACAGCTTTGGCTGCAAGTCACGAATTTACGCGCAAGGGTGATACAGATTATTTTGACCGAGACACAATGCAACGCCAAAGTTAGACTCTGCAATGAACGGCAGGTTGCGTGATCGGTTGGGGGACTACATGCGTTTGATAAAGGCTATTGTTGCAATGTTGATTGGGGTCGCCATCCTGCTGGGGGGGGCGTTGTTTATATTGCCGACAGAACGTATCGCCATTCTGGCGGCGCAACAGTTTGAAGCCGCAACCGGACGCAGCGTGCAATTTGACGGTGAAGTCAGGGCCAGTTTCTATCCCGTGATCGGGGCCACTGCGCAGAATGTGCGCATCGGCAACCCGCAATGGGCGGGCGAGGCACCCCTGCTCGCCGCCGCCGAGATGGATATAGGCCTGAATCTGCTCGCGCTGATCCGCGGTGATATCGTGGTCGAGCGGATACTGCTGCAAGACCCGCAATTGCACATGCTGCGCGATGCCGAAGGTCAGTTGAACTGGGGCTTCCGGTCCGGCACCAACGATGCCGGTGCCCCAGATACCTCAGAGGGGGCCTCAATACGCCGCCAACGCAATGTTTCGCTGACCGAAGCCCGCATCAGCGGCGGCAGTCTGCATATCGAGGATGCACAGTCCGGCACAGATATGCGCATCAGTGGTCTGGATGCCACCTTGCGTCTTGAAGGGCTTGCTGGCCCGGCTGACCTCAGCGCGTCGGGCACGCTGAACGGGCAATCCTTTCAAGTGACAGCCACCACGGATAATGCCGAACGTATGATCTCTGGTGCGGTCAGTGCGGTGACTGTGGACGCAATCGCTGCGGGGGTGACCCTTGTCTTTTCAGGGCGCGCCGGGTTGCAGGATCTGGTGTTTGAGGGCCAGCTTCAGGCGCAAGCCCCGGCGGTGCGCCCGCTGATGCAGCTTGCAGGGCAGTCAGGGGGCGTGGTTGCACCCCAGTTTTTGCCATTGGGTCTGACAGGACAGGTCACACGCACCGCTGATGGCACGCTGTATGGCCGTGATTTGCAGCTTCGGGCCGGAGGGGTGCGCCTGACGGGGGCGGCGGATCTTGGCTTTGGGGCGGAGCGCCCGCGCCTGTCGGGTCAGCTATCGGGCGATGTGCTGGATCTGCGCAGCGCGGGGGCCACAGGGCAGGGCGGGCAGAGTGGCCAGTCAGGCGGATCAGGCTGGTCGCGCGCGCCGATAGATGCCAGCGTTTTGGACGGGCTGGATGCAGATGTCTCGCTGACGCTTGCGGGCGTGCGGACTGATATGACCAGTCTGGGCCGCATGCGGGTCGGGGTTGCGATTGACCGCGCCCGTGCCGTGTTCGATCTGCGCGAAGTCGCATTGTTCGGGGGGCAGTTGGCGGGTGAATTCGTGATGAACAACCGCTCTGGCCTGTCCGTGGGCGGTGATCTGCGCTTGCGCGGGATTGATTTGCTGCCACTCCTGACCGAGATGGCGGATTATCGGCGATTGCAAGGCATGGCGAATATGGACCTGCAATTTCTGGGTGTGGGCAACACCTTGCATGACATCATGAATTCCTTGCGCGGCGAAGGGACGTTGGCGCTGTCGCAGGGCGAGATTATCGGCTTCGATCTGGCGGGTATGCTGCGCAATCTGGACATGTCCTATATGGGCGAGGGGAACCGCACGGTCTATCAGTCGGTCAATGGCAGTTTTACCATTGCCGACGGGGTGTTGCGCAATGACGACCTGCGGCTGGAGGCGCGGCAGTTTAACGTCACCGGGCGCGGTCAGGTGGGGCTGGGCCAGCGCAATCTGGACTACCGCATCGTGCCTGCTGCGGTGCGCGGTGATGATACTTTGCGCGTACCACTGATGATGACAGGGCCGTGGGATTCCCCGCGCTTCCGACTGGACATGGAAGCGCTGGCACGCGAACAGACGCGACTGGAGCGCGAGCGGCTGGAAGAAATCGCCCGCGAAGAAGCCCTGCGTCTGGAAGAGCGGACGCGCAGTCAGGTGGAGCGGCGCTTGCAGCGCGATCTCGGGGTCGAGCGCCAAGAGGGTGAGCGGATTGAAGACACACTGCGCCGTGGGCTGGAGGCCGAGATCGGCAACCGCCTGCGCGGATTGCTGGGCGGGAATTGATGGCGGTGTCCAAGGGTGCGCACGCCGACAGCCAGTAACATGGCTGGCGGCCTTGCGCATAACGGTGGTGGAAGGTGTTTGGGGATAGTCGCCTGTCGCCCAACGGCATCAAAAGTTGATGGCACGCCTACACGCTACCCCGGAGCGCCATTGGCTGATACAATGCGCGGCGTTCCCCTCAGGTCTTCTTCGGTCCTGCAAGGAACCAGATAATCAAACCGATAACGGGAAAGATAAGAACAAGCAGTATCCAGAGAACTTTTTGTCCCTGCGTCGCGCCTGAGCCCAGAATTGACACTGCCGCCCAGACGACCAGTGCAAGGTGAAGAATGCCCAGCAAGCCAGTATAATTGGTGTTCATATTGTCCCTCAACATATTTTCAGTCTGATACTGGGCAACGCTCTGCCTGCGGGTTTGGTTCCATGCGAAAGGAAACTTGCGCAAGTGCCGGTCTGGCCCCGGCGTATAATAGCGCGGCATATCTGTGGGGCGGGCAGACCCTCTCGACAAAGGCCCTATTCCCGCGCTAGGTCACATCTTATGACACCTGACCTGATCCCTGTGCGCGGCACACTCACACCGCAAAAACCGCTTGATACGCTCACATGGCTGCGCGTCGGCGGGCCTGCCGATTGGCTGTTTCAACCCGCTGATGAGGCGGATCTCTGTGCATTTCTGGCAGCCCTCGACCCAGAGATTGCAGTGTTCCCGATGGGTGTCGGCTCGAACCTGATTGTGCGTGACGGCGGTATTCGCGCTGTGGTGATCCGATTGGGGCGTGGTTTCAACGCCATCGAGACGGGCGAGGCGATCACAGCCGGTGCGGCGGCCCTTGATGCGCATGTGGCCCGCAAGGCGGCGGATGCGGGGCGCGATCTGACCTTTTTGCGCACCATTCCCGGCAGCATTGGCGGGGCTGTGCGCATGAATGCAGGCTGCTATGGCACTTATGTTGCGGATCACCTGATTGATGTTACAGTGATTGACCGCCAAGGCCAGCGCCACACCATCCTAGCTGGCGATCTGAACCTGCGCTACCGCCAGTCCGATTTGCCCGAAGGCATGGTCATCACACGCGCACAGTTTCATGCACCCGAAGGCGCCCCGAGCGCGCTGCATGCACGGATGGTGGACCAGTTGGCTGCGCGCGATGCAACCCAACCCACCAAAGAGCGCAGCGCAGGCTCGACCTTTCGCAACCCTGCCGGATTCAGCTCGACCGGGCGCGCGGAAGACAGCCACGAGTTAAAGGCATGGAAGGTGATAGAGCAGGCCGGGCTTCGCGGCGCACGCCTTGGCGGCGCGCAGATGTCGCCCAAACACCCGAATTTCCTGATCAATGCCGGTGGGGCCACAGCGACTGAATTAGAGGCGCTGGGCGAGGAAGTTCGAAAAAGGGTTTTGCAAGCGCGCGGTATTTCGCTACAGTGGGAGATACGACGTGTAGGCGAAGCAGGGCCTGACGGCGTATTGCCGCAACTGGAACTTGGTTCTGGCGCGGCGCAGACTGAATAAAACGCCCTGAAACTGGGGCAAAAAAGGCCGCAAAGGCCATGAGGCAGACGGAATGGGCATGTCGAGCAGGGCAGCCCCCCGGATATGTGTTCTGAAAGGCGGACTCTCGGCTGAGCGCGAGGTGTCGCTGTCGTCAGGGCATGAATGCGCGAAAGCGTTGCGGGTGGCAGGGTATGAAGTGATCGAGTTGGATGCGCGCGGCGATGTCGTGCAGCGTCTGGTCGAGATTGCGCCTGACGTGGTTTTCAACGCATTGCATGGCCGCTACGGCGAAGATGGCTGCATTCAGGGCATTCTTGAATGGCTGCGCATCCCTTATACGCATTCGGGCGTCCTGGCCTCGGCGCTGGCAATGGACAAGGAGCGCTCCAAGGCCGCGTTTCAGTCTGCTGACCTGCCAGTTGTGCCCAGCATAATCGCCGCCAAAGAAGATGTCATGGCGCGCCATCTGATGGCGCCGCCCTATGTCGTGAAGCCCAATAACGAGGGCAGTTCGGTCGGTGTATATTTGGTGCCGGACCGCGCCAATTCACCGCCACAATTGGGGTCGGAAATGCCCGCGCAGGTCATGGTCGAGGCCTTTGCGCCGGGGCGAGAACTGACCACCACGGTCATGGGGGACAGGCCTTTGGCGGTCACGGATATTCTGACCGATGGCTGGTATGACTATGACGCCAAATACACGCCCGGTGGCTCGCGCCATGTGGTGCCTGCCGATATTCCTGCGCCGATCCATGCGGCCTGCCTTGATTACGCATTGCGTGCCCATCAGGTGCTGGGTTGCCGTGGTGTCAGCCGCACCGATTTTCGCTGGGATGAGGACCGTGGGCTGGACGGGCTGATCCTGCTGGAAACCAACACCCAGCCCGGCATGACGCCCACCTCGCTTGTGCCCGAGCAGGCTGGGCATTGCGGGATCAGTTTTTCTGAACTGTGCCACTGGATCGTGGAGGATGCTTCATGCGACCGGTAGGCCCTCATGGCGCGGGAGATCCGCGCCGCACATATGCCAATAGCGATCATGCAGCCCTTGATGATGCAGGTGCGCCAGTTTCGGCGCTGTCACGGCCCCATAGCTTCTGGGATCACCTGAGTGCGACACGCGCTGAGGAATACGCGCAGGATGATATTCTGCCGCATGTGCTTTTGCCCGAGATGGCACAGGATGTGCACGGGGCGCAGCGCCTTGAGACGGCCCTCTATCAGGCGTTGGATATGTCGGAAATCCAGACAGCCAGTCTGATCGAGACGCTGGATTCATCCTTGTATGGCGCGTCGGATGTCGAATTTTCGCCAGAACCCGGCGCGCAGATGTCAAGAGATTGGTCTGTGCCCGACGGGTTCGGGCAGTGGCAAGACCCGCAAGATCACGTAGAAACCCCTGACGCCCCTTTTCTGTCCAAGCTGGAAGACCGCCCGCAGGCGCGCCGCGTGCGCAGCAGATCACTGCGCGACAGCCGCTTTGGATATCGCCTGCAAAGGATGTGGCTGACGCCGGGGTACCGGGTGTTTGTAAAATTTTGCGCACCGCTTTTGGCCGTCATGTTGGCGGCTGTCGTGTTCTTTGCGGATGAAGCGCGGCGCGTGGCCATCGCCACTCAGATTGATGCCGTCTATGACGCATTTGTCGACCGCCCCGAATTCATGATTACCAGTCTGGACCTGCCCGAAATGACGCCGGAGCTGGAGCAGGCCTTGCGCCAGAAGCTGGATCTTGACCTGCCGCTATCCTCGTTCCGGGTCGATCTGGACGCGCTGCGCGAAGAGGTCGAGACACTTGACTGGGTGCGCTCTGCCGATTTGCGGTTGCTGTCTGGCGGCGTAATTGCGCTGTCTGTTACCGAACGCAGCCCCACCATTCTTTGGCGTTCCGACGAAGGGTTGGAATTGCTGGATGCCGAAGGGGTGCGCGTCGCCTATGTCACGCATCGAAATGTGCGCTCTGACCTGCCGCTTATCGCAGGGAAAGGGGCCAACACGCAGATATCCGAGGCGCTGCAACTGCTCGATTCCGCATCGCCGCTTGGGCACAGGCTGCGCGGGCTGGTCCGTATGGGCGAGCGGCGCTGGGATGTCGTGCTGGACCGCGAACAGCGCTTCCGGCTGCCCGAGGCTGGTGCAGTGGCCGCGCTCGAACGCGTGGTCGCGCTGGAACAGGCGCAGGATTTGCTGTCGCGCGATCTGCTGGTCGCTGACATGCGCAACCCGTCCCGACCCATTCTTCAAATTAGCGAGGGGGCAATGGAAACCCTGCGCGATATCCGTTCACAGACGATGGAGGCTTTACAGTGATGACCGACCCCTATGCCTCGCAACGCGCTATGCGCCAGATGCGCCGCGCCGCGATGCAGCGTGGCGTTATTGCCACGCTAGATATTGGCACCTACAAAATCGCGGCCCTCGTGCTCAAGCTGGACCCTGACAGCAGCACATCCGATCATCCGGGCATTGGCAATATGGCAGGGCAGGCGGCATTCCGAGTGATCGGGGCGGGAACAACGCGCTCTCGTGGGGTGCGCTTTGGCGAAGTCTCGGCGATGGCTGAAACGGAAAGCGCCATTCGCACCGCCCTGCAAGCGGCACAGAAAATGGCGCAGACGCGGGTGGATCATGTGATGGTCTGTCTGTCGGGCGGCAATGTGCGGTCATACGGGCTGGCTGGCGAAGTCGCGATTGATACGGGCACAGTCGCAGAGAATGATATCGCCTGCGTCATGGCGGCGTGCGAAATGCCCGATTTCGGGGCAGGGCGCGATGTGCTGCATGCCCAGCCGATAAACTTTGCGCTGGACCATCGCACGGGGCTGTCAGACCCGCGTGGGCAAAGCGGAAGCACACTAGCCTGCGATATGCATTTGCTGACTGTCGATGCCAGTCTGATCCAGAATGTCTGCAACTGCCTGAAGCGTTGCGATGTCGAACTTGCCGGTATTGCCTCAAGCGCCTATGCGGCGGGCATGTCCGCGCTGGTTGAGGACGAGCAGGAATTGGGGGCGGCCTGCGTCGATCTGGGCGCGGGGTCAGCAAGTGTGTCGGTGTTCATCAAGAAACACATGATCTATGCTGACAGCGTTCGGATGGGGGGCGCGCATGTGACCTCGGACATCTCGAAAGGGTTGCAGATCGACTTCTCGATGGCCGAACGGATCAAGACGGTACATGGCGGGGTGCAGGCCACCTCGATGGATGACCGCGAGATGATCGCGTTGACAGGCGACAGCGGTGATTGGGAAAAAGACCGCCGCAGTGTCAGCCGGGCAGAGCTGATCGGGATCATGCGCCCTCGTATCGAGGAAATTCTGGAAGAGGCGCGCGCCCGACTGGATGCCGCAGGCTTCAACCATTTGCCCAGCCAGCAGGTCGTGCTGACGGGCGGCGGCTCTCAGGTGCCCGGCATTGACGGATTGGCGGCGCGGATTTTCGGGCAGCAAGTGCGATTGGGTCGCCCCGTGCGTGTGCGCGGCCTGCCGCAAGCGGCCTCTGGCCCCGCGTTCTCGAGTGCTGTGGGCCTAAGCCTGCTGGCAACGCACCCGCAGGACGAGTGGTGGGATTTTGACTTGCCCGTCGACAGTTACCCCGCACGGTCGCTGAATCGGGCGGTAAAATGGTTCAAGGACCACTGGTGACATCAAAATGTTGTCAGTTGACCGAAACACGGCGGAAAACAGGAAGAAAATTGCCATATCTGGTGTTGCTTTGTGACTTTTTTGATGACCTCGGCCCGCAACACCTGTAGGATTCTTGCAAAAGCGGTATTCCGGCGCAAACTTGTGGCAGCGCGCGTCGGCTAAAAAAGAGAGGCGGAGTGAGCAGATGGCACTAAACTTCACAGAACACGCGCAGCATGATGACCTGTCCCCCCGGATCACAGTATTCGGTGTTGGCGGCGCGGGCGGCAATGCAGTCAACAACATGATCGAAAAGGCACTGGAAGGTGTCGAATTCGTGGTTGCAAACACTGACGCGCAAGCCCTTCAGCAAAGCCGAGCGCCCGGTCGCATCCAGATGGGTGTCAAGATCACCGAAGGTCTGGGCGCTGGTGCGCGGCCCTCTGTGGGGTCTGCCGCAGCCGAAGAAACGATCGAGGAAATCATCGATCATCTTGCTGGCTCGCACATGTGCTTCATCACTGCGGGGATGGGCGGCGGCACCGGAACAGGTGCTGCCCCGATCATCGCGCAGGCCGCACGGGAATTGGGCGTCCTGACAGTCGGTGTCGTGACCAAGCCGTTCCAGTTTGAAGGCTCCAAGCGGATGCGTCAGGCCGAGGAAGGGGTCGAGGCGCTGCAAAAAGTGGTCGATACACTGATTATCATTCCCAACCAGAACCTGTTTCGCCTTGCGAATGAAAAGACGACATTTACCGAAGCTTTCGCTATGGCCGATGACGTGCTGTATCAGGGCGTCAAGGGGGTGACCGATCTGATGGTCCGTCCGGGCCTTATCAACCTCGACTTTGCCGATGTGCGCGCCGTAATGGACGAAATGGGCAAGGCCATGATGGGCACAGGCGAGGCGACAGGCGAAGATCGCGCCATTCAAGCCGCCGAGAAAGCCATTGCGAACCCACTTCTGGACGAAATCAGCCTGCATGGCGCGCGCGGTGTCCTGATCAATATCACCGGCGGGTATGACCTGACGCTGTTTGAACTGGACGAAGCCGCCAACCGCATCCGCGAAAAGGTTGACCCTGAAGCAAATATCATCGTCGGCTCGACGCTGGACCCTGCAATGGAAGGCGCGCTGCGTGTGTCGGTTGTTGCAACTGGTATCGACGTGGCCCCGAATTCGCAAATCGAAGCGACGCCACGGCGCAGCATGTCAACGCCTGTGCGCCCTGAAATGGCAGAGCGCCCCGCGCCACAGCCTGCCCCGCAAGCGGCACAGCAGCCTAGCCCAGCGGAATACGCACAATCCCCAACCGCACGCGAGGCAGAAGAGCGCGCCGAGCAGAGAAACCTGTTCGAGCGTATGCCCAACCCAGAGCCCGCCAGACAGCCCGCGCCGCAATACACGGCCCAGCAGCCTGAGTATGACGCGCCGACCTATGCGCCGCAGACCAATCGTGCCGCCGCTCCGGCCGAGCAGTATCAGCAACCTGCACCGCGCTATGCGGGCAGGGGGCAGCAGCCTGTAGAGCAGTATGACGATCAGTTCGACATCGACTCTGTTCTGGCCGAAAAGCAGCAGACAGTTGCACCGCGGCCCATGCCCGGTGCGGATTACACGGCACCGCGCCGCCAGTCGCCCGGAACCCCATCCCCTGAAACGCTGGCGAAGCTACAGCGCGCCGTGCAAAAAGCGCCCGGATCAGGCTATGGTCGTGCCCCTGCCGAGCGTGAAGAGGCATCTGGCGGAACAGCTGAGAGAGGGTCCAGATTTGGGATCGGGTCTTTGATTAGCCGCATGTCGGGTCAGCCCTCCGAAGGCGGGCAAGCCGCAGCACAGCGCCGGATGTCGCCACCGGTCACGCAGTATGACGAAGACCCTGCACCCGCGCCCTCGGATGATCGTATCGAGATTCCGGCGTTCCTGCGCAGGCAGGCCAACTGACGCGCGCGCGACACAACTGAATATCTGAAAAGAGCCAGCGCGATGCTGGCTCTTTTCTTATGTGGTGGGTGGGGGGTGTCCGTTAGCGCCTATTGTGCAGATCGGGAAGGCAGATGTCGCAGCATTGGCGACCGCCTGATATTGCAGGCATGTGATCGGATGCGCAAATGAGCGACCGAGTTCAATATGGAGGCTGTGCCTCAAAAAAACCGCGTGCGCCGAGGGGCAATCCGGTGCTTGCCTGCTTGCAAAGCATGTCCGAAACCCTTAAGTCCTGCATCGAGAGGCTGGCGCGGGCGGACGCCTTGCCAACCCGGTCAGGTCCGGAAGGAAGCAGCCGCAGCATTTTTCGTCTGGGTCGCTGTCCAGTCTCTCACCTTCCTGAAATCAGCTTGGTTCAGTTCGAGAGTTCGCGCAGATACTCGAACAACTCGCGCGCACCGCTGCGCAGTTGAACATGCATGCCGCTTTCAGCGTCTGGGTTGCCGGTCACTTCTTGCAGGAACTGGTCCGGCTCTGCCAGATAGGCGACGAAATTGTCTTCTGTCCAACGCAAGCCCGCCGTCCCGGCAGCACGCAAATCATTAGAGTAAAACCGGAAAGCCGAATCGCTGGCGGCAGGGCGGTTGGCGATCCCGTACAGGTTTGGCCCACTGCGCCCGCCCCGCGCCAATTCAGCCCCGTCAGGTGCCGTAACCGCGTGGCATGTGCGGCAATCGCGCCAGCGGACTTCACCAGCCATAGCAGATGTCGCAACGCCCAAGCCTAAAGCACAGGCGATGATCAGGGTAGGGATGTTCATATTGGACCCGCCATTATCATAATGTCGTTATTGTATCAGGTCTCATGGCGCAAACAACGTGTCGTCGCTCACGAGTTCGGCACGTGTTCAGGGCTTCAGCCGATAGCCTGTCCGCAACCAATACCAGCACAGAGCCCCGACGGCTGTCGTCGCACCCGCCACGACAACGACACCCAAAACAGGCGACGCATCCGACGCGCCGATCATGCCATACCGCGCCCCGTCAATCAGATAGAAAACCGGATTGAAGCGGCTGAGGGTTTCCAGCGTCGGGGGCAGGGTCGAGATGGAGTAGAATGTCCCCGATAGAAACGACAGCGGCACAACGATGAAATTGGTGATTGCAGCAATCTGATCAAACTTGTTTGAGATGATGCCTGCGGCGATGCCCAGAACACCCAGAAACGCCGCGCCCAGACTGAGGAACAGCAACAACCAGAGCGGGTTTTCAATCGGTTGGCCCAAAAGCAACCACAATGACAGCGCGATTACTGCACCGACCATCAGCCCCCGCGCCACGCCGCCAGCCAGATAGCCCAGCAGCAATTCCATCGGCGACAAGGGCGGCATGAGCGTGTCGACAATGTTGCCCTGGACCTTGGAGATCACGATAGAAGACGATGTGTTGGCAAAGCTGTTCTGAATAACAGTCATCATCAGGATGCCCGGTGCAAGAAACACAATGAAGGGCACGCCCAGAACTTCGCCGCGTGCCGGACCGATCGCCAGCGAGAAGACCGCCAGAAAAAGCCCTGCTGTGACAAGCGGTGCTGCCAGTGTCTGCGTCCAGACCACCAGAAAGCGCTGCACCTCCCGGTTGGCCAATGCGCCCAGCCCAAGCCAGTTCACCCGGCCAAACCGGCGCGCCCCCATCTGAAAATCTCGTGCCGTATCGCTGGGCATGCCTGTCCCCCCGTTACCTGAATAAAAAGCAGGTCGTGTTTTTCCTGCCCTTGAGCGATTGTATTTAGCCCCATTGCCATGTATTTCATTCACTCGCCCGATACTATGGGCAACTTATTTTACAAGGGATGCCTTGCGCCCCTTCCGCCGGCCGGAGAAACACAGATGTCCTGGACTGATGAGCGCGTCGAGCTGCTTAAGAAAATGTGGAATGAGGGGCACTCTGCTTCTCAGATCGCCAAAGAATTGGGCGGGGTCACGCGCAATGCCGTGATTGGCAAGGTCCATCGACTTGGCCTGTCCAACCGCAATGCCCCCGAGGCAGAGCCGAAGGCAGATACCAAGCCCGAGGTAAAGGCAGAACCGAAGGTCATTGTTGATCCGACACCGACGCCCGCGCCGACACCGCCAAAAGCGGCCCCAAGTGCTGCGGCCCCCAAACCCGCATCTGAAACGCCGGTTGTCGATCTGGCGCAAGCCAAGGCTGAACGTGCCGCAGCCGCCAAGGCCCCTGAGGTTGAAGATCCTGAGGACGCGAATGACGAACCTGAGGTATACACCCCGCGTGCGATCATTCCAGCGGGCCAACCCCTGCCACCGCAGCCGTCAGCGAATGAGATTGACCCCGCAGCACTGGCAACCGTGCGCGAAGTCGAGAAGACCGCGCGCAAGCTGACCTTGCTGGAACTGACTGAGCGGACATGCAAATGGCCAATCGGCGATCCAGCGACAGAGGATTTCTGGTTTTGTGGCCTGCCTGTTAAGCCCGGCAAACCCTATTGCGAAGCCCATGTATCGGTTGCTTTCCAACCGATGAGTTCGCGCCGCGACCGCAAACGCTAAGTCACGAGATAATAGGCGCGCCGTCTTTCCGGTCAGGACAGACGGCGCGCCCAAGAGTTTCGCAGCCTTGGGCGGCCAATCAGATCAGCATGATCCGTGCAAGGCCGGTGCTTGTGGCGTAGTTACACCGCACCTCGATTTCGGACCCGTTGCGACGGACCCGCAGCATGACGTCGCGCGACGGCTCGCCATTCGTGTCGGTTGCGCTGCGCGATCCGACAACACCGACCACATCCAGATTGCGTTCGCGCCCTGCACCCATACAGGCCTGCTCTGCCGCAGAAGCGCTGTCTGTGGTGCCCGTTGTCTGCATGTCTGACGGTGCGGTGCCTGTGACAGGTGCGCTTGGGGCAACCGAGACGGGCCGTGGCGCAGGGGTGCCAAGCGGGTTCAAGGTGCAGCCAGCCAACAAAAAGACGGCAGCAAGGCAGGTTATGTGGCCTTTTCCGGGGCGGGCAATGCCGGGGCCTGTAAGGTTGAATTTCATCTGATCTCTCCGTCCTGTGGGGGAATCCCGGTCGCACCCGCGCGCGGCACTAGGCAACCGGGCGCGCGCCCAGCAATTCTTGCGCAGCGGCGCGCGCTGTATCGGTGATCGTATCACCCGACAGCATTCTTGCAATCTCTTCGATCCGGTCATCGGCGGAAAGCGGCACAACACGCGATAATGTCATCTCATTCGTGATCTGCTTCTCGACGCGCCAATGATGCTGCCCAAGTGCCGCAACCTGTGGCGAATGTGTCACCACCAGAACCTGCGCGCCAGATGCAAGTGCCAGCAACCGACGCCCGACCGCGTCGGCGGTGGCCCCACCGACACCGCGGTCGATTTCATCAAAGATCATCGTCACGCCAGTTGTCTCGCGTGTCAGGCAAACTTTCAGCGCCAGCAGGAAACGCGACAACTCCCCCCCCGAAGCAATACGCGACAACGGCCCCGATGGCGCGCCGGGGTTGGTGGCCACTTCGAAGCTGACAAGATCCTGACCGTCCGGGCCGGGATCGCAGGGGGTGATGGCTGTCCGAAAGACCGCGCGTTCCATCTTCAATGGTGCAAGTTCCTGCGCCATTGCCTTGTCCAGATGCAGTGCCGCGCGCGTCCGTTCTTGTGTCAGAAGGGTTGCGGCTGTGTCATACGCGGCCTGTGCTTTGGATTTGATGCGGGCAAGCTCTGCAATCTCGCGTGCGCCATTGTCCAGCCGGGCCAGTCGTGTCGACAGGTTTTCGGCCAGTGTTGCCAGTTCATCGGGCAGACACGAATGCTTGCGGGCCAGCCCGCGTAAGGCAAATAAGCGGTCCTCCACGGCTTCCAACTCGCCGGGATAGATGTTCAGCGCCTCGACGCAGCTTTCGACACCTTGCTGGGCATCGCCCAGTGCATCCAAAGCGCGGGCAAGCGCTTCGAGGGGGGCGTCTGCCTGCCCCTGAAGGCCATCAGCGGCCCCTTCCAGCCAGCGCACCGCATCAATCAGCAGGCGTTCCGCCCCATCTTCGGACAGGGCCGTATGCGCGCGCGCCACATCTTCGCGCAACCGTTCGGCGGCCTGCATCTGGCGGCGTCGCGTATCAAGGGCTGCTTCTTCGCCCGGTTCGGGCGCAAGGGCTTCAAGCTCTGCAACCGAATGGCGCAGATACTCTTCCTCAGCCGCCATTTCTTGCAGGCGTGTGGTTTCTTCGCTGTGGGCCTTGGTGGCCTGCCGCAAGGCGCGCCACGCTGTGCGACACCCGGCCAATGTCGTGTCCGATGTGCCGAATGCATCCAGAAGCGTGCGATGCTCACGCGGGTTCAGCAGCCCTTTGTCGTCTTGCTGGCCGTGCAATTCCACCAGCGAAACCGACAGTGCGCGCAACACCTCGCCCGAGGCGCGGCGGTCATTGACCCAAGCGGTCTTGCGTCCGTCCCGAGAGTTGACGCGGCGCAGCAACAGCGTATCGGTGCGCTCAAACCCGGCTTCGGCCAGAATATCTTGGGCGGCATGATCTGGCGAAAGTGCGAATTCGGCCACCACTTCGCCCTGATCGGCCCCTTGGCGCACCAGATCGGCACGGCCACGCCAGCCCAGAACAAACCCCAGCGAATCCAAGAGGATCGATTTGCCTGCACCCGTTTCGCCGGTCAATACATTCAGGCCGGGCTGAAAGCGAAGCTCCAGCCGGTCAATGATCAGCACATCCCGAATATCGAGCGACAAGAGCATGGTCCTGCTCAGCCCCTTGCGTGAGAGTGTTGCGTGGTATCAGATCCAGTCGCCACGCAAGGCCTGTCGGTAAATCGTCTGCAGCCACCCTTCGCCACGTGCTTCGGGTTCCAACCCTTGGCCTGTCAGCAGACGGAAACTTTCCTGATAGAAAGGGTTCGCCTCGAAGTTATATCCAAGGATGGCGGCGGCCGTTTGCGCTTCATCCCGCAGGCCAAGCGACACATAGGCCTCGACCAGACGGTGCAGCGCTTCGGGCGTGTGGGTGGATGTCTGGAAATCCTCGACCACGACACGGAAACGGTTGACCGCAGCGTTGAAATTGCCGCGCCGCAGGTAGTAGCGCCCGATTTCCATTTCCTTGGCCGCAAGATGATCAAAGGCCAGCTCGAATTTAAGAATCGCCGAGCGCGTGTAATCGGTATCGGGATATTCCTCGATCAGGCGGCGCAAATGCTGAAGGGCCTGAAAGGTCAAACCCTGATCGCGCCCGACTTCGTCGATCTGGTCATAGAAGGACAGCGCCAGCAGGTAGGCGGCATATGGCGCTTCTTCATCGCCGGGATATGTGTCCAGAAAACGCTGTGCCGCAGAACGGCTTTCTTCATATTCGCGCGCCCTGTGATGGGCATAGGCTTGCATGATCAAGGCGCGACGCGACCATTCTGTATAAGGATACAGGCGCTCTACTTCCTGGAAGTAGCGCAAGGATGACGCACTGCGCCGCGACGTCTCTAACTCATACTCGCCGCGCTGAAAGATCTCTTCCGCCGAAAAATCGGCGAGCGACTCGTCAGGTCCAGTGTTCCGGTTACAAGCAGACAGGGCCGCCACAACCAGGACGACGGTCCCCAGTTTTCGGATTCCAGACTTTGAAATCATCTCCTGCCACCCCATCGCATTTCTGACTTTGAGTTCTGTTATCACAGAAAAAACGGTGGCGCAAAATGCCTTTTTCCAATTAGGCACTGATTACATGGCCAAGCGCAATTAGGCCGATAGGCGCAAATCATCAATTGACAGTCCAAGTCCGGGCAATGTTGCGCAAACCGTGCTGTCACATTCGACAAATTCATAATTTGCAGGGTCCGAGAACAGTGCTTGAAGCACACGCCCTGTCAACGCATGGCCTGCGCGTACCGCCTCATAACGACCGATCAACGGATAGCCTGCGACATAAAGGTCACCCATCGCGTCAAGTATCTTGTGACGCACTGGTTCATCTGAGCGCCGCAATCCACCGGGACTTAGGACATCGCCTTCGTGGAACACCACAGCGTTTTCCAGCGTGCCGCCCAACGCAAGCCCGTGTTCCTGCATGGTTTCTACATCTTTGCGCATGCAGAATGTGCGGCAATCACTCACTTCGCGCAGGAATGTGCCGTTGCGCATATTCAGGTGCTTGTGCTGATACCCGATGGCAGGATCTGCGAAATCAATCTGGAAATCGATTTCCAGACGGTCAGACGGCAAAAGCCGTGCCGATGCGTCACCTTTTGTGACAGTGACCGGCCTGAGCACCCGCAATGCCAGCAATGGTGCATGCAGGGGCTTGATGCCTGCATCAAGGATGGCCCGCACAAACGGATCAGCGCTACCATCAAGAATAGGCACTTCGGCGCCATCAATCTCGATTACTGCGTTATGAATGCCACAACCATGCAGCGCCGCCAGAAGATGCTCTACTGTGCTGACGCGGATACCGTCGCTGTTTTGCAGAACGGTACACAGATTCGCCTCGACCCAGTTTTCGGGGCAGACCTGAATCATTTGTTGCGGTTTGGGCATATCGACGCGGCGGAACACCAGACCGGTATCGGCAGCAGCCGGGCGCAGACGCAGACGCACCGGCTTGCCACTGTGCAACCCGGTTCCAACGATCTGTTTTTCTGTACCGATAGTGTTCTGCATTTACCCGACCCGCGCTGCTCTTTTATTCTTTTTGCTGTTAACGGAAAGTATCCTTTGCGGATCAGGGTCGCAATTCACAGATTGTGACCTGCTGAAACAATAGCATTTCTGTGCTACGGCGCAGGGCGTGCCGCGCGGTCTTGGTGCATCTAATCTTATGATTTATAGGATTAATTCGCTCACTTGGCGCAGCAGATCAGCGGCCTTCACCGCTTCTTGCCTTTCGCGCTTTCTGCCATCTTGCGGGCCGCCTGTGCTGCGGCGCGCAACTCCTCGGCGATTTCATCGGCCTCATCAGGGTCGAAATCCAGTGGCAGGTCGACGCCATCACCGGCAACATAGATCCGAACCATGCCAATGGTGGTGGGTCCGATCTGCAAATGTGCCGAAATCTCGCTTTCGGAATTGATGCCCATGGTATGCTTTCCTTGTCTGATGACTATATCCTTTTCTGCGATACGTCGTCAGAAGATGATATTCAAGCTTTCGCCCCCTTGCATTCATCCGCATCCAAGGTTAAATCGCGCAAAGTGCCGCCTTAGCTCAGTTGGTTAGAGCGCTGGATTGTGGATCCAGAGGTCCCCCGTTCAAGCCGGGGAGGCGGTACCACTTCTCCCCTCAGATGAATCACTAGATCGCGCGCTTGTCAGCGCGGCATGACACCCGTATCTGGGACTGACGTTGCCATACACAATTTAAGGTTTGCGCGTCATGCCAGTGCTGCCCCGACATGATCTGCCATTCGCGCCGCGCAGGGCCTCGGTCGGGCTGTTTGGGGGATCGTTCGATCCCGCACATGAGGGGCATGTGCATGTGACGCGACATGCGTTGCAACGCCTAGAGTTGGATCGGTTGTGGTGGCTTGTCTCGCCTGGCAATCCCCTGAAGTCGTTTGGCCCCGCGCCGTTGCAGGCACGATTGACGCAGGCGCGCAAGTTGATGCGCCATCCGCGTGTCGATGTCACCCCGGTCGAGTCGCTTTTGGGCACGCGCTACACCGCCGATACGCTGCGCGCGCTAATGCATCTGTATCCTGAACGCCGGTTTGTATGGATCATGGGGGCAGATAATCTGGCGTCGTTTCATCAATGGGACAATTGGCGCGTGATTATGGAAAGCCTGCCTATTGCTGTTGTGGCGCGCCCCGGTCAGCAGTTGCGTGCGCTGTCCTCGGTTGCTGCGCGGCGCTATGCGCGCGCGCGTATCCCCGCGCGGTCCGCACCCCTTCTCAGCATGGCGCAGGCCCCTGCATGGTGTTTCCTGACCGTGCCGTTGCGCGATATCTCTTCCAGTCATTTGCGGGCACAGGGGAACTGGCTTGGTACCGGCCATCTGTAGCCGCGAAGCACGGAATTATGAGGGGGTATTTTTGCGAAAAGCTTGCTTGATGCGCAAAAGTTTCTTTAGATGCGACAAGCTGGGGAAGGCTGCACGTGAATATAAAGAATAAAGAATCGCTAACTGCGCTCAATATGTTGCTGTGGTTGCGGGGATGGTAATGCAGAATCTGATGCACCGCCGCAGATGCTTAAATCTTCTGATGGGGGGCGTTGCGATGGTGGCGATGCCCGCCTGCGCCAATGCGCCCGAACGCTCGATTCGCCCGACCCTGAAACCCGCACCGCCCGTCGAGGGGATCGTGGCGCGCTCTGCCCTTGGGGGTGATCTTGCCTTTGCCGTGATCGACATCCAATCGGGCAATCTGCTGGAGGGGCAGGGCGCGAACACCGCTTTGCCGCCCGCCAGTGTCGCCAAGGCGATGACCGCCCTTTATGCGCTGGAAGCGTTGGGGGCGGGGTATCAGTTTCGCACACGGCTGGTTGCGACCGGGCCTGTCAGTGATGGTGTCTTGCGCGGTGATCTGATCTTGGCGGGCGGGGGCGACCCGACGCTTGAGACAGACATGCTCGCGGCACTTGCTGCCGATCTGGTGCGCGGTGGTGTGCGGCAAATTACCGGCAAGTTTCTGGTCTGGGGCGGGGCCTTGCCCTTTGTCGAGGCAATCGCCGACGATCAGTCCGCGCAGGCGGGCTATAATCCGTCGGTGTCCGGGCTGAACCTGAATTTCAACCGCGTGCATTTTGGATGGGAACGCGCCGGCTCTGACTATGCGGTGACGATGGACGGGCGCTCGAGCCGGCACCGCCCCGCAGTGACAATGGCGCAGATGCAGGTCGCAAGCCGGTCCAGCCCACTTTATACATATCGTCGCACGGCCACGCAGGATCAGTGGAGCGTTGCGCGCAGTGCGCTTGGCAATTCAGGGTCGCGCTGGCTGCCTGTGCGTCAGCCGGAACTGTATGCAGGCGAGGTGTTTCGCAATCTGGCGGGCGCGCAAGGTCTGACGCTGCCTGCGCCAGAAGTTGCCCGCGCCGCGCCCGCAGGGCAGGATCTGGTGACGCATCGGTCGCAACCGCTTCAAACGGTGCTGCGCGATCTGTTGCGGTTTTCAACCAATATCAGCGCCGAGGCGGTGGGCATGACAGCCAGTGCTGCGCGCGGTGGGCGACCTGCCAGTCTGGGGGCCTCCGCCGGGCAAATGTCCGATTGGGCACGGACACGCTATGGCATGTCCAGCACGCGGATGGTGGACCATTCGGGCCTTGGTGCGGACTCGCGCGTGTCGATGACCGACTTGGCGAATATGTTTCGGCTGGCCGGGCAGGACGGGGCCTTGCGTGCGATTCTGCGCGAACACCCGTTCCGCGACAGCAATGGCAACCTGCGGCCACGCACCGATATGGATGTGCGCGCCAAGACAGGCACGCTGTATTTCGTCTCGGCGTTGGGGGGGTATTTACGCGCACCCGGCGGGCGCGATCTGGCCTTTGCCATCTGTTCTGCCGATCTTGCGCGGCGCGCGCGCGTGGCAGGCGGGCAGGTGGACCGGCCCGAAGGCACCGCCGCATGGGCGCAGCAAGCCCGTCAGATGAAACAGGAATTGCTGGTTCGCTGGGCGCAGGCGCATTCGTGACATAGGGGCGGCAGATTGCCTGCCGCCGCTATGGGTCAGGGTGTGAGTGTCTGCGCGAGGAATTTTTCCAGCCAGTGAATGTCATAGGTGCCATGCTGGACATCCGGTTCTGACAAAAGCGCGCGAAACAGGGGCACGGACGAATCCACCCCGTCGATGATCAACTCACCCAAGGCACGGTTCAGCCGCGCCAGTGCTTCGGGCCGGTCGCGGCCATGCACGATCAGCTTTGCAATCAGGCTGTCGTAATAGGGCGGGATCGTATAGCCGGAATAGAGCGCTGAATCCATCCGCACGCCCAGCCCGCCGGGTGCATGATAGGTTTCGACACGCCCCGGACAGGGTGTGAAATTCGGCAGTTTTTCGGCGTTGATGCGCACCTCGATGGCGTGGCCATTCAGGTGCAGGTCATCTTGCGTGAAAGACAAGGGCAAGCCCGACGCGACGCGGATTTGTTCGCGCACAAGGTCAACCCCGAAGATCGCTTCGGTCACAGGGTGTTCGACTTGCAGGCGGGTGTTCATTTCGATGAAGTAGAATTCGCCGTTTTCATACAGAAACTCGATCGTGCCCGCGCCCCGGTAGCCAATTTTGGCGACAGCATCCGCGCAGGTTTTGCCAATGCGCGCGCGCAATTCGGGCGTGATCGAGGGGCCGGGCGCTTCTTCCAGCACTTTCTGGTGGCGGCGTTGCAGCGAACAGTCGCGCTCGCCCAAGTGAACGGCAGTGCCCTTGCCATCGCCAAAGACCTGAATCTCGATATGGCGGGGCGTGTCCAGATATTTTTCCAGATAGACCTCGTCATTGCCAAAGGCGGCCTTGCCTTCGGAGCGGGCTGTGCGGAATGCGGTTTCCAGTTCTGCCGCGCTGCGCGCCAGTTTCATACCGCGCCCGCCACCGCCTGCCGTGGCCTTGATGATGACAGGATAGCCGATTTCCTCGGCCACGCGTTGGGCCGTCTCGTAATCGGGCACGCCACCTTCTGACCCCGGCACACAGGGCACGCCAAGTGCCTTCATGGTTTCCTTGGCGGTGATCTTGTCGCCCATCATGCGGATATGTTCGGCTGACGGGCCAATAAAGGTGATGGCGTGATCTTCGACAACCTGCACGAAGGCTGCATTTTCGGACAAAAACCCATACCCCGGATGGATCGCATCTGCGCCCGAAATCTCGCAGGCGGAAATGATGGCGGGAACATGCAGATAGCTTTGGTTCGACGGGGCCGGGCCAATGCAGATCGCCTCATCTGCCATGCGCACATGCATGGCGTCAGAATCGGCGGTGGAATGGACCGCGACGGACGCTACGCCCATTTCGCGGCAGGCCCGGATGACCCGCAAGGCGATCTCGCCGCGATTGGCTATCAGGATTTTCTTTAACATCATCCGCGCCTTATTCGATGATCATCAGAGGCGCGCCAAATTCGACGGGGCTGCCATCGCTGATCAGAATGCGTTTGACCGTGCCTGCATGCGGGGCGGGAATGTGGTTCATGGTCTTCATCGCTTCGATGATCATAAGCGTATCACCTTCCGCGACCTGCGCGCCGATGCTGACAAAATTTGCAGAGCCGGGTTCTGCGGCCAGATATGCGGTCCCTACCATGGGCGATGTGACAGCGCCGGGATGCTGCGCGGGATCGGCAGGGGCTTCGGGCTTGGGCGCTTGTGCTGGCTGTGCTGCCGGGGCCGCTGCGGGCTGTGGCGCATATTGCATGGGCGCGGGATGTGCGCTGATCTTTGACACCTTCACGTTAAGGCTGTCATTCTCGCCATAGTCGCGCTTGACGCTGACTTCGGACAAGTCATTCTCATTGAGAAGTTCCGCAAGGGCTTTGATAAAGGCGACATCTGCGTCATTGCGGCTCTGCGTCATCATGTTCCTCGAGTGTTGGGCATGTCGGTTCGTGGCGCCTGCGCGCCCTGAATTTCGCGCGCTTATACTTGAGGCTGTCCCCGCTGTGAAGCCGCCTTTTTCGAGATTGCTCTGACAGAGCTGTGTCAATACTTGAAAATGGGGCTTCCCTCTTTTGTAAATCTTCGTAAATTGAGCCGGAAAAGGGGACATTGAGATGCCGCGCACAGCTTTGACAGGAACCCGAATTCGCGCGCGGCGCAACCTGCGGGGCTTGCGTCAGGCGGAGTTGGCACGATTGGTCGGCGTCTCGCCGTCATATCTGAACCTGATCGAGCATAACCGCCGCAAGGTCGGCGTGGATTTGCTGAGTGCGCTGGCGCAGGCGTTGGGTGTGTCTTCTGATGCCTTGGTCGAAGATACCGATGCGCGGCTGGTTGAAGGGGCGCGTGCAGCGGCGCTGCGCTGCAACGCCGAGTTGGTCGAGTTGGAGCGTATCGACGAATTCACAGGCCGCTTTCCGGGCTGGTCCAAGGTGCTGTCCGAAACACAAGCCCGCGTCGAGCGGCTGGAGCGCGTGGTCGAGCAGTTGAATGACCGCATGACCCATGACCCTTATCTGGGCGAGGCGCTGCACGAGATCATTTCTGCCGTGACCTCGGTTCAGTCTACGGCCACGATCCTGAACGATTCAGCCGAGATCGAGCCGGATTGGCAGGCCCGCTTTCATCAGAATATCCTGCATGACAGTGCGCGCCTGGCAGAAGGGGCGGTGGCGCTGGTCAATTACCTTGATGCAGGCAATACGGATGAAACCGGGCTTGCCGCCCCGCAGGAAGAGGTCGAGGCGTGGCTGGCGACGCGGGAGTTTCATCTGCCCGATCTTGAGAATGACACAGCCGATCCGCAAGCAATGGTGTATGGGCAGGTCGATTTGTCGTCCGAGGCGTCCCGGTTATTGGCGCTGCAATGGATCGGGCGCTTTCAGGCCGATGCGCGGGCATTGCCATTGCCCGAATTTCTGGCCGCGCTATTCCAGCATGGCCTTGCGCCTGACGCTTTGGCGCACCAGTTCAATGTGCGCTTCGATCAGGTGTTGCGGCGTTTGGCGATGATGCCGCCCAATGCGCTGCAAAATCTGGGTCTGCCTGCACCGGGGTTGGTGATTTGCGACAATTCCGGCACATTGATCTTCCGGCGCGGGGTCGAGGGGTTTGCCTTGCCGCGCTTCGGGGGGGGCTGCCCGCTCTGGCCGCTATATCAGGCATTGCAGCGCCCGCATCAGCCCTTGCGCCAGGCACTGGTGACGGCAGGGCGGATGGGGCGGAGCTTTGTGGCCTATGCCTATGCGACAACCGAGGTGGTGCTGGGATATAACCGGCCAACTGTCTTGCAGGCGAGTATGCTGATTGTACCTGCCGACAGCCTGTCGCAATCCGAAGCGGCGCCCCCTGTTGTCGTTGGGTCAAGTTGCCGGACCTGTGCGCAGCTAGATTGCCCTGCACGCAGAGAGCCATCGATACTGATGACTGCCACCGATCCCGGTCTGGAGCTTTGACACAAGACAGAAATGCAGGGTAAATGAAATTGCGGGGCGGCTGGAGGAAGTTTGCCGTCTTGCACAGGTGATCTGGACGCGCACAGAACAGTTGCGCCCTCAGATCCCCGCAAGGCAGGGAGGAACCTTGTGATGGAGAAGCGTGTGCTGGTCATCGAGGACGAGCCAAACATATCAGAGGCTTTGCGCTTCATCCTGACCCGGAACGGGTGGCGGGTCGATGTCTCTGCCGATGGGCATGCAGCGATGGGCGCTATGCGTGATGATCCGCCTGATCTGTTGATTTTGGATCTGATGTTGCCGGGGCTGAGTGGATTCGACATTCTCAGATCGCTGCGCGCCGAAGAAGGCACGCGCAATCTGCCGGTGTTGATGCTGACCGCCAAGGGCCAAGCTGCCGACCGGTGTGAGGCAGAGCGTCTGGGTGTAACCCGCTTCATGACCAAGCCTTTCGCCAATGCCGAGGTCATCGAGGCCGTGCGCGAATTGGCGGGGCCATGAGGCCGCCGCACAGCCCCCAGTTTCTGGCCCGCGGCACTTACCGTATCCGGCGCCTTATGGATGCTGCGCGCTTCTTGCCGATACTTGGGTTGGTGCTGCTGCTCTTGCCGCTCATGCGCCACGATCACGGCACTGACGCACCGCCAACCGCTGTCGAAGGGGTGTATCTGTTTCTGGTCTGGATCGGGTTGATTGTGGCGGCATTTGTGATGTCCTTGGGGTTGCGCCGCACACTTGACCCGCCAGAAACGCGCCTCACGCGCCTCACGCGCCTCACGCGCAGAGACGCGCCCCGCCCCGCCCCGGATGAGGAAGGCTAGGCGCATATGTCCTTCAACCTTCTGGTGCTGACATGTCTGGGCTATGTGATCTTGCTGTTTGCCGTGGCGTCGGCGGCGGAACGCAGCGCTGCCGAAGGGCGCGCAGGCTGGCTGCGCTCGCCCTTGGTGTATACCTTGTCCCTGTCTGTCTATTGCACCGCATGGACATTTTACGGCGCTGTTGGCTATGCCGCGCGCTCTGGTCTGGAATTTATGACCATATATCTGGGGCCGACGCTGGTTTTCGCGGGCTGGTGGGTGATCTTGCGTAAGCTGGTGCGTATCGGGCGCGAGAACCGTGTCACGTCAATCGCGGATATGATTTCGGCGCGCTATGGCAAATCCAATCTGCTGGGGGTGATTGTCACGCTGCTCTGCGTGTCTGCCGGCACGCCTTATATTGCGCTGCAACTTCAGTCGATTTCGCAATCCTTCACTGTGTTTGCAACTGACCCGACAGGGACCGGCCTTGCGACGGACCGCAATCTGATTGCGCTATGGGTTGCGGGCGGGCTGGCATTGTTCACCATTGCCTTTGGCACGCGCAATCTGGATGCGAATGAACAGCATCCCGGCGTTGTTACTGCCATCGCGGTCGAGGCAGTGGTCAAACTTCTGGCGCTGATTGCGGTGGGCATTTTCGCGGTGTGGTTTGTGGCCTCTGGTCCGGCGGATATTTTGACGCGCATTGACGCACAGGCCTTGCCGGAATGGCAGATTCAACCGGGTCGCTGGACCGGGCTGATCCTGCTATCGGCCATTGCCATCATCTGTCTGCCGCGCATGTTTCAGGTGATGGTCGTTGAAAACACCAATGACCAACATCTGGCCACGGCAAGCTGGGCATTCCCGCTATATCTGTTTCTGATCAGCCTGTTTGTGCTGCCCATAGCCGTGGTCGGGCTGGAGGTCATGCCACCCGGCACCAACCCCGATATGTTCGTGCTGACATTGCCGCTGCATTTCGGGCAGGACGGGTTGGCGCTGCTGTCGTTTCTGGGCGGGTTTTCGGCGGCCACCTCGATGGTGATTGTTGCCTCTCTCGCACTGGCGACGATGGTGTCCAACCATATCGTTGTGCCGCTGTGGCTAAAGGTGCGGTCGGCGCAAAATCTGGACACGGGCGATATGCGGCTGCTGGTTCTCAGCGTGCGGCGCTTGTCGATCACGCTCGTGCTTGGGTTTGGGTATGTCTATTACATCGTCACGGGCGGGTCTGCGGCACTGGCGGCGATCGGGCTGATTGCCTTTGTGGGGGTCGCGCAGATTCTGCCCGCGCTGTTGGGCGCTTTGTTCTGGCGCGGGGCCAGCCGGACAGGGGCGGCCCTTGGGTTGGTGGTGGGCACGGTGTTGTGGTTCTATACGTTGTTCCTGCCAAGCTTCGGCCCTGACATCTTTTTGTCCGCGCAGGTCATGGAACAGGGGCTTTTGGGGCAGTCATGGTTGCGCCCCTATAATCTGTTTGGTTTGACGACGCTTGACCCGCTGCTGCATGCGCTGTTCTGGTCGCTGGCCCTGAATGCGCTGTCGTTTTGCATCGGCTCTTTTCTCAGCTTTCCAAGCCCGATTGAGCGCGTGCAAGGCGCGTTGTTCGTCAATATCTTTGACCGGCCCGGACCGGCGCGCAGTTGGACCAGACCTGTGGCCGAGGCTGAAGATCTGCTGCCCATGACCCAGCGCATTCTTGGCGCGACCGAGGGGCAGGCCTTTTTCAGTGCGCAGGCGGAAATTCAGGGAAAGCAAGGCTTTCTGCCCGATATTACCCCCGAGTTTCTGGAGGCGCTGGAGTTGAAACTCTCTGGCTCTGTCGGGGCGGCCACGGCACATGCGATGCTTGCGCAAAGTGTCGGCACCGCTGTCGTCTCGGTTGAGGATCTGATGGCGGTGGCGTCCGAGACAGCGCAGATCATGGAATATTCTGCCCAGCTGGAAGCGAAATCAGATGAGTTGACGCGCACGGCGCGCAAGCTGCGCGAAGCTAATGAGATGCTGCAAAAACTGTCCGTCCAGAAAGATGCGTTCCTCAGTCAGATCAGCCATGAATTGCGCACGCCCATGACCTCGATCCGGGCCTTTTCAGAGATTCTGATGGACAATGATGGCATGTCATTGGAAGAGCAAAATCACTTTGCCCAGATCATCCATGACGAATCAATTCGGCTGACGCGGTTGCTGGATGATCTGCTGGACCTGTCGGTTCTGGAACATGGTCAGGTGCAGTTGAACATCGCGCCCGCCAATTTGCGTGATCTGATCGACAAGGCCATGACGGCCTCGAATTCGGTTCAGGCGGACCGCAAGTTCCGGATTCTGCGCAGCCGTGATCCCGAAGCGATTGAGGTGATAACCGACGCCGGACGATTGACCCAAGTGTTCATCAACATCATGTCGAATGCCCGCAAATATTGCGATGCGGCTGACCCGCAACTTAAGATCCATGTCCGCCAGCGCAAGTCTAAGATCGAGGTGGATTTTATCGACAACGGATCAGGTATCCCGCGTGACAAGCAGGCGCTGATTTTCGAGAAATTCTCGCGCCTGACCGATTCCATGCAGGCGGGCGGGGCAGGGCTGGGTTTGGCCATCTGCCGCGAGATCATGCACAATCTGGGCGGTGACATCAGTTATGTGCCCGGTCAGGGCGGTGCCGCGTTTCGCGTCAGTTTTCCGCGCGAACTCAAACCCCGCGTGACGCCCGAGCACTCTGTCACCAAGCCCCAGATCGCGCTGGAGTAAGCGTCTAGGCGGGATATGGGACAGGACTTTAGTTCCTGTATCCTGCCGGGGCGGGCATTCCGATGCTGCTATGACCTTAACTGACGCAAATTTAGGCAATCTGAAAAAATTTTACTAATTGATAAAATTTTTGATCCGTGGTTTCATCATCTCCACAAGAGCCAGTCATGAAAAGGCCAGCCATATGTCCAACAGTCTGACCACACCCGGAATCGCTGCCGCGCGCCTGAACCCGGACGCTTATGCAGACCATTTCGACGACCTTTATCCCGATTATGACCCGCACGAGGCGATGGTCGCGGCAGATCGCTGTTATTTCTGCCATGATGCGCCCTGCATCACAGCGTGCCCCACGGAAATAGATATTCCGCTGTTCATCCGCCAGATACAGGCGGGCCAGCCCGAAGCGGCGGCGCGCACCATCTTCGACCAAAATATCTTGGGCGGTATGTGCGCGCGGGTCTGCCCGACCGAAACCCTGTGCGAAGGGGCCTGTGTGCGCGAAGCAGCCGAAGGCAAGCCGGTTGAGATTGGCCGCTTGCAGCGCTATGCGACCGAGACATTGATCACACGGAACACGCATCCCTACACACGCGCCGCGCCGACTGGCAAACGCGTGGCGGTTGTGGGGGCAGGGCCTGCGGGCTTGGCTGCCGCGCATCGTCTGGCGATGAAGGGGCATGATGTCACGATCTTTGACCGGCGTGAAAAACCCGGTGGGCTGAATGAATATGGCATTGCTGCCTATAAGGCCGCACATGATTTCGCACAGGCCGAAGTGGATTGGCTGATGCGAATTGGCGGGATAACTTTGCGACAGGGGTGGGCCCTGGGGTCCGATGGAACTTTGGCCGACTTGCAGGCAGAATTTGATGCGGTGTTCCTTGGCATGGGTTTGGCCGGTGTGAATGCCTTGGGGCTATCTGGTGAAGACGCGCACGTCGCGCGCGATGCCGTCGAGTTCATTGCCGAGCTGCGCCAGACGGATAATCTGTCCACGCTGCCCGTGGGTCGGCATGTCGTGGTTATCGGGGGCGGCATGACCGCAGTGGATGCGGCAGTCCAATCGCGCCTGCTGGGGGCCGAACATGTCAGCATGGTGTACCGGCGCGGGCGCGACGCGATGAGTGCGTCCGACTATGAGCTGAGCCATGCCGCGAACGAAGGTGTGCAGATCATCACCAACGCAATGCCGATTGCCGTGCACGCCAATGGCGCTGTGCGCGAGGTCGAGTTTGCATACACCCATGCAGGCGAGACAGGCATGGAACCCACAGGCGAGACATTCCGGCTGAAGGCGGATCAGGTGTTCAAGGCCATCGGCCAGACGCTGGAGGGTGCACCCGAAGGCCTGGCGCTCGATGGGCGCAAAATCAAGGTCGATGAAACCGGGCGCACCTCGGTTCCGGGGGTCTGGGCCGGGGGTGATTGCACCGGCGGCGGCGAGGATCTGACCGTGACGGCCGTGGCGCAAGGGCGCGACGCCGCCGAGAGCATCCATGCCAGCCTGATGAAAAGCGGCGCGTAAGAACACGCCCCAAACGGAGTTTTTGACATGGCAAACCTGACGACGAATTTCATCGGCATCAAATCGCCCAACCCCTATTGGCTGGCGTCGGCCCCGCCGACAGACAAGGAATACAATGTCGTGCGCGCCTTCAAGGCGGGCTGGGGGGGCGTGGTGTGGAAGACGCTAGGCTCTGAGGGGCCGCCCATCGTCAACGTCAACGGCCCGCGCTATGGCGCGATCTGGGGCGCGGACCGCCGCCTGCTGGGTCTGAACAACATCGAGTTGATCACCGACCGGCCCTTGGAAATCAACCTGCGTGAGATCAAGAAGGTCAAACGCGACTGGCCCGACCGCGCAATGGTGGTCAGCCTGATGGTCCCCTGTGACGAAGAATCTTGGAAAGCGATTCTGAAACATGTCGAGGATACCGAGGCTGACGGGGTCGAGTTGAATTTCGGCTGCCCGCATGGCATGTCCGAACGCGGCATGGGTGCGGCTGTGGGCCAAGTGCCCGAATATATCGAAATGGTTACGCGCTGGGTGAAGCAGCATTCGCGTATGCCCTGCATCGTGAAACTGACGCCCAACATCGCCGATATCCGCAAACCCGCTGAGGCCGCCAAGCGTGGCGGGGCCGATGCGGTCAGCCTGATCAACACGATCAACTCGATCACAAGCGTCAATCTGGACACATTCAGCCCCGAGCCGATGATTGATGGCAAGGGCGCGCATGGCGGCTATTGCGGCCCGGCGGTCAAACCGATTGCACTGAACATGGTGTCCGAGATTGCCCGCGCGCCCGAGACGGCAGACCTGCCCATCAGCGGTATTGGCGGCGTCACCACTTGGCGCGATGCGGCGGAATTCCTGACACTGGGGGCAGGCAATGTGCAGGTCTGCACGGCGGCCATGACCTACGGGTTCGGGATCATCAAGGAACTGACCGCAGGTTTGTCGCAATATATGGATGAGAAGGGCTTTACCTCGGTTGACCAGCTTGTGGGCCGCGCGGTGCCGAATGTCACCGATTGGCAATATCTGAACCTCAATTACGTCACCAAGGCCAAGATCAATCAGGATTTGTGCATCTCCTGCGGGCGCTGCTATGCGGCGTGCGAAGATACCAGCCATCAGGCGATTTCCATGTCGCCGGATCGTGTGTTCGAGGTGATCGACGCCGAATGCGTGGCCTGCAACCTGTGTGTCAATGTCTGCCCGGTGCAGGATTGCATCACCATGGAGGAGATGCCCAAAGGGGCAACCGATCCGCGCACAGGCGAGGTGGTCAGCGATTGTGGCAACTGGACCTCGCACCCCAATAACCCGATGGCCAAAGCGGCCGAGTGATCAGGGGACAAGCAGGCGGGTATAGAGATGCTCAAGAAATGCCTCAGCCCCGTCGGTGGGGTCATGGTCGTCCCCCCGGATCATGGCGATCTGGGGGGCGAAATCGGCATAATGCTGCGTCAGGGACCAGATCGAGAAGATCAGGTGATAGGGGTCTATCGGCGCAATGCGCCCCGCGTCTGCCCATGCCTGCAAAAGCTGCGCCTTTTCATCGACAAGTGCGCGCAAATCGGTGCGGATGAACTCTTCCATCCGCGGCGCACCTTGCAGGATTTCATTGGCAAACAGGCGGCTTTCGCGCGGGAAATCACGCGACATTTGCAGTTTGCGGCGCATGTAGGCCATGATTTCCGCTTGTGGGTCACCGCGTGCATCCAGCATGCGCAACGGGTCCAGCCAAGTGTGCAGCAACCGCGTCAGCAATTCGCGGTGAATGGCGTCCTTGCTGTCAAAATAATACAGCAGGTTGGGCTTGGACAGGCCAGCTTGGGCGGCGATCTGGTCCAGCGTTGCCCCGCGAAAGCCATGGGTCGAAAACACGTCCAGCGCGGCATCCAGAATGATCTGGCGATTGCGCGTCTGGATACGCGAGCGCGCGGGCTTGCCCGCGCTGCCGGGTTTTTCATCGACTGGAAGGCGCGGCACGGTCATGGCGGGACAAGCTTCTTGACTGGATGGTCAAACTTGATAGCGTCCCTTCGGAATGAGTGCAAGCAATGCAGATGCAAACCCGTATCGCGTGCCATCGTCCCCGGATGACCAAAGATGACAAGAACGGCGAAGAAATGCCGTCACGACAGGGAGTTTACTATGTCTTCACCCGCTGCGAACATGAAAATCAACAGCGAGAGGCTTTGGAACAGCATTATGGAAATGGCCCGGATCGGGCCGGGCATCGCCGGAGGGAATAACCGCCAGACCGTGACCGACGAAGACAGCGAGGCTCGCCATCTGTTTCAAGACTGGTGCACGCAGGCGGGCGGCACCATGGGCGTGGATGACATGGGCACGATGTTCGCGCGGTTTGAAGGCACCGACCCTGATGCCTTGCCGGTCTATGTCGGCAGCCATCTGGACACACAGCCTACGGGCGGCAAATATGACGGGGTGCTGGGTGTTCTGGCGGGGCTGGAAATTATCCGCAGCATGCGCGATCTGGGCATCAAAACCCGACGCCCCATTGTTGTGACCAACTGGACCAATGAAGAAGGCACGCGCTTTGCGCCTGCCATGCTGGCCTCTGGCGTCTTTGCCGGCGTGTTGGAGCGCGACTGGGCGTATGCGCGCGTCGATGCACAGGGCAAGCGGTTTGGCGACGAGTTGGAGCGCATTGGCTGGAAGGGCGACGAGCCGGTGGGCGCACGCAAGATGCACGCATTTTTCGAGCTGCACATCGAACAAGGCCCCATTTTGGAAGCCGAAGGCAAACAGGTCGGCGTCGTCACCCACGGGCAGGGATTGCGCTGGATCGAATGCACTGTCACCGGCAAGGGCCAGCACACCGGTTCGACGCCCATGTATATGCGCCGTAATGCGGGCCGTGGCCTCGCGCGGGTGACAGAGCTGGTGCATGAAATCGCACTCAAGCATCAGCCCAATGCTGCTGGGGCCATCGGGCAGATTGATGTCTATCCGAATTCGCGCAACATCATCCCCGAAAAAGCCGTCTTCACCATCGATTTCCGCTCCCATGTGCTGGAGACGCTGGAAGCGATGGTGGCCGAACTCGACGCCCGCGCACCCGGTCTTTGTGCTGATATCGGGGTCAAATTTTCGTCTGAACTGGTGGGTTTTTTCGACCCGCCCGCCTTTGACGAGACATTGGTGGGGCGCGTGCGTGATGCGGCTGAACGTCTGGGTTACAGCCATATGGACATCATTTCCGGCGCAGGGCATGACGCATGCTGGATCAACCGCCTCTACCCGACCACGATGGTCATGTGCCCCTGCGTCGATGGCCTGTCGCATAATGAAGCCGAGGAGATTTTCCCCGAATGGGCCGAAGCGGGCGCAAATGTGCTGATGCATGCTGTGCTGGAAACAGCCGAGGTGGTGGGGTGATCCCCTCAATGGAATTTATGCGCGAGACATGCGCGCAGTTGAAACAGGGAGAAATCAGATGAGCACCGTTATCAAGAACGGCACCATTGTCACCCATGACTTGACCTACAAGGCCGATATCCGCGTTGAGGGCGGCAAGATTACCGAAATCGGCCCGAACTTGTCAGGCGATAGCGAACTCGACGCGACAGGTGCTTATGTCATGCCCGGCGGCATAGACCCGCACACCCATCTGGAAATGCCCTTCATGGGCACTTATTCGACGGATGATTTCGAATCCGGTACCCGCGCGGCTTTGTCGGGCGGCACGACGATGGTGATTGATTTCGCGCTGCCAAGCCCCGGTCAGGGGCTGCTTGACGCGCTGAAAATGTGGGACAATAAGTCCGGCCGCGCGCATTGCGACTATTCCTACCACATGGCTGTCACATGGTGGTCGCAACAGGTGTTCGACGAAATGCCCGAAGTCGTCGCGCGCGGTATCACCAGCTTCAAGCATTTCCTCGCCTATAAGGGCGCGCTGATGGTCAATGATGACGAGCTGTTCTCCAGCTTCCAGCGCCTGCGCGAATTGGGGGCCATTGCCATGGTCCATGCCGAGAATGGCGACGTGGTGGCCGAATTGTCCGCCCGCCTGTTGGCCGAAGGCAATACCGGCCCCGAAGGACATGCCTATTCGCGCCCCACGCAGGTCGAGGGCGAGGCCACAAACCGCGCCATCATGATTGCCGATATGGCGGGTGTCCCGCTCTATGTGGTGCATACATCTTGCGAGGAATCGCATGAAGCGATCCGCCGCGCAAAACAGGCAGGCAAGCGCGTCTGGGGCGAGCCGCTGATCCAGCACCTGACACTGGACGAGTCCGAGTATTTCCACCCCGACTGGGACCATGCCGCGCGCCGCGTCATGTCGCCCCCTTTCCGCAACAAGATGCATCAAGACAGCCTGTGGAACGGTCTGGCCAGCGGCAGCCTGTCGGTTGTGGCAACCGACCATTGCGCTTTCAGCACCGACCAGAAACGCTATGGGTTGGGCGATTTCACCAAAATCCCCAATGGCACTGGCGGGTTGGAAGACCGAATGCCCATGCTCTGGACCAATGGCGTGCGCACAGGGCGCATCACCATGAACGAATTTGTTGCTGTCACCTCGACCAATGTGGCCAAGATTTTCGGGATGTATCCGCGCAAGGGCGCCGTGGCAGTGGGCGCTGATGCCGATCTGGTTGTCTGGGACCCCGAGAAATCCAAGACCATCACCGCCAGCACGCAGCAATCCGCAATTGATTACAATGTGTTCGAGGGCAAAGAGGTCACAGGCCTGCCGCGCTTCGTGTTGTCGCGTGGTCGGGTCATGGTACGTGACGGCGCCTTTGACGGGCACGAAGGGCACGGCCAATTTGTCGCGCGCGACGCAAATGGCCCTGTCAGTCAGGCGCTCTCTGCATGGAAAGACCTGACCGCACCGCGGCCTGTGCAGCGCTCAGGCATTCCGGCGACGGGGGTGTGATGCGCGATACCCTGACAGCGCCTGTCATTTCAGCAAAGAACCTCAGCCTGACATTCCAGACGAATGACGGGCCTGTCCATGCCCTTAAGGATGTGTCGCTCGACATTGCCAAAGGGGAATTCGTCAGTTTCATCGGCCCGTCGGGCTGCGGCAAGACCACGCTTTTGCGCGTGATTGCGGATCTGGAACAACCGACCGAAGGCACACTGACCGTCAATGGCATGTCGCCCGAAGCTGCACGCAAGGCACGCGCCTATGGCTATGTGTTTCAGGCGGCGGGCCTGTATCCGTGGCGCACCATCGCGGGCAATGTGAAACTCCCGCTAGAGATTATGGGGTTTTCCCGCTCTGAACAGGAGGCGCGCGTCGAAAGGGTGTTGGAACTGGTGGAACTGTCAGGCTTTGCGCGCAAATTCCCGTGGCAGTTGTCAGGCGGGATGCAGCAGCGCGCCTCTATCGCCCGCGCGCTGGCCTTTGACGCCGATATCCTGCTGATGGACGAACCCTTCGGGGCATTGGACGAAATCGTGCGCGACCGGCTGAATGAGCAATTGCTGGAACTCTGGGCGCGCACCGAAAAGACGATCGGTTTTGTCACCCATTCGATCCCCGAGGCGGTCTATCTGTCCACCAAGATCGTGGTCATGTCGCCGCGTCCGGGCCGGATTACGGATATCATCGACAGCCCTCTGCCGCGCGAGCGGCCATTGGAATTGCGCGACAGCCCCGAATTCATCGAGATTGCGCACCGTGTGCGTGAAGGGCTCAGGGCAGGGCATCTGGATGACTGAAGCATCATTTTCTTGCGTCAAATACTCCGGGGGGCGAGGGGGCAGAGCCCCCCGAAAGGTGCACCAGTCATGCGCAATCTGATCCCTGTTCTTGTGGTGACGGCAACCTTGATCGCGCTCTGGTATGCCGCAGTTGTGCCGATGAATGCGCAATGGGCGCAGGATCAGGCCCGCCGTGCGGGTCAGGATCTGGGCTTTGCAGCGCTCATCTCCGAGACGATGACGCAGCAACGCCCGCGTCTGCCCGCCCCGCATCAGGTGATGGCAGAGTTGTGGAACTCCACCGTCGTGGAGGAGATGACGGGTCGGCGGGGGTTCATGAACACTGGCAGCCTGTCCAATCGCAGCCTTGTCTATCACGGCTGGGTCACGCTCTCTGCCACGCTTTTGGGTTTTGCCATCGGGTCTGCCCTGGGCGTCGCGCTTGCAGTGGGGATCGTGCATAACCGTGCGATGGATGCGAGTGTCATGCCTTGGGCGATTGCCAGCCAGACCATTCCTATTCTGGCCATCGCGCCCATGATTATCGTGGTGCTGAACGCCATCGGCATCACCGGGCTGATCCCCAAGGCGATCATTTCCACTTATCTAAGTTTCTTTCCAGTGGTTGTGGGCATGGTCAAAGGGTTGCGCGCGCCAGATCACATGCAGCTGGACCTAATGCGAACCTACAGCGCCAACGGCGTGCAGGTGTTTGGGAAACTGCGCTGGCCCTCCTCAATGCCGTATCTGTTCGCCTCGCTGAAAGTGGCGATTGCCGCCGCTTTGGTGGGGGCGATTGTGGCCGAATTGCCGACGGGCGCTGTGGCGGGGTTGGGCGCGCGTCTGTTGTCGGGCAGCTATTACGGGCAGACGGTGCAGATCTGGTCCGCGCTGTTTGCAGCCGCGATCCTTGCGGCCAGCATGGTAGCGCTGATCGGGTTGATACAGCGCGCCACCTTGAAACGTATGGGGATGGCGGCATGATGGTTCTGCGCGACAGCGGCGGGGTGCAATGGGCCGGTATGACGCTGGGCCTGCTTGCGGCCATCGCCTTCGGGATGACCGGCGCCGAGGGGCAGCCCGCCTTTCTGCCGCTTGCGGCCTTGCTTGCGGCCTTGCTTGTGTGGCTGGCCCTGCCAAGGGCCGACGGGATGGCGCATCTGGCGTTACTCGCCCTCATGACAGGGGCTGTGGCCCTTGCAGCCTGGGGGCTGGTTGTCGGGCCGATGGGGCATGTGGGTTTCTGGGCCGCTGTCATTGCGGTCTGGCTGGGGGCGTGGATGCTGGTGGCGATCTTTGCTGATCTGCCGCGCGCCGATGGGCTGGTGGGCCGCCTGCAATCATTGCTGGCCCCGTTGACCTTTGGTGCCACCCTGTTGTGGCTGTGGGAAGTGACTGTGCGCGCGCTGGAAGTGCCGCGCGTGATCCTGCCTGCGCCAAGTGCTATCTGGGCACGTATTCTGCGCTCGACCGATGTGCTTTGGGTGGATTTCGTGCAGACCTTCGTCAAGGGTGCCCTTTCTGGCTATGCCATTGGTGTAGGTGCTGCGCTGGTCTTTGCGCTGTTGGTGGACCGCTCGGACTTCCTGCGCCGCGGCCTGTTGCCGGTGGGCAATTTTCTGGCAGCATTGCCGATTATCGGGACCGCGCCGATTATGGTGATGTGGTTCGGATTTGACTGGCCGTCCAAGGCGGCGGTGGTCGTGGCGATGGTGTTTTTCCCCATGCTGGTCAACACTGTGCAGGGTTTGGCCGCGACCGAGGCGATGCAGCGCGACCTGATGCGGACCTATAATGCAAGCTGGGGGCAATCACTGCTGAAGCTGCGCCTGCCTGCGGCGATGCCCTTCATCTTCAATGGGCTTAAAATTGCATCAACGCTTGCGTTGATCGGGGCCATAGTTGCTGAATTTTTCGGCTCTCCCACGCGCGGGATGGGCTTTCGCATCTCGACCGAGGTGGGGCGGTTGCAACTGGATATGGTCTGGGCAGAAATTGCCGTCGCAGCCCTTGCGGGGTCGCTGTTCTACGGCATTATTGCGCTTGTGGAAAAGGGGGTGACCTTTTGGCACCCTTCGCAACGCGGGCGTTAACTCCTGCACCCGAAACGGGGCAGGCAACATGGAGGTAGTGAAAATGAAAAAGACAGTTTACGGGTCAGTGGCGGCCCTTGGTCTGGGGCTTGCGCCCGCGGCATGGGCGATGGACGATGTGACCTTGCAGCTCAAATGGGTGACGCAGGCGCAGTTCGCGGGCTATTATGTTGCGCTGGAAAACGGCTTCTATGAAGAAGAAGACCTGAATGTCACGATCCGCGCAGGCGGCCCCGATATCGCGCCGCCACAGGTCATCGCGGGCGGTGGTGCCGATGTTATTGTCGAGTGGATGCCAGCCGCTTTGGCCGCGCGTGAAAACGGCCTGCCGCTGGTCAATATCGCCCAGCCGTTCAAAGCTTCGGGCATGATGCTGACCTGCCTCGCGGAGACGGGCATCACCGGCCCAGAGGATTTTCCGGGCCGCACATTGGGTGTGTGGTTCTTTGGCAATGAATACCCGTTCCTAAGCTGGATGAGCACGCTTGGCATCCCGACCGATGGCGGCGATGAAGGCGTCGAAGTTCTGCGTCAGGGCTTCAATGTCGATCCGCTGCTGCAACAGCAGGCCGATTGCATCTCGACCATGACCTACAATGAATACTGGCAGGTCATCGATGCAGGGATCAGCGAGGACGAACTTGTCACCTTCAAATATGAGGATCAGGGCGTCGCCACGCTGGAAGATGGCCTCTATGTGATGGAAGAGAACCTTGAAGACCCTGACTTCGTCGACAAGATGGCCCGCTTCGTGCGCGCCTCGATGCGCGGCTGGGAATGGGCGGCCGAGAATGTCGAGGAAGCGGCCATGATCGTGCTGGAATATGACGACACGGGCGCACAAACCGAAGAGCATCAGACCCGCATGATGAGCGAAGTGGCGCTTCTGCTCGAAGGGTCGAATGGCACGCTGGACATGGAAGACTATGCCCGCACAGTGGCGACACTGCTGGGGGGTGGTTCTGATCCGGTCATCACGTCTGAGCCCGAAGGGGCTGTGACCTCTGCGGTTACAGACGCGGCCTTCAACTAAGGCGCAACTTCAGCGCAATATTGTATCCCGGCAGATATGCCGGGATACACTCATCTAGCCCAGCATCCGCCCGACCATTTCGCCCATGTCGCGGCTTATACCAAGTCTCGCGAAATCTGACTCTTCTGAGGGTTTTGGGATTCCCAAATCTATGAAGATCTGACTCAATGGCGTCAGATTTTCTGGGGAGGGCCTCTCTATGGGCGCAGCGCTCGCGTTACGGACAGACTACGACGGCATGAAGTTGAGAGAACTTGCGCGAAAGACAAAGGATGCCAACCAAGCCCGCAGGCTTTTGGCGCTGGCGGAGATCTATGATGGCGGTCGGCGCAGCGATGCTGCTCGGATTGGTGGTGTTGGCCTACAAATTGTCCGTGACTGGGTGGAGCGGTTTAATGCCCGCGGGCCTGACGGCTTGATCAACGGCAAAGCTCCTGGTCAGCAGTCTAAGCTTAACGATGAGCAGCGCAGGGCGCTTGCTGCAATTGTTGAGAGCGGTCCGACCTTATCGGTCCATGGGGTCGTCCGCTGGCGCCTGAGTGATCTGAGGAAATGGATTGCAGACACATTTGGGATTTCACTTCACGAGACGTCGATAAGCCGGGAACTCAGGGCGCTTGGTTATGTCAAACTCACAGCACGCCCGCGCCATCACGCGCAAGATACAGCCGCACTGGAGGACTTTAAAAAAAAGGGTTTGCAGCCGCAGTAGCAAAGCTCCGCGCACGGCTCCTGCAAGGCACTGTGATCGAAGTCTGGTTCCAAGATGAAGCGCGTGTCGGCCAGAAAAACAAGATCACGCGCCGATGGGCGAAGCGCGGTACGCGACCTTCCGCCCCACATGATCAGCGCACGAGTTCAAGCTACATCTTTGGAGCGATTTGCCCAGCCCTCGGGAAAGCTGCAGGTCTTGTGCTGCCAGCGTGCAATACCGAAGCGATGGCCCTGCATCTTGCTGAAATCTCCCAAACTGTCGCACCCAAAGCACATGGGGCTGTGCTCGTGGATCAAGCCGCATGGCACATGACTGACAAGCTGGTCATTCCGGACAACATCACCATCATCCCGATCCCCGCAAAATGCCCAGAACTCAATCCAGTCGAAAACATCTGGCAATTCATGCGAGACAACTGGCTATCAAACCTCATCTTCGAAACCTATGAAGACATCGTAGATCATTGCTGCAAGGCTTGGAACAAATTGGTCAGCATGCCCGACACAATCACCTCCATTGGAACCCGCGACTGGGCTCAAGAGTTCTGATCAATGCTGATTGGTATTAGATTGTCTTGCGACCTGATCCGTTGCAGTTCCGCCCGGATCAATGCCTGCCGCGACGCATCATAGCGCCGCCACGTCTCGAACAGGGTTGATAGCCGTGCCGCGGATTGCGGGTTCACCCCGTCCAGCCGGATCAGCCAATCTGCAACCAGCTTGTATCCTGCACCGTCTGTTGCATGAAACCCTGCCGGATTGGCCCCCAATGCACCGATCACGGACCGAAAACGGTTCGGGTTCTTCCACTCGAAATCCGGGTGCTGTGTTAGTTGCTGCACCAGACCAGCGGCAGCTTTCGGTGCGGCATACATGACCTGTGCCGAGAACCACTTATCCACCACCAGCCGGTCCTGTGCCCATTGCCGGTAGAATTGCGCGCCTTCTTCTTGGCCCTTCCCAATCGCCAGCAGTGCCCCCCATGCGCCCAGTTGCTCGGTCATGTTATCTGCGCGGGCGAAAAGTTCGGCTGCTTTCGCGCCCTCATCTGCGCGTGCCAGCAATGACACCGCCTGCACCTTCAGCGCGCGACGACCCGCATCACGGGCGTCGGGGCTGTAAGGGCCAGGGGTCTGCATGGCATTGGCCACGTCCTGCAATTGCGGGCGCAGCGCTTCGGCGATCAGGCGCAGCGCTGTGGTCCGCGCGGCCTGAATGGCGTCGGGGTCTGGCACATGGCCCGCCGCGTAGAGCGAGCTGGCCAGATCGTCCTGACCGGGGATATGCAGCGCCAATGCACGAAAGGCGGGGTCAAGCGCCTCGTCGCTGACCATTGTGCGCAGAGCGTTGAGGTAATCGGGGCCGGGTGTCGCCCCTTCCAGTACCATCGCATGCAGGATGTCGCGCGCAAGCGCGCGCCCTGCTTCAAAGCGGTTAAAGGGGTCGGTGTCATGCGCCAGCATCAGCGCGCGGTCTTCAGAGCTGAGGCTGTGATTCAGAACCACCGGCGCAGAAAACCCACGCAACAGCGAGGCGACAGGCCGCGCAGGCAGGTCAGGGAAGGTGAAGCTTTGCTCGGGGCTGTCGAGTTCCAGCACGGTTGTGGGCACCATTTCGGCACCATCTGCGCCAAGCAGACCCATCGCCACGGGTATGACCAGCGGCTCCTTCAGGGGTTGGCCGGGGGTGTCGGGCGTGTGCTGGCGCAGCGTCAGGGTATAGCTGCCATCCTGCCAGTCTTCTGACACATCGACGCGCGGGGTGCCCGCCTGTCCATACCAACGCTTGAACTGCGACAAATCGCGGCCAGCGGCTTCCTCGAACACGGCGATCCAGTCCTCGATCGTGCAGGCCTGCCCGTCATGGCGTGCGAAATACAGATCGAGTGCCGCCTTGTAGCGATCTTGCCCGACCAGAAGTTGCAACATGCGGATCAACTCCGCGCCTTTTTCATACACTGTCGCGGTGTAGAAATTGTTGATCTCGACATAGCTTTCGGGCCGCACCGGATGTGCCAAAGGTCCGTCATCTTCACGGAACTGGCGTGCGCGCAGCGTCAGCACATCCTCGATCCGCTTGACCGAATGGCTGCGCATGTCGCCCATGAACTGTTGGTCACGGTAAACCGTCAGCCCTTCTTTCAACGACAGTTGGAACCAGTCGCGGCAGGTGATGCGGTTGCCGGTCCAGTTGTGGAAATACTCATGCGCGATGATCCGTTCGATACTGGCATAATCGCTGTCGGTCGCGGTTTGGGGCGAGGCGAGAACATAGCGCGAGTTAAAGATGTTCAGACCCTTGTTCTCCATCGCGCCCATGTTGAAATCATCGACCGCAACGATGTTGAACACATCCAGATCATAGGCGCGCCCGTAAACCTGTTCATCCCAGACCATCGAGCGCTTGAGCGCGTCCATCGCATAGGCGGTCTTGTCCTCATCGCCCTTGCGCACCCAGATGTTGAGCGCCACATCGCGCCCCTCCATCGTGGTGAAGCGGTCAGATGCGGCGACCAGATCGCCCGCCACAAGTGCAAACAGATAGGCGGGCTTGGGGTGGGGGTCGTGCCATTCGGCCCAGCCTTGGCCCGAAGATGCGGGGTTGCCGTTGGACAGAAGGACCGGCAGATCAGACTCGATGCGTACGCGAAACGGGGCCATCACATCGGGGCGGTCCGGATAGAAGGTGATCTTGCGAAAGCCCTCGGCTTCGCATTGGGTGCAATACATGCCGCGCGACATATACAGCCCTTCCAATGCGGTGTTGCCGTCGGGCGCAATTTCGACCTCCGCCTGCCAGTCAAGTGCACCTTCGGGCAAGTCCTGCGCGGGAATGGTCAGGCCGGATTCGTCGGGCTGCGCTGTGATTTCGGCACCGTTCAGATGGGCCGAAATCAGTTTCAGCCCCTCGCCATCCAGCCGCAGGTCGTGACCGGGGCTTGCATCCGGATTGGGGCGAAAGCGGACCTTTGCGATCACACGTGTGGCTGTCGGGGCCAGTCGAAAGGTAAGCGCCACATCATCAACCAGAAAAGGGGGTGGCTGGTAATCGGCCAGATGGATGGGCTGCGGGGTCGTGTCGCGCATGTCTCACTCCTGCGGGCTGAACCAAGTCTGGTGCAGATGTAACGCAGGGCGCGCGCGCCGACAATCAACAAGGTCGCGCGAACAGTTGCACCCAGTTCGGCCCGTCTGCGCGGCCAAAGCCCACAAGTGTGAAATCGCGGTCCAGAATGTTGCGCCGATGACCGGAGGATCGCATCCAGCCTGCCATGACACTGGGCACATCGCGCTGGCCGCGTGCGATATTCTCGCCCATCGTGCAAAGCCTTGGCAGCCCTGCGCGGTTTATGCGGTCTGACACGCTGCGCCCGTCTTGGCTGATATGGCTGAAATACCCCCGCTGCGCCATGTCACAGGCATGGGCCTGCGCCACACGGCCCAATTCTGGCGAAAGTGCCAGCGGTGCGCGCCCCGCACGGCGCCGCTCGTCATTGACAGCGGCCAGATGAATTTCCAGTTCCGCAAGTGGCGGGGCAGGGCAGGCCCATGCGGGCAGGGCGAGCGTGCATAGACAAAAACCAACAACATATCGCAGCATGACGGGGGCTTTCACAAGAAATCTTGTGGGATGATAGCCTTTGCCTTGGCGCAGGTGAATAACCCTGCTGATCAACTGCGCGTGCATTGGCGGCAACTTGCATGTCGGATCGCGCGCGCCGCGCTTGCACCTCTCGCGGCATCGGGCTAAATGCGCTGTAATTACCTGAAAACCCGGAGGGGTCATGTCCGAGATCGATCTGGAGACAGCGCGCAAGGTGGCCCATCTTGCCCGCATCGCTGTTCCCGAAGACAATCTGCCCGCGCTGGCACAGGAACTTAGTCAGATTTTGACCTTTATGGAAGAACTGAACGAGGTCGATGTCGAGGGCGTGGAGCCGATGACCTCGGTCACGCCCATGCGTCTGAAGCGCCGCAAAGACGGGGTAACGGATGGCGATATGCAGGCCAAAATCCTGTCAAACGCGCCCGATGCACGCGAAGGGTTTTTTGCTGTGCCGAAGGTGGTGGAATGAGTGATCTGAACAAAATGACGATTGCCGATGCGCGCGATGCTTTGCGCGCGGGCGATGTGACCTCGGTGCAACTGACCGAAGCGTGTTTGAACGCGATTGAGGGGGCAGGCGCGCTGAATGCCTTTGTTCATCATACGCCGGAAATCGCGCTGGAACGTGCGACAGCGGCGGATGCGCGGATCACGGCAGGCGATGCGCCTGCGATGTGCGGCATACCTTTGGGCATCAAAGATTTGTTCTGCACGCAAGGTGTCGCGTCGCAGGCAGCGTCGCGTATTCTCGACGGGTTCCGCCCCGAATACGAATCCACCGTCAGTGCGCAGTTGCGCGATGCAGGCGCGGTGATGCTGGGCAAGCTGAACATGGACGAATTTGCCATGGGGTCCAGCAATGAAACCTCGGTCTATGGCAATGTCGTCAATCCGTGGAAAGTGGACGCGCGCGACCTGACGCCGGGCGGATCGTCTGGCGGGTCTGCGGCGGCGGTGGCGGCTGATCTGTGCCTTGCGGCAACCGGCACCGATACTGGCGGATCAATCCGTCAGCCTGCGGCCTTTACCGGAACCGTCGGGATCAAGCCCACCTATGGACGGTGTTCGCGCTGGGGTGTCGTTGCCTTTGCCTCATCGCTCGATCAGGCGGGACCGATGACCAAAACCGTGCGCGATGCAGCCATTATGCTAGAGGCGATGTGTGGCCATGACGCCAAGGACTCCACCAGTGCCGATCTGCCTGTCCCCGATTTTGAGGCGATGCTAACGGGCGACATTCGCGGTCAGAAGATCGGTATTCCGCGTGAATACCACATGGATGGGATGTCCGCCGAGATTGCCGAGCTGTGGGGCAAGGGGGCGGATATGCTGCGCGATGCGGGTGCCGAGATTGTTGACATCTCGTTGCCGCATACGAAATACGCGCTGCCTGCCTATTATGTCATTGCCCCTGCCGAGGCATCGAGCAACCTCGCGCGCTACGATGGCGTCCGCTACGGGCACCGCGCGACATTGGGGCCGGGTGATGGCATTACCCAGATGTACGAGAAAACCCGCGCCGAAGGGTTCGGGCTGGAAGTGCAGCGCCGCGTCATGATCGGCACCTATGTGCTGTCGGCGGGGTTCTACGACGCCTATTACAACCGCGCGCGCAAGGTCCGCACGCTGATCAAGCGCGATTTTGAAGAGGTGTTTGCCACGGGTGTCGATGCGATCCTGACACCTGCCACCCCGTCAGCGGCCTTTGGTCTGGGTGAAATGGCTGCGGCGGACCCGGTTGAAATGTATCTGAATGATGTGTTCACCGTGACTGTGAACCTTGCCGGTTTGCCGGGGGTTGCGCTGCCTGCGGGCCTTGATTCCAAAGGGCTTCCTTTGGGACTGCAACTGATCGGGCGGCCTTGGGAAGAGGGGGCGTTGCTCAATACAGCACATGTCCTTGAACAGGCGACGGGCTTTGTTTCCAAACCCGAAAAATGGTGGTAACTTGCAGTATAATTTTGCAAGGCTGAGAGGTCCGATGCGTTTTCCCAAAGCTTTGATCATGATAGGCACCGCAACTGCGTTGCTTGCCGCTTGCGGCGGCTCCGCGCCCTACTCGAATGTCATCGACACCACCGGGCGTGGCGTGGGGTTCAGTGATTATGCGCAGTATATGCGCGCACAGGAAGAACTGTCGCGCATTCGCCGCAATGAGGCCGCACAGGCAAGCAATGTGCAGCGGCCCTCGAATGCCCCGCAATTTTCGCAACCAAGCCAGTCTGCATCCATCGGGCAAGAAGCTGTGGCAGCGGTACGCGGCACGCCTGCAACGCAAGCGCCCTCGCAATCCAGCTCGCAACAATTCCCGGTGGCACAGCAAAATGTCGGCGCGCCGCTATCTGCTGTGTCCCCGTCGTCAACGAGTGCTCAGTCTTCGGGCGGTCAGTCACAGACAGCCAGCGCCGGTGTCAGCGAGCAGCAATTCACACCGCAACCGTTTGGCGCATCGCAGCCCGACCGGCTGGTTGAGCGCGATTTTGTGCCCCAAGTCCGGGTCAGCGATGGTGAAATGTCTTCGGGTACAAACACGCCAAACCTGTTTGTCTATGCGCTGTCCACCCAGCACAATGTGGGCGAGCAACGCTACAACCGGTCGAACCCGTTGCGCTGGCGTCGTTCAGAAAGCGCATGTGCCCAGTTCGGAAGTCAGGATCTGGCGCAAGAAGCTTTCCTTGCCGCAGGTGGGCCAGAACGCGACCCGAACCATCTGGACCCTGATGGCGACGGCTTTGCCTGCTGGTGGGACCCGACCCCGTTCCGGCAAGCCGCACGCACCGTACGCGCGCGCGAGTGATCGCTGGCCGTGCAGCCAATCTGGCATCCATCCCCAAATTTTGGGCCGCGCCGTAACGGGCTGCGGCCCAGTTTGATTGTGCTGCATTACACCGGCATGCGCGACACCGAGGCAGCGCTGGAGCGCTTGTGCGACCGTGGGGCGGAAGTGTCTGCGCATTACGTGATCTCGCCCTCGGGTCAGCTTATGCAGTTGGTCGAAGAATCACTCCGTGCCTGGCATGCGGGCGCGGGGTCATGGGATGGGCAAAGCGACATTAACTCGCGCTCTATCGGGGTCGAGCTGGTCAATTCCGGTGCACAACCTTTTCCAGAGCCGCAAATGCGGTGTCTTGAGGCGCTGTTGCAAGGGGTGATGGCGCGGTGGCAGATTGCGCCCCATCAGGTGATCGCGCATTCCGATATGGCCCCGGAGCGCAAAGAAGACCCCGGCCCCCGCTTTGACTGGCGGCGGTTGAACAGGTTGTCACTTGCCGTGTGTCCCGATGGCATGGGCGATGATTTGCCGCTGGCGCCATCTTTGGATGCGATTGGCTATCCGCAGGCCAGTGCAGAGAAACGCTTGCAAGCATTTCGCTTCAGATTTCATCCGACAGCACAGGGCGACGAGGGTGTGGCAGACAGGTGCCGCGCTGCTGCTGTGGCCGCTGCATTTCGTGCCGTGCGCCCTTAAAAGCCCTCAGCGCAAGTGGCGCAGGGCTTGTGACAATTTGGCATAAAGCTCGGCGCGTTCTTCTGGGCTTAGGAATGCGCCCAGTTCCACCACGCGGCCATTCCCTTCCAATGTCAGGTAGTTCTCGATCACCCCGTCCTTTTCCGCCAGCTTGACGCGCACCCAATAGGGGTTGGCGTGCCAGTGCTGTGCAGGTTTGCGCGGGTTGGTGCGGGTGATCTCGATCCGCTCTTTCGTCAGGCAAAGGTCTTCGCGCAGCGCGTGCCGCTCAGCGCTGTTGCGGCTGAGGGCATACCACAGTGCCCAAAGCGCCAGCCCCGCAAAGGGCAACAGCCCCCATAGAACAGGTGTCCCCAGAACGGCCAGAAGTGGCAGAGTAAGAAAGGCCGCGCTGATTGCGATGATGCGCACGAAGCCTTTTGGCCCCATCGACACGAAGGGCATCAACGAGAGGCGATACTCCGCACCGTCACCGGCCGCGAGTGCAAAAGCCCCGGGCGGTGTGCCCGGGGCTTTCGGTGTGATTGTCCAATAAACGGGCATTTAACCTGCCACTGATGTGCTTAATGGGCGGGCTGCTTGTCCCAGTCTTCGCGCTTTGGAAGCTGCTCGAACGTGTGCTCGGGCGGGGGCGAAGGCAGGGTCCATTCCAGCGTGTCCGCGTGCTCGTTCCAGTAGTTGTTCTGGGTGATGCGGCGCCCAAATTTCAGTGTGTAGAAGACCACACCGATAAAGAACACAAAGGATGCAAAGCTGATGAACGCGCCGATCGACGAGACATAGTTCCAAAGCGCATAAGCTTCGGGATAGTCGATATAGCGCCGTGGCATCCCCTGACGACCCAAGAAGTGCTGTGGGAAGAAGGTGATATTTGCACCGATGAACATTGTCCAGAAATGCAGCTTGCCAGCCCATTCAGGGTACTGACGCCCCGACATTTTGCCAAACCAGTAATAGATACCGGCAAACAGGGCAAATACCGCGCCAAGGCTCATCACATAGTGGAAATGGGCCACAACGTAGTAGGTGTCGTGATAAATCCGGTCAATCGGTGCCTGTGCCAGCACGATACCGGTCACCCCGCCCACTGTGAACAGGAACAAAAAGCCAAAGGCCCACAGCATCGGTGTCTCAAAGCTGACAGAACCCTTCCACATCGTGGCGATCCAACTGAAGATCTTGATGCCAGTAGGCACCGCAATCACCATCGTCGCCAGCATGAAATAGGTCTGCTGCGTCAGCGACATGCCTGCCGTATACATGTGGTGCGCCCAGACGATGAAGCCCAGAACCGCAATCGCAATCATCGCCCAGACCATCGGCAGATAGCCAAAGATCGGCTTGCGCGAGAAGGTCGCAATCACATGGCTGATGATCCCGAAGCCCGGAATGATGATGATATACACTTCCGGATGGCCAAAGAACCACAGAATATGCTGATAAAGCACCGGGTCGCCCCCGCCTGCGGGGTCAAAGAACGCGGTTCCAAAGTTGCGGTCGGTCAGCAGCATGGTGATCGCGCCCGCCAGAACCGGCAGCGCCAGAAGAATCATCCACGCAGTGATGAACACAGACCATGCGAACAATGGCACCTTGAACAGTGTCATGCCGGGTGCGCGCATATTCAGGAATGTGGTGATGATATTGATCGCGCCCAGAATGGACGATGCCCCAGACACATGGACCGCGAAAATCGCAAGGTCCATCGAATAGCCCGCCTCATTGGTCGACAGCGGCGGGTACAAGACCCAGCCCACCCCAGACCCAAGCTGGCCATTGCCGCCCGGTGACAGAACCGATGCAACTGCCAGCGCGGAGCCTGCCACAAACAGCCAGTAGCTCAGGTTGTTCAGGCGCGGGAATGCCATGTCAGGCGCGCCGATCTGAAGCGGCATGAAATAGTTGCCGAAGCCACCGAACAGGGCGGGAATCAGCACAAAGAACATCATCAGGATGCCATGCGCTGTGACCAGCACGTTCCAGATATGCCCGTTGGGTGTGCATTCTTCCTGCGCGGTAAAGCTTGCGCCTTCCATGCACATGTACTGCACGCCCGGTGTCATCAGCTCCATGCGCATATAGACCGAAAAGCCTATTGCGATGAACCCGACAATGCCGGCGGTGAACAGATAAAGGATACCGATATCCTTGTGGTTTGTAGACATGAACCAGCGGGTAAAGAACGAGCGGTTGTCCTCGTGTCCGTGGTCATGAGTGGCTGCATCGGCCATTGGCTACTCCAGTTCCCGATTCCTGTTGCGTTGCTCGCAACTGTTGTCGTGCGGGGCCCGTGCAAGGCTGCACGCACCATTCTGCTTCCACGACACCATCTGCGCCAACACGCATCTGTGTATCGCGGTATACTACGCTTTTAGAATGCGACTTTTCATAGGGCAATGCTCCAAGTGTCGCAGGGCGGATATTTTTGACATGGATCAATGAACTTGCTGCGTTGCGGCGTCACACGCGCCTGCGAATCGGGTGGAAATTCACATGTCAATTGCCGAATGTGAGAAAAAACTGACGTTTTAGCGCAAGATCAAGGTCATCCATCGTGACGGGCAAGCCCAGATCCACCAAGGATGTCACGCCATGATCGCGGATGCCGCAGGGTATGATTCCCTCAAAATGGTTCAGGTCCGGCTCTACGTTGATGGACAGACCATGGAAGCTGACCCAGCGGCGAATCTTGATGCCAATTGCCGCGACCTTGTCTTCACGTGTGCTGCCATCGGGCAAGCCAGGCTTTTCAGGGCGCGTCACCCAGACCCCGACGCGACCCGCGCGGCGTTCGCCCCGAATGCCGAATTCGCCCAAGGTTTCGATGACCCAGTTCTCCATATTATGTACAAAGCACCGCACATCGCGTCCGCGCCGGTTGAGGTCGAGCATGACATAGGCAACCCGCTGACCCGGACCGTGATAGGTATATTGCCCGCCCCGACCTGCGTAATGCACCGGAAACCTGTCAGCTTGGGTCAGGTCACCGGGGGCGGCACTGGTGCCAGCAGTATAAAGTGGGGGGTGCTCCAACAGCCAGATCGCTTCGGGCGCTGTGCCTTTTGCGATCTCGGCCACGCGGGCCTCCATTGCCGCGAGGGTTTGCGCATAATCGCGCAAGCCCGGCAACACTGTCCACTCAAGTTCTTCAGTCAACATCTCTCTGCCGTGCTCCGTCAGCGAAAACTTGGTCCATGCGTGTCGATGCACGCTTTACCGGTATTTGGGACTATCTGGAAACCTGTCACGCTCAAATAAGCGTCTATGACAGCCATGTCCATCAGGGCCGGGTGTGGTCCGCGCTGCACATGCTGGATCAGAAACTTGATGCGGGGGGTGTTTTTCCCTCTTCACAACGGTGGGATGAGGGGCTATCAGGCCCGCACCAAGTCGCGTGCGGTCGTGGCGGAATTGGTAGACGCGCAGCGTTGAGGTCGCTGTGGGGTAACACCCGTGGAAGTTCGAGTCTTCTCGACCGCACCATTCAATCCCATTTGTTACTGGAAACAGACGCCGCAAGGCGGACGCTTGGGCGTTTGGCGCATGTGTTGCAAAGTTTCACGCCAAGTTTAATGTACGGCACTTGGCCAATTTGCCGAACGAATAACTTTAAACGCGGCTCTAATCAGCGCATTCGCCTAAAGACGGGTCGAAACAACACGAAACAAAGTTATCGGTTGCATTCCACATGCTCCTTGGTTTTTACTTAGGCCATGAAGAGAGCGGAATACCGCCGATTTACGGGGAGATAAACGTGGTCGCAGCACAGCAGAGCGACGGATTTGTCGTATACGATGGCGTCCAGAAGAGCTACGACGGGGAAACCCTTGTGGTGAAGGATCTAAATCTTTCGGTTGCGAAAGGCGAGTTCCTGACCATGCTTGGACCATCGGGGTCCGGCAAGACCACCTGCCTGATGATGTTGGCAGGGTTCGAGACCGCGACGAGCGGCGAAATCCTGCTCGATGGCAAGCCCATCAACTCTGTCCCGCCGCATAAACGCGGGATCGGCATGGTCTTTCAGAACTATGCTCTGTTCCCACATATGACTGTTGGCGAGAACCTGTCCTTTCCGCTTGAAGTGCGTGGAATGGGCAAGTCCGAGCGCGAGAAAAGCGTGATGCGCGCGCTGGACATGGTGCAGATGGGGGCATTCGTGAACCGCCGCCCCGCGCAATTGTCCGGGGGTCAGCAGCAACGGATCGCCCTTGCTCGCGCCTTGGTGTTCCAGCCGGAATTGGTCTTGATGGACGAGCCGCTGGGCGCACTCGACAAGCAGTTGCGCGAACACATGCAGTTCGAGATTACGCGTTTGGCACATGACCTTGGGATTACTACGGTTTATGTTACGCATGACCAGACAGAAGCCTTGACCATGTCGGACAATGTCGCCGTATTCGAAGACGGGCGCATTCAGCAGCTTGCGCCGCCAGATGTCCTGTATGAAGAACCGCGCAACAGCTTCGTGGCGCAGTTCATCGGCGAAAACAACACGATCGACGGTGTGATCAAAGAAATCAAAGGCGAGACATGCGTGGTCCAGTTGGACGGCGGCGTGTTGATTGATGCCAAGCCGATCAATGTCTCGAAGGTGGGCGAGCGGACACGCGTTTCCATTCGCCCCGAACGTGTCGAGGCCAATAAGGACCGGCTGGCCGAAGATGCCCACACGATCAAGGCCGAAGTCCTTGAATTCATTTATATGGGTGATGTGTTCCGCACACGCCTGAAAGTTGCTGGAAACGAGAATTTCGTCATGAAAACCCGCAATGCACCCGATCAGGTGCGTCACAAGCCGGGCAGCATGATTGAAATCGGCTGGATGCCGCAAGACTGTCGTGCGCTTGACTGTCCAGAGTGACAGATGCGCAGACGTACCACACGGTCCGAGGGATGGGACTGTCAAAAACAGCACGGGCTACGGCCTGTGACTGAAAACTAACCAAGGAGGTTATCTATGTCATCCAAACTGAAACTGATCGGTCTTAGCTCTGCAGTCAGCGTCATTGCGTTGAGTGCGGCTGCACAAGATCCAGTCTCGTTGACCATTGTTTCCTGGGGCGGTGCATATACCGCAAGCCAACAGCGCGCGTATCATGAGCCCTTCATGGAAGCCAACCCACATGTCACCATCATCAATGATGACGGCTCTGCGAACGCGCTTGCAAGCTTGCGCGCACAGTCGCAGGCCGGAAATGTGACCTGGGATTTGGTCGACATGCTGCCATCCGACGCACAGCTTGCCTGTGACGAAGGCATCATTTTGCAGATCGACCATGACGAAATGCTGGCCGCTGCGCCTGATGGCACACCTGCAAGCGAAGACTTCCTGCCAGGGTCACTTGGCGAGTGCTTCATTCCACAGATCGTGTACTCGACCGTTCTGACATTCCGTCCGGGCGCGTTCCCGGATGATGCGCAGCCAAGCTCGATCGAGGATCTGTTCGACACCGAGAACTTCCCAGGCCGTCGTGCATTGCAGGACCGTCCGGGCACCAATCTGGAATGGGCGCTTTATGCTGACGGGGTAGACCCGGACGAGATCTATGAAGTGCTTGCAACACCAGAAGGTGTGGACCGCGCCTTTGCCAAGCTCGACACGATCAAAGACGACATCATCTTCTGGACAGAAGGCGCACAAGCGCCACAGCTGCTGGCCGATGGTGAAGTTGCGTTCGCAACTGGCTATAACGGCCGGATGTTCGACGCGATCGAAGTCGAAGGCATGGAAGCGGCCATTATCTGGGATGGTCAGGTCGTCGAATGGGACGGCTGGGTTGTGCCTGCGGATGGTCCGAATGAAGAGCTGGTGATGGAGTATCTGTACTTCGCCACAGATACACAGCGCCTTGCGGATCAGGCGAGCTATATCTCCTACGGTCCGGCGCGTGCCTCTTCGGCTGCACTGGTTGGCGAACATGCCGATCTGGGCATCGACATGAACGAGCATATGCCGACTGCGCCTGAAAACTACTTTGCGCCCATCGTGCTGGATAACGACTTCTGGGTCGATTACGGCGACGAGCTGCGCGAGCGGTTTGCAAACTGGATGCTTCAGTAATCTGAGCCATTCTATTCAGGGCGCGCTTCGGCGCGCCCTGAAAGCCTGAGCACAGGCAAGAATTTTGTGAACACATTCCTCTGCAAGGAGCGCAGACATGGCGATTCAGCATGCGACATCTGAAGAAGGTGCCATAGGCACGGCGACGGACAGTCGCGGCAGATTGGTGACTTCGGATGGCACGCCACTGCGTCGGGCACTTGAACGCGCCAACAGACGCCGGAAACTGACGGCACTCGCCTTGGTCGGACCACTGCTTGCCTTTATTCTTATCTTCTTCGCCTTCCCCATCGCTCAGATGATGTGGCGATCCGTCGACAACCCGCAGATCGTGAATGCGCTGCCTGAAACACTGAACGCGCTGGAAGAGTGGGACGGGCAAGGCATACCGGACGAGCCGGTCTTTGCCGCCCTGCATGCCGATATGGTTGCCGACCTTGATCGCCCGCGCCGTGAACAAAAGATTGGCCCGCTGGGTATTCGCCTGAACTATGAAATCAGTGCCGCACGCAGCGCGATTTCGCGTACTTCCCGCGCTGTTGCCGATTTTGATGCTCCGTATAAGGAAGCATTCACAGATGCGCACAGGCTTTGGGGCCAGCCAGAACTTTGGCGGATCATAAAACGCGAAGGCCGACCATTGACAGCGTCATATTATGTGGCCGCGCTGGACCGCGAATATGATGCTGAGGGAAATATCGTCAAACGGCCTGAAAACCGCCAGATTTATGTCTCGCTTTTTGGTCGCACTTTGGCGCTTAGCCTTGCGATTACCTTCATGACTTTCGTTTTGGGCTTTCCGATTGCGTACTATCTGTCGACGCTGCCCATGCGCTACGCCAATCTGCTGATGATTGCGGTATTGCTGCCATTCTGGACATCGCTGCTGGTGCGAACCTCGGCTTGGATCGTGCTGTTGCAACAACAAGGTGTCATCAACAATGCCTTGGTCGGCATGGGGTTCATAGGTGATGATGGGAGGTTCAGTTTGATATACAATCAGACTGGGACCATCATTGCGATGACGCATATCCTGCTGCCCTTCATGGTGTTACCGCTATACTCGGTAATGCGCACCATCCCGCCATCATATATGCGCGCGGCTAAAAGCCTTGGTGCACGACCTTGGACGGCATTCCGCCGCGTGTATTTCCCGCAAACATTGCCGGGGATCGGGGCAGGGGGTGTTCTGGTCTTCATCATCTCGATTGGCTATTACATCACGCCCGCGCTGGTCGGTGGTCAGTCTGGTCGCATGATCTCGAATGAAATCGCCCGCCACATCCAGCAATCGTTGAACTGGGGCCTTGCTGCTGCGCTTGGCAGTATGCTGCTGGTTGGTGTGTTGATCCTGTATTGGCTCTTTAACCGGCTTGTCGGCACTGACAGCCTGAAATTCGGGTAAGGGAGAACGCATATGTCCATGCCCGCCTATTACACCACCAAGGACAAGATCTGGCATTACACCTTTCGGGTGATCTGCTACTCGATCTTCTTCTTTCTGCTGGCGCCGATCCTGATCATGATCCCGCTGAGTTTCAACGCGCAGCCCTTCTTCACGTTCACACGTGAAATGCTGACCTTGAACCCGGACGGCTATTCCTTGCGCTGGTATCGTGACTTTCTAGGGTCCGAAAGCTGGATGCGGTCGATCCGCAATTCCTTCAGCATCGGGATCGCGGCGACACTCGTGTCCACAACGTTGGGGACATTGGCAGCGCTTGGGTTGTCACGTTCGGAAATGCCGGCCAAGGGGCTGATTATGGGCATTCTGATCTCGCCCATGATCGTGCCTCTGATCATTTCGGCGGCGGGGATGTTCTTCTTCTTCTCGTCGATCAACATCGCGCAGACGTATCTGGGGGTTGTGCTGGCGCACGCAGCACTTGGCACACCTTTTGTTGTCATCACGGTGACCGCGACGCTGGTCGGGTTCGATCAATCCCTGATCCGCGCTGCGGCCAATTTGGGTGCCTCGCCAACGCGGACCTTCTTCAAGATCACAATGCCACTGATCCTGCCCGGTGTCGTATCTGGTGCATTGTTCGCCTTCATCACTTCCTTTGACGAGATTGTGGTGGTTCTGTTTGTCGCCGGTGTGGAGCAACGGACGATCCCGCGCGAGATGTGGTCGGGTATCCGCGAAGATATCAGCCCGACAATTCTGGCGGTGGCCACAATTCTGGTGATGATCTCGATTGCACTTCTGACAGTGGTGGAATTGCTGCGTCGTCGTGGCGAGCGGTTGCGCGGCGTGACACCGCACTAAACCAGTCTGTCCCTGAATGAAAAAAGTGCCGGGCAAATCGCCCGGCACTTTTTTTGTCTGGCTGCCCTTGCCCAGTGGGGCAATGCTGCCGGGACCAGCCCGGCAGTGCCTTAGAGCAATGATTTGACTTTATCTGCGGTGGCCTGAGCCGTGATGCCAAAGTGCTTGTACAGTTCTGGCGCGGGCGCGGATGCCCCGAAATCATGCATCCCCACAAAACCCGACTTCTCGCGCCGTCCGCGTTCGCCGAACAGCCAGCGATCCCAGCCAAAGCGAATACCCGCCTCAATCGCAACGCGAACCGGCCCTGCGGGCAGAACCTTGCGGCGATAGGCCTCTGGCTGGTCCTCGAACAATTCCCAGCAGGGGAAGGATACAACCCGCGTGCCAATCCCCTCGGCCTCTAGTATCTCGCGCGCGTCCATTGCGATTTCGACTTCCGAGCCGGTCGCCATCAGGATTGCCTGACGCTTGCCTGTCGCTTCGGCCAGAACATAGGCGCCTTGCGCGGTCAGGTTCTTGACCTTGTGCTCAACGCGGTAGGTCGGCAGGTTCTGGCGCGTCAATGCCAGAACAGACGGGGTGCGCGCGCTTGTCAGGGCCAGTTCCCATGCCTCTGCCGTCTCGACCGTGTCGCAAGGGCGGAACACATGCGTGTTGGGTGTGGCGCGCAGCATGGCCAGATGCTCGACCGGCTGGTGGGTCGGGCCATCTTCGCCAAGCCCGATAGAATCGTGCGTCATGACATAGGTGACAGGAACGCCCATCAGCGCAGACAGACGCATTGCGCCGCGCGCATAATCGGTGAAACACAGGAATGTGCCGCCATAGGGCTTCAGCCCCCCATGCAGCGCCAAGCCGTTCATCGCCGCCGCCATCCCATGTTCGCGGATGCCGTAATAGACATAACGGCCCTTGCGATCTTCGGCAGTGAAGATCCCCAAGCTACTGGTTTTTGTGTTGTTGGAGCCGGTCAGGTCTGCTGAACCGCCAATCGTTTCGGGCATGACCTCATTCACGACTTCCAGCACCATTTCCGACGATTTGCGCGTGGCGACTTTGGGCGCGCTTTCCGAAATTTGCTTTTTCAGCGCGCGAATGGCGGCTTCCAGCTTTTTCGGGGCTTGCCCTGTCATGCGGCGGGTGAATTCAGCCTGCTTGGTGCCTGACAATTTGGCAAAGCGCTCTTCCCACTCGGCCCGAGCGACTGCACCGCGCGCACCAATCGCGCGCCATGTGCTGAGCACATCATCCGGAATCTCGAACGCACCATAAGGCCATCCATAGATTTCCTTGGTGACTGCAATCTCTGCATCCCCCAAAGGCGAGCCATGGGCACCGGATGTGTCGGATTTCTTGGGGCTGCCAAAACCGATGATCGTCTTGCAATCAATCAGTACGGGGCGGTCAGACCCTTTTGCCTCGGTCAGGGCGCGGTCGATATCGACCGGATCATGTCCATCACAGGCCAGAACCTTCCAGCCTGCTGCCGCAAAGCGCGCGCGCTGGTCGGTGCTGTCAGACAGGCTGACGCGGCCATCAATGGTGATGTCGTTATTGTCCCACATCACGATCAGGCGGCCCAGCCTCTGGTGGCCTGCAAGGCCGATTGCCTCGTGGCTGATGCCTTCCATCAGGCACCCGTCGCCCGCAATCACATAGGTGTAGTGATCGACGGTTTTCGGGCCGTATTCAGCGCGCAGCTTCTCTTCTGCCATGGCGAAGCCCACCGCGTTGGACAGGCCTTGACCCAGTGGGCCAGTGGTCGTTTCAACGCCAGTCACGTGGCCGTATTCCGGGTGCCCGGCTGTAATTGATCCCCATTGGCGGAAGTTCTTGATCTGATCGAGGGTCATGTCTTCGTAACCGGTCAGATACAGCAGCGCATAGACCAACATAGAGCCGTGTCCCGCCGACAGAATGAACCGGTCGCGGTCGGCCCAGTTCGGGGCAGAGGAGTCGAACTTCAAATGCCGCTCGAACAGCACGGTCGCCACATCTGCCATGCCCATGGGCATGCCGGGATGACCGGAATTTGCGGCTTGGACAGCGTCCATCGCAAGCGTGCGGATGGCTGTAGCTTTCTTCCAGTGGTCGGGGTGCGCGTCTCGCAGGGCAGCAATATCCACGTGGGGCGTTCCTTGTCTGGCCAATCTTCGCTGCGTCATAGCAGCCCCAGCCGCAAGTTCAAGCAAAGCGATGCGCAACTCGGTCCCAATTCATGACAGGTTGTTGGAAACTGTAGGTTTTGGCGTTAGTCTCTGACGACCTGCATCTTGTGTCGCTATATTGGTGATTCGGGGATACGGCTGGTCAAAAGAGCATTGAAGCAGAAAGCGACAAACGCATGAGCAATGTGTCAGACCTCGAGCGCCGTCTGGGTCGCGCGCTTGATCGGATCGCGAAAAGCGCCCAGAAACTGGACGCGGCGCCCTCCAAACCCGCAGACAATACTGAACTTGAAGAGCTGCGCCGCCAGTTGGAGGCAGAGCGCGCCAAGAATGCGCAACTCTCAGAGCGCGTGAATGCGGTGCGCCAGCGGCAGGAAGGGTCTTTTGCGACCCTTGAGCGCCGACTTGCGCGCATGACCGAGCAACTGGATCTGCAAAGTCTGGAAATGCTGCGGCTGAAGAAGGCCAATACCAAACTGATCGAAGCGAATCGCCAGTTGCGCGAAGGGTCCGAGGCGAAAGTGATCGAACCGAGCACGATCAACCGCTCGCTCTTGGCAGAGTTGGAAGCCCTGCGCGCAGAGCGCGCCGCCGAGATGGCCGAAATGGAAGACGTGCTTGGCGAATTGAAGCCGCTGATTTCGTCGGAGGACGCAAATGCCTGATCAGATTATCACCATCGGCCACAAAGAATTCACAGTCGCCTGTCAGCCGGGAGAGGAGCAATACCTCATCTCCGCCGCAGCAATGCTGGATACTGAAGCGCGCACGCTTCTGAACCAGATCGGCCGTGTTCCGGCTGAACGGATGTTGCTGATGGCAGGTTTGATGCTTGCGGATAAAACCGCCGAGGCAGATGACAAGCTGAGCGCGGCCCTTGCCGAGGTCGCATCGCTGCGCGACGAGATTTCGCGCTTGCACACACGGCCAGAGCCGCAGCCAAAACGGGTTGAGGTGCCGGTGATCCCTGCCGATGTGACGGATGCATTGACGGAACTGGCCGCACGCGCCGAAGCAGTGGCGGATGAGTTGGAAACCCGCGCCAGCACCTAATCTGTGACCGCCGCCAGCGCGTCGCGCAGGGCGGGGGCCAATTCCGGATGGTTGTAGATATCATTATGCCCCGCCTGAATGCGTGACAGATAGGCGATGGCGTGGTCAGATTCAGACAGCCCGGCCACAAGCGCTTCGGCGCGTTCAGGGAAAATAACCTCATCTTGCGCCGCCAGAACCAATGCAACGGGTGTGGCGGTGTTCCTGAGTGCATCGAGCGTGTTCATGTCATGTCGAAACAGCAACCTCACCGGTGCCCAAGGCAGGCTTTGGCGGGCAACTGCGCCAAGGCTGTCAAATGGGGTGACAAGCACTGCGCCGATGATAGGCCGCTCTGTGGCAAGATGCGCCGCAAGGGCGCTGCCGATGCTGAACCCGGTTGCGATGACACCATTTGGCGCGATGTCCGCGACATGATCGTGGATGGCCACGGCGTCGGTTTTCAACGCCTCCGCCGATGGTGAGCCTGTGCTGGGCGCATAGCCGCGAAAATGAAACGCGACAACAGGGTGGTCAGGCGCGATCCGATGGAGAAACAGCGCGACCGCATCGGCATTCCACGCATTGCCACCGAAGGCGAGGATCAAGGGCTTGGTCGGGTCTTGGCCGGGGATCAGGTTGCCGTGCAGGATGCTGCCATCGGGGCGCTCGATGCGCATAGATTCGGCAGATTGGGGCAAGTCTGGCGATGGTCCGACAAGGCTGCGCGGAAACAGGATCGCACCCTGCATGAAAGTGAATAACGCGATCAGAACAGCATAAAGCCCAACCGCCGCGAGAGATACTTTTAGAAATAACGACAAGGTCTTACCCTCGATTCTTCATTCTGGAACGCAATCAGCCCGCGGCATGTGTGGCTTGATGTCGATCAGCGGGGTGCCATCAATCGCGTCAATAGCATCAATGCGTATAACACCCAGATTCGTGTCGATTTCCAACACCTTCACAATGCCCATGCCAATCGGGTTAGGGCGTGCGGGGGATCGTAGGTTGAACGTACCGGTGCCATCGGTGCGGTGGCGCGGCGTCTGGCGGATCAGGTCGCGCGGTGCCTCGCTCATCCAATAGAGCAAGACCAGCGCATCGCCTGCTGCAACCCCTTCCAGCCCTGCGCGAAAGGCCGGTTCAAGGTGTAACACTGCGCATTGGCCTGTTTCGCGGGCCTGCCGCAGGTTTTTGGGGCAGTCTGCCAATGTCCACGGGCTTTCGATATGACCGATAAAGGTGACTTGCGCGTGAAATTCAAGTGCGCGGTCAAGCCGCTGCTCACCTGCGCGGGTATCGAACCGCCCTTTCACTTCTGGTCACTTTCAGTAAGCCCCTTAAAACCTTGTGCTACAACATATTTCTCAGAGCTGTCAGCGCGGCTGGCGGGTGGTTTGACATTCGCGACCTTGCGGAAATGGTGCTTCAAAAGGCGCTGCAATTCCGCCTCTGCGCCGCCAGCCAGAACCTTGGCCACGAAGGTGCCGTTCTCGTCAAGGACATCGAATGCGAAATAGGCCGCCGCTTCGCACAGCGACATGATGCGCAAGTGGTCGGTCTGCTTGTGCCCGGAGGAGGCCGCTGCCATGTCAGACAGCACGACATCGGCTTTTCCGCCCAGCCACTCCTTGACCTGTTCTTCGGCACCTTCATCCAGAAAATCCAGCACATGTGTTTCGGCACCTGCCAGCGTTTCTACATCTTGCAGGTCGACACCCAGGACCGAGCCGACACGTTTTCCCGCCTTCTCGCCCAATGCGTTCACACGCGTGACCGCGACTTGCAACCAGCCACCGGGCGCGCAGCCAAGGTCAACAACCCGTGCGCCGGGCACAAGGAAGCGGTATTTGTCGTCCAGCTCTACCAGCTTGTAGGCTGCGCGCCCGCGATACCCGTCGCGGCGTGCCGCAAGCACATAGGGGTCATTCAACTGCCGCTCCAGCCAGCGGGTGGAACTGAGCTTACGCCCGCGTGCAGTCTTGACCTTGACCTTCAGCTCTCGCTGGCCCCGACCTGATGTGTTCTTTATTTTCATGATCTTGCAAGCTTCTGTTAGGGTTTCAGGTCGAGCGCGCCATCGCTGCTCATCTGAGCAAACAGCAAACCTTCGCGCAAACCACGGTCTGCGACCGACATTCTGTCTGTGGGCCATACACGCATCAGCGCGGTCAGTATAGCGGCACCAGACATGATCTGCGTATGGCGTTCACGCCCGATGCGCGGATCTTGGCGACGACCAATCGGGCCAAGCGCCAGATATTCGCGGATCACGCTATCAACCTGATCGGAATTCATGACAAGCCCGTCAACCTTGTTGCGGTCATAGCGTTTCAGTCGCAGATAGGATGCTGCGACTGTCGTGATGGTGCCCGATGTACCGATGACCTGAAACGCCCGGTGCGGTGCGGCATCGCGGTAGGGCGTAAAGGCTTCGAGCTGTTCCTCGAAATACCAACTCATCAGCGCAAAGCGTGCGGCGTCATCGTCGACTTCGCGGAAATAATCCTTCAGCGTTGCCACACCCAGTGGAACGCTGATCCAGTCCACGACTTGCGGCCTGTCATCTTCCGGTGCGTTCATGAACTTGCCATGATGCATCGACATGATTGCGTTGCGCCGCCTTTCGGGGGCGACGCGCGACAGATCAATCCAGACCAGTTCGGTCGAGCCGCCGCCGATATCAATCACCAGCAACTGTTCCGTCTCTGGTGCGACGAGCGATGCGCAAGACACCACAGCAAGCCGCGCTTCTTCTTCGGCGGTGATGATATCCAGTTTAAGGCCGGTTTCCATCTGCGCGCGGCGGATGAAGTCAGGACTGTTACGCGCGCGGCGGCACGCTTCTGTTGCAACCAACCGCATCTTGCGGACATTGTGCTGGTCCAGTTTTGACCGGCAGATCCGCAAGGCCTGCAACGTGCGTTGCATCGGGCGATGCGATAGCATCCCCGAGGTTTTCAGCCCTGTTCCAAGTTCTACTGCCTTGGAAAAGCTGTCCACAACTTCAAAGTGCCCGCCCACTGGACGCGCAATTAGCATGCGGCAACTGTTGGTTCCCAGATCAAGAGCGGCATAGAGTTGCCCATCTGATCCAGGTCGGCGCGGGGCCTTTACCGATTTCGGGGCGGCACCCGCCGGGTGCGCGCCAATATCATTCGGGGAAGCGGCCACGCCTGTGGGACGCTCGGGCGTCATATCGCCCTCCAATTTCGAGTTGCTTTGAACGTAATCAACACCGCTGTCATAAGCAAGCTTTAGCGGGCGCTAAATTCCATCCCCTTGCTTTCAATCATAATGAAGTTGAAAAAAATGACGCGGGCGCGCTCTCGTCTTTTGGGGGCGGTCTGGGCTATGGATGTCGTCGTGATACAGGGGTATCTGGTCGGTTTTCGGACGGTCAGATATGCCCAAGCGCCCTAGTTGGGGCGTGTGACTATAGCAAAGGGTGGCAGATGGCGCAGCTTGTGATCGTGTATTGGCGGGATATTCCGGCGCAGGTGATTGTCGGCAAGGGGCGTCGGGCGCATAAAATTCAACTGAGCGAGCGGTTCGAGCAGGCGATTGACCGTTGCGCGATGAAGGTTGGCGCCAGAGATGCAGATGCTTATCTGGGGGAATGGCGCAAGGCTCCCCCGGTCGAGGTCGCTGGAAGCGACGAAGATGTCGCGAAAACCACGGCAGCGCAGCTGGAAGCGGAGTATGACGCAGACAAGCTGAAGGTTCTGATTGCCAATGATGGCTGGGCATGAGGGGCATTCGCGTGTGACCAGACCCCGGCTATTGGAGCGTATCATGTCGCTATTGAACTTCCGCCGTACCGCCCCGGCAAGCTTTCCGCAGAATGAACAGATCACGGCGCTGATGCAGGGCTTCTCGATCGAGGTGATGCCACGCACGGCAGATAAAATCCCTGATTTCCGCACGCTTCTGCCTGCCGGGACGCGGGTGTATATCGCCCATATCGAGGGCACGCCGATTGCCGACATGGTTGCAACCGCCGCACGCCTGCGCGCCCAAGGAATGGAGCCGATGCCCCATTTCCCCGCGCGCATTATTGCGGACCGCGCTGAACTGGCGGATTGGCTTGCGCGCTATCAGGGCGAGGCGGATATCCGCGAGGCGCTGATGCTGGGGGGCGGTGTCACGACACCAAAAGGGATATACGACAACTCTATGCAAATGCTGGAAACAGGGTTGTTCGACAATTTCCAAAGGCTGCATGTTGCGGGTCATCCCGAAGGCAACCGCGATATTGCGGCGGATGGCGGACATGACGTCATCCACAAGGCATTGCAGTGGAAGCAGGCATTTGCCCGCGAGAAGGGCATCGATATGGCGATTGTCACGCAATTCGCATTCGAGGCCAAACCGATCATCACTTGGGCACAAGGCTTGCGCGACCAAGGCATAGACCTGCCTGTGCATCTGGGGGTCGCGGGACCGGCGAAACTGCAAACGCTGATCAAATTCGCCATCGCCTGTGGGGTCGGCCCGTCGTTGAAAGTGCTTCAGAAGCGTGCCAAGGATGTCACGAAACTGCTGCTGCCGTTCGAGCCTACGGAACTGGTAACCGATCTTGCGGCCCATAAAGCTGCAAATCCTGATTTCGCTGTGGAACGCCTGCATTTCTTCCCGCTGGGCGGGATCAAGGCAAGCACAGACTGGACTATCGCCCATGGCGGCCCATCAAGCCGACCTGCGGTGCAACCTTAAGCTTCTGGAGAGATTATGACCCGCACTGTCCTTGAATCCGCGACCAAGACTGTCGTGATCGGCTTTGACGAGCCGTTTTGCGTCATTGGTGAACGCATCAACCCGACAGGCCGCAAGAAACTGGCCGCCGAGTTGGAAATGGACGATTTTTCGACGGTCGAGCGCGATGCGCTGGAACAGGTCGCGTGCGGTGCGATGGTGCTGGATATCAATTCAGGGGCCGTATTCTCGAACCGGATGGCCGCAGACCCGCGCTATGCTGACAACAACTTTGTCGAACCCCCGCTGATGCGCGCCTTATGTGAACGAGTGCAGGCGCTGGTTGACGTGCCGCTTTGCATCGACTCGTCGGTGCCCGACGCGCTGAAGGCCGGACTAGAGGCGTGCAATGGCCGCCCTTTGCTGAACTCGGTAACCGGTGAGGAAGAACGTCTGGAAGCAATCTTGCCGCTGGTCAAAAAGTACAATGTGCCGGTCGTTGCCATATCCAATGACGATACGGGCATTTCGGAAGACCCGGAAGTGCGCTTTGCGGTCGCCAAAAAGATTGTCGAGCGGGCTGCCGATTTTGGCATTCCCGCGCATGATATCGTCGTCGATCCGCTGGTTATGCCCATCGGTGCCATGTCTTCGGCGGGTCAGCAGGTCTTCGCGCTTGTGCGGCGCTTGCGCGAGGAGTTGGGCGTCAACACCACGTGTGGTGCGTCGAATATCAGCTTCGGCCTGCCAAATCGCCACGGCGTGAATGCAGCATTTTTGCCTATGGCGATTGGTGCGGGCATGACCAGTGCGATCATGAACCCTGTTCGCTCGGTCGAGATGGAGGCCATTCGCGCGGCCAATATGTTGATGAACCATGACCCGAATGGCGGGGCGTGGATTGGTCTGGCCAAGGTGCTGGACGCGATGAAAGAGGGGCTCACTTTCGCCGAAGCTTCGCGCGCAGCAATAGATGCAGGTGCGCGCACAGGCGGGCGACGCGGTGGCCGGCGCTCGCGCGGATAAGCCAGACGTCACATGGTAAATGCAGGGCGGGGGCGTATTGCCTTCGCCCTTTTCTTTGTCCTGACCGGCTGCGTCCCGCATAGAATAGAAAAAAGGGGGCATGTGCCCCCTTTGCTTTATTTGGATTTACCACCCATCAGAGCGTCAGACGTCACCCTGCGCTGGCAGCGGTTTTCTTGGCGTCGGTGTAAATGATAAGGGGGCTTGCGTCAGAGTTCACCGCTTCTTCATTCACCACGACTTCGCTGACATTCTCCAGACCCGGCAGGTCGAACATGGTGTCCAGCAAAATGTCTTCCATGATCGAGCGCAGCCCGCGTGCACCTGTCTTGCGCGCGATGGCGCGCTTTGCAATCGCACGCAATGCTTCATCTGTGAAAGTCAGGTCAGCGCCTTCGATATCAAACAGCTTCTGATACTGCCGCACCAGCGCATTTTTTGGCTGCGTCAGGATGGTTACAAGCGCGTCTTCATCCAGATCCATCAGGGTCGCTACAACAGGCAAGCGCCCCACAAATTCAGGGATCAGGCCGAATTTCAACAGGTCTTCCGGCTCTAGTTGCTGCAACGACTCGCCAATCGTCTTCATGCTCTCGTCTTTAACATCCGCACCGAAGCCGATTGCCGACCCTTTGCCGCGCATGTTGATGATCCGGTCCAGCCCGGCGAAAGCCCCGCCACAGATGAACAGGATATTTGTCGTGTCAACTTGCAGAAATTCTTGCTGGGGGTGCTTGCGACCGCCTTGTGGCGGCACGCTGGCGACTGTGCCTTCCATCAGCTTCAGCAGGGCTTGCTGCACCCCTTCGCCCGACACATCGCGTGTAATCGAAGGGTTGTCGGATTTACGGGTAATTTTATCGACCTCGTCAATATAGACGATGCCGCGCTGTGCGCGTTCGACATTGTATTCGGACGATTGCAGCAGTTTGAGGATGATATTCTCGACATCCTCCCCGACATAGCCCGCTTCGGTCAGCGTGGTGGCGTCTGCCATTGTGAACGGCACATCAAGGATGCGCGCCAGTGTCTGTGCCAGCAATGTCTTACCGCAACCGGTAGGACCGATCAGCAGGATATTCGATTTCGACAGTTCCACTTCGCCGGATTTTCCAGAGTGGTTCAGCCGCTTGTAGTGGTTGTGCACAGCAACCGACAACACGCGTTTGGCCTGCATCTGCCCGATCACGTAATCATCAAGCACATCACAAATCTCTAGGGGTGTCGGAACCCCGTCGGTTGATTTCAGGCTGCCGGATTTCGTTTCTTCTCGGATGATATCCATGCACAGTTCAACGCATTCGTCGCAGATGAATACCGTTGGACCTGCAATCAGCTTGCGCACCTCATGCTGGCTTTTGCCGCAAAAGGAGCAGTAAAGCGTGTTCTTGCTGTCTGAATCGGATGTCGGCATCTCAAACCTCTGTGGTCTTTACTGCGGCAGGCATATCCAAATTGGGCGGATGACGGCCTTATTTCATTCAGGGTAGGTCAGACCGGAAGCAGGGACAATGCAAAACTGCACCACAGTCAACATTTCCCCCTTCAGTCAGCCCTTATTTTCTTAACTGGTGCTCGTTTCAGCGCGTGATGTCACAATATCGTCAATAAGGCCCCAGTCCTTGGCCAGTTCGGCAGTCATGAAATTGTCACGCTCCAACGCGTCTTCGACTTTTTTCAGTGTCTGGCCAGTGTGTTTTACGTAAATCTTGTTCAGGCGCTCTTTCAATTCCAGTATCTCGCGGGCATGGATCGAGATATCCGTGGCTTGCCCCTGAAAGCCCCCTGAGGGCTGGTGCACCATGATCCGCGAATTGGGCAGCGAGAAGCGCATGCCTTTTTCACCGGCGCACAACAACAGCGACCCCATCGACGCCGCTTGCCCGACAACCAGCGTCGAGACCTTGGGCTTGATGTATTGCATCGTGTCATAAATCGACAGCCCGCTTGTCACCACGCCACCGGGCGAGTTGATATACATCGAGATTTCTTTGGACGGATTGTCCGCTTCAAGGTGCAGCAACTGCGCCACGATCAGGCTGGCCATTCCATCATGCACAGGGCCGGTTACAAAGATGATCCGCTCCTTCAGCAGGCGCGAAAAAATGTCATAGGCCCGCTCGCCACGACTGGTCTGTTCGACCACCATTGGCACAAGGTTCATATATGTATCGATCGGATCTTTCATCTGCCTGCCTTCGGTTCCTGACCAGTCTGGTCTGTTGATATCTTAAATCTCTTGATGGAATCTTAGTGCTACGATTTGGGGGCCGCAAGGGGCGGGCGGGAATTTGTCTCAGGCGTCGCGTGTCAGGGCCTTGCCCAGCCGCGGCAGTTTCGCGCGTTTCAGAAGCGGGCGCACCGGCTGTGACCGGCCCGATGCCGCTTCAGTCGCGTGTTGTGCGTCTTGCACGGCCGCTGTCACAATTTCGGGGGTGTGCAGCCACCGCTCCATCAGAAAATCGTCAGGGCTTTGCGCACGCGCGCCCTCAGTGGCCAGCATACGGGTCGGAAAGTCCTTCAGGTTCAGCGTGACGAGTCTGTCGGCCTGCGCAGCAATGGCGGTTGCCAGCACATGCGCATCGGCGGGGTCAGGCAGCCACAGGCGTTGCTCGATCTCAGGGTCGGCAGGTATTTCGGCCTGCGGCCACTGGCTGCGCAGGCGCGCAATCTCACCGCTTGCGACAAGCGCGCCCGCGTCGCCCAGTCTGGCTGCGGCGCGTTGCCATTCGCCCAGTATGCGCGTGGACCAAAGCGGCTGGAACCCGCCGCGGGCCGCCACACCAATCAGGATTTCACGCAGGACGCTGGGGTACAGCACGCAGGCATCCAGCACGACCTTCATGAGTTCAGGCGAAAGTACACTGCCTTGAGATATCCGCTTTCGGCCAGTTGCGGCAGTTGTGGATGGTCCGGCCCGGCAGAGCCGGTATGGATCAGTTGCGCCTTGCGCCCGGCCCGCCCGATCCCGCGCGCGGACGCATTGCGAAACGCGCTCAGGTCCGCCGCATGCGAACATGAACACAAGCCCAGATACCCGCCGGGTGCCACCAGTGGCGCTGCGAGTTTGGCCACCCGTTCATAGGCCCGCAATCCCGCATCAAGGGCTTGCTTGTTGGGGGCAAAGGCAGGCGGGTCGCACACGACCAGATCGAATTGCGCGTTTTCTGCCGCCAGCGCTTCCATCACGGCAAAGGCATCGCCCTGACGTGTTTCAAACTGCGCCGCCATGTCAGAGGCCTGCGCCCCGCGCGTCGCCAATTCCAGCGCCGGGACAGAGCTGTCCACCGCCAACGCGCTTTGCGCGCCTGCGCCCAATGCAGCGAGCGAGAAGCCCCCCACATGGCTGAATACATCCAGCACACGCGCCCCTTTTGCCAGCGTTGCCGCAAAGGCATGGTTGGGGCGCTGGTCGAAAAACAGGCCAGTCTTTTGCCCGCCCAAAAGGTCGGCCATATACGTCGCGCCGTTCATCAGCACAGGCATCGGTCCGTCAAGCGTGCCGCGCAGCACCTCGGTTTCTTCGGTCAACCCTTCCAGCACGCGCGAGCGACCAGCCCCGTTCTTGACGATACACTCAACCCCCGTCACTGCTTGCAGGGCGTCTGCAATCAGCGTGATATGCGCCTCGGCCCATGCTGCGTTGGGTTGAATGACCGCGGCCGGACCAAACCGGTCAATAACAACGCCGGGCAAGCCATCGGCCTCGGCGTGGATCAGGCGGTAATATGGGGTCTCATACAGGCGGGCGCGGTGGTCCAGCGCGATGCGCAGTTTGGCACTGATCCAGTCGGCGTCAATCACGGCATCGACATTGCGATCCATCATGCGCCCGATGATCTTTGACGCGGGGTTGACGGTGACCAGCCCCAGCGCGCGGCGCTCTGAATCCTCAAGCACGGCGAAGCTGCCAGCGGTCAGGGCACGGGTACGCCTGTCGGTCACGACCTCATCAGCAAAAACCCAAGGGAAGCCGTGGCGAATGGCGCGGGCCTCAGCCTTGGGTTTCAGGCGAATCGTGGGGTAATCGGTCATGATGGCATTCCTTGGCGGCTTTGCCTGATGCCATATGCCAGTCATCAGGGTTTGGAAACCCTTAGCGCTTGCGCGATCAGCCGCGTGCGGCTGTCCCGGCGGTGTTGGTGAACAGGCGCGCAATCTTCTGGCCAAGCGCGGAGACGCTATGGGCAATGAACTCTGCGCGCATCTGCCGGGCGGCATTCTCGATTTGCAGGGTATCAACGACGAGCGGGTCTGTCTTTGACAGGTCAAACATAGGAGTTTTCTTTCGGTTTTTTCTTCTGCCGCTTAAATAGGCGCTGCGGTGCAGCATGGCTATGTCCATTTCCGAAGGCCCGACATGCGATTTCTGCATGGCTCTTGAGCGATTGAATTGTTAGCGCTAACTGGCTATATGAGGCCCAAGCGAATATCTCATCTTGCTCGATGGAGTAGCCAGACATGCCGATGAACCCCAGAATCGAAGCCGTCACCCAGCGAATCCGCGCGCGGTCTTTGCCCCGGCGCACGGCGTATCTTGACCGCATGCGCGCAGCCGCCGACGCAGGGCCCGTGCGCGCGCATCTCAGTTGTGGCAATCAGGCGCATGCCTATGCCGCGATGGAGGAAGACAAATCCGCGCTAGCCGAAGGGCGCGCGCCCAATTTGGGGATTGTCACAGCCTATAACGACATGCTGTCCGCCCATCAGCCCTTCGAGCAGTATCCGGATATCATCCGCCGCGCCGCCCGCGCCGCAGGCGGCACAGCACAGGTCGCAGGCGGTGTGCCTGCGATGTGCGACGGGGTTACTCAGGGCCAGCCGGGTATGGAATTGTCGCTGTTCTCGCGCGATGTGATTGCATTGTCGGCGGGGGTGGCAATGTCGCATAATTGCTTTGATGCTGCCGTATGGCTGGGGGTCTGTGACAAGATCGTGCCGGGGCTGATTATTGCGGCGGCAACATTCGGTCATGTGCCCTCGGTGTTCATTCCGGCAGGGCCTATGACCAGTGGGCTGCCCAATGACGAGAAATCGAAAGTGCGCCAGCAATTTGCACAAGGCGAGATCGGGCGCGATGATCTGATGAAAGCCGAGATGGCCAGCTATCATGGCCCCGGCACCTGCACCTTTTACGGCACCGCCAATACCAACCAGATGCTGATGGAATTCATGGGCCTGCATCTGCCCGGCGCAAGTTTCGTCAATCCCGGCACACCGCTGCGCGAAGCGCTGACGGTCGCCGCGACCGAGCGCGCGCTGGCGATCACAGCACTTGGCAATGACTACCGCCCCGCAGGGCAGGTGCTGGATGAACGCGCCTTTGTGAATGGGATTGTCGGGCTCATGGCGACAGGCGGGTCCACAAATCTGGTGCTGCATCTGCCTGCGATGGCACGCGCCGCCGGTATTGAACTGGCACTGGAAGATTTCGCCGAGATATCCGAGGCCGTGCCGCTGATGGCCAAGGTTTATCCCAATGGTCTGGCCGATGTGAACCATTTTCACGCCGCAGGCGGGCTGGGCTATATGATCGGCGAATTGCTGGACGCAGGCCTGTTGCATGACGATGTCTGCACCATCGCGGGCGACGGGCTGAAGCGCTATGCACAGGAGCCCAAATTGCGCGATGGCGCGCTGGTCTGGGAAGACGGGGCAGGTGAGACATTGAACGACCGCATCCTGCGCTCGGCCGCATCTGCCTTTCAGCCATCAGGTGGGTTGAAGCAACTTGACGGCAATCTGGGCCAAGGGGTGATCAAGGTCTCTGCCGTCGATCCGTCGCGCCATGTGATCGAGGCGCGCGCCCGCATCTTCCACGATCAGCTTTCGGTCAAAACGGCGTTTCAGGCAGGCGAATTTACCGAGGATACAATTGTTGTGGTGCGGTTTCAGGGGCCCGCCGCAAATGGTATGCCCGAATTGCATTCGCTGACCCCGATCCTCGCCGTGCTGCAAGATCGTGGGCTGAAAGTGGCGCTTGTGACGGATGGGCGCATGTCGGGCGCCAGCGGCAAGGTGCCCGCCGCGATACATGTCGCGCCAGAGGCCGCCAAGGGCGGGCCCTTGGCGCGCCTGCAAGACGGCGACCTTGTGCGGCTGGATGCCGCTTCCGGGCGGCTGGATGTGCTGGAAGCGGATTTCGACACGCGCACGCCCGTGCACGCCGATCTGTCCAACAACGAGTTTGGCATTGGCCGCGAATTATTCGCAGCCTTCCGCGCCCATGTTGGCGATTCTACCGAAGGGGCAGGCGTCGTCGTCTGAGTAAAGCACAGCCCGGAGGGCGTCAGTCCCGACGCGGCCCGCAGCCCCCTCAATGGGGGCAAGGGCCGCCCCCCTTTTCAACCTTCGGGCGAGAGTTTCCAGCGTTCCTCATTGACCTCAATCGCGCGGATGCGGTCCTCGGTGTTGGGGTGGCTCAGCAACCATGCGGGGGCACCGCCGCCCATGCCGACCAGCTTTTCCAGTTTGCGAAACAGCGATTTTTGCGGCTCCAGCCCAATCCCCGCTTTAACCAGCAGCGCCGAGGCATAGGCGTCTGCCTCATACTCGTCATCGCGGCTGAGGCGCGCCATCAGCAATGTGGTCACGAAATTTGCGATAATGACCCCCAGCCCCGGAATGAAGCGGTTGAACACGGTCGCTAGCGCCATGCGGATCGCATTGGTGCCGGAAAAGTCGATCATACGCTTGCGGGTATGGCCCAAGGCGACATGGCCCAACTCATGCGCGATCACAGTCGCCATTTCTTCGGCGGACACCTCGCCTTGCCGGTACTTGTTATAAAAGCCACGCGTGATGAAAATGCGCCCGTCTGGTGCGGCCAGCCCGTTTACAGGCTCAATCTCGTAGATATGCACCACAACCCTATCCACGGCCAAAGCATCCGCCATCCGGTCGGTCAGCTTTTTCAGCCGCGCATCTGCAAGCGGCGATGATTTTTCGTTCAACTCCCGCTTGGTTCGCCATGCGGAGAACCAGTACATGATCAGACCATAGGCCAGCAGGATCAGAAAGGGGGTCAATTTCAGCATGTGTCAGATATGGGGCAGGGCAGGGCGCAGGGCAATAGGCGGATCACCCCAAAACAAGCGTAAGCGCCATCATCGCTGTAAATGACAGGGTAACGATCACCCCAACGGTTGAACTGTCGACCCCTTCGGTCGCCTCTGGCAGCAATTCGGAAAAGATCATCCACAGCATTGCGCCCGCAGCCAGCCCCAAACCGACCGGCAGCACCGGCGCGAAGGCCAGCACGAACAGGAACGCAGGCACCGCCAGCAGCGGTTGCGGGGCAGAGGACAGGATTGCCCACCACCCAGCCTTGGCCACGCTTGCCCCGCGCGGCACCATCACCAGCGCAATGGCCAGACCTTCGGGCACATTGTGCAGCGCAATCGCGATGGTGATGAAATCGCCCAATTCCCGCCCGCTGCCATAGGCAACACCGACGCCGACGCCTTCGGCAGCCGAATGCACAGTCATCACACCCATAATAAGCAGGATTTTCAGGGCATCGGCGCCATTGGTATTGGCAAAACTGACCCCTTCCTTGCCGTCAAAATAACGCTTGGCCAGCCAGATTCCGCCCAAGCCCAGCAACAGACCAAGAATGGTGCGCGGGGCAGAAAACTCGAACCCTTCCACCACCAGCGAAAATGTCGCCGCCAGCATCAGCCCGGCCGCCACCGCATTCCCATAAGCCAGCGCGCGCGGCGTGACTTCGCGCAGCGCCAGAAGCGGCACTGCACCCAGTCCCGTTGCAAGAGCGGTGATCGCGGCTGCGACGAAGACAAGTAGGACGGTCGGATCGGACATGTTGTACTTTTTTAGAATAATTCTAAAATATGATGGTGCCGGTGCAAGTCAAGCCCTGTTGCCATGGCGGCCCTCAGCCCCGACCGACAAAGGGCATATGTGTTGCCATGATCGTGGTGAACAAAACATTGGCCTCGGGCGGAAGTGCGGCCATATGCGCCACGGCGCGCGCCACATGTCCCACATCCATCACTGGCTCTGACCGGTAGGTGCCATCTGATTGCATCACACCCTGCGTCATCGCTTGGGTCATGTCGCTCGCGGCATTGCCGATATCAATCTGACCGACTGCAATCCCATACGCCCGCCCGTCCAGTGCCGCAGATTTCGTCAACCCTGTCATGGCGTGTTTTGTGGTCGTGTAGGGGGCTGAATGCGGGCGCGGCGCATGCGCCGAGATGGACCCGTTATTGATGATCCGCCCGCCGCGGGGGTCTTGAGCCTTCATCACCCGAAAGGCGGCCTGAAGGCAATAAAACGCGCCATTCAGGTTCACATCGACCGCCGCGCGCCATGTGTCGAGGTCGAGGTCTTCCAATGGAGCTGCCGGGGGGAATATACCCGCATTGTTGAACAACAGGTCCACCCGGCCCCATTTTGCGACCACGGCCTCAAACACCTGCGCCACGGCGGCTGGGTCGGTCACATCTGCCGCATGTACAAGCGTGTCGCCCTGTGCCGCCTGCGCTGTGCCCTCAAGCGCGGAGTGTCTGCGCCCTGTCAGTGCCACAGACCACCCCTGTGCGGCGAGTTCCACCGCCACGGCGCGCCCAATCCCGCTGCCTGCCCCTGTTACAATGGCGGTTCTTCGCATTCTGCACCTCTTTCAATATGTCGCGCGCCACTGTGCGGCCATTGCGACGCGAAGGGAAGTGTTGCCTATGCCCTTCGCGTGGTGTGAAACCATGGACACTGCCACGCTGCGCGATATGTGTGGAATTGTCACAGGCCCGTTATGATGTGCGGCAATGCAGCAAGCCCACTGGCAAGATTTCGCCGGAGCAGATATAGCTTGTTTTTCCTGATAAGTTACGAGGTTGACTTGAGTTCTTACGCTGATCCTGAAACACCCTCGCGCGGCGATCATGCCGCGTCGTCAGCGCGGTTTATCCGTGCGGAGCAGGGTTGGATAGTGACCGGAGCGCTGAATGTCCGCAACCTTCAAGAAGCGACCCCACAACTGCGCCAGATCGAGGATGCGGGCGATACGCAGCTTGATATGTCGCAGCTTGATGCGCTCGATACCGCTGGGGCCTATATGCTGCAAAAACTGCGCCTGAAGATCGAGGCGAGTGGCGCAGAATTCCAGTTCGTCAACCTCAAGCCCGACCACGAGGCCCTGATCGAGCGTGTCGCGCTTGCCATGCCGCGCCCGGACCCTGTGTCTACGTCGCGCCTGAGCGTGACAGATTTGCTGGAACGGATGGGGCGTGGCGTCGTTGGCGCTGGTATGTTTCTGGTCGAACTGATTGCCATGCTGGGGCTGTTTCTGGCGCGTCTGGCATATTTGCTGCGCCATCCGTCTGAGTTTCGCATGACCGCGCTGGTGCATCACTGCGATCAGGTGGGCTGGAAGGCCGTGCCTATTGTGGCGCTGATGGGGTTCCTGATCGGGGTTGTGTTGGCCTTTCAGGGCTCGGTACAGTTGCGCCAGTTCGGGGCCGAGATTTTTGTCGTCGATTTGATTGCCATATCGATCTTGCGCGAATTGGGCATCTTGCTGACCGCGATCATCGTGGCGGGGCGCACGGCGTCCAGTTTTACCGCCGCCATCGGTTCAATGAAGATGCGCGAAGAAATTGACGCCATGCGCACGCTGGCGATTGATCCGGCAACCGCACTTTTTGTGCCACGCATTCTGGCCTTGCTGATCACGCTGCCGATTTTGGGGGCGATTGCCAATGTCATGGGCCTGTTTGGCGGGGCCATGATGGCGTGGATCGAGTTGGGCATCTCGCCGGGCATGTTCATGACGCGGCTGCTGGAAGATACCAGCCTCGACCATGTGATTGTCGGTTTCGTAAAGGCACCTGTCTTTGCCATGATTATCGGCGTGATCGGCTGCCATGCAGGTATGCAGGTTGGCGGCAACGCCGAAAGCCTTGGTGCGCAGACATCTGCTGCGGTGGTGCGGGCGATTTTCATGGTGATCGTTGCAGATGCGCTATTCTCGGTCTTTTTTGCAATTATGGGGATCTGATGGCGTGCGAGGTGGTCATAAGTTTGCGGGGGCTGCGCAACCAGTTCGGGTCCACGGTGGTGCATGAGAATCTGGATCTTGATGTGTATCGTGGCGAGGTCGTGGGCGTTGTCGGCGGGTCTGGCACCGGCAAATCAGTGCTGCTGCGCTGTATCGCGGGACTGCGCCCGCCGCAGGGCGGGCGGATCGAGATTTTTGGCCAGGATGCGCTGAATTGCTCTGAAACCGAGCGCCGCGCAATCGACCAACGCATGGGCGTCATGTTTCAGGATGGTGCGCTGTTCTCTAGCCTGACCGTGCGCGAAAACGTCGAGGTTCCCATGCGGACCTTGTCGGGGCTGGATGCCGATATGCGGCGCGAACTGGCAGATTTGAAAATCTCGATGTCGGGGCTGCCCTACGCGGCGGGTGACAAATATCCGTCGGAATTGTCGGGTGGTATGCGCAAGCGGGCGGGGCTGGCGCGTGCCTTGGCACTGGACCCCGAAATTGTCTTTCTGGACGAACCGACCGCAGGGCTGGACCCGATCGGGGCCTCGGCCTTTGATGAATTGATCCGCGCGCTGTCGGAAACACTGGGCCTTACCGTGTTTCTGGTGACGCATGATCTGGATACATTGCACGCAACATGTGACCGGATTGCGGTGCTGGCGGAAAAACGGGTGCTGTATACGGGCACCATGGCTGATATGCTGACAATCGAACACCCTTGGGTGCATGAATATTTCCACGGACCGCGCGCACGCGCCGCCGTCGAGACACAGGAAAGGACAGGCTGAGGCATGGAGACTCGGGCCAATTATGTGCTGATCGGCGTCTTCGCTCTGTTGGGCTTTTTGGGGGTGCTGGGGTTTTTCCTGGCCTTTGGGAAATTCCAGCTAGACCGGCAATTCACCTATTATGAAGTGCGATTCGAGTCCGTTTCGGGCTTGTCGCGTGCCGCAGATGTGCAGTTTGCGGGCCTGCTTGTCGGGCAGGTTGTCGAAGTGCGCTTGGCCCCTGATGGGGATGGAACAGTGATGGTGCGGCTGGAAGTTGAGCGCAGCACACCTGTACGTGCTGATTCAGTGGCGACGGTTGACAGCTCTGGGATAACTGGCGTGTCCTTCGTCACGATCTCGCCCGGCAGTTCCGATGCGCCCCTGATCAACGAGCGCGCCGATGTGCCCGAATTGGAGGCAGGACGCTCGACCATCCAGTCTCTGACCGAAGGCGCGCCCCGCATCATGGCCGAGACGCTGGATGTGCTGGAGCAGGTAAACCGCCTGCTGGGCGAAGAAAACCAGAACAAGGTTTCCAATATCCTGACCAATGTCGAAACCTCTACCGGGGAATTGTCCCGCGCATTGGACAACTTTTCGGCGTTCACCGACACAATTGCCGAAGCAACATCAACATTTGCCGAATTTAGCGACAACCTAAGCCCGATCTTGCTACAAGCGGAGAAAACCGTCGAAAGCCTGCAATTCGCCATCGACGAATTTGCGCTTCTGGCAACGGAATCGCGCATCACATTCGAGACGGGAACCGCGACATTGGAAGCGGTCGGGGCCTTTGTTGACGATGATCTTGATGCGATGGTCACGGACCTGCGCGGCGCTGCCGATTTGGTCGGGCGCGAGATCGAAGCCTTTTCGCGCGAAGCGCAGACCATGTTCAGCGACATCAGCCGCACTGGCGTTGCCGCCACCCAGCGGATCGAAGCACTGGACCCCGCACTTGCCCGGCTGGAGCCGCTGCTTGCGCGCGCCGACTCCACCTTTGAAACGGTCGAGCGGATGGCAGATAATGTCGACACACTTGTCTCTGGCGATGGTGCTGCGCTTGTGGCCGAAGCGCGCGAGATGGTGGCTCTGGCCCGCGATGCGGCTGCATCTGTTGCGGACGTGGCAGAAAATGATCTGCCCATAATCATGGATGATGTGCGCGCCGCCACGGCGGATATTCGTCAGGTGGTCAATACCGTCGGCGACGATCTTGCGCAGGTATCGGGGCGGGTCGAGGAACTAAGCGCCAGTGGGCTGCGCACGCTCGATCAGGTGACCGAGACATTCGCCAATGCCAACACCACTCTGGGTGCCATCAACCGCGCGCTGGAAACCAGCGAGGGGGCCATTCAGGCAGCAGAGCGTGCCTTTATCGGCGCGGACAGGTTCATCAATGACGATGTCAGCCAGATCACCGATGATTTGCGCGATGTGCTGGGGCGTTTGGGGCGCGCGGTGGATGCGGTGTCCGAGGACATACCAGAGGTTACTGCCGATCTGCGCCGCACCGCCGACAGCGCCGCGCGCGCCTTTGATGATCTGGGGCGCATGGTGCGCGACAGTTCTGGCCCGGTACGTGATTTCACCACATCAGGCCTGCCCAACCTGACCCAGCTTGCACGCGAAACGCGCGGGCTTGTCACCAATCTTGACCGCCTGACCCGCCAGATCGAGCGTGATCCTGCGCGCTTCCTGCTTAACCGCCAGACGCCGGAGTTCAGAAGATGACCCTTACAAAACGCAATTTCCTGACCGGGGCAGGGGCCATGAGCCTGCTGTCAGGCTGTGGTGCCTTGTCCGCCATAGGCGATGCGACAACGCCGCTGGATGCGTATGAATTGCGCGCGCCGGTGCTTCCACAGGCCGGGCGTATGTTGCCGCGCGCGCTCAGCATCGAGACGCCGACTTCGTCCGGGGCGTTGGAAACCGACCGCATCCTGATCAAACCCAATGCGGTGCAATCGCTGTATCTGCCGGGCGCGCGCTGGTCTGATCAGGCCCCCGCAATGTTCCAGACTGTGATGCTGCGCGCCTTTGAAGATACGGGCGCGCTGTCCTATGTCGGGCGCCGGCCCTTGGGCGGCTCTGGTGATTTTGCCCTGATCTCCGAGATCACGGATTTTCAGGCCGAATTGTCCGAGGTTGGCGACTCGGCCATTGCGCGTATCCGGCTGACGGCGCGCATGGTGCGCGAATCTGATGCACGTGTGATGGCGCGGCGCAGTTTTCAGGCGCTGACACCATCCGCCTCAACCGAGACGCTGGATATCGTGCAAGGGTTCAATGTCGCATCGGACGAAGTGCTGAATGATCTGGTTCGCTGGGGTCTGGATGTGATCGGGTTGCGCCTGCCTGTGGCCTGATTTGCGCCGTTGGGCGGTCGATATTTTATTGAACTGATTGGATGATCTGGCGTGTTGCGCTCGCTCTATGATTGGACACTCTCGCTAGCACGCCACCCGAACGCCTTGTGGGCGCTTGCGGTGGTTTCGTTCATAGAAAGCTCTGTGTTTCCGATACCCCCTGACGTGCTGATGGTCGCCATGATCGTGGCGCGTCCGTCGCAGGCTTTTGTCATTGCTGGCGTGGCGACCGTTGCTTCGGTTGCGGGAGGACTGGCAGGGTATTGGATCGGCTATGGCGCGTTCGAGACACTGGGCCGCCCTGTGCTGGAATTCTACGGCAAGGACGCCTATTTCGCCGAATTTCAGGCGCGCTATAATGAATGGGGGGCTTGGGCGGTGCTGATCGCGGGTGTGACGCCTTTCCCCTACAAGGTCATCACGATCCTGTCCGGGGCAACGGCGTTGTCCTTGCCGGTGTTCCTGCTGGCCTCCATCGTGGCGCGGGGTTTGCGGTTTTTCATTGTCGCGGCGTTGCTGCGGAAATTCGGCGCACCCATTCGTGATTTCATCGAGCGGCGACTGGGGCTTGTGTTTAGCGTGTTTATGGGGTTGCTACTGGGCGGATTTGTTCTGGTGAGGTACTTGTGATGCGCAGGCATGCACAGAGTTTGGCACTGCTTGGCTCGGCAGGGTTGTTGCTGGGGGCTTTGGCATTCCAGTATATTGGCGGCATGGCACCTTGTTCGCTCTGCATCTGGCAGCGCTGGCCGCATGTCGTGGCGCTTTTCGGGGCTGGCGCGCTGGTGGTACCGGGTGTTATTTTCCCTGTAATCGGCGCGGGCGGTGCGGCGGTATCCGGCGGGATTGGCGTGTATCACACCGGGGTCGAGCGCGGATGGTGGTCCGGTCCTGCCTCTTGCAGTGCAGGGGGTGATCTGTCGGGGTTGAGTGCCGAGGAATTGCTGGCCCAGATCATGGCCGCCCCTGTCGTGCGCTGCGACGAGGTGCCGTGGGAGATGCTGGGCCTGTCCATGGCCAGTTGGAACGCGGTCGCGTCATTTGGCATAGCGGGGCTGTGGCTTGTCAGTCTGCGCCTGCGCGCCTAATGCAGACGCATGTCGCGTTTGTTGGACTTTCCCACCTCGAACTCGCCGACGACATGACGCCATTCGCCCGCGCTGAGTTGTTTGCGGTGGGTAAAGCGCACCGAATGCAGCGGCCCTTCGATGCTGTCTTGCCAGAATTCGATGAATTCAAACAAGCGCGGATAATCGGGCGCAAGATCGTAATCTTGCCAGACAAATGTGTTGAGCACATGAATGTGGTCGGGCATGCGGTAGATCATTTCCGCAGTGGTCAGCCCATAACCCTTGAGCATAAGTTCGACTGGATGCGTTTCCATCTGTATCCTCTTCTTCTGGTCGCTGTGTAAATCATGCCAGAGAGAAGATAATTTTCAATTAAAACATGTTGTTGGCACCAAGGGCAGGTGGCTGCCAAATGATTGTCCGCACGGCCATTGCACCCCATATCATGGTTCTGATAAAGTGTGCCCAACCATATCTAGAGTGGTGTGAAAAGATGTGAGGGCCATGTGAGCGACAGTCCAGAAACCCCTGAAAACATGGATGAAATTCCACCAGCAGGTCCTTCGGGGCCAACAATCTCTATCACTCAGGAAATGCGCGCCTCGTATCTCGATTACGCCATGAGCGTGATCGTCAGCAGGGCGATCCCGGATTTGCGCGACGGATTAAAACCTGTGCACCGGCGTATTCTTTATGCGCTGCATGAGGCAGGTAACACCCATGACAAGCCTTACCGCAAATCTGCGCGCGGGGTTGGCGATGTGATGGGCAAGTATCACCCACATGGCGACTCGGCGATTTATGACGCGCTGGTGCGTATGGCGCAGCCGTTTTCGATGTCGCTCAAGCTGCTGGACGGACAGGGCAATTTCGGCTCAATGGACGGCGATAATGCCGCCGCGATGCGCTATACCGAAGTGCGCATGGACAAGGCTGCTGCGGCACTTTTGACCGATATCGACAAGGACACAGTCGACTATCAGGATAATTATGACGGGCGCGACAAGGAACCCACTGTCCTTCCCGCCCGCTTTCCCAACATGCTGGTCAATGGTGCAGGCGGTATTGCCGTGGGCATGGCAACCAATATCCCGCCCCATAACCTTGGCGAAGTGGCTGACGCGACCCTGGCGCTGATCGAAAACCCCGATCTGACGTCAGAGGAATTGATGGCCTATGTGCCCGCGCCCGATTTCCCTACTGGCGGGCTGATCCTTGGCCGCTCGGGCGCGCGCAAGGCGTATCTGGAGGGGCGCGGGTCGGTCATCATCCGGGCAAAAACCCATTTTGAAGAAGTGCGCAAAGATCGCTTTGCCATCGTCATTGATGAAATCCCTTATCAGGTCAACAAATCGACCATGGTCGAGCGGATCGCCGAGGCTGTGCGCGACAAGCGGATCGAAGGGATTTCCGGCGTTGCCGACGAATCCGACCGTACCGGCGTGCGCGTCGTGGTCGAGTTGAAACGTGACGCAACCCCCGAAGTGGTGCTGAACCAGTTGTTCCGTTTCACGCCCATGCAGACCAGTTTCGGCTGCAACATGCTGGCGCTGAATGGCGGGCGGCCAGAGCAACTGGCCTTGCGCGACTTCCTGACAGCCTTTGTCAATTTCCGCGAAGAAGTTGTCACTCGGCGCACAGCGTTCGAGTTGAACAAGGCGCGCGAACGCAGTCATGTGCTGTGCGGTCTGGCCGTGGCGGTCACGAATGTGGATGAGGTCGTGGCCACAATACGCGGATCAGCCGACCCGGCAGGGGCGCGCGAAAAGCTGATGACCCGGCGCTGGCCCGCAATGGATATCGCGCCCTATATCCGCCTGATCGACGACCCCAGCCACACGATGAATGACGATGGCACATATAACCTGTCCGAAGTACAGGCCCGCGCCATTCTGGAATTGCGCCTGCAACGTTTGACCGCGATGGGCGTCAAAGAAGTCACGGACGAGCTGGAAGCGTTGGCCGCGAAGATCAAGGATTACCTTGAAATTCTGCGCTCGCGTGTGCGGATCATGGAGATCATATCGAACGAGTTGCGCGAAGTGCGCGAGCAGTTTGCCGTACCGCGCCGCACAGAGATCGTCGACTGGGCCGGCGACATGGATGACGAAGACCTGATCGAGCGCGAAGACATGGTCGTCACCATCACATCGGGCGGCTACATCAAACGCACACCTCTGGCCGATTTCCGCGCGCAGCGTCGCGGCGGCAAGGGGCTGTCGGGCATGAGCACCAAGGATGACGATGTGGTCACCCAGTTGTTCGTCGCCAACACGCACACGCAGCTGTTGTTCTTCACCACTGATGGCATGGTCTACAAACTCAAGACTTGGCGTCTGCCGCTTGCGGGGCGCAATGCGCGCGGCAAGGCGATGGTCAACATCCTGCCCATTGCTTCTGGTGTCAGCATCGCTGCCATCATGCCGGTCGAGCGGCCAGAGGAAGAATGGGAAAACCTGCAAATCGTCTTTGCCACCTCGGCGGGCGATGTGCGGCGCAATGCGCTGTCGGATTTCGTCAATGTGATGCGCAACGGCAAGATTGCGATGAAGCTGCCCGAAGGGGTGTTGCTGGTCAATGCGCGCATCTGTGATGAAGATGATGATGTGATGCTGGTCACCGCTTCTGGCCGTGCAATCCGCTTCCGCACGACAGATGTGCGCGTCTTCAAGGGCCGCGATTCCACAGGCGTGCGCGGGGTGCGGCTGGGCGATGGGGACAGCGTTGTGTCCATGGCCGTGATCCGCCATTTTGAGGCAACACCAGAAGAACGCGCCACCTATCTTAAGATGCGCCGCGCTATGGCTGGCCTGACCGAAGATGACGGCGAAGACGAAGAAGACGCCAGCGAGGGCGCGCTCTCGCCGGAACGCTATGCCGAAATGTCGGCCTGTGAGGATCTGATCCTGACAATCACCGAGGCAGGCACAGGCAAACTGTCCTCCAGTCATAACTACCCCGTGCGTGGGCGTGGCGGCATGGGCGTGGCGGCGATGGACCGCGCGATGCGCGGCGGCGCGCTGGTGGCCTGTTTCCCGGTCGAGATGTCCGATCAGATCATGCTCGCCACCTCCAAAGGGCAGTCGATCCGCGTGCCGGTCGAGGGGATCTCTTTCCGGTCGCGCTCTGCGGGCGGGGTCAAGGTGTTCAACACGTCAAATGGCGAACATGTGGTTTCGGTGGCACGGATCGCCGAGACAGGCGATGAAGACCCTTCCAGCGAAGAAGAGTCGGGGTCTGACGGCGCGGACACATGACTGAGCAAATCTCAGCGCGGCTTGTGGCCGCGCTGAACCATCTTGCGCAGACCCGTCACTGTATCACTTATGGGGCACTGGCCGCTCAGATCGGGCTTGATGGACCGGGGCGCATACGGCGTCTGACCGACCTGCTTGAAGCGCTGATGGAAGAAGATGCGGCACGTGGCCGCCCCTTGCGGGCCGCGCTGGTCACCGGCAAGGCGTCCGGCGGAGTGCCGGCACCGGGGTTCTTTCTCAAAGCCAGCGCCTTGGGCCTGTGCCCGTACCCGTTGCCGCCCGAGCGTGCAAAGGCATTTCATGATGCACAGCTAGAGGCGCTTTTTGCTGCATCGTGATGATTGGGCGTAAAGGTTTTGTCAGGGTTTTCGTGCCAATATCATCGCTCTCAACTTCGAGGGTATGATGACAACTTATCACTGTATGATTGATCTTAAACCCAACGCCAATGCGCTCGCATTTGCCCATGCGGTGAACCATTGGTTCACGGGGCTAAAGGATGCAGGCAAGATTTCGGGTTGGCACCTGCAACGCCGCAAGCTGCATCTGGCGGGGCCGGGCTTCGGGGATTTCCTGCTGAGCATTGATCTGCTGGATCTGGCACAACTCGATCTGGCCTTTGTACATCTGGGCGGGCAGGATGACAGTGCCGCCCGCGCCTATGACCAGATGCACGGCATGATTGACCGGTTTGAAGTGGGCCTTTACCGCAGTTTCCCTGATCCGGTTCAGGCGGAATGCCTTGCATTGATCTGACGGGCCGCCCCGTTCAGCCCGTCGCGCGGTCCAGCGCGTCTTCCAGCACGAACACCCGAATCGCAGAAGCCAGACCAATATCGCCGCGCGCCGCGTCAATTTCGGCAGCAAGCTGGTTGAGGGGTTGGCCGCGTGCCTCGGCAATGCGCCGAAATTCGCGCCAGAACACATCTTCTAATGACACAGAGGTCCGATGCCCGCGCAATGTCAGCGAATGTTTGACAGGACGGGCGCTCATGTCTCGTGCCGATGCGCATCCAGATGCGCGCGCAGTTTTTCAGCCTCCTGCGCCTCGCGCAAACGCTCTGCTTTGCTCCGGCCATGAAGGGCTGCATTCGCATCCGCTGCGCGCTGCTTTTGCGTGCGCGCCATTTGCTTGCGGGTTGTCCTGAGATTAACTATCTTGCTCATGTGCAAACTGTATAACGGTTTGTCAACGCGGACAATTGCTAGCTGCGCCAACGCTCTGTTTCCGGACCAAGGGGTCCTGCAAGCATGCCGGTGGCACAGCACATCTTCATTTTCTTGCTAAAAATACTCAAGCCAACATGTCCACAGGCACATCCCTGTCCCATAGGCGACCCGCCTGCCAGATGCATATGGGCGTGCAAAGCGCGCCCATAATGTGGCCAGCGGACGGGGGCAGGCCATGCCTGCTCCCGCCCGCAGGGCGCCCTTTTATTTCACAAAAATCTCGCGCGGTGTTGTACAGAGAGGTTCTGGGCCTTGTTCGGTAACCAGCACAGGTTCGGTAATCTCCAACCCGCCATCTTCCAGCCACAGGGCGGGCATGAAATGAATGACCATGCCGGGCTTTAATTCGGTCATATCGCCGCGCCGCAAGGACAAGGTGCGCTCGCCCCAGTCGGGCGGATAGCTCAGCCCGATCGAGTAGCCACAGCGATTGTCTTTCTCGAAACCGCGTTTGTTCAATGTGGCGTTGAAGGAATTGGCGACATCCTCGGCCCGCGCGCCGGGGTAGCATTGCGCAAGCCCAGCTTCGGTCGCCTCCAGAACCGCCTCTTCCGCGTGGCGATAGAGGTCCGGGACAGCACCGAAAAACAAGGTGCGTGACTGGGGGCAGTGGTAGCGCCGGTGCACGCCTGCAATCTCGAAAAACGTCGCCTCGCCCGCGCGCATGGGCCGGTCATCCCATGTCAGATGTGCAGCAGTCGCATCCAGCCCCGAGGGGGCCATCGGCACAATCGCCGGGTAGTCACCCCATTGCCCGTCCGCCCCTTCAATCCCGGCCTTGGCAATCTCGGCGACCAAAATATTCTTGGCCATGCCTGGTTCTGCCACTTCCAGAATGACGCGGTGCATCCGCTCCACGATCCGGGCGGCGCGGCGCATATACAGCAGCTCGGATTCAGACTTGATCAAGCGCTGCCAGTTGACCATCCCAGTTGCATCCTCGAAGCGGGCTTCGTGCAGGTGGTTGACCAGCGTCTGATGTGCTGCGGCGGAGTAATAGTAATTGTCCATCTCCACGCCGATCCAGCCGGTATTCCAGCCGCGGTCGATGATCAGCGCGGCCAGCGCCTCCATCGTGTGTTTTTGCGGGTTTTGCACATAACTGTCATCATAGGCCACAATGCTTTCCGAGCGGCGCATGAAGACTGTGCGCTTCGCACCTGCTTCATCAATGCCGCGCCCCCACCAGACAGGCTCGCCCTCCATTGGCAACAAAACGGCCTGATGCACATAGAACGACCAGCCATCATAGCCAGAAATCCAGTTCATATTGGACGGGTCGGTGATGACCAGCAGGTCAATGCCGCGCTTTTCCATCTCTGCGCGGGTGCGCGTGATGCGTCCTTCATATTCGGCATCGGTAAAGTTCGGGTTGGTGGTGGTCATGGCGCAATGTTCCGCAGCAAAGGACGGTTGAAAAAGGCCCCGCTGTCAAAGCGGGGCCGCTGCATTACAGGGTGCCTGTGACCGCGTCGAGCGCGTCGCGCGTCACTTCCACCACCTTGTCGGCTTCGGCAGGCGTCATGCACAGGGGCGGCGCAAAGCCGATGATCTCGCCCTGCGGCATGGCACGCGCGATCACGCCGCGCTTGACCATTTCGCCCACCACTTGCGCGGTCACCTTCTCCGAGGCGTCGAAATCCACGCGTGCGCCGGGGTCGCGCTGCAATTCCACTGCCGCCAGCATCCCGTCGCCGCGCGCATCGCCCACGAAGCGATGATCTTTCAGCGCTGCCGCCATGGCGTTGCGGAAATAGGCACCCGTTTCGCGCGCATTCTGAACCAGCCCCAATTCATCAATCAGCTTCAGGTTTGCTACCCCCGCTGCCGCACCAATGGGATGGGCCGAATAGGTCCAGCCATGGCCGAAGGGGCCGAATTTGTCGGTGCCATCTTCCAGCACCTTGTACAACTCGTCGCTGACAATCGAGCCGGATAGTGGCGCATAGGCAGAGGTCAGACCCTTGGCGATGGTGATGATATCAGGTGTGATCCCGTAATGTGTAGACCCCATCATCGTGCCCATCCGGCCAAAGCCGGTGACGACCTCATCCGTAATCAACAGGATGTCATGCTTTCTCAGTACAGGCTGGATTGCGTCCCAATAGCCTGCGGGCGGGGGGACAATACCACCAGTGCCCAGCAGGGGTTCGGCAATGAAGGCACCAATCGTATCGGCGCCTTCGCGCTCGATCAGCTCTTCCAGTTTTGCGGCGCAATGCGCGCTAAACGCTTCTTCCGACATATCGGGGTCGGCGCGGCGGAAATAATAGGGCGCTTCGGTATGCACCACTTCCGACATGGGCAGGCCGAATTTGTTGTGGAACGGCACCAGCCCTGTCATCGAGCCGGTGATCAGGCCAGAGCCGTGATAGCCACGCCAGCGCGAGATGATCTTGCGCTTCTCGGGACGGCCCAGCACATTCTGGATATACCACACCAGCTTGACATTGGTTTCGTTCGCATCCGAACCGCCCAAGCCGAAATAGACCTTGTTCATATGTGCGGGCGCGCGCTCGGCCACCATATGCGCCAGCGTGATCGAAGCTTCGGTGCCGTGACCGACATAGGAATGGTAATAGGCAAGCTCATGCGCCTGTTTGGAAATCGCTTCGGCAATCTCGGTGCGGCCATAGCCGACATTCACGCAATACAGACCCGCAAAAGCATCCAGCAATTTGGTGCCGTCGCGGTCCTCGATATAGCAGCCTTTCGCGGTGGTCACGATGCGCGTGGGGCTTTCGCCGCGCCCATGCTGTCCAAAATGTGTGGAAGGGTGCAGGAAATTCTCGCGGTCCCAGTGATTTAGCTGGTCATTTGTCAACATGACACATCCTTTCTGGCCGCCTTTGGCAGGCACCATTCTATAAATGTCGGTGGTGCGGAGACACGATTCGTGCCTTCGTCTTATCCGCACCCTGCCGGAGGGGTGGGGGGATTGTCAAACACAGCTTCTGCTGCACCACAGCATAATGTGCAGGGTGTCAGGATCGGCCCGATTTCTGGTTCAGACGGTAGCTGCCTTCGGGCAGGTCAAGCGCTGCCGCAAGTTCGCGCAACTGCGACAGCGACAGGGTGATGACGACATCATCCTCGCGTCTGGGGTCGAATTGGCGAAGTGTGACACAATCCTCAAAGGCGGTGATAATTACATCATCGCGCAAGGCTTCGGGACGCGGTGCGCCCTCATCCACAAGGGTGATGATGGTGGCGTCAAAATCATGCTCGATTGTAAACATGAGATCAGCCTAATGCAGCGCTGCGGGCAAGAAAAGAGCAAACCTGAAATCACACGGGCCGGTAGGGGGAGTGCCCCTGCCGGCCCGCTTTCAGATCCCTACCTTTGTCCTGCGAATTGCGCTTCCCATTCGGCGCGCTGCTCATCTGTAATCTTGGCAAACAAGACCTCTGGCACCTCGAACGCATGGCCTGCGGGCAGGGTGTTCAGCGCGGTTGCCACATCATCCGGCCAAGACCAGTCCTCGCAATTCATCGCGGCCATCGTGCGCGCGGCGGCATCTGGGATGAAGGGCTGCGAGATCACCGCATAAAAGCGGATCAGGTTCAGCGCCAGCCGGATTTGCGCCGCTGCCCCCTCTGGGTCGGTCTTGAACCTTGTCCAAGGGGCGGCTTCTTGCAGATATTCGTTGCCCAAGGCCCAGAGCGCGCGCAATTCCTGTGCCGAGCGGCGTACCGCCATTCCGTCCATGACCGATTGGTAGTTTTCCAGACCCTTTGCAAGATCAGCCACAAGCTGCGCCTCACGCGGGCCGAAACTGCCGCCCTCTGGCACCACCTCGCCGAATTTCGAGCGGCAGAATTTCGTCACGCGGCTGACCAGATTGCCCAGCACATCAGCCAGATCCTTGTTCACCGAGGTCTGAAAATTCTCCCACGTAAATTCGCTGTCGTTGTTTTCGGGTGCATGTGACAGCAGCCACCAGCGCCAGTAATCGGCGGGCAGGATCGACAGCGCCTGATCCATGAACACACCGCGCCCCAGCGAGGTGCTGAACTGGCCACCATCATAATTCAGGTAGTTGAAGGATTTGATGTAATCGACCATTTTCCACGGCTCGGTCTTGTCGAAATTCGCGCCCATCAGCGTGGCAGGGAAGCTGAGTGTGTGGAACGGGACATTATCCTTGCCCATGAACTGCACATAGCGCACATCCTGCGCGCCCATATCCTCGCGCCACCAGCGCTGCCATGCTCTGTCATCAAGGCCATGCGCATCGGCCCATTCGGCCGTAGCGGCGATATATTCGATGGGCGCGTCGAACCAGACATAGAACACTTTGCCATCCATGCCTTGCCACGGTGCGCCGTCAAATTGCACGGGCACGCCCCAATCCAGATCACGCGTGATGCCACGGTCTTGCAAACCGTCGCCATCATGCAGCCATTTCTTGGCAATCGAGGTGGTCAGAACAGGCCAGCCGCGCTGGCTGTCGATCCATATGTCCAGCGTGTCGCGCAAGGTAGATTGGCGCAAGAACAGGTGCTTGGTTTCGCGCACTTCCAGATCGGTCGACCCCGAAATAGCCGAGCGCGGATTGATCAGGTCGGTCGGGTCCAGTTGCTTGGTGCAATTCTCGCACTGATCGCCGCGTGCGCGCTCATACCCGCAATTCGGGCAGGTGCCCTCGATGTAGCGGTCGGGCAGAAAGCGGCCATCAGTATGTGAATAGACCTGCTTTTCCGACACAACCTCGATCAGTCCGGCGGCGGCCAGACGGGCGGCCATATGCTGGGTCAAGATGTGGTTGCGCCTGCTGGACGAGCGGCCAAAATGGTCGAAGGACAGTTTGAACCCGCGCGCCAGTTCCGCCTGCACTTCGTGCATTTCGGTGCAATAGGCGGCGACAGGCTTGCCTGCTTTGGCCGCAGCCAGTTCCGCAGGCGTGCCATGCTCGTCTGTGGCGCAGATGAACATCACCTCATGCCCGCGCGCGCGGCAGTAGCGGGCATAGAGGTCGGCAGGCAATTGACTGCCCACCAGATTGCCCAGATGCTTGATTCCATTGATATACGGCAGGGCCGAAGTGATCAGGATGCGCGCCATGTGTTTCCCCGGATTTGCGGATTTGCCCCCGTTTAGTGTAATTTCACGCCCATGGGAAACCCGTTTTCACCGTCGCCCTGTCGCTTTGACGTTTGGAGGGGGCTGTTGCGGGGGGTCGAGACAGTGCGCCAGCCGTGCAAATGACTGTGTAATGCCGCCTTTCGCGGCTTCACCCACAAAGGCATCCAGGCGAGGCCAGACCTGAATCGCGCGGTCCACCAGCGGGTCGGTGCCCTTTTCATACAGGCCCGCCTGAATCATCATCTCGGCGCGGTCATAGGTGCCCAACAGGCGGCGCGCCTCGCTGATACGGGCGTTCTCTTCGGGCCGCGCGCAATGTGGCAGCGACCGGCTGACCGAGCGCAGCACATCCACTGCTGGAAAGCGCCCCCGCTCGGCGATTTCGCGGTCCATCACCACATGCCCGTCCAGCACCCCGCGCAGGATGTCGGCCACGGGTTCCTCCATGTCGGACCCCGCAACCAGAACCGTGAAAATCGCGGTGATCGCACCCACACCGTCACATCCCGGCCCCGCGCGTTCGGCCAGTGCCGTGATCTGATGCACGACCGAAGGGGGGTACCCGCGCAAACTCGGCTCCTCTCCACCGGCCAGCGCCACTTCACGATGCGCCTCGGCCATGCGGGTGATACTGTCGGTCAGCAGCAAGACCTGCTTGCCCTGATCGCGGAAATGCTCGGCCACGCACATGGCGGCGGGCGCGCAGCGGCGGCGGGTCAGCGGCGGCTGGTCCGAAGTGGCAGTGACGACCACAGCGCGCGCCAGTCCAGCCGCACCCAACACATCCTCCAGAAATTCGCGCAATTCGCGCCCCCGCTCCCCCACCAGCGCGATGACGACAACATCGGCCTGCATGTGGCGCGCGAAATTGCCCAACAGCATGGTCTTGCCCACACCAGAGCCCGCAAACAACCCTATGCGCTGCCCTTCGACCACAGGCAGCATTGTGTCAAACACGCACATGCCGGTGTCCAACCGCGCGCCCAGCCGCCCCCGCCGGGCAGGGTCGGGCGCCGCGCCGTGCAGCGCACGCATCTGCGGGCCGCGCAACAGCGGGCGCCCATCCAGTGGCTGCCCATAGGGGGCGATGACGCGACCGACCCAACTGTCATCAGGGGCGATGCCGCGCGCAACCCGATGCTCGGCCCGGTCGCCAATGGCCAGCCCGTCGCGTGGCCCGTTGGGCAGGGCAAGCGCCTCATCCTGTGTCAGGCGCAAGATTTCTGCGCCGATTCTTGTGCCGTCACGCGTCTCAACTTCCAGCCAATCGCCGATCCGTGCCGCATCATTCAGCCCGCGCACGGCCATCAATTGCCCGTCAATTCGGCTGATCCGCCCAAACAGCCGCACGGGTCGCAAATCTGCAACCTGTGCGCGCAGATCGTCAAATACGTTCATCGTGGCGTTCCCCTGAAGCACTCAATTTTCGCGTGGTTACCTATCCTTAAGCGAATCAGCCTTAAAGACTGGTGTATAGTTTGACGGGAGAAGCCCTCATGTTTGATATACCAGAGGTAATGCGCATGGCGCAGGGCATGGCGCGCCATGCCGCTGCCAGACAAGTGGTGATTGCCGAGAATATCGCGCAGGCCGACACACCGGGCTATCGCGCCCGCGATCTGCCGGAATTTGGCAAGGTCCATGCACAGGCCCGCCCCATGTCGGCAACACGACCGGGGCATCTGGGGGCCGGGGCGCAGCACCAAACCTTAAGCGCTGTGATTGACCGCACTGCACCTGCGCGCGCGCCAAATGGCAACACTGTCTCATTGGAACGCGAGATGGTGCGCACCGCCCAGAACCGACAAAGCCATGACATGGCGCTTGCAGTTTACAGTTCGGCGCGCGGCATTCTGCGCACCGCACTTGGCCGCTGAAAGGGGCGCGGACTATGTCAGACCTGTTCAGCAGCTTCTCGATCGCGGCCTCCGGGATGGAAGCACAGGCCCGCCGCCTGCGCCATGTCTCGGAAAATATCTCGAATGCCGATACCCCCGGCTACCGGCGCAAAACTGTCGATTTCCGCGCCGAGATTGACCGTGCCAGCGGCACCACGCAGGTCAGCGTCGGGCCAGTGCAACTCGACCCGCGCGCCCTGCCGCGCATCTATGATCCCGGCCATGCTTTGGCGGATGAAACCGGATTTTATGACGGATCTACGGTCGATTTGATGATCGAGATTGCCGACGCGCGCGAAGCCAGTCGCAGCTATGATGCCAATTTGCGGGTTTTTGACCAGACCAGACAAATGGCGCAGGGCCTGCTGGACCTGTTGCGCCGTTGAATGACACCAAAGGATTGAAACCATGACACTTTTTTCTGCCATCGCGGCCAAGACATATGACCATGCACGCATGGCCGCCGCCCCCGCGCCATCTGTCCCACCCACGCGCAGCGAAGCGGGATTTGGCGCAGCACTGGGCCAGTTTGCCAGCACCCTTCATACGGCCGAGGCAACAGCCACTCAGTCTATGATGTTGCGCGCAGACCCCCATGCACTGGTCGAGGCGCTGGCCGCGACTGAACTGGCGGTCGAAACGGCGGTGACCGTGCGCGACAAGGTGGTCGATGCCTATCTCGAAATCCTGCGGATGCCGGTGTAGGCCATGGACGAATCCGTCATTTTCGACACGCTGCGACAGGGGCTTTGGGTTGCGACCCTGATCTCGATGCCGATCCTGACTGCCGCATTGATGGCAGGGGTCGTGGTGGGCCTGTTTCAGGCGCTTACCTCGATACAGGAAATGACCCTGACTTTCGTGCCCAAACTGGCGGCGATTGTTGCGGTCTATTGGATGTCGATGAGTTTCATGACCGCCACGCTTGTCGACTTTTTCCAAGCCGACATCGTGCCCCTGATGGCGGGGTCCTGAGCATGGATAACGCAGGATATGTCACCCTGACACGCATGTCGGGCTTGCGCCGCGAGATGCAGGTCATCGCCAACAACATCGCCAATTCCACAACCGCCGGATACCGGCGCGAGGGGATGGTGTTTTCGGAATTTGTCGTCAGAGCAGAGCGGCATGAACCTTCGCTCTCGATGGCCTTGGGCAATACCCGCCACACCTATCTGCTGCAAGGTGCGCTGTCACAAACGAATGGCACCTTTGACATGGCTATTGAGGGGGAGGGGTATTTTCAACTGGAAACCCCGCAAGGCCCGCGCCTGACGCGCGCGGGCACCTTTACCCCCAATGCAGCGCTAAGGGATGCACACATCTTTGGCTGTGCGCTCCGGTTTTCGGCACTTGACCGTTTTTGTTGCGCATGATTCGATCGCTCTACCTAAAGTGGGAGGGCGTCTGTGGTGACTTCGGAAGGCTGGAGGCTGGGTGATTTCGGAGACGAACGCCTGGCAAAAAGGGGGGTCTGCTGCTCGCAGCAATGGTGGCGCGCACGAGCACCTGTCTTCGGCGTCTGGCGGGTGGCCGCCGCAGTGGGATTGTCGGATTTTCGCGCTTTCTGGCCAATCCGCGCGTGACGGCTGAGGCGGTGATTGAAGGCTGGGGAGCGGAGCTTTCGCAAGCCTGCGCGGGGCGGCATATTCTTGCGATTCAGGACAGCAGCGACTTCAATTTCTCGACAACCAAAGAGCGCAGTCGCGGACTGGGTGCAATCGGCAAGGGGTCTGGGCGCGGTGTTTTGCTCCACGCGATGCTGGGTGTGGATGCCGAGACGGGTGGCATTCTGGGTTTGGCCGCGGGCCGGATATGGACACGCGATGGCCGCGTAAGTGTTCCCCACCGGGCCCGCCCCCTGTCCGAGAAGGAATCGCATCGGTGGCTGAGCACGGCAGAGGCTGCCAAGACAGTTCTGGCCCAGGCGCATATGGTGACTGAAATCGGCGATCGCGAGAGCGATATCTATGAGAAATGGGCACGATTGCCGGAGCCGGGCTTTCACATCCTGACCCGTGCCATGACGGATCGCTCAATCCTGGAAGGTGGCGGCAAGCTGTCCTCTGCCCCGCTGAAATTGGCAGGTACGGCACAAGTGGCGATGCGCGCACGCCCAGGGCGCCCGGCGCGCACCGCCAGACTTGAGGCCCGATTTGGCCCCGTTACGATCAAGCGTCCTGCCAATCTGGCCAGACAGCCGGGGCTGGCCGAGACGGTGGAGGTCAGCCTGATCGAAGTCAGCGAGGTGAATGCGCCACCGGGCGCCGAGCCCATCTCATGGCGGCTTTTGACCACTCACAAGGTCGAGGATGCGGACATGGCCTGGCGCGCGGTAAGCTGGTACCGGCAACGCTGGCATATCGAACAATTCTTCCGCACCCTGAAGCAACAGGGGTTGCAACTGGAGGACAGCCAACTGGAAAATGCCGAGCGGTTGATCAAGCTGACCGCGATTGCCGCCCGCGCGGCCTGCACCATCATGCAACTCGTTCAGGCGCGCGATGGCAAGTCCGGGCAAGACGCCAAAATCGCCTTCTCATCCTCCGAAATCCAGACCCTTCATGCTCTCCTGCCCGAACTCGAAGGCAAGACCGCGCTCCAGAAAAACCCTCACCCGCCGGAAACACTTGCCTGGGCCGCGTGGATCATCGCCAAGCTCGGCGGATGGGACGGCTACCCAAAATCCAAACCGCCAGGTCCAATTACATTCCGACATGGCCTACAATACTTCAAATCCGTCTCACACGGATGGAAACTCAGAAATGTGTGAATCGCCTAGCAATGCAGCGGGGGAATTGGTGAATATGGATGGCCATCGACTGCTGGATGCAGGGGGCGCTGCAATCTTCGTGCCGCCCGATGCGCGCAGCGTCGAGATATCCCGCGATGGCACCCTGTCGGCACAGGGCCAGCCCTTTGGGCAGGTGGGATTAGTCCGCCCCGTCGATCCGGTCACGATGAGCCGCGCCGCCGGTACGCTTTTCGCGGTCGATGGGGCAATCGAACCAGTCGAGGCCCCCAACATGCTGCAAGGGTTTGTCGAGGAATCGAATGTCGACCCGATGCTGGAATTGACCCGCATGATCGAAGTGCAGCGCGCGTATGAAGGCGGCCAGCGCCTGCTCGACAGCGAGGATGAGCGCATCAAATCCGTCATCCAGACCCTTGGACGCTGAGCATAAAGGAAACACACATGAAATCGCTTCATATCGCCGCGACCGGCATGAGTGCCCAGCAAATGCGGGTCGATACCATTGCCAATAACCTCGCAAACATGAGCACCACCGGCTATAACGCAAGGCGCACAGATTTCGCGGATCTTCATTATCAGCAATTCGCACGTGCCGGGGCCATTTCCGCATCTGATGGCACGGTGCTGCCGACAGGGGTGCAGGTAGGGCTTGGCGTGCGCCCCTCTTCGGTCAGTATGCAGATCCAGCAAGGTGCCTCTGTGGCCACAGGCGGTGATCTTGATATTGCAATCGAAGGCAAGGGCTATCTTGAAGTCACGCTGCCCGATGGTCAGGCGGGCTACACGCGCGACGGCGGCCTGAAACGCACTGGAGACGGGCTGATCGTCACCTCTGACGGGTTCGAGGTCGTGCCCGGAATTGTCATCCCGAACGATGCCCGATCGCTCTCGATCAATGCGCAGGGCGAGATTTATGGGTACTTCACAGGCCAGATTCAGCCGCAAATGCTGGGGCAACTGACGCTTGCAGGATTTGCCAATGAAAAGGGGCTGGAGGCGATTGGCTCTAACCTGTTTGTGGAAACCGCCGCTTCTGGTGCCGCCTTTATGGGCGCGCCGGGAACAGAGGGGCTGGGCATGCTCCGACAAGGGTACCTTGAGGAAAGCTCGGTCGATCCGGTGCGCGAGATGACTGAACTCATCAAGGCGCAACGCGGGTATGAGCTGAATTCCAAAGTCATCACAGCAGCCGATCAGATGATGGCCGCAACAACGCAGGTTCGCTGATGAAATGGCTTTTGATGGTTTTCATCCTCATCCCGCCGATGGCGCTGGCAGACAGCCTTGTCGCCACGCGCCTGATCCGTGCCACCGATGTCATAACCTCTGGCGATGTGGTCGCGCATGGCGCGCGCGTGCCGGGCGCTGCCACCGCGCCCGATCAGGTGATCGGTCTGGAAGCGCGGGTGGCCATCTATCCCGGTCGCCCGGTGCGCTTGTCCGATCTTGGCCCCGCCGCTGTGATTGAGCGCAATGAGATTGTGCGTATGGTCTACCGGCAAGGGCCGCTGATGATCCTGTCAGAAGGGCGCGCCTTGGCGCGGGCCGGTCTGGGGGATGCGCTGACAGTGATGAACCTCGCATCGCGCCAGTCGGTTCAAGGGGTGGTCACGTCGGCCGGGCTGGTCGCGGTCGGCACCTCCGCACCCGCAATAGGGGGAAACTAGTGCCTCGCTTCGGGGTATTTGACAGCTTTGATTTTTTCTGAATCTCTGTGGAGCGTAGCAGCTTTCTGGGGGTGAGATGATGACAAGAGGGTGCAAGCCGAAGTATGTAGTTCGACTGACGACAGAGGAGCGTGAACACCTTGAAGGGATGATCAGAACGGGTCGGCAAGCCGCCTACAGACTGCTGAAGGCGCGGATTTTGCTGAAGGCGGATGTGTCCTCTGATGGCCCGGGATGGGAAGATGCGCGCATTGCCGAGGCATTAGAGACCAGTCTCTCGACTGTTTTCCGCACCCGGCGCCAACTTGTGGAGGAAGGGCTTGAGGCGACTTTAGCGCGCAAAGTTCCAGCGTCGCTTTCACAACCTCGGATCTTCGATGGGCAAGCCGAGGCCAAGCTGATCGCGCTTGCCTGTTCCGAACCACCCGAAGAATATACGCACTGGACACTCAGGTTGTTGGAAAAGCGGGTTGTCGAACTGGGCATTGTTGAGCAGGCCAGTGATACCACAATCCAACGCACGCTTAAAAAAACGCGCTCAAACCGCACCGGAACCGGTACTGGGTAATCCCACCCAAAGCCAACGCTGGTTTCGTGGCGGCCATGGAGAATGTGCTGGACGTCTACACCCGTCCACACGATCAAAACCGTCCGCTGGTTTGTCTGGACGAGACCAGCAAACAATTGACCCGTGAGACCCGCACACCCATTCCCATGCAGCCAGGGCGCGAGGCGCGCCATGACTACGAATATGAACGCGCAGGTGTCGCCAGCCTGTTCATGTTATTCGCTCCTCTGGAGGGCTGGCGCCACGTCGAGATACGCGATCGACGCACTGCCATCGATTATGCCCATATCCTGCGCGATCTGGCTGATCTCCACTTTCCCTATGCCGAAAAGATCGATCTCGTGCAGGATAATCTGAACACCCACAACCCTGCATCGCTGTACGAGGCTTTCCCGCCTGCCCAAGCGCGCCGCATCGCACAACGGTTCGAATGGCACTACACGCCAAAACATGGGTCTTGGCTCAACATCGCTGAATGTGAACTCAGCGTCCTCGCTCGCCAATGTCTGGCCCGGCGCATCCCGGACAAAACTATGCTGAAGGCCGAAGTCGATGCATGGACAACAAATCGCAACTCCCAACGCGCCAAAACCAACTGGCAGTTCACAACTCAAGACGCGCGCACAAAGCTTATCCGGCTTTATCCGCAAATCGAGTGAATCGCAGGACTAGGCGCATGAGGACCAAACCCTGCCTGAGTGCTACACCGCCCCATCCCGCAGGCCACATGCCGCGTTTGTTTTTACTTCTCTGCTGCGTAGGGGGCCTAGCTGCCTGTCAGCCCTTGGGCGAAGTCGGGCGCGCGCCTGCCTTCTCCCCGCCAGAAACGAGTGTCGAGCATGCAGCGCTCTATAGAATGCCCTTGCCCGATACGACCGAAATTTTGCGCAGCACAGATCAGGCGTCGCTTTGGTCGGCGGGACAAAGATCGCTTCTGGGCGACCGGCGCGCCAGTCGTCAGGGCGATATCATGACCGTCGTTATCGAAATAAATGATAGTGCAGAGATGTCCAACAATACCTCGAACGGGCGCAGCGGGTCCAACAGCATGGCGGTGCCGCAGTTCTTTGGCGTGCCGCAAGTGATTGATCGCAACCTGCCCGGTGGTCTGCAACTGGGCGCGGGAATAGAGACCAACAGCGCCAGCAGCTTTTCCGGTTCTGGCACGGTTCGGCGCAACGAGAAGCTGACGCTGCGCGTGGCCTCAACAGTTGTGGAACGGCTGCCTAATGGCGTGATGAAGATTGAGGGGCGTCAGGAAGTGCGCGTCAATCATGAATTGCGCGAATTGCTGGTGACGGGGTTTGTGCGCGCTGAAGATATCTCGCGGCAGAATGAAATCACCTATGACAAGATCGCAGGCGCGCGCATCTCTTACGGCGGGCGAGGCGTAATTTCCAATGTGCAGCAACCTAGTGCCTCGCTTCGGGGTATTTGACAGCTTTGATTTTTTCTGAATCTCTGTGGAGCGTAGCAGCTTTCTGGGGGTGAGATGATGACAAGAGGGTGCAAGCCGAAGTATGTAGTTCGACTGACGACAGAGGAGCGTGAACACCTTGAAGGGATGATCAGAACGGGTCGGCAAGCCGCCTACAGACTGCTGAAGGCGCGGATTTTGCTGAAGGCGGATGTGTCCTCTGATGGCCCGGGATGGGAAGATGCGCGCATTGCCGAGGCATTAGAGACCAGTCTCTCGACTGTTTTCCGCACCCGGCGCCAACTTGTGGAGGAAGGGCTTGAGGCGACTTTAGCGCGCAAAGTTCCAGCGTCGCTTTCACAACCTCGGATCTTCGATGGGCAAGCCGAGGCCAAGCTGATCGCGCTTGCCTGTTCCGAACCACCCGAAGAATATACGCACTGGACACTCAGGTTGTTGGAAAAGCGGGTTGTCGAACTGGGCATTGTTGAGCAGGCCAGTGATACCACAATCCAACGCACGCTTAAAAAAACGCGCTCAAACCGCACCGGAACCGGTACTGGGTAATCCCACCCAAAGCCAACGCTGGTTTCGTGGCGGCCATGGAGAATGTGCTGGACGTCTACACCCGTCCACACGATCAAAACCGTCCGCTGGTTTGTCTGGACGAGACCAGCAAACAATTGACCCGTGAGACCCGCACACCCATTCCCATGCAGCCAGGGCGCGAGGCGCGCCATGACTACGAATATGAACGCGCAGGTGTCGCCAGCCTGTTCATGTTATTCGCTCCTCTGGAGGGCTGGCGCCACGTCGAGATACGCGATCGACGCACTGCCATCGATTATGCCCATATCCTGCGCGATCTGGCTGATCTCCACTTTCCCTATGCCGAAAAGATCGATCTCGTGCAGGATAATCTGAACACCCACAACCCTGCATCGCTGTACGAGGCTTTCCCGCCTGCCCAAGCGCGCCGCATCGCACAACGGTTCGAATGGCACTACACGCCAAAACATGGGTCTTGGCTCAACATCGCTGAATGTGAACTCAGCGTCCTCGCTCGCCAATGTCTGGCCCGGCGCATCCCGGACAAAACTATGCTGAAGGCCGAAGTCGATGCATGGACAACAAATCGCAACTCCCAACGCGCCAAAACCAACTGGCAGTTCACAACTCAAGACGCGCGCACAAAGCTTATCCGGCTTTATCCGCAAATCGAGTGAATCGCAGGACTAGATATGGCGCGCAGATCACTGAAATCATTGCTCCGTTTTGACATGATGCCCGATGCAGGGCACCCGAGAAAAGGCAGTCTGCATGCGCAAGCTTATTCCAGTGATACTAATCTTGTTGGGCATTGGCGGGGGGCTTGGCGCGGGTCTTGCCTTGCGACCTGTCGTCGAGGTTGACGAACAAGACAGTGTTGAGGCGACGCTCCCCGCGCGGCCCTTGGGCCTTGAGATTGGTGTCTTTGAAATTCCCAATCAATTCATGGTGCCATTGATCGCGGATGACCGTATCGCAAAGGTGCTTGTGCTGGCGCTTGCGCTTGAGATTGATGACGCGCAGCGCGATCTTGTCGCCGCTAATTTGCCACGGCTGCGCGATGCCATGTTACAGATCATGTTTGATCATGCGAATTCGGGCGGGTTTGAAGGGGTCTTCACGGCCAATACGGCGCTTGGCACCTTGCGCGCAGCCTTGCTGGAGTCGGGCCAGAAAATTCTGGGCCGCGACGTGGTTCTGGGGGTGTTGATTACCGATATCCTGCGCAGTGGACCCTGAGAGGGCTGGTCTGGGGCTTGACCTTGGGGCGCGGCTGGATCAGCGTGTCGGCGTGTTGACGCAACAAACGGAAGACATCATGCCACAGGACACGACCATGCAACCGACCGCAAGCAATGCGCACGCAGAACTGGATAATGCGCTGTTGGAAGGGCTGGCGGAGCTGGCCGTGCGGGTCGGGCTGAATTTGCAACCCGAGCAAGACATTGTGCTGACAGCCCCTGTTTCGGCGCTGCCCTTGGCCCGCGCCATCACGCGGGCGGCGTATCGTGCCGGGGGCGGTTTGGTCACGCCGCTGATTACAGACCGTGACATGACACTTGCACGGTTTGAGCATGGCGCGGATGCCGGGTTTGATCGTGCGGCAGGCTGGCTCTACGAGGGGATGGCCAAAGCGTTTGAGGGGGGTGCCGCGCGGCTTGCCCTCGTGGGCGAAGACCCCATGCTGCTGAGCGAGCAGAACCCCACCCTTGTCGGGCGTGCAAATCGCGCCAACGCGCAGGCCTATAGCCCTGCGCTTGCCGCGATTGCCGGGTTTCATATCAACTGGTCGATTATTTCCTGCCCGACGGTGGATTGGGCGCGCCGGATGTTCCCCGATCTGTCCGCGCAAGAGGCGCTGTTGCGGCTGGCCGAGGCCGTCAAGGTGACCGCACGGCTGGACCAGAGCGACCCGGTCGCGGCATGGAGCGCGCATAATACCGAGCTAGCACGCCGCTGCCTGATGCTGAATGAGGCGCGGTTTGATGCGTTGCATTTCCGCGCGCCGGGCACCGACCTAACCGTCGGGTTGGCGGATGGCCATGCCTGGCTGGGCGGTGCCAATGAGGCGCGCAACGGGGTGCGTTGCAACCCTAATATCCCCACCGAGGAGGTGTTCACCACGCCCCACGCCGCGCGCACCGAAGGCTATGTGCGGGCGACAAAACCGCTGTCGCATCAGGGCAGCCTGCTGGAAGAGATCGAGATGCGGTTTGAATCGGGGCGCGCTGTGTCGGCACGCGCTGCACGGGGCGGCGATGTGTTGCGCGATATGCTGGCCACAGATGAAGGTGCTGCGCGGTTGGGCGAAGTGGCGCTGGTGCCGCATTCCTCGCCCGTGTCGCAAACGGGGCTGTTGTATTTCAACACCCTGTTTGACGAAAACGCCGCCTCGCATATTGCGATGGGGCAATGCTATGCGTCCTGTTTCGAGCAGGGTGAGCGCCTGAGCAAGGCCGAGATTTCAGCGCGCGGCGGCAATGAAAGCCTGATCCATGTGGACTGGATGATCGGCTCGGATGCGATGGATGTGGACGGTGTTCATGACGGGGCAGAACCGGTCGCACTGATGCGCAAGGGTGAATGGGTGCGCAGCTAGGTTTTGTGATCGAGCAGGCGTGCCACCGCGTCGGCCCTGCCAAAGCTGCGCGCGGTTTTCGCGCGTTGTTCGATCAGGGCCGCGCGCTGTCGTGCCAAAAGCAGGTTGAGATGCATCATTTGCTGTGCCGACCAGTGCAGATGCGCCTGCTGCACACTAAACAATGCTGGATCAATGTTCATCTGCGCGCGCACCGGAAGCTGCGCCAGTTTCTCGCGCGTCAGGTTCTGGGCGGCGGTGAGGCGCTGCAATCGCGCCATGTCATGATCGCGGATCATCTGCGTGAGCGCGCGCATTTTCTGTAACCTGTCGCGGCTTTTCATGACCAGCCACCTGTCCGTGCCTTTATGCGCATGGCTTCGGCAAACCGGATCGCGGCGGCCACGGCACCGAAATGCTCGGTGGATATCTCTTGCCCCAACTCGACAGTCGCGTGCAGCGCACGTGCTGTGGGTGGGTCGGAATGAATTGGAACGCCTGCATCTTCCGCGCGCTCCCGGATGCGGGCCGCTATCTGATCGACGCCTTTTGCAACACAGACCGGTGCGCCCAGATCATCAGATGACCATTTCAGCGCCACTGCGTAATGCGTCGGGTTGACGATGACGACGCTGGCATCGGACACCGCTTCCAACATGTGATTGCTGGCAATCTCGCGGCCCCGCCGGTGCCGCTGCCCTTTCGCATGCGGGTCGCCCTCGGATTGTTTGTGCTCGTCCCGCATATCTTTGAACGACATGCGGTTGCGGCGCATATGCTCGGCCCTTTGCCAGAAGAAATCAATCGCCCCGACGGACAGTTTGACAACAAAGACAAGCGCCAGAAAACGGATGACCAGACCAAGCAATTCAGCGCTTGCCAGTGCGGGTGTCAGATACATGCTGGTCAGAATGGAGGCCAGATTATGCATCAAAAACAGCCACAGGACGCTTGAGATGACCAGCAGTTTGACCGTGCTCTTGGCAAATTCAAACAGGCCGTTGCGCCCGAATTTGTTTTTCGCATTCGCTATGGGGTTGATGCGAGAGGCCTTTGGCATCAGCTTCTCGGGGGCAAAGATCACAGTGCGCTGGGCAATTAACCCTGTCCAGACCAACAGGAATGGCACGATCACCAGCGCCAGGATCGCCACCGCGACATGCAGGATCAACCCACCCACCAAAGGCGTCGCATTCCCGACAAGCAGCGCTGATATCTGATCGGCCTGCGATATCAGGACAAGCCCGGCATCCCCCAGTTGCGTTACTGCGAAATGACCCGTTGCCATCGCGGCTATCAGTAGCCCCAGAAACGCCGCCGCAGTGTTCAGATCGGTAGAGCGCGGCACCTCGCCCTTTTCTCGTTGTTGTTGCAGTTTGCGCTCGGTCGGCTCGAATTCCTTTTCGCCGCTTTGGTCGTCATCGCTCATCGGGGCAGTCCTTCGGGCGCATGCAAAAAGCCTAAGAACGCCTCGTGCCAGATCGGCAGCATCAGCGGGGCTGTAAGAAACAACACCGCCAATCCGGCCCATGTGATGGCTGGCGCGCCGACAAAGGCCACCATCAATTGCGGCATCGCCTTGTTGATGGCCCCCAGTGCGACATAGAAAATCAACGACAGGATCACAAAAGGCATGGCCAGCGTAAAGGCCAGCGTGAAGGCGCGCGCAACATGTGCCACGCCCCATTCCGCAAGGCTGGCGGCATCGGGAAAACGTGCGGGCGGGAAAAACTGGTAGGACAGGAGTATCAATTCGGCCAAGGTAACGTGCAGGCCAAGTGTCACCGCCAGCGCAAGGCCCGCCATGACCAGAATTTGCGACATAGCGGGTTGCGGGTCTACGCCCGCGCCGCCAAAGAATTGCGACAGTGACGTGGCTTGTGCGGCGATTGTTCCGGCAATCTGCAATGCGATGGTCAGCAATCGCAACCCAATGCCCAGCACCAGCCCGGCCAGCGCCTCGGCGGTGACAAGGGTTACGAGCGGTCCGGGTGCCAGCGTCGTAACGGGCATGATCGGGGCCACAGCCGGTGCGGTGATGGCCGTGAAGGCAAGCGTCAGGGCAAGCCGCACGCGGACCGGCACAACCTGTTCCCCAAAGGCAGGCGCAAGCGCCATCATCGCGCCGACCCGGATAAAGACACCAAAACTGCTGGCCGCAATATCGGCCATGCCGGTGCTGACGTTGTCAAGCATCTGAAAGATATCAGCGGTCATGGCGCGATGGTGCCGACCAGCGCCGGTCGTGCCTCCAGTCCGATTTCCTCGTAAGACAGAACCGAGGGCGATAGCCCCTTGGCAGACAGGGCCGTGCGCAGAAACCGGCGGCGGCGCGCAGATGTCACAAGCGCCGGGCTGATCCCGGTTTTCGCCAACTCGGCCAGTGTGCGCGCAATCTGATCGGTCAGGCGCGTGAACTCTTCTGGCGGAAGTGCGACATCACTGGCACCAAACTCGCCGGTCATCTGATAGGTGGAAAACACCTCTTCCCAGTCTGGAGCAAGCTGGATCAGCGGCAAGGTTCCATCTGCGCGTTTCAGCGGGGCGACAAGCTGAAAGCCCAGACGCTGGCGGACATGTTCGCACACGGCATCTGGCCCTTGCAGCAGCGTGCGGACCTCGGACATTGCCTCAAGGATCAGGGGGATGTTGCGGATCGAGACGCGTTCATCCAGCAGCAAACGCAGAACACCCAGCAGCAGTTCGACCGGCACCTTGTCGGGGATCAGGTCATTCAACAGGCGTTTGTTCGCCTCGGCGCGGCTGGTGTCGGACATGCTGGTCAGCGCGTCCAACACGCGGTGCAGGCTTTTGAACGTCAGCAGGCGTGCGAAATTCGATTTCAGAACTTCAAGAAGATGCGTGGCCAGCACCTCGACCGGGCTGACAACTGTGGTGCCGGACAGCGTGGCATCTTCCTGTCGGGCGGGGTCGATCCAGCGGGCGGGGGCCTGATAGACCGGTTCTTTCACGTTCTCACCGGTGATGTTGAATGTTGCTTCGTCCTGAACCAGTGCCAGCAGCTTGTTGGGGCGCAGTTGATCGCGGGCCTGTTCTACCCCGTGGATCAGAATTGCGTATGTCCCTTCTGGCAGGGTGGCGTCATCGGTCAGGCGGATTTCCGGCAGGATCAGCCCGAATTCCCGCGCGACATGCGCCCGGATATTCGAGATGCGCCCGTCCAGCCCCAAAGCAGGGTCCAGCACCATCGGAACAAGGTCAGGGGCGAATTGCACGTGGATTTCATCCAGATCAAGGACATCCCCCATACCGCGCCGTGGCGGTTCTGGCAGCGTATCGGGGGGGACGGCGGCCAAGATTTCGGCCTTGGTCAGCTTGTTCTGCGCAACCCAAGCCAGCCCGATCAGGACACCCGCGCCAGTGACGAAGGGCACAAAGGGCAAACCGGGGATGAAGGCAAACAGCGCCATCAGGAACCCGACCGTTGCAAGCGCAGAGGGGTAGCGGCCAAGCTGGTCAAACAACTGCGTATCTGTCGCCCCATTGGCCCCGCCGCGCGCCAGCAGCAATGCGGCGGCGATCGAGATGATGACGGCGGGGATCTGGCTGACCAGCCCGTCGCCGACAGTCAGAATAGCATAGGTCTCAAACGCGGCGCTCAGGCTCATTCCATGCATCATGGTACCGTTGATCAGGCCCATCACGATGTTCAGCAGTGTTATCAGCAGCCCGGCAATGGCATCGCCCTTGACGAATTTCGAGGCGCCATCAAGTGATCCGTAGAAATTCGTCTCGGCCTGTTCGGTTTCTCGACGGTGGCGGGCCTCGGCGTGGTCAATCGCACCAGCCGACATGTCGCTGTCGATGGCAAGCTGCTTGCCCGGCATTCCATCCAGCGCGAAACGTGCGCCCACTTCGGCCATGCGCCCGGCACCTTTGGTGATGACGATGAAATTCACGATCAGCAGCACAAGGAAAATAACGACCCCCAGAAAGACAGAGCCGCTCATGACGAAGCTGGCAAAGCCTTGAATGACGCCGCCTGCCGCATGTGTGCCGGTATGCCCCTCGCCAATAATCAGCTTGGTGGATGACACATTCAGCGACAACCGCAGCATCAGCGACGCCAGCAGGACTGTCGGAAATATTGAGAAATCCAGCGGGCGCTGGATGAACAGCGTGACGGTGAACATCAGGATGGCAAGCGCGAAGGACGCGGCCAGACCCAAATCCAGAATCCAAGCGGGGATTGGCAGGATCATCATCGAGATGACTGCCATCAATGCCAGTGCAAGCAGGATCGTCGGCTTGAAGATGGCCTTGGGTTGGAGCAATTTCATGGCTTGCGCGGGGCCAGATCGATCAGGCGCGCGCTTAGCGCTTGACCTGAGAGTGGCACCAGAGAGCCCATACTGGTGCTGCCTGCTGAGGTCAGCAAAACAAAGCGGTTGGTGCCGCGATCGGGTGAGGGGGGTGGCATATCGGGGCTTGCCTGTGCGCGCATCTGGCGAAAACGCGCGATGTAGCGTTGCGCATGGTGCGGGGTTGCGGAATGATATGCGCCCGCTGCCAGTTCCCAAGCGCCAAGCCGGGCCTTGTGCTGCGCCAGCAGGCGCGCGGCATAATCTGCGTTGCGCGCAGGGTCGATCATAGCATCCAGCGACGTGAAGTTTTGGCCGTGCCAGCGGTAGTTGATCTGAAAACACCCCAGATCGACATTACGGTGCCCGGCGTCCAGTTTGGTCTGTGCAAAGGCCACGGCCTTGGCGCGGTTGTCGAACCACTGGCCGCGCCCTACTGCATGAATGGCCCAAGGCCACGGCTCCATCTGGCCCGCGCGGCTGCGACCTGTTTCCACCAGCGCCACGGCGCGCAGCACATCCATTGGCACGCCGTGGCGTGTCGCGGCCTGTTGCGCTGCCGCTTCGCAAAGCTGTGCTTGTGGCGATGCGCGGCTGAGGACAGGCCATGCCAGAATGCTTAGGATAATCAACCCGGCTAGAACAAAGCAGGCCATTTGCAATAGTTTCAACGCAATGCGGTCGTCGGGTCTGGCCATGCTTGCTCCTGCAATCTGACGGCGCGGTGGCGCGCTTGCAGGAGCGATTAAGCGTGATTCTGGTTTATATTCGGTAACTACAGCGCATCTTGGTGCATCTCGGCCCTCAAATTGCAGGGGTGCAGGGTCATGTCACCTTGGCGCGGTGGTGAAATCCGGCCCGGTCCCAGCGCTTTTCTGCCATGATCGCGCAGAGTTTTTCCGCAGCCAAAGCGACATCTTCTTGCGACAGATACAGCGGGGTGAAGCCAAAGCGCAAAATATCGGGCGCGCGGAAATCACCGATAACGCCATCGGCAATCAGCGCCTGAATGATTGCATAGCCATGCTCATGCCGGAAACTGACCTGAGAGCCGCGCTGCGCCCCCTCGCGCGGAGAGGCCAGCGCAAGTTCAGGGCAACCTGCCTCGACATGAGCAATGAAGCTGTCTTGAAGCTCCAGCGAGCGCGCGCGCAAATCGCCCATATCAACCTCGTCCCAGACATCGAGCGCGGCATCAAGGGCTGCGAGTTGCAAGATGGACGGCGTGCCCACCCGCATGCGGTCAATTCCAGCACCGGGCCGGTAGTCGAGATCAAAGGCAAAGGGGGCTTCATGCCCCAGCCAGCCCGAAAGCGCGGGGCGCACCGTGTCTGCCAGTCGCGGGGCCACATAGATGAAAGCGGGGCCGCCGGGGCCGGAGTTGAGATATTTGTAACTGCACCCCACGGCAAAATCAGTGTCCGCGCCCGAAACATCGACCGGAATAGCACCTGCGGAATGCGCCAGATCCCAGACCACCAGCGCGCCCGCCTCATGCGCCCGCGCAATCAATCGGGCCATGTCATGCTTGCGGCCCGTGCGGTAATCCACTTCGGTAATCATCAGTACGGCGACGCTGTCATCTATGGCGTCCTCGACCGCTTCGGGGGCCACGGTCCTGAGCTGGTAATCCGGCCCCAACGTGCGACACAATCCGTCGGCCATATACAGATCAGACGGGAAGTTGCCTGTATCTGACAGAATCACGCGTCGATCTGGGCGCAATTCCAGCGCCGAGGCCAGCGCCTGATAAACCTTGATCGACAACGTGTCGCCCATGACCACAGTGCCGGGGGCCGCGCCGATCAATCGGCCCACACGGTCGCCCACGCGCGCGGGCAGGTCCATCCAGCCCGCCTTGTTCCAGCCGGTGATCAGCATCTCACCCCATTCTGCGCGGATGGTCTGCTCGACCCGTGCGGGCACAGCACGCGGCAGGGGGCCAAGGGAATTGCCATCCAGATAGATCACGCCCTCTGGCAGGGTGAACATGGCGCGGGTGGCGGTGAAATCGGTCATGGTTTGTCCCCCAATAGATGCACTCGTATCGGTGCCGCGTCGTTGAGCGAAGGTCAAGAGCGCTGCAAAGGACTTGAATTGAGAATGCAAATAATCGAATGTGATTTTATTTGGAGGAGATTGATCATGCGCGCCTTGCTTGCCACCTGCCTGACGGCCAGCCTTGCTTTCGCCAGCCCGACATATGCCAGCGATCTGGCAGATGAACTGGCCGCCTATCTGGATTTTGCCAGCTATACCGAAGGTGTCATCATGGTCGATCAGTTGACGGATGACATTTTGCCAGATGTCACCTTTATCGACGCGCGCAATGCCGGTGAATACGCCGAGGACGGGATCGAGGGCGCGCTGAACATCGAATGGCGCGAGATTGTCGACCGGCTGGATGAATTGCCTGCCAGCGGCATGGTGGTTGTCTATTGCAACACGGCAGTGCTTTCGACACAGGCGGTTCTGGTCGCGCGGCTTTTGGGGCGCTCGAACGTGTTGGTGCTGCAAGGCGGGCTTGCTGCTTGGACTGCGGGCCGGGATTGAGCGGCGGCGGGCCGTCACTGATCCGGTATCTGGATTACCCGCCGGTCTGGTTGCTGGCCGCGCTGGGCGTTGTCTGGCTGGAAACGGTGGCCGTGCCGCCGCTGCTCGGGCAGCCCTTTGTCCACGCCGTTGGCACTTTGGTTACGCTGACGGGGGCGCTGCTGTTCGGTCTGGCGGGGTGGTCGTTTTTGCGCGCGCGCTCGACCATCATTCCGCACCAGACACCGCAGCATCTGATTACCACAGGAATTTTCCGCATCTCGCGCAATCCGATCTATCTTGCAGATGTGCTGATTCTTGTCGGGCTGTCGTTGCGTTGGGGCGCGGTTGGTGGCTTGCTGCTTGCGCCGCTGCTGGTCTGGGTGCTGCGTGTGCGGTTCATCGAGCCGGAGGAGGCGCGTATTCTTGATCAGTTCGGGGACGACGCGCGTGCGTATTTTGCACGCACACGGCGGTGGCTGTGACAGACGGCGCCCGATCATGAGGCAGAGATGCGCAAGCGCTGCGCGCTGCAAGGCCACGTGCGCCCCGTGCAACACGTCGCGGCTGTTACGAATTATTGCCCGCTTGTGAAACAATCTTGCGCAGGTTATGGAAGCGCGGTGCCAACAAGCCATGTTTGCACAGGCACAACATGGTGAACCTGAAGGAAAGGGGGACGACGCGTGAAAGTCGGGGCGTTAAAGGAAATCAAACAGGGCGAGGCGCGGGTTGCGCTGACGCCAGATAGTGCGCAGCAGATCCAGAAGCTGGGCCATGAGTGTTTTGTCCAGTCGGGCGCGGGTGTCGCGGCGGGCTTTAGTGACGAGCTGTATGAAAAGGCCGGTGTCACGGTCGTCAAGGATGCAAGCGCACTTTGCGAAGCGACAGATGTCGTCATCAAGGTGCGCGAGCCCGAGATGGACGAGATCAAACTGCTGCGCGAGCGGCAGACGCTTATTTCCTTCTTCTGGCCTGCCCAGAATGAAGCGATGCTAGAGGCAGCCAAAGCTCAGGGCGCGACGGTCATCGCTATGGACATGGTGCCACGGATTTCGCGCGCTCAGAAAATGGATGCGCTGTCCTCTATGGCCAATATTGCGGGCTACCGCGCGGTGATCGAGGCTGGCAACAACTTCGGCCGCTTCTTTACCGGTCAGGTAACAGCGGCGGGGAAAATTCCGCCCGCACGTGTGCTGATTGTGGGCGCAGGTGTTGCAGGGCTTGCGGCCATCGGCACCAGCACCTCGCTGGGTGCAATTACGCTTGCGTTCGATGTGCGCCCCGAAGTGGCCGAGCAGATCGAATCGATGGGTGCGGAATTCGTCTTTCTTGAATTTGAAGACAGCGCCACAGATGGTGCTGAAACCGGTGGCTATGCCGCACCAAGTAGCCCTGAATTCCGCGAAAAGCAGCTTGAGAAATTCCGCGAGCTGGCCCCGAATGTCGATATCGTCATCACCACCGCGCTGATCCCCGGACGGCCCGCGCCCAAACTCTGGACCGAAGATATGGTCCAGATGATGAAACCCGGATCGGTCATCGTCGATCTTGCAGCGGAAAAGGGTGGCAATTGCGACCTGACCGTGATGGACGAGCGTCTGGTGACAGAAAACGGTGTGGTTATCATCGGTTACACGGATTTCCCGTCACGCATGGCGGCGCAATCCTCGACGCTGTATTCGACGAATATCCGTCACATGCTGCACGATCTGACGCCGGAAAAAGATGGTGCCATCAACCATAACATGGACGATGACGTCATTCGCGGCGCGACAGTGACGCATGAAGGCGCGGTCACGTTCCCACCACCGCCCCCCAAGGTGAAGGCGATTGCCGCCAAGCCGAAGGAAAAGGTCAAGGAACTGACGGCAGAGGAAAAGCGCGCGGCTGAAATCGCAGCCTTCAAGGCACAGACCAAAACGCAGGTCGCACTGTTGGCCGGTGGGGCTGCATTTGTACTGGCCGTGGGACTGGTCGCGCCTGAAAGCTTCATGCGCAATTTTATCATTTTCGTACTGGCAGTCTTCGTGGGGTTCCAGGTGATCTGGAAAGTTTCGCACAGCCTGCACACACCGCTTATGGCGGTGACGAATGCGATCTCGTCGATCATCGTTGTCGGCGCTTTGTTGCAGATCGGGTCGACATCGGTGTTGATCACGCTCATGGCAGCGCTCGCCTTGCTTATGGCTGCGGTGAATATCTTTGGTGGCTTCATGGTAACACGGCGTATGCTCGCCATGTTCCAGAAGTCCTGACAGGCGGGAGGAATAAGAGATGGATTTCGGTTTCACGATTGCGGCCTATGCTGTCGCAACAGTTCTCTTCGTGCTGTCACTGGGCGGACTATCAGGGCAGGAAAGCGCCAAGCGCGCAATCTGGTACGGCATCGCCGGTATGGCGGTGGCGGTTGTTGGCACAATGGTCGGGCCGGGTTCCGGCCTGTGGGGGCTGACGCTGGTTCTGATAGCACTTGGCGGGATCGTTGGCTGGCAGTTGGCCACACGCGTGCAAATGACGCAGATGCCCGAACTGGTTGCGATCATGCACAGCCTTGTCGGCCTTGCCGCAGTGCTGGTGGGCTTTAACGCGCATCTGGAGATTGACCGCGTCGCTGCGGCATTTGCCAACGCAGAATTGCCCTTCCCGCAGCCTGTCGGGCTGATGTCGGTGCCTGCCTATGAACTTTGGCTGAGCCTGACAAATTTCGCAGCAATCATCGGCAAGAAAACCGCTGTTGAAGTGACCATCCTGCGGGTCGAATTGATGATCGGCATCTGGATCGGGGCTGTGACCTTTACCGGCTCGATCATCGCTTATGGCAAACTGGCAGGCCGGGTAGATACAGCGGCCAAGCAACTGCCCGGTGGGCATATGCTGAACGCAGGTGCGGCGGTCGCTTCGGTGCTGTTTGCAGCGCTCTACCTTGTGTTTTCTGACAGCAGTGCCTTTGCAATTCTGATGCTCATTCTTCTGACCGCAATGGCGCTGTTCATCGGCTACCATCTGATCATGGGTATTGGCGGTGCCGATATGCCGGTGGTGGTGTCGATGCTCAACAGCTATTCAGGTTGGGCGGCAGCGGCCATCGGTTTCAGCCTTGGCAATGAATTGCTGATCGTTGTGGGCGCGCTGGTGGGCAGCTCGGGTGCGATCCTGAGTTACATCATGTGCAAAGCCATGAACCGCAGCTTTATCAGCGTGATCCTTGGCGGCTTTGGCGGTGCATCTGGTCCGCAAATGGCAGTTGAAGGCGAGCAAATCGCAATCAATGCGGATGGCGTGGCCGCTGCATTGAATGAGGCGGACAGCGTCGTCATCGTGCCGGGCTATGGCATGGCCGTGGCGCAGGCACAGCAAACGGTGTCGGAACTGACACGCAAGCTGCGCGCGAAAGGTAAGAACGTTCGTTTCGCTATTCACCCCGTTGCGGGGCGTTTGCCGGGGCATATGAACGTGCTGCTGGCCGAAGCGAAGGTGCCCTATGACATCGTGCTGGAAATGGACGAGATCAATGAGGATTTCCCATCGACAGATGTGGTGATCGTCATCGGGTCAAACGACATCGTTAACCCCGCCGCACAAGAAGATCCAAACAGCCCCATCGCGGGGATGCCGGTTCTGGAAGTGTGGAAGGCCAAACAGGTTTTCGTGTCCAAGCGCGGGCAGGGTACGGGCTATTCCGGCATCGAGAACCCGCTGTTCTACAAGGACAACACGCGGATGTTCTATGGCGACGCAAAAGCCTCGGTCGATTCACTGCTGCCCTTGATCGACTGAACACAACCTTTGTGACTGATCTTCGACCCGTCCCTGAAAGGGGGCGGGTTTCTCTTTTGCACCCGCTCTTTGTCTGTTGCAGAATTACAAGTGTGCGACTGCGTACTGCAATCGGCCTTTCATTTGCCGCGTCGCAGAATATGCTTATGATCACCCAAATATAAGGCACCCAAGCCCATGCCGCCGATCGAGGACCATCCCCAGCGCTACACGCTTGTGAATGAGTTGCACGCACGCCCAGCGGCAAAGATTTCTGCGCCCGGTGTCGCCGCCTTTCTTGCTGTGAAACCCGCGCATGATGCGTCCAAGCGCGACCGCGGCGCGGATCGTGCGCATTTGCTGTCCCTGCTGGACCGGCACGGGGCGGGTCATCCTGCCCCCGATGCAACGCATCACTCTGCTGAACTGGGCCGCCATCATCTGAAATGGGAAAGCCATACGGAATTTGTGACCTACACAACTTTCGAGCAGGGCGTGGCAGAACGTCCCTTTGATCCGGCGGCCTTCGGTGTGTTTCCTGATGCGTGGCTGGACGCTGCACCGGGAACGCGCCTGACCTCGATCCTGTTTCAGATCGAGACAATGTCGGATGACATATCCGAGATGCGCGAGAAGTTGCTGGATTGGTTCGTGCCCGAAAGCCTTGCTGCGTCCTATGTTCTGGACGGCACAGCCATCATTGCCAGCGATTTCCGTATCGACCGTGCGGGCCATATTCGCATGGCCGTTTTCGTCAAGGAAGGCACAGGCGGGCGGCGGGTCGGGCGGATTTTGCAGCGCTTGTGCGAGATTGAGACCTATAAGACCATTTCCATGCTGGGGCTGTTGCGCGCGCGCAACCTGTCGCCGCAGATGGCGATGCTGGATGATGAACTCTCGCGGATGACCCGCGCGATGGTCGAGCCAGATAAACGGTCGGAAGAAACGCTTGAGGCGCTTTTGCGCATCTCGTCCGAGCTGGAAAATATGATGGTCGAAAATTCGTTCCGGTTCGGGGCGACAGGGGCCTATGAAGCGCTTGTGCATCAGCGCATCGAAGTGCTGCGCGAGGCGCGCTTCAATGGCCGCCAGACCCTGCATGAATTCATGACCCGCCGCTATGACCCGGCCATGCGCACGGTCAAATCCGCCGAAGCGCGCCTCAGCAAGATGGCAGAGCGTGCGATGCGCGCAGGGCAGTTGTTGGGCACGCGGGTGGATGTCGAACGCTCGGCGCAGAACCAGAAACTACTGGAAAGCATGGACCGGCGCGCAGATTTGCAATTGCGGTTGCAAAACACGGTCGAGGGGCTGTCTGTCGTGGCGATCAGCTATTATGCAGTGAACCTTGCCAGCTACGTTGCCATGCCGATCATGGAGCCGTTTGGCATTACGCGCGGCGTCGCAATGGCGATACTCGCACCTTTGGTCGTGCTGGGGGTTTGGGGGATGGTGCGCCGTATCCGGCGCCATTTCGACTGACACCAATGTTGCCGCGGCCCTTTTGCGGGGCGTGCTGCGGCGTTGATGTCAGTTGCCGTCCCGCGCGCGTGCGGCAACCCGGCGGATTGCGTCCGCAACCTCGTCCGGGCGGGCATGGTGCGGCATATGGCCGACCCCTTCCAGTCGGGTCAGCGTGACACTCTCGACCTCTGCCTCCAACCGTTCAGCGTGGTATTGCAGGCCGACAGTCGTGTCGCTGGTGCCGTGCAAAACCTCGATTGGCATGGTCAGGGCAGGGTAGCCACCTGACATCGCCTCGACATGGCCTTTCAGGCTGTCGATCTGCGTGGCGTTCAATCTTAGCTGCGTGGCGCGTAAGGTCAGGTCCAGTCCCAGATGGTCCAGATACCCCTCTGGCACCGGATCGGGGGCAAAAACCCCTTCAAGGCTGCGCTCTACCGCCCCGCGTGGCGCAAGGCGCGAGATCAGGGGCAAGACCAGATTCTGCCCGACGGACGAGGCGCTGAGTTTGTACCAGATGCCCAACTCGCCCGGCCAAGGATGCGAGGCAGGGGCCAGCAGCGTCAGACCTGCCACATCATTGGGCGCGCGCAACGCCCAAGCCAGCGCAACCGCGCCGCCATAAGAATGGCCCAGAATGATCGGGTCTTCGATGCCGAGTGTTGCTGCCGCAACCCGCAGGATATCGGCCTGCAAGACAGGGCTGTCGGGTTCGTTGAAAGGGTCAGAAAAGCCAAAACCGGGGCGGTCGAACGCGATGACACGGAAATCATCGGCCATGCGGTCCATCAGGTCAAAACTGAAATCGCGCGCATTTCCATTGGCCCCGTGGATCATGACCAGATCGGGGCCGTCCCCCCGAATGACCGCGTGGATACGGCCCTGCGGCAGATCAATGAACGCGCCTTCGGGCGCTATGTCTGCATGGGCCATAGGCTCCTCCAGGGCAGTCGAACAGGCCGCGATGATCGCGGTGCTCAGGGCAAGCCCTGCTAGTCTATTGGCCGATATTCGCAAGGTCATAGGGTGTTGTCTGATAAATGTCGTTGATCCAGTTACCATATAGAAGGTGGGCGTGACTTCTCCAACGGTTCATCGGAGTTCTCAAGGGATCGTCATCCGGGTAGTAGTTCATGGGGACCGTTACCGGAGTGCCTGCCTCTGCATCGCGGTCATATTCTTCTTTCAGTGTGGTGCTGTCATACTCGAAATGATTGAACACCATCAGCGCGCGATGGGCCGGATCTTCGACCAGACAGGGGCCAACCTGATCCGATGCAATCAATGTGTTCAGCCCGTCAACCTGATCAATCTCGGATTGGCGCAGCTCTGTCCAGCGACTGACAGGGATCAGCAGATCATCCGAGAAACCGCGCAGATAGGGCGATGCAGGCGCAAGGATGCGGTGGCGGAAACAGCCGAAAGCCTTGGCATCCAGCAGATGTTTCTGAACCTTGTGGAAATGCCACAGCATTGCCATGCCGCCCCAGCACACCCCGAAAGTCTGGTGTACATGGGTTTGCGTCCACTCAAAGACCTCGGTCAACTCGTCCCAATAGGTGACGTCCTGATAGGGTAGGTGCTCAATCGGTGCGCCAGTGATAATCAGCCCGTCAAAACGCTCGGTCTTCACGTCCTGAAACGGGCGGTAGAATTCGGCCATATGCTCGGCGGCGGTGTTCTTTGTCTCATGTTCGGACATGCGGATGAGTGAAAACTCGATCTGCAAAGGCGTGGCCCCGATCAGGCGGGCAAATTGCGTCTCGGTCTGGATTTTCTTGGGCATCAGGTTCAACAAGCCGATGCGCAAGGGCCGGATATCCTGCCGGGCCGCCGCTTGCTCGGACATGACCATGACGCCTTCGCGCGTCAGCACGTCAAAGGCAGGCAGGGTTTCGGGCAGCTTGATGGGCATGGTCAGTCCTTAGTTTGGCAGCTTTTCGGCTATGAGGGATACGAAATCATTCGCCTGCCGGATCTGTGCCACCTCTTGCGCGCTTACGCGCAGGCCCCAGTTGCGGGCCATGGCGGCATAGCGCGGGGCACGGTGCGCCAATGCGCGCGCATAGGTCCAGCGCACAAAGGCATCGGGGTCGATCTGCGTAGGGCTACGGCCGGTTTCGCGCTGATACTCGGCCCATGCCGCGTGCAGGAATTCGGGTTGGTAATACATGGGCTTGGGCGCACGGTCAAAACGGCGGATCAGCTCTTCGGTATGGGCCTCTGACCCTTCGATCCAGATGGGCAACACATGATCGGCAAGCTGGGTCATCAGCGGGTCTTGCGGGTTGTCTGGGTCAATCACCTCGCAGATTGATCCACCTGTGTCGCAAACGAAATTCGCATAGCCATAGAGCGCATCGGCGCGGGCAATGAAATGGGGTGTGTCGCGCAGGGCCGCGATCTCTGCCGCGCGGTGCTGCTCCTGTCGCTGCATATACTCGTCAAAGGGCAGGCCACCGCGGTCGGGGTTGCCGGGTTTGCCCAGATAGGTGGAGAGCGGTGCCAGATTGTCGAATGTGATGTTGGAGCTGATATAGACCGAATCCGACAAAAGCAGCTCGCGCAAAAGCGGCACTTTCATCGCTTCGCGCTTGAAATTATCGGCAATGAACTCGCCCATATAGCGCGTGCCGATGCGGTAATCTATCGAGTAGTGGAACCAGTCGCCCCCCTCGCGCAGCAAATTGGCCAGATGGGTCTTGCCAAGGCCTGACATGCCAAACAGCATGACCTGCTTGCGCGGCGCGTTCAGCCAGTCTGTCGCAGTGGGGTAGAGCATGGGGGCGCATCCTTGGAATGGTGCGCTTTGGGTAGCCAGTGCGCGACCAATGGTCAAGAAGCCATGAAAAAGCCCTGCAAGCACGGGGGCTGGCAGGGCCAAGTTTACTTGGAACTCACGCTACTCAGAAACTAAAGCCGACCCGCAGACCTGCGCCGATCATTGAATTTCCGCTGAAGGTGCCGTTGACGGGGGGACGCGTAGTTGCATCGCCAAAGCGGCTGTACTGTACGCCGCCAGAGATGGTTATATTGTCCACTGTATAACTCGCACCAAGACCGATTGAACGGCGGCTTGAGACAGGTTGTAGGTTGCCGGTCGTTTTGCCATTACCCGTATCATAGCCGAGCATGACCGAGCCAGACCAGTTCTCGTTGAAGCGTCGACCTACTCCAAGCGTGTATGTGACGGAATTTCGGTCGTAAGAGACAAGGTTCGGGTTTCCGGCGGGGCTAATATTAAAATCTTGCCACCGTACCCAACGAACCGACCCCATCAATATGGTGTCTTCTGCAATCCCGCTCTGGAATTCCAGATGCAGGCTTTCGGGGATTGTCGTTTCAAAACCATCTGGCATCGCCATGCCATTTACTGTCTGATCGAACTTGTGTTTCACCTTTGAGTTGTAGGTGAGCGATACGCGCGCTGCGATTTCCGGTATCTCGTAGGCCGCACCCAACAGATAACCCCAAGCCTGATCACGGTTGGTTTGCATGGTATAGGGCGTAGGTTCTGGGGGTGTTGCAAAGACCAGATCAACGCTGCCCTTGCTCCAGACCGAACGAACACCAGCATATGCACTGAACCCATTGCCAAAACTGTAGCGGAGCACACCAGTCAGGGCGGTGCTGTCGATCTTTGCCTTCGACCCGCTAAGAAACGCATCTGTCCCGGAAGGGTATGACACATCTGCGCCAATCGGCTCATCAAGTATGATAGCGTAAGAGACTTGTTCGTTGATATCTGCCTTATACGCCAAGCTGCCGTGAAAGACCCGCCGCGCTATATTACCTGTCGGGCCTGACGCCGGATTAAACGGCCCTGAGGCATCCCCAGAGACGCGCGGGCGCGCGAATTGCGCTCCGATTTCGATATAGCGGCCTTCCTGAAAAAGGATCGCCATGGATTGTGTAGAGCGTTCGACGCCACCGGCCCAAACCGGGCTTGCAGTCAGGGCCATCAGGCCCGATACTAAATACTTACGCACGGAAAACTCCTCCTCTTTCCGATAGTTCCGCAAACGCGGCTCCTCTGTGCGCATAGCTTGAGGCGATTCTGCCTATGATGTCACATCTGACTTAAGGTCAGGTAAATTCGATTCTGATAAATTGTGACGAAACTGCAACGCTGCCGGTTACTCTGCTGTAGGGCGAATTGTGGTGATGCCAACTGCCCCCCCGCGTGCAAGCTCCGGGTCCAGCGTCATGGGGATATACTCGCCACGCCGCCACAGATCGCCCAGATCATCGTAATGGCGCGACAGCGGGTGGCCTGACTGGCCTGTGGACAGAATAAACACCGAGCTTTCAGGATCGGCGAAATCATAGACGCCCCGATAGACCGCGCCATGGACATTGGCGAATGGCTCCGGCTCTCGCCCCGATGTGGCCGCGCGCATCAAGGTGTGATCGCCCCCCGACGTGGATTGACGGATATTGACGAAATGGCGCACCAGCGGCACCTCGCCCAGCACGGAATGGGTGTGGGTGGCCATATGCGCGTCGCCCCAGCGCCAGCTTTCGACATTCTCGCCATACCGCTCGGTCAGGCGCAGCAGCGCCTCGTCTAGGGCGTTTATGGCAATTTCTGTGCAGGTTTCTGTCACCGAAGATTGTACGATATTGCACCATTCGCCCGCCCCATCCGTGTCGCGGAACACGCGCTCGATAAAGACCGGATCGACATGGGTGAAATTATCCGCCAGTGGCCCCAACTCGTCGCGGATCAGGCGGGTTTGCAGCGCGCGCATCCACGCGGCATAGATCAACGGCTCTGGCAGATGCTCGTTCATCTCGCCGTTCCAGTCGGCCATCAGCCGCAATGCACGCTGGCGCAGATGGGCGCGGGTGCCCGCCGGTGCTGCCTCGCCCGAGAACCACAGATCCGCCGCCACAAGCGGCAGCAGCAGGCGCGCGGCCGGGCTGACAGTGTCCAGCTGCGCCTCGATGAAGCTGTCGCGGGTATGGACATTGCGTGTGCGCATCAGATGCAAGAACCGCTCGATGCGCTGCGTGTCGCCCCAGTCATGGCTGACATGCAGCGGAAAGGGGCGCTCGATGATTTTGTTGTTGGTATTGCCCAAAATGCCGCTTTCGGGGTCCAGAAAGCGCGGATTGGCCGAATAGGGCAGGGTGCCCAGCCAGCGGTTCTCGGTGCGCCAGCCGGGGGCAGGCATACGTCCCTGCGTTTCATGATCTGCGCGGCGGCGCGGCATACGCCCGATGGTCTGCATGGCAACGCGGTCCTGCGTGGCGAGCATCAGGTTTTGCGACGGCGCGATGAACAACTCGCCCGCCTCCAGCGCCTGCTCGATGCCTTGCGCGCGCATCAGCCGCATGGCGGCGGTCATGGTGGTGTCTTCTGCCTCCAGCGCGGTCCAGCCAAGGCTAGCGACATGGCCCGGCGGTGTGATCGTGCCCACATCATACAGGCTGCTCGACAGGACCGGCCCGTTTTCAGACCAGCGCAAGGTCAGTGTAACGGGGTCTTCGTCCTTGATCCGAATGATCGTGCCGCGCGTCTCGAACTCGGCCCAGCCGTCTGGGGTGCGGTATTGCGTCGAGTTGTCGGGGTTCAATTCTTCGATAAAGATATCGCTGTCATCCATGTAGGACGACGTGATGCCCCATCCCAAAGCCTCTGATCGCCCTGACAGGATGGCAGGTACGCCCGGAATGGTTGCCCCGATGACGCCGCCCGTGTCCAGTTCCAGCCGCGCAAGATACATCAGCGACGGCGCGGTCAGTTCCAGATGCGGGTCATTGGCAAGGATCGCGCCATCGCTGGCCGCGCGTTCAGGTGTGGCCGCAAAACTGTTCGAGGCACCGGCCAATGCAGTGGGGCGGATGGGGGACAAGGGGGCTGATAGGGCGGCAACCTGCTGGTCTGCTGTCACATCAGGGAACAGCGTGGCAAAGTCGGGCAGGGCCGCCACGCCTGATCCCGGCGCATCGGGCATCAGATCGCGCAACCGCTCTTCGGGGACCAGAAGCGAGGTGCGTGCGCGCAGCACTTCGCGCGTGATCTGTCCGTTCAGTTGAACAGATAGCAGTTTCAGGATGGCCAGCGAATCTGTGGGTTGCCAGAGTGGCATCTCGGCGTTGAACACGAAAAACTCTGGCGCGCCGCGCCCGCGCGCCCGGTCATTGCTTTCGCGCAGCCACGCATTCACCCCGTCAGCATAGGATTGCAAGGCGGCCTGCGTCTGGTCATCCTGCGCCCGGACAGAGCTGCGCGCCAAGCCATACAGGTCAAGCCGGCGCATCAACTCGTCTGTGCGCACAGTGCGCCGCCCGAACATTTCCGACAGACGCCCCTGTGCCGTGCGGCGCAGCATCTGCATTTGCCACAGCCTGTCCTGCGCATGGGCAAAGCCAAGACCGAAAAACACATCCGTCTCATGCTCGGCAAAGATATGGGGCACGTTATGCGTGTTGCGCACAATCTCGACTTCGCCTTGCACTGCCGGAATGGTAAAGGATTCCGTGTAATCGGGCAGCGAGCGCGACAAGAAAAAGTACAATCCCAACGCCACAAGCACCGCCAGCGCGGCAAGCGCGCCAAAGATCTTCAACAACCAGCGAAACATTGTGAACATGAGGTAAAAGGGGCTTTGTGTTGACGGTGGGTTTGGCCCTGATAGGTATTGCTCTAGCGCCGAATGCGCAATCACAAGAATTCGAGAGGGATGCAATGACAAAACTGGCGTTTTTGGGGCTTGGGGTCATGGGTGGGCCAATGGCCGCGCATCTGGCGCAAGCAGGCCATGAGGTATGTGTCTATAATCGCACAACATCCAAGGCAAAAGACTGGGTGGCCGCACATGGCGGGCGCTTTGGCGAAACACCGCGCGCAGCGGCCGAGGGTGCCGAATTTGTCATGGCCTGTGTGGGCAATGACGATGATCTGCGCAGTGTTTGTCTGGGCGACGAGGGTGCGTTCGCAGGTATGGCATCGGGCACAGTGTTTGTCGATCACACCACTGTTTCCGCACAGGTCACACGCGAGCTTTACGCAGCTGCAAAGGCACTTGGCGTAGGATATGTCGATGCGCCGGTTTCGGGCGGGCAGGCGGGTGCCGAGAACGGCGCGCTGTCGATTATGTGCGGTGGCGATGCCGCAGAGTATGCGCGCGCAGAGCCGATCATGGACGCCTATGCGCGCATTGCGCGGCGTATGGGCGAAAGTGGCGCAGGCCAGATCGCCAAGATGATGAACCAGATCTGCATCGCCGGTGCCGTGCAAGGCTTGTCCGAGGCGCTGCATTTCGGTGAGAAGGCGGGCATGGACGGGCGCGCCGTGATCGAAGTCATCTCTCAGGGGGCCGCCGGATCGTGGCAGATGCAAAACCGCCACGGCACAATGCTGGACCGCGAATTTGACCACGGTTTTGCTGTGGACTGGATGCGCAAGGATCTGGCCATCTGCCTTGCGGCAGCGGATGAGGTGGGCGCGGCCTTGCCCGTCACAGCACTGGTCGATCAGTTCTACAAGGAAGTGCAGACGATGGGCGGCGGGCGCTGGGACACCTCCGCCTTGATCGCGCGGTTGCGCAAGCTGGGAGAAGGGTGATGCTTTACGCGCTTGATGGGCAGCGCCCGACGCTGCCAGAGTCTGGCGACTACTGGGTCGCACCGGGCGCGCATGTGATCGGGCATGTGGTGCTGACCGAAGGGGTATCGATCTGGTTTGGCTGTACCTTGCGCGGCGACAATGAACCGCTGGTCATTGGCGAAGGCAGCAATATTCAGGAAAACTGCGTCTTGCACACAGATATCGGCTATCCGCTGACAATAGGGGCGCAGTGTACTATCGGGCATAAGGCCATGCTGCATGGTTGCACCATAGGCGAGGGTTCGTTGATTGGCATGGGGGCCACGGTTCTGAATGGTGCGGTCATTGGCAAAGGGTGCCTGATCGGCGCGGGCGCGCTGGTGACCGAAGGCAAAATCATTCCCGACGGGTCATTGGTTATGGGGTCGCCCGGACGTGTGGTGCGGCAACTGGATGCGGACGCACGAGCGAAGCTGCTGGCCTCTGCCGCAGGGTACCGCACCAATATGACTAGGTTTAAGAACGGGTTGCTACCTATTGATTAAGCGTGAATCTTTCAGGAGCGCACGCCAATCCCCATCTGCATCAGCGCGCGCCGCACCGGGGACGCAGAATACATCATATCCAGCACCTTGGCGCGTGCGTCGCGTAGTGGCTGCGCATGGATCATCGACACGCGGTTGAGCATGCCAACACCTGCCACGCGCAATGCCACATCGGGGTAGCGACGGCGGTGATAGGCCGACAGCATGGCAGGGCTTCCCAACCCTTCCGGCGTGGCAAGCTCGATCAGGGCTGACAGATCGGCCAGTGACATGTTCAGCCCCTGCGCCCCGATCGGGGGGACCACATGTGCGGCCTCTGCCATCAGCGCTGTTCGTTCGCCATGAAAGCGCTCCGCGATCTGGCTGATGATCGGCCAGACGGTCAGGCGCGATGCCAGTGTCAGCGGGCCGAACACCCCGCAAGAGCGGGTGTTCATCTCGTCCTCGAAGGCGGCTTGTGGCAGTGCGGCCAGCCGCGCAACCTCTGGGCCGGTTTCCATCCAAACAATCGCAGAGCAGGGCAGGCCATCGCGGTCGGGCAACGGCACGAATGTGAACGGCCCGCCAGAGCGGTGAATTTCGGTCGAGACATTGTCATGCGGCACCGGATGCGTGACCGCAAAGGCCAGCGCCTTTTGCCCGAACCGCGTAGTGCGCACAGGGATTCCCAGTGCTTGCCGCATGGGCGAATTGCGCCCGTCTGCCGCGATCAGCAATCTGGCCTCGACGGTGGTGCCGTCGGATAGGCTGACCAGTGCCGCTGTTTCGCGCGTGGTCAGGCGGCGGGTGCCGATGCCGGGGCGAAAGGTGACATTCGGCAACTCATCCAGCCGCGCTGCGCATTCGCGTTTCAGCAACCAGTTGGGCAGGTTCCATCCAAAAGGCTGGTCCGAAATGTCGGCGGCATTGAAATCATGGCTGACGCGCGGTGTCGGGTCTTCGCTGCCTGCATCCACTATGCGCATCACTTGCAGCGGCATCGCATGGGCCTGAAACCGTTCCCAAAGGCCCGCGTGTTCCAGAACGGAAATCGACGGTTGCAAAAAGGCCGTGCTGCGCAGGTCCGCGCCGGGGTCTGCTTCGGTCATGATGGGGGGGGTCGGGTCCACGCACAAGACGGAATACCCTTGGCTGCCGATTGCGGCGGCTGCGGCCATGCCAGCGATCCCGCCGCCAGAGACAACTATGTCGTAACACTCACGCATCAGGGCACCCTCTTCTTGACTGTGGGAATCATACCGCATGACCGCGCAGGCGCAATCCTGTGCGCGCGCGACACAGCGCCACCCTATCCAAAGACAATCAGGATCAGAATTACCACCATAGCAAGCGCTGCAAAGACCATGACCGACACCAGCCCCGGCAAGCCCCATGTCATTGTGGACAGAACAAGCACATTGAGAAAGACCATGAGCGCGGCCCAGATTGGCCAAGGCTCGTCATCTTCGCGCCAGTTGCGCTTCTTGTCAGTGGTTTGGGAGTCACTCTTCGCCATGGTCACACACCCTTCGAAATATTGTATTCGGGATGTATGAAATGACGCGCCAGACTACAGGATGGCAGGTTGTCGCGCGACCGAAGCGCGCAGGGTCACCCCCACGCGCGATAACTTAGGCCGTCAGCCAAACACGATGAAGCACAAAAGCCCCAGCATGCCGATTGCAGCAGGGACCATCACCACAACAAGCCCGGCCACACCCATTGTCAGCACCGCCGTGACCAGGGCTGCAAGGACGAACACGATGCCAGCCCAGATGGCCCAAGGCTCGTTGGCAAGCATCTTGGGCATTGCGGGCGTTTTCGTGGGTGTTTGTGTCGCTGTGCTGGTCATAGTCGCTCCTCCGATAAATATGTGCTTGCGTCTAGACTTTTAATTGCTGCGGTGCAGCATGGCAGATTGTCGCGCAGCAGATTGGGGCCGCAGTCAGGGGCGCAGTTGCGACAGAAAGGCCGTCAGATCATCGGTATGGTGTTGGATATGGGGCGCGTCATGGGGTTCGGGGGCGACATGAACCGTGCGCATTCCCATCGCAAAGGGGGCGGCCAGATTGCGTGGATCATCCTCGAACATCGCGGCGCGGGCGGGGTCCAGCCCATCAAGCGCAAATATCTGCTCAAAGGCGTTTTGCTCGGGCTTGGGGCGATAACCGGCATGTTCAACACCGTAAATCGCATCAAATAGCCCGCTTAGCCCACGCGCCTCGGATACGCGCAAGGCATAGTCTGCCGATCCGTTCGTGTAGATGATCCTGCGACCGGGCAGTGCTGCAATATGGTCGCGCAACAATTCATCGGGGCGCAGCACCGAGAAATCAATGTCATGCACATGCTGCATATAAGGGACCGGGTCTATGTCGTGATAATGCATCAACCCGGCCAGCGTTGTGCCATATTGCGACCAATAGCTGTGGCGCAGGTGGTTCGCCTCATCCTGTGTGACCCCGAGCGTGTCCATGACATAGGAAACCATGCGCCCTTCGATCTGGTCGAACAGGCGCATTTCAGGTGGGTAAAGCGTGTTGTCGAGATCAAAGACCCAAGCACGCACATCGGAAAAACATTCGGCTGGCATGGTGCGCAGTCTAACTGTTTAATAGCGAAGGGCAAGGCGACAGGGCTTGTCATCTGGCGCGAACACGGGTTTTGTAACCCGAAGATATGCAGAGAAAGTCATGACCGATACAAAACCCCTGAAAGACGCCTATTCGTTGATTCTGGAAGCGATTGATTTGGGCATATACAAACCCGGTGATCGGTTGGTGGAATCCGAGTTGGCGGATCGCTTTGGCGTGTCGCGCACCCCCATCCGCGAAGCATTGCAACGCCTTGAAACACAATCCTTGCTGACGCGCGATGGTAGGTCCCTGATTGTGGCGTCGCTGGATCATAACCAGTTGGCGGAGCTGTATGTCGTACGATCAGAGTTGGAAGGGCTTGCCGCCCGTCTGGCCGCACGCCACGCCACGCAAGAAGAGGTCCGCCTGTTGCGCACCATGATCGAGGATGACCGCGCCCTGATCAATGACCCACAGGCGCTAAGCCGTGCCAATAAACGCTTTCACAAGCAGATACATCTGGCGTCGCATAATCGGTATCTGGTGCAACAGCTTGACCTTGTTCACCGCTCGATGGCGTTGCTGGCGACCACGTCGCTCTCGTTTGAGGGGCGGGGGCTGCAAACGCTTGAAGAGCATAGCAAGATTGTTGAGGCGATCGCCGCAGGTGACGGCGACCGCGCTTATGATGCGTTGAAGCAGCATATCTCACTGGCTTTTGAAACGCGCCTGCGACAGGATTCTATGGCCGAGGCGCGTTATTCGGTCTGAGGGTCAGAGCACCTCGTCCAGAAATTCCAGAAGCGCAGCTTCCGCCTTGGCATTGGCATCCGCGTCCCAGTCATTCGAGGTTTCGACCGTGAAGGAATGGCGCGCCCCGCCAAAAATGCGCGATTCATGCGCAACCTCCGCGTCGCGCAGTTCCTCCATAAGGGCGGCAAGCTCGGTCATACCAGACACGGGATCGGCAGAGCCATGAAGAACGAGCACGGGGGCATTTGTCGCGCTGTAATCCTGACCCTCGGGGGTATCCAAGCCGCCGTGAAAGCTGACAAATCCCGCCATATCGAAGCCAGCGCGCGCGCCCTCCAAGGCTGCGGCACCGCCAAAGCAATAGCCGGTCAGCACCATCTGTTCAGGCACATTCTCCATTGCAGCGGCGGCATCGGCACCAGCGGCAATGCGGGCGCGGAATTCTTCGCGGTCCGCATAGAGCGCGCCAGTCTCGCGGCGGTAGTCGTCAATTCCCTCAAGCACAGCGTCGCGCCCGAACAAATCGAGCGCAACACCGACATAGCCCGCTTCGGCCATCGCATCTGCGCGCGCAATCTCATGGTCATTCAGCCCGTCCCAGTCATGGACGATCAGAACCGTGCCGCGCGCCTCGCCTTGTGGGACTGCGACATACCCTTCAAAGACCATGTCCCCGACGGTATACTCGAAATTCTCGGCAAAGCTGGCGGTGCCCAGCACAATGGCGCATGTGCTTAGAAATGTCAGGTGACGGTGTTTCATTTGTATATCCTCCTGTTGATACTCAGAAGATAGCGCTGCACCGCGAATGCCAAGGCAGGGCAGGTCGGATCAGGCCAGTTTTTGCTTGACCAAGGCCCCGGCCTTGCCGAAATCCATCTGGCCCGCATAGGCCGATTTCAGTTCCGCCATCACCTTGCCGATATCGCGCACAGAGGTTGCACCCGTCTCGGCGATGACCTTGGTTATTGCAGCGGTCATCTCCTCCTCGGTCAATTGGCGGGGAAGGAAGCTTTCGATGACGGCAATCTCGGCGGTTTCTTTGTCGGCCAGATCAAGGCGCGCGGCCTCTTCATAGGCGCGGGCCGAATCGCGGCGTTGCTTGACCATGCGCGTCAGCACAGTGGTCAGGTCTGCATCGGTCAGCTCGGTCACACCCTGATCGCCCCGCGCGGCGATTTCGCGGTCCTTGATGGCGGCATTGATCAGCCGCAGGGTGGCCAGACGCTCGGTGTCGCGTGCCTTCATCGCGGTCTTGAGTTCGCTGGAAATCTTGTCGCGCAAAGACATCTGGTCGCTCCTGTAAGCAGAGTTGGGGTAGTCATTCAGAGTATCGAAGCCCATGGATGGCGGCAAGCGCCATCGCTGAGGGCGGATAATCGTGCAAACAAACGCATCGCAGCACCGGATCGCCTTGATTCTCCCGCGCGCCCGCCGTAGAGGTTCGCGCAAATCCGAACAGACGGAGACGCGCCCATGTCTGCCCAGACCTCCAAGCCCACCGCGTGCCTTGCTTTGGCCGATGGGACGATTTTTTATGGCCGAGGATTCGGCGCGACTGGTGAAACAGTGGCCGAGCTGTGCTTTAACACTGCGATGACCGGCTATCAGGAAATCATGACCGACCCGTCCTATGCAGGGCAGATCGTGACCTTCACCTTCCCGCATATCGGAAATGTCGGCGTGAACCCCGATGACGATGAGACGCAAGACCCTGTTGCCGCTGGCATGGTGGTAAAATGGGACCCGACCACGCCGTCCAACTGGCGCGCAGTTGAGGACATGGTCACATGGCTACAAAAGCGCGGGCGCATTTGCATCGGCGGGATCGACACACGCCGCCTGACGCGCGCAATCCGCCAGCAGGGCGCGCCGCATGTGGCGCTTGCCCATAATCCCGACGGAAAATTCGACATAGAGGCGCTGGTTGCGAAAGCACGCGCATGGAAAGGGCTGGTGGGCCTTGATCTGGCGCGCGATGTGACCTGTGCGCAATCCTACCGCTGGGATGAAATGCGTTGGGCATGGCCCGAAGGATATGCGCGCCAGACAGCCCCGGTGCACAAGGTTGTCGCCATTGATTATGGCGCAAAGCGCAACATCCTGCGGTGTCTTGCGTCCGCCGGGTGCGACGTGACTGTGCTGCCCGCCACGGCCACTGCCGAAGATGTGATGGCTCTGAATCCGGATGGCGTGTTTCTGTCCAACGGCCCCGGCGACCCCGCGGCGACGGGCGCGTATGCCGTGCCGATGATCCAGCAGGTTCTGGAATCGGACCTGCCAGTTTTTGGCATTTGCCTTGGCCATCAGATGCTGGCGCTGGCGCTTGGTGCGCAGACGATCAAGATGAACCACGGCCATCACGGGGCGAACCACCCTGTGAAGGATCACGACACAGGCAAAGTCGAGATTACGTCTATGAATCATGGGTTTGCGGTGGATAGTCAAACCTTGCCGCAGGGCGTGATCGAGACGCACACCTCTCTGTTCGACGGGTCGAATTGCGGCATTCGTATGCAGGACAAGCCGGTTTTCTCGGTCCAGCACCACCCCGAGGCCAGCCCCGGCCCGCAAGACAGCTTTTACCTGTTCGAGCGCTTCGCGGCGTCGATGGCCGCGCGCAAGCCGGGCTAGTCAGTCCGAAAGGCGCGAGATCAGTTCCCGCAATAGCGCTGGGGCGCGCTTGGCCATTGAGCAGGCACAGGAATATTTCTTGTGTGCGCACAAAACGTTGTTGGCAGTGCGCAGAGACTGACTTAGGGTGATTTCAGTTACAAGAGGATCAGGACACCCGATCATGGCCAGATCCCAAATTGGGGTGCAGACACAGTTTTCCCGCCCGGTGCGGCAGATCGTGATGATGCTTGTCGTCATCGCGCTTGTCACAGTTGGGACATGGTTTGCGCTCCCTGCCGTTTCAGGGATATTTCTGTCGAATATCTGGCTGAACGGGTTTATCTTTTTCGTTTTCGTCGTGGGTGTTTTCGCAACCTTCTGGCAGGTGATCCAGCTTAATCGGTCGATCATCTGGATTGAGGGTTTCGCAAGCGGAACACCGGGGCACGAAGCCACTGCGCCACCCGCGCTGTTGATGCCACTGGCCGCGTTGTTGCGCGGGCGGGGGCGGGGCAGCCAGATCGGGTCCAGCTCGGCCTCGTCGATCCTCGATTCCGTGGCGACACGGCTGGACGAATTGCGCGACATCACGCGCTACATCATTTCGCTGCTGATCTTTCTGGGTCTGTTGGGTACGTTTTACGGGCTGGCGACAACTGTTCCGGCGGTGGTGGATACGATCCGCTCGCTCGCGCCCGAAGACAATGAGACAGGCATTCAGGTTTTTGAGAACCTGATGACCGGGCTAGAGGCGCAGTTGGGCGGAATGGGTACGGCCTTTTCCTCGTCGCTTCTGGGGCTGGCCGGATCGCTGGTCGTGGGCATGCTGGAATTGTTTGCTGGCCACGGTCAAAACCGGTTCTACCGCCAGTTGGAAGAATGGCTGAGCTCGATCACCCGTCTGGGCGTTGTCGGCGATCAGGAACAGGGCGCCGAAATGGGCGCAGTTGTTCAGGTTCTAGATGGAATGGTCGAGCAGATGGAGGCAATGTACCGACAACAGGTGCATGCCGATCAGGAACGCGCGCAAATTGATCAGGCGCTGGGGGGACTGGCGGAAGCTGTCGACCGGCTTGCCTCTGGCGCGGGAATGAACGCGGCGGGACCGGATGCCAATGTCGCACCTGCGTTGTTGCGCATTGCCGATGGTCAGGATGCGCTGTTGCAGCATCTGCGCCACTTTGCAGATGAAAACGGCCCCTCTGCGCAAGCAGAAATTCGGTTGCGGTTGCGCAATATCGACAGCCAGATGTTGCGGATTGCCGAAGAGATTTCCGCCGGACGGGTGGAGACCACTGCCGATCTGCGCTCGGACTTGTCGTCGTTGACATTGGCTGTCCGGCAGTTGTCACGCTCAGGTTTCAGCGCCCGTCGGGATGGAGAGTAAGCGATGGCGCTGGCGCGCAGAACTGGGCAACGGCGCGATGTAAGCGGGGCGATCTGGCCGGGCTTCGTCGATGCCATGACCGCCCTTTTGCTGGTGCTGATGTTCGTGCTGTCGATTTTCATGATCGTGCAATTCGTTTTGCGCGACACGATCACCGCGCAGGACACCCAACTCGAAGGGCTGTCTGCCGAGGTTGCAACCCTTGCAGATGCGCTGGGGTTGTCGCGGGCGCGGATTTCCTCGCTTGAGAGCGAGCTTGGCGCAATGGAAGGCGACCTTGATCAGGCGCGCGCGCTTGCAGCGGCACAAATGGCGCAGATATCCGCGCTTTCGGACGATCTGGCTGCGCGCGAAAGTGCGCTGAGTGCGGCCGAAGCACGCATCACAGATTTTGAGGCGCAGGTCGCAGCCCTGATTTCGGCGCGGGATACTGCTGTGGCGCGTGGGGATGCCCTAAGCGCGGATCTGGCCGAAATGGATGCGGCACAGGCGGAACTTCTGTCCGAGCAAGAGGCGTTGCAACTGGCACTTGCGTCCTTGCGCGATGAATTGGACGCCGAAGCCGAGGCTGCGCGCCTTGCAGCGGCGCGCGCCGAAGCGGTCGAGGCAGCTTTGGCGCAATCGCAGGCCGAAGCCGTGGCGCAAGAGGCCACACTGGCGCAGCTTTCCGCCCAACTGGCGGCGGCTGAGGACCGCGTACAGGATCAGGCCAGTGTTGAGGACAGTCTGCGCAGTGAACTTGATGCAGCAGAGCAAGCAGCCTTGGCCGAGCGCGCCGCCGCAGAAGCCTTGCGCGAGCGTCTGGCCGATGTCGAAACTGAATTGAGCGCTGAAGAGCGCCGTCGACTGGCCGATGCCGCCGCCGCAGAAGCGTTGCGCGCACGGCTGGAAAGCGCTGATGCGGAACTGACAGCCATGACCCTGTCACTAGAAGAGCAGCGCCGCCGCGCCGAGGAAACACTGACCTTGCTTGCCGCCGCCCGCGAGGGACAGGCAGAGGCAGAGGCCGCACTTCAGCAAGAGATTTCCGAGCGCGAGCGTCTTGCCGCATTGCGCGCAATGGCAGAGCAAAGCCTGTCCGAGCGAGAGGCGCAATCCCTTGAAGACCAGCGCCGCCTTGAAGTTCTGAACCAGCAGGTGGCAAGTTTGCGCGGGCAGGTGGGCAGCTTGCAGGATTTGCTGGGGGATGTGCGGGCACGCGAAGAAGCGTCCCAGACCCAGATTGAAAGCCTAGGCGCTGATCTGAACATGGCTTTGGCGCAACTTGCTGTTGAACAGCGTGCCCGCGCCGAACTCGAATCTGCCGAACGCGAACGGTTGGAGCGGTTCCAGTCCGAATTTTTCGGGCGTCTGCGCGAAGTGCTAGAAGGGCTTGATGAAATCCAGATTGTGGGAGACAGATTCGTTTTCTCGTCCGAAGTGCTGTTCGAGCTTGGCTCTGCCGATCTTGCATCTGGCGGACAGGCACAGATTGCCAATGTGGTAAGTATCCTGCGCGATGTGTCGGACCGCATTCCGCCAGAGATTGACTGGATTTTGCGTGTGGATGGCCACACTGACAATCTGGCGCTGGGTCCGGGGGCCGAATGGAGTGACAACTGGGCGCTTAGTCAGGCCCGCGCCTTGTCTGTGGTGCGTTTCATGACAGATGAGTTGGGCTTTCCGCCAGAGCGACTCGCGGCGACCGGATTTGGCGAATATCGCCCCGTGGACACGGCCAATACGCCCGAGGCGCGCGCGCGCAATCGCCGGATTGAGTTGAAGCTGACAGAGCGGTGAATGCTGTCGCGCAGCGGCTTTGGGGCTGCAAGGACAGTGCCACACGCGCCGCGCCGCAGGTCACAAACAGAATAACATAGCCATGTGGGCGCTATCAGGCCGCTCACACGCGGGTGATGCCCTGTGATACCCTTGCGTCGCAGGGGTTAAGGCTCTAGGCAAGTGGCGTAAAACTTAACGATCCGGAGATCACTGATGGCCAGACCCAGAATTGCACTGATCGGTGCGGGACAGATTGGCGGCACGCTCGCCCATCTTTCCGCGATCAAGGAACTTGGCGATGTTATCCTCTTTGACATTGCCGAAGGCACGCCGCAGGGCAAGGCGCTCGACATCGCGGAATCAGGCCCCTCGGAAGGGTTTGATGGCAGCTTCAAGGGCACGAATGATTATGCCGACATCGCAGGTGCGGATGTGTGCATCGTTACCGCCGGTGTCCCGCGCAAGCCCGGCATGAGCCGGGATGACCTGTTGGGCATCAACCTGAAGGTCATGAAATCGGTCGGCGAGGGAATTGCTGCACATGCCCCCGATGCGTTCGTGATCTGCATCACCAACCCATTGGATGCGATGGTCTGGGCGCTGCGCGAATTTTCGGGCATGCCGCATAACAAGGTCGTCGGCATGGCCGGTGTGCTGGATTCGGCGCGTTTCCGTCACTTCCTGAGCCTAGAGTTCAAGGTATCCATGCGCGACGTGACAGCCTTTGTGCTGGGTGGGCATGGCGACACGATGGTGCCATTGGTTCGGTATTCGACAGTTGCGGGTATCCCGCTGCCGGATCTTATCTCGATGGGCTGGACCACGCAGGACAAGCTGGATGCGATCGTGCAGCGCACGCGTGATGGCGGGGCAGAGATTGTGGGCCTGTTGAAAACCGGCTCGGCTTTTTATGCGCCAGCAACCAGCGCCATTGAAATGGCGGAAGCCTATCTCAAGGACCAACGGCGATTGCTGCCCTGTGCGGCCTATTGCGATGGCGAGTTCGGGCTGAAAGGCATGTATGTGGGTGTGCCCACGATCATCGGCGCAAATGGTATTGAGAAAATTGTCGATATCAAGCTGACCAAAGATGAACAGGCCATGTTCGACAAATCCATCGAGGCCGTGCGCGGGCTGGTTGAGGCGTGCAAGGGCATCGACTCTTCTCTGGCTTGATCTGATGGCACGGTAAGACACAAAAGGCCGCGCAAATGCGCGGCCTTTTTCAAATGAAAACCTAGCATTCGTGGGATAATTGCAATGACAGGCCGCAAGGGGTCAGGATTTGTGATCACACGTTTGAAAACAGTGATCACAAATCTTCTATTTTCCGCTGAATGTCATATTTTACAGAAGATTTCCATTGTTTTTCACTCTGAATCTGCGATGCACGGATGAGTAACAGCAGAAATGGGACAGTTTCATGAATATTCATGAGTATCAGGCAAAAGGGCTTCTGCGCTCTTACGGGGTGCCTGTTTCGGATGGTCGCATCGTTTTCAAGGCCGAAGAAGCGAAAAGTGCTGCGGGTGAACTTGATGGGCCGCTTTGGGTGATCAAGGCGCAGATCCATGCAGGTGGACGCGGCAAGGGCAGCTTCAAAGAAGCGTCTGCGGGTGAAAAGGGCGGTGTCCGCCTTGCCAGATCCGTGGCCGAGGCTGAAGAGCATACCAAGCAGATGCTGGGGCGCACATTGGTGACGCATCAGACCGGCCCCGCGGGCAAGCAGGTCAACCGCATCTATATTGAGGATGGCTCGGAGATCGAGCGCGAGTTGTATCTTGCACTTCTGGTCGACCGTGTCAGCAGCCGGATCAGCTTTGTTGTCTCGACCGAAGGCGGCATGGATATTGAAGAAGTTGCCGCAAACACACCGGAAAAACTGCTGTCATTCAGCATTGATCCGGCAACCGGTATTCAGGGCTTCCACGGCCGCCGCGTGGCCTTTGCTTTGGGGCTGGAAGGCAAGCAGATCAAGCAATGCGTTGATCTGGTCAGCAAACTCTACAAGCTTTTCGTTGAACGCGACGCCGAGATGGTCGAGATCAACCCGCTGATCGTCACCGACACGGGCGATCTGAAATGTCTTGATGCCAAGATGGGCTTCGATTCCAACTCTTTGTATCGCCAGGCCGACATACTTGCCCTGCGCGACGAGACGGAAGAAGACCCCAAAGAACTGGCCGCCAGCAAGTATGACCTGAACTACATCGCGCTGGATGGCGAGATTGGCTGCATGGTCAATGGTGCAGGTCTGGCGATGGCGACGATGGACATCATCAAGCTCTATGGCGCAGAGCCTGCCAACTTTCTGGATGTTGGCGGCGGTGCCACCAAGGAGAAAGTCACCGAGGCGTTCAAGATCATTACATCCGACCCCAATGTGAAGGGCATTCTTGTCAATATCTTTGGCGGGATCATGCGCTGTGACATCATTGCGGAAGGCGTGATTGCCGCCGTGAAAGATGTGGGTCTACAGGTGCCGCTGGTGGTGCGTTTGGAAGGCACGAATGTCGAGAAAGGCAAGGAAATCATCGCGGGCTCTGGCCTGAATGTGATCGCTGCTGACAACCTTTCGGATGCAGCAGAAAAAATCGTTAAAGCGGTGAAGGGGTAAGTCCGATGGCAGTTCTTGTCGACAAAAACACGAAGGTCATCTGTCAGGGTTTTACCGGCTCTCAGGGGACATTCCATTCCGAGCAGGCGATTGCCTATGGCACGCAAATGGTTGGTGGTGTGACACCGGGCAAAGGTGGGCAAACCCATCTGGACCTGCCTGTGTTCAACTCGGTCCATGAGGCGAAAGCCAAAACAGAAGCGAATGCCAGCGTCATCTATGTGCCGCCGCCCTTCGCGGCCGACTCGATCCTTGAGGCGATTGACGCTGAGATGGAGTTGATCGTGTGCATCACCGAAGGCATTCCGGTTCTGGACATGATGCGCGTGAAGCGCGCACTCGAAGGCAGCAAGTCGGTCCTGATCGGCCCCAACTGCCCCGGTGTCATCACACCCGATGCCTGCAAGATCGGCATTATGCCCGGCCATATTCACCGCCGGGGTTCGGTTGGCGTGGTGTCGCGTTCGGGCACGCTGACCTATGAAGCGGTCAAGCAGACAACGGATGTTGGCCTTGGTCAGTCCACCTGCGTGGGGATCGGCGGCGATCCGGTCAAGGGCACCGAGCATCTTGATGTGCTGGAATGGTTCTTGGCCGATGATGAAACCCATTCGATCATCATGATCGGTGAGATCGGCGGCAGTGCCGAAGAAGAAGCTGCGCAATTCCTGAAAGATGAAGCAAAGCGCGGGCGCAAGAAACCTGTTGCGGGCTTTATCGCGGGGCGCACAGCCCCTCCCGGTCGGCGCATGGGTCATGCGGGCGCAATCGTTGCCGGTGGCAAGGGCGGTGCCGAAGACAAGATCGAGGCGATGAAAAGCGCCGGGATCGTGGTGGCTGATAGCCCGGCGGGTCTGGGTGAAGCCGTGCTCAAGGCGATCGGCAAGTAATCCGCGACGCCTTCAGGAGGGGCGCAGCCATGACGTTTACGGATGCAGTGAAAAGCGGTTTCGAGAATTCGCTAAACTTTTCGGGGCGGTCACGCCGCCCCGAATATTGGTGGTTCTTCCTGTTCGTCTTTGCAGGTGCATTCGCGCTTGCGCTTGTCCAAGCGGCTTTGGGCATGACTGGAAACTGGCTGGTGCGCCTGTTCCAACTGGTCACTTTTGTGCCGTTTCTGGCCGTTGGCTGGCGCAGGCTTCAGGATACTGGACGCCCCGGTTGGTACCTTGTTGTGCCTGTCGTCATCGTGGTGATTTCATCGCTGATGGTTGGCAGCCTGTCCGCAAACATGATGCAGGGTGGCTTTGGCGACATGCACCAAGCAGGCCGCATGCACGGGCAGGCAGGTATTGTTGCGCTGCTGGCCGTGGCGCAATTTATCGCTGGTGTCGTAATCATCTGGTGGATGACCCGCCGCAGCCAGCGCGGTGACAACAAGTTCGGCCCGGAACCCCGTGTCAAGTGACTGATATCAAACCCTTCAGTACCATAGAGGTGCTCTTATGAACGACCACAGCCCTAGCGACCAGATACAAGGCGAGACCTTTCTTGAAGGTCAGAATGCCGCGTATGTCGAGGCGTTGCAGGCCCGACACGCGGCTGATCCTGCTTCGGTAGATGATGTCTGGGCCGAATATTTCCGTGCCTTGGGCGAAGGGACGCAAGATGCGCAGCGCGCCGCCTCGGGGCCAAGTTGGGCGCGCACCGATTGGCCGCAGCAACCCACCGATGAGTTGACCTCGGCATTGACCGGCGAGTGGCCCCAAGCCGCGCCCATCGCCGAGAAGAAGGCCGCAGCCGAGAAGATCACTGCGAAAGCGGCCGATCAAGGCGTGACACTGACAACCGAGCAAGTGCGCGCCGCTGTGATCGACAGTTTGCGCGCTTTGATGATTATTCGCGCCTACCGCATCCGGGGCCATCTGGTCGCCGATCTGGACCCGCTGGGCATGCGCAAGGAAGAGCCGCACCCGGAACTTGACCCGCGCTCCTATGGCTTCACTGAGGCCGATCTGGACCGCCCCATTTTCATCGACAATGTGCTGGGGCTGGAAGTGGCCAGCCTGCGCCAGATCATTGATATTCTGCAACGCACCTATTGTGGCACCTTCGCGCTGCAATTCATGCATATTTCAGACCCCGAGCAGGTTGGCTGGCTGAAAGAACGCATTGAGGGAATGGACAAGGAAATCCAGTTCACCAAGAACGGTCGCCGCGCGATTCTGAACAAGATGGTCGAGGCTGAAGGGTTCGAGAAATTCCTGCATGTCAAATACATGGGCACCAAGCGCTTCGGGCTGGACGGCGGCGAAGCCACCATTCCGGCGATGGAGCAGATCATCAAGCGTGGCGGTGCGCTGGGTCTGAAAGAAGTCGCCATCGGCATGCCGCATCGGGGCCGCCTGAATATTCTGGCCAATGTGATGGGCAAGCCTTATCGCGCGATCTTCAACGAGTTTCAGGGCGGGAGCTTCAAGCCTGAAGATGTGGACGGCTCTGGCGATGTGAAATACCATTTGGGTGCCTCGTCAGACCGTGAATTTGACGGCAACGCCGTGCATTTGTCCCTGACCGCGAACCCGTCGCATCTGGAAGCGGTGAACCCTGTTGTTGTCGGCAAGGTCCGTGCCAAGCAAGACCAGATGAACGATGCAGAGCGCCGGCAGGTTGTGGCTGTGTTGCTGCACGGCGATGCCGCATTTGCTGGGCAAGGCGTTGTGGCCGAGGGTTTTGGCCTGTCTGGCCTGCGCGGGCACCGCACGGGCGGCACGATCCATATCATCGTGAACAACCAGATCGGTTTTACCACAGCGCCGCATTTCTCGCGCTCCAGCCCGTATCCGACCGATATTGCGCTGATGGTCGAGGCACCGATTTTCCATGTGAATGGCGATGACCCGGAAGCGGTGGTTCATGCTGCCAAAGTGGCGACAGAGTTCCGCCAGAAATTCCTGAAAGATGTGGTGATCGACATCTTCTGCTATCGCCGCTTTGGGCATAACGAGGGGGATGAACCGATGTTCACCAACCCCGCGATGTATACCCGCATCAAAAAGCACAAATCGACGCTGCAACTTTATACCGAACGTCTGGTCGCTGACGGGCTGATCCCCGAGGGCGAAATCGAAGACATGAAGGCGTCTTGTCAGGCGTTCCTGAATGACGAATTCGAGGCGGGCAAGACTTATAAGCCGAACAAGGCCGACTGGCTGGACGGGCGCTGGTCGCACCTCAACCGCGAAGGCGAAGAGTACCAGCGCGGCGAGACGTGGATTTCCTCCGACGCACTGGCCGAAGTGGGCGAAGCGCTGACGCGGTATCCGGACGGGTTCAACATTCACAAGACTGTGGCGCGCCAGCTGGAAACCAAGAAAGAGATGTTTGCCTCTGGCAAGGGCTTTGATTGGGCCACAGCCGAGGCGGCGGCCTTTGGCAGCCTTGTCACCGAAGGCTACCGCGTGCGCCTGTCCGGGCAGGATTCGACGCGCGGCACCTTCAGCCAACGCCATTCCGCGTTTGTCGACCAGCAAACAGAGGACCGTTATTACCCTTTGAACAATATCAAAGAAGGGCAGGCGCGTTTCGAGGTCATCGACTCCATGCTGTCGGAATATGCGGTGCTTGGGTTTGAATATGGCTACTCGCTGGCCGAACCCAATGCGCTGGTGATGTGGGAAGCGCAGTTTGGCGACTTTGCCAATGGTGCGCAGATCATGTTCGATCAGTTCATCTCCTCCGGCGAGTCGAAATGGCTGCGCATGTCGGGGCTGGTGATGCTGTTGCCGCATGGGTTTGAAGGGCAGGGGCCGGAACACTCTTCCGCCCGGCTTGAGCGGTTCTTGCAACAATGTGCACAGGATAACTGGATTGTCGCCAACTGCTCAACTCCGGCGAATTACTTTCACATCCTGCGCCGCCAGATTCATCGTAGCTTCCGCAAACCGCTGGTGCTGATGACGCCCAAATCGCTGTTGCGCCACAAGCTGTGCATCTCCGAGGCGGCGGATTTCACCGAAGGGTCGAGCTTCCACCGGGTGCTTTGGGATGATGCGCAAAAGGGCAATAGCGACACAGAGTTGCAGCGCGATGACAAGATCAAGCGCGTGGTGATGTGTTCGGGCAAGGTCTATTTCGACTTGCTGGAAGCCCGCGACGCGCGCGGGATCGACGATATCTATCTGCTGCGTGTCGAGCAATTCTATCCGTTCCCGGCAATGGCGCTGCTGAAAGAGCTGGAGCGTTTTCCGAATGCAGAAATCGTCTGGTGTCAGGAAGAGCCAAAGAATCAGGGCGCGTGGAGTTTCATCGAGCCCAATATCGAATGGGTCCTGAGCCGACTGAACGGTGCAACCAAACGTCCGCGCTATGTCGGGCGTACGGCCTCTGCATCGGTCGCGACAGGGCTTGCCAGCCAGCATAAAGCACAACAAGAAGCGCTCGTGAATGACGCGCTGACAATCGAGGGATAACAGACATATGTCCACCGAAGTTCGAGTCCCCACCCTGGGCGAAAGCGTCTCAGAGGCCACTGTGGCCACATGGTTCAAGAAACCCGGCGACGCGGTCGCCGTGGATGAAATGCTGTGCGAGCTGGAAACCGACAAGGTTACCGTCGAGGTGCCTTCGCCCGTTGCCGGAACACTGGGCGAAATCGTGGCCGCCGAAGGCGAAACAGTTGGGGCGGATGCGCTGCTTGCGATGATTTCCGAGCCGGGCAGCTCTGACGCGCCGACCCCTGCCGCCCCCGAAAAAGCCGCCGCGAAGCCCAAGGCAAACTCCGCCGAGACTGTGGATGTGATGGTGCCGTCGCTTGGCGAAAGCGTGTCCGAGGCGACAGTTGCAAGCTGGTTCAAAAAGCCCGGCGACACGGTCGCTGTGGATGAAATGCTGTGCGAGCTGGAAACCGACAAGGTTTCGGTCGAGGTGCCATCCCCTGCGGCGGGTGTCCTGAACGAAATTCTGGCCGAAAGCGGTAGCACCGTTGCAGCAGGCGGCAAGCTTGCTGTGATTTCCGGCAATGCGGATGGTGTGAAAGCTTCTGCTCCGCAAGCCGAGGCAGGCAAATCCGAGGGTGGGGGGCGCGATGTTGAAGATGCGCCTTCGGCCAAGAAGCTGATGGCGGAAAAGGGACTTTCGCCGGATCAGGTGACAGGGACAGGCCGCGACGGGCGCATCATGAAAGAGGACGTCCAGAAAGCCGGGGCGGCCCCAGCGGCTGCGCCGACTGTGCCCGCCGATGATGCGGCCCGCGAAGAGCGCGTCAAGATGACCCGCCTGCGCCAGACCATCGCGCGCCGCCTGAAAGAAGCGCAGAACACCGCCGCCATGCTGACCACCTATAACGAGGCGGATATGGGCGGCATCATGGAGCTTCGCAACGAATACAAAGACCAGTTCGAGAAGAAGCATGGCGTCAAGATGGGCTTTATGTCCTTCTTTGTGAAAGCCTGCTGCCATGCGCTGATGGAAGTGCCCGAAGTCAACGCCGAGATTGATGGCACGGATGTCGTCTACAAGAACTATGTCCATATGGGCGTGGCGGTGGGCACGCCGAACGGCCTTGTTGTGCCAGTGCTGCGCGACGCGCATAAGATGGGCTTTGCCGAGATTGAAAAGCGCATTGGGGCCTTTGGCAAGAGTGCGCGCGATGGCAAGCTGACGATGGCCGAAATGCAGGGCGGTTCTTTCACCATTTCGAATGGCGGGGTTTATGGCTCGCTCATGTCTTCGCCGATCCTGAACCCGCCACAATCGGGCATTCTGGGGATGCACAAGATTCAGGAACGGCCCATGGTCGTCAAGGGCCAGATCGTGGCCCGTCCGATGATGTATCTGGCGCTGTCCTACGATCACCGGATCGTCGATGGCAAAGGCGCTGTCACCTTCCTTGTGCGCGTGAAAGAAGCGCTGGAAGATCCGCGGCGCTTGTTGATGGATCTGTAAGCCAGTTGGCCCACAGGGTGCGCGCAGAGTGCGCACCCGATCAATAGACGCAAACCTGAGTGCGAGATGGAGGCCCTCATGACCCCCGAACTCACAGCCCTCACCTTGGCCGCACTCCTGCAAATGGTGCAGTTTATCCTGTTCGCGCTTCCGGCCAATCTGGAGCTGGGCACCCGCTACACGGGCGGCAGCCGCGACTATGCCCCGGACAAGCCGATGTCCAAGCGCACGGCCCGATTGCAACGCGCGCTGAACAACCACTTTGAGGGGCTGATCCTGTTTGGCATTGCGGTCATGGTCATCAGCGTCTCGGGGCAGTCCAGCGGTTTGACGGCTGCCTGTGCCTATGCCTATCTGATCGCGCGTATCCTCTATATCCCGGCCTATGCTTACGGGTTAAACCCATGGCGGTCGCTGATCTGGGCGGTGGGGTTTTTGTCCACTTTGATTATACTGGTGGTTGCAATCCTGCCCTGATCCTTCATTTTTGTCATATTTACGCGGTGCCTGCGCGACACGACAAACTGTCTGGCCACCGCTGACCAAGGGAGACACCTCACATGTCCTACGACCTTATCATTATCGGCTCTGGTCCGGGCGGCTATGTTTGTGCCATTCGTGCAGCGCAACTGGGGCTGAAAGTGGCCTGTGTCGAGGGGCGCGAAACACTTGGCGGCACCTGCCTGAATGTGGGCTGCATCCCGTCCAAGGCGCTGCTGCACGCGACCCACAGCCTGCATGAGGCCGAGCATAACTTTGAGGCCATGGGCCTGACCGGGGCCAAGCCCAAGGTCGATTGGAAAAAGATGCTGGGCTACAAGGCGGATGTGATCGGCCAGAACACCAAAGGGATAGAATTCCTGTTCAAGAAGAACAAGGTCGACTGGATCAAGGGCTGGGCAAAAATCACTGGCCCCGGCAAGGTGCAGGTTGGCGAACAGAGCTATGAGGGCAAGAAGATCGTCATTGCCTCTGGCTCGGAATCCAGCCCGCTGAAAGGCGTTGAGGTGGACGAGAAAATCATCGTCACTTCGACCGGGGCGCTGGAGTTGGGCAAGATTCCCAAAAAGCTGATTGTCATTGGTGCAGGTGTGATCGGGCTGGAAATGGGGTCCGTCTTTGCGCGTCTGGGGTCCGAAGTGACCGTGGTCGAATATCTGGACCGCATCATTCCCGGCAATGATGCCGAAGTCGCCAAGACATTCCAGCGCTTGCTGGCCAAACAGGGCATGACGTTCATTCTGGGCGCGGCTGTACAATCTGCCACCGCGACCAAGACCAAGGCCAAGGTGACCTATAAGCTGCGCAAAGATGACAGTGAACACACGGTGGAGGCCGACACTGTGCTGCTCTCCACCGGACGCCGCCCCTTTGTCGATGGGCTGGGTCTGGCGGATCTGGGCATCAAGATGACCGAGCGCGGGCAGATCGCAACCGACGCGCATTACAAGACCAGCGTCGATGGTGTCTATGCAATTGGCGATGTGATCGAGGGGCCGATGCTGGCCCACAAGGCCGAAGACGAAGGCATGGCGGTTGCTGAAATTCTGGCCGGTCAAGCGGGGCATGTGAATTACGGTGTTATCCCCGGTGTGATCTATACATGGCCAGAAGTTGCGTCGGTCGGCGAGAGTGAAGACACCCTGAAAGAGGCCGGGCGTGCCTATAAGGTCGGCAAATTCAGCTTTATGGGCAATGGCCGCGCCAAGGCGAATTTTGCCGGTGACGGCTTTGTCAAAATTCTTGCTGACAAGGAAACTGACCGGATTCTGGGCGCGCATATTATTGGCCCATACGCGGGCGACCTGATCCATGAGATTTGTGTGGCAATGGAATTTGGTGCTGCCGCCGAAGATCTGGCGCGCACCTGCCACGCACACCCGACCTATTCCGAAGCCGTGCGCGAGGCGGCATTGGCCTGTGGCGATGGCGCAATCCACGCCTGATGTGATACCTAGTCTTTGCGGGTGGCGGGCAAGTGGTGCCTGGCCCCCGAATTTCATCTGGCGCTTGCCAAACACTGACTGAAGGATGACCTATGACACTTTCGCTTGATCAGGCCCGAACACTCATCGCAGCAACGCGCAACAAAGGGCGCGAAATGGGCTTGAAGCCGCTTTCCGTCGTAGTGCTGGACGCAGGGGGGCATGTTCTGGCGTTCGAGCGCGAAGATGGGGCCGCACCGGGACGGTTTGCGATCGCGCAGGGCAAGGCATATGGCGCTGTTATGCTGGGCATGGCAGGCCGCGCGCAAATGGCCCGCGCTGAAGCGCAGGCCTATTTCATGGCCGCAGTGAATGGGGTTTATGGCGGACAGGTTGTCCCGGTGCCGGGCGGTGTCTTGTTGCGTCAGGACGGCGCTGTGATCGGTGCGATTGGTGTGACGGGCGACAGTTCTGACAATGATGCGGATGCTGCCTTGGCCGGTGCGCAGGCTGCTGGACTGGATGCAGAAGCATAAATTAACAAAGCGCAGGACACGATCCTGCGCTTTTTTCGATAATTTTACCAAACCGTGAGTTCTGATCGCGTTTTCAGCGACGGATCACTTCCCCTTTGGGCTGTCAGTGTGTGGTCAACGCGTCAACGAATCGGCTGTGGCTTACAGGTTTTCTGAGCGTGCCATCACAAATCGCCAGCCGCTCTGATCCAAAATCATCACGTTCCGTCTCGGCCGAGAGCAGGATGATCCGGCTGTTGGGCCGCGATTTGCGGATGCCAAGACACAGATCAATCGCAGCGTGAACGCCGCCTACATGGTCCACATCGACGATGATCACGTCAAACTCGGCTTTCTTTTCGCCCAACCAGGCAAGGGTTTCTGGGCAATATGCCAGCACCATCACATTTATGTGCCGCTGCTCATAGGCCCAGTCTTGAATGTCGCGCGCTTCATCTGAATAGGGCATGAACGCTATGGCGTTGCCCGTGAAAGCAGGAACGCGTGGCTCGCAAAAGATTTTGGCTTCGTGCAACATCTATTTCACCCTTAGGTTATGCCCAGCTAGGACGATACAACCATAGGGATACACTGCGCGAGAAACTTCTCATGGTCAAGGGTTTGTTTTAATTTAACGGGGAGTTCATCATGGAAAACGCGCCTACACCTATAAGGAGAGCGTAGCCGGAACTACAAAACATATCAAGCCACCACATCTATTCATATGGTGTGTTGATAAGTATAAGAAATAAAACAATAACTATGCTATCAGAGCGTGTCGGGCGACATGCGAGAAGGCGTAACTGAGGGTTGAGTTGGCGCGGGTGCAGTTGGTTCTTTATTCACGGCATTGACCAATTGACGCATGGCAGTGACCAGAAGCTCGCGCTGCTCTGTCGGAAGTGTCGAGAAAAACTGCACAGCATCGCTCAGATCATCTGTGGCAGCGCAGTGACATTTTGCCAATCCGAGCAGATCTTGCGCGGGAACTTCTAACGCTTCTGCCAGCTTGATAACTGTTATGATTCGCGGGCTCTTCGCGCGCCGCTCTTCTATGTCTTTCACAGCTCGAATGTTAAGCCCGGCCTTACGAGATACCGATGCTGCGGAGATCTTTCTGTCTTTTAAGAGTTGCAAAAGATTATACCCGCCTTACGCGAAAACCCGAAAATTGTCGTGTGAGATGACACGGAAGTTGTCGGAGATGGTGTCGCGGAAGCTCCGCCATTCGTTGGGGAGGGTTTTTCGAAAAAATGCGAGTATCGCATCGGCAAATTGCTTTTGCGTGGGATAATACTGATTGTGTGTGACACAGCGGTGCATGACGGCCCACAATCGTTCAATCGGGTTGAGATGTGGGCAATATGGCGGCAATGGGATCAAGTGGATGCGGCAGTCCGGCCTTGCAAGGAAGTCTCGCACCTCTTGCCCTTTATGATACGCCGCGTTGTCCCAGATCACGTGGATGAGGCGCTTGTAAGGGTTGGATGCCTCGATTTTGGCCAAGAGCTGGACAGCGCTGATCCCGTCTACCGTAATCGGCTCGACAAACGACAAATCGAATGTTTCCAAGTTCAGTGCACCATGGATGTTCACACGCCCACGCCCTGCTGTGGTCTGCACGGCAGGATTTGTCCCGGCCTTCACCCAACCATAAGCCGGTTTCGTCTGATACTCCGGATGCACGGCATCTGCGAAATAGACAGCTTCATCAGCCCCCAACTCGTTCAGCAAGCGCTGATACATCTCGATGAAGGCGGCTTGTGCTGCGGCAGGCGCAACGCGCGGAAGTCCCTTCGGCTTGCGATACTCAAACCCCAGACGCGTCAGAAGCTTGATGCAGCCAGAATGGGAATACTCCAAGCCATACGTCGCGGAGATATGGGCCCGGACCTCGGTCGTCGAACGACAAAAACGATCCTCCAGCCACGCGCTGAGTTCGGCCTCCTGAGCCGAGGTCATCCGGGATTGACCGCCCTTCCATCCATCAGTGGATAGGAGGTCCCAGCCCCCTTCGCGGTAAGCCTTGTACCAAAGACGAACCGTATCATCGTCAAGGTAAAGAAATTCGGCGATCAGTTGGCAGGATTTGCCCTCATCCAGCAGCAAAATCGCATTGGCGCGACGCGCAACACCGTGATCCTCGCGATGGCGTCGCACACAGGACATCAGCTCAGCACGTTCTGAAGATGTCAGGAATTTCGGCTCAATACGCATGAACCCATCAGAATCCAATCAAACCGAACCGTCAAGCAAAACTCGGGTTCCACAGGACTCGGAGTATAGCTCTAAAAATTTCTGAAACGTCCACGACCACCCCTTTTTTGGATGCGCAAAAGCAAATTAACATACACAACACTGCTGAAAGCGAAATATTGCTTTCACATGAATTCAGGATGCAAAATATGTACCCTGAATTCTTGATACCCAATTGTTTTGCTTGGGTCTAGCTTTAAGGCAAAAATTTGGGGGGTCTGATGCTGTTTGTGTCGCAAACAGCATCAGTACTGATCTATTGGTCCAAAAAGCTGCGCAACTTGCGCGAGCGTGAAGGGTGCTTAAGCTTGCGCAACGCCTTGGCCTCGATCTGGCGAATCCGTTCACGCGTGACGCTGAATTGTTGTCCAACCTCTTCCAGCGTGTGATCCGTGTTCATCCCGATCCCGAAACGCATCCGAAGGACGCGCTCTTCGCGCGGCGTGAGGGATGACAGGACGCGGGTGGTCGTTTCGCGCAGGTTGTCCTGAATGGCGGAATCAAGCGGCAGAAGCGCGTTTTTATCCTCGATGAAATCGCCCAACTGGCTGTCTTCTTCATCCCCGATAGGGGTTTCCAGTGAAATCGGCTCTTTGGCGATCTTCATCACCTTGCGCACTTTATCCAGTGGCATTTGCAACTTTTCTGCCAATTCCTCGGATGTGGGTTCGCGCCCGATTTCGTGCAGCATCTGACGACCGGTGCGCACAAGCTTGTTGATCGTTTCGATCATGTGAACAGGAATGCGGATTGTGCGGGCCTGATCTGCAATAGAGCGAGTGATGGCCTGACGAATCCACCATGTCGCATATGTACTGAACTTATAGCCGCGACGGTATTCAAACTTGTCCACGGCCTTCATCAGGCCGATATTGCCTTCTTGAATAAGATCAAGGAACTGCAAGCCGCGATTGGTGTATTTCTTGGCAATCGAGATTACCAGCCGCAGGTTTGCCTCGATCATTTCCTTCTTGGCCTGACGGGCTTCTTTTTCACCCTTTTGGACCTGACCGACAAAACGGCGGAATTCGTTAATATCCACGCCGATATACTGACCCACCTGCGCCATGTCGGCGCGCAATTCCTCGACCTTGTCGCGCGAGCGGTCCATGAGCGCCTGCCAGCCGCGACCGGGCTTTTCGGCCATACGGTCGCACCAAGTCGGGTCAAGTTCCGAGCCGCGGTAGGACTCGATGAACTCGCGCCGGTTGATGCGCGCCTGATCCGCCAGTTTTACCATGGCGCTGTCGATCGACATGATACGCTTGTTGATCCCGTAAAGCTGGTCGACGAGCGCTTCGATGCGGTTGTTGTGCAGGTGAAGCGAATTCACCAACTCGACAATCTCGGCGCGGAGCTTCTGATATGTCTGCTCCTGCGTTTCCGAGAAGCGCCCCTGCTCCACCAAGGTGGCGTTCATACGCAGTTCCTGCATCTGTGAGAGCAGGTCGAAGTCATGCGCAATCCGGTCCAGTGTTTCAAGAACACGTGGCTTGAGCGCGGCTTCCATCGCCGCAAGCGAGAGGTTTGACTGGTCGTCATCCTCGTCGTCGTCATCGGCTTTCTGGATCGGGTTGCCATCGGCATCAAGCTCAGGCTCGGCGCTCCGCTCTGGTTTGGCGGCCTGACCGGCACCGGCCAGCCCTTCAGTGACGGGAATACCATCCTCGTCATCTTCCATCGCATTGCCGAAAGTGGTCTCCAAGTCGATCACGTCGCGCAACAACACGTCTTCGCTCAGAAGTTCGTCGCGCCAGATAGTGATCGCCTGAAATGTGAGAGGGCTTTCGCACAAGCCCAGAATCATCGTGTTGCGCCCGGCCTCGATCCGCTTTGCAATCGCAATCTCGCCTTCGCGCGACAGCAATTCAACCGAGCCCATCTCGCGCAGATACATACGCACAGGATCGTCCGTGCGGTCCAGCTTCTCCTCGCTGGCGCTGGTCGAGACTGTGACATCGCGTGTGCCGCCGACTTCGACCAATTCACCGGTCTTGGTCTCGGGTTCGTCCGCGTCGTCATCATCTTCAATGATGTTGATGCCCATCTCCGAGAGCATGGACATCACATCTTCGATTTGTTCGGAGGCAACCTGATCGGGCGGCAGCGCCTGATTGAGTTGTTCGTATGTTATGAAGCCACGCTCTTTGGCCTGCCCGATCATCTTCTTGATGGACGCTTGGCTGACAGTCTGCCCAGCTTCATTTTCCTGATCTTCGATGCGTGTCTCGTCAGTGTCTTTAGCGGCCATGGAAGCTCCCGAAACTGCTTGGGCAGGACAATGCACGAATCAGTACGACGAATCGCCCGAATCTTGGCCCTACACCATGCTATCTAGGCAAGCCGGAGGTGATTTTCTAGTTCCCCCCTGCATTTTTGCGCACTGAACTGTGCGCTGATGTCGCGATTCGGTCACTTTTTTCGTTTAACCCATACTTCTGATTCGATCAGACGCTGCAATTCCCCCGAAAGTGCCGCGCGATCTTCGCCCAGATCAGCGGAGTCTGACAGGCGCGACCGCTCGGCGCGATTGCGCGATTCCGCAGCCTGACGCAGCCGCCATGTCAGCCCCTCATCTGCCAGCTCGGCCATGTCTTCTGTTGCTTCGCGCAACTCCACCGCGACACCACGGCGCGAGAACAGTTTGGCAAATTCTTCTTCAAGGCATTTGCGTGCAAACTCATCATCATCGTGGTTGCGCACCGGGGGCGCGATACGGACATGGCCCAACTCCATGATGCGCTCGGCCTCTAGGCGGGCGGCTTCGGGCAGGGTGTCGGGCAGCGCATGGTCTGACAGGTGTTTCTGCGGGAGTGCCAGCAAGGCCTGCCGCAGGGTTTCATGGCCTGTGGTGCGCATCTCGGCGCGTTCCAGATCGGTCATGAACATATCTCGTAGGGCAGGGTGCGTTAGCAAAATCGCCAAGATGATCTCTTCGCGCATACGCTCGGCAATATCTGCGCTGTCGCCATTGGCCAGTAATGTGGCGCGCGTTGCCTGAAGGGCGTGGGCGGGTGGCGCTTCAAAGCGCTTGCCGCTGCCGCGCATGGACGGACTCCACGGCGTTTGTTTCGCGCGCTTTGGTTTGAAGAATGCGAATTGCAGCCGACGCAATTCTTCGGCGTAATGGCTGCGCAGGCTTTTGTCCGCGATTTTGTCCAGCGCCCCGCGCAGGCGGTTGTCCAGCGCCGCGCGCCGTTCCGGGCTGTCAAAAACCTGTGCTTCCGTCTCACGTTGCCACAACAGTTGCACCAGCGGCAAAGCCCCATCGACAAGCTTGCGCATCGCGCCTGTGCCGCCTGCGCGCAACACATCATCGGGGTCCATTTTCTCGGGCAGCAGGCAAAACCGCAAGGATTGCTCGGGGCTGAGCAGCGGCAGCGCAAGGTCCATCAGCCGATAGCCCGCACGCAACCCTGCACTGTCGCCGTCGAGGGCGATGATCGGTTCGGGGGAAATGCGCCAGATCATGCGCAACTGGTCTCCGGTGATCGCTGTGCCCAAGGGGGCCACGGCTGCTGTGAACCCCGCTTCGACCAGCGCAATGACATCCATATACCCTTCGGCCACGATCAGGGGCGTGTCCTTGCCGGTTGCCGCCCGCGCAGGGCCGGCATTGTACAGCGAGCGCCCCTTGTCAAAGAGCGGCGTCTCGGGCGAGTTGAGGTATTTTGCGCGCGCATTCGGGTCCATCGCGCGCCCCCCGAAAGCGATACAGCGCCCCCGCGTGTCACGAATGGGAAAGATGATGCGGCCACGGAACCGGTCGTAGGGTTTGCCCCCGTCATCGGGCGCGATGGCCAGCCCTGCCTCGACAATCTTGTCAGGGCTGACGCCTGCGCCAGTCAAATGGGCCCAAAGCGTGTGCCGCGCGTCAGGCGCAAACCCGATCTCGAAGCGCTCCAGCGTTTGCGCATCCAGTCCGCGCCCGCGCAGATATTCGCGCGCCGCTGTCGCCGCACTGGAATTAAGCTGTGCGCGAAAGAACCTTGCAGCCCCGTCCATGACCTCGGCCAACTCGCTCAGGCGGTCGGCTTTTTCTGCGGCACGCGGGTCGCGTGCGGGCATGGTCATGCCTGCCTCGCGGGCCATCACCTCAACCGCTTCCATGAAGCCCATATTCTCGGTCTCGCATAGAAATTTCAGCGTGTCGCCCTTCGCGTGGCAGCCGAAGCAGTAATAAAACCCTTTGCGATCATCGACATGGAATGATGCAGATTTTTCCTGATGAAACGGGCAGGGTGCCCAAAAATCGCCCTTGGCCTGATTTGATTTGCGCATGTCCCATGTGACCTTGCGCCCGACAACGGACGAGATCGAAACACGATTACGCAGTTCATCCAGAAAACCAGGGGGCAGACTCATGCCAAGGATAATGACAGATCACAGAGGCTTGTTGAAGCGATGATCGGCATCTGCGCTATTTGTTGAAACTGACAGGCTGTCTGCGCCGTAGTACGTGTATATCAATGGAGGATACCATGATGAAACGACGTTCATTTCTGGTGACAACCGGACTTGCGCTTATGGGGGCAAGGGCCGCAACATCAGACACACAGTTTCCATTCACCCTGTCCGACGCAGAGTGGCGCGAACGCCTGACCCCTGCGCAATATGCAGTTTTGCGCGATCATGCGACGGAAAGAGCATACTCGAACACGCTGATGGGCGAACGCTCGCCCCTGCTGGAGGAAGAGCGCGCGGGCACCTATAATTGCGCGGGCTGCGGGCAGGCCATTTACAGGTCGGAAACCAAATATGACAGCCGGACCGGTTGGCCAAGTTTCTGGGACGCCATTGAAGGGGCAACCGGTACGAAATCCGACCGCAGCTTTTTCATGGTGCGCACAGAGGTTCATTGTGCGAATTGCGGCGGTCATCAGGGGCATATCTTTGACGATGGCCCCGAACCAACGGGCAAGCGGCATTGCATTAACGGTCTGGCGATGACGTTTACACCTGATGATACCGGTCAGGTCGAAGGGTTGCCGGTCAGCGCTTGAAGCAAGTGTGATCGCGCAGGGTTGGGGTTTTTGGCGGTGTTCTCTATATAAAAGGGATGTCAAACAAAACACTCAGATGGATACAGGGCCTGTTCGCCCCGACCCAAACACCAGATACCAGAGCGGATGTGACCGGCGAGAGTGCCGTCGCCGCCTTGCTGGTGCGTGCCGCGCGCGCGAATGATGATTACAACCCGTTGCAGGTGGCCGCGATTGACGTCGTCTTGTCGCGCCGGTTTGGTCTTGGGCCTTGGGATTGCGCGGCCTTGCGCGCCAAGGCCGAAAAATTGGAAGCGGCCACGGGCGACAGCGTTCATCTGACACGTGCCATCAAGGATGTGTTGCCGCTGGAAGATCGCCCTGCCTATCTGCGCGATTTGTGGGAAGTGATCCTTGCGGATGGGCAACGCCATGAACAAGAGGATGGGCTGATGCGCCTTGTCTCGAACCTGCTGGGGTTGCGTGATCGCGATTCAGCCCATGCGCGCCAGTATGTGCAGGCGCGCATGACAGAAGCTGACGATCAAAGACCCTTGGCGCGGTAGCTTGCGGCCACGCGTTCAATGGCCACGATAAAGGCCGCTGTGCGCAGATCCTTGACGTCCGGTCTGCGGTGCCACTCTTCCGAGATGGATTGGTAGGCCGTGCGCATCGTGTCATCCAGCCCCGAACGCACAAGCTGCAATTCATCCGCACCCTGCAAATAGCGGCGCTTGAAATTGGGAGACAATTCCCAGCCAAGGTTCTTATCCGCAGACAGACGCTCCAACTCGCGCACCAAGGTCAGGGCATGCGCTTCCTCGTTACGGCGCTGCATCCGGCCAAAGCGGATATGGCTAAGGTTCTTGACCCACTCGAAATATGAAACCGTCACACCGCCCGCATTGGCATAGAGGTCGGGGATGATGATGATCTCTTTTTCGCGCAGGACTTCATCAGCGCTGGCCGTGATGGGGCCATTTGCAGCCTCGATAATCAGGGGGGCGCGAATGCGGCTGGCATTGTTGATATTGATCACCCCCTCAAGTGCGGCAGGGATAAGGATATCGCATTCCGCTTCCAGAATGGTGGCACCATTCTCGACATATTCAGCACCCTCAAACCCTTTGACACCGCCGGTTTGGACAATCCAGTTGCGCACGGCGTCCGGGTCCATCCCTTTGTCATTGATCAAGGCACCGTCACGCTCGATAATGCCGATGATCAGGGCGTCATCCTCTTCACGCAGGAATTTGGCGGCGTGATAGCCCACATTGCCCAAACCCTGAACAATGATCCGTTTGCCGGCCAGATCACCCGTCAGCCCTGTCTTTGCAACATCTTCGGGATGCCGGAAAAATTCCTGTAGCGCATATTGCACGCCCCGGCCTGTCGCCTCGACCCGGCCCTTGATCCCGCCTGCATTCAGCGGCTTGCCGGTCACGCAGGCGCGCGCATTGATGTCGGTTGTGTTCATGCGTGCGTATTGGTCGGCGATCCACGCCATTTCCCGCTCGCTGGTGCCCATATCGGGCGCGGGTACGTTCTGGGCAGGGTTGATCAGGTCGCGCTTGGCCAACTCATAGGCGAAGCGCCGCGTGATCTTTTCCAGTTCATGTTCTTCATATTTCCGCGGGTCGATGCACAAGCCGCCCTTTGCGCCGCCGAATGGCGTTTCAACCAATGCGCATTTATAGGTCATCAGCGCGGCCAGCGCCTCGACCTCGTTCTGGTTGACTTCGATGGCATATCGAATGCCACCCTTTACGGGTTCCATATGCTCTGAATGGACAGAGCGATAGCCGACGAAGGTTTCTATCTTTCCGCCCAGCCGCACCCCGAAACGCACGGTGTAGGTGGAGTTGCAAATTTGGATCTTCTCAGCCAGTCCCGGTGGCAGGTCCAGATGCGCAACCGCGCGCCGGAACATAAGATCAACATTTTCGCGAAAGCCTGGCTCTTTCGTGTCCAGCATAATGTCCTCTCCCTTTGTCGAGTATGCATCGGAATATCTGATGCGCAGCCTCACGCGCATGATACCGATTTGACACGTCAATGACACCGCGATTTTATTCTCTTCGCAGTAGATAGAGGTAGACATCTTAATTTGGCCTTTACGCGCGTATGTCGCGCGTCACGCACCGACTGCTTTGCGCACCATTTGCCAATATATCTCTTCGACTGCGTCAAGGCTCAGTCGCCCGCCTTCACGAAACCATGTGTTCACGCCTGTCAGCATGGCAATCACTGCGAAAGTGGCAAGCTTGGTGTCCGGCAATTCAAACACATGGGCGGCCTTGCCGCGCGCCAGAATCGTTACGAGATGGGCCTCGTAATCGCGGCGCAGCGCTTCGATCCGGTCGAAATTCGCAGGCTCCAGATTGCGCAACTCCATGTAGGAAATAAACACCGCATCACTGCGCGCTTGGTGAAATCGGATATGAAACCGCGTAAAGTTTTCCAGATCGGCCAAGGGGGTGGTCGCGGGGGGCAGGATGGCCAGTTCGGCCAGCAAGTCCTGCATATGCTGCTGCATCAGGTCAAACAGCAAAGATTGTTTGTCCGGCGTATACAGATACAGCGTGCCCGCCTGCACACCAACTTCTGTGGCGATCTGGCGCATGGAAACAGCCGCATAGCCGTGTCGTGCGAACAGCCTTAGCGCGGCCGCGCGAATGCGCGGGCCGGTCACATCGGCAGAGGAATTTTTCTTGCGTGCCATGACTGTCTATTTGTGGGGGTAATTGCGCCGGGCGCAAGCCCGCTTGCGCCCGGCGCGGCTCTCGCGCTATCTTGCGATTGCGTTTGTGTCAGGAATACAATGTTTCGGAAACTGTCTTGTCAGCGTCTGCAAATCGGTCGCGTGGTCTGGCTTGGACCGCTGGTACTGGTGGCGTGCTTTGCGCCGACGGATCTGCCCCCGCGTCAAGCCAACCTGCAAGGCAACAGTCCTGAATTGCTACCGATCTCTACCATCCTTGCGCAGGTTGCTGACGGCCCCAATACAGCACGACTGACAGACAGCACAGATGATCGGGTTACGGCGCTGCAAGCACGCGCCGCGCGCCTGCGGGGGCCTGTGATCGCGCAAGGGCAGCGCGAGCGCATGTTATCCTCGGGGGACCGCTTGCGCTGAGCGCTCGATCTGTTCCAAGGCGGCGCGCTGGTCGCTGGTCAGAGAGTCGCGCCTGACAACAACTGTATGGATTGAGAACACGACCGCACCGGTCTTGGGCAGTTTCACAAGGCATTGCTTTTCAGAGCGGATATATGCGCCGCCATCGCGCTTGTCCTTGGGCGCAAATTCAGACCGGGGCTGATACAGGGCAGGGTTGGTGTAGCGCAGAACATTCGCACGCCAAAGCGCTTGCTCTGGACGAATCGCATCGAACAGGCGCTGCACCCGTGCGCCCATCTGCGAATCATAGCTGTCTACGGGCAGATGAATCCGCATCAAGGGCTTGCCGATTTTCTCGGACAGGGTCCAGCTTGAAGGAAAGCACAGAACCGCGCCCGTCAGAACATGCTCGGCACCGCCCGCCGGTTTCTGAAGCAAACAAAAATCTGCTTGCAGCAAGTGCCCCAATGTCCAGAGAGGGCGCGATTTGTCGAGCGCTGTCGTCACGCCATCAGGGCGCAAAACACTGTCCGCGCTGACAGCAAACCCCAAAGCAGGCAGTTCCTTCACAACCTCGTCCAGCAATTCGCGCGCAGCAGGTTCCGCTTGCGGCAGTGTGGCCAGCACATCGTCTGGCCGCGCCGCCAGCAGGGCCGTCCGTTCTGCCATCTGCTCGGCATAGACAGCATCGCAGGTCAGCCAGTCCGCGCGGTCCAGCGGCATCACACCGGGCAGGCGTTGTCCTGCCGGTCTGATCCAAGGGGCGAAAGGCAAATCAGGGTGCAGGATCGTCATGCTGTATTGCTAGAACGCGGCCTTGAGGGCGTCAATTATATCTTGCGGGGTGCGAAAACCACGATACGCTGAGTGAATGACAAATGATGTGCCCGAATACACGCTTGGCATTGAAGAAGAGTACCTTCTTGTCGATGTCGAAACCTGCGCGCTGGTCGATGTGCCCGATGCGCTGATGCGCGATTGTGCGCGCGAATTGGGCGACAAAGTCTCGCCGGAATTTCTGGCCTGCCAGATCGAAGTGGGCACTGGCATATGCGCCAATATCGCAGAGGCGCGGGCCGATCTGGGCCATTTGCGCCGCACCATCGCCGATTGTGCAGCGCAATACGGGATGGCCCCGCTTGCGGTGTCGTGCCACCCGTTTGCCGATTGGCACAGTCGCAAGCATACCGAAAAGCAGCGCTACAATGATCTGGCGCGCGATCTGGCGGGGGTTGTGCGGCGTATGCTGATCAGCGGGACGCATGTGCATGTCGGCTTGCCCGATGATGACCTGCGCATCGATATCATGCGCCAGATGACCTATTTCCTGCCGCACCTGCTGGCGCTGTCAACCTCGTCGCCCTATTGGGGCGGGCAGGATACCGGATTGAACAGCTACCGCCTGACGATTTTCGACAATTTGCCGCGCACTGGCCTGCCGCCGGATTTTGTCAGCCATGCGGAATATCGCCGCTCGGTCGATACGATCATCAAGGCAGGGCTGATCGAAGACACGACCAAGATCTGGTGGGATATACGCCCTTCGGCCCGTTTTCCCACGCTGGAGGCGCGCATTTGCGATGTGATGCCGATTATGGAGCATACGCTGACCGTGGCGGCACTGGTTCAGGCAATCGCCCGTATGCTGGTGGAGTTGCGCCGCCGAAACCAGCGCTGGCGTATCTATGACCGTTTTCTGATCGCCGAAAACCGCTGGCGCGCGCAGCGCTACGGCCCGCGCGAGGGGCTGCTGGATATCGGGAAAAGCACAGTCGTCCCTATGGGCCAACTGGTCGAGGAATTGATCGAATTGCTGGAAGCGGATGCAATGGTGCTGGGCTGCCTGAACGAGTTGCGCGGTGCACAAGACATTCTGACGATGGGCACCAGTGCCGAACGCCAGCGCGCCGTCTTTGCGAAAGCGCGCGACAACGGGGCAGATACCGACGCGGCCTTGGCCGAAGTCGTGCGCGCGCTGATCGCTGAATTCAGGACAGGGCTTTAGGCCCTATCGCAGCTTCAGATCAGCGCGGCCAACCGTTCCGCCTCAGTGTGACAGGGTGTCAGTTTGCTGCGCTCTTCGCCGGGATAGAAGCGCGCGCGTGTGGCCGTCGGCATGGGGGCGCAGGCCTCTACCAGAACACGGGGGCCGGTATTGGTGCATTCGGCGGCCCATGCGCGCGCAAGCGTCATTTGCGCCGCCTTGGACGCGCCATAAGCGCCCATGAATTTCTGCGTGCTGGCGGGATCATCGACAAACACTGCCGTCGCGCGTGTCGGTGCAGCCAACAGCAAAGGGGCCACCATCGGGATCAGGAAACCCGTGGCACGGATATTGATGGCCACGCATTTTTCCCAGTCTTTCAGCGCGATGTGATCGGCTGGCGACATAGGCGGGGCATGAATTGCTGTATGTGCCCACAGATCGACATGCCCCCAGCGGTCGTGAATATCGCGGCACAGATGACGCATCGCATCATCTTTGGCGATATCCATCGCCGCCAGCGTGGCGCTGCCGCCTTTGGCCTGAATGCGGTCATCCAGTTCCTCCAGCGCACCCAAGGTGCGCCCGACAGCAACCACATGCCAGCCATTTGCAGCAAGGGTTTCGGCAAGTGCCGCCCCCAACCCGCGCGAAGCCCCCGTAATCAGGGCGAGTCTTTTATCAAGATGCTCTGTCATGCGCGATCTAGTCCCACCTCGTGCAGAATTTGGCAAGAGGGTTGATGTCGGAAGCGCAAAAAACAGGAATGCGGCCCCTATCGGCAAGAATCCGCTTGACTCGAATCTCGGACCGCTCCCCACTGAAAAAGCCTTGGGGGGCAATTCAAACAACAACTTGAACGGGGGACTTTATGTTTCAACGATTTGTATTTGGAGTGTTCGCGTCATGTCTGGCCATTGCAACCGCGCTGCCGGCGCAGGCGGATCGGGTGGTCGCACGGGTCAGCATCAGTGAACAGGTGATGCATGTCTATCATCATGGGCAGCTTTTATTTGAATGGCCTGTTTCAACTGCACGTCAGGGCAAGATTACACCGACAGGCGATTGGCGGCCACAATTCCTGTCGCGCAATCACCGCTCCAGCCGCTACAATAATGCGCCCATGCCGTATTCGGTTTTCTATTCCGGTCATTACGCCATTCACGGCACGGATCAGGTCAACCGTCTTGGCCGCCCTGCCTCGGCCGGATGTGTGCGCCTGCACCCTGACAATGCCCGCGTCTTTTTCGACATGGTCCGAAACGAGGGTATGGATCAGACACGCGTGATTGTGGTCAGGTAAGCAAACTGCCCCCCCCCTGAGTCTGCAAGGCAACAGGCGCGCCCCCATGATCTGGTGGTGTACGTTTGTTGCTACCCAAGCCCTCGCGGTTTGCCTATAGTGTTTGCGGAGCAAGCATAAACAAACCCGAGGGAGAGGACATGCGCTGTCCATTTTGTGGAAACACCGATACGCAAGTAAAGGATTCTCGCCCAGCCGAAGATCATGGCGCGATCCGCAGGCGGCGCTTTTGCCCAGCCTGCGGGGGGCGGTTCACCACATATGAGCGCGTTCAGCTGCGCGATCTGGTTGTGGTCAAGACCAATGGCCGCCGCGAGGCATTTGACCGCGAGAAGCTGGAACGCTCGATCCGCATTGCGATGCAGAAACGGCCTATCGAGCATGAGCGCATTGACCAGATGATTTCCGGCATCGTCCGGCGGTTGGAAAGTCAGGGCGACACGGACATCCCCTCCAAGATGATTGGCGAGATTGTCATGGAAACCCTCGCGCGGATCGACACTGTGGCCTATGTGCGCTTCGCCAGCGTCTATAAGAATTTCCAAGAGGCGGATGATTTCGACAAATTCGTCTCGGAATTGCGGCCAGAGCAGAAAGAGCCAGAGTAAACCTTGGCCTGTGAGCGTGACCAGCATTTCATGCGCCTTGCCATCCGACTGGGCGCGCGCGGGCTTGGGCGGGTCTGGCCCAACCCCGCTGTGGGCTGCGTTCTGGTGCGGGGCGGGCGCGTGCTGGCGCGTGGCTGGACACAGCCCGGCGGGCGGCCCCACGCCGAAGCGATCGCGCTGGCAAAATGCGATGCGCGCGGCGCCACCGCCTATGTCAGTCTGGAGCCGTGCGCCCATCACGGGCTGACACCGCCTTGCGCACAGACGCTTATCAACTCAGGCGTGGTGCGGGTGGTAACCGCGCTTACCGACCCGGACCCGCGCGTGTCCGGGCGTGGTCATGCGATGCTGCGCGCAGCCGGGGTCGAGGTTCTCGAGAATGTCGAGGCAGAGGCCGCGCGCGCCCTGAATGCGGGTTTTCTGATGCGGCTTTCGCAGGGTCGCCCTTGGGTGACACTGAAACTGGCGCTGACTTTGGATGGCCGCATCGCTACGCAAACCGACGAAAGCCGCTGGATCACCTGCCCAGAGGCGCGGCGCATGGTGCATGTCTTGCGCGCACGCCATGACGCGGTTCTGGTGGGGGCAGGCACAGCGCGCGCGGATGACCCCGACCTGCGCGTGCGCGATCTTGGGACCACGCATCACCCTGTGCGGATCGTTGCAGCCCCGCGGCTGGATATCCCCGTTGAGGGGCGTTTGGGCCGGACTGTGCAAGAGGTGCCTGTCTGGTTGCTGCATGGGGCCACCGCCGATCAGGATGCGCGCAAACGCTGGTCGGGCGCAGGGGCAGAGCTGCTGGAATGCGCGGCCACCCCCGAAGGGCTGGTGCCGGATGCAATGCTGCAAACACTGGGCCAACGTGGGATCACGCGCTTGTTTTGCGAGGGCGGCGGCCACCTTGCCGCCAGTCTGCTGCGGGCGGGGCTTGTCGATGATCTGATTGTCTTTTCCGCAGGCAAGATGATCGGCTCTGAGGGGCGCGCGGGTCTGGCGCAACTGGGCGTGACCCGACTGGCCGATGCCCCGCACTTCAAACTGACCGATTTGCGACAGGTCGGTGCGGATATTGTCCACACATGGACACGCCAGACAGTCTAGGAGCGCTTTCCGACGGCCACGATTGTGGCCTTGCAAAGCCTGTCCCTTTGGAGAAACTGCACGCCATGACCCGGTTTCGTACATTCATGCATATCGCATTGGCGCAGGCCCGCGCCGCAGGCTTGCGCGGCGAGGTGCCGGTGGGGGCGGTGATCGTCTCGGCATCGGGCGAGGTTGTCGCCGAAGCGGGCAACCGCACGCGCGAATGGAACGACCCGACCGCACATGCCGAAATGCTGGCCATTCGCGCGGCCTGTGCCGCCCTTGGGCAAGAGCGGCTGACCGGTCATGACCTCTATGTCACGCTAGAGCCTTGCCCGATGTGCGCCATGGCGATTTCGCACGCACGCATCGCACGGCTGTATTTTGGCGCCGCTGATCCTAAAACCGGCGGCGTGGGGCAGGGGCCGCGCATCTTCGATCACCCCCAGTGTCACCACGTGCCAGAAGTCTATGACGGCATAGATGCAGACGCAGCGCAGGCGCTGTTGCAGGATTTCTTCGCGCGATTAAGGTGACGGGTATGCTACAGGAACAGGTCATCGCCTATTGCGAACGCACAGATTTTTCGTATTGGAGCGAGCCGGTCAATGCCGTGACCAATGCCGCCTTTCTGATCGCGGCGGCACTGGTCTGGCGGCAGACTGCGGGCCTGCCCTTGGCGCGGGCAATGGCGGTGATGCTGGCGATCATCGGCGTGGGGTCGTTTCTGTGGCATACCCATGCGACGCAATGGGCAGGCTTGGCGGATGTGCTGCCCATTCTGGTGTTCATCCTGCTGTATCTCTTTGCCGCGACACGAGACTACTTTCGCGTGAGTTGGCCTTTCGCCCTTGGGGTGACGCTGCTGTTTTTCCCCTATGCTGCGGGCTTCGCGTGGATCATGGGCTGGGTCGCACCGGGGCTGGGGGCGAATGCGCTGTATCTGAGTGTGGCCGTGCTGATTGCGGCCTATGGCCTTTGGTTGCAAGACCGCGACACCGGCAAGGGGTTGCTGATCGGCGCGGGTCTGCTGGTGGTGTCGCTTGGGTTTCGCATGGCCGATGACGCGGTGTGTGCGGTGTTTCCGATTGGCACGCATTTCATGTGGCACTTGCTCAACGCCGCAATGCTGGGCTGGATGATCCATGTGTATTGCCGCCACATGCGCAGTGCCGGTGCCGTGCAGGCGTGAAATCCACTTTCATTCTATGAAAAAGCCCCGGTCCGCAAACGGCACCGGGGCTGATTGTTTTCAGGTCTGAACCGCGTCAGGCGATGGTGGCGATGGCGCGTTCCAGATCGTCCGCCGCCTTGTCGAGCGCGTCTTTCTCTGGGCCCGTGGTGTTCGCCGCTTTGGCACGCATCTCTTGCAAGATGGCATCCAGTGCTGCGCGCCCTTCGGCATCAGCGGGAAAGGCACGCTCTGCCAGCACCGATGTGCCTTGCGGTGTGATCTCGGCGAAGCCGCCGGTCACGACATAGCGAATATTTCCGTCCGGCCCCTCAGAGGTCAGCACGCCCGGACGCAATGTGGTGATTGTGGCGGCATGCAAGGGCATGGCCGTCAGATCACCATCTGCGCCGGGAATCTGCACTGCGCGGACCTGACCCGAGGCAAGCTTGCGCTCGGGGCTGACCAGATCGAATTGCATCATCTCAGCCATAAGACCCTCCTCAGGCCGCTGCTGCCAGCTTCTCGGCTTTTGCGATTACGTCGTCGATATCGCCCACCATGTAAAACGCACCTTCAGGCAGGTGATCGTATTCGCCAGCAACCACTGCCTTGAACGATGCAATGGTCTTCTCCAGCGGAACCTGAATCCCGTCAGAGCCGGTGAACACTTTTGCCACGTCGAAGGGCTGCGACAGGAAGCGCTGGATTTTCCGCGCGCGAGCCACGGTCAGTTTGTCTTCTTCGCTCAGTTCGTCCATGCCAAGGATGGCAATGATGTCCTGAAGCGACTTGTAGCGCTGCAAGATACCCTGCACATCGCGGGCAACCTGATAGTGCTCGTCCCCGATATAGGTCGGGTCCATCAGGCGCGAGTTTGAATCGAGCGGGTCCACAGCCGGGTAGATGCCCAGCTCCGAGATGGCGCGCGACAACACGGTGGTTGCGTCAAGGTGGGCAAAGGACGTGGCCGGTGCAGGGTCGGTCAAGTCATCCGCAGGCACGTAGATCGCCTGAACCGAAGTGATCGAGCCTGCTTTGGTCGACGTGATGCGTTCCTGCAACTGGCCCATATCGGTGGCCAGTGTCGGCTGGTAGCCCACAGCCGATGGAATACGACCCAGAAGTGCCGACACTTCCGAACCCGCCTGCGTGAAGCGGAAGATGTTGTCGACGAAGAACAGCACGTCTGTGCCGGACTGGTCGCGGAACTGCTCAGCCAGTGTCAGGCCGGTCAGCGCCACACGGGCACGCGCACCGGGAGGCTCGTTCATCTGGCCGTAAACCAGCGCCACTTTCGACTCGGACAGGTTGTTGATGTTGATAACGCCCGAATCCATCATCTCGTGATAGAGGTCGTTGCCTTCGCGTGTCCGCTCACCCACACCGGCGAAAACCGAGTAGCCAGAGTGCACTTTGGCGATGTTGTTGATCAGTTCCATAATCAGAACTGTCTTGCCCACACCGGCACCGCCGAAGAGGCCGATCTTGCCGCCCTTGGAATAGGGGGCCAGCAGGTCGATGACCTTGATGCCGGTCACCAGGATTTCGCTTTCGGTTGACTGTGCGTCAAAGCCGGGTGCGGGCTGGTGGATTGCGCGGCGTTCGGTCGTTGCAAGTGGCGCGCCCTCATCAATAGGCTCGCCAATGACGTTCAGGATGCGCCCCAGCGTCGCGTCGCCCACGGGAACCATGATCGGTTCGCCGGTGTCGGTCACGGCCTGCCCACGCACCAGACCTTCGGTTGCGTCCATAGCGATGGTGCGCACAGTGCTTTCGCCAAGGTGCTGGGCCACTTCGAGCACCAGACGCTTGCCGTTATTGTCGGTTTCCAGCGCGTTCAGGATGGGGGGCAGCTCTCCGTCGAACTGCACGTCCACGACAGCGCCGATCACCTGTGTGATTTTGCCATTTGAAGCCATTGTCTTCTCTCTCCGGTTTCGTCAGAGCGCCTCGGCGCCCGAAATGATCTCGATAAGCTCTTTGGTGATCGCAGCCTGACGCGAGCGGTTGTAAACCGTTGTCAGCTTGTCGATCATGTCGCCAGCATTGCGTGTGGCGTTGTCCATAGCGGACATGCGCGCACCCTGCTCCGAGGCGCCGTTTTCCAAAAGCGCGGTGAAGATCTGCGTTGTGACCGAACGCGGCAACAAATCTTCAAGGATGGCTTCTTCGGATGGCTCGTAATCATAGAGTGCATCCACCTCGGCACCTTCCGGCACAACGGCGGGAATAATCTGCTTAGGTGTCGGGATCTGGCTGATTACAGATTCGAAGCGGTTGTAGAAGATTGTTGCAACATCGAATTCGCCCGCATCAAACATCTCGAACACTTTTTTCGAGACTTCGGCCGCGTTCTCATAGTTGACGCGTTTGACGTCGCTAAAGTCAACATGGCCGACCATATGCGCAGACAGATCACGCTTCAGCTGTTCACGGCCTTTTTTGCCAACGGTCAGAATCTTGACGGTCTTGCCTTCCTTGATCAGCTTGTTCGCACGGTAGCGCGCGATTTTCACGATCGAAGAGTTGAAGCCACCGCACAAGCCGCGTTCTGCGGTCATCACCACCAGAAGGTGGGTCTGATCGCTGCCGGTACCTGCCAGAAGCTTTGGCGCGGTTTCTGATCCGACAGCCGAAGCTGCCAGACCATTGACCACATCGGCCATCTTGTCGGCATAGGGGCGTGCGGCCACGGCCGCATCCTGGGCGCGGCGAAGTTTCGCCGCCGCGACCATCTGCATGGCTTTCGTGATCTTGCGCGTCGACTTGACGCTCGCGATCCGATTTTTCAGGTCCTTGAGGTTGGGCATGCGCTTATCCTCTCTCCGCCCTTAGGCGAAGTCTTTCGCAAATTCATCCAGAGCAGCGCGAATTTTTTCTTCCAACTCGCCCTTCACCTTGCGGTCATTGACGGTCATGTCCTCCAAGAGGTCCTTATGACGGCCTCGCAGGTGCGCCAGCAAGTCCTTCTCGAAGCGGCCCACATCCTTGACGGCAACGTTGTCGAGATAGCCTTGGGTGCCCGCAAAGATCACGCAGACAATCTCGGCATTGGTCATAGGTGAATACTGGCCTTGCTTCATCAACTCGGTCAGACGCGCACCACGGTTCAGCAGCTTCTGCGTCGACGCATCAAGGTCAGAGCCGAATTGCGCAAAGGCCGCCATTTCGCGGTACTGCGCCAGTTCCAATTTAACCGGACCGGCAACAGATTTCATCGCATCCGTCTGCGCCGAAGACCCCACACGCGACACAGACAGACCTGTGTTCACAGCAGGGCGGATGCCCTGATAGAACAGTTCGGTTTCAAGGAAGATCTGGCCGTCGGTGATCGAAATCACGTTTGTCGGAATAAAGGCCGACACGTCGCCGCCTTGGGTTTCAATGATCGGCAGCGCGGTCAGTGACCCTGCGCCGTGATCGTCGTTCAGCTTGGCCGAACGCTCCAGCAAGCGCGAGTGCAGATAGAACACGTCGCCGGGATAGGCTTCGCGGCCCGGTGGGCGGCGCAGCAGCAGCGACATCTGGCGATACGCAACAGCCTGCTTGGACAAGTCATCATAGATGATCAGCGCATGGCGGCCATTGTCGCGGAAATGCTCGGCCATTGCGGTTGCGGCATAGGGGGCCAGAAACTGCATGGGTGCGGGGTCAGAAGCGGTTGCGGCGACCACGATCGTGTATTCAATCGCGCCGGTTTCTTCCAGCTTCTTCACCAACTGCGCCACGGTCGAGCGCTTCTGGCCGATGGCAACATAGACGCAATACAGCTTCTTGCTTTCATCGTCGCCAGCAGCCTCATTATAGCTCTTCTGGTTCAGGATCGTATCGAGTGCCACGGCCGTCTTGCCGGTCTGGCGGTCGCCAATGATCAGCTCGCGCTGGCCACGGCCAATCGGGATCATTGCGTCAACCGACTTCAGGCCCGTTGCCATCGGTTCATGCACCGATTTGCGCGGGATAATGCCGGGTGCTTTCACATCCGCAACCGAGCGCTTGGAGGTCTTGATCGGACCTTTGCCATCAATCGCATTTCCAAGGCCGTCAACAACGCGCCCCAGCAGCTCGTCACCGACTGGCACGTCCACGATGGATTTGGTGCGCTTGACGATGTCGCCTTCCTTGATGCCGCGGTCATCGCCGAAAATAACGATACCGACATTGTCGGCTTCAAGGTTCAGCGCCATGCCGCGAATACCACCGGGGAATTCGACCATTTCACCAGCCTGAACATTGTCCAGACCATGCACACGCGCAATCCCGTCACCGACGGACAGCACACGGCCAACTTCGGCAACTTCTACATCCTGACCAAAGTTCTTGATCTGCTCTTTCAGGATCGCAGAGATCTCAGCTGCTTGGATACCCATTTATCCGACCTCTTTCATACTGTTCTTGAGGGCCGCGAGCTGCGCGCGGATCGACGTGTCGATCATTTGCGAGCCCACCTTGATGACAAGACCGCCGATGAGAGTTTCATCAACGGTCAGCTTGAGTTTTATATCCTTGCCGATACGCGATTTCAGCGTTGTGACAAGGTCTTTTTCCTGTGCCGGTGTCAAAGCCTGCGCTGATGACACGTCGGCAGTGACCTCGCCTTTCTCGGCGGCCAGCATTTCTGTCAGTGCTGCAAGCACCTGCGGCAGTGCAAAAAGCCTGCGCTTTGACGCCATCAGCCCCAATGTGCCGCTGACTGTCTTGGACAGTTTCATTTTCTTTGCGACTGCGGTGATGGCCTGTGAAACCTGATCCCGCGAATAGGCGGGCGAAACCAGAAGATTGCGCAAATCAGCGCTTTCGCTCAGCGCGCCTTCCAGCGCGTCGATATCTGCTTCCAGAGATTTGAGAGATTTGGACTCTTTGGAGAGTTCAAAAACTGCCGTGGCATAGCGTTGTGCGATGCCAGTGGAGATCGAAGCTGGTTCGGACACGTCCATCCTTCCATCTGTTTTACATCGAGCCTCGCGCAGGCCCGATATCATGAATGCTAACGTAGACGCGGCATGTGAAATCGGCGCGGGTTTAGCAGAGGGTTTTTGATGCTGCAACCGTCAAGGTCGCGCCTTTGTGAGAAAGGGTCTAATAAAAGAGGGGTGCAGTGCGACAATCTGCCACAAGCTTGCGCTATCATTCGTCGGAGTGCCGCGCAAGCGCGCAACTATCCGCACAATGTGCCTGATTTTTTTGCCGCCACAATTCATGATTCCCTAACCCGTGTTTCTTAGGTGGCGCGCGGCCATGTGCCGTTGACCCTTGCGCCATGCGGGTTGGGTTCCGCTTTCGCGCACGGGGTCCAATATGCGCAAGGGTTTGCGTTCGCGCACGTTCAGGCCAGAGGGGCGCGGCGCGTCTGCAACCCGCGTCGCTTCAACCAGCAACACCCCGCCTGCGTGATAGCGCGACAGCTTCTGGCCCATATTTTCTAACATCATCGCCCAACGCAGCCATGACGCACGGTCGCGCGGGGGGAAGAACAATGCCGCCGAATGGCTGTCCACGGCGAACCCGTGCTCGACCAGCAATGTCTCGACTTGACCCAATGAGTATGGCCGCCCAAGACCAAAGGGTGTCCCATCCCGCCGCGCCCAAAGCCCTGAGCGATTTGGCAGAATCAACACAACCTTTGCGCCGATCTTCAGCACGCGCGCGGCCTCTGCCATCAGGGCGGCGGGGCGCTCGGACGTCTCAATCCCGTGCAGGACCACCAAGCGGTCAATGCTGTCAGAGGCAAGCGGCCAGTTCGTTTCTTCCACCAGCACCGAATGATTGGCGGCCTCGGCGGGCCAGTGCATGACCCCTTGTTGCGCAGGCATCAGGGCAATCACGCGCCGCGCGTCTTGCAGGCAAGGGCGCAGCAACGGCGCGGCAAAGCCGAACCCGGCAACAGACAATCCTGCGACCGACGGCCAAAAGGCAGTCAAACGGTCACGCATGGCCTTTTGCGCGGCACGCCCAAGCGCGCTGGTATAGTAGAAATCGCGCAGGAAGCAGACGTCTTGATGCATTCTATCTCGCGTATTCGATGGGTTGCGCCGCATCGCCTCATCCCTCACACTGCCCAAAACCGACGGAAATGCAAGGAAAACACCATGCCCCTGACCCTCAAGACCGTCCCATGTTTGCGCGACAATTACGCCTATCTGATTCATGATGCCGAGAGCGGGCGCACAGCCATCGTTGATGTTCCCGAAGCGGCCCCTGTTCAGCGCGCGCTGGCACAGGCGGGATGGCAGCTCACCGATATCCTGATTACGCATCATCATGACGATCACATTGATGGCGTCGAAGAGCTCCGCGCAGCGACCGGTGCCTCCGTCTGGGGCGCACGGGCAGATCGGCACCGCCTTCCCCCGCTTGATCATGCACTAGACAAAGGCGATGTCGTCACCTTTGGGGGGGCCACCGGACATGTGATCGACGTGCCCGGCCATACTGTCGGGCATATCGCCTTTCACTTCCCTGATAGCGGTCTGGCCTTTACTGCCGACAGCCTGATGGCTTTGGGCTGCGGGCGTCTGTTTGAGGGAACCGCCGCACAAATGTGGGACAGTCTGACAAAACTGATGGCGTTGCCCGATGACACATTGATGTGTTCGGGGCATGACTACATAAAGGGGAACGGCGCATTTGCGTTGAGTGTCGACCCTGACAACACCGCCCTGCATGACAGACTGACAAAACTGGACACGGACCGCGCCGCTGGCCTGCCGATGGCCGTTGCAACTCTGCGTGTTGAGAAGGCGACAAACCCTTTTCTTCGTGCCTCTCAAGACTACCTGAAACGTATCCATTTCAAAGAGGCTGTGACCGATCTGGAGATGTTTGCCTATCTTCGTGGCTTGAAAGACAGGTTTTAGGCGATCATCTTGCGGGCAATGGCCAAGAAAACTTGCCAGATCACGGGGGATACGGCACAGTTTACGAAATAACTCTTGAAGCTCGGAGAATAAAACCGAAGTTTAAGACTATGAGGCGATACCGGAAGCCGGTTATCCCGGCAACCATCAGAAACAGGAGCGTCTGACGTGCCAAGCTTTTCGACAACACTCGAGCAATCCATCCACGGTGCCTTGGCGCTGGCCAACACCCGTCGGCACGAATTCGCAACACTCGAGCATCTGCTGCTCTCCTTGCTGGATGAACCAGATGCAAGTCGTGTGATGCTGGCCTGCAATGTCGATCTTGATGGGTTGCGAAAAACCCTTCAGGATTTCGTAGAAGAAGAGTTGTCATCACTGGTGACCGACATCGAAGGGTCCGAGGCTGTGCCGACCGCAGCATTCCAGCGCGTCATCCAGCGCGCGGCCATTCATGTCCAAAGTTCGGGCCGCAATGAGGTGACGGGCGCGAATGTGCTGGTCGCAATCTTTGCGGAACGCGAATCCAATGCGGCCTATTTCCTGCAAGAACAGGACATGACCCGCTATGATGCCGTAAACTTCATCGCGCATGGCGTGGCGAAGAATTCGCAATATTCCGAAAGCCGCCCCGTCTCTGGCGCGGATGAGGAAGAGGCCGAACAAGCCAAACCCGAGGATAAGGCGAAAGAAACCGCCCTTGGCAAATATTGTGTCGATCTAAACGCCAAAGCCCGCAAGGGCGAGGTGGACCCGCTGATCGGTCGCGCCTCTGAGGTGGAGCGCTGCATTCAAGTGCTTTGCCGCCGCCGCAAGAACAACCCGCTGCTGGTGGGTGATCCGGGCGTGGGCAAGACAGCGATTGCCGAAGGTCTGGCCAAAAAGATCGTCGAAGGGCAGACGCCCGACATCCTTGCACATTCCACAATCTTCTCGCTGGATATGGGCGCGCTTCTCGCAGGCACGCGCTATCGCGGCGACTTTGAAGAGCGTCTGAAATCCGTGGTGCAGGAACTTGAAGATCATCCCGATGCTGTGCTGTTCATCGACGAAATTCACACAGTGATCGGTGCCGGTGCAACGTCAGGCGGGGCGATGGATGCGTCAAACTTGCTGAAGCCTGCGCTTCAGGGCGGCAAGCTGCGGTGCATGGGTTCGACGACTTACAAGGAATTCCGTCAGCATTTCGAGAAGGACCGCGCCCTGTCGCGGCGCTTCCAGAAAATCGACGTGGTCGAACCAACGGTCGAAGATTCGATCAAGATCCTGATGGGCCTCAAGCCTTATTTCGAGGAACACCATGATATCCGCTACACGAATGATGCCATCAAGATCGCGGTGGAGCTGTCGGCACGCTATATCAATGATCGCAAATTGCCCGACAAGGCCATTGATGTGATTGATGAAGCGGGCGCAGCGCAGCATCTTCTGACCGAGTCCAAGCGCCGCAAGACAATCGGCCCGAAAGAGATCGAGGCTGTTGTTGCCAAGATCGCACGCATCCCGCCGAAGAACGTATCAAAAGACGATTCAGAAATGCTGCGCGATCTGGAAGGGTCGCTCAAGCGGGTGGTGTTCGGTCAGGATCAGGCCATCAGCGCGCTGTCATCTGCCATCAAACTGGCCCGCGCCGGTCTGCGCGAACCTGAAAAGCCCATCGGCAACTACTTGTTTGCAGGCCCGACAGGTGTCGGCAAAACCGAAGTGGCCAAGCAACTGGCTGACACATTGGGCGTTGAATTGCTGCGCTTCGACATGTCGGAATACATGGAGAAGCATGCCGTCAGCCGTCTGATCGGTGCCCCTCCCGGCTATGTCGGGTTCGATCAGGGCGGGCTGTTGACCGACGGTGTCGACCAGCACCCGCATTGCGTATTGCTGTTGGACGAGATGGAGAAAGCGCATCCTGACGTCTACAACATCCTGTTGCAGGTCATGGATCACGGCCAGCTGACCGACCATAACGGGCGCACCGTCAACTTCCGCAATGTCATTCTTATCATGACATCAAACGCGGGCGCGATGGAGCAGGCGAAAGCAGCGATCGGCTTTGGTCGTGACCGGCGCGAAGGCGAAGATACGGCTGCGATCGAGCGGACATTTACGCCTGAATTCCGCAACCGTCTGGACGCCGTGATCAGCTTTGCGCCATTGCCACGTTCGGTGATCATGCGTGTGGTCGAGAAATTCGTTCTGCAACTCGAAGCGCAGTTGATGGACCGCAATGTGACCATCGACCTGACCGAAGAAGCAGCAGCATGGCTGGCCGAGAAAGGCTATGATGACAAAATGGGCGCGCGGCCTCTGGCCCGTGTGATCCAGGAGTATATCAAAAAGCCGCTCGCCGAAGAGTTGTTGTTTGGCAAGCTTGCGAAAGGTGGCGTTGTGCAAGTTCATGTGCGCGACGGGGCAATCGCACTGAAGATGGACGGGCCAGATGCCAAGCGTATCTCGGGGAATAAACCCCCTTTGCTGACCGCCGAATAAGGCAGCTTTCTTTCGCCCGATGGCTTCAAAACGGCGCCCATGAATATATTCAGGGCGCCGTTCCTTTTTGAAAAGCGCGCATATATGCTCATCCCGATCCGCGACCATAACCCGTCTCGCCAGCGCCCTTATGTGACCTATGCGCTTCTGGCGTCAAATGTTGTGATTTTCGCGCTCTATTTCCCCTTGTTTTCAGATGATTACGCGCTGATGCGCTTTTTTCATGAATGGGGCATGTTGCCTGCGCGTCTCAGCTATGGCGAAGGCTATGCAACGCTGATTTCGCACCAGTTCCTGCATGGCGACATGCTGCATCTGGGCGCGAACATGCTGTTTCTATGGATATTCGGCGATAATATGGAAGAAGTGTGGGGCCATTGGAAGTTCCTGATCTTCTATCTGGTCTGCGGTCTGGCAGCGGCGGGCCTGCAATATGCAGCAGAGCCTGCGTCCATGATCCCGATGGTCGGCGCGTCCGGCGCGATTGCGGGGGTGCTGGGGGGGTATTTTCTGTTCTACCCGCGTGCGCGCGTCGATATGTTCCTGTTCCTGATTATAATCTTTCGTGTCATCCCGATTCCGGCATGGCTGGTTCTAGGCAGTTGGTTTGTCTTTCAGATATTGGGCGGGCTAAGTGTGCCGGTTGATGCAGGCGGTGTGGCCTATTGGGCGCATGCGGGCGGCTTTGTGGCGGGTATTATCCTGTGCGTGCCGCTCTGGCTGCGTATGGGCGGGCGCAAATATTGGGCGCGCTGCCACGGCCACCCACCCCATGCCGAAGCACAATATCGCTTTGTGAAATCCGATATCCCGAAGGCAGGGCGCAAAAGCCGCTTTCGGCCCAGCCCTTGGCGCAGATGAACGCAAACGCGAAGTCTTAGCTTAAGGGGACCACGCAATCGCATATCCGCAGCCGCACGCGCGCGCCCACGTCAATCATCGCGCCGGCACCAGAGATGACCAGCATACAACGCTCGCCTTCCTGCACCCAGTACAGTTGATCATGCCCACGGAATTCACGCCCCACGACCGAGGCGGGGCCATCCGAGTCTGCCTCCAGCATGATCTGCTCGGGGCGCACAGAGAGTGACACCGCGCCATTGGCCGCGCGCGACAGGGGCAGGGTGCCAAACTCGGTTTTGACCTCCATCCCGGACGCTGTGCCGCTGAGAATGTTCGAGCGCCCCAGAAATGACGCAACAAAAGCCGAGACCGGGTTGCGGTAAATCTCGTCAGGTGTGCCGATCTGGATGACACGGCCCTTTTCCATCACGGCAATGCGGTCGGCCACGGCCATCGCTTCTTCCTGATCATGCGTGACCAGAATCGCGGCAGAGCCTGCGGCCTTCAGAAATTTTCTGACTTCCTGCCGCGTCTCGACCCGCATCGCGGCATCCAGATTAGAGAAAGGTTCGTCCAGAAGCACAAGGGGCGGGGCCACGGCCAATGTGCGGGCCAAGGCAACGCGCTGCTGCTGTCCGCCCGATAATTCATGCGGCTTGCGTGCCCCCAGCGCCTCTAGCCCGACCAGCGCCAGCATTTCGCGTGCGCGGGCGTCTGCATCGGCGCGGCTCAGTTTGCGCAGGCCGAATTTCACATTGTCGAACACGCTCAGATGCGGGAACAGCGCGTAATCCTGAAACACGAACCCAATTCCGCGCGCCTCTGGTGGAAGATCGGTGATATCGCGGTCCCTCAGGGCAATGCGCCCGTCATCAGGGCTTTCAAATCCGCCAATCATGCGCAGGGTCGTGGTCTTGCCACAGCCCGACGGGCCCAGCAGGGCAAGCATTTCGCCTTCGCCCAGATCAAAGCTGACACGTTCGACCGCCGCAGCCTCGCCCTTGGTGAACTGTTTGCGCAGTTTTTCGACATTCAGCAATGTTTTGGTCGGCCGCGTGCGAAAGCCAAGCGGCGAGGCATCTGCCGGCATTTTGAAGCTGAGTATTTTGGGGCGCGGGGTCATGTCATTCATGGGGGTGATTTATCCTGCCTTCTTGTCATGACGCAACACGAAGCCCACGAAAATCGCGGAAAATGCCATGATTGCGGCGGCATAGGGCGCGGCTTCGACCAGCATCCCCTCAGAGGTGCGCGAGAACATCGTGATGGAGAGGGGGCGAAACCCTGTGGGCGACAGCAAAAAGGCGATGGGCAATTCCTTCATGGCGATCACAAAGACCAGAACCATGCCCGCCACCACACCCGGCCGGATTGACGGCAGCGTGACGCGCCAGAAAACCGAGAATGGCCCATGCCCCAAGGCACGCGCCGATTCCTCGATCGAGGGGCGGGTCTGGTAAAACGCCGAGCGTATCGGCCCGATGGCCAGTGCAAGGAAGCTGAGCGCATAGACTGTGATCAGAAGCGTGTGCGTCTGATACAGCCAGCGTGCCCCTTGCAGCGAGAAGAAGACGAAAGCCAATGCAAAGGCCAGCGCCGGAATGGCATAGCCCACAAAGGCCAGCCGGTTGATGAGCGTCGACAGGCGCGAGGGGTAGCGCACGGCCAGCACCGCCACAGGCAGCGCCATCAATGCGGCCAGTATCGCAGACGGAACCGCCACGGAGAGCGACTGCATGAAGCTGTCAAACAGCGGCTTGAGCACAGGCCCGATGGGCGAGCGGGTCATCCAGAAACTGAGAACCGCCACCGGCAGGCCCAATGAGGCGAGGACCGCGACGCCGGAAAAACTCCAGCCCGCAATTTTGCCGCCCCATCCAAGGGCCAGCCGCTTTGATCCTGTACCGCTGCCAGAACCAGTGCGCGCATAGCTCGTGCCTTCGCGCAACCGGCTTTCCCACCAGACCACCGACAGCGCAATCGCAATCAGGATCAGCGCCAGCCATGACGCATAAAGCCGGTCAAATGCGGCGGTGTATTGCTGGTAGATCACAAAGGAAAACGCCTCATAGCGCATCAGCGCGACGGCACCGAAATCGCCAATCACATACAGGCCGATCACCAGCCATCCGGCCATAAGCGCAGGCAGCAGATGGGGCAGGGTAACGCGGGCAAAAACCTCTTTCGGGCCACAGCCAAGGGCGCGCGCGCTTTCTTCCAGCCCTTGATCCAGCCCCGCAAAGGCCGCGCGCAAATTCAGATACAAATACGGAAAACAATAAAGCGACAGCGCCAATGACGCCCCCCACAGCCCTTGCATGCGCGGAATGGTCACGCCGAAAACCTGATTGAGGAAACCGTAATTCCCCGACAGCCCTATCAGCGCATAGGCCATCACATAACCCGGCACCGCCAGCGGCAGGACAGCCAGCACATTGATGATACGACGCCCCGGCAAGTCCGTCCGGCTGACCAGCCATGCCAGCGGCAGCGCAAGAACAGTGCAAAGTGCCAGAACGCAGGCGGTCAGTAGAAATGTATTGATCAAAAGCTGCCCGGTGCGCGGGCGTGTCAGCAAGGCCCAGACTGTCGGCAGGTCGGCCTGAAACGCCCGTAAGAGCAGGTAATAGATTGGCAAAAGCATCAAGGCCCCGATCCCGAGGCCAAGTGCCGAAAACAGCACACGGGCCGCCGGTAAGCGGCGGCCCGATATGAAATCGATAGCTGTCAAAGCAGTCCCGATTCGCGGATGAGTTCCAGAGTGCCTTCCATATCAACGATCAGGTTGAGGTCAAACTCTGGTGCAGCATCGGTCGCCTGCTGGTAAGTCAGCCCACGGCCCTGAACTGGCACAATGCCTTCACCGGTCACCGGGAACTCGTACACATTGCCTGTGAAATACTGCTGCGCAGTCTGACCAAGCAGGAAGTCGACGAAAGCAACTGCGTCGTCTTTGTTCTCGCTGCTTTCCAGCACACCGATGCCGGCAACCATCATCAGGTTCCCGATATCGCCAGCCTCAAAGGTGGCTTGTGCGACAGGGAAATCGGGGTCGGATGCCAGAAAGCGACCCAGATAGTAGTTGTTTGTCAGCATGATGTCGGCTTCGCCATCGGCGATGGCCTGATAGCCCGCAGTGTTGTTGCTGACGATAACAGGCTCAATCGCAGCCAAGCCCTGCAACCATTCCAGCGCATATTCATCGCTGGTGGCTTCGCGCAGGGCTGCGACATGGGCGATGAATGACCCGTTGGTCGGGGCCAGCGCCATACGGCCTGTGAACCGCTCATCCGTCAGGTCTGCCAGTGTGGCTGGCAATTCGCCCTCTTCCACCCGCTCTGGCGAGTAGATGACAGCGCGCGAGCGGCCGGAAATTCCGATCCAGCGACCGTCTGCGTCACGATAGACAGAGTCGACTCTTTCCAGCGTTTCGCCGGGCATTTCGGCAAACAGGGGTTTAGTGACCCCAAGAGCTGCCACATCTTGCGCCCAGAACAGGTCGGCAGGCGAACGGTCGCCTTCTTCGTCCAGCAGAATTGCCAACTCGGCAGTGCCGCCATAACGCACATTAACATTGATGCCTGTTTCGGCAGTGAACCGCTCGATGATCGGTGCGACCAGCGTTTCGCCACGGCCAGAATACAGCGTCACATCTGCCAGCATTGGCGTGGCTGCAAAGGCTGTAAGTGCGACAACAGAATTTCGTAGAAAGTTCATGGTTTCCCCCATAGGGTCAGGTTTCAGATCCATGCAGGAACAGGACCCCGGTACCACGCCCAAATGCGCTTCCCTCTCGCGGCGCGCCGCTCAATTCCTACTGATATTGTCAGTTATTATACCTGATCAGTTTCGTCAACATCATCTTTTGCGGTAAAGCGGATGATTTTGAAACAGGGATTGCCTCGCAGTTATGCCATGCGCATAGTGCCTTGAGTTTTTCCAGAGTGGACCTGATGACGCATTCTCGCAACCCCGGAACCGCCCTTGACTGCGACAGCTTCACGGCTGTGAACCGGCCCGCAAGCGCGCGCCGCGCCGCCAGCATGATCGCGCGCCGCTCTGTGAAAGGCCCGTATCAGGCGGCATGGCTGCTGAACGCCATCGCGTGCATGGACTTGACCACCCTTGCCGGGGACGACACGCCAGATCGCGTGCGCCGCCTGTGCGCCAAGGCCCGCAGACCCCTGACGAATGAAATTGTGGCGGGCCTTGGGTTGGACGCCATGCCACAGGTTGGCGCTGTCTGCGTCTATCCCACGATGGTCGCGCCCGCCGTCAAGGCATTGGAGGGGGCGGGTATTCCGGTCGCCTCGGTCGCAACAGGGTTTCCCGCCGGGCTGATGCCGCTGGACCTGCGTCTGGCTGAAATTCGCTATGCGGTCGATCAGGGTGCGCAGGAAATCGACATCGTGATCACGCGCGCGCATGTGCTGGGCGGCGACTGGGCCGCACTTTATGACGAGGTTGCGGCCATGCGTGCAGCCTGCGGCCCTGCGCATTTGAAAGCCATTCTCGCAACCGGTGATCTGGTCACGCTCTCGAATGTCTATGCCGCGTCACAAGTGGCCATGCAGGCGGGCGCTGATTTCATCAAAACCTCGACCGGCAAGGAAGGGGTGAATGCGACCTTGCCTGTGGGCCTGACCATGTGCCGCGCCATCCGCGATTACCGGGCCGCGACAGGGCAGATCGTCGGCTTCAAGCCCGCAGGCGGGATGAAAACCGCCAAGGATGCGTTGAACTGGCAAATTCTGATGCGCGAGGAGTTGGGCCGTGACTGGCTGCGCCCCGATCTGTTCCGCCTTGGCGCGTCATCCATGCTGGCGGATATCGAGCGTCAGTTGTCCCATTATGTGACGGGGCGCTACGCCGCCCATCACCGCCATGCGCTTGCCTGAAGGAACAGTCATGCCCACCATCACGGAGATACTGGACACAATGGACTATGGCCCCGCCTTGGAAAGTGATGCCATCGCCCGCGACTGGCTGGCGCGTGGCCCGTTCGGGCATTTCATTGGTGGAAATTTCACCCCGCCCGGCCAAATGTTTGAAACTCGTGACCCCGCAAGCGATGCCGTGTTGGCGCAGGTTACCCAAGGCACGGACCAAGATGTGGACGCCGCTGTCAGTGCCGCACGCGCCGCCTTTCCCGCGTGGTCGGGTTTGCCTGGCCATGCCCGCGCGCGCCATATCTATGCCATTGCCCGCCAGATCCAGAAACGCGAGCGTCTGTTTTCTGTGCTGGAGTGTCTTGATAACGGCAAACCCATCCGCGAGGCGCGCGATATTGATGTGCCTTTGGCGGTGCGGCATTTCTATCATCACGCAGGCTGGGCCGAACTGGTAGCCGAGGAATTTGCAGGGCAGGGGCCGCATGGGGTTTGCGGGCAGATCATTCCGTGGAACTTCCCGCTGCTGATGCTGGCGTGGAAAATCGCGCCTGCCTTGGCGGCGGGCAATACGGTTGTGCTGAAACCCGCGGAATACACGCCGCTGACAGCACTTCTGTTTGCAGAAATCTGCATCGAGGCGGGCCTGCCTGCGGGGGTGGTGAATATCGTCACGGGCGATGGCACGACCGGGGCTGCCCTTGTGGCGCATGAGGGTGTGGACAAGATCGCTTTCACTGGATCGACCAATGTGGGCCGCGAAATCCGGCGCGCCACGGCAGGGACGGACAAGGCGCTGACGCTGGAACTTGGCGGCAAGTCGCCTTTTATCGTGTTTGCAGATGCCGATCTGGATGCCGCTGTCGAAGGGGTGGTCGATGCCATCTGGTTCAATCAGGGCGAGGTGTGTTGTGCCGGATCGCGCATTCTGGTGGCCGAAGCCGTCGCAGGGCAGTTTGAAGCGAAGCTGCGCGCACGCATGGGCGGGCTGCGCGTGGGCGCGCCGTTGGACAAATCCACCGATATTGGCGCGATTGTGCACCCGCGCCAATTGGTGCGTATCCACGATCTTCTGGCACAAGGACAGGCCGCAGGCGGTGTGCTGTATCAGGGACAAGCCCCGAACGGGTGCTTCTGCGCCCCTGCCTTGATGGTTGAAGTGTCGCCCGCAAACCCTTGCGTTAGCGAAGAAATATTTGGCCCCGTTGCTGTGATGATGAGTTTCCGCACCCCGGATGAGGCGGTAGAGCTGGCCAATAACACGCGCTACGGTCTGGCCGCCTCGATCTGGTCAGAGAACCTGACACAGGCGATGGATATTGCCGCGCGCGTCAAGGCGGGGGTGGTCTGGATCAACGCAACCAATCTGTTTGACGCCAACGCACCCTTCGGCGGTACGCGCGAAAGTGGTTTCGGGCGCGAGGGCGCGCGCGCAGGGATGGCCGCCTATCTGCGACCGGCGCGGGCAGACGCAAAGCCGGTTGCGCCGACACCGCTCGCCCCTTTGCCGCAAAGCGCGTCCATTGGCGGTCTGGACCGTACCCATAAGCTGTATATCGGGGGCGCGCAGAAGCGGGCGGATACTGGCCAAAGCTATTCCGTGCTCGCGGGCGACACACTGCAAGGCCATGCGCCCTTTGGCAGCCGCAAGGATATTCGCAACGCGGTCGAGGCCGCGCATAAAGCCAGCGCTTGGACCGCGATGAGCGGCCACCAACGTGCGCAAATCCTCTATTTTCTGGGCGAGAACCTTGTCGCGCGGGCCGACAGCTTGTGCGCATTTGCGCCACGGTCTGAGATTGACGCCAGCATTGCCCGCGCCTTCTACTATGCCGCATGGGCCGACAAATTCGATGGCAGCGTGCATGACACGCAAAGCGCCCATGTCACCCTTGCCATGAAAGAGGCATTTGGCGTTATGGGTCTGGTCTGCGGCGAAGAGGCACCGCTCTTGGGGTTTCTCTCGCTGGTGTTGCCCGCGATTGCGATGGGCAACCGTGTGATCGCCACCCCGTCGCAATCCGCACCTCTTGCTGCACTGGAACTGGCGCAGGTGTTGGCCATTTCCGACATTCCGGCGGGTGTCATCAACATCGTCTCAGGGCCGGTGGCGGATCTGGCACAAACACTGGCCGCGCATGATGATGTGGCGGCGCTGTGGTGCGCGCAGCCCGCAGTGGCGGAAATGGTCGAGCGCGCCTCGGCGGGCAATCTGAAACCTGTCTGGCAGGTAAGTGATCCGCTGGGGCAGGGGCGCGACTATCTGAATGCTGCAACCCAGATCAAGACCATATGGGTGCCCTACGGCGCGTGAGTGTGGGCAGTTGACGCTGCCTGCCTTTGCGGGCAGCTTGCGGCTAGGGCAGGAATTTGGGAGAGCACTCATGCGCGCAGCCGTCTTACGCGAATACAGCAAGGATCTGAGCATCGAAACCGTCGCGGACCCTGTCTGCGAAGAAGACGGTGTCGTTTTGCGCACACTTGCCTGCGGGATTTGCCGGTCTGACTGGCATGGCTGGGTGGGGTCACATCCACGCGTGAAACCGGGCCAGATTCCGGGCCATGAATATTGCGGCGAAGTGGTCGAGGCCGGACCGCGCAGTGGCTGGGCCGTGGGCGACAAGGTGATTGCGCCGTTCATTCTGGCGTGTGGGTCTTGCCCCGCCTGCCGGTCTGGTGTGTCGAATACCTGCCCTGACCAGCGCCTGCCGGGCTTTATCGAGCCGGGTGCCTTTGCCGAATATATCGGCGTGCCACATGCCCATAACCTTGCGCGCTTGCCGGGCAATATGTCGCCAGTTCTGGCGGCGGGTCTGGGGTGCCGCGTGACAACGGCCTTTCACGCGCTGACCGACCGCGCGGCCTTGCGCCCCGGTGAATGGCTGGCGGTGCATGGCACGGGTGGCATCGGGCTGGCCACGCTGATTCTGGGCCGTGCCTTGGGCGCGCGCGTGGTTGTGGTCGACATCGTGCCGGAGAAGCTGGACCATGCCCGCGCCTTGGGCGCAGAGGCGGCGCTTGATGCGCGCGACGGCGATGTGGCGCAGGCGATACGCGATCTGACAGGCGGCGGCGCGCATGTCTCGGTCGAGGCGTTGGGCATTGCCCAAACCACGAATGCGTCGCTTCAGTGCTTGCGGCCTTTGGGGCGCCATGTGCAGGTGGGCATGCCTGCGGGCAAGGCAGTGCGCATGGAAATCGACATGGGCGCTGTGTATCAGAAAAACCTTGCGCTGTACGGCACGCGCGGGATGCCTGCGCATAAATACCCGTCGCTTTTGGGTATGATCGCAGGCGGGTTGGTTGATTTCACGCCGATGATCGGGCGTGAAGTGGGCCTGTCACAGGCCGGCGCCGAACTTGCGGCCTTTAATGGCCCGATGCCGCCCGGCGTGGCCGTGATTGCGGATTTCCACGCCTGAGCGCGCTGCTTTCTCTTTGCGCCGGACGTGCAATCACGCTAGAGGACAGATAAACCAGTCCAGAATCCAGCCCAGACGGAGCCTTGCGCGATGAAAGCTGCTGTCATCACTTTTCCCGGATCAAATTGTGACCGCGACCTTGCTGTCGCATTCGAACAGGCAGGCGCAAGCGTAACGCGCGTCTGGCACAAGGACACAAGCCTGCCTGACGGGATTGATATTGTCGGTGTGCCCGGTGGTTTCAGCTTTGGTGATTACCTGCGCTGCGGTGCCATTGCGGCGCGGTCCCCCATCGCGCAGGCCGTTTCGCGGTTTGCAGAACAGGGCGGGCATGTTCTGGGCATTTGTAACGGGTTTCAGGTGTTGCTGGAAATGGGTCTTTTGCCCGGTGCATTGCTGCGCAACGCCCATTTGAAATATGTGTGCAAACCCGTGGGGTTGCGGGTCGAAGCTGCGGATACACCCTTCACCACAGGGTATGGCGTCGGCTCCGAGATTGTGCTTCCGATTGCGCATCATGATGGCAATTATACTGCCGATGCAGAAACACTGGCCGAATTGACGGGCGAGGGGCGCGTTGCCTTTCGCTACACCGCCAACCCCAATGGGTCCGTGGATGATATTGCCGGGATTGTGTCCGCCAACCGGCGCGTGTTGGGAATGATGCCGCATCCCGAACGCGCCTTTGCACCGATACATGGCGGCACAGATGGGCGGCGCATGTTTGATGGGCTGATAGGCGCTTTTGCGCCCGCCTGATCGCGGCGCGCGCGCGCCGCGCTTGAGCGGGCGTAGCAAAGCTCGTATTCTTCACGCTATGGTCAACGCGCCCGATCTTGACAACCGCCGCACCAGTATTCTGGGCATCCCCCTGTGGGGGCGCGTAATCGTTGTGATGCTGGTTGCGGTGGCGCTTGTCAGCACGTGGTTTCTCAATGCGTTTCTGTCGGAAAGTTTCACCGAGTCGACGCGCAACCGCGCCGAATTGCGGCTGGTTTTGTACTCCGGCAATATCCAGTCAGAGTTGCAGCGCAATTCGGTTGTGCCCTTGCTTCTGGCGCGTGACCCGGACCTGATTTCGGCACTGCGCGAAGGCAGCTTTGCGACCACATCGCAGCGTCTGATTGACCTGCAATCTGAAATCGGCGCGGCCACAATCGAATTGCTGGACAATGCGGGGCGTGTCGTCGCCGCTACAGATCGCAATCAACTGGGCAAAAGCCGCAACTCAGAGGCCGCGTTCGTCGAGGCGCGGCGCTCCAGTGACACAGCTTTTCTGGTGCAGGAACTGGACAGCGGCGGCTTCGGGTTTTCCTTCGCGCGCTCTGTCCGGCAAGGCTCTGAGGTGGTGGGCGTTGTCATCGTCGGCGCTGATCTGACGAAGTTTGAACGAAGCTGGGCAGGCTTTGCCGACGCGGTCGCGCTGATGGATTCAAGCGGGCGTGTCATTCTTGCGACGGAACCGCGCTGGCGTGGCCGGTCCCTTGAAGAAGCCTTGGCCCTGCGCGATGCGCCCTCGGCGATTGCGCGCGCGCTGCGTGTCACGGCCGATTGGGCACAAAGCCCGCCTGATGCCTTTGTGCGCGGCGAGGCTGTGCTGCAATCCGAAGTCAGAGTGCCGTTTCGCGGCTGGCGGCTGGTCAGTTTCACCCGCTACGATTCTGTGCGCGAAAGCGTCAACGCCGCACTTGCGCTGTTGTTGACGGGGTTTGCGCTGTTGCTGGCGCTGGTATTCTACATTGTCAGCCGCCGGGCTTGGTCACAATCGGCGTTGTTTCAACAGGAATCGGAAGAACTGCGCGGATTGAATGCGCGGCTTCAGCGCGAAATTGCGGCGCGTGTGCGGGTGCAAAAGGATCTGGCCGTGGCCGAACAGACCTTGGCGCAATCGTCCAAGCTGGCCAGTCTGGGCGAGATGTCCGCCTCGGTCAGCCATGAGTTGAACCAGCCACTGGCGGCGATGAAAACCTATCTGGCGGGCGCGCGCCTGCTGCTGAAAAGCAAACGCTCGGAAGAAGCGCTGGCCTCGTTCCAGCGGATTGATGATCTGATCGACCGGATGGGCGCGATTGCGCGCACGCTGAAATCCTTTGCCCGCAAGGGCGGCGAGGCGTTCGCCCCCATTGATCTGCGCACCTGTCTGGCCGACGCGCTGACCATGATGGAGCCGATGTTGCGCGACAGCCGCGTTCTGGTCGTGCGTACAGTACCGCCCGAACCCGTGATGATCCGCGGGGATACTGTTCGTGTCGAGCAGGTGATCCTGAATCTTGTGCGCAATGCTGTCGATGCAACTTGTGGCGTGAACAGCCCGCAGATCGACATCATCATCAGTCAGGGCGAAACGGCAAAACTGACGGTGCGCGACAATGGCGAAGGCATCAAGAACATTGATAGCCTGTTTGAGCCTTTTTATACCACCAAACCTGCGGGCAAGGGTGTCGGGCTGGGGCTGGCCATCTCATCAGGGATCGTCAGCGACCACGGCGGGCGACTGACGGCCCTGAATGCCCCGGATGGTGGCGCGGTATTCGAGGTGGAATTTCCCCGCGAAGGGGTGCAACTTGATGCGGCAGAGTAACGCCAACGTGCCTGATGCGATCTTGCGTGTCGGGCGCAAACGGGTTCAACAGGGACAAACACGACATAAGGGAAGACCAACATGAGCCGTCAGATGCGTGTGGCGATCGTCGATGATGAGCAGGATATGCGCCAGTCGATCAGTCAGTGGTTAGCGCTTTCAGGATTTGCGACCGAAACCTATGCCGATGGTCAGGAGGCTTTGGCCGCGATTGGCGCAGATTTCCCTGGCGTTGTTATCACGGATATCCGCATGCCCAATCTGGACGGGATGGGATTGTTGAAGCGGCTTGTTGCGCTGGACAGCACTATTCCTGTTATCATGATTACCGGCCACGGCGATGTTCCCATCGCGGTCGAGGCAATGCGCCTTGGCGCGTTTGATTTCCTCGAAAAGCCTTTCAACCCGGAAAAAATGATGGCGCTGGCTGAAAAGGCGGTCAAGAAACGCAGCCTTGCATTGGAAGCGCGCGCCTTGCGCAATGAATTGTCCGATGGCACGACAATCATGCGCCGCCTTGTTGGCGCGTCCGAGGTGATGCAGCGCTTGCGTGAGGATATTCTTGATATCGGGCAGGCGGATGGCCATGTTCTGATTGATGGCGAAACCGGAACCGGCAAGACGCTTGTGGCACATGCGCTGCACGCAGTCGGGCCACGCGCATCGCGCAAGCTGGTGTCAATCAGTTGTGCGGGCCTGTCGGATGATGTGCTGAGCGCGCGCCTGTTCGGCGTCAGTGACGATGGTGCGGGCAAGCCCTTGGTTGAAGAGGGGCGTGGCGGTACGCTTGTTCTGGAAGATGTCGAAAGCTTGTCAGAGTCGATGCAGGCGCGGCTGCTAGGACTGATCAATGATCTTGGCACACCGCCCGAAACCCGGATTGTCGCGGTCTGCAACACCCACCGCGCCGATCAGACGATCGAGGATGCCTTGCGCCCTGATCTGTATTACCGGGTTTCCGCGCATAAAATTACCTTGCCGCCCCTGCGGATGCGCGGTGAGGATATTTTGGCACTGTTCACAACATATCTGGACCGCTTTGCCGATGAATATGGCTGTGCCGTGCCGGAATTGTCGATGCCAGAAGCCGCGCAGTTGCTACAGGCACCATGGCCCGGAAATGTCCGGCAGTTGGTCAATATCGCCGAGCGCGCCGTGCTGCAAAGCCGCCGCGAGGAGGGGGGGCTGATGTCTCTCATCATCGCCGACAACGAGGCCACGGGCGAGATGATGACGACCGAAGGCAAGCCGTTGAAAGACCATGTCGAGGCATTCGAGAGAATGCTGATCGACAACACCATGCGCCGGCACAAAGGCTCGATCACTTTGGTGATGGAAGAGCTGCGCCTGCCGCGCCGCACGCTGAACGAAAAAATGGCGAAATACGGCTTGGTCAGATCGGATTATGTCTAAGCAGAGCGCGCCGCCGTCGACCCCAAACAAGATGGCGGCCCTTGAACGGATGGGCCTTTGCGCGGCTGGTTGTGTCGGGGCGCGATACAAAGGCCGCACGTACATGTCCGGTCCTGCACCGAATTGCGGGCGCTGATCGAGGTGATCCATGAGCAGGCACAGGATATTCGCGCAACCCGCCGTGAAAATGGTTTGAAAAACAGGCGCTAAGCACGCCTCATGGCGTGAAAAACAATCACAAGTGGCGGGCAAGGCAAAATCTTCATTGTGTTTGCCTGCCTTTCCCCCCTATTGTAGCGGTGTAAAGATGTGTCCTGAACCGCAGGACAGATCCGAGCGAATTTCGCTGCATGGGCAAACTGGCGCGCTGGTCGTCTCCCGCATCGCCCTCATGCAGATGGATCGGCCGAAAGGCTTTGGCGTCTGTGTTGTCAGAAGTGACACGCGGGCAAGACAAGAACCGAGCCGCAGTCATGCGGCGAAACAGGAAACGCGATGACAGCTGTCGCACGCATATTGCCCGTCGCCCCGCCAAGGACAGACCTTGTGGGCGCACTTGCGGCTATAGAGCGAGCATTTCTGTCACCCGCACAGACAAGTCACGCCGCTGCATGTGTTGCGCCAACTGTCCTTGCCGAACGGCACAGGACAGGCGCGCTGCATGCAAGCTGGCGCGCATTGGACATACATGGCTCAGAAAATGCTGATAGATGCCACCCACGCGGAGGAAACCCGCGTCGTGGTGGTCGATGGAACCAAGGTCGAGGAATTTGATTTCGAAACCGCCAGCAGGCGACAGCTTGCAGGCAATATCTACCTTGCAAAAGTAACACGGGTCGAACCCTCGTTGCAGGCTGCTTTCGTAGATTATGGCGGAAATCGCCACGGCTTCCTTGCTTTCAATGAAATCCACCCCGATTACTACCAAATCCCTGCTGCGGATCGTGCCGCCCTTCTGGAAGAAGAGCGCGCGCTAGCTGCTGATGGCGATGATGACGACAACGCAGATGCGGCCCCCAAAGGCCGCAAGGGCGTGCAGCGCAGCTCTAACCGGCGCAAGTCAGAGGCGAAGCCCGCAAAGGTACAAGCCCCCGATCAGGTTGAGAAGCGCGCAGTCTCGGGCATGGATATCGTCGAGCCTGAGGGCGAAGAAGATGACCTGATCGCGGAAAATTTTGGCGTCACCACGCCAGAGGTTGGCGACGCCAAACCACAACCGCAACCGGACGACAGTGAGACCACTGAAGATGAGGACGTCTCGTCATCAGAGGCCGATCAGGAAGAGCCGTATCGCGCAGCCGATCATGCCACTGAAATTGATGACCAGATCGAATCTGTCTCTGATGGCGACGCCAGTGAAGAAGTGCGCCCGCGCCGCAAGCCGCGCATGCGCCGCTACAAGATTCAGGAAGTCATCAAAGTGCGCCAGATCATGCTGGTGCAAGTGGTCAAGGAAGAACGCGGCAACAAGGGCGCGGCACTGACGACATATCTGTCCCTTGCCGGGCGCTACTGTGTGCTGATGCCAAACACCGCGCGCGGGGGCGGGATCAGCCGCAAGATCACAAACGCGGCGGACCGCCAGAAGCTCAAGGCCATTGCAGGCGAATTTTCCGTGCCCGAAGGGGCAGGGCTGATTATTCGGACCGCAGGCGCGAACCGCACCAAGGCCGAGATCAAGCGCGACTACGAGTATCTGTTGCGCCTGTGGGAACAGATCCGCGACCTGACGCTGAAATCCATCGCACCCACCCCGATCTATGAAGAAGGCGACCTGATCAAGCGCACCATCCGCGATCTGTACAACAAGAACATCGACGAAGTTCTGGTTGAGGGGGAAGCGGGCTACCGCGTTGCCAAGGACTTCATGAAGATGATCATGCTGTCCCACGCCAAAAACGTGAAGCTGTACCAAGAACAGATGCCGCTTTTTGCGCGCTATCAGGTCGAAAGCTATCTGGCGGCCATGTTCAACCCGACTGTGCAATTGCCTTCGGGTGGTTATATCGTGATCGGCATTACCGAGGCATTGGTCGCCATCGACATCAACTCTGGCCGGGCCACACGCGAAGGTTCCATCGAAGAGACGGCGCTCAAGACCAATATGGAAGCTGCCGCCGAGATTGCGCGCCAGTTGCGTCTGCGCGATCTGGCAGGTCTGATCGTCATTGACTTCATCGACATGGAAGAGCGCAAGAATAACGCGTCGGTCGAGAAACTGCTTAAGGACAAGCTGAAGCATGACCGCGCCCGCATTCAGGTGGGCCGTATTTCAGGCTTCGGGCTGTTGGAAATGTCGCGCCAGCGTTTGCGCCCCGGCATGTTGGAAGCCACCACACAGCCTTGCCCGCATTGTCATGGAACGGGTCTGATCCGGTCTGACGACAGTATGGGCCTGACAGTGTTGCGCCAGATCGAGGAAGAGGGCACACGCGGCCGCTCGCTTGAAGTTCTGGTGCGTGCGCCTGCCGCAGTGGTGAATTTCATCATCAACTTCAAACGCGAACATCTGGCACAGATCGAGGCACGCTACGGCATGGCGGTCCGGCTAGAGGCCGATCCGCATATGATCAGTCCCGATTTCGCCATTGATAAATTCAAGACCGCGACCCGCGTTCCGGCCCCGCAGGCCGATGTTGTCTCGATCAGCACGACCCTGATGCCCGATCTGGAAGAAGAAGAGGATCTGGTCGAAGAGCAGGCCATTGAAGAGCCGCAGGTCGAAGCTGCTGCCGAAGCCGATACCCAGCCGCGCAAGAAGCGGCGGCGGCGCAGGCGGCGGCGCGGTGGCGGTCAGAATGGTGACAGCGACAACGATACGCCACAAGAGGCGGCCAGCGACACGGCACAACCTGCCGATAGCCCTGAGGCCGAGGCCGAGGTTCAGCCCGTTGCTGCAAGCGCGCCAGCGCCCGAAGCCGCTGCCCTAGAGGCACCGGAAGACGCAGCACCCGCCAAGCCCAAGCGCGCACCCCGCAGCCGGTCCAAGAAAGCCGCGGCGGCCAAGCCCGAAGCACAACCAAGTGTTGAAGCTGAGGGCACCGTGGCGGATGCTGCAAGCACAGACGCAGATGCGACGGCGGCCCCAGACGCAGAGGCCGCACCCGCCAAGCCCAAGCGGACCCGACGCAAGGCTGCGCCGAAAAAGCCAGCCGCCGCTGAGGCCGAAGAGGCGAAGGCCACCCCGCCGGAAGCTGCGGAAAGCGCTGCACCACAGCCTGCCGCGCAGCCAGAGCCTGCCGCCCAAAGCGAGAACGTGCAGACTGTGCCAGACGAATCGGACGCACAAACGGCTGAGGTATCTGTCCCGGTCGCCGATCCGGTCGCGCAAACCCCTGAGGTCACTCCGTCAGAGGGCGCACCTGCACAGCCAGACCCAGCGCCCGAACCGGAGCGCGCGCGCGATGCGCCAGCCAGCGTGCCCGCAGATGCAGATGCATCCGCACAAGAGGACGCGCCCATCGAGAACTTGGCCGAGGCCGAGGAAACGCCTGCTCAGGAGGCGGCGGAAGCAGAAGAAAAACCTGCCAAGCCAGAGAAAAAGCGCAGTGGATGGTGGTCCTTGCGCGCTTGATAGAAGGGCGGGCCATCCGTGCATGGCCCGCCAACACCTCTGCGGCATAGTTTCGCACGGCACATAAACGTGACACTGGACCACGTGACGATTGGGGCTGAGCCGCGTATCTGTCATCGTACCCCAAATAAGAAGGCAGGGTGATGTTCGGGATAGATGTGTTTGACGTGGGCCTGATAGCCGCGCTGATGATTGCCTTCGGGGCAGGGGTGCTGTCGTTCCTGTCGCCCTGTGTCCTGCCGATTGTGCCCCCCTATCTGGCCTATATGGGCGGCATCTCGATGCAAGAGCTGACAGAGGAAGGCAAGACAAGCCGCAGGGCCATTCTGCCCGCACTGTTTTTCTTCATGGGACTGTCGACGGTTTTTCTGTTGCTGGGGTTCACCGCCTCGACGATGGGGCATCTGTTCTTGCGCAATGCCGAACTGTTCGGCCAGATTGCCGGTGTGGTGGTGATCGCGTTTGGTCTGCATTTTCTTGGCTTTTTCAGGCTTATGGCACGGGCGGTAGAGCGGTCTTTGCACAGCGCCAATCTGGCGGCCCCGGCGCTGTTGTCGGGGTCTTTGCTGTCGCGGGATATTCGGTTTGATGCAGGTGACAGAGGGGGCTCGGCCTTTGGGGCCTATGTGCTGGGACTGGCCTTTGCCTTTGGCTGGACCCCGTGTATCGGGCCGGTTCTGGGCGCAATCCTGACCATGGCCGCAACCGAAGCAACCGTGACGCGCGGAACTGCGATGCTGGGCGTCTATGCGTTGGGGCTGGGGTTGCCATTCCTGCTGGCAGCGATTTTCGTGCAGCGTTCAATGGGGCTGATGTCACGGCTCAAGCGGCATATGGATGTGATCGAAAAGGTCATGGGGTTGTTGCTGCTGATTGTCGGCATCGCTTTGGTGACAGGCGCGTTTTCCGCGTTTTCCTGGTGGTTGCTGGAAACCTTTCCGGCGATGCAGCGACTGGGATAAACCCGCCAACCGACGGGCTGGCCGCCGATGTCGGATTGAGTATTTGAAGCAAGAAAATGAGGAATTACTGCAACCCGAGATCCGCCAGCGCGGCATCCAGTTCCGGGGGCAGTTCATCATCGCCCACGCGCGCTTTTGGCAGGTCGGGTGGTGCGTCTTCCGGTTTGAGATAGCGCCAGCCCTGAAAGGGTCGTTTTGTGGCCCCAGCGGTCCGGATCACATCGGGGTCCAGAACGATAGCGCAGCGCAGAATTCCATCCGCGCCTACGACCTCATCCAGGCGCAGGATACGCTGGCGCGCAAGGACCACACCCTTGAACACCCAATAGAGCGAGCCGCCGGACAAGATTTCACCCGCGCGTTTGGGCCGCATGCGTGTGACATGGCGCGGCAGACCATCTGAACCTTGCGCGCGGGGGGATTGTTGCCACGCGATCAGGTCTTCGACCTGTTCTGCACCGACGCAGAGTTTGATCAGATGGATGCATTTGCTCATACGCCCCTTCTAGCGCGCATGACACTGGCGGCAAGGGGGGTAAATGCGTTGACCCGCGCGCAGCAGGTGCTTATCTTGTGGGTCTGCCCTTTCCATGCCCCAAAGGATGCCGCGCATGACCCGTTTTGCTGCCCCGATCGCTGAACAGATATGGGACATGAAATACCGGCTGAAAGACGCCGCAGGCGTGGCGCTGGATGAGAGTGTCGAGGATACCTGGCGCAGGGTGGCCCGCGCCTTGGCATCGGTCGAGGATGACCCCGCATTGTGGGAAGAGCGGTTTTATGCGGTGCTTGAGGGGTTCAAGTTCCTGCCCGCAGGGCGGATCACCGCAGGTGCAGGCACGGGCCGGTCGGTGACCCTGTTCAACTGTTTCGTCATGGGCACGATCCCCGACAGCATGGGCGGAATCTTCGAGATGTTGAAGGAAGCGGCATTGACCATGCAGCAGGGCGGTGGGATCGGGTATGATTTCAGCACTGTCCGGCCCAAGGGCGCCCCTGTCAAAGGCGTCTCTGCCGATGCATCGGGACCGCTGTCTTTCATGGATGTCTGGGACGCGATGTGCCGCACGATCATGTCGGCAGGCTCGCGCCGGGGTGCGATGATGGCGACGATGCGGTGCGATCACCCGGATGTCGAGGATTTCATCACCGCCAAGCAGGATGCCGCGCGTTTGCGGATGTTCAATTTGTCAGTCTTGGTGACAGATGACTTTATGGAAGCTGTGAAAGAGGATGGTTCCTGGGATCTGGTTTTTGAGGGGCGCGTCTACCGCACTGTTCAGGCCCGCGACCTGTGGAACCGGATCATGCGCGCGACCTATGATTTTGCCGAACCGGGGGTGATTTTCATCGACCGGATCAATGCCGCCAATAACCTGAATTATTGCGAAACAATCGCTGCAACCAACCCCTGTGGCGAGCAACCCTTGCCACCTTACGGGGCGTGTCTGCTGGGGTCGGTCAATCTGGCACGGCTGATAACAAACCCCTTCACGGCGGATGCTGCGCTGGACGCTGGCGCGCTGGATGATCTGGTGCGCGTGGCCGTGCGGATGATGGACAACGTCGTTGATGCCAGCCGTTTTCCGCTGGATGCACAGGCGCAAGAGGCGCGCGCCAAGCGCCGCATCGGGCTGGGGGTGACCGGTCTGGCCGATGCGCTGCTGATGGTGGGGTTGCGCTATGGATCAGACGCCGCTGTGGCGCAACTGGATGCATGGATGCACGCCATTGCACGCGCCGCCTATCTGGCCAGTGTCGATCTGGCGCGCGAAAAGGGCGCTTTTCCGTTGTTCGACGCCGATGCCTTTCTGAGTTCGGGCAATATGCTTGCGATGGATGAGGATGTGCGCGCGTCGATACGCACCCACGGTATTCGCAACGCGCTGCTGACCTCAATTGCGCCCACGGGGACGATCAGCCTGTATGCAGGCAATGTCAGCTCCGGGATCGAGCCGGTATTCGCATATGAATACACACGCAAGGTCTTGCAAAAGGACGGATCACGCACCGAGGAAAAGGTCGAGGATTATGCCGTGCGCCTGTGGCGCGAGACGCAAGGCGACGCGCCCTTGCCGGAATATTTCGTGAATGCGCAGACATTGGCCCCGATCGACCATGTCCGTATGCAGGCGGCGGCCCAGAAATGGGTGGACAGCTCCATCTCCAAGACGATCAACTGTCCTGAAGATATCAGTTTCGATGCCTTCAAGGACATTTACATGGCTGCGTGGGATATGGGCTGCAAGGGCTGTACAACCTATCGCCCCAATGAGGTGACAGGATCGGTCCTGTCTGTCTCAGAAGCAACTGAGGCGGCACCCATGGCGGATAAAGGGGCCGATGTTGTCTATCTCTCGACCCCCTTTGATCGCCCCGAGGCTTTGGAAGGGCATACCTATAAGTTGAAATGGCCGGGATCAGAACACGCGATTTATGTCACGATCAATGACACAATCATCAACGGCCATCGCCGCCCGTTCGAGATTTTCATCAACTCCAAGAATATGGAGCATTTTGCCTGGACTGTGGCCCTGACGCGCATGATTTCGGCTGTGTTCCGGCGTGGCGGTGATGTGTCTTTCGTGGTGGAAGAACTGAAAGCCGTTTTCGATCCGCGCGGCGGCGCTTGGGTCGAGGGGCGCTACATCCCGTCCATTCTGGCTGCCATCGGCGGCGTGATCGAACAGCATCTGATCCGCATTGGCTTCATTGCGGGCGAGGGGTTGGGCCTGAAGGCCGATCCAGAGGCCGCCAAGCTGGTAGCAGGCGAAGCCCCGCGCGGGCGGGCCTGCCCTGCTTGTGGAGCGTATGAACTGGCAATGATTGAGGGCTGTATGACCTGCCGCGCATGCGGGCATTCGAAATGCGGCTGAACTGGGGTAACGGTATACCCTGTTCCGACAGGCAGTTATCAGCCTTTTTGGACAAAAGATTTGCCTTTTATAGGGTCTATTTTTTCCACTGGAACATAAGGCACTGAAATTAAAAATAAAAAACGCCGCCCCAGGGGGTGGCGTTTAGCTGATCTAGGGACGTGAAAGTAAACGAAAGCGTCTCATGCAATCCGGTCTATGTCACGCATCATCCGGGCATAAAGCTCACCAGATCAACGTCTCATCATCACCGAAAAATTGCGCGAAAACTGATCACATACCATCACCCATGCCGCCATACTCTTGCTGGTTATACAAAGTAAAATATGGCCTTGCCCGTCCGACTCTTATTTTACTTTATCGGACGGTGATCGCGTCAAGGTGACGCAGAGCAGCCTTCACGTTGATCGCGTGAACACGGCGCTGCTGTTATATCCACTGCCAGGACTTCTGATCTTACCAATTGTAACAGCCTGACAACCGACAGAGCAGGCCTGACTTCTGATGTGACTATCCCCAAGTTTCCGGAAAACTCTGACTTGTGAGAAATTCCGGATGATTCAGGCAGAGCAAGTCGCGCAGAAGAACAGCTCGTTCATTTTAGGGATCAACTTACTCCGGATGTCCCATAGGGTCTGCGCAACCCAAGCCTATAACTGGTTGCGCTTTCGATGCACCGCCATCCTTTGATGACAAGGATAAGCTCGGGTACCAGCCCTTCAGTTCTGCAGCACGCCCAATACAGACTGGTCGGCTGCTATGCGGGACCTTTCTGCCGTTCGCTGCATCTGCGCAAAAACCGCTCGTGCTTGCGGCATTCTCGATGCGACATGCTGCGTTGCGCGCATCAAAAACGCGCCTCTGGCTGCGCATAACGTGTAAAGCTGTGGCATTTTCGCTACAAAATTTTGGAAATCCCCCCCCCCCCCTCGCAGTAGGGACCGGGGGGTATTCGCCCAAGAAAATATGGTAGTATTAGCGACATGCCGGTGAGATTGCACCAGCAAGAGGTGTGGCGACCGGTCAAGCAGGACGAAACATGTGAAACAGTGGGACCAAATAGGTTTGCCGCGGCTTCGGCCGCTGAGCGTTGCGCGCGGGACTGCGCGGCACGGGGTGTTGCGCTTTGACGCGGGCGACCGACCTACACTGGCAGCCCTCGCAGCGCAGCTCACCAAGATACTGCCTCGCTCTCCCCGTTGCTATCACCTCAAGGGAACAGGCGGCTTGAAAGCGGCTGTCCGCGCCGCAACGCAGGCCCTGCATCAGTATGGCCCGGCCCCTTTTGTCTATCGCACCGATGTGAAGTCTTTCTATGAGACCGTCGATGCCGAAATCCTCCTTGGCAAGGTCGAACGCCACACGCGCGATCGCAACTGTCTGAACCTCTTGGGGCAATACCTGAACATGAGTGTCGAGACCGGCGGCAACTTTGTTGATGCCCCGCGCGGGCTTCGCGCAGGCGGCGCGCCCAGCCCCGTATTGGGGGCGTTCTATCTTTACGATCTCGATTGCGCGATGGCCGCGCAAAAAGATGTGTTTTACCTGCGCTACATGGATGACATCATCGTCATCTCACGCCATCGCTGGCCACTGCGTCGCGCAATCGCGACCATCCAGCACCATTTTGCCGCCGTGGGGATGGTATCGCACCCCGACAAGACCCTGATCGGCCGGATGGGCCATGGGGCGATGTCGGGTGGTGTCAGCTTCCTTGGCTATCAGCTCAGCCTGACAGGCCTGAGACTGTCAGCTGAAACCCTGCATCGGCATATCGAGAAGGCCCGTCGGCTTTATGAGCAGTGCAAGATCCGTCAGCGTCAGGCTGCGCGGGTCTTTGCAGACGGTAACATCATAGCGGATTCCGCGCCAGAATGGCTCAAGAACCGCGCTTATATCACACTCACACCAGACATGCGAAATCCCAGCTACCTCACAGACCGCCTGCGCGCCTATGAGGCAAGGTTTCCCATCTGGGCAAAAGGAGGACTGAATGATGAAGTGGCTTTGCAGGTTTTTTATGAAGCATCTCGAGCGCCCACCACGTCGTGGGAGTTGCAGTAAAAAGTACCTGTGCTGCGCATTGGCGGCGTGTACTATGACTTTTAACTCAGCCGCAGACGCGCTTGAAGTTCCATGGGGCTCGCCGATTGTAGGTGGGGCTGGTCCTGGTGGGTCCACGCAGTATGTGGCTATTTCGCGGTTTGTGTGGGTGGCTTGGTTTCCGTTCATTTGCCTGTGGCACAAGATGTTGTGCGGTAGGGTGACGCTGGTAAGTGGGTGAGATTGCCTGCGATGAGGTATGACATGTTGATGAGGTTGCGGGTTTTGCGATACCCGCGCGCCCGAGCCTTTGCGGCCTGAATGAGGCCGTTGATGGCTTCGACAGCGCCGTTGCTCAGATCGCTGTCAAAACCGTTAAGTATACCATCCCAGTGCGCCTTGAGTGTCAGAGCGAGTTTCTTGAATGCTGGCAGCCTGCTGCGGCGCGCCCATTGAAACCAGGCGGTAAGCCGTTCTTCGGCCTCTGCCTTGGACTCGGCTTCAGCAAAGATGTCGCGCAAAGCCTCTTTCAAGCGAAACGCGCGTCCTGTTTTCAGGTGCATCCGAGATAGATCATGATGCTGTGTGATCTGCCGCTTCGTCCATCTCTTCTTGTCCTTGAGCCACATCCAGCGGCTGTGTTTCAACTCAGGTCTGCTGCGTACTTCGGCGCGGCGAACCTCTTCAAGCGCCACATTGGCCAGTTGGATGACATGGAATGGGTCGAAGGTAACATCCGCGTTCGGCAGATGCTTTGCGACGCCAGAAATGTAGGCCCTACTCATATCGATACAGGCAGCGGAGATGGCATCGGGATCACCGCCATGGGCGCGCAGATCTTCACCGAAAGCCGCCACAGTCTTTGCATCACGTCCTTCACAGGCAAAGAGAAGCCTGCCGGCCAGAAGGTCGTGAAATAGGGTGATGTAATTATGCCCGCGGCGCGCAGCTGTCTCGTCAATCCCAAGGGCGGTCACGGCGCTGAAGTCTTCGCGATCTCGCGCTGACGACACGTAATGGTCAAGAACCCGCCAGAGGCGATCGTCACCAACATCAAGCATATCAGCAACAGCCTTCACCGGCATCTGTCGCACCAGCGCAATCACAAAGGCTTCAAACAACTGACTGAAACCGCTGCCACTGCGCGCCCAGGGGACCGGAACCTGTCCGGTCTTGCTACATTGGCTGCAAGCAACACGTGGCACATCGGCATGGATGAAAGCCTTGTGCTCGAAAAAACGCAGGTGTTCCCAGATCCTGGATCGCGTGTCATGGACGGGCTGATCGGGCGCGCCACAGGAGGGACAAGCAAATCGACTTCCCGCCTTGAAGCGGACGTCAAAGTGGATCTCTTTGAGTTTGGCGTCAAAACGTACGTCCGTGACACTCCACGGAGCCTGCAGGCCAAGAGCTGTCGTGAACAAACTTGTCTCGGGACCCATGAATACCTCCTCATCCGCTGGTTTCAGGAAGCTTCACCCTATCCAAAAAAACTGCCGCAGCTCAACAGGCTCGGCGCGTCTGACGCTGCGATATTTGAGGTCTCCGCGACAGACGCGCCTTATGTTGTGACCACAATATCTGGTAGAAGATTCAATCCGCCGCCCACCAGCAACCCACACAAATCGCGAAGGGACCCCTGTTTCTGAACAATCTTCTGGAAATCGCTCAAGGTAGATTTGGCAAGGCCTGAAAATCACTGATTGCAAAAATTATCACATCTAAAACAATAGGATAGTGGTTATTTTTTCGACGGAAGAAAACCACATCACTTTGTGGCCGTGGTATATCCCTTCCACCATCGATTGGGTCTTCGAATGGAGAGCAAGTTGAACTTTAACAATTCTCTCTAACGCTATGAAAAAAAATAAAAAAAATCTTCCAAATGATGTGAGGATGGTCATAATTTGCTGTACGAGCAGCGGTCTTTCGTACAGCTCAATAGACGCCAAAGCTGAACAGAAAGGATAATTGCGATGACCAGATAGAACCTAAAATCAAACACCCGATCCGCGCCAACGGATCAGGTGTTTGATAACCGAGGCAGACAACAATCCACCATTAACACATTCTGAATAGCATAAGCCGCTCTCAGATTCAAGGATTGCCCTCTGCCCGTTTTGATCGTGTCTCACTGTCTGCCCAATGCGCGCAGGCAATCGGAGACGCATGCGCTGATCGAAAAATTACTCCGGTTTTCCGGAAGCTTGATTGATCTCAGCGCCAGCGAAACAGCATCGGCCTAGTTCCAGGCCGATGGCAGCGACATCAAAAATTGGGGGAATTCCCATGACGTTTCAAACCAAGAAAGCTGGTTTCAGCCTGCCTGCGGCATCAAGAGCCATGCGCAATGTGCCTATGGCTTCTGCCGGTCATTGCACCACCCATGTAGTACTTGGCGATGGTGCCGGTGTGCATGTCCAGGGGGAGAGTATTCTCGAGATGCGGCTTCAGTTTATTCTGAACGCCCGTCGCGAGGTTGCTGACATGCGCGAGCAGGTCCGTTTCTTTTATGGGTGGAATCCTGCGAAGCAGAAGCAGCATGTCTTTGATCTTGTTGTCACTCTCGTTGACGGCACTGTCATCGCTTATGCAATCAAGCCCGAGGTCCGTCTCGAATCTGGACGCTTTATGCAGGAAATGCAGGAAGTTGCATGGTGGGTGCGCACCAAGGGATTCGCGGATGATGTACGCATCATGTCAGATGCAGATATCCAACCTGTTGCACTTCACAATGCGCATATCATTGCTGCGCTGCGAGGCCACGATGATCCGGAGGCTGATCTCATCGCGCATCGGGTTGTGATGGATCTGGAATCTGGTGCAGCTCGAAGCTTGCGATCATTGACGATTGAGACCGGACTCTCTGATCGAGGTTACAGGGGACTGCTTGGGCTGGTGCGGAAGGGAATCTTGGAGCCATTGAGCCATGAGAAAATCCGGCCCGAGACGCTAATGCGTCGAGCCCGAACTTAGGCGGAGGCCCCGGAAGTCCGTTCATGCGCGCTTGGTGGCCCCCCCGAGGGTGGTATCGAAGCCTGCTGAATCCAAGACCCCACTGCTGAACACCCTGACCGCGCGTGATGTCACGCGCGGCAAGGCACCCCTTTATCTCAAAACGGGCTGATTGCCCTGAAAACTTAAGGAACAAACCAATGGCACTTGATTTGATCAACTCCTATCCGACCTTCAGCCTGGACCCACACCACCTTTATATCATCGACTCGCAAGAGTATCGCTTTGCCTATCGAAATACGGAGGCGGTCAGCTTTTCCCTGAAAGACGATCCCACCCGAATTGTTTCATACAGAGTGGGAGATTTGAACCGGATGAACGGGGCAGGGCTCCTTGAGGTCATCCCGATGGGTTTGATTTCGGCCGGCGTGCATCTCGACGCTTCTGTCGAGGATGGCCGCAAGGTTATGGCCAGCTTGTCCGAACAAAGGCGCCAGGCTGTCGATATGAGACACGCGTTCGTCCGTGCTGTTCTCGATCTGCATGAAAGCGGAGAGCTGACTTTGACCGAAGCGTCTATCAAACACCATCAGGCCGCTATCCTCGAGAACGCGAAAGCATATCTTGTGCAGGATTTGCCTAAACCGGAACATGCGCTGGCACTTGAGAAATGGAAAAAAGGGGAAGGGAAAAAACCCAAGACCGGAGCAGTTGAGCGTATCCCATCCGAGAAATCCGCAAGATCAATTTTGGGCTGGGTCCGGAAATACAGGGCAGGTGGAAAGGTTGCTCTGATCGACAGCCGTCATAATCAGGGTAATCGGTATTCCTACTTCCTGCGAGAAGAGAATGACCTGATGGCAAAGGTTGTCCAGAAGGAATACATGACGCTCAATCGCAAGACGATCAAGGTAGTCCATCAAGACCTTAAAAATGCCTTTTTGATTGAGAACGAGCGGCGTTTTGATGCGGGCCAGTCAAAGCTCCGCTGCCCGGGATATGAAACCCTTCGGGTGTTCATCGCGTCCATCGACAAGTTCCACAAGCTGGTTGCTCGGTTTGGTCAAAAGACTGCCCTGAAGAAAATGGGTTCGGTCAAGGCGGGGCTGGAAATCTCTCGTCCACTCGAACGTGTCGAAATGGATGAGTGGAAAATCGACCTTCTGACGCTTTTGAGGCGGAGTGGTCTGCTGGACTTCTTCGGTCAGGACGAGCTTCAGGAAATGGGCCTTCTCGACGAACGTGGCGAATTGCGACAGATGAAACGGTGGTGGTTGGTCGCCTCAATTTGCTGCCGCACTCGCTGCATCCTCGGCATGGTTCTGACGGCAGATCCTACATCCTCGGGTGCCATCAAATGCCTGCAGATGACCATGAGTGACAAGGGCCAATTTGCAGATGCCGTCGGTGCCCTATCGCCCTGGTCCATGTTTGGGAAGCCCGAGACGCTTGCTGTCGATAACGGCGCGGCGTTCAAGTCGATCGCCTTCACATCAGCTTGTATGGATTCGGGAGTGAGCAAGATCGCAACCATCGCCGGTAACCCCGCGATGCGTGGCTGTATCGAGCGTGTGTTCAGCACCTTTCGGATGACCCTGATCCCGCGACTGCCTGGTCGCACTTTCTCGAACAATGTCGAGCGGGGAGATCATCCATCAGAACAGCGGGCATGCCTCAGCATCGATGATCTCGCTTTCATCCTCGTGCGCTGGATTATCGATGTCTATCACAACAGTCCACATGAGGGTCTCGGAGGACGTACCCCTCTGGAGCAATGGGAAGCGGATATGCAGGATGGCAATTATCAGCTTCATTCTGCCCCTAATCTGCGCCAGCGGCGATTGGCATTCGGGCTGGCGACGACACGCAGGGTCCAGAAAGACGGGATCCGGACTCTGAACGTTCAGTATAATTCCGGAGAGCTACACGCATGGTTTCTGAAAAACGGGAACTGCGATGTCGAGGTTCGGTGGCTTGCTGACAACATCGGTGCAATTGAGGTTCTGCTTGATGGAATTTGGGTCGAAGTAGCCGCTGTTTCCAATCTTTTCAAGGATATGGACGCATCCACATGGAATGCAACCCGCAGGGCTTTACGGACGAAAGATCCCAAGCGCGTTGACTGGGAAGAGCATGTAATCATCAAGGCGATCCGGGCGGTTGAGGAAATCAAAAAGAACCAGATGTCGACTCTCAGCATCATTGATCATGTCTGGACACCCAAGCGACTTGCCCAGGCCGATCAAGAAGCATCAGTGTCGATCAATATTGTCCCGACTCTGGAGACCACTTCCGCGAGCAGTGAAGGAATGGGCGTATCGGTAATCCCGGTCGAGCCCCCCAAACCTGTGACAAAAACCACTATCGCCATGAAGGCCGCACCGACGGCGCGGCCAGCGAATGACAAGTGGTCGATCCCAGTAATCGGTAACGACAAGCCTGAAACCAAATCCTGAGGAGAAATCAGATGACCGAAGCGATCAAAACAAACCAGTTCGACTTGGATACCTCCGCGTCCGAAGCAGTTGAAGACGTGCAAGAACCCAATCGATTATACGTGATCAGCCAGTTGATCGAGGAATTGCGCCACACGCATGTGATGACCCGGCGGGATCATGACTTCCAAAAACAGCTTCGCCGCCTTTTCAAGGGTATACATCCGGCGAGAACCGCGGTTACGCGGCCTTGACCCTGGCCTGTTTTGCCGCCTTCCAGTTCCACGGCAGCAATTCTGGCAGGCGTGACGCTGGCAGCTCGGAGATGCGGGCGATGACATCTGCAAGCCAAGCTTGTGGATCGATATCATTCAATTTTGCTGTTCCAATCAAGGTATACATGAACGCTGCGCGCTGGCCACCACGCTCTGATCCGGCGAATAACCATGCCTTTCTGCCCAGTGCGACACCGCGCAGGGACCTTTCTGCGGCATTGTTTGTCAGGCAAGCGTGGCCGTCTTCCAGAAAGAGCTTGAAGGCAGGCCAATGCCCTGGCGACAGCAGGTAATTGATCGCCTTTGCCACCTTTGCGTGTTTGGAAAGGAGTGCGCGTTCACCCAGCAACCACCGCTCCAGATCTTCGACCAAGGGGACTGATAATTGTCGTCGGACTTCGAGACGTGCTTCGGGGGAATGCCCTTTAATCGTGCGCTCAATGTCAAACAGCGCATCGATCCGACGAACTGCCTCAAAGGCGATTGGCGAAATTTCCTTGGGTGACTTTCCTTTGCGGATATTGCTTTCAATATCGGCGAGTTCAAAGAATTTGCGCCGCGCGTGGGACCAGCATAGCGCAGAGGTGACAGGCCCGGGCTGGCGCTTGAGGTCATAAAGCTGGTTATACCCGGCATAGGCGTCAGCCTGAAGAATGCCGTGCCACCCTGCCAGATGCGCCGTTGGATGTTCGCCACTACGATCACGCGAGAAGTAGAACACCACTGCCGGTGGCGCATTGCCGCTCCAAGGTCGATCATCGCGCACATATGTCCAGAGCCGTGCTGTTTTCGTGCCACCACGAGCCAGGAGCGGCACGGTCGTATCGTCTCCATGCAGCCGAAGGGCTGCGCGCACATGTGCCTCGATCAATGCATGGAGGGGCTTGAGCAACTCAGCGACAGCCCCCACTTGATCAGCCAGCGTTGACAGGCTGAGATCAACACCCTCGCGCGCATAGCGCTCGGACTGACGGTTCAGGGGCTGGTGCTGGCCGTATTTCTCATAAATGATCATTGCCAGCAGGCTGGGCCCTGCCCATCCGCGAGGGATAGGGTGGAACGGTGCGGGTGGCTGGCTGATCTTTTCGCAATTCCGGCAGGTGAACTTCTCACGTACGGTCTGGATTACCTTCCACTGCCGCGGCACAACCTCGAGTGTCTCGGTGATATCTTCGCCCATCTTCACGATGCGGTCCGAGCCACAGCAGGTGCAGCTGGTAGGTGCATCCACCACCACGCGTTCGCGTGGCAGATGCTCCGGAAATGGTTTCTTCACCGGCTTACGCCGCTCGAAGGAGCTGACTTTCGTGGTCTTTCTGGCTTCCAGCTCCGCGCGCATAGAGGTGGTCGCGGAAATTCGGACCAGTTGCTAAGCTCTGGCAACTGAAGAAGGACGAACAATCGATACGGCGAAACAGAAGCGTTATACCAATCAGCATTGATCAGAACTCTTGAGCCCAGTCGCGGGTTCCAATGGAGGTGATTGTGTCGGGCATGCTGACCAATTTGTTCCAAGCCTTGCAGCAATGATCTACGATGTCTTCATAGGTTTCGAAGATGAGGTTTGATAGCCAGTTGTCTCGCATGAATTGCCAGATGTTTTCGACTGGATTGAGTTCTGGGCATTTTGCGGGGATCGGGATGATGGTGATGTTGTCCGGAATGACCAGCTTGTCAGTCATGTGCCATGCGGCTTGATCCACGAGCACAGCCCCATGTGCTTTGGGTGCGACAGTTTGGGAGATTTCAGCAAGATGCAGGGCCATCGCTTCGGTATTGCACGCTGGCAGCACAAGACCTGCAGCTTTCCCGAGGGCTGGGCAAATCGCTCCAAAGATGTAGCTTGAACTCGTGCGCTGATCATGTGGGGCGGAAGGTCGCGTACCGCGCTTCGCCCATCGGCGCGTGATCTTGTTTTTCTGGCCGACACGCGCTTCATCTTGGAACCAGACTTCGATCACAGTGCCTTGCAGGAGCCGTGCGCGGAGCTTTGCTACTGCGGCTGCAAACCCTTTTTTTTAAAGTCCTCCAGTGCGGCTGTATCTTGCGCGTGATGGCGCGGGCGTGCTGTGAGTTTGACATAACCAAGCGCCCTGAGTTCCCGGCTTATCGACGTCTCGTGAAGTGAAATCCCAAATGTGTCTGCAATCCATTTCCTCAGATCACTCAGGCGCCAGCGGACGACCCCATGGACCGATAAGGTCGGACCGCTCTCAACAATTGCAGCAAGCGCCCTGCGCTGCTCATCGTTAAGCTTAGACTGCTGACCAGGAGCTTTGCCGTTGATCAAGCCGTCAGGCCCGCGGGCATTAAACCGCTCCACCCAGTCACGGACAATTTGTAGGCCAACACCACCAATCCGAGCAGCATCGCTGCGCCGACCGCCATCATAGATCTCCGCCAGCGCCAAAAGCCTGCGGGCTTGGTTGGCATCCTTTGTCTTTCGCGCAAGTTCTCTCAACTTCATGCCGTCGTAGTCTGTCCGTAACGCGAGCGCTGCGCCCATAGAGAGGCCCTCCCCAGAAAATCTGACGCCATTGAGTCAGATCTTCATAGATTTGGGAATCCCAAAACCCTCAGAAGAGTCAGATTTCGCGAGACTTGGTATTACACGGCAGAATTCAAGGCGAAGGTTGCCTTGGAAGCGATCCGTGAAGAGTTGACGACGGCAGAGCTGTCGAAGAAATATGAAGTACATCCGACGATGATCAACGGCTGGAAACGCACGGCAATTGCCAAGATGGCGCAGTCGTTTGACGCCAAGCCGGTTGGTGAACCAGTGATTTCCGGCAAGGATGTAGAGAAGCTGCACGCCAAGATTGGCCAATTGGTAGTGGAACGGGATTTTTTGGCGGATGCCTCCAGGCTCATTCTCGGGACTGGAGGCAAAAAGCCGTGAAGAAAGATCATCCCAAACTGAGTGTCCGGCGGCAATGCACACTGCTGTCGCTCGCCCGATCGACGCTGTACTATCAGCCCTGCGGTGAAAGCGCGGAAAACCTGAAATTCATGAAGATCATCGACGAGCAATTCCTGAAAACGCCATGGTACGGCTCGCGGCAGATGGCGCGTCATATGCAAAGAGAGGGTCACAAATGCGGCCGCCATCGCGCAAGACGGCTGATGCGGCTCATGCGTTTGGTGCCGATCTATCAGGAACCCAAGACCAGTAAGAAAAACCCCGAACACAAGGTTTATCCATATCTTCTAAAAGATCTGCCCATCACGCGTCCCAACCAGGTGTGGTGTACGGACATTACCTATATCCGCATGCAGCGCGGGTTTTTGTATCTGGTCGCCATCATGGACTGGCACAGCCGCAAGGTGCTGAGCTGGCGGCTGTCCAATACTATGGATGCCGGGTTCTGCGTCGAGGCCTTGAAGGAGGCACTGGCCACCTATGGCCCGCCCGAAATTTTCAATTCGGACCAGGGCAGCCAGTTCACCAGCACCGATTTCACCGACGTTTTGAAAGACGCAAAGGTGAAGATTTCGATGGATGGGCGCGGCCGCTGGATCGACAACCGCATGATCGAACGACTGTGGCGGTCCTTGAAATACGAATGCGTCTTCTTGAACACCTTCGAAACTGGCCGGGAGGCGCGCCAGGGGATCGGCACCTGGATCGCTTATTACAATGAAGAACGCCCGCATTCATCCCACGGCCTGATGACCCCGGACGAAGTTTATGATAATCGCAAACCAAACATGAAACTTGCCGCGTGATAGGAAACCCATGCCAGAGCGCTGCGCGGCATAAAACTGGTCGAAAAACCAGGACCACCTCTACCGGACTTCAGCTTCCAGCCGTCAAGGTATCCCTTCTTGATCCAGAGAGCACACCCATTTTGAATGGGCTCGCGTTGCGTAACGGGGCGATCCAGCAGGTGATCCGGCTTCTCTCGCTCCGGTCCACCGGCAAGGGCACAGGCCGTATCTCCTACGCAAAACTCGGCATCGGCCAGTTGGGTGCGGTTTATGAAACCCTGATTTCGTTCACCGGTGTGGTCGCAAAGACCGACCTGATCGAACTCAAGCCCCGCAAGGGCCGGTCGAGTGATGCGGCCGAGGAGGAGGAGGCGCCCGAGCAGGACGAGGACGCGGAAGAGGAACTGGTCGATGCGGACGAGACCGAACAGGAGGATGCCTTCCGCCGGGACAAGGTGGACAAGCTGGCGCCCAGCTGGTTGAACTGATGCGGTGGATGCCCCCACCCGCCGGCATCGTATACCATGACGGTTCTATATTCGCTTAGTGGAGGGCACATCGATGACATCAAAGATCAGTATTTTGGCGATCGACTTGGCAAAAGGCAGCTTTCAAGTCTGTGCTGTTGGGCCAGATGGGGTGGTTGTATTCAACCGCGCTATGTCGCGAGCACGGTTGGCGGCGCTACTTGCTGAGCAACCAGCGTGCATTGTAGCGATGGAGGCCTGCGCGACGTCGCACCATTGGGGCCGGTTTGCGCAAAGTCACGGTCATGAGGTTCGGCTCGTGCCAGCTGCTTACGTGAAGCCGTTTGTTAAACGCCAGAAAAATGACCGTGCGGACGCTGAGGCCATTGCGGAGGCTGCCATGCGCCCGACCATGCGGTTCGTGGCAGTAAAGAGCGCTGCAACCCAAGGCCGTGCTGTAGCGTTCCGAACGCATCAATGTATGGTTCGACAGCGGACGCAGCTTATCAACGCTCTTCGCGGTCATTTGGCTGAATTTGGGTTGGTAGCACCCAAAGGACCAGCAAGCCTCAAACTGCTTGAGAATGCGCTTGCTGATGAGAGCACAGACCTACCTGAAGCAGTTCGACACATGGGATCGATCTATGTCGAGCAGATCGCTCGACTCACCAAAGTCATTGACCGGCTTGCAAGTGAGTTGGAAACCTCATCAAAGACAGATGTGCAACTGCGCAGGCTTTGCACCATTCCAGGGATTGGTCCTGTCACCGCAGGTGCTGTCGCGGCATTCGCGCCTGATCTTGATACGTTTGACAGTGGCCGCAATTTCGCCGCTTGGCTGGGCTTGGTGCCCCGACAAAGGTCAACAGGCGGAAAGGCCAGACTGGGATCGGTCAGCAAGATGGGGCAAACCGATATCCGTCGATTGCTTATCGTTGGCGCCATGAGCGTGATCCGCTGGGTGGTTCGCAAAGGCGGCAGCTCGAACCGCTGGCTGGCCGCACTTGTGGCGCGCAAGCCGAAGATGGTTGCCGCGGTTGCATTGGCGAACAAGATGGCGCGGATGATCTGGGCAATTTCGACCAAGCAGGAGAATTATCGAATGGCGTGACCTGATCCCGAGAAAGGAGAAAGGCACGACATGGCCGCAAGGCCAGGGTGAGCGATCGACGAGGAGTACGCGATACGGACTTCGAAGTTCAAGGCAGGGAAATTCAGACCCGGGGCTCGAGCGCTTGCAGCTCTCTGAACCGATGTGAACCCAGCCTTCCGAACAGCATACCGGCCCGTGGCGTCATAGAAGGCCACACTCAGAGGCCTGACACACGTCCGATCGAAGGCCCCGCTGAAAATCGAAGATATCGCTTGCCAAACAGGGGGCATCCACACACGTCATGGTATACGATGCCGGCGGGTGGGGGCATCCACCGCATCAGTTCAGTTGGGTGCTGGTATGACAATCATTACGTCGCGGAGCTCCCGCGCGACGGACAAACCGCATATTGAAACACTTTTTGGAACCACGCAGTGGGATGCTGTGAATTTTCTGCCGGGCTATACTGGAAGCAGGCCTGGTGAACTAAAGGACTATGATCCCAAGGGATCGGCCAAGATCACCAGCGACGAATTGTACGGGACACTCACCCGATATCTGGTTGATGAGTATTCGCACAAACCACACCGCGGGACCGGGATGTTTGAGGCAACGCCTTGGGAAAAGTTGCAAGACATCGTGAAGACCTATCGGGGGATTGATGCACCCACGCAGCGGCAACGTTGCCTGCATCTCGGGGTTAAATCATATGCGACAACCACATCCGAGGGTGTGAAGGCCTTCAACATTCCCTTCAACTCGACTGCGTTACAAGCATTTGCAGGTGGAACCGCGCGGAAGGTGACAATCCACCTCGACCCGGATGATCTGAGACATGCCTATGTGACCGCGGAGGGCCATGGCGATACGATCCGGGTGGACCTGTCCATGACTGCTTTTGCTGATCTTACTCTCGAGGAGGCGATCCGTTTGATGGAAGAAGCGGCCGTACGTAACCCGAAATCGCAGGAACTGCACGACGCACATCTGAAAGAAGTCCGTGCGCGTCGCGCCCGGGAGTCCGGGTTCCTCCCCGATACGCGTAATCCGTCAAATTACCTGACGACCACTCAATTGAGGCGCCGCGCAGATCAACTCTCGCAGGTCTCTATCCGCCCGCAGGGGGTAGCCAGGCTGACCGCCCGGCCGGGTCATGTCACGGACAGGGCTGGCACTACACCAACATATATCGTTGGTGCGCAGAAAGCCTCACCTTCTTCTTCCTCGACGAACGCTCCGAAACCCAGGCCCGGCGGAAAGACCTTCGCGCCGATCAAGGACAGTAAATTATGAAACCCCTTTTCAACCCCCAAATCGTTGAGACGGCCGCACAGAACACAGGCCGCCATTTCCCGCTCCAGAGGGGCGAAAAGCTTCGTACCACGTTCAGTGAGGTGTTCAGTCGGCATATCGGTCACCTGAAGAGCGGCGAGTGGTTCGAGGCGGAAGTCCTTCTGGTTACCGGTCTGAGCGAGTCCGGGAAAACCCGTGAAACAAACGAGGTTCTGAAGCTGCTCCATGCGGAACAGGTTCCGCTTCCGAATGGTGGCCCCGCGCGCATAGCCCAGTGCGACCTGAACCGAGCCGGCGGATGGGAGGATCTTGGTCGACGAACGCTGAAGGCGATGGGATATCATCTGTCCGACAGCGCGCGGCTGACCCAGGCCGAGATCTGGTCACGGGTCGCATATCAGGCGCAACAACAAGGCATCATCGGGATCCATTTTGATGAGGCCCAACACATTTTCGCGGGGAAGTCCGATAATGACCGGGAAATGATCCTCGACAACTTCAAGTCTCTCATAAAAACAAGGGGGTGGCCCCTGATGTTGATCATGTCTGGTGTGCCTGAACTCGCCGAACATGTTCGCTCTCTTGACCAGACACAGAACAAGGTGACCCATGTTCATTTTGACGCGATCGACCTGACCGAAGATCTGGATGTGATCCATGAGATCGTGGGGAGCTATGCCCTCGAAAACGGCCTTGAACTCGAGCAGCGCCTCTTGACGGAGGACTTTTATCGTCGCCTCGCCGCCGTGTCAGCGATGCGGTGGGGGACACTTATCAAGATGACAATCGCGTCGATCGGGAATGCGCGGGTTTCAGGTTCGTCCGTTTTATCTTTGGAACACTTTGCGGACTTCTGGTCCAGAAAAGCAAACGTGAACGCCCTCGCGACACCCTTCACACATGATGGATACGAGACCATGTTCCGGCCGGACAAGCCGTTCCAAGCGTTCATCTCGTAACATCGCAGGGAATAAGTCCCTGGCAAAGAACCGCGCTTCGGCGCGGTTTTTTCGTTTTCCGCGTCGGGTTGCCTTGCCCATACCGATCTTGGGAAAGCTGCGCAGACTTATGGTGTGGTGCGCAGGCTTATGCTTTTCTGATGCCAGGAGAGCCTGTAAGGCATTGTATTTATGTTATTTTTATTCGATTCGAATCGATGGTTACTGATTTTGCGCACTGTTATGGTTTGTCAGGGTATTAGGTTGTAATGCCGCATTGCACGGGAATGAAACCCAATAGATCACGCGCCGTCATCACCGGAAAATTGTCGGGGTTCGCAGCTCACAACAGCGGTGGGCGGGTGGTGGCCAAAGCGTGCATACGCACCGCTGTGGATTGACTTAAATCCTGCGCCTATATGCCGTTCAGACCGATGCGCGAACTTGCCCCATCTCGCACACTGGCACCGCCCCACGCGCAAAAACCCGATTTTCGGTCCCCGCCCCGGAACGCAGGCGCCCATGTTGGTCGAGTATCCAAATTTCTGAACTGCACGCCACATAAACACCACATTTATACCCCGTTTGTACGGGATGCACTTTTGAGAAATTATGCATTGATCCCGGTCTACCATTTATGTCGCATATATTAACGCTCAAGCAGCTGAATGCCCTTGCGCGTTGCGACAGTGGCGCGGTCACTGTGGATTGGCTCGTGCTGACGGCGGCGACGGTCGGGCTGTGCATCATGGCAGCCGGTGCGGTCTTGAACGGATCTGTTTCGTTGGCCGAAGCAATCAGAATCAGCCTGGCGGGGGGCAAAGTTTCGGCCTACACGCTCCAACGGTTGAGCGAGGCGGCGGCGGCCCAATGGGCTGCCACCTTTGCTGACATGACTGACGCACAGCTTCTGGGACAGGTTCCCTTGCGCCATGACCAGTTCATGTCACATCTTGAAGCGCAGCAATGGTCACAGGCCTTGCAGCGGGTCGATTACATGCATCTGATCCACGTCGAACTGGCCACGCGCAATATCTCGCCGCCAAGCGACATTCCCTCCGCAGAGGCGATGTTCCAGATGTATACCGACGCGCGGAGCGGCACCCTATGAAAAAGGCCCTCTCCCCCAATAGGGGAAAGGGCCCGTGTTTGCGCTGTTAACTGCGTCAGTTGCGGTCTTTGTCGACCATTTTCGACGCGCCAATCCACGGCATCATCGCGCGCAGCTTCGCGCCGACCTGTTCGATTTGATGCTCATCATTGATGCGGCGTGTCGCCTTGAAGAAGGGCTGGCCAACGGCGTTTTCCGCCATGAAGTCGCGCACGAATTTGCCCTGCTGAATGTCGGTCAGAACTGCCTTCATCCGCGCCTTGGTTTCGTCATAGGGCAAAATGCGCGGGCCGCTGACATATTCGCCATATTCCGCCGTGTTCGAGATCGAGTAATTCATGTTGGCGATGCCGCCTTCATAGATCAGGTCAACAATCAGTTTCACTTCATGCAGGCACTCGAAATAGGCCATTTCCGGCTCATAACCCGCCTCGACCAGCGTCTCGAAGCCCATGCGGATCAATTCGACCAGACCGCCACACAGCACCGCTTGTTCCCCGAACAGGTCAGTTTCACATTCCTGACGGAAGTTTGTCTCGATGATGCCGGAGCGCCCGCCGCCGATGGCGGAACAATAGGACAGGCCGATTTCCATCGCCTTGCCGGTTGCATCCTGATGCACAGCCACAAGACAGGGCACGCCGCCGCCTTTGGTGTATTCGCCGCGCACTGTGTGGCCGGGGCCTTTGGGCGCCATCATGATGACATCGACACCGGGTTTCGGCTCGATCAGGCCGAAATGCACGTTCAACCCGTGGGCAAAGGCAATCGCCGCGCCGTCGCGCAGGTTGTCATGCACGTATTTCTTATAGGTTTCTGCCTGCAATTCATCCGGCATGGTGAACATAATCACGTCACACCAAGCCGCCGCTTCGGCAATGCCCATGACCTTCAGGCCTTCGGCTTCACATTTCTTGGCGCTGGCTGAGCCTTCGCGCAGGGCAACGACGACGTTCTTTGCACCTGAATCGCGCAGGTTTAGCGCATGTGCATGGCCTTGGCTGCCATAGCCCAGAATTGCCACTTTCTTGTCTTTGATCAGGTTCACATCGCAATCGCGATCATAATAGACGCGCATCTGCCGTCCCTCCTTGGTTATGAATCATGCAGCGCAGTATACGGAGAATTGGCTTTATTTCGTTTCATTCCTCGCGTATTCATTCGGTAAAACCGAAAAACTATGCGTTAAAACAACAAAAATAAAGAAATCATGCAGATAGATGACAGCGACCGCCGCCTCTTGCGCCAGTTGATGGCCGCGCCCGATGCAAGCACGGCCATGCTGGCAGACCGCGCGGGCCTGACCGAGGCCACGTGCTGGCGTCGACTGGAACGCCTGCGCAGCCGCGGTATCCTGCGCGGGCAGCGGGCTGTCATTGACTGGCGCGCGCTTGGCTGGCAGGTCGAGGTCAGCTTGCGCATCACATTGGACAAAACCAACCCGCGCGCTTTCGATGAATTCATCGCCGCGGCCCGCGCAGTTCCGGAAGTGCTGGAAATCCAGACCTTTCTGGGGCGCGTCGATGTGCGCCTCAATGTGATCGCGCGCGACATGATCCATTATCAACAGGTTTACCGCGACCGCATCCTGCCCTTGCCCCATATCGCCGATCTGGAAGCGTTGATGCATCTCTCCGATATCAAATCAGACGCAAGCCTGCCGATATGATCATTTTCTTGCTTCAAATACCCATCTTCGTGTCCACGCGCGCAGCGGCTGACACGCTGAAACTCGCACAAGCCACAGGTGCGCGATGATCAATCTTGACGACACCGACCGCGCCCTGTTGCGCGCATTGGCGCAGGACTCCACGCAAAGTGCGGGCGCGCTGGGGCGCCATCTGGGGCTTAGCCAGCCTGCAACATGGCGCCGACTGAAGCGCCTGCGAGAGGAGGGGGCCATTGCGCGCACTCGGCTGGACCTCGATCTGCCAGCACTTGGCTTCGGGGTGACGGTGTTTCTGGGCATCAGCCTTGCTGCCAAGGGGCGCGTCAGTCTGGCCGATTTTGAACGCGCAGTCTCTGCCATCCCCGAGGTGCAGACAGTGCAGCATGTGCTGGGCCTCTATGATTACCGCCTGCGCGTTGTCGCCCGTGATCTGTCGGATTTCGAGCGCGTCTTGCGCCGTCGCATCATGACCCTGCCGGGGGTAGGGGCGGTGGATGCCAATGTGCTGCTCAGCGAAGAACGGCTGCCGGGTCCGTTGTGAGTGCCCGATGAGAGAGATTGACCTCTGCGCCCGCATTGGGCAAGAGACATGTCATGTTGATCTATAAAATCTTTCGCCGCCCCGAATGGAATGAACTGGTCGCCAGCGGCCAGACGCTGGGCGCGCCTGTCGATCTGGCGGATGGGTATATCCATTTCTCGACCTCGCAACAGGTCATGGAAACCGCCGCCAAACATTTCGCGGGCGAAAGCGATCTGGTGCTTGTCGCCTGTCAGTCTGACGTGCTGGGATCGGTGCTCAAATGGGAACCGTCGCGCGGGGGCGCGCTGTTCCCGCATCTGTACCGCCCGTTGCGGCATTCCGATATTGCTTGGGACACGTCCCTGCCGCTGGGCGTCACTGGTCACATTTTCCCCGAGGGTCTGGTATGAGTCTGATCGAGAGAACCGCGCTGGCGATGCTGCGCCGCCTTGACCCTGAAACGGCGCATGGTCTGGCGCTCAGGGCGCTGCAAAGCGGCCTTGCCCCGCTGCCACAGCCGGTACAGTCGCAGCGTCTGCACTGCCGCCTTGCCGGACTTGATCTGCCCAACCCTGTCGGGCTGGCGGCGGGGTTTGACAAGAATGCGCAGGCCTTGTCCGGGCTGGTCCGCGCGGGCTTCGGCTTTGTCGAGGTGGGGGGCGTCACACCGCGCCCCCAGACCGGCAACCCGCGCCCACGCCTGTTTCGTCTGGCCGAGGATCGCGCCGTTATCAACCGCTTCGGGTTCAACAATGAAGGGGCTGGTCCCATCGCGCAGCGTCTGGCTGCGCGCCCGAAGGGCATGGTCTTGGGGCTGAACCTTGGGGCCAACAAGGACAGTGCCGACCGCGCAGATGATTTTGCGCAAGTGCTGCGCAGTTGCGGCGCATTTCTGGATTTTGCCACGGTCAATGTCTCGTCTCCCAATACCGAAGCACTGCGCGACTTGCAGGGGGCAGCTGCGCTGGCCGCATTGCTGCGCGGCGTCATGCAGGCCCGCGCGGAACTGCCCAAGGCGATCCCGATCTTTCTGAAAATCGCCCCTGATCTGGATGATGGCGAAATCAGAGAAATCGCACAAGTCGCCCAAAGTGCGGGCGTAGATGCAATCATTGCGACAAACACCACGCTCGCGCGCGATGGGCTGAAAAGCGCACATGCACCCGAGAAGGGCGGCCTGTCGGGTGCCCCCTTGTTTGCGCACTCCACGCGCGTTCTGGCGCGACTGTCGCATGCGACGCAGGGCACCATGCCACTGATCGGCGTGGGCGGCATTGGGTCGGCCGAGCAGGCCTATGCGAAAATCTGCGCCGGCGCCTCTGCGGTGCAGCTTTACTCTGCGCTGGTCTATGAGGGGCTTTCGCTGGTCGGGCGCATCAATCGCGGCTTGCTGGACCTGTTGGACCGCGACGGCCACGCAACGCTTGCCGACGCGATTGGGACCGACCGCGAAAAATGGCTGTAAGCGTTCAGCCTTGAACTTCCACGCGCCGCTCCAACCTTGGGTACAAGGCCCCCAGAAACACCCCGCGCAAGACATTCAGCAAGATCAGCGCCATCCACAGCGCGTGATTGCCAAAGATCGGCACCGATAGCCAGATGACCAGCCCGTAAATGGCCACGGCCAGAATCACAGTATTGCGCATCTCGCGTGTGCCGGTTGCGCCGATGAAAATGCCGTCCAGCATATACGCGGCCAAACCGACCACAGACAGCACCACGACATAGGGCAGATAGGCGCGCGCGGCGGCCCGCACATCGGTATCGGTTGCCATCAGGTCAATCACCCACGGCCCGAAGCCCCAGAACCCCAGCGCCATAACAACCGCCGCCCCGAACGCCCAGATCGAGGCGCGGATACTGGCGCGCCGCATCAGCCCCACCGACCGTGCGCCCACCGCTTGCCCCACCAGAGCTTCGGCGGCAAAGGCGAATCCGTCCAGCGCGTAAGCGGTCAGCATCAGGAATTGCCACAAGATCTGATTGGCCGCCAGTTCCACATCGCCAAACCCGGCAGATGTGAACAAAAACCCCGTCATCGCACCTTGCAGCGCAATCGTGCGCAGCATGATGTCTGAATTGACCGACCACATGCGTTTCAGGCGCACACGGTCAAACACCCGTGGCCAGTCGCGCCATTGCGCACCCGAAAAGGCGGCGCGGCAAAGCCACAAGCCCAGTGCCAGCCCGGTCACTTCTGCAATCAGGGTCGCCACAGCTACCCCCTGCACGCCCCAGCCAAGCCCCAGCACGAACCACAAGTCCAGCGCAATGTTCAGCCCGTTCATCCACAGTTGCAGCACCAGCACACCGCGCGTGCGTTCGGTCGCAATCAGCCAGCCATTCACGGCATAGAGCGCGATTGTGGCAGGCGCGCCCCAGATACGGATGCGCAGATAGTCGCGCGCCAGCCCTTCCACCTCGGCGCTGGCAGGGGCAATGCGAAAGGCGGCGTGCGTAATCAGCACTTGCCCCAGCACCATGACAGCCCCCGCTGCCAGCCCGATCATGATCCCGCGTGTCAGGATTGCGCCGCTTTCCGCCAGATCGCCTGCGCCGGTGGCCTGCGCCACCAGCCCGGTCGTGCCCATGCGCAGAAAGCCGAAAATCCAATAGATCGAGGCCAGAATGATCGCCCCCAACCCCACCGCACCAATCGGGGCCGCAGCCCCCATCTGGCCCACAACGCCGGTATCCACAGCGCCAAGGATCGGCACTGTCAGATTGGCCAGCACAATGGGAACGGCTATTTTCAGTATGCGCCGGTCGGTCAGCGGTTGCGGCTTAGCCATCTATGCGTTGTGGCATCAGGAAATGCCCGGTCGCCTGCGCGAACAAGCGCGCGCGGTTGTCCTGCCACGCCTCGACATGCACGGACGCATAGCGCCGCCCCGACCGGTTCACACGCGCGCGCGCATAGGCATCGCGCGGCAGGCCAGTGCGCAGGTAATCCACCGTGAAATCAATCGTTTTGGGCAGGCGCGGCAGGTTCTCCGCCATGCTCTCGGGCGACAGGCGACCCGATTCCAGCTCGTCCCACAGCATCGCCCAGCTCAACTCGATGATTGCGCCCACTTCCAGAAACGAGGCGATAACCCCGCCATGTATCGCAGGCAGAACAGGGTTGCCGATCAGCTTTTCGTCAAAGGGCAGAACGGCGGTCAGCTCGTCACCATGGCGTTCAAACTTTATGCCCAGAAAGCCGGCATAGGGCACAGCATCAACCAGAGTGGTCAGCGCTGTATCACGGCGGTGCTTGACCTGCTGGACAGGTTCAGGGCGCTTCATGAACTGCCCTCCTTGCGATCAAAGGTAAACGCGCCAGAGGCGGTGGCCACAGGGTTCTCGCTATCTTCGTCATACGCCGTCGCCCGTACAAAGGCCACGCGGCGGGTGACGTGGTAGCACTCGGCACGCGCGGTAATCCGCTGCCCCGGTGTTGCTGCGCGCATATAGTCGATACGCAGGTCAATCGTGGCCGTGGTCAGCGCACCGGGATAGGACATAACCGCCGCCCCGCCGCAGGTGTCCATCAAGGCCGAAACCGCGCCGCCATGTATCACGCCAGTTGCCGGGTCACCAATAAAGCGCGCGTCCCAAGGCATTGAAATCTGGGCATGACCTGCGCCAATCTGGTCAAGTTGCATGCCAAGCGCACGCGCAAAGGGAAGGGCATTGATAAAATCGCTCGTCGGGTTGGATGTGGTCATATTGGGGCCATCTGCTTGCCTGATGGGGCCTTTCTGCGCCCGAACGCGCCCCCATTGCAAGAGCGTCTGACAAAATTGCATCTTTCAGGCAGGCCGCGTAGCATAAGAGTCTCCGCGAAGAGGGTGAGGTAAGATGAGTGACACGCGATTGACCTTTAAAGAAATGTGCGCGCAGTTTGACGTGACGCCCCGCACCTTACGCTATTACGAATATATCGAATTGCTCAGCCCCGAAAAGGAAGGGCGCAACCGCTTCTACACGCCCCGCGAAGTGGCCCGTATGACATTAATCATGCGGGGCAGGCGGTTTGGCTTCAGTCTGGAGGAAATCCGCCAATGGCTGGAAATCTACCAAAAGGAAGGCACTGCACCGCAGTTGCGCACCTGGCTCGACATGGCAGACCGGCAGTTGGTTGCCTTGCGCACACAGGCCAAAGAGTTAGAGCAAACCATCACGGATCTGGAAAAACTGCGCGCCGAAGCCGCCGCATTGCTGCCACCTGACAGCTGAACGTGGCGTCACGCCAAGCCGTGACGCAGCGTTTAACTTTACGTTCACGTCAACTTGGGTACTCTCTGGGTCATGTCCTCGTGGCCTGCCCCAAGGCGCGACTGTGTTCGGAGGTGTGAAATGGTGTTGGAATTCAAAACAATCCGCCAGATGTGTGCAGATTTCGGTGTAACGCCCCGAACCCTGCGCTTTTACGAGGCGAAAGAATTGCTGTTTCCCCGCCGTGACGGTCAACACCGGTTGTTTGGTCGGCGGGATCAGGCGCGCCTGAAGCTTATTCTGCGCGGCAAGCGCTTTGGCTTCAGCCTCGAAGAAATCCGCCAATTGTTGAATATGTATGAACGCGATGACAGCGAACTCAGACAGTTGCGCAAAACCTATGACATCGCCTGCCAGCGTCTGGCCGATATGGAACGTCAGCGCAACGAGCTGGACGAGGCGATAACCGATCTCAAACAGGAACTGGCCTGGGGTGAGGCCGTACTGCGCCACGCAGACAGCCCCAAAGCCGCTGAATAAGCTGAATAACCGGAGTTTCCCATGCCAAGCTACACCGCCCCCACAAAAGACCTTCAATTCGTGCTGCATGATCTGTTGCAGATCAGCACATCCGATGTTCCCGGCTATTCCGATCTCGAATCCGACTTCACAACCGCCATTCTCGACGAGGCGGCAAAGCTTGGGCAGGACGTCATGGCCCCGCTGAACGCAAGCGGCGATGTCGAAGGGTGCAGGCTGGAAAACGGTGTCGTCTACACCCCCAAAGGGTTCAAACAGGCGTTCGACCAGATCAGAGAAGGCGGCTGGAACGGGCTGGATCTGCCCGAAGAATTCGGCGGCCAGAACCTGCCCTATGTCATGGGCTCGGCTGTGGGCGAGATTTTCGTCTCTGCCAATATGGCGCTGAACATGTATCAGGGCCTGACACATGGCGCGATATCAGCCATTCTCGCGCATGGCTCGGAGGCGCAAAAGGCGACATATCTGCCCAAGATGGTGGCGATGGACTGGACCGGCACCATGAACCTGACAGAACCGCATTGCGGCACCGATCTGGGGTTGATGCGCACCAAGGCCGAACCGCAGGCGGATGGCAGCTACAAGGTCACGGGCCAGAAGATATTTATCTCGGCAGGCGATCACGACATGGCCGAAAATGTCATCCATCTGGTGCTGGCCAAGGCACCCGGCGGGGGCGAAGGGACCAAGGGCATTTCGCTGTTTATCGTGCCCAAATTTATGGTGTCGGAAGATGGCAGCCTTGGCGCGCGCAACGGCGTGTCCGTCGGCAGTATCGAGGAAAAGATGGGCATCCATGCCAATGCCACCTGCGTCATGAATTACGACGGCGCAACCGGCTATCTGATCGGTGATTTGCACAAGGGCATGCGCGCCATGTTCACCATGATGAACGAGGCCCGCATCGGCGTTGGCCTTCAGGGGTATGCGCAAGCCGTGGTCGCCTATGAAAACGCCCGCATCTATGCGCAGGACCGCCTGCAAGGGCGCGATGTGACAGGGGCGAAAAACCCCGATGGCCCAGCGGACCCCCTGATCGTGCACCCGGATATCCGGCGTATGCTGATGGACCAGAAAAGCTTTGTCGAGGGCGCGCGCGCCTTCACTCTCTGGGGGGCAAGCCTGATTGACCGCGCCCACCGCATGCAGGACAAAGATGCAGACGGCCTGATTTCGCTGCTGACCCCGGTGATCAAGGGTTTCCTGACCGACAAGGGCTTTGACATGTGTGTCCAGGCGCAACAGGTTTACGGCGGGCATGGCTATATCGAGGAATGGGGCATGTCCCAATTCGCCCGCGATGCGCGCATCGCTATGATCTATGAAGGCGCAAATGGCATTCAGGCGCTGGATCTGGTGGGCCGCAAACTGGCACAGGATGGCGGCAAGCATGTGATGGCATTCTTCGAGATGGTCAAAACCTTCATCAAGGAAAACGAAGGGGATGCGCGCCTCGAAGGCTTCCTTGTGCCACTCAAATCCGCGTCAAAGGATTTGCAGGCGGCGGGCATGTATTTCATGCAGCATGGTATGAAATCCCCAAATGACGCGCTCTCAGGTTCGAGTGATTTCATGCATCTCTTCGGGCATGTCTGCCTAGGGCTGGTCTGGGCAAGGATGGCGAAAGCGGCCTATGCGGCGCTTGATGGCGGCGCAAGTGATCGTGACTTCTATGAAGCCAAGATTGCGACGGGTCGCTACTACATGGCACGCCAACTGCCCGCCACAGCGCTGCATCTTGCCCGCATCCAAACCGGGGCTGAAACCGTCATGGCTCTGGACGCCGCGCAGTTCTGAGTGGACAGTGGCGCGCAGGACACGCGCGCCACTGCGCCCAAGATCTGTGAGAGGGAATAGATCATGCCAAAGCGGTTTCGACTGACACGCCGCGTCAATATCGCAATGACCGAAGACGGCTATCGGCGGTTGCGTCGCTTCGCACAAGATGCCGGGCTGGACGAGGGCGAGGCACTCTCGTTCCTGTTCGAAAACTTCGATTCCATCACCGATGAAGAAAAACTGGGTCATCGCCTCAGAGTGTTCAACTCGGATCTGGAGGATCGGAAGAAATAAAAAGGCGCCTCCGGCGGGAGCATTTGGGCAAGAAAATGAATGGAACAGCGTAACCCCGCCTGACTGACGGCCCAGAGTAGAAACAAAAAGGGTCCGGGCGGCCGACAGGCGGGGCATTTCCTTGCACGGTCATCGGCTCTCCAGCCTGTACCGCACATTAACCTTAACGCGCGGCGGTTAAAGAAAAGTGAAGGATGCGGGCATTTTCTTGCCAAAAATACTCAAACACCCGATCCGACACCGGGTGTAACGCCAGAAGGGAAGAGCGATGAAACTGCACTGTTTCGGAGAGAGCGGAAATGCCTATAAGGCGGCCCTGACCCTCAGACTGTCCGGTCTGGAGTGGCAGCCCGTCTGGGTCGATTTCTTCGGCGGTGCCACGCGCAGCCCCGAATTTCGCGCCTTGAACCCCATGGGTGAAGTGCCGGTCCTTGAAGATGAGGGCATTATTGTAACCCAATCTGCGGTCATTCAGCGTCACGTCGCCGCGCGCGCCGGGCAATTTCTGGGCGCGGATGACGCCGAGAGCCGCGAGGTGCTGCGCTGGCAATTCTGGGACACACATAAACTGTCGGGTCTTGCCGGATCGACACGGTTTTTGATGAATTTCCTGCCCGAAGACAAGCGCCCGCAAGCGGTGATTGCCTTTCAGCAGGCGCGACTTGAGGCAAGCTGCAAAGTGCTGGAGCAGCACCTTGGCGCGCGTGACTGGATCGTGGGCACCACCCCGAGCCTCGCGGATTTTGCCTGCTGTGGCTATCTGTTCTACCCCGAGCCGTTTGGTTTCTCGCGCACCGAATGGCCTGCAATCGACCGTTGGCTGACCCGCATCGCGGATTTGCCCGGCTGGAAACACCCCTATGATTTGATGCCCGGTTCGCCTGCGGACCGCACCTGAGGAGGAGCAACAATGCAAGACGCTTATATTTTTGATGCCATACGTACACCGCGCGGCAAGGGCCGCGCCGATGGCAGCCTACACGAGGTGACATCTGTGCGCCTGTCAGCCCTGATGCTGAACGCGCTGAAATCGCGCAATGATCTTGATACGCGCGCCATTGAAGATGTGATCTGGGGCAACGTCACCCAAGTGGGCGAACAGGGTGGCTGCCTTGCGCGCACAGCAATCATGGCGTCGGATTTCGATGAACAGGTGCCGGGGCTTGCGATTAACCGCTTTTGCGCCTCGGGTATGGAGGCGGTGAATATCGCCGCCAATCAGGTGCGCGGCGGCGCGGGCACCGCCTATGTGGCAGGCGGGGTCGAGATGATGAGCCGTGTTGCCATGGGCTCGGACGGGGCAGCGGTGGCGGTTGATCCCGCCGTCGCAATGGAGCGCTATTTCGTCCCGCAAGGGATTGCCGCCGACATTATCGCCACCGAGTACGGCCTCACCCGCGAGATGGCCGATGCACTGGCCGTTGAGAGCCAGCGCCGCGCTGCCCTTGCATGGGATGAGGGGCGGTTTGCAAACTCTGTTGTGCCTGTCACCGATGTCAACGGGCTGACAATTCTGGACCGCGACGAATACCCGCGCCGCGGCACCGACATGCAGAGCCTTGGCGCCTTGAAGCCTGCCTTCAAGGATATGGGCGAAGTGATGCCAGGTTTCGACAAGGTTGCGCTGATGAAATACCCGCATCTTGAGAAGATCAGTCATATTCACCATGCGGGCAATTCGTCGGGCATTGTCGATGGTGCCGCTGGTGTGCTGATCGGCAGCAAGGAATTTGGCGAGAAACACGGGCTCAAACCCAGAGCGCGCATTCGGGCAACCGCCAAGATCGGGACAGACCCGACGATAATGCTGACGGGTCCGGTTCCTGTGACAGAGAAGATCCTGCGCGACGCAGGCATGCAGATCTCTGACATTGATCTGTTCGAGGTGAACGAGGCATTTGCCGCAGTCGTATTGCGCTTCATGCAGGCGTTTAATGTCAGCGAAGACCGCGTCAATGTGAATGGCGGCGCGATTGCCATGGGCCATCCGCTGGGGGCCACAGGGGCCATGATCATCGGCACGCTGCTGGATGAATTGGAACGTACCGGCAAGAGCACCGGGCTGGCGACACTCTGTGTGGCGTCGGGCATGGGGGCGGCGACCCTGATTGAGAGGGTGTAATGCCGAAACTTGATCTGTCCAAGGCCCCGGTCAAAACCGGCTCGGTCTACCCTGAACCCTATGCCAGCCAGATGGTGGGGCGTTCCTCGCAAAGACTGGGTGAGCAGGCGGGGCTGACGCAATTCGGTGTCAATATCATCACGCTGGAGCCGGGCGCTGTTGCCTCGCTGCGCCACTGGCATTTGCGCGAAGACGAGTTCGCTATGGTGCTGGAAGGGGCGCTGACGCTGGTCGAGGACGATGGCGAGGCGGAAATGCAGCCCGGCGATTGCGCGGCGTGGAAAGCAGGGGTTGCGAACGGGCACCGGTTTGTGAACCGATCCGAGGCCCTTGCGCGGTTTCTGGTCGTGGGCACCAAGGTCGAGGAAGATGTCTGCACCTATGTCGATGTGGACATGAAGGTCCATATTTCGGGCGCGCAAAATACATTCACTTATCACGATGGCAGCGACTGGGCCGGACCCCGCGATCTGCCGAGCGGAGGGAACTGAGATGACCGATTTTCACTATTCCACAGATGCCGATGGCGTGGCTACGATCACTTGGGACATTCCCGAGAAGTCGATGAATGTCCTCTCGATGGAGGGGTTGCGCGAGTTGGATGCGCATATTGACACTGCCTTGGCCGATGCGGCGGTCAAGGGTGTCATCATCACCTCGGCCAAGGCGGATTTCGCGGGTGGCATGGACCTGAATGTCATTGCCAAGATGAAGGAAATGGCCGGCGATCAGCCCGAGAAAGGGCTGTTCGAGGGGATCATGTCGATGCACCATGTCTTGCGCAAGATCGAGCGCGCGGGCATGGACCCGAAATCGCTGAAAGGTGGCAAGCCGATTGTCGCGGCGCTGCCCGGCACGGCTCTGGGCATCGGCTTGGAGATACCGCTCTCCTGTCACCGGATCATCGCGGCGGATAACCCCAAGGCCAAGATCGGCTTGCCCGAAATAAAAGTGGGCATATTCCCCGGCGCAGGCGGCACCACGCGACTGGCGCGAAAGCTGGGCGCGATGGGCGCGGCCCCTTTCTTGCTGGAAGGCAAGCTGTCCGAGCCGAAAAAGGCCAAATCCGCCGGGATCATTGACGAGGTTGTCCCTGCCGCAGACCTGTTGGCGCGTGCAAAAGACTGGGTTCTGGGCGCCACAGAGGCCGATCTGGTCAAGCCGTGGGATGCGAAAGGCTACAAAATGCCTGGTGGCGCGCCCTACCATCCGGCGGGCTTCATGACTTTTGTGGGCGCGTCCGCCATGATCAATGGCAAGACGCAAGGGGTGTATCCTGCCGCCAAGGCGCTGTTGTCGGCAGTCTATGAGGGCGCGCTGGTGCCCTTTGACACCGCGCTGAAGATCGAGGCGCGCTGGTTCACGCATGTGCTAATGAACCCTTCGTCCAGTGCCATGATCCGGTCGCTCTTTATCAACAAGGAAGCGTTGGAAAAGGGCGCGAACCGCCCCGATGTTGCGGATGAAAAGGTGCGCAAGCTGGGGGTTTTGGGTGCGGGCATGATGGGTGCGGGCATTGCCTATGTCGCGGCCAATGCAGGCATCGAGGTGGTTTTGATCGACGCTGAACAAGCCTCTGCCGAGAAGGGCAAGGCACATGCCGAGGGGATACTCGACAAGGGCATGTCGCGTGGCAAAGTCAGCGCCGAGCAGAAAGCCGAAGTGCTGAACCGCATCACTGCGACCACGGAGTATGCCGCGCTGGACGGGTGCGATCTGGTCATCGAGGCCGTGTTCGAGGACCCATCCGTCAAGGCCAAGGTCACCGCCCGCGCCGAGGCAGTATTGGGCAAGGACGCGATTTTTGCCACCAACACTTCGACCTTGCCGATCACCGAACTGGCCAAGGCGTCGGAACGGGCCGAGAACTTCATTGGCATTCACTTCTTCAGCCCGGTCGACAAGATGCTTCTGGTCGAGATCATCAAGGGCCAGAAGACAGGCGCGCGTGCGGTTGCCAAGGCGCTGGATTTCGTCCGCCAGATCCGCAAAACGCCAATTGTTGTCAATGACGCGCGGTTCTTCTACGCCAATCGCTGCATCATCCCCTATCTGAATGAAGGGATGCGGATGGTGCGCGAAGGGGTTGCGCCTGCGCTGGTCGAAAATGCTGCGCGCCTGATGGGCATGCCGCTGGGACCGTTGCAACTGGTCGATGAAACCTCGCTCGATCTGGGCGCGAAGATCGCCAAAGCCACCCGCGCCGCAATGGGCGCGGATTATGCGGATGGCGATGTGGACGAGGTTGTCTTCTGGATGGTGGATGAGGGGCGTCTGGGGCGCAAATCCGCAGCCGGGTTCTATGAGTATGATGGCAAGGGCAAGCGCCAGGGCTTGTGGCCGGGGCTGGCCGCGAAATTTGCCCCCGCTGATACGCAGCCTGATCTGATAACCGTGCAGCACCGTCTGATGTTCGCGCAGGCGCTGGAAGCCGTGCGCGCATTGGAAGAAGGTGTGCTGGAGGATATCCGCGAAGGCGATGTCGGCGCCATTCTTGGCTGGGGGTTTGCCCCGTGGTCAGGTGGGCCATTTGCATGGCTCGACATGCTGGGTGCGGAATTTGCAGTGTCGGTTTGCGATGATCTGGAAGCGCGCTATGGGGCGCGGTTCAGCGCCCCTGATTTGCTGCGCCAGATGGCGCAGGCGGGGCGTGGCTTCTACAAAATCAAAGATGCGCAGGCGGCCTGATAGGCCACCCTCTTGCCGCGCGGTGAAAGCCGCGCGGCGCGATTAATGTCCGTTCTCTGCGTTGACCAGTTCAAGAACCTGTGCCTGCGTCAAACGCGGATACACATTCCGGTCGGCCCCGACAGTTTCTGCAAAGGGCGAAAAACAGCGCTCGCTTTGGGCCAGCACCAGAATCTCGCCATCTGTCTGCACGATCTGTTCTTCCTTGAATGTCAGCATATGCAGTTTGATGTCCGTCATGATCGGGTGACGCGTGATGCCCTGATAACCCGCAAGCAAAACGGCGGGGGTCAGCACAAAAGCGTTTCCAAACATTTCCTCGGCTGCATCTGATTCAAGAATAACCTCCTGCATCGGCAGCAAATTCAGATCAGTGCGGTTGCCCAGAACACCGCGCGGCACAAACATGCTAAAGGCCTTGTGGTCGGGGATGTCCTTGCGCCGGATCACAATTGCGCGGTTTTGCACCACGGTCTGCATCCCATTGTCAAATGTCATGATCTGGTCATCGGCAAGGACACGTTCAATCGGGCACCAGCCGGTATCTGTGGCGACCATTGTGCCCGACATCAGGCCGACTTCGCGCAACATGGAACCGGTTGATGGCACCTTAGCCGTCGAGCGGCGCGGCGCGCGCGCCGAAATATCAAGAAAAGGCTTCAACCGTGTTGTGAGAATATCCATCGAAGATGACAAGAGGGACATGGGCTTTCCTTCAATTCCGGCTGTGTTGCGACGCGGTTTGCGCCTGTCTGTGACTTTATTTAGACGTGTCTACGCGTCCAAAATTGGCCGCAAATAAGGTAACTTTATGTCGCGCGCTTTTGCCCGATGGTGCGCTATGCGCGGGGCAGGGCGGAACATGGCACCCCCCAAATGCTGGACAACCATATCTTTGGCGGGTGGGGCGCATGTTCCTATAATTTGAGCTTCGTGTTAAGATCGGCCCATGTTTCTTCAATGCTTTGCGCCGCAAATGCTGGGTAGGCGATGGGGGCATCGTTTCGCCATTCCGCAACCAGCATCATTTCATTTTGGGTAAGGCGCGGATAGGCGGCGTCGGCGTGCAACCGATGCGGTGCATCGCTCAGCGCGCTCGCCAGCATTTGCCCAAGTGCCAGCAAGCCGCCATTGGTGTAGATAATCTGCTCTGTCTCAAACAGCAGGATGAAAACCTGCAAGTCATCGTCAAAACTTTGCTTTTGAATCCCCCTGTAGCCATCCAGCAGATAGGCAGGCATCAGCACGAAAGGATCGCCAAACAAGGTTTCCGCGCGGTCCGACTCGACGATCAACTCCTGCATCGGCAGGATGTGCATGTCCTTGCGATTGCCAAGCGCCCCTTTTGGCACGAACATGGTAAAGGCCTTGTTTAACGGGATCGCCCCGCGCTCCAGGGTCACATGATGTTTTGCCGCAACTCGTTGCATTCCGTTGTCGAATGTCAGCACCATATCGCCGGGCGCGATGGTGTCCACTGATACCCACCCGTTTTGGTTGGCGACCAGTGTCCCAGACAACAATCCCTTTTCTCGCAATGTGTGGTCAGATTGATAGGGTTGGATGGATTCGCATAATGGGTCTTGTGTCGTGTATCGGTAATGGCTGCCAAAACGCGCAGCAAACTGGTGTACTGAGGGATCAAGGGAAATCATATTCGTATCCTTTATCTCAGTGAATCGGGCAATTACCCGGTTTGGTAATGATTGTTATACCCGCCTTACGCGAAAACCCGAAAATTGTCGTGTGAGATGACACGGAAGTTGTCGGAGATGGTGTCGCGGAAGCTCCGCCATTCGTTGGGGAGGGTTTTTCGAAAAAATGCGAGTATCGCATCGGCAAATTGCTTTTGCGTGGGATAATACTGATTGTGTGTGACACAGCGGTGCATGACGGCCCACAATCGTTCAATCGGGTTGAGATGTGGGCAATATGGCGGCAATGGGATCAAGTGGATGCGGCAGTCCGGCCTTGCAAGGAAGTCTCGCACCTCTTGCCCTTTATGATACGCCGCGTTGTCCCAGATCACGTGGATGAGGCGCTTGTAAGGGTTGGATGCCTCGATTTTGGCCAAGAGCTGGACAGCGCTGATCCCGTCTACCGTAATCGGCTCGACAAACGACAAATCGAATGTTTCCAAGTTCAGTGCACCATGGATGTTCACACGCCCACGCCCTGCTGTGGTCTGCACGGCAGGATTTGTCCCGGCCTTCACCCAACCATAAGCCGGTTTCGTCTGATACTCCGGATGCACGGCATCTGCGAAATAGACAGCTTCATCAGCCCCCAACTCGTTCAGCAAGCGCTGATACATCTCGATGAAGGCGGCTTGTGCTGCGGCAGGCGCAACGCGCGGAAGTCCCTTCGGCTTGCGATACTCAAACCCCAGACGCGTCAGAAGCTTGATGCAGCCAGAATGGGAATACTCCAAGCCATACGTCGCGGAGATATGGGCCCGGACCTCGGTCGTCGAACGACAAAAACGATCCTCCAGCCACGCGCTGAGTTCGGCCTCCTGAGCCGAGGTCATCCGGGATTGACCGCCCTTCCATCCATCAGTGGATAGGAGGTCCCAGCCCCCTTCGCGGTAAGCCTTGTACCAAAGACGAACCGTATCATCGTCAAGGTAAAGAAATTCGGCGATCAGTTGGCAGGATTTGCCCTCATCCAGCAGCAAAATCGCATTGGCGCGACGCGCAACACCGTGATCCTCGCGATGGCGTCGCACACAGGACATCAGCTCAGCACGTTCTGAAGATGTCAGGAATTTCGGCTCAATACGCATGAACCCATCAGAATCCAATCAAACCGAACCGTCAAGCAAAACTCGGGTTCCACAGGACTCGGAGTATAACAAGACCGAAACGGCGAAAACGCGAACTAATACCAAGTCTCGCGAAATCTGACTCTTCTGAGGGTTTTGGGATTCCCAAATCTATGAAGATCTGACTCAATGGCGTCAGATTTTCTGGGGAGGGCCTCTCTATGGGCGCAGCGCTCGCGTTACGGACAGACTACGACGGCATGAAGTTGAGAGAACTTGCGCGAAAGACAAAGGATGCCAACCAAGCCCGCAGGCTTTTGGCGCTGGCGGAGATCTATGATGGCGGTCGGCGCAGCGATGCTGCTCGGATTGGTGGTGTTGGCCTACAAATTGTCCGTGACTGGGTGGAGCGGTTTAATGCCCGCGGGCCTGACGGCTTGATCAACGGCAAAGCTCCTGGTCAGCAGTCTAAGCTTAACGATGAGCAGCGCAGGGCGCTTGCTGCAATTGTTGAGAGCGGTCCGACCTTATCGGTCCATGGGGTCGTCCGCTGGCGCCTGAGTGATCTGAGGAAATGGATTGCAGACACATTTGGGATTTCACTTCACGAGACGTCGATAAGCCGGGAACTCAGGGCGCTTGGTTATGTCAAACTCACAGCACGCCCGCGCCATCACGCGCAAGATACAGCCGCACTGGAGGACTTTAAAAAAAAGGGTTTGCAGCCGCAGTAGCAAAGCTCCGCGCACGGCTCCTGCAAGGCACTGTGATCGAAGTCTGGTTCCAAGATGAAGCGCGTGTCGGCCAGAAAAACAAGATCACGCGCCGATGGGCGAAGCGCGGTACGCGACCTTCCGCCCCACATGATCAGCGCACGAGTTCAAGCTACATCTTTGGAGCGATTTGCCCAGCCCTCGGGAAAGCTGCAGGTCTTGTGCTGCCAGCGTGCAATACCGAAGCGATGGCCCTGCATCTTGCTGAAATCTCCCAAACTGTCGCACCCAAAGCACATGGGGCTGTGCTCGTGGATCAAGCCGCATGGCACATGACTGACAAGCTGGTCATTCCGGACAACATCACCATCATCCCGATCCCCGCAAAATGCCCAGAACTCAATCCAGTCGAAAACATCTGGCAATTCATGCGAGACAACTGGCTATCAAACCTCATCTTCGAAACCTATGAAGACATCGTAGATCATTGCTGCAAGGCTTGGAACAAATTGGTCAGCATGCCCGACACAATCACCTCCATTGGAACCCGCGACTGGGCTCAAGAGTTCTGATCAATGCTGATTGGTATAATCGGGGCTTTTTCGTGTCACGATAATCTGCAGAATCGCATTTTGCAGTCCGATATGGGGTATCTGAACGCTGGCTTTGCAAGCAGCCTTGATGTAGGATCCCGCAAAACAACAAGAGCAGGCAGGCGGCATGACCGCGCTCGAGCAGTATCGCAGACTAGAAGGTCCGGGTTTATGGACCGCCTCTGGTAATGACCAGAGGCGCGACGTCGTGGTCAGCTTCGGCGAGGCAACGCTCGTTATTGCCGACAGCCGCAGCATGATCGTACTCAGCCATTGGTCGCTGCCCGCCGTGATCCGCCTGAACCCCGGCAAGCGCCCCGCGCTCTATAGCCCCGAAGGCGACGGGGGCGAGGTGCTGGAGCTGGATGATGACTGGCTTATTGATGCGCTAAAGGTGGTGCAAGCAGCACTCAGCCCCCCCCGCAGCCTGATGGCGCGATTGCGCAGGCCCATACTTGCGACCCTCAGCCTTGGGGTGGTGCTGGCGGCGGCGCTGATTGTGCCGCCCGCCCTTGTGCAGCATACTGCCTCTGTGGTGCCGATGGCAAAGCGGGTCGAGTTGGCGGACCGGATGCGCCATGACCTTGTGTTGACAGGGGCGCGCGAATGCCTCAGCCCTTATGGCGGCCCCGCGATTGCCAGTCTGCAACGCAGATTGTTTCAGACCCCTGCGCAGATTGTTGTCATGCGCGGGCTGCCGGTCGATCAGCCGCGCGTGCAGCATGTCATGGGGCGGCTGTTCATCATCGATGCCCGCCTGCTGGATGAGGCCGACAGCCCAGAGGCTTTGGCCGGTGCATTGCTTATGGCAGCACAGCGCAACGCAGATGACGATCCGTTGCACCCGCTATTGACCTATGCGGGCGTGGTGGCGACCTTCCGTCTGCTGACTTCGGCAGAGATGCCCGCTTCGGCAATGTCGGGCTATTCAGAAGCGGTGTTACGTGCCCCGCTTGCTGTGCCCGACGCCAATGAGGTCTTGGAGCGGTTTGCGCGGGCCGAGCTGTCGACCCGCCCGCTGGTCGACAATCCCTTCCCCCTCGACCCCGCGCTGGAGCAACTTGGCGCAGCACTGCGCGCAGGCGATCCAATGGCCGGAGAGCCGCCCATGTCCGCCCTGTTAACGGATGGGCAATGGGTCAGCCTGATGAATATCTGTGACGGCTGATCTGCCCTGACCGAATGGCAGTTACCCAATGGCGTTGCGTCAAGCCTCACCAAGTCTGCGGCGCAGTCGGCAGGCCGTGACCGCCCCACCCAACAAAACGGCCAGCACCAAAATCATGGGCCAATCGCCGTGGCGTGCGTATACTGTGGGGGGCAGGGCACCGGGAATGGCGCTGTCGATAAACCCCGTCTCGCCCAGTCCCAGCTTCGCTATGATCGCGCCGCGGGCGTCGATAAAGGCCGACACGCCTGTATTCGCCACCCGCAACACCGGCAAGCCCTGCTCGACTGCGCGCAAGCGCGCCTGTTCAAGATGCTGGAAGGGGCCGGTCACTTCGCCAAACCATGCGTCATTTGTGACTTGCAGCACCCAATCGGGGCGCGTCTCGGTGCGCAGATGGCGCGGAAAAATCGATTCGTAGCAGATCAGGGGCAGCGCCAGCCCCAATGGCCCCAGATCCAGCACTTCCGGCCCCGGACCGGCGCTATAGCCGCGCAACGCCTGACCCGCCAACCCGCCAATGGGCGTGCCCATCAGCCATTCGGCCAAAGGGATATATTCGCCAAACGGCACAAGGTGATGCTTGTCATAGATATGGGTGATGTCGGCATCGACATTCAACAGCGCAAGGCTGTTGTAAAACCGCTCCTCCTCCAGACGTTGCACCCCGAAGCCGACCACTGTGTCCGGCCCCTGCAAGGCTGCCGCATCCGCGATGATCTGCAACGCATCGCCTGCATATTCCAGCAAGAACGGCACCGAGGTTTCCGGCCAAAGGATCAGGTCTGGCGCAGGGTCTGCCGGACTTGCAGTCTGGTCCAGCAACCGGTTGAAGAACATCAACATATTGTCGTCGCGCCATTTCTGGTCTTGTGGCGCATTGGGTTGCGCAAGGCGCACAGTGGCATCACGCGAAGCGGGCAGGGCGGTTTGCGTGCTGCCCCACCCCCACAGCGCCGCAAGGCACGCCGCTCCCAGTGCAGCACCCGCGCCGCGCATCGCCCAACCGCGCCCCAGCACCGGCACAGCCGCCACCAGCACCAGCAGCAGGCTTAGCCCGCCCGCACCCGTAATGGCCGCAAGCTGCATCAGCGGCGTGCCGATCAGCGCATGGCCCAGCATCGCCCAAGGAAAGCCGGTAAAGACCCAGCCGCGCACCATTTCCAGCGCCACGATCAGGACCGCCAGCACCAACAGCCGCAAACGCCCCTGCGCCAGTCGCGCTGACAGCAGGCCCGCAAGCCCCCAGAACAGCGCCATGCCCGCCGCCATCAGCACCAGCGCAAAAGGGGCCATCCAGCCGTGTATCTCGGGTTCAATGAAAAACGGCTCGATGATCCAGAACAGCGCCGCGCCGAAATAGCCGGTGCCCGCCAACCACATCCGCCCGCCAAAGGCGCGCGGCGTGCCCGCCAGCGGCAGCGAAGCGAACACCCCCGCCAAGGTCGCGATAGACAGCCACCACCACCCCAGCGGTGCCTGACCTGTGGCCACAACCACACCAAGCCCGCCATAGAGCGCCGCGAGCCGTGCGCGGTGCAGCCAGAGGTGCCGGGCGCTCATGCCTGCATCCGCAAATCAGCAAAGGTCATTGTGCCGCGTCACGCAAGGTTTCAGGCAGGTGCACACGCAACCGCTTGATGCGGCGCGGCTCGGCATCAATCACCTCGAACTCAAGCCCGGACGGGTGGGCAATCACTTCGCCACGCACAGGCACGCGACCTGATAGCAGAAAGACCAACCCGCCAAGCGTGTCGATTTCTTCCTCTTCATCCTCGTCGGTCAGCGCAAAGCCCAGTTCTTCTTCCAGTGCGGCCAAGGGCGCACGCGCATTGGCCAGCAGGCTTGCGCTGCTTTCGCGCACGATGTCGGCCTCGTCTTCGGTGTCGTGCTCATCCTCAATCTCGCCGACGACCTGCTCCAGCAGGTCTTCGATTGTGACCAGTCCGTCAACGCCGCCATATTCGTCAATGACAAGCGCGAAATGCGTGCGCTCGGCCTGCATCTTGCGCAGCAGAACCGACAGCGGCATCGAAGGGGGGACATACAGGATCGGGCGCAGAATGGCGCGCAGATCAATGGCGTGATGGCCATTGAACCCGTAGCGCAGCGCCAAGTCCTTCAGCAGCAGCAGCCCCAGCGGCTTGTCGAGGGTTTCATCATAGACCGGAATGCGCGAATAGCCGGATTCGCGGAATGTTGCCACGATGTCGGGCAATTCCGCGCCTTGCTCCAGCGCGATAATCTCGGCTTTGGGGATGGCGACATCTTCCACCTTCAGGCGTTGCAGATTGGCCAGCCCCGGAAGGGTCTGTCCCAAAGCATGCGCCCGCTCGGGGTCATCTTCGTCATCGGGGGTTAAGGCATCGAACAGCCGGCCAAACAGGCCGCGCGTGTAACTCTCTTTTAGATCCTCTAGCGCGCGATGCGCTGCTCTAGATCCGTCGGTCGTATCGCCCATTTTTCCTTTCCAGTATCACAAGGGCATCTCGGCCCCAGCCTCATATGGGTCTGTTACCCCAAGTTGCGCAAGTATCCGCACTTCGGTTTCTTCCATCAGCGCGGCATCTTTGTCACGTATATGGTCAAATCCCAGCAGATGCAGCACCGAATGCACGATCAGATGGGTCACATGCGCGTCAAATGGCTTGCCCTGCGCCAGCGCTTCGCTTTTGCACGTGTCATAGGCCAGCGCGACATTGCCCAACGGCTCTGGCGCATTCTTTGTGCCTGCTTCGGGCGGCTCCGGTGCATCGCCTTCTGTTTCCGCCGACAAGTCCCATTCTGGCCAGCTGAGCACATTGGTGGGCAACGCCTTGTCCCGAAAATCGCCGTTCAGGGCTGCAATCCGCGCGTCATCGCAGGCCAGAAGCACAATCTCATACCCGTCAGGCGCATGGCCCAGATGGCGCAACGTGGCGCTTGCTGCCTGTTCGGCCAGACGCGCCAACGCATCCTCATTCCAGCGCGGGTCTTCGCTGACCACATCGACAAGCACGCGCCTAACTCACTTTTTCTTCGTCGCGCTCATAGGCCTGAATGATGCGCGCGACCAGCGGGTGGCGCACAACATCAGCCGAGGTGAAATAGCTAAACCCAACCCCCTCGACGCCGTCCAGAATCCGCTCTGCGGCACGCAGGCCCGAATTGACACCGCGCGGCAGGTCAATCTGGCTGCGGTCACCCGTGACCGCCATGCGAGAGCCTTCGCCCAAACGGGTCAGAAACATTTTCATCTGCATCTCTGTGGCGTTCTGTGCCTCATCCAGCACCACGAACGCGTTGGACAATGTGCGCCCCCGCATAAAGGCCAGCGGCGCAATCTCGATGCGGCGCTCCTCCATCAGCTTTTGCAACTGCTTGCCGGGCAGAAAATCATTCAACGCATCATAAAGCGGCTGCATATAAGGGTCGATTTTTTCCTTCATATCACCGGGCAAAAAGCCCAGCCGCTCGCCCGCCTCGACCGCCGGACGCGACAGCAGAATCTTGTCGACCAGCCCGTCCGAGAACATCTGCACTGCAACCGCCACCGCGATATAGGTTTTGCCAGTGCCCGCAGGACCAATGCCGAAATTCAACTCGTGGTTCAGCAATGCGCGGGTGTAATCCTGCTGCGCCTTAGTGCGCGGGGCGATGATTTTCTTGCGCGTGCGGATTTCCAGCCGACCCGTGCGGAACATCTCCATCTGCTCGGCCGGACCCTCTGGCGTATCCGGGGTGGCGCCAAGCTTTATCAGTGCCGCCACATCCCCCGGCTCCACGCTGCGGCCGTCCTCCAGCCGTTCATACAACGCTTCAAGAATGCGGCTCACGTGATCGCGCGCATCTTCGGTCCCGATGATGTCCAGTTGGTTGCCACGCCGGATAATCTGAACGCCAAGATGGCTTTCTAGCTGGGTCAGATTGCGATCATACTCACCGCAAAGATCGACCAGCAGGCGATTATCGGAAAATTCCAGATGCGAAGGCGCGCTGCCTGTCGCGGCGGTCGGGGGGGTCAAGGCGCTGATGCCCAAGCAATTCTCCCTATGATGCGGTCAAAAGCAACCGCGAGTCGCTAATGATATGCTGCCAACGGACGGTTGGCCGTGCAAGCTTTGTTTTCAAGTGCCACGCGTAAACAGGCCAGATTCAGCCAAATCACACAGTAACACCCCTATATCTTGCGCTATTATCGGGCAGGGCACCTGCGTCACACCAGCACACCTGCCAGCGAATTCGAGGTGCGGCCCGTGATACGCACACGCGCAATCTGGCCGATCTGCGGGCGGGGGTCGGTCACATGCACCGCGTGCAGATATTCGGATTTGCCCACCATCTGCCCTGTCTCGCGCCCTGTCTTCTCGAACAAAACCGATACGTCGCGCCCAATCATGGCGTCTTGTGCGGCATATTGCTGTTCGGTCAGCAGGGCTTGCAGGCGCTGCAACCGCGCGGACGCCACCTCATCGGGGACGCCTGCGCGCTCGGCTGCGGGTGTGCCGGGGCGGGCGGAATATTTGAAACTATAGGCCTGCCCATAGCCCACCGCGCGCACCAGCGCCATCGTGTCATCAAAATCCTGATCGCTCTCGCCCGGAAAGCCAACGATGAAATCGCCCGACAGCAGCATGTCTGGCCGCGCGGCGCGCAACCGCTCGATCAATCGCATATAGCTGTCCGCCGTATGCTTGCGGTTCATCGCCTTCAGAATCCGATCGCTGCCCGATTGCACCGGCAGATGCAGATAGGGCATCAGCTTCGGTTCATCCCCATGGGCGGCGATCAGATCATCTTCCATGTCATTGGGGTGCGAGGTGGTGAAGCGGATACGCTCCAACCCCTCAACCTTCGCCAATTCGCGGATAAGCCGCGCCAGCCCCCAATCCCCGCCATCCCCTGCACCATGATAAGCATTCACATTCTGGCCCAGCAGCGTGATCTCGCGCACCCCGCGCGAGACAAGATCGCGCGCCTCCGCCAGAATACGCGCCACAGGGCGCGACACTTCCGCTCCGCGCGTATAGGGCACCACGCAAAAGGCGCAGAATTTGTCGCAGCCTTCCTGCACGGTCAGAAACGCAGTTGGCCCCCGACCGGCGCGCGGCCCTTTTGGCAGGTGCTCGAACTTGTCTTCTTCGGGAAATTCGGTGTCGACAGCGCGCGCGCCGGCGCGCACAGCTTTCTCCATCGCGGGCAGGCGGTGATAGGTTTGCGGCCCGACCACCAGATCAACTAGCGGCTGGCGGCGCATGATCTCCGCGCCCTCGGCTTGCGCGACGCAGCCTGCCACCCCGATTTTCAACTCAGGATTGGCCGCTTTCAACGCCTTGAACCGCCCCAATTCCGAATACACCTTTTCCGCCGCCTTCTCGCGGATATGGCAGGTATTGAGCAAGATCATATCTGCGTCATCAGCAGTATCTGTCGCCACATAGCCCGACGCGCCCAGCGCTTCGGCCATGCGCTCGCTGTCATAGACATTCATCTGGCAGCCATACGTCTTGATAAACAGCTTCTTTGCTTCGGCCATGGGCCCTCTCGCGCGATTGGGGGTCTGCGGCTCACATAACCGCGCTTTGCACGCGGGGCAAGTTCAGGGCCGCGCGAATGGGCAAATGGTCCGACGCCTTGCGTGCCAGAATGCTGTCATGGATGCGCAGATCCCCGATTTCCGCCCGCCTGCACCCGATGATCCGGTCCAGCGGCAGAACCGGCATTTGCGCGGGAAAGCTGGCAATCGTCTGGGCCGAGCGTTTGACCGCGCGCAATTCGCGCCGCAACGGCATTAGCGAACAGCCCGCCCCCAACCGCCATTCGTTGAAATCGCCCATCACCAGCGTGGGCCGCCCGTCACCTTCTTCGATCACCTTGGACAAAAACCTCGCCTGCAACAGCCGCGACTGGTGCAGCAGCCCCAGATGCGCGGTAATCACCCGCAAGGGCTGGCCGTTGATGCGAATATCTGCAACGATCGCGCCACGCGGCTCCAGCCCCGGCAGGGTGACCGCGCGCGCCTCTTCCACCTCGGCGCCGCCATGCAGCAGCAGCAGATTGCCATGCCAGCCATGCGCCCGCGCGCCCAAGCGGTCCGTCAGCGCAACAGGCACCAGCCCGGTCACGCTGTGCAGCATCTCGGGGTCCAGCACACCCCTGCGGTCGCCAAAGCGCCGGTCCACTTCCTGCAAAGCCACGATATCCGCACCGATTTCCCGAATGACCTGAACGGTGCGCGTCGGATCGCGGCGCATATCGGTTCCGACGGCTTTGTGAATGTTGTAAGAACTGACAATCAGGTCGGACATGGGCCTCTTGGGGGTTTTGGCGCTGCTCTGTCTCGAATATGTGGGTTTTGAGATGATTTAACAATATCCATGAAACCTCACAGAATCGTTAAAGGGCACCATGCAGGAAAAAGAGGCAATCGACGCGCTGGTGATCGGGGCTGGCCCGGCGGGTCTGATGGCGGCCGAAGCCATGGCGCAGGCAGGCCGCAGCGTGGTCATCTGTGACGCCAAACCCTCGCCCGCGCGCAAATTCCTGATGGCAGGCAAATCCGGGCTGAACCTGATGAACGCGGCCCCGCTGCCGCGCCAGATCGCCACCTACGGCGCAGCGTCCGATTGGCTGGCCCCGATGCTGCATGCCTTTGGCCCCGACCAGATCCGCGACTGGGCCACGGGCTTGGGGCAAGAACTGTTCACCGGCTCATCTGGGCGCATCTTTCCCCGCACGATGAAAGCCTCGCCGCTTTTGCGCGCATGGCTGGCACGGCTCGAAGGGCAGGGTGTCAGCTTGCGCCGCAACTGGCGCTGGACGGGGGACGAATTTGCCTTCGCAACCCCGCACGGCCCGCGCATCCTCGCCCCCAATGTCACAGTGCTGGCGCTTGGCGGCGCAAGCTGGGCGCGGCTTGGCTCGGATGGCGCATGGTCCGCACATCTCAGCGCGCGCGGCATCCCGCTCGCCCCGTTCCAGCCCGCCAATATGGGCTTTCACATCGCGTGGTCCCCTCATATGGCCCCCCATTTCGGCCAGCCCATCAAGGGCGCACGCCTCCACGCGGGCAGCCAAAGCCTGCGCGCCGAGTTTGTGATCTCGCAGCGCGGGGTTGAGGGGGGCGGCATCTACGCCCTCTCGCGCGCCTTGCGCGAAGGCGCGACACTCACGCTCGACCTGTTCCCTGACCTCAGCCTGCCCGAAATATCCGCCCGCATCGCCCGCCAGCCGCGCAAACTCTCCACGGCCAACCGCCTGCGCCGCGCGCTGCGCCTTGAGGGGGCGCGGCAGGCCCTCGTCATGGAATGCGCGCGCCCCTTGCCCGCGACCCCCGATGCATGGGCAGCACAGCTCAAATCCCTGACCCTGCCCCTGCAAGGCCCGCACCCGATGGATGAGGCCATCTCGACCGCAGGCGGCATCCCCCGCGCGGCCTGTGACGCGCGCCTTATGCTCACCCAATGGCCCGGTGTCTTTGCCGCAGGCGAAATGCTGGATTGGGAAGCGCCGACAGGCGGCTATCTGCTAACCGCCAGCTTGGCCACAGGCCACTGGGCAGGCCGTCACGCGGCAGAATTCTGATCTTATTTTCTTGCTCTAAATACTCCGGGGGGCAAGGGGGCAGCGCCCCCAAACCCCGCCAGCGGCACGTGCCCAGATGGACATAATGCAAAAACCCGATAATGCTCACGCCGCCCGCAAATTCAGCGCACGCTCGCGTACCGGCAGATGCACGATGGCCGAGAACAGCCCCACACCAACCCCCACCCACCAGACCAGCGTGTAATCTCCATGCAGATCATACAGCGCGCCACCCAACCAGACGCCCAGAAAACTGCCCAGCTGGTGGCTGAAAAACACAATCCCATAAAGCGTGCCCATATAGCGCAACCCATAGATATGCGCGATCAACCCCGAGGTCAGCGGCACGGTTGCCAGCCACAGCGCCCCCATGACCAACGAGAACAGCAGCACCGAGCCCGGCGTGATCGGCGACAGAATAAACGCCGCCGCCACCACTGTGCGCGCCATATAGATCGAGGCGAGAAGGTATTTCTTGGAATAGCGCTTGCCCAGCCATGCGGCGGCAATCGTGCCGCCTATATTCGCCAGTCCGATCAAGGATATGGCGACCGCCCCCAGCGCCGATGTGGTCGTGATCCCGAACGCGGCCAGCATCCCGTCAGGCGCAATGGGGCCGCACATCTCGGTCACCATCGCCGGGAAATGCGCGGTGACAAAGGCCAGTTGGTAGCCGCAGGAAAAGAAGCCCAGAAAGATCAGTGTGAAACTTGGGTCACGAAATGCCTGTTTCAGGGCCGCCCCCATGCTTTGCTCCAACTCGCGGCGGCTGGCGGGGGCGGGGCTGCGCATCATGGGCAGGGCAAACAGACTTAGCAGCACCAGCCCGGCAAAGATGATGAACACAACTTGCCACGTATAAAATGACAGCAAGACCTCGGCCAAAGGTGCGCCAAACACCTGCCCGGCAGAGCCGGCGGCGGTCGCAACCCCCAGCGCAAGGCTGCGATTCTCGTCCGAGGCCGCGCGGCCCACCACCGCCAGAATCACCCCGAACCCTGTGCCCGCAATCCCGAACCCCACCAGAATTTCCAACACCTGATGCGCGCCGGGTGTCACCGCGAAAGACGACAGCACCAACCCCGCCGCATAAACCAGCGCGCCCAGAATAATCGCGCGGCGGTCGCCGAATTTCTCGGCAATCGCACCGAAAATCGGCTGGCCAATGCCCCAGGCCAGATTCTGAATGGCAATCGCCAAGGAAAACTCAGCGCGCAGCCATCCAAATTCTTCCGCAATCGGGATCTGGAACACGCCAAAGCTGGCGCGAATGGCAAAGCTGATCATGATGATGATGCAACCGCCAATCAGCACAGGCGTCATCAGGGGTGTTTGCGGTTGGGTCATGTCGGATGCTCTGGCCGGATTAAGACCTGAACATGTGAAATTATCGCACTGCGGTCAAGCGCTCACGCGACCAGCGTTTCGGCCTGTTTCAGATCGACACTGACCAACTGGCTGACCCCGCGTTCGCCCATCGTCACCCCGAACAGCCGGTCCATCCGCGCCATGGTCAGCGCGTTATGGGTGATAATCAGATAGCGCGTATCGGCACGCCGCGTCATTTCATCCAGCAGGTCACAGAACCGCGCCACATTGGCGTCATCCAATGGCGCGTCCACCTCGTCCAGCACGCAGATCGGCGCGGGGTTGGCCAGAAACACCCCAAAAATCAGTGCCAGCGCAGTCAGGGTTTGCTCGCCCCCGGACAACAGCGACAGGGTCGACAGTTTCTTGCCCGGTGGCTGGCACATGATCTCCAGCCCTGCATCCAATGGGTCGTCGCTTTCCACCAGCACCAAGCGCGCCTCGCCGCCCGAGAAAAGATGCGTGAACAGCGTGGTGAAATTGGCGTTCACCTTGTCAAAGGCAACCAGCAACCGCTCGCGCCCCTCGCGGTTCAGCGCATTGATCCCAGAGCGCAGCTTGGCAATCGCGGCCTCCAGATCGGCTTTTTCCTGGACCAGCGTGTCATGCTCGGTCTGCACCTCGCGCGCGTCTTCTTCGGCGCGCAGGTTCACGGCCCCCAGCGCATCGCGCGCGCGGCGCAGGCGGATCAGTTCTTCGTCCAGCGCGCTGGCATCGGCCATCGTCTCGGGGTCGGTTTCCAACTGCGCGAGCAGGGCATCGGGCGAGCAGCCCATTTCCTCGTCAATGCGCCCGGCGGCAACTGCGACAGTCTCGCGCGCGGCGTCGCGCCGTGCTTCAAGGCGCGCGCGTTCCTCGCGGGCGTCTGATGCGGCGCGCTCTGCCATGCGCTCGGCCTCGGTCGCCATGCGCAAGCCGTTCTCTGCGCCGAACAGCGTGTCTCTGGCAGCGGTAGACCTTTGCCCTGCGCGTGCAATCTCGTCGCTCAGCGCGGCACGTTTTGCGGCCATGTCTTCGGGGGCCGTGCGCGCGGTCGTCAGGTCGGCTTCGGCCTTTGCCTTGCGCGCGTTAAGGTCATTTATACGGCTATCGGCACTGTCCAGCCGCAAGCGCCACCCGCTGAGCGATTTGGTGATCTCCTGCGCGCGGGCCGTGCGTGCAGTGGCTTCGCGGCGCAACTCATCCGCCGCCGCACGGCGCGAGATCATGGCAATGCGCGCGCCCTCGACATTTGCGCGCAGATCATCCGCGCGGGCGCGCTCTACCTCCAGTTCAGGCAACTCGGCCTGCTGGGCCTGCGCCTCCTCCAGCACCTCCGCCAGATCGGCCATTTCCTGTTGCAACCGGTCCAGTTGCGCTGTCGCGGCATCCAGCCGGTTCACGGCCCCAGAGCGCGCGCTTTCGCTGCGCGACAGGGTGCGCGTGGCCTCTGTCAGGCGCTGGTCGGCGGCGCGGCGGGCCTCGCGCGCGCTGCGCTCGGCCTGCGCCAGATCGTCCAGCCGCGCCTTGCGCGTGGCGTGCGTGGCCTGCATGTCATCGCGTTTCGCATCAAGCTGCGCCAGATCATCGCGCAACACGTCCAGCCGGTTAATCTGTTGCAGGCGCAGTGCGGTCGCGCTGGGGGCATCGCTGGCGGCCATATGCAGCCCGTCCCAGCGCCAGACATCCCCCTCGCGCGAGACAAGCCGCTGGCCGGGGCGCAAGCCAGATTGCAGGCGCGCGCCATCCTTTGCATCGACAAGCCCGATCTGCGACAGGCGCCGCGCCAGCGCATCGGGCGCTGTGACATGCGCGCGAAGCGGCGCGATTGCGTCGTCAAGCGGGGTGGCGTCGTCATAGGGCGCAAGCGTCACCCAGCCAGAGCCAGATTTTTCCGCCAAGGGCGCGCGCAGATCATCGGCCAGCGCTGCCCCAAGTGCTTGTTCATAGCCCGCAGCCACGCGCACAAGGTCCAACATGCGCGTGCCATCGCCGCGGTCGCGCTCCAGCAGGCGCGCCAATGCAGCCACTTCGGCGCGCAGGGTCGCGGCCTCGCCCTCTGCCTCGGCCAATGCGCCACGGGCGGTGGCTTCGTCGGTCTGCGCCTCTGCGCGCGCGGCTTCGATATCGACAAGCGTGGCCTCTGCCTCTTCGGTCAGGGCTTGCGTTGCGTCCAACTCGTCTTGTGCGGCTGCAAGTTCCGCTTCCAGTTCCGCCAAGGCCGCTTCGGCATCGAGTTTCGACAGGTTGGCGGTTGTGCGCGCGCCTTCGGCCTTGGTCAGGCTGGCGCGCAATTCGCTGATCTGGCGATGCGCGGACTGGTGGCGGGCAGCAAGGCGCGCGACATCTTCCGTGACCCTGCTCAGGGCGGTTTCAAGGTCTTGCAGGGCTTGCGCTGCCTCTGCGGCAATGTCCGAGGCTTCGGCAACCGCGTCGTCCTGACCGTCCGCCGCCTTGGCGATCTGTGCTTGCTCCCATTCCAGTTGGGTGACCATCTCCTGCGCGTCGCGGTTCAGGCTGGTTTCACGCTCAATATCTTTGGCAAGCTGGACAATGCGGGCCTCCAACGCTTCCAAAGCTTCGGCGGCGCGGGCTTCTTCAGCCGCCAGCGTGTCGCGCTGCACTTCCAGGCGCTGCAAGACCGCGCCCGCAATGGCTTCTTCTTCGCGCAGCGCAGGCAGTCCGTCTTCCGAGGCCGCGCGCCGCTCTGTCGCCTGTTTGGCGGCGATTTCTGCATCGGCACTGGCGCGCAGCGCGGTTTGCAGGGTGTTCTCAGCTTCCAGCCGCGCCTGATCGGCCTCGCGCCAGCGCCGGTACAGCAACAACCCCTCGACCTGACGCAACCGCGCGCCGATCTGGCGGTAGCGCTCGGCCTGCCGCGCTTGCCGCGACAGTTGCGCCAACTGCCCCGCCATCTGGTCAATCACATCGCTGATGCGCTCCAGATTGGTTTCGGTCGCGCGCAGGCGCAACTCTGCCTCGTGCCGGCGCTGATACAGGCCGGAAATGCCTGCCGCTTCTTCCAGAATGCGGCGGCGCGCCTTGGGTTTGGCGTTGATCAATTCGGAAATCTGCCCCTGCCGCACAAGTGCCGGGCTATGCGCCCCGGTCGAGGCATCGGCAAACAGCATCTGCACATCGCGGGCGCGCGCTTCTTTGCCATTGATCTTATAGGCGCTGCCCGCATCGCGGGTGATGCGGCGCACAATGTCCAACTGGTCGGCATCATTGAACGCAGCAGGGGCCAGCCGTTCGGTATTGTCGATTTGCAGATGCACTTCGGCAAAATGCCGCCCCCCGCGCGTGTCGGTGCCTGCGAAAATCACATCTTCCATGCCCGCGCCGCGCATGGCGGTGGGGCGGTTTTCGCCCATCACCCAGCGCAACGCTTCCAGCAGGTTCGACTTGCCACAGCCATTTGGGCCCACCACACCGGTCAGACCCCGATGGATCACCAGATCCGTCGGGTCGGTAAAGCTTTTGAAGCCGTTGAGGCGAAGACGGGTGAACTGCACGGGGGGCCAGACTTAGGGTTGGGTACGCCGATACTTTCACCGCAGACCCGGCACGAGTCAAGATGATTGCGCTGCATTTGGGCGATCATGCGCCAATGCCTGCAAGATATAGAGTTTTGACCGCAGGGATTGCGACACTCCGCCACAGTGCAATCCCACCAACACATAGACATATTCACATTATAGAATTTGCATAGGAGGCAAGACCATGTCCCACGTTCCAACACGTCCATCTGACAACTATTCCCCGCTCTACTTTCTGGCCTCACTTGGGGCAGGGGGGCTGGCGGTCACCTTCTTCATGTGGCTGATGCACTGGATACCACATCCCGGCAAGACAGTCCCGGTCTATGAGGATATCGCCGCTGCATTCACGGGTGGCCCGCTCATGACCCAAGCCATGATCGTGGTGGCGATGGCCGGGATCGCGGTGTTCTCATTTCTGAACCTGAAACTGCTGGTCTGGAACCTGCGCCGCTTCAGTGCGTGGACCAAGACCGAAAGCTTCGCCAAATTCAGCCAGACCAATGCGCAAAGTCAGGTTCTGGCACTGCCGCTGGCGCTGGCCATGTCGGTCAATGTGCTGTTCGTTATCGGCATGGTGTTCGTGCCGGGGCTGTGGTCGGTGGTCGAATATCTGTTCCCGCTCGCACTGGTCGCATTCCTCGCAATCGGCGCCTATGCGTTCAAGCTCTATGGCGGGTTTCTGGGACGCGTGCTGACCGAAGGCGGCTTTAACTGCGCGGCCAACAACAATTTCGGGCAAATCCTGCCTGCCTTTGCCTTCGCGATGGTGGGCGTCGGTCTTGCGGCCCCTGCCGCGCTCAGCACAGTGCCTGCGCTGTCGGGTCTGGGGCTGGTGCTATCGACCTTCTTTCTGATGACCTCTGGCCTGATTGCGGTTGTCGCCATGATCCTTGGGCTGCGCTCGATGATGGAAAACGGGGCAAACCCTGAAACCGCACCGACGCTGTCGATCATCGTGCCGCTGCTGGCCGTGCTGGGCATCCTCAGCCTGCGCCAGAACCACGGACTGGGCGAACATTTCGGATCAGCCGAGATGTCCGGGGAAACGCTGGTGATGCTGGCCCGCTTCCTGTCGGTGCAAGTGCTGTTCTTGCTGTTCGCCGGTCTGATCCTGATCCGTCAGTGCTATGCCAAACGCTTCTTGTTCGGGAATGAGACTTCACCCGGCTCTTACGCGCTGGTCTGTCCCGGCGTGGGCTTTGCGGTGTTGATGCATTTCTTCGTCAACAAAGGGCTGGTCGATGCGGGTCTGATTGCGAAATTCGGCGCAGGCTATTGGGCGCTGACAGCCGTGGCGCTGGCCTCGCAACTGGCAATGATCTGGCTGGTGCTGCATCTGAACCGCCGCCATTTCGGAGCGCCCAAAAGCGCTGAGGCAGTGCCCGCAGAATAAGCCAGACTGCGGGATGCAAACAGGCCGCGCAGGGATGCGCGGCCTTTGATTTTTGGTTGATATGCAGTGTGACGAATTGGGGCATTGTGGACGATGAGGCTATGTACCTGCGCGGAATAGAGGCCGAAGGCCGCCGCGCATCGCCGGGCCGCCCCCGGGCACGGCGATTTGGCTGACATAGGCGCAACGCTTTGCTTTCGCGCGGATTTGGCCAGAATAAAACACTTTAGCAGAAAGGTATGATCGCCATACCGCGGCCCGACGCTGCGCGGCTTGATCCACTCCGCCTTGCCGGGAAAGGCGAGGCCATACGCCCGCTCAAATGTCGCTCCAATGGCCCACAGTCGTTGTCTGCAACCCGAGGCCGCGCAGGGATGCGCGGTCTGTGTCATATTCCGCTAGGATCACAGCCCCAGACAATAGCGCATGATCGCCTTTTGCGCATGCAGGCGGTTCTCGGCCTCGTCAAACACAACCGATTGCGGGCCGTCCATGACCGAATTGGTGACTTCTTCTTCGCGGTGGGCGGGCAGGCAATGCATGAACAGCGCGTCAGGCTTGGCGCGCGCCATCAGCGCGTCATTGACCTGATAGGGGCGCAGCAGGTTGTGGCGCCGCTCGCGCGTGGATTGGCTGTCATGCATGCTGACCCATGTGTCGGCCACAATCAGATCAGCCCCCTCAACCGCGCGTTCTGCGTCGCGGATGATCTCGACCTGCACCCCTTGCGACCGCGCCAGCGCCACGAATTCAGGGTCAGGGTCCAACTGCTCTGGCCCGGTGAAGGTCAGATCAAAGCCGAACTGGCCCGCCGCATGCAAGAACGAGGCGCAGACATTATTGCCATCGCCCGACCAGACCACCTTGCGCCCTGCAATCGGGCCACGATGTTCCTCAAACGTCTGGATATCGGCCATGATCTGACAGGGATGCGTGCGGTTGGTCAGCCCGTTGATGACCGGCACAGAGGCATATTCCGCCAATTCCTGAAGCACCGATTCCTCGAATGTGCGGATCATGATCATATCGACATAGCGCGACAGCACGCGCGCGGTGTCGGCAATCGTCTCGCCATGCCCCAGCTGCATTTCCGAGCCGGACAGTACCATGGTCTGCCCGCCCATCTGGCGCACGCCGACATCGAAACTGACGCGCGTGCGGGTCGAGGGTTTCTCGAAAATCAGCGCGACCATGTGGTTTTTCAGCGGTTGCGCCGCGTCTGGCGTGCCTTTGGGGCGGCCATTGCGCGCGGCTTTCATGGTATGCGCCTGATCGATCATGGCGCGCAGCGCGGTCTTGTCGGTGGTGTGGATGTCTAGAAAATGCGGCATCGGACTCAAGGCCTCTCAAAGGGGGGTGCGAGGGCGCTGCCCTCGCGCTCCCGGAGTATTTGGAGCAAGAAAATCAGGACAGCGACGCCGCCGCGCGGTCAAGGCGCACAAGGGCTTCGGTGATCTCATCTTCGGTTATGGTCAGGGGCGGCAACAGGCGGATGACATTGTCAGCCGCCGGAACCGTCAGCAGCAAGGCCGCCTGCGCCGCCTTGACGATCTCGGTATTCGGAGCGCGGCATTTCAGGCCCAGAATCAAGCCCTGACCGCGCACCTCCTCGAAGATGTCGGGATGGCTGGCGACCAGCCCTTCGAGGCGCTGACGCATCAGCGCGCCCTTGGCGCTGACCGCGTCCAGAAACCCGTCTGTGGTGATGATCTCGACGACCTTGGCGCCCACCGCGCAGGCCAGCGGGTTGCCGCCATAGGTAGAGCCATGCGTGCCCGCCCCCATGCCGGATGCGGCCTTCGCGGTGGCCAGCACCGCGCCCAGTGGAAAGCCGCCGCCAATGCCCTTGGCGACCATCATGATATCGGGTGCGATACCGGCCCATTCATGGGCGAACAGCTTGCCCGTGCGCCCCATGCCGCATTGCACTTCATCCAGCACCAGAAGCGCGCCAGTCTGGTCGCACAAATCGCGCAGCCCCTTGAGGCATTGGTCGGGCAGGGGGCGGATGCCGCCTTCGCCCTGAACAGGCTCGATCATCACAGCGGCGACCGATGTATCAAGGGCGGCGCGCAGTGCGTCATGATCGCCCCAGGCCAGGGTTTTGAATCCGGGCATTAGCGGGCCAAACCCCTTGGTCATCTTCTCGGACCCGGCGGCGGCGATGGCCCCGGTGGAGCGGCCGTGAAACGCGCCCTCAAAGGTCAGGATGGTGGGACGCTCGGCCCCCAGATCAGACCAGTATTTGCGCACCATCTTGATGGCCAGTTCAGCCGCCTCGGTGCCGGAATTGGTGAAAAACGCAGTGTCGGCAAAGGTCTGGTCAACCAGCGCCTGCGCCAGCGCTTCTTGCGCAGGAATGCGGTACAGGTTCGAGACATGCCACAACGCCTGCGCCTGCGTATGCAATACGTCGACCAAAGCGGGATGCGCATGCCCCAGCGCATTCACGGCAATTCCAGAGGTCAGGTCCAGATATCGCGCGCCCGACTCCTCGATCAGCCAGCTGCCTTCGCCGCGGACAAAACTCAGCGGCGTGCGGTTATAGGTGGGCAATAGCGCGGGGAAGGGTGCGTTCATGGATATGGTCCCGTTCAGGCAAAGCACTGACCTGCCAAAGCAAGAGGGTCAAGTCAACACAGGTTTTTCGGAGAGGTTGAATGTCGCGCCATGTCGGTGACAGGCGCGCAAGTGAACAGTCGCGCGCTCAGCGGCGTCGCAGGGCAGATGCAGAGGGGGTCAGACTGTTCATGCATATCGATTAGCAACTGCGCAGGGCGCTGTAAATCCCCTAATCCTTGATGACGCGCAGCATCTTGCGTTCCAGCACCTTGAGCACCTGCGCCAGATCATGCCCGCGCTTGAGGATCTGCCCGTCCATCCCGATCACGCAATACATGCCTTGGCGGTTGCGCAGGTCAGGGTGTTTCTCGATCCGGTAAAGCGGGTGCTCAGCGGTGCGCCGGAACACCGAAAACACGGCCGAGGCGCGCAGGCAGGAAATCCCGTAATCGCGCCATTCCCCCGCTGCCACCATGCGACCGTAAAGTGACAAGATCACACCAAGTTCGCGCCGGTCAAAGCTGACCTGCTGATCGGTGCTGCGAAAAGGTGTTTGCATATTCATCACACGGGAGTGTGAGGCGGCGGGCGCGGAAAATCAAGCCTTAGCTGTGCGCGGCGGTTTCAAGCTGCAAACCGGCGTTCTTGTGCTTGCGCTGGGGTTTGCATTTGCGTCATGGTAGCGCCAGCAAGATATGGGGAGAAAAAACATGCGCACACGTGCCGCCGTGGCCCTAGAGGCCGGAAAACCGCTGACGATCATGGAGGTGAACCTTGACGGCCCGAAGGCGGGCGAGGTTCTGATTGAGATCAAGGCAACAGGCATTTGCCATACGGATGAATTCACCCGCTCGGGCGCGGACCCCGAAGGGCTGTTCCCCTCCATTCTGGGTCATGAGGGCGCAGGCATCGTGATCGAGGTCGGCGAAGGGGTCACAACCCTGAAACCGGGCGATCATGTCATCCCGCTTTACACGCCCGAATGCCGCGAATGCTATTCCTGCCGCTCAGGCAAGACCAACCTCTGCACCGCCATTCGCGGCACCCAAGGCCAAGGGCTGATGCCCGATGGCACGACGCGGTTTTCGATGCTCGATGGCACGCCGATCTATCACTATATGGGCTGCTCGACCTTTGCCAATCACACAGTCATGCCGGAAATCGCACTGGCCAAGGTGCGCGACGACGCGCCCTTTGACAAGATCTGCTATATCGGCTGCGGCGTGACGACCGGCATTGGCGCGGTCATCAACACAGCAGGGGTTGAGATCGGGTCCACTGCGGCGGTGTTCGGGCTGGGGGGCATTGGCCTCAACGTCATTCAGGGTCTGCGCATGGCGGGTGCGGATATGATCATCGGGGTCGACCTGAATGACGGCAAGGAAGAGATGGCGCGCAAATTCGGCATGACGCATTTCATCAACCCGTCCAAGGTCGAGAATGTGGTGGCTGAGATTGTGAAACTGACGCAGCGCGGCGATGACGCGATTGGCGGCGTGGATTATTCGTTTGATGCGACAGGCAATGTGAAGGTGATGCGCGACGCGCTGGAATGCAGCCACCGGGGCTGGGGTGTGTCGGTCATTATCGGCGTGGCCCCTGCGGGTGCGGAAATCTCGACCCGGCCTTTTCAGTTGGTCACGGGGCGCGTGTGGAAAGGCACGGCGTTTGGCGGGGCGAAGGGGCGCAGTGATGTGCCGAAATTTGTGGACTGGTACATGAATGGCAAGATCGAGATCGACTCGATGATCACCCACAAGCTGACACTCGACCAGATCAATGACGGGTTCGATCTGATGCATGAAGGCAAATCCATCAGGGCGGTGGTCGAGTTTTGATCTGCCTTCGTCCCCTGATTGTGTCCGGCGCGCTGGGAGTTGTGGCAGCAGGCCCCGCCACCGCCGACGCGTCGGAGATCATGCTGGAGTTTCACGCAGCGACAAGCCAGTTTTCGGTCGCGTTGCAAGATATGGACATCGTCCATGACCCGGCGGGCGGCGGCCAGATGCACTATCAGATGACGGGCGATGACCGTTCGGGTTTCATGGCCTTCACCGAAACCGCACTCGGCGAGAGGGTTGTCACGTCGGTGTGCGATACGGTTCTGTCTGAAGCTGTCATCATGGCGCAGATCGACAGCGGAGTCTTCGTCCACACGATCCCCGAGGCCGATCTGGCAGATGCCATTGTTGCAATGGCCACGGACGGGGCAGAATGCGCGGGTATTGAACGTGAATGACAGCATCCATATCCGGCCTATCAAGGACGCGGAATATCCGTCGCTCTGGGCGATGCTGGAGCCTGTGTTTCGCGCGGGCGACACTTATGCAATTGACCCGGCCATCAGCCGCGCGGATGCGCTGGACTGGTGGTGCAAAGGCACGCACCGCGCCTTTGTCGCCACGGTGGAGGACAAGGTACTGGGCAGCTATTATATCTGCCCGAACCAACAAGGCGGGGGCGCGCATGTGTGCAATTGCGGCTTTGTCACCGACGCTGCGGCGCAGGGGCGGGGTATCGCGCGGGCGATGCTGCTGCATGCGCTGGAAACAGCACGCGCCGCAGGCTTCCGCGCCATGCAGTTCAATTGCGTGGTGGAAAGCAACACCCGCGCCGTGGCCTTGTGGCAGTCGCATGGGTTTGACGTGGTGGGCCGCTTGCCGGGCGCGTTTCACCATCCCAAGCTGGGCTATGTCGATGCGCTGGTGATGTACCGTCAACTGTGACAGGGTGACAGAAATACAGGAGTTATGCTTATGGCCCGCGCAGGGATTCCGCTGCTTGCCGTTCTGATCGACGCTGACAATTCCTCGCCCAGATGGGCCGAGGCGATTTTCGAGGAAATCGCCTCGCTGGGAGAGGCCAGTGTGCGGCGCATTTATGGCGATTTCTCGCGCCAGCAAATGTCAGGCTGGCAGGACAAACTGCCGATGCTGGCGCTGGTACCGCATCACCAGCCCGCCAATACCGTGGGCAAAAACTCCAGCGATATCGCACTGGTGATTGATGCGATGGATTTGCTGCATTCAGGGCGCTTCGACGGGTTTGTTCTGGTCAGTTCCGACAGCGATTTTACGCGACTTGCCTCGCGCATCCGCGAACAGGGGCTGGATGTCTACGGCATCGGCCAGCAAAAGACGCCAGAGGCGTTTCGCAAGGCCTGCAAACGGTTTATCTTTGTCGAGAATATCCTGCCCGAGACAGAACCGAACCCCACCGGCAAGGACAAGAAAGCCGCGCCTGCGCAGGCGGTGCCGCTGATCAAGGCGGCGATGGCGCATATCGACAAGGACGAAGAGTGGTTCTCTCTGGGGCCGCTTGGGCAGTTCATTGTCGCCGCCAATCCCGATTTCGACAGCCGCAATTATGGCTGCGCGAAACTGAGTGAACTGGTCGCGCGCACGGGGGCGTTTGAATTGCGGAAATCTGCGGGCAATGCAATGCAAGTGCGGCTCAAGCCCTAGACAGCGCGGCACGCGCCCCTTATCTGCAAGATCATGGCCGAAAAATCAGACCCGAATTACAAGATCATCGCTGAAAACCGCCGCGCGCGGTATGATTACGCTATCGAGTATGACCTCGAATGCGGGATCATGCTGTTGGGGTCCGAGGTCAAGTCATTGCGTGTGGGGCAGGCGAATATCGCCGAAAGCTATGCCAGTGTCGAGAATGGCGAGCTGTGGTTGGTCAATTCCTATATCGCGCCCTACAAACAGGCCAAGACCTTCGGCCATGACGAGCGCCGCCGCCGCAAATTGCTGGCCTCTAACCGCGAATTGGCGCGGCTTTGGGCGGCCACCGCCAAGGATGGCATGACCCTTGTGCCGCTGGTGATGTATTTCAACCATCGCGGGCTGGTGAAGCTGAAGATCGCGGTCGCCAAGGGCAAGAAACTGGCCGATAAACGCGCGACCGAGGCCAAGCGTGACTGGGACAAGCAAAAGCGCCGGTTGATGAAAGAACATGGATAGGTTTTTCATCAGGTGAAAAAAGGGGCCTCTCGCGGACCTCTGGCCTGCGCAAGTTTTTTCATCTGTTGAAATGGGCTTTCACATAAACAACCCAAGCGCCCAAGGGGCCAGAAACGCCGTCAGCATCGCGTTGAGCGCCATGCCGATCCCTGCGAAGGCACCCGCCTGCGGATTGACCTGAAACGCCCGCGCCGTGCCGATGCCATGCGCCGCCACCCCCACCGCCAACCCACGCGCGCGCCAGTCGCGGATGCGCAAGGTGTTCATCAAAGGCGTGACCACAATCGCGCCGATCATGCCTGTCAGGATCACCAGCACTGCGGTCAGCGTGGGAGAGCCGCCAAGGCTTTGGCTGATGCCCAAGGCCACCGGCGCTGTGGTGCTTTTGGGCGCAAGAGTGGCCAGAAGCTGCGGGCTGAGGCCAAGAGCATGGCCGATTGCCAGCGCCGACAGCACAGCCGTGACGCTGCCTGCCAGCAACGCCGCACAGATGGGCAGAAAGGCGCGGCGCACGGCATGGCGTTGTTGCCATAGCGGGATGGCCAGCGCGACGGTTGCGGGGCCAAGCAGGAAATGCACGAATTGCGCGCCCTCGAAATAGGTGGCGTAGCTGGTCTGGGTCAGCCACAACAACGCCGCCAGCAGGATCACCGCAATCAGCACAGGGTTTGCCAGCGGTGCGCGGCCTGCGGCCTGTGCCAAGGCGTCACCGATCACATAGGCGATCAGCGTCGCTGTCAGCCAGATCAGCGGGCTTGCGGCCAGATAGGACCAGATTTCCGCAAATTCAAACATCTTCGCTGCCCTTGTCGCCAGTCAGCCGCGCCACAAGCACGAACGCCCCGGCCCCTGCGCCAAGCGCCAGCACCGTCGAGACGATCAGCGCCAGTGCAAGGCCCAACCCGTTGGTGCCAAGTTGCTGCAAATGCCCGACCACCCCCACACCCGCAGGCACAAACAAAAGCGACAGATGGCGCAGAATGCCTGTCCCTGTGGGCGTGACCAGTTCCGCCACCCGCACCGAGGCCAGCATCAGCGCAAATAACAGCGCCATGCCCAGAACCGGGCCGGGAACGGGCCAGCCGAACAGGCGGGCCAGCGCTTCGCCCGCAAGCTGGCAGGCAAGGATCAGGGTCAGGGCATGAATCATCGGGCGTGGCCTTGTTGTGACATGTCCCCCATAGGCCCAGATCCTGCGCCAAAAGGAAAGAGTTACGCGCTTGACACCCGCAATGCCCGCGCGCAGGACTGTCGCATGAATAGCCATCTGAAAGGGTTGTTGATCACCACGCTGGGCGTGCTGTTCATTGTGCCCGACTCACTCTTTATCCGGCTGATCGACGCGGATGCGCTGGCCATCGCATTTTGGCGCGGGCTGATCGGGGGCGGGTTGATCCTTGGCTTTGTGCTGATGCGCGAAGGGGTGGGGGCGTTCGGGCAGGTGTTGCGCGCAGGGCGGCCCACACTTGGCTATATCCTGTTTTTCGGCATCTCTGCACCGGGCTTTGTGTTGGCGGTTTCCCTGACAAGCGTGGCGAATGTGGTGTTTATTCTGGCCGCAATGCCAGTTTTTGCAGCCATTTTCAGCCGGATTTGGTTGGGCGAGCCGATTTCCAGACGTATGGTCTGGACGATGCTGGGGGTGTTTGTGGGCCTTGGCGTGATCTTGTGGGGCTCGCATGAGCGGGCAGGGGCCACGTGGCAGGGCGATCTGGTGGCGTTGGCGGTATCGGCGTCTTTCGCGGCGGCCCTGACTGCGGTGCGGGGGTTGCGTACAAGGTCGATGTTGCCCGCCGTGCCGATTGCGATGATCGGGGCGGCGCTGCTGATCTTGCCGTTTACCGATGTGATGGCCCCTGTGGCGGCGCAATGGCCGCTTTTGCTGGGCCACGGTGTCTTCATCGCTTTTGCGGCGGGGCTGATGGTGCTGGGACCACGGTATCTGAGTTCGGCAGAGGTGTCGTTGCTGATCTTGCTGGAATCGGTTCTGGCGCCGCTGCTGGTCTGGTTCGCCATTGGCGAAGACCCCGGCCCGTGGGCGCTGGTGGGCGGCGGGCTGGTGATCTGTGTGCTGCTGGTGTCAAATCTGGTGATGCTGGTGCAGGTCAGGCGCATACGGGCGACCCTGCCGCAGACGGACGCGCTGTAGGGTGTCAGCGCCGCCGCAGGCGGATGACGACATCAACGCGCGCAATCTCGGCCCCTTCGGGCGGTTCTGGCAGGCGTGAGAACGCAACTTCTGCCGAGGGGGCATCTGTCAGTTCCTGCGTATCTTCCCAGAAGTAATGCGGATGATCCTCGACACAGGTGTCGAAATAGGACCGCGTTGCATCGACCGTGATTTCATTCATCAGCCCTGCATCGCAGAACGCCTTGAGCGTGTTGTAGACGGTCGCCAGCGAGACCGCCTCGCCGCTGGCCTTGGCCGCGAGAAACAGCCCTTCGGCGGTCACATGCCTGTCCTTGCCATCCCCGACCAGCAGGGCCGCGAGCGACATGCGCTGCCGCGTCGGACGCACTTTTGCATGCGCCAGCCATTTTGTGCCTGACGCCAGTGCCGTATCAGTGAGTGAAGCGAAGCTGTGATCCATCATGCCCTTATATAAAGTATGATTTGGGTAGATTTCAAATGAAATTCAGTCGCAGGTCATTCTGTAGCGCTGACCGGCGGGGTTGTCAGCGCTTGGAGCGGGGTGCTAGAGGAAGAAAACCCTTGCAGGAGTATGATATGTCCGCTTTTCCCAGTTCCTTTGACAAAGAGGCCTTGCTGGCCTGTTCGCGCGGCGAATTGTTCGGCCCCGGCAATGCACAACTGCCTGCCCCACCCATGCTGATGATGGACCGGATCACCGAAGTTTCCAGCGACGGGGGCGCACATGGCAAGGGCCATATCGTGGCAGAGTTCGATATTCACCCTGATCTGTGGTTTTTCGAGTGCCATTTCCCCGGCAATCCGATCATGCCGGGCTGTCTGGGGCTGGACGGGCTGTGGCAATTGACCGGCTTCAACCTTGGCTGGCGCGGCTGGCAGGGGCGGGGCTATGCGCTGGGCGTGGGCGAGGTGAAGCTGACCGGCATGGTGCGCCCGGATCGCAAACTGCTGACCTACAAGATTGATTTCACCAAGGCCCTTCAGACGCGCCGCCTGACGATGGGGGTGGCCGATGGGATTGTCGAAGCGGATGGCGATGTGATCTATCAGGTCAAGGATATGAAGGTCGCGCTGTCCGAGGCGTGAGGCGCGGCTAAGCCCAAGGCACCGGCTGCACGGCATAGCCGATATAGAGCGGGTGCTTGGGGTGGCCGTGTTTGCTCAGGCCCAGATGCGACAGCGCTTGGCCGGTTGCGCGCAACACGGCCTCGACCTGCGCGCCGCGGTTCAGATGCGCGCCATGTGTGCCCCATGCGCAGATGATCTGATCGGCCCATGCCGCACTTTCGGCGATAGCTGCGTCATTCAGGGGGCCAACCGGGTCAGGGGCGGCGCGCATGACGCGCGGGTCGGTCGCGCGATAGGCAAAGATGTTGCACACGCGGAACGCACCAAACCCCAGCGCGCGGGCGCGGCGTTCGCAGCGCTCGACCGTGGGGTCGTTCTGCACTTCGGTCGCGGTGGAGGGGTTGAGCATGACAAACAGCGCGCGCCCCCGCTCGGGCGCCCATTCGCGCGTCAGCATGTAGCGAAAACATTCGCAGGGCGAGTACACCGCGCTGGAAGCCGCATCGCCCTTTATATGGGTGCGGGTTATCAGGTCGGGTTGGTCCATCAGTCGGGGTTGAACACGCGATTGGGGTGCAATTCGCCAGCCTTGTAGATGCCCACTGCCACAGCGCGGCCCTGATAGCTGGCCCATGCCGTGTCGCCATACGCAACCGAGGATGTCAGCACCATGCCGGGATTGCCGTTGCGCAGTTTGGCGGCCCCTTCGGGCGTGGCGGGCAATTCGGGCAGATCGCACAGGCCCTGCTCCAATGGGCGCAGGTGGGTGTCGAGCGCGGGGCTATGGGCCAGCGCCTCGATTTGTTCCATGCTCAGCCCGTCGCTTGCCTCGAACGGGCCGGACCATGTGCGGCGCAGCCATGCGACATGGCCTTGGCACTCGAGCGCTGCCCCCAGATCGCGCGCGATAGAGCGTACATAGCCGCCCTTGCCGCAGACCATTTCCAACTCGACATGGTCCGCGTCCGGGCGGGCAATCATGTCCAGCCGTTCAACCCAGAGCGGGCGGGCGGCCAACTCCATCTCGTCGCCTGCGCGGGCAATGTCATAGGCGCGCTCGCCCTCGACCTTGACGGCGGAGAACTGGGGTGGGATTTGCTGGATGTCGCCGCGAAAGGCGGCCAGAGCGGCCACGATCGCCGCGTCGGTGGGGCGCTGGTCTGATGTGGCGATAACCGCGCCTTCGGCGTCATCGGTGGTGGTGGCCTGACCCAGCCGCACCATGAAACGGTAGCACTTGAGTGCGTCGGTGATGAAGGGCACTGTTTTCGTGGCCTCGCCCAAGGCGACAGCCAGAACGCCCGTTGCAGCAGGGTCCAGCGTGCCTGCATGGCCCGCCTTTTGCGCCTGAAGCGCCCAACGCACCTTGTTGACCACTGCGGTCGATGTGATGCCCGCAGGCTTGTCGATCACCAGCCACCCCGAAATGGCGCGGCCCTTGCGCTTGCGTCCCATGTCTGTCCCTTGTTGCCGTATCGCGGTCTGCTAGTTGGTCGGGGTGGTGACGTCAACAACCTTGCCGACGATTGGCCCCAGCAGAGTGCCCCAGTCCGACCGCCTGAGCGCGGGCGCATGCAAGCGCGAGACATTGCCATCAATATACAACGCCTGCGGCATTTCCAGATAATCACGGAAAAACCGTGCAAATTCATAGAAATTCACCGGGCTATTGGCGATGGCGAAAACGGCGCGCTTTCCATCGGCGCTGACACCCACACCATTGCGGATCAGCCGCGAGTCGGAATCGTTCAGAAAGCGCGGATGATAGGCACCGTCAATCACCAGCATTGGCCCCGATTGCGCGGCATATTGGCATTGTGGCGGGGCCGACGCAAAACTGCGGCTCTCAATCAGGGTAAAGCGGCTGTCTTCGATGCAGAACACACCATTGGGCAACAGCCCGAAATTGCCCGGCCCCTCTGAGGTGACAATGCGCGAGACCTCCTCACCCTTCTCAACGAACAGGCCCACCGGGCTGCGGTCGGGGTGATACATGCTGCCATTCATCGCAAAGGCCAGCTTCTTGCCATCGCGGGCCAAGGCTTCGTCCACTGTGCGGAAATTGCCGTAAACCTGTGTGTCTTTGGCATAAAGGAACAGGCGGATATCGTCGCTGGCATTGGCGCGGCAATAGGTGAAGTTCTGCCCCTGAAACTCGGTGTTGGCGCAGTCGGCAGCGGCGCTGGTTGCACACAGCAAAAGGGCCGCCAAGGCCGCGAGGTTACGCCTGAGGTTCATCATCCTCGCGTCCGTTTGCGACGTCGCGCTGCACGCGTTCATCTTGCAGCAATCTGCGCGTTTCTTCCATCCGGTCAAAGCTTTCATCCAGTTGAAAGCGCAGATCGGGGGCATATTTCAGGGTCATGTCGCGCGTCATCTGGTGGCGCAACTCGCCTTTGTTGCGCCGCAGGGCTGCCAGTGCTTCTTTCTGGCCTTTGCCGCCCAAGGGCATGATATAAGCTGTCGCCACCTTCAGATCGGTGGCCATGCGCACTTCGCTGACGGTGATGACCCAGCGCGTCAGCTCCGGGTCATGGACATCCCCACGCGCCAGCACTTCCGACAAATTGCGTCGGATCAGCTCGCCCACGCGAAGCTGACGTTGAGATGGCCCTCGAGGTGTATCAAAGCGATTTGTTCCCATAAGCATCACTTAGGTCAAAGCTGGCGCTTGCGCAACGAGGCTTTGCCATTTTCCGCGCCGCTGGTTATGCATACGCGAAAATGTGACTTTGTCAGGATAGAGGTGCAGGAATGGTCAGGATTGCCGTGATGGGGGCTTCGGGGCGCATGGGGCAAATGCTTGTGCGGCTGGTGGATGACAGCGATCTGGCGACATTGTCGGCGGTGGTGGAGCGCGCGGGCCATGACTGGGTGGGGCGCGATCTTGGCGTGGCGACGGGGGGGAGTGCTCGCGGGCTGATCGTGACCGATGACCTTGATGAAGCGCTGGAGCAATCCGATGTCGTGATAGATTTCACTGCGCCTGTGGTGTCGGTCGCCTTGGCGCACAAGGCTGCTGCGGCAGGGGTGGCGCATGTGATCGGCACGACAGGCTTTAGCGCGGAGGATCTGAGCGCCATTGCGCAGGCGGGCAAAACCGGGCGGATTGTGCGGGCGGGCAATATGAGCCTTGGCGTCAATCTGCTGGTCAAGCTGACACGACAGGTCGCCGAAGCCTTGGGCACGGATTACGATATCGAGATTGTCGAGGCGCATCACCGCCACAAGGTCGACGCCCCCTCGGGCACGGCATTGATGCTGGGCGAGGCTGCCGCAGACGGGCGCGGTGTGGCGCTGGGCGATGTGGCAGACAGGGCGCGCGACGGGATCACGGGCGCGCGCGCCGTGGGCGATATCGGCTTTCATGCCATTCGGGGGGGCGATTACATCGGCGAGCATGATGTGATCTTCGCGGGCGAGGGCGAGCGGATCGTGCTGCGCCATGTTGCATCCGACCGGGCTTTGTTCGCGCGCGGGGCCATTCGCGCCGCGATCTGGGCCGAAGGGCAGGGGCCGGGCGAATACTCCATGCTGGATGTGCTGGGATTGTGAAACTAATCCAGCTTGCGCATCGTCACGTACACCACATGCAACCTAGTGTGGAGTATCACCGATGCGGATCATCACAGGATATATCACAGCATTCATATTGAGTGCGGCACCGGCATTTGCAGATTTCCAACCTGTCCGTGAGGAAAGCAATTTCCGCGCACTGGTGGAAGGCCGCGATCTGACGCGGTTCGGTGTGCGATTACAGGTCTTGCCCCAAGGGCAGATCACAGGGCGCGGGTTCGGGATGCGCGTGGGCGGTGAATGGGAATGGCGCGACGGCTATTTCTGCCGGACCCTGGTGTTTGGCCAGTCGGGCGACCCGTATAATTGCCAGCTGGTGCTGCAAGATGGCGACACTTTGCGCTTCATCTCGGATCAGGGGCAGGGCGATCAGGCAGATTTGCGGCTGCGGTAGAGGGCGTTTCTGGCATTGTTGCTTGCTGTCCGTGCAGGTGCATTGCGGACCTTCCATGTTACGTCCCATGCGCGGAGTAAAGGCCGAAGGCCGCCGCGCATCGCCGGGCCGCCCCCCTGCACGGCGATTTGGCTGCCCCAAGCACGATGCTTTGATCTTTCTCGGATTTGGCTGGCATAAAGTGCCATAAATCGGCGGGGGATCGCCGTACCGCGGCCCGACGCTGCGCAGCTTGGTATGCGCGCCCTCTATGTCTGAAACGTCCCGCACAGCTGTCCGCTACCGCTGCGGCGCGCATCATTTCTGAACTGGCTTTGGTACTTTGTTTGTGGGAACTATTCGTCGGAATGGGCATCGAACAGAAAGGCAGGTCGCACATGGATATGGATACCGGGCACGTGCGTCTGACGGGGTGCCTGATTTGCCGTTCGGCGCAGGATGTGGAGACAGTTCAGCGACATCTGCCTTAGCATATCCGCCTGACCAAGGCCGAGGCAGGATGCGTTTCTTTTGAGGTTTCCCAGTCGGATAACCCCCTTGTCTGGAATGTTGACGAGTGTTTTGTCGACAGGCAAGCGTTTGAATTCCACCAGCAAAGAACCCGCGCTTCGACTTGGTGGACGGCCACTGCGGAAATTCCACGCCAGTTCGAGGTATCCGGGCTTTCGTGAGAAACGCCTGTTTGTGCGCAGGTTCGGAACGCATTGACGCGCCAGCCGTTCTGGCCACATGCTTTTGCAACAGCGGAGGGGCGCAGGGATGGCCACAGAATCTGACACCGGACTGATGCCCGTGAACGGGGTGGAGATTGCGTATACGGTCAAAGGGCGCGGCCCGCCCGTCTTGCTGCTGCATGGCTTTCCGCAGACGCGCGCCATGTGGGGGCCGGTCACGCAAGTGTTGGCGCAGCGTCACACAGTGGTCATGGCGGATTTGCGCGGCTATGGCGGATCAGGCAAGCCGGGGCTGGACCGCCCGCAAGATTGCGCCGCATACAGCTTTCGCGCGATGGGGCTGGATCAGTTTGGCCTGATGTCGGCGCTGGGGTTTGAGCGGTTTCATCTGGTGGGCCATGATCGCGGGGCGCGGGTTGCGCACCGGATGGCGCTGGATGATGGTGCGCGCCTTGCCAGCCTGACGTTGATGGATATTGTGCCCACGCATCTGCTGCTGACAGAGCTGCATCACGCGGTGGCGCGCAGCTATTTTCACTGGTTCTTTCTTGCACAGCCGCACCCGTTTCCAGAGCAGATGATTGCCACTGACCCCGATTATTTCTTTGAAAGCTGTCTGTTGGGCTGGGGCGGTGCCACGCTTGAAGACTTCGCGCCAGCGCAGATGGCGGCTTACCGTGATGCCTGGCGCGATCCGGCGGTGATTTTTGGCATGTGTCAGGATTACCGCGCGGCGCTGGATCATGATCTGGCGCAGGACGCGCAGGCTATTGGTGCCAAGTTTGATGGCCCGTCACTGGTGCTGTTTGGCGCACAGGGGGCTATGGCGCAGCATTTTGATGTGCCCGCCACATGGGGGCCGTGGCTGGCGAACATGCAGGCACAGGGGATTGCGGGCGGGCATTTCTTTCCAGACACCGCTCCGTCTGAAACGGCACAGGCGCTGCGGGATTTTCTGGGCGCGCAGGCGGATGTCGTGCAGCGCTAAGGCGTGCAGGTCAGCGGCTGCGCCCCTCGCGCAGCCACGCGCCCAGTGCCAGCCCTGCTGCCAGCAACAGCCATGCCCAGCCCGGCAGCACGGCTGCGGTGCGCAACTGCGTTGTCACATAGGCATCGCGCGGGGTCAGGCCCATCCAGCCGCGACCGGATGCGGCACGCCCTTCGCGTACAAAGCGAAGCTCGGGCAGATCATCGTGCACGCGCATAACACCGCCGCGTGTGGCGGTGACCAGCGGGCGCAGCTTGTCGGCGGTGGCAATCGTTTCCTCAAACTCGCGCGGGGCTTGGGGACCAAGGGCCACAACTGTGTCCAGTTCCCCTTCGGACAGGCGGTAGAGGCCGATTTCAGGCGCGTCAAATTCGGCGCGGTAATCGCCCGGCGCGTCCTCGGTCAGCTTTAACGTGAAGCTTTCGCCATCGGGGCCGGTGACTGTCACCTCGCCCACTTCATCTTGCAGCGAGCGGCGCAGGACGGTCACGCGCTGCCCTTCGGCGGTGGCGGTCAGGGTTTCCTCTTCGAGATCCGGCTCGCCCATCATCCAATGGGCCAGACGGCGCAACAGTTCCAGTTGTGGCCCGCCGCCCTCATAGCCGCGATCCCACAGCCATGTCTGGTCAGAGGCCAGAAGTGCCAGCCGCCCTTCGCCAACACGGTCCAGCATCAGCAGCGGGCGCCCCTCAACGCCGCTCATCACGGTTTGACCGCGCTCTGGTTCCAGCTCGATCTGGCGGAACCAGCGGCCCCAGCCCGGCCCGTCTTCGGTGGCAGGCACCAGCGCTTCCAGCCCTGACGTGACAGGGTGGCGCTGGCCCAGTTCAGTGATCTGCGGGCGGAATCCTTCATCAATCACGCGGGCGGTGGGCCGTGCGGGGAACACATCGCCCAAGGGCGAGCGCCAGATGCTGTCCGCGCTGGCCAGTTCCGGCCCGCCAACAACCAGCAATGCGCCGCCTTCTTCGACATAGCGGGCGATATTGCTGAAATAGCTGTTGGGCAGGATGCCGCGCCGCCGGTAGCGGTCGAAGATAATCAGATCAAACTCGTCGATCTTGTCGACAAACAATTCGCGGGTCGGAAAGGCGATCAGCGACAGCTCGTTGACCGGCACCCCGTCATGGCGGTCGGGCGGGCGCAGAATTGTGAAATGAACCAGATCAACCGCCGGATCGGATTTCAGCAGGTTGCGCCACGTGCGTTGTCCGGCATTCGGCTCGCCCGAGACGAGCAGCACACTCAGCCGGTCGCGCACGCCGTTGATCTGCACGATGGCCGAGTTGTTGCGTGTGGTCAACTCGCCCGGTTCTTCTTCCACCTCGAATTGCAGGACGTTCATGCCGCCGCGCTCTAGCGTGACGGTGATTTCCATATCCTCGCCGACGGGCACCATTGCCGTGCTGGGGTCTTCGCCATCAATAGAATAATTCAGGGTTGCAAAGCGGCTTTGGTCGGGCGGGACTGCGCCCTGATCTTCGACCCGCAGGCCAAGGGTGATCGGCTCTCCCAGAATGGCGAAGGAGGGGGCGTTGCGGATAATCAGCCGCCTGTCCCAATCGTCAGCCTCGCCTGTTTGCAACAGATGAAAGGGGGCAGGAAGGGACAGTTCTGGCATCTCGTCATGGACCTGCCCGTCAGAGATGGCAAACACCCCCGCCAGCCGGTCGCGCGGCAGATCGGACAGCGCTTCGGCCATGACTGTGTTCAATTCGGTGCCGGTGTTGCGTGGCCCGTCAGGCACCGAGACGATGCGTGTTTCCAACCCGCCAAGGCTGTCGAGTTCGGCCTCAAGATGGGCGCGCGCGGCCTCTGTCTGTTCGCCGCGCACGCCAAGGCGGTTGGACGCAGAGTCGTCGACGACGATCAGGGCGATGTCGGACAGGCCATCACGTTCCTCGGATTGCAGCGAGGGGTTGGCGAGGGCTGCGATCAGTGCGAGTGCCGCCAGCCCGCGCAACCACCAGCCGCGCAAGCCCTGCCACAGCGCCAGACCGACCATCAGCGCGCAGACCCCCATCAGCGCCCAAAGGATCGGCCAATCCAGCCGCGGCGCAAAGACAAGCCCGTCCCACCCGGTCATTGGCCGATCCTTTCCAGAAGGGCAGGCACATGGACCTGATCAGATTTGTAATTGCCCGTCAGCACATGGGTGATGAGGTTCACACCGAAGCGGTACGCCATTTCGCGCTGCTGCTCGCCTGTGACGCCCATGCCAAGCCGTACAAGCGGGCTGCCTGCATCATCCACGGCCCAAGCCGAGGCCCAGTCATGCCCGCCAATGATCACTGGCGTCACCCCGTCATTGAGGTTGCGAAACGGCATCCCGTCTGCGCGTTCGGCATCGGCGGGCGACGCCTCGACCCAGACATCGCGGCCTGAGAACCGGCCCGGAAATTCCTGCAACAGATAGAAGGTGCGGGTCAGGACATGGTCTTCGGGGACGGGTTCCAACGGGGGGATGTCGAGCGGGCGCGCGATGGCTTGCAGGCGGCGCGCTTCGGGGGTGGTGCGGGTCAGGCCCGCCAGTTCGGCGTCGCGGGTATCGAACATGATCATGCCGCCGCCGCGCAAGTAGCGGTTGAGTTTGGAATAGGCGGCGTCTGACGGGATCGCGGACTCTTCTGTGATGGGCCAGTAAAGGAAGGGAAAGAAGGTCAATTCATCGCTTTCCAGATCGACGCCGATGGGTGGGCCTGGCTCGACCGAGGTGCGCGAAAAAAGCGTGCGGCCCAAGCCCAGAAGGCCCGCGCGCGCCATGTCATCGACACGCGCATCACCGGTCAGCACATGAGCCAGCACCATGTCGGATGTCGCCTGTAGGGCCAGCCGGTCATCGCCCGGTGCGTCATCCGCCTGCGCTGGCGTGCCGTGCAGTCCAAGGGCGACGAGCGCCAGAATGGCGGTTGCCCCGCGCAAGCGGCCCGAGATCCAGAGTGCGGCCAGTATGTCGATCATGAGAGCCCCTAGGCCAAGTGTCAGAAAGAAAGCGGTCAGGTCGCGCTCTTCGCGTTGTGTGTCGCGCTCGACCTGCACGGTTGCAGGCCAGTCGCTGGTGCTTAAGGTCATGTCGGCCTGCCCGATATTCAATGCCAGCGACCCGACAGCACTGCGGTAGACGCCGGGCAGAAGGTCGGGGCCATACTGCCCTTCGGCCAGAACCTCGCCCGGTACAACCGGGTTGGCGCTGGCGTCGATGACCTGCCCGAATCCATCCAACAGGCGCTCCGGCTGCCATTGTGTCCCGATCAGCGCGTCGCGCGTGGGCGCTGTGGGGCGGGTGGATACGGCAAGCCGCTCCAGCATGTCGACAAACAGGCCAGAGAGCGGCAGGGTCGACCATTCCGCATTGGCGGTGGTGTGGATCAGCGCGACCTGACCGTCGCCCGAGAATTTGCGCGTCACCAAAGGCGTGCCATCGGCCAGTGACGCAATTGTCCGCTCGCCCAATGCGGGGTCGGGCTGGGCCAGCACTTGTGCGCTGATTGTCACCTCTTGCGGGATGGACAGCCCGGCAAAGGGCGAGTCCTGACTGAACTCGCGCAGGCGGCGCGGCTCGCCCCAACTCATGGCACCGCCGACCGTGCGCCCGCCAATGCGCAGGCGCACCGGCAAGAGCGGGTCTTCTTCGGCGCGGGCGACGTCACTGGCGGCAAGGCGCGGACCTGCAAAGCGCAAGAGCAACCCGCCATCATTGACGAAATCGAGGATTTGCGCGGTTTCCAGTTCGCCCAGTTGCGCCACATCCACAAGGATCAGCACATCGGGCGAGGTCAGCAGCAGATCATCGACGGACGGGCTTTCGATCAGTTCCGCGACCGGCTCCAACGCTTGCCGCAGATAGAAAAACGGTGACAGCAGGTCCAGCCCCTCGCGCCCGTCACGGCCTGCCAGAAGTGCGACCTTGCGCCGTTGAAGCGCGTCATCGGCCAGCGCCACAGCCCCGGCAGAACGCTCGCCGCTGATCTGAAAGCGGGTGATCCGGTTGCGCAATTCGGGTTGCAGGGTCAGTTCCAGCGTTGTTTGGGTGGCGTCTGCGTCGAAACGGGTCGCAGCGCTGGCGAGTACCCGTTCAACCCCTGCCGGATCGCGGCCAGAGGCGGTGATCTCGATCTCGCGCTCTGGCAGGCCTTCGGTGCGGTGGGCGGTCAGGTGGATCACGCCTTCGCGCAATTCGGGCGGGGCGAGGGCAACGACCGGGCGCGATGTCTCGAAGGCGGTGAGCACGCCGCGCGCTTGCAGCGCGTCGGTCAGCCCGTCGCGGTAGTCATGCGCTAGCCCGTCCGACAACCAATAGGTGTCAAACGCGTCGGGCAAGCGGTCCAGCCACGCGTCCAATTGCGCTTGGTTTGCGGTGAAGGGGGCAGGGGCGAGCCCCGGCACGCGCTCGGCCCAGTATTCGGCGGCACGAAATGCCGTCTCGCCCGAAGGCAGGTCGGTCAGGGCCACCACGGCAACCGGGCGGCTGGCGCGCTGCGCCTCTGACAACAGGTCTTCGACGCGTGTCTGGCGGCGTTGCCAGTCGGCCGCACTGGCCCAACTGGCATCCATCACGATCAGCAGCGGGCCCGTGCCATCGCGCGCGGCCTGCGGGTTGAGCACAGGGCCGGAGAACCCGAAGATCAGCGCGGCCACGGCAAGTGCGCGCAAGACCAGCAGCCACCACGGGGTCTTGTCCGTCTCGGTGGTTTCATCCTTCAGGCCGATCAGCAGCGCCACACCGGGAAAGCGCCGGATCACCGGCGCGGGCGGCACCGCGCGCAACAGCCACCACAGCAGCGGCAAGGCCACCAGTGCCAGCAGCAGGGCGGGTGTTGCGAATCCAAGCGGGCCAAGTGTGAACATCAGCGCCCCCGCCCTGCGTCAAGTTCATGCCACAGCCACATCAGTGCAGTTGCGGCAGGCTGGTCGGTGTGATGGGTCAACACTTGCCAGCCCGTGACGCGGGCCAGTTCTGCCAGCATGTCCTTGCGCTCGGCCAGTCGCAGCCGGTAGCGCGTTTGCAGATCATTGGCGCGCAATGTCTCGTGGCGCAGCCCGCCTGCCATGGATTCAAAGATCGAGCGGCCCTGATAGGGAAACTCTTCTTCTGCGGGGTCGAGTACCTGTACCAGCGCCCCTTTCACACCTTGATCCGCCGCACGGCCCACAGCCTCTTGCAAGGCGGTGGGGTCGCCCAGAAAGTCCGACAGGAACACGGCCTGTGAATAGGCAGGCAGATGGCTTAGCGGCGGGGTGCCGTAATCGGTAGTGTCTGCCGCGTCGTGCAGTGCAAGCGCCAGCGGGTCAAGCTGTGCGCGGCCAGAGCGGGCGGGCAGGCCGGGCATCAGCCCCACGCGCTCGCCGCTTTTGAGCAGCAGGACCGACAGCGCCAGCGCCAGAAGCTTGGCGCGCTCGGCTTTTGGCAGGCGGGCCTTGTCGCCTGTAAACCCCATTGCCTGCGATTGATCGACCCACAGCGTCACCGACTGCGCCGCCTGCCATTCGGTTTCGCGCACGAAATGCACATCGGCCCGACCAGAACGCCGCCAGTCGATTCGCGCGCCGCTGTCGGACGAGGTCGCTTGCCGGTATTGCCAGAACTCATCGCCCATGCCTGCCCGCCTGCGCCCGTGTGCGCCAGGTAGAACCGACGCAGACAGATGCTCTGCCTGCGCAAGCAGCGCGGGCAGGGGGGCGGCCAATGCCTCGGCATGGGTGCGCAGGGTGGCGGGTGTCGTCAAGCTGCGGCCTCCATCTGCGTGGCGGTGGCGGCCACGCGGGCGATGATCGCGCTCAGGCTTTCGCCGCGTGCGCGCGCCGCAAAGCCCAAGGCCATGCGGTGGGTCAGGACAGGGCGCGCCATTGCCGCCACATCCTCGACCGACGGGGCAAGTCGTCCGTCCAGCAAGGCGCGGGCGCGCACGGTCAGCATAAGTGCTTGGGCGGCACGTGGCCCCGGCCCCCAACTGACGGAGCCCTTGACGGCCTCATGGGCCTCTGCCTCATCAGGGCGGCAGGCGCGGACCAGATCGAGAATGGCCTCGACCACGGTGTCCCCGACGGGCATGCGGCGCAGCAATTGCTGTGCGGCCATCAGTTCGGCGGAACTGAACACTTCATGCGCGGCATCCTCGCCCTCGCCTGTGGTGGCGATCAGGATGTCGCGTTCGGTGGCGCGGTCGGGATATTCGACATCAATCTGCAACAGAAACCGGTCAAGCTGGGCTTCGGGCAGGGGGTAGGTGCCTTCTTGCTCGATCGGGTTCTGGGTGGCCAGCACGTGAAAGGGCCGCTCCAACTTGTGATGATCGCCCGCAACAGTGACTTCGCCTTCCTGCATGGCTTGCAGCAGGGCGGCTTGTGTGCGCGGGCTGGCGCGGTTGATCTCATCCGCCATCAGAAGCTGGCAGAAAATCGGCCCCTCGATAAATCGAAAGGCGCGGCGCCCGTCTTCGGCCACGTCCAGCACTTCAGAGCCCAAAATATCGGCAGGCATCAGATCGGGCGTGAACTGGATGCGGTTGCCTTTCAGCCCCATGACCGTGGACAGCGTGTCCACCAGCCGGGTTTTGCCCAAGCCGGGCAGACCAATCAGCAACCCATGCCCGCCGCAGAGCATGGCGGTCAGGGTCAGGTCGACCACATTCTTCTGTCCGATAAAGCGGCGGTTGATGCTGGCGCGCGCCAGTGCGAGTTTCTCACCCAGCGTTTCTATCTCGGCGATCAGATCGGTCTCGGTGCTCATGCGCGTTCCTCGTCGGGGTGAAATTCCGTGTTTGCAACTTATGTGCTATCATCAAACATATCGCATAGGCATCCAATGGCAAAAAATCATGAGTGAACAAAATACCGTGACACCGACCCCCGATACGCTGGCTCAGGCCGCGAGTGCCGCGTCAAAAGGCAAAGGTCTGCCGCCCGTGCATCTGTGGAACCCGCCGTTTTGTGGCGATATTGATATGCGGATCGCCCGCGACGGGACGTGGTTCTATGAGGGCACCCCCATCGGGCGGCCCGCACTGGTTAAGCTGTTTGCTAGTATCCTGAAGCTGGAAGACGGCAAGTTCTATCTGGTCACACCGGTCGAGAAGGTGGGAATCACAGTCGATGACGCGCCGTTTGTCGCGGTGGATTTCCGTGTTGAGGGGGACGGGCGCGCGCAAAAGCTGACCTTCGTCACCAATCTGGGCGATGAGGCAGAGGCGGGGTCTGCGCATCCCGTGCGCGTGATCCGCGATGCCGACACGGGCGAGCCGTCACCCTATGTCATGATCCGTGCCGGGCTGGAGGCGCTGATTGACCGCAAAAGCTTTTATCGGCTTGTCGAGCTTGGGTCGCATGAGCCCCATGAAGGGGAAAGCTGGTTCGGCCTGTGGTCGGGCGGGGTTTTCTTTCCTGTGATCGCGTCGAAAGAGTTGGGCTGAGGGGCAGGGCCGCTTGGGCATTCACGGCGGTCTGCGCGAAAAGATGAGTTTGAAATGTAAAATAAGTTGCAGGGCCTGTTTTTGAGTTTAAATCTGAGTTGGCAGGCAGGAAAAGGTCGCGGCCCGGAAGACTTACTCCTCGTTCCCTCCTTTCGGGCGACCCTTTCCTGTCTGCACCCTTGTCTTTGGCCTGTTTTTTTCCCATAAGATGCGCAATTCGCAAGGAGCAGCACATATGCGCGCACGCATCTACAAGCCCGCCCGCAACGCAATGCAATCAGGAAACGCCAAGGCCCACGGATGGGTGCTGGAATTTTCACCTGCGCAGGCCCGCGAGATTGACCCGCTGATGGGCTGGACCAGTTCGGGCGACATGGATTCGCAGGTCAAGCTGCACTTCGCAGATCAGGCCGCCGCCGAAGCCTATGCGCGCGCGCACGGCATTGACTATAACGTGATCGCGCCCAAAAGCCGCCGCGCCAATCTGCGCCCCGGTGGTTACGGCGACAATTTTGCGACCAACAGGCGGCAGGTGTGGACACACTGACAGCCCTGACAGTGTCGTGACGCCCGATCTGGCGGCCAGCGACACGCAACCGGGACGTGCCGCATTGTGGATGTCCGGGGCGATTGTGTCGTTTACGGCCATGGCCATTGCAGGGCGTGCCATCCAGCAAGAGCTGGATTCATTTGAATTGATGTTCTGGCGCTCGCTTATCGGGTTTGCGATTGTCGTGGGCGTGGTGCTGTATTCCCTGCGCAAGCCCGGTCGGATGCTGGCGGAAATCCGACCGACCAGCCCGAAGCTGCATCTGACGCGCAATCTGTTTCACTTTGCAGGCCAGAATCTGTGGTTTTACGGGATCATGGTGATCCCTTTGTCGCAGCTTGTGGCGCTGGAGTTTACCATGCCGATCTGGGTGGCGCTGTTGGCCCCGCTGGTGCTGGGCGAGCGGTTCACCCTGCGCCGCGTAATGGTGGCGCTGTTGGGGTTTGCGGGCATTGTGATCGTGGCGCAGCCGGGTGTGCAGCCGCTGAACACCGGGCATCTGGCGGGGATGCTGTGTGCAATCGGGTTTGCCATGAATGTCATGCTGACAAAACGGATCATGCGGGCAGACAGTATCCTGTGCGTTTTGTTCTGGATGACGTTGTCACAAACGCTTTTCGGGCTGGTGCTGGCGCAATGGGGAGGTTTCACATGGCCGCCTGCTGCGATCTGGGGGTGGCTTGCCGTTGTCGGGGTGACCGGATTGAGCGCGCATTTCGCCTTGTCATCCGCGCTTGCGCTGGCGCCTGCCTCTACTGTGGCGCCGATGGAGTTTTTGCGCCTTCCGGTGATCGCATTGGTCGGGGTCTGGCTGTATGCAGAGGCGTTGGAGCCGCTCGTCTTTGTCGGGGGGGCGGTAATTTTATTTGCGAACTGGGTGAACTTGCGCAACACAGATATCCAACCCCGACCCAGTTAGGGCGTTTTCACGACAGATTGTAAAGCAATGGAGTAAATTGCCCGAAATTTCAGCAGATTTCAGGGGGTATGCCCTGAAAAAAAAGGTTCACACCTCGGTCACACTGTGCTTTTAATCAAGCCCCTGTCCGCAAGGGCAATGGATAAAAATAACCCATGGGAGGAAAACATGGATCGTCGTTCTTTTTTGAAAACCTCGGCGCTGGGTGGCGGCGCGGCTGCTGCCACGAGTCTGGCGGCACCTGCTGTTGCGCAAGGGCGCATCAACTGGCGCATGGTCACAACATGGCCGCGCAACTTTCCCGGTCTGGGAACAGGGGCGCAGCGCGTCGCTGACCGGATCAATGCCGCCGCTGATGGCGCTATGAATGTTGAAGTGTTTGCCGCAGGCGAGATGGTGCCCGCGCTGCAATCACTGGATGCTGTGATCGACGGCTCGGCTGAAATGAGCCATGGTGCGGCTTATTACTGGCAGAATAAATCTGTCGGCCTGTCATTTTTCACAGGTGTGCCCTTCGGCATGACCTCGCGCGAGTTGGCGGCTTGGGTGCGCTATCTGGGCGGTCAGGAACTGTATGACGACATCTACGATGATTTCGGCCTTCAGGCGTTTCTGTCCGGCGATACCGGCACGCAGGCGGGCGGCTGGTTTCAGGACGAGCTGACAGGGATTGACGACATTCAGGGTATGCGCTTCCGCACACCCGGTCTTGGTGGTCAGGTCTGGCAGAAAATGGGCGCGTCTGTCACCAACCTTGCGGGCGGTGAAATCTTTGCGGCGCTGCAATCTGGTGCGCTGGACGCGGCTGAATTTGTTGGCCCCTATAATGACCGCGCGCTGGGCTTCCATCAGGTGCGCAAGCATTACTACACCAGCTCCTTCATCGAGCCGGGACTGGCGACAGAGCTGGTTGTGGACAAGGCCAAGTATCAGGAATTGCCCTCGAATCTGCAAGCGATCATCCGCGATGCGTGTCAGGCGGAATACGATCAGGTGCCGTCAGAGTTCTATGCCAATGACCCGATTGCGCTGAATGACATGGTCGAGAACCATGATGTGATCGTACACAACGACTGGCCCGAGAGCATTCTAGAATCCGGTGCGGCTGCGTCGCGCGAATTGCTGGTCGAGATTCTTGACAGTTCCGACGCGAAGACCAAAGCCACTGCGGAAAGCTTCGTTGAGAACTTCAATCTCTTGCGCCAGCGCACCGAGAATACGGATCTGACCTTTGCGCAGGCCCGTCTGAAGTATTTTGATATTTCGGACCTTGGCTAAACATCACGCGCGTCGGCAGTTGCCGATGATCTGCTAATATGAGATGGCCCCGGACATGATCCGGGGCCACTTGTCCACCTGACCCCCACCGCCGGAGGATGACATGATAGCGCTTTCCTATCTGATGCGCCTTATCAATCTGGTTAACCGCATCATGGGCAATGTGTTCATGTGGCTGTCGGTTGGCATTGTGCTGGTTTGCTTCTGGGTGGTGGTGGAACGCTACCTGTTCCAGAATACGCGCCTGTGGATGCAGGATTTATACCCTTGGATGAATGGGGTCATGTTCACGGCTGTTGCGGGCTATGCGCTTTATCGCAACGACCATGTGCGGGTCGACATCTTCTACAGACCGGCCTCGACGCTGCGCAAGGCGTGGCTGGATTTGCTGGGTGTGTGCATCTTCCTGACACCATTTGCTTGGGTGGTCTGGAGTTATTCGCTGGTGTTCGTCCAGCGCTCGATCCGGCTGGGCGAAGCCTCGGCCAATCCGGGCGGGATGCCGGGGCTGTGGCTGCTGAAAAGCTTTATACTGGTGCTCGCGGTCGTCATCGCGCTGCAAGGCATAGCGATGGTCATTCGGTCGATCCTGATCATTGCCGGACGGTATGATCTGGTGCCTGACGACTATAAATACAAATACGACCCGGAGATCGTCTGATATGGACCCAGTGCTGATTGGCGAGATTCTTGCCGGGCTGATGTTTTTTGCCGTGATTGGCTTTTTGCTGATCGGCTTCCCCGTGGCCTTTACACTGGCGGGCACATCGGTGCTTTTTGCCTATATCGGTCTGTATTTTGGCGTGTTCGACATGTCGAACCTGCGCGCCCTCGCGGGCCGCTACACAGGCTATATGATTAACGAGGTGCTGGTCGCGGTGCCGTTGTTCATCTTTATGGGCGTGATGCTGGAACGCAGCAATATTGCCGAGCAATTGCTGACCACAATGGGCCGCTTGTTTGGTGATCTGCGCGGCGGGCTGGGTATATCGGTCATTCTGGTGGGCGCGCTGCTGGCGGCGTCGACGGGCGTTGTGGGTGCAACTGTGGTGACGATGGGTCTGATCTCGTTGCCTGCAATGTTGCGGGCGGGGTATGACCCGAAACTGGCCAGCGGGGCGATTTGTGCCAGCGGTACGCTGGGGCAGATCATTCCCCCCTCAACTGTGCTGATTTTCATGGGCGACATGATTGCGGGCATGAACTCTCAGGTGCAGATGAGCCTTGGCAATTTCGCCCCCAAGACTGTCTCGGTGGGTGATCTGTTTGCGGGGGCAATGATCCCCGGTTTGCTGCTGGTGGGACTGTATATCAGCTATATCATCTTCAAGGCGGTTTTCGACCCTGAGAGCTGCCCCGCAACCCCTGTGCCACCGGAAGAAAAGCAAGGGCTGTGGAAGGAAATCCTGTCCGCACTGGTGCCGCCATTGTTGCTGATTGGTGCGGTGCTTGGGTCCATTCTGGGCGGGATCGCCACCCCGACCGAGGCGGCATCGGTGGGTGCTGTAGGCGCGACGCTGTTGGCGGCAGCCCGTTGGCGGTTGTCCTTTAAGGTTTTTGCCGAAGTGGCGCGGCGCACGGCAGTCGTGACCTCGATGATCTTTATCATCCTTTTTGGCGCGTCGGTTTTTGCCATCGTCTTCCGCCAGATGGGTGGCGACAATCTGGTGCGCGAATTCCTGACCACCATGCCGGGTGGCGCGATGGGTGCGATGATTACCGTCATGATCATCATGTTCGTGCTGGGCTTTATCCTTGATACATTCGAGATCATTTTCATCGTGTTGCCAATCACTGCGCCGACCCTGCTGCTGCTGGGGATCGACCCTGTGTGGTTGGGGGTTATGATCGGGGTGAATTTGCAGACGTCTTTCCTGACCCCGCCCTTCGGGTTTTCGCTGTTCTATCTGCGCGGGGTGGCGCCAAATTCGGTCAGCACAGGGATGATCTACAAGGGGGCGATCCCGTTTGTGTGCCTGCAAATTGTGGCGATAGCGCTGCTGTTCATCTTCCCCGGACTGGTCTTGTGGTTGCCATCGCTTTTGTTCTGAGACTTGCGCAGATTTGGCGGCTTGCCGCCCGTCTGAGGGGGGCGGACCATCTTCGGTGTTGGTCTAGAGCGCCGCGCTTGAAACGTGAATCGATGGATTCCCTTTGAGGTTGATTTGTGATTCATGTTCCTTGGGAGGATGTCTTATGTCATCAGCATTGCCGTCAGCGCTTCGTGCGCGGTTTCAAGAGTGTATTGTAGAAGGATTGAGCGGTCGTGCCGCAGCAGCACGGCTGAAGTTGTCCGCCGCCACTGGTGTGCGATGGCAACGCAGGCTGCGGGAAACGGGTTCGATTGAGCCGGAGCCCCAAGGCCGTCCTCCTGGTCATGGGAAGCTGTCTTCTCATCAAGCGTTGCTGGAAGAATTGGTGGCGCAGGATGGTGATATCACTTTGCCAGAACTTGCCGGTGCATTGGAAGCTGCCACTGGCATTACCGCGCACGCGGCCTCCATCGGGCGGTTTCTGCGCAAGCTCGGATACACATATAAAAAAAGTCGCTGGTTGCCACCGAACGGTTGCGCGCTCATGTGAAGGAGCGGCGTAAGAACTGGTTCAGGCATCACCTGCCTGCCATGCAAGCGCATCCTGATCGGCTTGTCTTTATTGATGAAACCTCCGTCAAAACCAACCTGACCCGTCAATACGGACGCAGTCTCTGCGGAAAGCGCCTGGAAATGGATGCCCCGTTCGGGGCGTGGGGAACGCAGACATTTATCGCTGGTTTGACGCACGACAATCTGATCGCGCCGTGGGTCATCAAAGGGGCAATGGATGGTGAAGCCTTTGAGGCCTATGTCCGAAATGTCCTGGCCCCGGAATTACAGCCAGGCACTGTCGTTATTTGCGACAACCTCGCCACCCATTACAACAAGGCTGCTGCGACGGCTTTAAGAGATGTGGGATGCTGGTTCTTGTACCTGCCGCCATACTCCCCTGACCTCAACCCCATCGAGATGGCTTTCTCAAAGCTCAAGGCACATCTGCGTAGGATTGGAGCCAGAACATTCGATCAGATGTTCGACGCGCTCACGGAAATCTGCGACCTCTTCACACCGGACGAATGCTGGAACTTCTTCTGTGGGGCTGGATATGCATCAGGTTAAAGGCTCGACGCTCTAGAGCATGTCCGTGATCTGCATAAAAAAAGGGGCGCAAATGCGCCCCTTTTTCGTGAATGTGCAAAGATGCTTACATCCGGCCTGCGACGTTTTCCCAGTTCACCAGCTTCTCAAGGAAGTTGCTGAGATAGGCCGGGCGCTTGTTGCGGAAGTCGATGTAATAGCTGTGTTCCCACACATCGCAGCCCAGTAGGGCTGTTTGGCCAAAGCACAGCGGGTTGACGCCGTTTTCGGTCTTGGTGACTTTGAGCGAGCCGTCCTTGTCCTTGACCAGCCAAGCCCAGCCAGAACCGAACTGACCTGCGCCTGCGGCCGAAAACTCTTCCTTGAACTTGTCGACAGACCCGAAGCTTTCGACCAGTGCTTTTTCCAGTGCGCCCGGCATACCGCCAGTGCCCGGACCCATCATTTCCCAGAACTGGGCATGGTTCCAGTGCTGGCTGGCATTGTTGAAGATGCCCGATTGCGCGACCGCGCCCGACTGATAGGTGCCGGTGATGATATCCTCAACGGATTTGCCTTCCCATTCGGTGCCGGCGATCAGTTTGTTGCCATTGTCGACATAGGCTTTGTGGTGAATGTCGTGGTGAAACTCCAGCGTCTCGGCGCTCATGCCCAGATTGGCGAGCGCATCATGCGCGTAGGGTAGGTCAGGAAGTTCAAAAGCCATGTTTTCCTCGTCTGTGTTATTGTGTTTGACTGTCTTGAATAAGGGCCTTCCCCCCCCGCAGGTCAAGGGGCGGGGAGAAATAACTCTGAAAAATCTGAGGGCTCAGCGATAAAGCGCAGGTTCAGAGCCGGGCTTGGACACAGTCGAGAGAAGCTCGAACATGTACTCCGCGACAGATCGGAAACAGACCAATGTCGCCTCGTCCGTGCCAGACACCCAGATCGCGGCTGCGACCTGAGCCGCACGGGTGCGGCGGATATCGCCTTCGGTCAGTGTGCCGAAATCGACGGGGCAGATTTTTGCCAGCGCGTTGCGCCAGCCTGCGCCGTGCAGGGTGAAGACCGCGCGGGCGTCCGACACGACTGCGAGTGTTGCGAAGCTGTCCTTGAGCGCGTCAGCAAGGCCGCTTGCGATTTCGCGCGCTTTGTCATGCGGGCACAGGATCATCACCTCGTCCGGCGACATCCATGCCACTGCATATGCGCCTGTCGATGTCACGCGCCGTGGCGCTGGCATGGCGCAACCCGTTGCCTGCTGCACGGCGTTGGTGACTGCTTCGCTGTCCAACGCACCGCGCAATGTGATCATGCCCTGCAAGCCTGCTTCGCGCACGCTCACAAACCCATCGAACTGTGCGCCGGGCAGGGCGCTTTGTGCCAGATCAGACATTTTGCTTCTCGCCTTCCTTGTCATAGAGCACGGTGTCCACGATCCGGGCCTTGATGCGGGTGTCGCCGTCGCCTGCAAAAGCAAGCTCCTCGCCCATGCGGTCTGGCCCGCGTTCGACCAGCCCCATCGCAATGCCGCGCCCCAGCGTGGCCGAATAATAGGTCGAGGTTACGCGCCCTTCGGTGACGGCTTGGCCATTGGCGTTTTTCTCTGGCCGGACCGCCAGCGCCCCATGCGGCAGCACAGAGCCATCCAGCGTTTGCAGCCCGACCAGCTTCCAGCGTGTGGGGCTGAGCATGGCTTCGCGCTCCATGCCGCGCTTGCCAAGGAAGTCTTCCTTCTTCTTGCTGATCGCCCAGTTCAGGCCCAGATCTTGCGGAATCACTGTGCCATCGGTTTCGTCCCCGATCATGATGAACCCTTTTTCCGCGCGCAGGATATGCAGCGCTTCGGTGCCGTAAGGCATGATGCCCAGATCAGCCCCTTCGGCCAACAGCCTGTCCCAGAAGGCGCGGCCCTGACTTGCGGGCACCGCAACCTCGAAGCTCAACTCACCCGAAAAGCTGATGCGGAAGACCCGCGCGTTGAAGCCCCCCAAGGTGCCTTCGCGCCAGTCCATAAAGGGCAGGGCGTTGCGGCTGACATCCATGCCGCCCAGTCGCTCCAGCAGTTGCCGCGCTTTCGGCCCGACAACGGCGATCTGGGCGAATTGCTCGGTCAGGTTGATCGTGTGAACCTTCCAGTCCCACCATTCGCATTGCAGCCAGTCTTCCATCCACGCATGGATGTGATCGGCCCCGCCAGAGGTGGTGTGCACAAGGAAAGACTGGTCATCAATCCGCGCGACGACACCGTCATCCATCAGAAAACCGTTTTCATTGCACATCAGCCCATAGCGGCATTTGCCGGGCTTCAGACTGCTCATCATATTGGTGTAGAGCATATCAAGGAAGCGGCCCGCATCCGGCCCTGAGACAAGGATTTTCCCCAATGTAGAGGCGTCCAGCAAGCCTATGTTCTCGCGCGCATTTTTTACTTCGCGGTTCACGGAATCATGGCGCTTTTCGCCTGCGCGCAGATAGGTATAGGGCCTGCGCCACTGGCCCACGGGTTCCCAATCCGCGCCATTGCCCTCGTGCCAGTCATGCAGGGGTGTGCGACGTAGGGGCTGGAAGATCGGCCCGCGTGCCTCGCCCGCGATTGCGGCAAGGGAAATGGGGGTATAGGGCGGGCGGAATGTGGTGGTACCCGTTGCCGGAATAGGTTGTCCCAATGCATCAGAAAGTATCGCTAAGCCGTTGATATTGCTTAGCTTTCCTTGATCCGTCGCCATGCCCAATGTGGTGTAGCGTTTGGTATGTTCGACCGATTGATACCCTTCGCGCGCAGCCAGCTGCACATCGGCAACTTTGACATCATTCTGGAAATCCAGCCACATTTTCATGCGCAGATCATATTCTGCGTTGCGCGGCATCATCCAGACGGGTTCCATCGGCTCATTCGTGGCGACCGCGTCTGTCGCGGGGGGCGTGGGGTCCGCGGTTGCCCCAAGGATCTGAGCGGCGCTAAACCCGCAGGCATGGGCATCGGCCAGCACCGCGCCCAACGCGCCCGCTGCGGACCCGCACACGCGCACGAAGCCCGCACCATCTGCACCCAAGGGTGGGCGTTCCGGGTCGGGGCGAAAGAAACTGCCTGCCTCGTCCCAGATCAGTTTGCCGCCGCAATGCGACCACAGATGCACAACCGGCGACCAGCCGCCTGACATGGCGACGGCGTCACAATCGAATTTCTCTGTGAAAGCAGTGCCTTTGCTGTCGATCCGGCAGATTTCAACACCGGTGACGCGCTTGCCGCCCTTGACCTTGCGAATGCCGCGCCCGGTCAGGACGCGGATACCCTGCGCGCGTGCTTGCTGCGGCAGTTCCCCGGACGCCTCGGCGCGGGCATCGACCACTGCGGCCACACCGACACCTGCGCGGCGCAGGGCAATCGCTGTGCGGTAAGCGTCGTCATTATTGGTGACGACCACCACTTCTTGCCCCGGTGCCACTGCGTAATTCACCAGATAGTCGCGCATTGCGCTGGCCAGCATGACGCCGGGCACATCATTGCCCGCAAAGGACAAGGGCCGCTCGATTGCACCCGTTGCGGTGATGATCTGGCGGGCGCGCATCCGCCACAACCGGTGGCGCGGCGCGTCGGATTGCGGCAGATGATCGCTGACACGCTCATACCCCAGCATATAGCCGTGGTCGTGCACACCAGCCCCCATGCACCGCAGGCGAAGATGAACATTGTCCATTTTTTCAAGGGCTTCTATGGTGGAGTCAATCCATGCCTCTGTCGGCTGCCCGTCAATTTCGACCCCGTCGACAGGGGCGCGTCCACCCCAATGGTCGGTCTGTTCCCACAAGCAAACTTGTGCGCCTGCCTGTGCGGCTGTCAGGGCTGCTTGCAGACCGGAAATGCCGCCGCCAATGACCAGCACATCGCAAAACGCATAAATCTGCTCGTAGGTGTCAGGGTCGCGGGCGTCTTGCTTGGGCGCTTTCCCAAGACCGGCAGAGCGGCGGATGATCGGCTCGTACACATGTTTCCAGAATGCGCGCGGTTGGATGAAGGTTTTGTAGTAAAACCCTGCCGTCAGGAATTGCGGCACCAGATTGTTCAGCGCCATCATATCGAAATTCAGGCTGGGCCAATGGTTCTGGCTTTCTGCGACCAGACCGTCGAACACTTCGGTTGTGGTGGTGCGCTGGTTCGGCTCATACCGGTCGCCGCGCGACAGCCCGACAAGCGCGTTTGGTTCCTCTGCCCCTGAGGCCACGACCCCGCGCGGGCGGTGATACTTGAAGGACCGGCCCAGCAGCATTTGATCATTGGCCAGCAGACTGGCGGCAAGCGTATCGCCCTTAAACCCGTTCATGGGTTTGCCGTTAAAGGTGAACTTCTGGACTTGGGCGCGGTCGATCAACCGCCCTCCGGTGGTGAGGCGGTGGCTCATTCATAGCCCTCCCATTGCGGGCGTTTTTCTTTAATCTTGGCGACAATCTCGGCGGGGGGTGCTGCGGTCTGGGCGGGGTAGGTGCCAAAGACTTCCAGCGTCATGGTATCGCGCGCGGCCAAAAACCATTTGCCGCACCCATAGGCGTGGCGCCAGCGTTCAAAATGCACACCGCGCGGGTTTTTGCGGTTGAACATATAGGCCTCGAAGTCTTCGTTTGACGACCCCGCGCCAGAGCGTTTCAAATGTGCCTCACAGCCCGGCGCAAATTCGGTTTCTTCGGCGGTGACGCCACAGCAGGGGCAGGTTAGCATCAGCATGAGCGCGCCTTTCTTGGTTCGCCGTGATGGCGGGACATGCAAAAGCCGGGCGTCGCAAAACGCCCGGCTTGGGAAACGGTGTCAGTGGAATCGCAGTCGACTGTATCAGTCAGCGGGCGCAGGTTCAGGTGCAGCTTCGCCTGCATCATCTGTGGCGGCTGGCTCTTGTGGTGCTGCCTCTGGCTCTGCCGCGGGTGCTGTTTCCGTTGTGGATGTGCCCGGCTCGACTGTGATGTTGGTCGAGCTGTCGACAGCGCCGCTGTTTGTTGGCGCGGCATTGTTGGTGCCAAAGCCGTCGAACAGGAAGTACAGAATGACAAGCCCGACAGTGACACCGCCGACAACGAATGCCAGCACAGTGTTGCTACGCTTCTCTGGTGGTGGGGCGGATGGTGTTGTGTGAATGTGGGTTTCATTCCGCGCGCCCGGCTCGGTGCCGGGAGTCCGCGGCGGTGTGTGGGGCGTGTTGTTGTCAGCCATGTCTCTCTCTCCAAGTAGGAAATTCTGAGAGAAATAACACGGCTAGATAGGCTATTGTTCCGTTCTGCGGCAGGCGACCGGTATGACATTACCGTGTTCTGTGGCCAAGCGGATGCGGGGCGCATGTATGGAATGCGAAGGCCCACCCCGCCAAATGAGAGCGCGCATGTGGTCTGGCGGGGGGTGGTGGTGTGAAAAGCGCCGCTTTCCATAGGAATACGACCAGCGCAGATGATCGGGGCGCAGGCCCGTGTGTCAGTCGGTCTGGACGACAAATGCCGGTGGGCGCGGGTCCACCAAGGGGCCAGCAAGCCCGCCGGACGTTTGCGCCCAAATAAGGGCCGCGACGACAAGTGGAATGCCTGCGCCACATAAAAAGCCGAGGGTCTTGTGTGGGTTGGACTGGGCCGCCGCAAGAACCCGTTGCACCGCTTTACGCATGTCGTCTCCTCAGGTTGATCTGCGAGAGACTTAGGGTGTGGTGTGGCAGTTGTCATCGGGCGAAACTGACCTTTGGGTGGATTTTTGCTTATTTCGCGCTGGGGTTGCAAAGGCTGGGGGGTCATCAATGCGCCACCCCTGCCGCGACACTCTCGTCGATGAAGCGCCCCTCGCGGAAGCGGGTCATGGAAAATGCCTCGGCCAGCGGTCCCGGTTCGCCTTTGGCGATCAGTTCGGCCATGGCATAGCCCGACCCCGGTGTGGCCTTGAACCCGCCTGTGCCCCAGCCGCAATTGATAAAGCAATTGCCAAGTGGCGTTTTCGAGATGATGGGCGAGCGGTCGCCGGTCATATCGACGATCCCGCCCCATTGGCGCAGCATTTTCAAGCGCGAGATCATGGGAAAAGTCTCGACCAATGCGCGCACGGTTTCCTCGATATGGTGCCAAGAGCCGCGCTGGGTGTAGTTGTTGAACCCGTCAGCGCCGCCACCGATGACCATTTCGCCCTTGTCGGATTGCGACATATAGCCATGCACAGTGTTGGCCATGACGACCACATCCATGCAAGGTTTGATCGGTTCCGACACCAGCGCTTGCAGGGCCACCGATTCGACGGGCAGCCGGAAGCCCGCCATATCGGCCAGCGCGCCGGAATGGCCCGCGACGACGATCCCCAGCTTGCCACAAGTGATGCGGCCCTTGGTGGTGTTGACGGCTGTCACCTGACCGCCCTCGGAGTCCACACCCGTGACGGCGCATTGCTCGATGATATGCATGCCCATGTCAGAGCAGGCCCGCGCAAAACCCCAAGCGACCGCGTCATGGCGCGCTGTGCCGCCGCGTGCCTGCCACAACGCGCCAAGGACGGGGTAGCGCGGCCCGTCAAGATTGATGATCGGCACCAGTTTCTTGACCTCGGCGGGTGGGATGAAGCGCGTCTCGACGCCTTGCAGGGCATTGGCGCGTTCGGTGCGCAGATAGCCGCGCTTTTCATGCTCGGTTTGTGCCAGCATCATCACGCCGCGGGGCGAGAACATGATGTTGTAGTTCAGTTGTTGCGACAGCGTCTCGAACAGGCTGCGCGATTTCTCATAGAGGGCGGCAGACGGGTCTTGCAGGTAGTTCGAGCGAATGATCGTGGTGTTGCGCCCGGTATTGCCGCCGCCCAGCCAGCCTTTCTCGATCACGGCCACATTCTTGATGCCGTAGCGGTGGCCAAGGTAATAGGCTGTGGCCAGCCCATGCCCGCCGGCCCCCACGATCACGACATCATAATGTGCGCGCGGCTCGGGGCTGGCCCAAGCCTGTTTCCAGCCTGTATGCTGGCGAAACGCCTCTCTGGCGATGGCGAAAGCGGAATAGCGTTTCATGCGCGGGCAGCTCCTGCGTCAGGGCGGGTGTGTGCTATGTGGCTTACCCCGGCGCAGACAGGTTTTCCAGAAGCGTCACTATGAGGGCGAAAACCGAAATCATACGCGCCTGCGACCCGCCGTCGCGGTTTGCAAGTTTGTGAGGGGGGAGGGCGCCATTTCGCCTTTTGTGTCTTGGTAAGACAAGATAGACAGCGGTGAACCGTCAGGAGGACGCATGGGCTTTTTTGTTCAGACCGCAGGTTTCTTTGTCATCGCACTGTTGGTGGGTGTGATCTTGCTGCGGGCGATGGCGCGCGCGGGGCAATCTGCCGCCGCCGATGGTACAGAGCGCGCGATGCGGGTGTATCGTGACCAGATTTCTGAAATTGAACGCGATCTTGCGCGCGGGATCATTGCCGAGAATGAGGCCGAGCGTTTGCGCCTTGAAGTCTCGCGCCGGATTTTGGACCTTGATAAGGGCGACCGTGGACGCCCCGTTGGTGGACCCGCGCCAAAGACCATGCGCATGATTGCCTTTGCAACGATCATCGTTGCAGTCGGGGGCAGTGGCTTGCTGTATCTGAGCATTGGCGCGCCCGGCTATTCGGACATGCCCTTGGTTGAACGTCATGCCCAAGCTGCCGAGGCGCGGCTCAGCCGCCCCCGACAGGCCGAGATGGAGGCGGAATTTGCCGCAGCTTTCCCCGAGCCAGAGGATTTTCCCGGTCGCGCAGAGTTGGAACCGATGGTCGCGCAACTGCGCGAAGCGCTTGCCACACGTCCGCAGGATGAGACGGGCTTTTCCTTGCTGGCGCAAAACGAAGCGCGGCTTGGAAATTTCCGCGCCGCGATTGAGGCACAGGTCCGCGTGATCGAGCTGAAAGGCGATGACGCAGATGTCGAGGATTATGCCTATCTGCTGGACCTGATGGTCATTGCAACAGGCGGGTTCGTGTCGCCAGAGGCCGAGAATATCATCGAGCAGGTTCTTCGGCGGGATTCGACGAATAATGTGGCGTTGTATTATTCGGGTCGGATGTATGCACAGACAGGTCGGCCCGACATGACCTTCCGCGTCTGGCGCAGGCTGCATGACCTCAGCCCCGGCGATGCCCCTTGGATGCCTGAAATCCGCGCGGCCCTGCCAGAACTTGCCCAGATTTCGGGTGAGCCGCGCTATCAGTTGCCACCACGCCCCGCACCCGCGGATGCGCGCGGCCCCAGCGAGATCGATCTGGAGGCGGCCCAAGACCTGCCGCCCGAGGACCGCGCCCAGATGATCGAGGATATGGTCGGCGGGTTGTCTGCGCGGCTGGCCAATGATGGCGGCACCGCCGAGGAATGGGCGCAGCTTGTCCGTGCCTTGAGCGTGCTGGAGCGCGAAGAGCAGGCCGTTGCCGTCTTGCAAGAGGCGCGCACTGTCTTTGCAGCGCGCGCAGAAGACCTTGCACTGATCAATGCCACCGCCGAAGAGGTGGGCCTGAGCATCACGGCGCCCTGATGGCGGTGATCAACGATTTCGACGCGTTCGCAGCGCAGTTGCGACCGGGATGGGCGCTTGCGGGGCTGGATTTGGGCGAAAAGACCATCGGCGTTGCGGTGTCTGACCGGATGCTGTCTGTCGCCTCGCCTTTGCAAACGATCCGGCGCTCGAAGTTCCAGTTGGATGCGGCGGCTTTGCTGGCGATTATTGCTGCGCGCGAAATCTGTGGCTTGGTGTTGGGACTGCCGCGCAATATGGACGGATCAGAGGGGCCACGGTGCCAGTCGACACGCGCTTTTGCCCGCAATCTGTCAAACCTGACCGAAGTGCCGATAGGGTTTTGGGATGAACGCCTGTCAACTGTCGCCGCCGAGCGCGCCTTGCTGGAGGCAGACACCTCGCGGCGCAAACGGGCGGCAGTGATTGACCATGTGGCGGCGGGCTACATCCTGCAAGGTGCGCTGGACAGGCTGGCGGTTATGCGGCGTCACAATTCTTGACGGATTGGCTTTTTTCTACTGGTCGCGGTGCAGAGTTCGGTTATCTGACGTGAAACGAATGAGAGTATCGGGCGATGACCGACGAAATCTGGAAACGCGAAGAGATTGCAAGCCCTTGCATCAAGGTCTGCGTCATTCACCCCGAGGCGCGGCTGTGCACCGGTTGCCTGCGTACGATTGACGAAATCACGCAATGGAGCCGCATGAGCCACGAGCAGCGCCATCAGGTTATGGCCGAATTGCCAGACCGGAAAACGCAGATCGCACAGCGCAGGGGCGGGCGGGCTGCACGTTTGGCGCGCGGATAATCGCGTCATGGCCCATTAATCAGGCAGTTGCGTTCCCCATCCTATATTCTGGCCGAACAAGAACTTGATTGACGCGTCAGTCAATCACAAGGCTTGACTGCTGCGCGTCAGCGGGTAAACCTGACGTTACATACATCAATTTGGTTGTAATTTTGTTACAACGCCTCATGATAATCAGGGGAAGACCGCGGCTTATGGCCGGGTATAAGTGTTGGCAGGTTCTTAAACCTGTCGCGGCCAATAACAGGGAGAAATCAAGATGAACAACACGACCAATCGTCAGGGCGTGACCCGTCGGGGACTGATGCAGGGTGCGGCGGCCCTTGGGGCGGCAGGGCTGATCCTGCCTGCCAGCATGCGCAAAGCCAAAGCCGAGCCGCAGCGCGGCGGCACGTTCCGTGTCGGCATCGGTCATGGGTCCAGCACCGACTCGCTTGATCCGGGGCTGTGGGACAACTTGTATGTGCAGGTTTTCGCAGCCGCGCGTCACAACCAGCTGATCGAGGTGGATAATGAGGGACAGTTGATCCCCGAAATCGCCGAGAGCTGGGACAGCGATGATGGCGCGACATGGGTGTTCACCATCCGTGAAGGGGTGACATTCCATTCGGGCAAGACCGTCACGCCAGAGGATGTTCTGGCCTCGCTCAACCATCACCGTGGGGACGAGTCCACATCTGCAATCAAGACCTTCTTTGATCCGGTGACTGATATTCGTGTCGACGGGCGGAATATTGTCGTGACACTGAACGCGCCGAATGGCGATTTCCCCTATCTGATGTCGGATTACCATCTGGCGATCATGCCCGAGACGGATGGCAAGATTGACCCCACCTCTTTCGATGGCTGCGGCCCCTACATTGTGGAAAGCTACGAGCCGGGTGTTCAGGCCAGTCTGGACCGCAACCCGAATTACTGGAAATCCGACCGCGCCCATTTTGACCGCGTCGAAATCTTGTCGATCGTCGATTCCACCGCACGCCTGAACGCGCTGATGACCGGCGGGGTGGACACGATTGATCAAGTCGATCCAGCCACCATCGGAATGCTTGAAGCGCGCGGCACGGCGAATATTCTGTCGATTCCGGGCAATGCGCATTACGTCTTTCCCATGGACAGCCGTGTCGGTCCGTTCAGCGACAACAATGTCCGGCTGGCGCTGAAATACGCCATCGACCGCGAAGATATGGTCGAGAAAATCCTTGGCGGTCATGGCGCTGTGTCCAATGACAACCCTATCGGCCCCGCCAACCGCTATTTCCATGCGGATATGGAAGCAAAAACTTTTGACCCTGATCGTGCGCGATACCATCTGCGCGAGGCCGGCATGGACAGTCTGGACGTCACGCTGCATGTCGCGGATGCGGCCTTTTCAGGTGCGGTGGATGCAGGCGCGCTGTTTGCTGAAACGGCGGCACAATGCGGCATCAATATCGACCTCGTGCGCGAACCCAATGACGGGTACTGGGACAATGTCTGGATGCAAAAACCGTTTGTGGCCAGCTATTGGGGCGGGCGCGCGGTCGAGGACCAGATGCTCACCACGGGCTATGCCTCTGGCTCGTCATGGAATGACAGCTTCTGGGAGCATGAACGCTTCAACGAATTGCTGGTTCAGGCCCGGTCCGAGATTGACGAGGATCTGCGTCGTGAGATGTATCACGAATTGCAGGAAATCGTGTCGTTTGAAGGGTCTGTCATCATCCCGATGAACAACAATTACGTCATGGCGACGGCGCTGAATGTTGCCACGCCAGAGCGCGTATCGGCGAACTGGAACCTTGACGGGTTCCGCTGCGTCGAGCGTTGGTGGTTCACCTGATCTGAAATTGCCCCGGCCCGTCACGCGGGCCGGGGTTTTCGCCCTATTTGGGCGCAAGAATAACAATCAAAGGGGGGGGACGATGCACGCTGTCCTCAAGATGATTGCGCAGCGTCTGGCGCTTGGGGCGCTGACGTTGATCGTTGTGTCGATCGTGATTTTCAGCGCAACCGAGTTGTTGCCGGGCGATCTTGCCTCGGCGATCCTTGGACAAGCGGCCACGCCGGAAACGCTGGCGGCGATGCGCGCGCAGCTTGGGCTGAATGACCCGGCCCCTGTGCGCTATTGGGCGTGGCTGACGGGCGCGATACAAGGGGATTTCGGGGTGTCACTGGCCACCCGTCGTCCCATCGCTGACATGATCGACGCGCGTTTGGGCAATACGCTGTTTCTGGCGCTGTATGCGGCGGCCCTTGCTGTGCCTTTGGCGCTGGTTCTGGGGGTTCTTGCGGCCCTGTGGCGCAATTCGATCTTTGACCGTATGGCCAATGCGGGGGCGTTGAGTGCGATTTCCTTTCCCGAATTTTTTGTCGCCTATATTCTGGTGTTGTGGCTGGCCCAAAGCGGGTATTTCCCGTCAATGGTGCGCCTGACCCCTGCAACCAGTTTCGGGGACAAGCTGTATATGAGCTTTCTACCCGCGCTGACCCTGACCTTGGTGGTCACCGCCCATATGATGCGCATGACGCGCGCGGCGATTATCAACCTGATGGCGCAACCCTTTATCGAGATGGCGCGCCTGAAAGGGGCCTCGCCCCTGCGGATCGTGCTGCGCCATGCCCTGCCCAATGCATTGGCCCCGATCATCAATGTCATCGCGCTTAATCTGGCCTATCTGATTACTGGTGTGGTCGTGGTTGAGGTGGTGTTTGTCTATCCCGGCCTTGGGCAGTTGATGGTCGATTCTGTCGCCAAGCGTGACATTGCGGTGGTGCAGGCCATCGCGCTGATCTTCGCCTCGGCCTATGTGTTGTTGAACCTGACAGCAGATGTGCTGTCGACCCTCACCAACCCCCGCCTGATGAAGCGGGGATGAGCATGTCACTTCCAGTTTTTCTGATCCTGTTCCTGATTGCCGGTTTTGCGCTGGCAATGGCCTTTCGTGCGACACTGACGCGGACCTTGCCACATAATCAGGCGATCATTGCGCGCGATATGCCACTGACGGCGGCCTTCGGGATCATGGTGATTATCGTCTATATCTTTGTTGCGGTGACCGCCCCTGTGCTGGCCCCTTTCGCCGAGCGCGAGGTGGTCGGCAGCCAGTTCCAGCCTTGGGGCGGGGCGCACCCATTGGGCACTGACCGGCTGGGCCGGGACATGCTGTCGCGGCTGATCTTTGGCGCGCGCAACACGGTTGGCATTGCCTTTGCCACCACAGTGCTGGCCTTCGTTGTGGGCGCGTTTCTGGGCATCTGGGCGGCGCTGCGCGGGGGCTGGCTGGATCAGGTGCTGTCGCGCTTTGTCGATGCGCTGATGGCGATTCCCTCGCTGATTTTCTCGCTTTTGTTGCTGACGATTTTCGGCACCTCGGTGCTGACGCTGATCCTTGTGATCGCGGCTGTGGATGCGACCCGCGTCTACCGGATTTCGCGCTCGGTCGCGCAAGGGATTGTCGTGATGGACTATGTCGAGGCTGCGCGTCTGCGCGGCGAAGGGACATGGTATCTGATCCGGCGCGAGATCTTGCCCAATGCGCTGGCCCCCTTGGTTGCGGAATTCGGGCTGCGGTTTTGTTTTGTATTCCTGACCATATCTTCGCTGTCCTTTCTGGGCCTTGGGATCAAGCCGCCGATGGCTGATTGGGGCTCTATGGTGCGCGACAATGCCACGCTGATCACCTTTGGCGATATCACCCCGTTGCTGCCTGCGGGGGCGATTGCGCTTCTGACTGTCGCGGTGAATTTCGTGGTCGATTGGCAGTTGCACCGCGCATCCGGCCTGAAGGAGTGAGCGCCATGACTGACGAGCCGCTGCTGAGCATTCGTGATCTGTATATCGAGGGGCGCGCGGGCGATGAATGGTTGCCCATCATCAAGGGGCTGGACCTGACCCTGCATAAGGGCGAGGTTTTAGGGCTGATTGGCGAATCCGGCGCGGGCAAATCCACGCTGGGGCTGGCCGCGATGGGGTTTGCGCGCGATGGCTGCCGAATTTCGGGCGGGGAAATCCGCTTTGACGGGATTGATCTGCGCACCGTGTCCGAGCGCAAGAAGCGCGGGCTACGTGGGCATCGGATTGCCTATGTCGCGCAATCGGCGGCGGCCAGTTTTAACCCGGCCCACAAGCTGATCGACCAATATTCCGAAGCGCCCCTGCTGCACGGTGTCATGGAGCGCGGGCAGGCGCGAAAGGACGCGGTCGAGTTGTATGCCAAGATGCGCTTGCCCAACCCTGAAGAGATCGGCTTTCGCTATCCGCATCAGGTGTCGGGCGGGCAGTTGCAGCGCGCGATGACCGCAATGGCGATGGCCTGTCGCCCTGATCTGATCATCTTTGACGAGCCGACGACCGCGCTGGATGTCACCACCCAGATCGAAGTCTTGGCCGCCATCCGCGATATCGTGCGCCAGTTCGGAACCGCCGCGATCTATATTACGCATGATCTGGCGGTGGTGGCGCAGATGGCGGACCGCATCAAGATTCTGCTGCGCGGCGAGCAGGTCGAAGAGGCGGATACCCGCACCATGCTGAGCGCTCCACGTGAAGATTATACCAAAAGCCTGTGGGCGGTGCGCAGTTTTGCCCGCGCCGAGCAACCGCCTGTGTCGGGTGAGCCGGTGATTTCGGTGCGCGGGATTACTGCCGCCTATGGCAAGACGACTGTGCTGGAAGATGTCAGCTTCGACATTCATGCTGGGCGCACTGTGGCTGTGGTGGGCGAAAGCGGGTCTGGCAAATCGACCGCGGCACGGGTTCTGACCGGGTTGCTGCCGCCAAGCAGCGGCGAGGTGCTGCTGGATGGCACGCCCTTGCCCCCGGATTACCGCGCGCGCAGCCGTGACCAGTTGCGCCAGTGCCAGATGATCTATCAGATGGCTGACACCGCCCTGAACCCCAAACTGACCTTGCGCGAAATTATCGGGCGGCCCGCCGAAATGTATCTGGGACTGAAGGGGCGCGCCTTGCGCGAGCGGGTGCGCGCGCTTCTTGAAATGATCGAGCTGGAGCCAGACCGCTATATCGACCGTCTGCCCTCAGAGTTTTCGGGCGGGCAAAAACAGCGCATCGGCATTGCCCGCGCATTGGCCGCAGAGCCGCGCCTGATCATCTGTGACGAGGTGACATCGGCGCTGGACCAGATCGTTCAGGAAGGAATATTGCGGCTGCTGGACAAGCTGCAAACCGATCTGGGGCTGGCCTATATGTTCATCACCCATGATCTGGCGACAGTGCGCGCGATTGCGGATGATGTGGTCGTCATGCAGCGCGGGCGCGTTGTGGAACAGGGGCCGAAAGAACAGGTCTTTGCGCCGCCCCATGCGCCGTACACGGAATTGCTGCTGTCCTCGGTGCCCGAAATGGACCCGGACTGGCTGAGCAATCTGTTGGTGGAACGCGCCAGTCAGGCGTGAACGGCGCGCCGCCTAGGGATCAATCCCGCCCATCTGGCAGATGATCGCCCATTCTTCGGCGGAGACAGGCTGCACGGACAGGCGCGAGGTTTTGACCAGCGCCATATCGCTCAGGCGCGGGTCGGATTTGCACATTGCCAATGTCACTGGCTGCGGCAGTGGGGCCACGGCCTTCACATCGACACACTCCCAGCGCAGATCATCCGTGGTGCTGTCGGGATGCGCCAGCGCGATCACTTCGCATATGCCCACCACGGCCTTTTCCTTTTGGCTGTGATAGAAAAACGCGCGGTCCCCCAGCGCCATTTCGCGCATGTTGTTGCGCGCCTGATAGTTGCGCACGCCGTCCCATTCCTCGCCCGTGTCGCCCTTGGCCACCAGATCGTCCCAGCTGAACGCATCGGGTTCGGATTTCATCAGCCAGAAGCGCATCAGCCGATGACCTTTTTCCATTCCTGCACGCGCACGGCCTCGAACAGGCCTGCTTTTGCATAGGGGTCATTGGCCCCCCAGAGTTTGGCCGCCTCGATATCGGGCAGGTCCAGCACGATCAGTGAACCAGCCATCTGGCCTGCCGCGTCCAGCAGCGGGCCCGCCTGCACGACACAACCCGTCTCGGCGACATAGGCAAGATGCGCCTCGCGCGTGGCTTTGCGCAACTCCAGCGCGTCGGATTTGTCGGTGCACAGCATCATGTAAAGCGGCATCGGGCAGTCCTTTCATTCATCGGTCAGGGGGCGGGCCAGCAATGCGGCCAGCGCTTCGGGCATAGTTATAAGCCCTTCGACAAGGGCCGCAACCATGCGCGTCACCGGCATGTCCAGCCCCTGTGATTTCGCCAGCTTCGCCACCGCGCGCGCGGTCGCAGCCCCTTCAACGGTTGTGGCGCTGTCAAATGCCTCGCCACGCCCCAACGCGGCCCCGTAACGGAAATTGCGTGATTTCTCTGATCCGCAGGTCAGGATCAGATCCCCCAACCCCGACAGCCCCGCCAAGGTATCGGGCTGCGCGCCAAGGCTGAGAGCAAGCCGCTGCATTTCGGCATAGCCGCGCGCCATCAGGGCCGCGCGCGCAGACTCGCCCAGACCCGCGCCAATGGTGACGCCTGCGGCAATCGCGATCACGTTTTTCAACGCGCCGCCCAGTTCTGCGCCAATCACATCGTCATTGCGATACAGTCGCAAATGCGAGGTCGAGAGCTGTTCTTGCAATGCCATTCCAAGCGCGCGGTCGGCGCAGGCAAGGGTCAGCGCCGTGGGCAGGCCGCGCGCAATGTCATCGGCAAAGCTGGGGCCGGTCAGGAGTGCGGCCTGCGCATCTGGCAAAACCGACTGGATCACCCCGACAGGCCCGATCATCAGTTCCAGATCAACGCCCTTTGAGCACGCAACCAACTGGCGGTCGCGCAAAGCTGCGCCATGCGTTTTCAGAAACGGGCGGGTTTGTTGCATGGGAATGGCAAGCAGCACAGTTTCGGCACTCACCTGACCCAGATCGCTGGTAATGCTCACGCCTTCGGGCAAGGGCACACCGGGCAATTTGGCCGCATTCTCGCGCTTGCTTTGCAAGGCTTCGGCCTGTGCCGGATCGCGGCACCACAGTGTTACATCGCCAAGTGCACAGGCCAGCGCTGTGCCAAATGCGCCCGCACCAAGGATTGCTACGCTCATGATTTCGCCCCTTTCTTGCCCGCACCAAGCAGGGGGGCGGCCGTCTTGTCCAGTGGCCAGCGGGGCCTTGCAACAAAGTCCTGCGGGGCAGGGGTGCCCGCACGGATTTGCTCAAGGCCCGCCCATGCGATCATCGCGGCGTTATCGGTGCACAGCGCCAAAGGCGGCGCAAGAAAGCGCGCACCCGCCTGCTGTGCGACATGATCCAGCGCGCCGCGCAAGGTCGCATTCGCCGCGACCCCGCCTGCCACAGCAAAGACGGGCTGCGCGGGGTGCTCTGCCATATAGAGGGCCAATGCGCGGCGCGCCTTGCCTGACAACACATCGGCAACTGCTGCCTGAAAGCTGGCGCAAAGATCGGCGCGGTCGCTTTCACGCAATCCGCCATGTGCGGCAACCAGTGCGTCACGCGTGCGCAACACGGCCGTTTTCAGACCAGAGAAAGACATGTCGCAACCGGGCCTGTCCATCAGCGGGCGGGGCAGGGTGAAGCGCTTTGGATCGCCGCTGCGCGCGGCCGCTTCCACACTTGGCCCACCGGGTTGGGGCAGGGCGAGCAGCTTGGCCACCTTGTCAAATGCCTCGCCGGGGGCATCATCTATCGTGCCGCCCAGTCGGGTGAAGTCATCCGCGCCCGAGACCAGCAGAAACTGACAATGCCCGCCCGAGACCAGCAGCATCAGATAGGGGAATGCAATCGTGTCGGTCAGCCTTGGCGTCAGGGCATGGCCCGCCAGATGGTTCACGCCCAAAAGCGGCAAGCCGGTGGCCGCAGAAATTCCGCGTGCCAGCATGACGCCTGACAGCACGCCACCAATCAGCCCCGGCCCTGCTGTTACGGCTATGGCATCGAGATCCGTAAATGTGACACCGGCCTGCGTCAGCGCGGCCTCGACGGCGTGATCCAGTTTTTCGGCATGGGCGCGGGCTGCAATTTCGGGAACAACACCGCCAAAGCCTGCGTGCAATTCGGTCTGGCCCCAGACCACGCTGGACAATATCTGCGCGGGAGCCGGTGGCGCATGGCGGATGACTGCGGCAGCCGTGTCGTCACAACTGCTTTCAATGCCCAGCACGGTCAGTGCAGCCCTGTCAGGGGCGGGCAGGTTGGGCCTGTTTGTAAGTGTCATTCCGGCTCCGGTTGCAAATGCCGCGTATTTCCAGCTACCACTGGCATCAGGGCTGCACAATCCCAGGCCCCACTTGCCCGCGCAAACACTGGATGAAACATGCCCCAGCGCCCATGTCTTATGCTAACGCGCCCAGAAACCGAGTCTGCGCGGTTTGCAGAACAGGCGCAGGCGGCGGGCTGGCGGGGGTCGGTTATGAGCGCCCCCTTGCTGGAGATTGTTCTGCTGCCCTTGGACGTTGCCGCGCTGACAGGCGCGCGCACGCTCGTCTTCACCTCGCAGCACGCGGTCAGCGCCCTGAGCCTTGCGACAGATGCGCGCGACTGGGTGGTCTGGGCTGTGGGGCCGCGCACGGCGCAGGCGGCGCGCGCGGCAGGGTTTGCTATAGTGCACCAGTCGGGCGGGGATGCAAACGCGCTGTTGGACGATTTGACGCACAGCCCCCCTCTCGCGCCGGTTGTTCATCTGCGGGGCCGGCACGCAGCGTCGGATATTGCGGCGGCACTGCGTGCACAGGGACAAGACGCCTCTGCGGTGGTTTGTTATGAACAGGTTGCACAGCCGCTGAGCGCGCAAGCAATGGCGCGGTTGCGCCAAGGGGGCCATGTGGTTTTGCCGGTCTTTTCGCCACGCTCCGGCCGCTTGCTTGCAGATGCGATCGCCGCGATTGCGCCCCTCCCCACGCGGCTGCATTTGGTTGCGATCAGCACCGCTGCCGCCAATGCCGCAACGATCAGTCCGCTGGCAAGTTGTCATGTCGCTGCGCGGCCAGATGCCCGATCCATGTGCGATGCACTGGCCACTATGCAGCAGACGCTTGAGCCTTTGGGAAAGCCGCGATAAGGTAAGAGAAAGAATATTGCTGTCACAGTACGGCGTAGGGGAGTGAGGGTAAGAATTTGGCGCGTAGAACGACCAGCAAAAAAGGCCCGTCGACAACCGGCCCGTCAACAACAGGCTCTGACACGGCAGGATCGGACCCCTCAAACGCCCCAGACCCAAAAGCGACGGATCAACCGGACCGCGCCAAAAGCACCGAAAGCGGCGCGAAAGATGCGCCCAAGACAGCGCCAGACAGCAGCACCACGCCAGACCCCAAACCAAAGCCGGGTGCGCGCACAGCGAAAAGCGAAGCGTCCGTCGCCACGGCCACCGAATCACAACTGGCAAAAGATATCTCTCCGCCCGCACCTACTGATGCGCCAAAGGCTGCATCGCCCGACGCGGATGCTGGCAAAGACAGCCGTGGCACCGATGTCGACACGCCTGAAATGGTGCCGATGGCGGGCAAGGCGACACCCACCGAGCCCGATCCGAATGCTGCGCCATCTGACAAGGATGCGGCATCAGCGGGTGCCAAGGAGACACCGACCTCAAAGGGCGCAACCGACAGCGCGCCAGTTGACACAGTTGTGCCGACCGCACCGCCCCCAGTTGCACTAGAGCGTTCAGGCGGGTTGTTTCCCTTGTTGCTTGGGGGGGTTCTTGCCGGGGGGATCGGGTATGCCGCAGCCTATTTCACGGCGCAGCAAACACCAGACACAACCGAGCTGACACAACTTAAAAGCGAAATGGCCAGCCTTCGGGCAGAGCTGGAGGCCGTGCCACCCGCCGCCGATACGCAGGCATTGGAGGCGGAGATTGCCGAGTTGCGCGCGCAGATTGCCGGTCTGCCCGCCGCGTCCGAGGCAGAGTTAAGCGCCGATATTGACGCCGAGCTTGCACAATTGCGCGCACAGCTTGGCGAGGACACAGACCTGTCCGCGCTAGAGGCCCGTCTGGATGATCTTTCCGCGCAATCCGAAACTGTCGCCGAAGAGGTGAGCAGCCTGCGCGCAGCATTTGGCGATGCCGACGAACAGATTGCCGCACTCACGGCTGATATGGCGGATTTGCGCGATCTGGCAGAACGCCGCGTGGCCGAGGCCGAAGCCGCAGTTGACACGGCCTTGGCGCAATCCGGGTTGGACAGCTTGCGCGCAGCCCTTGAAACAGGCGCCCCCTATGCCGATGCTGTCGCGCGTCTGCAAGAGGCGGGCGTAAGCGTTTCCGAGGATTTGACCGCCCCCGCCGCGTCGGGAATTGCAACCCTTGAGGAGTTGCAAGACGCGTATCCGGAAGCTGCGCGCGCCGCTTTGCGCGCCGCCTTGCAAGATGCGCCCACCGATAGCACCGCTGACCGCTTGGCCAATTTCCTGCGTGCGCAAGTCGGCGCGCGCTCGACCGTGCCGCGCGAGGGGGATGACCCCGATGCCGTGTTGTCGCGCGCAGGCGCCGCACTCGAAGCGGGCGATCTGGACGGTGCCCTTGCCGAGATTGACGCATTGCCGGATACCGCACAGGCGGCCATGAGCGATTGGCTGGGTGCAGCGCGTGCGCGGCTTGCCGCGCGCAATGCTTTGCCTGACCTGACCAACGCCATCACGACAGAGTAAGGAAGTCTCTATGTTCTGGACATTAATCAAGATCCTGCTCTTTGTGATGCTGGTTGTTGCGATTGCCTATGGCGCGGGCCAGTTGATGGACAGCAACCAGACAGTCGGGTTGCGCATTCTGGATATGGAATTTGTGCTGGGTCCGATTCAGGCGCTTGTTGCCTTGGTGGTCTTGCTTGTCGCGCTTTGGCTGGTGCTGAAATTGCTGGGCCTGTCGATGGCGATGCTTCGGTTCATGAATGGCGATGATACGGCTGTGCAGCGTTTCTTTATGCGCAACCGCGAAAAGCGCGGCCTTGATGCGCTGCTTCTGGCGATGGTTGCGCAGGCCGAGGGGGATGGAAAAACCGCCATCGCAAAGGCCGAGAAAGCGCATAAGCTTCTCAACCGCCCCGTAATGACCAATCTGCTTGTCGCACAGGCTGCCGAGATCAAGGGCAACAGCGCCTTGGCCGAGGAACGCTACAAGGCATTGCTGGGCGATAATCGCAGCCGCTTTGTGGCGGTGCAGGGGTTGATCCGCTCGAAGCTGGATCAGGGCGACAAGGACAAAGCCCGCGCGCTTGCGGCGAAAGCGCTGGAAATGCAGCCCGCCCATGAGGCGACGCAAAACACGCTTTTGCAGTTGCAGACCGACGCCGAAGACTGGAGCGGTGCGCGCAAGACGCTGATGATCAAGAAATCCTCGGGCACTCTGCCGCGCGATGTCTGGCGCAGACGCGATGCGATCCTTGCCCTGCAAGACGCGGATAAGCTGGCAGCACAGGGCGAGTTGCCCCGCGCGCGCGAGGCCGCGATCGAGGCAAATCGCCTGTCGCCCGACCTGATCCCTGCCGCAGTCGCCGCTGCGCAGGCTTTGACCGCCCAAGGCAAGGGCAGTTACGCCGCCAAGGTAATTAAACGCGCATGGAAAGTGCAGCCGCATCCTGATCTGGCCGCAGCTTTTGCCGCCATTGAAAAAGACGAAACACCGTTGCAGCGCAAAACCCGGTTCGAAAAGCTGCTGCGCATGCACCCGGACGCTGCTGAAACCAAGCTGCTGCGTGCGGAGTTGCTGATCACCACCGAAGATTTCCCTGCCGCGCGGCGCGCCCTTGGGGATGTCTATGAAACCGATCCAACCGTGCGCGCGCTGACCATCATGGCCGCAATCGAGCGTGGCGAAGGGGCAGATGATGCGGTTGTGCGCGGCTGGCTTGCGCGTGCCCTGACAGCCAAGCGCGGCCCGCAATGGATCTGTTCCAAATGCCAGCACGTGCATGCGTCCTGGCAGGCGATATGCGACAATTGCGGGGCGTTCGACACATTGGAATGGCGCGATGCGCCTGACAGCACCGGGCCATCCGCAACCCAGACAGAACTGTTGCCGTTGATTGTGGGCAGCCTTCCCAAACCTGTTGAACCAACAGAGGACGAGGGTGGCGATGTGGTCGAAGGCGACATCGAAGAAAGCACGGGTTCGGACAAGAAAACCGCGTGAAGGGTCTGGTCGCTTCGAAAAACCGGTGCTAAAGACCGCGCCATGTCGCCGCTGTAGCTCAGATGGTAGAGCACGTCATTCGTAATGATGGGGTCGGGGGTTCGAGTCCCTTCAGCGGCACCAGCACTGCTTCAGAAACTTGCGCCGTCATGTGATCGCCTATGTTCTGCGTCATACAGGTTCGCGCCACGCACCCGCCCTAAGCAAGACCGTCACCGCAACTTGGTGCGTGTGACATGATGGGAATGCGGGCCAGTTACATGTGTCGGTGGGCGGAGTGTGTCTTTTCTACGGAGATATGCGCAGATTTGCAGCTAAGGGCTTGTGAGCGTGCGCAAACTGCGGCAGTTTCGGGGCTGAACACGCGGTGCCATGTGCATATAAAATTCATATTATATTCAGGTCTTTGTAAACCGATGCTTCCCAAATGACGACAGATTCAGCAAGCTCTCGCGGACCCAATGGCGCACTTGATCGCCTGCCGCCAGTACAGACATTTCAGAATGTTCTGGTTAGCCCGGCGGCCAACCGCGACTCGCCGGGGGCTGCATGGCCGCAATTCGATACGCAGGTTCATGCGCGCCTGTTCCGTCGGGGGCGGCTGGTGTGCAAAACGCCTGCCCTTGATGTGGCGCCGGAAGAAATCCGCGAAGACCCTGTTATTTTCGCATCGGTCTATGAGGATCATTTTGGGCACCTGACGGCAGAGACGGTTCCGCGATTGCCGCAATCTCTGGCAGAGCATGGCGATCTGCCAATCATCTTCACGCGGATGAAATCCGACACGTCAAATGCGCGCTCGCGCATGTTCCGGTCAGTTATGGACTGGCTGCACATCCCCGAGGACCAGATCGAAATTATCGAGAAACCGACCTTGTTTCGGGAGGTTCATGTTGCCGCGCAGGGGGAGCATCTGGATGGGCCAAAGACACCGCCAGATTATCTCGAGCTGCTGGAACACCGGATTGCCGCGAATCTGCGGCCGCGCACGCCCAGAGGGGTGGCCTTTGTCACGCGTGCGGGGCTGGAGCACAAGATGGGGGCGCATGCGGCTGAACGCTATCTGGTGTCGTGTCTGCGGGAATTGGGGGTAAGGATCGTCTATCCTGAGGTGCTGACGCTGCGCGAACAGATGCGGATTTATGCGCGTGCAAAGCATCTTGTCTTCTCCGAGGGGTCTGCGGTGCATGGCCGCCAGCTTCTGGGGCGGATAGATCAGACAATCTCGGTCCTCAGGCGTCGGCGTCAGAGCAATATGGCGCGTGGCCAGATGGGACCAAGATGCGCGGCGCTGACATATGTGCCCTGCTTCGGCGGCGCTTTGCATGTCACCAATCGCTATGGCGCAAAACTGCATTACGCGATGAAAAGCTTTTACCAGATCGACGCGTTGCACGCTTATTTCGCAGAGCTGGGCATAGGGTTGGCGCAGATATGGAGTCAGGACAAGTATCGCCAGATCCGCGATCAGGATGTGCTGAATTGGGTATTTGCCATGTATGACCCCCATATCGAGCCTTGGCTGAGCCCTGCAAATGACGACGCGTATCTGCTCGATCAGTTTGGTCCGCTGTATCTGGGCCATATCCGCGATCAGGCGGCGGCCATTATCAAGGCCCGTAAAGTGGCGCAGCGCTGAGTTCCGCGGGATCGGGCGGGCCGCTTTGCCGCATTGCAGCGATTCCGTCTTGACATTATCTTGCGTGTGAAGCATCCGAATGGGTAAGAAAATTACCAACCCCTTGCGCAAGCTGCGATGTTACAGGAGTCGATAATGTCTGACGCAAAGCCGATGAAAGACAAACCCTGGCTGTTCCGCACCTATGCTGGCCATTCCACGGCCAAAGCCTCGAACGCGCTCTATCGCAACAACTTGTCCAAAGGCCAGACCGGTCTGTCGGTTGCTTTCGATCTGCCTACGCAGACGGGGTATGACAGTGACCACAAGCTGGCACGGGGCGAGGTGGGCAAGGTGGGCGTGCCGGTCGCGCATTTGGGTGACATGCGCATGTTGTTCGATGACATTCCGCTGGAAAAGATGAACACGTCGATGACGATCAACGCCACCGCCCCTTGGCTGCTGGCGCTTTATATTGCGGTGGCTGAGGAGCAGGGCGCGGATGTTGCGCAGCTCAATGGGACCGTCCAGAATGACCTCATCAAGGAATATCTGTCGCGCGGCACCTATATCTGCCCGCCAGAGCCATCTTTGCGCATGATCACCGATGTTGCGGCTTATACGCGCGAAAATCTGCCAAAATGGAACCCGATGAATGTTTGTTCCTACCATTTGCAGGAAGCGGGCGCCACGCCGCAGCAGGAACTGGCCTTTGCACTGGCCACGGCCTGCGCGGTGCTGGATGATCTGAAAACCAAAGTCCCGCCAGAGCATTTCCCGCAAATGGTGGGGCGGATCAGCTTCTTTGTGAATGCGGGCATCCGTTTTGTGACCGAGCTGTGCAAGATGCGCGCCTTTGTCGATTTGTGGGATGAAATCTGCCGTGACCGCTACGGCATTGACGACCCGAAATTTCGTCGCTTCCGGTATGGTGTTCAAGTCAACTCGTTGGGCCTGACCGAGCAGCAGCCCGAAAACAATGTCTACCGTATCCTGATCGAGGCTTTGGCAGTCACATTGTCCAAGAAAGCGCGCTGCCGCGCGTTGCAACTGCCCGCATGGAACGAAGCATTGGGCCTGCCGCGCCCTTGGGATCAGCAATGGTCCCTGCGTATGCAGCAGATTCTGGCCTATGAGACTGACCTGCTGGAATTCGATGATCTGTTCGACGAAAACCCCGCAATCGAGCGCAAGGTGGCTGCTTTGATGGAGGGCGCGCGCGAAGAACTGGCCCGGATCGACGAGATGGGCGGTGCGGTGAAATCCATTGAATACATGAAATCGCGGCTGGTCGAAGCGAATGCCGAACGTATCTCCGGCATCGAATCAGGCGAGACTGTCGTGGTTGGCGCAAACAAATTCACGACGACAGAGCCGTCGCCCCTGACCACCGGCGAAGGGGCCATCATGATGGCCGACCCCAAGGCCGAGGCAGACCAGATTGCACGTCTGGACGCATGGCGCGCTGCGCGTGACGAAGGGGCCGTGCAGGCGGCATTGGCCGATCTGCGCGAGGCGGCGCGACTGGGGACAAATGTAATGCCCGCCTCGATTGCGGCGGCAAAGGCAGGGGCCACGACCGGCGAATGGGGCGAGACAGTGCGCGCGGCCTTCGGCCAGTACCGCGCCCCCACCGGTGTGAGCCACGCGCCGTCAAACCGGACCGAGGGGCTGGAGCCTGTGCGAGAGGCGGTGGATACTGTCAGCGCCAAGCTGGGGCGAAAGCTGAAATTCGTTGTCGGCAAGCCGGGGCTGGACGGACATTCCAACGGTGCCGAGCAGATCGCCGCGCGGGCGCGCGATTGCGGGATGGATATTCACTATGAGGGTATCCGTCTGACGCCCGCCGAGATTGTCGCGGCTGTGCGCGACGAAGATGCGCATGTCGTGGGCCTGTCGATCCTGTCGGGCAGCCACATGCCGCTGATGGCGGAGCTGATGCAGGTGATGCAAGCCGAGGGGCTGGGGCATGTGCCTGTGATCGTGGGCGGAATCATCCCTGATGAGGATGCCGCCAAGTTGCGGGCAATGGGCGTGGCGCAGGTCTACACACCCAAGGATTTCCAACTCAACACCATCATGATGGATATTGTCGCATTGGTCGATCCCGAACCGATTGCCGCCCAGTGAGCAAGGGGGGGCCGCCCTTGGGGGGATTGACCCCCCTGCGGGCGGCATTGCCATGGCGCGCCAGATGCGGGAATCATTCTTGTATAGGGTCTGCCCCGAGGCTGCGGGCGGCCAGTTGACTTTGCGCGCCTGCTGACCGATCACATCGCGCTGACAGGGATGGGCTTGACTATGCTGGGAAGTGGTGTTGCCGGGTTTTTGTCGGGGCTGGGTTTGATTGCGGCCATTGGGGCGCAGAATGCTTTTGTGCTGCGTCAGGGTTTGCGGCGCGAGCATGTGGGCGCGGTCGTTCTGATCTGTGCAATCTCTGATGCGATTCTGGTGGCGCTTGGGGTGGCAGGCGCGCAAGCGTTGACCAGCACATATTCCGGTTTTCAGACCGTCATGCTGTGGGGCGGGGTCGGGTTCTTGCTGGTCTATGGCGGTTTGCGGTTTCGCGCGGCGTGGCAAGGGGGGACAGCCCTTGTGCCGATGCAGACCAAACCGGCACCATTGCGGCGCGTCGTGCTGATCTGTCTGGCGCTGACTTGGCTTAATCCGCATGTCTATCTGGACACGGTCGCGTTGCTGGGTGCGCTTTCGATGCAATATGCGCCCTATAACTGGGGGTTCGGGGCAGGCGCGATCCTTGCGTCTTTCGTATTTTTCGCAACCCTTGGTTATGGCGCGCGCCTGCTGGCCCCAGTGCTTGCGCGCCCGCGTGCATGGGTGGTGCTAGAGGTGGGGATCGGGCTGATCATGTGGGCGATTGCCGCTACATTGGCCTTGCGTGCGCTGGCGGCCTGAAGTTTTCCTTGCGTTTTGTATAATTGGTAATATTATTTTACCAATCAAGACGGGAGGGTCTGATCATGGAAATGCCAATACCGAATGCAGGTGTGCTGTCCAAGCGCGAGCGGGTGCTTGCGCGACTGGCGCAAGTGGTCCCGCAAGCCGCGCTGATTACGGATGAGGCCGAGTGCCGCGCATATGAATGTGACGCGCTGACCGCATATCGTTGTATTCCTTTGGCCGTGACCTTGCCCTCGGACACAGCCGAGGTCGCCGCGATATTACGGATCTGTCATGAGGAGGGTGTGCCAGTTGTGCCGCGCGGCTCTGGCACCTCGCTTGCGGGGGGGGCATTGCCGACGGAAGACTCGGTTATCTTAGGCGTTGCGCGGATGCGCGATATGCTGGAGATCAATTATGCGGATCGCTATGTCCGCGTGCAAAGCGGCATGACCAATCTTGCCGTGACCGGGGAAGTGGAAACCGACGGTTTTTTCTATGCTCCCGACCCGTCCAGCCAATTGGCCTGCGCAATCGCAGGCAATATCGCCATGAACTCGGGCGGTGCGCATTGCCTCAAATACGGTGTGACGACCAACAACCTGTTGGGTGTCACCATTGTGCAGATGGATGGCACGGTGCTGGAACTGGGCGGTGCCCATATGGATGCGGCAGGCTATGATCTGTTGGGGGTGATCTGCGGATCAGAAGGGCAGTTGGGGGTTGTGACTGAAGCGACCTTGCGCATTTTGCCAAAACCCGAAGGGGCGCGGCCTGTCCTGATGGGGTTTGACAGCAATGAGGTTGCGGGTGCCTGTGTGTCAGACATCATCAAGGCGGGGGTGCTGCCGGTGGCCATCGAATTCATGGACCGCTTGTGCATTCAGGCTTGCGAAGATTTTGCCAAAGCGGGCTATCCCGATTGCGAGGCACTGCTGATTGTCGAGGTTGAGGGGTCACCCGCCGAAATTGACACGCAGCTTGACGTCATCAAGCAGATTGCGCGCCGTCATAATCCTGTCGAGCTGCGCGAAAGCCAGTCCGAGGAGGAAAGCAAGAAAATCTGGCTGGGGCGCAAATCTGCCTTCGGGGCGATGGGAAGTATCAACGATTATATGTGCCTTGACGGGACCATTCCAGTGTCCAGTCTGCCCTTTGTGCTGCGCCGCATTGGCGAGATGTCAAAGCAATTTGGTCTGGATGTGGCCAATGTGTTTCATGCGGGCGATGGCAATATGCATCCGCTGATCCTGTTTGATGCCAATAAACCGGGTGATCTGGAGCTGTGCGAAGAGTTTGGCGCTGAAATCCTGAAACTTTGTGTCGAAGTGGGCGGATGCCTGACAGGCGAGCATGGAGTGGGGATTGAAAAGCGCGATCTGATGAATGTCCAGTTCGCCCCCGTTGATCTGGACGCGCAGATGCGTGTGAAGGATGTGTTTGACCCAAAATGGCTGTTGAACCCGGCCAAGGTCTTTCCATTGGACGCAAGTGCCACGCGGAGGCAGGCGGCGTAAGGGGGCGTTGCCCCCTCTGGGCGCAAGGGCGCCCATTCACCCCCAGAGTATTTGAAGCAAGAAAATGCCCGCTTTGGGCAGATAATCGGGAGGCATGGCGCATGCAGCCAGCAGGCGAGGAAGAGCTGTCAGAGATGGTACGCGGGGCCACAGGCCCGTTGCGGATATGCGGCGGCGGAACCCGCCCCGTTGGCAAGCCGGTCTTGGGCGAGATGCTGTCGAGTGCGGGACTGAATGGCATCACGCTTTATGAACCGGGTGCATTGACGCTGGTGGCAAAGGCGGGAACCCCTTTGGCAGAGGTTGAGGCGGCGCTTGGCGCAGAGGGGCAGCGGTTGGCATTCGAGCCGATGGATATGCGCGCGCTATTGGGGCAGAGCGGAACACCAACAGTGGGCGGGATGGTGGCGGCCAACGCCTCTGGCCCAAGGCGGGTGCAGGTGGGCGCATGCCGCGACGCTCTGATCGGGGTGCGGTTTGTCGACGGGCAGGGGAATGTGATCAAGAATGGCGGGCGGGTGATGAAGAACGTCACCGGCTATGATCTGGTCAAGCTTATGGCGGGAAGCTGGGGCACGCTGGGGGTTCTGACCGAATGCGCGTTCAAGTTGCTGCCCATTCCCGAGACGCAGGCAACCCTTGTCAGCGACCCGATGACCCCGCAAGATGCCGTTGCCGTTATGGCGCGCGCCCTGTCCACCCCGTTTGAGGTAAATGGTGCCGGATGCGGAAGCGATGGCCGGGTCTGTTTGCGCGTGGAGGGGTTTGCCCAACAGGTCACGTACCGCACGCAAGCGCTGATTGCGGCCTTGGGCGGCGCATGGGAGTTGCGCGAGGCGGCGGCGAGCGCAGCAGTGTGGCAAGAGATGCGCGATCTCATAGAGTTTGTTCAGACGCCGGGCGATGTCTGGCGCATTTCGGTCAAGCCCTCGGACGCGCCTGCTGTGGTGGCGCGTGCCGGATGCCCCGTAGTGATGGATTGGGGCGGTGGGCTGATCTGGGCGCTGATGCCTGAAGGGGCCGATCTGCGTGCAAGCCTTGGCGCATTCTCAGGCCATGCGACCTTGATCCGGGGCAGTGATGCGACCCGCGCCGCCCTGCCAGTGTTCCAGCCAGAGGCCGCGCCGGTGGCCGCACTTGCCCAAGGATTGCGGGCGAAATTTGATCCGCGTGGGGTGCTGAACCCCGGATTGATGGGATAGAGCATCATGCAAACAACATTTACCCCCGAGCAGTTGAAAGACCCTGCGATCCAGCGCTCTAACGAGGTGCTGCGCACGTGTGTGCATTGCGGCTTTTGCACTGCCACATGTCCCACCTATGCGGTGCTGGGCGACGAGTTGGACAGCCCGCGCGGACGCATCTATCTGATCAAGGATATGCTGGAAAAGGGCCGCCCGGCGGATGAAAAGACCGTCAAGCATATTGACCGGTGCCTGTCCTGTCTGGCCTGCATGACGACCTGTCCTTCGGGGGTGCATTACATGCATCTGGTCGATCATGCGCGCGAGTATATCGAGCAGACCTATAAGCGCCCAGCGACGGACCGGGCCTTGCGCTGGGTGCTCGCACGAATTTTGCCATATCCGACGCGGTTTCGACTGGCGCTTCTGGGGGCAAAAATCGGGCGGCCCTTTGCCCGGCTGATGCCCGATGCCCGGCTGCGTGCGATGCTGGAGATGGCACCAAAGAAAATCCCGCCCGTCAGCCGCAATGATGACCCGCAGGTCTTTGCGCCCGAAGGCGAGAAGAAGATGCGCGTGGCGCTGATGACGGGCTGTGCGCAACGCGCGCTCAACACCGATATCAATGACGCGACCATCCGTCTGTTGCGCCGCTTGGGGGCAGAGGTGGTGATCGCCGAAGGGCAGGGCTGCTGCGGTGCGCTGACCCATCACATGGGCAAAACCGCCGAGAGCCATGCGACCGCCGCCAAGAATATTCGCGCTTGGCACAGCGAAATGCAGGGTGCAGGGTTGGATGCGATTGTGATCAACACCAGCGGCTGTGGCACGACCGTTAAAGATTATGGCCATATGTTCCGCAATGAACCACTGTCACAAGAGGCGGCGGCGGTTGCGGGAATCGCCATGGACATCTCGGAAGTGCTGGTCAAGCTGGGTCTGCCACAGGGTGAAAAACAGGCGATGACTGTGGCTTATCACGCGGCCTGTTCGTTGCAGCATGGCCAGCAGATCAAGACCTATCCCAAAGACCTGCTGCGCCGCGCAGGCTTTGACGTGGTCGAGCCGAAGGACAGCCATCTGTGCTGCGGGTCTGCCGGGACATATAACCTGATGCAGCCCGAAATATCAAAACAACTCAAGGGCCTGAAAGTCGCAACGCTGGAGGCAAAATCGCCTGACGTGATTGCGGCGGGCAATATCGGCTGCATGATGCAGATCGGCAGCGGCACCAAGCTGCCAGTTGTGCACACGGTCGAATTGCTGGATTGGGCAACCGGCGGGCCGATGCCGCCTGCCATGCTTGGGGATGACGGGGCGCAGGTGCCGATCCTTCGGTGATCTGTGGCTTGTGCCTTGCGCCATGTTCCTGCCATACTCGCGCGGTACGCGACTTGGGTGCTGTTTTGCGGAGGGATGCATGATCTGGCGCCATATCTGGGCATTCGGTGTCGCTTTGGGATGTGCTTTGCCTGCTTTGGCGCAGGACAGGCCGCTGGAATTACTAGAGACAAGCTTTCAGGCCCAAGGCTGGGAGGCGGTTGGCCGGATCGATATCGGACGGACCGGGTTTTGCACCGGTACGCTGATTTCAGAGCGGCTGGTGCTGACAGCGGCGCATTGCCTGTTTGAACGCGAGAGCGGGGTGCGATTGCCCGATGAACAGATTTTGTTTCGGGCTGGGTTTCGCAATGGACGTGCGGCCGCAGAGGGGCAGGTCTACCGATCGGTCGTGCACCCGCAATATTCCTCGCTTGGGGGGGTAGGCATGGAAAACGTGTCGCATGATCTGGCGCTGCTGGAACTGTTGCACCCGATCAGAAATATGGGGGTTGTCCCCTTTGATGTGTTTTCCGAGCCGCGCGGCGGGGATATGGTCGGGGTCGTGTCCTATGGCCGCGACCGGCTGGAGGCGCCCGCCTTGCAGGAAAGTTGTCAGGTGTTGGAGCGCGACCGCACTGGGGTTTTGATGATGTCATGTTCGGTTGATTTCGGGTCTTCCGGCGCGCCGGTTTTCGCCATGTCACACGGGCGGCCACATATTGTATCGGTTGTCTCGGCCAAGGCGACAAGTCACGTGCAGGGACAGCTTTCTGATGTGTCGCTTGGGGTTTCATTGGGTACGCAACTGGATACTTTGCGTGCGGCACTCGACAGGCGTGACCAAAGGTTCATTCAACCGCCCCGCCATGATACAGGTGAGCCGCGTGTCATGAGTTCGGGTGGCGGCGCTCGGTTCATGCGTCCATAAACTTATATATTACAACGCACTGCTGCGTGTTGTTGAAGTTGCGTTGCAAAGCAGATTCAGGTCTTGAAACTGCGCGGATTGCTTCCCAAATATCTTCCGCACCAAGGTGCCAAATCTGGGCCTTGGGGCATTGAGCAGCACCCGTCCATGCCGGAGGGTGCATAAATCTGTATCGCTTCTGAATGGAGGATGCTTATGCGTCGATTTGATCCAACCCCACTTTACCGTGCAACCATCGGTTTTGACCGTATGGCCGACATGCTGGACCGCGCCCTTGCGGCAGACCTGCAAGCGCCCAGCTATCCCCCCTATAATACCAATCAGCATTGATCAGAACTCTTGAGCCCAGTCGCGGGTTCCAATGGAGGTGATTGTGTCGGGCATGCTGACCAATTTGTTCCAAGCCTTGCAGCAATGATCTACGATGTCTTCATAGGTTTCGAAGATGAGGTTTGATAGCCAGTTGTCTCGCATGAATTGCCAGATGTTTTCGACTGGATTGAGTTCTGGGCATTTTGCGGGGATCGGGATGATGGTGATGTTGTCCGGAATGACCAGCTTGTCAGTCATGTGCCATGCGGCTTGATCCACGAGCACAGCCCCATGTGCTTTGGGTGCGACAGTTTGGGAGATTTCAGCAAGATGCAGGGCCATCGCTTCGGTATTGCACGCTGGCAGCACAAGACCTGCAGCTTTCCCGAGGGCTGGGCAAATCGCTCCAAAGATGTAGCTTGAACTCGTGCGCTGATCATGTGGGGCGGAAGGTCGCGTACCGCGCTTCGCCCATCGGCGCGTGATCTTGTTTTTCTGGCCGACACGCGCTTCATCTTGGAACCAGACTTCGATCACAGTGCCTTGCAGGAGCCGTGCGCGGAGCTTTGCTACTGCGGCTGCAAACCCTTTTTTTTAAAGTCCTCCAGTGCGGCTGTATCTTGCGCGTGATGGCGCGGGCGTGCTGTGAGTTTGACATAACCAAGCGCCCTGAGTTCCCGGCTTATCGACGTCTCGTGAAGTGAAATCCCAAATGTGTCTGCAATCCATTTCCTCAGATCACTCAGGCGCCAGCGGACGACCCCATGGACCGATAAGGTCGGACCGCTCTCAACAATTGCAGCAAGCGCCCTGCGCTGCTCATCGTTAAGCTTAGACTGCTGACCAGGAGCTTTGCCGTTGATCAAGCCGTCAGGCCCGCGGGCATTAAACCGCTCCACCCAGTCACGGACAATTTGTAGGCCAACACCACCAATCCGAGCAGCATCGCTGCGCCGACCGCCATCATAGATCTCCGCCAGCGCCAAAAGCCTGCGGGCTTGGTTGGCATCCTTTGTCTTTCGCGCAAGTTCTCTCAACTTCATGCCGTCGTAGTCTGTCCGTAACGCGAGCGCTGCGCCCATAGAGAGGCCCTCCCCAGAAAATCTGACGCCATTGAGTCAGATCTTCATAGATTTGGGAATCCCAAAACCCTCAGAAGAGTCAGATTTCGCGAGACTTGGTATAACATCGAGAAGACCGACGAGAATGCGTATCGCATTTCCATCGCGGTGGCCGGTTTCTCGGCTGATGACCTTGTGGTCGAAGTGAAGGAGAACGCGCTTGTCGTGTCTGGGCGTTCCGCAGACGAGCAGGGCGCGCGCGAGTATTTGCACCGTGGTATCGCCAACCGCGCCTTTGAGCGGCGGTTCCAGCTTGCCGATCATGTCCGCATTTCGGGCGCGTCGCACCGTGACGGAATGCTGCATATCGAGCTTGTCCGCGAATTGCCGGAAGCGCTGAAGCCACGCCAGATCGAGATCAGAACGACCGGTGACCGGTTGCTTCAGTCAAATTCGGATCAGGCACAGGTCGCGGCGTAACGCGGTCGCAGTCTCAAAAGGCGGGCGCTCACTTGGGCGCCCGTCTATACGTTTGGGGTCGGAATTAAAATAATAAACTTCAAAGCTTTGCGGCAGAAACTTCACGCCGTTGCGCGTAGGGGGGCCACTTGAGCCGCGTGAATGCGCCGTGCGCGTTTGGCGGCGCGTTCCCATGGAAGCGCGGGCACGAATGTTGCGCTTTCAAGGACTGCTGTGTTGATCCAGCGATGCTTTGATGTGGCCTGCATATCTGTCTTCCTTTCGGGTGGGGACGCTTTTTGATCTGCTATGGATCACTGTCACCCGAAACTGAGGCCAGATTTGGGCCAGATATAGGAGTTTGCAGGGCCAAATCCGGGCGCGCGCCTATATGCAGATGGCAGAGATCAGCCGTCCGTAATCAGCCTGCCCTTCGTGTGTGGCGCGCCTGTAGGAATAAAAGCGCACCGGGTCTGCATAGGTGCAATGGCCAATCCAGCTTGCATCTGCAACACCGGCGGCCCGCAGCCGAGACAGGCCAAACCCGATCAGGTCGAACTGGTATTTTCCGTCCACACCATTTGCGAAAAACCGCGCAAAATCAGGGTCTTCTGCAAGAAAGCTGTCAAGGAATTCTTCGCCGACCTCATAGGCTTGCTGGCTGATGGATGGGCCGATGACCGCGTTAATCCGCGCGCGCTCTGCACCCAGATCCAGCATTGCCTCGACTGTGTTTTCCAGCACTCCCGACAGCGCGCCGCGCCAGCCCGCATGTGCTGCCCCGATGACTTTTGCAACTGGATCGGCCAAGAGCACCGGCTGGCAATCTGCGGTCAGGATGCCGAGCGCCAGTCCCGGCGTGGCCGTGACCATTGCATCCGCTTCGGGTTTGGGCTGCGCCTGCGGGAGTGGCGCGGTCAGTGTGACGACATTGGCGGAATGCGTTTGATGCACTGTGACCAATGTATCGTGTGACACCCCCATCGCGTCGGCCACACGTGCGCGGTTCAGCCGCACGCTGTCGCTTTGGTCAGAAGACCCCGGCCCGCAATTCAATCCTGCAAATATGCCCGAAGACGCCCCGCCGCGCCGGGTAAAGAACCCGTGCCGAAAGGGGGAGAGGCTGTCTGCAGTCAGGATTTCGAGTGTCATTCGTCAAATCCGGGTGGTGCATCGGCGGTGGGTGGATAAAATGCCATCGTCTTGAACAACTGACCCATTTCTTGCGGATGCGTCAAGCGTCGATGTGCGGCGACATGGGATTGCAGGGTCGCATCGGTGAGCCCCGCCGCCAAGGCCTGTGCACGCGCCGTGATTCCCAACCGTTCCAGCAATACGCCTTGCGGGGTCAGCTTGGTTGCGCGCAGGGGTGCGGCGGCATGGGCCAGTGCTTCAAAATCTACATGCGCGGTCAGATCGGCCGCACCGGGATGCGCGAGGGGGTCGTCAAAGCGGTGCTTGTGCAGGGCTTGCAACGTGTCACCACGGCTGCGCCAGTCGCCATAGTCAACAACCAGCGCAAAGCCGCCATGCGCCATGATCCGCGCGCTGAGCGCTGACAGGATGGGCGCGAAGGCGGGGCAGATTTCGACCATCTGGTCCTCTTGCGTGTCATCCAGCCGATGGGCCAGTTGCGCCAAGGGGGCGGCGGGCGACAGCCCAAAGCACAGATCGTCGCTGTCATGGCCCACCATGCGTTCGGCCCAGCCCGTGCCCTTGCGCATGAACTGACGAATCGGCAAGGCGTCGAAAAACTCGTTTGCGAGGACAAAAAGCGGCTGTTCCGGCAATGTGTCAGGGGTGTCGTGAAATTCGGGGGCGTGGTCGGACAAAAGCGCGGATTGCAGCTTGCGCAAGGTGGGGCTGGCCTCGATCAGATGCAGGCGCATGGCCTCATGAAACCCCGGCACGCGCGCCGTTGCGCGCAAGGCATCCGCCATCAATGTGCCGCGACCGGGGCCAAGCTCCGCAAGGGTGAAGGGGGTGGGGCGCCCTTGATCTGCCCAGACCTGCGCCACCAACAGCCCCAGCATTTCGCCAAACATCTGGCTGATTTCGGGGGCCGTGGTGAAATCGCCGCGTGTTCCCAAGGGATCGCGCGTTGTGTAATAGCCGTGCTGCGGGTGCAGCAGGCATTGCGTCATATACTCGGCCACTGTGATCGGCCCCTGCGCCCGGATCTGGCGCAAAAGCAAGTCCTTCAGTGCGGTCATGCGCGCCTGCGCCACAGCAGCAGTCCGATGCCAATGGCGATCATCGGCAGGGACAAGACCTGACCCATCGTCAAACCCATCGGCCCAAGGCTGATGACATGGCCCAGCGGGTTGCCCGGCGTAATGAATTGGGCATCGGCCTGCCGCCATATTTCAACCGTGAAGCGTGCCAGCCCGTAGCCTGCGACAAAGGTGCCGGTCACCAGACCGGGCCGTTTTAGCCAACCGCGCCGCCAGACAACAAAGGCAAGCACAGCGAACAGAACCAGCCCTTCCAGCGCCGCCTCATAAAGTTGCGTCGGATGGCGCGCGCAGGCGGCGGCAGGCCAGTCCCATGGGCAGTTCTGAGCCTGCGGGCCGGGGAAGATCACGCCCCAAGGTTGCAGCGTGGGCCGCCCCCATAATTCGGCATTGATGAAGTTCGACAGCCGGCCCAGCCCGATTCCGATCGGGGCGACAAGGGCCATCGCATCTGCAATCTGCAACGGCGGGACAGCATGGCGGCGGCAAAAGATCAGCCCTGCCACGATGACACCGCCAAACCCGCCATGAAAGGACATACCCCCCTCCCAGACCCGCAAAATCTCGGTCGGATTGGCCAGATAATAGCCCGGCTGATAAAACAGCACAAAACCAAGCCGCCCGCCCAGAATGACGCCGATGATGACATAGGTCAGCAAGGCCTCAACCTTGGCAGGCTCCATCGGGGGGGTGTCTGCGGGCCACAGGGCAGGGCGCTGCATCAAGCGCTGGATGATCCACCAGCCCGCGATAAATCCTGCGATATAGGCCAGAGCATACCAGCGCAGGGCAAAATTGAAGTTTCCAATGCTGATCGAGAAAATCTCGGGGCTCAGATCGGGGAAAAGAATGGCAAAGGGGGTCATGCGTGCCTACGGCTTATACTGGTTGCGACTGTCTGGCGCGGGCGGGCAGGGGAAGTCAACCTTGAGTTTGGCGCACTCAGGTCACATATAGGGGTAAGTTCAACCACCGAGGTGCCCGATGCAGACCCGTAACCGTTTATTGGATGATGTCTCGCAACTGATGACAAATGCTATGGGCGTCGCCCAGGGCGCGCGGACAGAGGCCGAGACTGCCATGAAAAGCCTGATGGATCGCTGGCTTGCCGACCGCGATTTCGTCACGCGCGAGGAATTTGATGCCGTGCGCGCCATGGCCCAGAAAGCCCGCGAAGAGAATGAGGCGCTCAAAGCGCGCCTTGCCGCCCTCGAAGCGCGCGGCGACAGCACAACCTGACTTGCGGGCCGGAGAGGCGCTGAGCGCCTGTCCGGCCATTTCAGGTTCAGCTGTCGCGCAACATATCTCGCAATGTGTCTTCGATCTCGGTTTGCCGGGTTTCGGCCTCGTCACGTGCGGTGCGGGCCTGTTCGATTTCGCGCTCAATCACATCCACACGGGTGCGGCGCTCGCGCGTGGCGGGGCTGTCATCGCCAAGCTGCACAATCAACCCGACGAGACGTTCCTGATCCTCGATCAGTTGCGCTTCCAGCGCGCGCTGGCGTGTGATCTCGCGGCGCAGGTCGGCCTGTTGCGCGCGCAAGGTCTGTATTTCCTCTAGCATTGCGCGCAATTCCGGGTCGGGCAGGCGTGTGGACCAAAATGCCAGCGCGTCACTGTCCAGATCCAGCAATGCGACACGGGTGCTGGTTATGCGCTGCTCGACCACGTCTTGCGTCACGATTTCACCTGCGGGCACATCAACAAGAAAGCGTGTATCGTCAAACCCGGTTTCGCCGCCGCTTGTCTGCATGTCCCAGCCATGCCGCAGCGGGTGAGAAATGGTCATCGCGCGGTCGGCATCGGGCGCGCCCTCAACGCGGTAGCTGGTGCGCCGTTCCTGACGTTCTTCGACCACCAGCACGCCGTCCACCATCCGGCCGGATTGCACGACCTGTGTCTCGTCTTCGCTCTCTTGCACCTGCATGGCGGTGTCGCGGGCAAATTCGATCACTTCATGCGCACCGGGGGCCAGTTCCGGGATCATCGCATCGCCGGCATGGCCGCGCCCCTCCTCGTATAAGGTAACGACGCCCGCTGGCAGGCGCAGCGGCAAGGGGTTTTCAAACGCGATGGCGATGGACGGGTGCGTTGCCCCGGACCCGCCACGATAGAGCGTCAGGCGCGCATCTTCTAAGGTTTCGCGCAAAAAAGGCAGCGAGATCATGTCGCCCGCCCGGAGCGTGACGGGCGTGGACAGGGTGAAGCGTGAAAAGCTGTCGCCATCATCCATGCTGACCGGTGCGATATCCATCGCCGAGTCGAACGCCATGCCGCGCGCCATGGGCGCACTTTCCATCATCGCGGGTGCCATGGTCGTATCGGCCAGTTTGCGCGCAGCGTCCAGACGGTCATACAACTGCGCCTGCAAGGCTTGCACTGCACCTGTGGCAAGGGTCACTTCGACTGCGTCCCAGTCCTGACCTGTTGTATTCTCGATCACGGCCCAAGCGGTCAGCTCCAGCCCGCCTGCGCCATCTTCGGCCCGCCATGCGGTTTTCCAGACAGGGGCAGGTTGCAGCCAGCCAAGGCCAATCTCGCGCGGCGAAGTCTCGGTGCTGGTCAGGCTGACATCGAGCATCAGGGCGCGGCCCGCGTCACGCAGTGCGGCGATGCCGCGCGCAACTGCGTCCTGATCGGTGGTGTCACTGAAGTGCAGCTCGGTCGCGTCATCCAGCAGGATCTGGCGAATCTCGCGCCCGCTGCCCAGTACCGCAACTGCGATGCACCCGCGCTGGTGCTCTTGGGCGCACGGCACCTCTCGTGTGCCCATCAGATCGCCGGAAACACTTATGCCGCGCCGTTCTGCGGTGACGGGTGCGCCGATCATTGCATCCACCAGTTGGCGCAGATCTTTCAGCGCGTCGGGGCTGAAGGGCAGGGCGGCGAACACATCCTCAACCCCGCCCGGCCCGGTCATCGACAGCATGGGCACGCCGCCGGATGGATCGGACAGGCGCAGCGATTTCAGGAAATCGTCAATATCGGCACGACGGATAGGCAGGCGGACCCCGTCGCGGCTCAATTCCGCCTGTGCCTCGATCATCACAAGCCCGGCGGTCGACAAGGTGACGGCCTGCACCTCTGGCCGCTGGTCCGCAAATGCAGGAGCGGCGATTGCCCCCAAAACGAAGCCGATGGACACGATACGCATGAACAGACCCTCCAGGTCGGGTAAAGATGTGTCGCCAAATCTAGGCGCGACATCATGACGCCTTCAAGCGGCAAGTTTTTGGGCATCGTAACTTTGCCGTGTTGTTGGGGCTGGACGCGAGGCATTGCTTGGGGGTATTGCAGGAAAATGGCACAAGATGATGACGCGCTTCCCGATCTGACCGCCCCAGTGGCCGAACCCCTGCGCCGTGCGCTTGGGTCGCGCTATCTGCAATATGCACTCTCGACCATCATGCACCGTGCACTGCCGGATGCCCGCGACGGGCTAAAGCCTGTGCACCGGCGTATTCTGTTCGCCATGCGCGAATTGAAGCTGGCCTCGAACGGGGGGTTTCGCAAATCGGCCAAGATCACGGGCGATGTGATGGGCAATTATCACCCGCATGGTGATTCTGCGATTTACGACGCCATGGCGCGGCTGGCGCAAGATTTCAACGTGCGCTATCCGCTGGTCGACGGGCAAGGCAATTTCGGCAATATCGATGGCGACAACCCCGCCGCCGCCCGCTACACCGAGGCCCGCATGACCGCCGCCGCCGAGGCGCTGCTGGAAGGGCTGGCCGAGAATTCGGTCGATTTCCGCCCCAATTACGACGGCACGCTGGAAGAACCGATTGTTCTGCCTGCTGCCTTTCCCAACCTGCTGGCGAATGGGGCCAGTGGCATTGCGGTTGGCATGGCCACCAATATTCCGCCGCATAATCTGGACGAGCTTGTCGAGGGTTGTCTGGCGCTGATCGGCACGCCCGATCTGCCAGAGGAAGATTTGATTAAACTCATTCCCGGCCCCGATTTCCCGACAGGCGGGGTGGTGGTGGAGCCGCGCGAGTCGATTCTCAATGCCTATAAAACAGGGCGCGGGTCGTTTCGGCTGCGTGCCCGCTGGCAGGTCGAGGACCTGGGGCGTGGTCAATGGCAGGTCATTGTCACCGAAATTCCGTTTCAGGTGCCCAAATCGCGCCTGATCGAAAAACTGGCCGAGGTGATCCAGACCCGCAAAGTGCCCCTTCTGGCAGATATCCGCGACGAATCGGCGGATGATGTGCGAATCGTTCTGGAACCCAAAAGCCGCAGCGTTGACCCTGAATTGATGATGGGCATGTTGTTCAAGAATTCCGATCTGGAAACGCGTTTCAGCCTGAACATGAATGTGCTGGTTGATGGTGTGACGCCGCGTGTCTGCGGGCTGCGCGAGGTGCTGCACGCTTTTCTGGACCACCGGCGCGAGGTTCTGACACGGCGCAGCCAGCACCGGCTGGACAAGATCGACCACCGGCTGGAAGTGCTGGAAGGGTTCATCATCGCCTTCCTCAACCTTGACCGGGTAATCGACATTATCCGCTATGACGAGGCCCCGCGCGCGGCGCTGATGCGCGAGCAGTGGGGCCGCGCGTTTGTGCGCGCCGTCTCCGAGGCCGATTACGTCTCGCCTCCGCCCAGCGAGGGGGAGCTGTCAGAGCTACAGGCCGAAGCGATCCTGAACATGCGCCTGCGCAGCTTGCGGCGTCTGGAAGAGTTGGAGTTGAAGCGCGAGCGCGACGAGTTGCTGAAGGAACGCGCCGCACTAGAGGATCTGCTGGCCTCGGACCGGTTGCAATGGAAACGCATCAGCACCGAGTTGCGCGATGTGCAGGCCAAATTCGGCAAGGCCACTGATCTGGGCCGTCGGCGCACTGATTTTGCCGAAGCGGGCGTCGTCGAGGATGTACCTCTGGAGGCGATGATCGAGCGTGAGCCGATCACGGTTGTCTGCTCGAAAATGGGCTGGATACGGGCCATGAAAGGGCATGTCGCCCTAGATCAGGCGTTCAAGTTCAAGGACGGCGACGAGGGGCGCTTTGCCCTTCACGCCGAAACCACAGATAAAATTGTGATCTTTGGCTCTAACGGCAGGTTCTACACGCTGATGGGCGTCAATCTGCCCGGCGGGCGCGGTATGGGAGAGCCTGTGCGCCTGATGATCGATCTGCCCAATGAGGCGGAAATCTTGGACATTTTCACCCATAGGCCGGATTTGAAGCTGGTTGTCGCCTCCTCCAGCGGGGATGGGTTCATTGTGCCCGCGGATGAGATTATCGCCCAGACCCGCTCTGGCAGGCAGGTGCTGAACCTCAAGGAAGGGGTGCGCGCGCATGTCTGCCGCCGCGTTGAGGGGGATCATCTGGCTGTGGTGGGCGAGAACCGCAAGCTGCTGATTTTCGCGCTGGACGAACTGCCCGAGATGGCGCGCGGCAAGGGCGTCAGGTTGCAATCCTACAAGGATGGCGGCCTGTCCGATCTGCGCACGATCACACTTGCTGAGGGGCTGTCGTGGAAAGACCCTGCAGGGCGTACGCGTCTGGAAACGGATCTTGCCGAATGGCAGGGCAAACGCGCCAGCGCAGGCCGCATGGCCCCGCGCGGCTTTCCCCGCGACAATCGGTTCAACTAGAGGGCGGGACGCTTTCGGGCGTGATTTGCCTCTTGCGCGATGATCAGTTAGCAATGCGGTGTATCAACTCGGAGATTGCAGATGGTTGCTGTAACTGTTCCGCGCCCGATCAAGGCGCTTTTGGTGGCTTTCACCGTCTCGGCCTGCGCCAGCGGGGCGGAATTGAGAGATGAGCGCGCAGAATTGGGGGATTTCTTCCTCAGCCATGCGATTGTCGTTGCAGATGACGCCACGCCCTTGCCCGGCTCGCGCCCCGCAGAAGCGGATGAATGGGAAGAGACGATTGTCTCGGAAATGCGCCGCAGACTGGGGCGCTATGATGGCGACAAGCTTTATCATATCGGAGTCAATGTTCAGGCTTATATGATCGCCCCACCGGGCATTCCGCTGGTGCTGTCGCCTCGCTCGGCATTGGGGGTCACAGTTGATTTGTGGGATGATGCCGCGGGCGAGAAGCTGAATGCGCGGCCTCACCGGATCATTGTCGGCGAAGCGATTTCAGGCGAAACCATTGTCGGCTCTGGCAACACCCAGACGCGCGAGCAGCAGATGCAGAACCTTGCGGAAAACGTTGTTTTGTCTATCGAAAACTGGCTCGCGTCCAATTCCGACTGGTTCCCACCAAAGCCTGAAAGCACAGAGTCAGAGGGTATCAATGCCGAAGCCGCAGCAGAGTTGGTTGAAACCGGAGATGCCAGTTAGCGCCGATGGGGTTTGCGGCAACGACGCGGCCCCAGCGGTTATAGCAATCTGAGCAGTTTGCCCAAAACCCGGCACCTTGTCATTTCCTGACGAAACCGTGCTTGATTTTCCGGGCCAAGCTGAGTAAGTGGCCCGCGTGTCTTTTCGGGTCACACTGACGTGGCCCAGCAACAAAGGGTGCCGAAACCATGGCAAAGCAAAAGTTTGAACGCAATAAACCGCACGTGAATATCGGGACGATTGGTCACGTGGACCACGGCAAGACAACGCTGACAGCGGCGATCACCAAGTATTTCGGCGATTTCCGGGCCTATGATCAGATTGATGGCGCCCCCGAAGAGAAAGCACGCGGTATCACGATTTCGACTGCGCATGTCGAATATGAAACCGATGCGCGCCACTATGCGCATGTCGATTGCCCCGGCCACGCCGATTATGTGAAAAACATGATCACCGGTGCGGCGCAGATGGATGGTGCTATTCTGGTTGTGAACGCCGCCGATGGCCCCATGCCGCAAACACGCGAGCACATCCTGCTGGGCCGTCAGGTCGGCATTCCGTTCATGGTTGTCTACATGAACAAGGTCGATCAGGTGGATGACGAAGAGCTGCTGGAACTGGTCGAAATGGAGATCCGCGAGCTGCTGACCTCCTACGACTATCCCGGCGACGATATCCCTATCATCAAAGGCTCTGCTCTGGCAGCGATGGAAGGCCGCGATCCCGAGATCGGCGAAAACTCGATCAAGGCGCTTCTGGCTGCGGTTGACGAATACATCCCCACGCCTGAGCGTGCGGTTGACCAGCCCTTCCTGATGCCGATCGAGGATGTGTTCTCGATTTCCGGTCGCGGCACAGTTGTGACCGGCCGTGTGGAGCGTGGCGTGATCAATGTGGGCGACGCGATTGAAATCGTTGGTATCCGCGACACCAAGACCACGACCTGTACCGGTGTGGAAATGTTCCGCAAGCTGCTGGATCGCGGGGAAGCGGGCGACAATATCGGCGCATTGCTGCGCGGGATTGGCCGTGAAGATGTCGAGCGTGGTCAAGTTCTGTGCAAACCGAAATCGGTTCAGCCCCACACCAAGTTCGAAGCCGAAGCCTATATTCTGACCAAGGAAGAAGGCGGTCGTCACACACCGTTCTTTGCGAACTATCGTCCGCAATTCTACTTCCGCACGACAGATGTGACCGGCACGGTTCAACTGCCCGAAGGCACTGAGATGGTGATGCCCGGCGACAACCTGAAATTCACGGTTGAGCTGATCGCCCCCATCGCGATGGAAGAGAAGCTGCGTTTCGCCATCCGCGAAGGCGGCCGCACCGTCGGCGCTGGCGTTGTGTCGAAAATCATCCAGTAATCAAGCCTTTACGCCTTGATCTTGCAAGGGGCGTGCAGGCATTGCGCGCCCTTTTTCTATGGTCGAGGCCAACATGAATAAACTATTCTCGCGTTTCGAGGCGCAGATAGACGCCTATCCTGCGGCACTGCCCACCCAGCCCCCCACCACGCTTTCGGGTTTTTGCCTGCATTTCGCGCGCCCGTTGCTGCCATGGCTGTTTGCCATGTCGGGCCTGTCGGTGATGTTTGCCATCATCGAGATTATTCTGATCGGCTATCTGGGCCGGCTGGTCAATCGCATGTCCGAATTGGGACCAGAGCGCTTTATGGCTGAAGAACTCGGCCGATTGATGGGCATGGCGGGGCTGCAACTGATCGCGTTGCCCATCATTTCGGTGATTGGGGCGCTGGTTATGTATCAGGCCATCATGGGCAATTTCCCCCAGCGCATCCGCTGGCAGGCGCATCGCTGGATATTGGGCCAGTCGATGGGCTATTTTCAGGATGAATTTGCCGGGCGCATTGCCACACGCTTGATGCAAACCGCGATTTCGGTGCGCGAAGTGGTGATGAAGCTGATGGATGTCGCTGTCTATATCAGCGCATATTTCATTGGCACATTGTGGCTGGCAGCGACGCAGGATGCGCGGCTTGCCTTGCCCTTTTTGCTGTGGTCGTTCGCCTATGGCGCGCTGTTGTGGGTCATCGTGCCGCGTCTGGGCCGTGTGTCGCAGGAGCAGGCGGATGCCCGCGCGAATATGACCGGGCGGATTGTCGACAGCTACACCAATATCGCCACAGTCAAATTGTTCAGCCATTCTGCGCGCGAGGAAAGCTATGCCCGCGCAGGGCTGGACGGGTTCTTGCAGACGGTTTACCGCCAGATGCGGCTGGTGGCCTTGCAGGATATCGGGGTCAATCTGATCAATGCGGTGCTGACAGCCTCGGTCACGGGGCTGGGCCTGTGGCTGTGGTTGCAGGGGCGTGTCGATCTGGGGGCGCTTGCGGTGGCCATTCCGCTGGCACTGCGTCTGGGCAACATGTCGCATTGGATCATGTGGGAATTTGCCGCGCTGTTCGAGAATATCGGCACTGTGCGCGACGGAGTCTCGACACTGTCCTTGCCGCGCCAGATCAACGACGCGCCCGGTGCACTGCCGCTTGAGGCCAAATCGGGCGCTGTGGAGTTCAAGGCCGTGACCTTTCGCTATGAAGGGGCCGCGATCAAGAAACCCGCTGTGCTGGATGGCTTGTCGCTGAGTATTGCGCCGGGCGAGAAGGTGGGGCTGGTCGGGCGCTCTGGCGCAGGCAAATCGACATTGGTGAACCTGCTCTTGCGCTTTTACGAGGTTGATCAGGGCCGGATCGAGATTGATGGACAGGACATCTCGAAGGTTACGCAAGAAAGCTTGCGTGCGGCCATCGGGGTTGTGACGCAGGACACAGCCCTTTTGCACCGCTCGGTGCGTGACAATATCGCCTATGGTCGGCCCGAAGCGAGCGAGGCTGAAATCTGGGCCGCCGCCGACATGGCCGAGGCGCGTGATTTCATCGAGGATCTGGCCGATGCACAAGGCCGGCGCGGGCTTGAGGCCCATGTTGGCGAGCGTGGCGTAAAGCTGTCGGGTGGACAACGCCAGCGCATCGCGATTGCGCGGGTTGCGCTGAAGGACGCGCCGATCCTGATTCTGGATGAGGCGACATCCGCCCTCGACAGCGAGGTCGAGGCCGCCATTCAGGCACAACTGACCCATCTGATGCAGGGCAAGACCGTCATTGCGATTGCACACCGCTTGTCGACGATTGCCGCGATGGACCGGTTGGTGGTGATGGATCAGGGCCTGATCATCGAGCAGGGTCGGCATGAAGACCTGCTGGCACAAGGCGGGCTATATGCACGGCTGTGGGCGCGGCAATCGGGCGGGTTCCTGATTGAGGGGTAAGATTGACGGGTGGCGCCTGAGCTGAACAGGCGCCACCTGCCGGGCCTGTCGCGTTGGTTTTACCTCGGTTTGGAATTGCGCGCGCGGCACATCTCTGGCAGAAATCTGGCACCTGTCAGAACCTGCAAGACGGGATTTATGGCTGTGCAATGCGGTGCAGGTCCAGCCCAATCTGGAGTTCTTGATGCCCCCGAATTTTCCGGCCCCCTCAATCGTGTATCCGATCATTCTGGCAGATGGCAGTCCGCATAGGGACACAGTTTTCCTGCGCGCCGTGATTGACCATCCGCGCTGGGAAATCGGCGCGTATACCTATGCGAGTTCCGAGTCTGCGCCACAGGACTGGGCACGGTATCTGGCCCCTTATCTGCACCCGTTTTCGCCCGAGCGGCTGATCATCGGGCGGTTTTGTCAGATCGCCGACAGTGTGCGCATTATCACCGCATCGGCCAATCACCGCTATGACGGGTTCTCCAGCTATCCATTCGCCATTTTTCACCGTGAGTTCGAGGGCGACTCGTCCATGCCTGTGTCGGGGCGCGACACGATCATCGGCAATGATGTCTGGATCGGGCAGGGCGCGCGCATTCTTCCGGGCGCTGAAATTGGTGACGGGGTGATCATTGGCGCGGGGGCTGTCGTGGGCGGGCGTGTTGCACCCTATCAGATCATGACCGGCAACCCCGCCCAGCCTTTGCGCGTGCGCTTCGCGCCGGATGTGATTGCCCAACTTCTGACGATTCGGTGGTGGGACTGGCCGATTGCGCATATCATGCGCTATCAGGCAGCGATTTGCGGCGCTGATCTGGACGCACTTGCTGCGGCAGCGGCAGAATTGTCGGGAGGGGAGGCGTGATTTCCCTCTTGATCTTGGGCAGGCGCTGTCATAACCCTGCGCCCACGGACTAGGGGTATAGCTCAGTTGGTAGAGCATCGGTCTCCAAAACCGAGGGTCGTGGGTTCGAGTCCCTCTGCCCCTGCCAGTCCGCCGGCGGTCACGATTCATATCGGGGCACACAAGACCGCAAGCACACATCTGCAAAAGGCACTTCTGGCGCATCGTGACGAGCTTGCCGCGATGGGGTGTCGCTATATCGGGCCTGATACGCTGCGCAAGCGACACGCGTATCCGGCACCCCGCAAGGCCGAACATCGCGCACCCGCAAACCCGCATACCTTGCTTCAGGCGCTGGCGACGGCCCACAGGGCAGGCCAACGTGTCGTCTTGTCGGACGAGAATATTCTGGGTCGTCCACGCCCCCCTTTTATCGCAGAGGGATCGCAGCTTTATCCGCAAGCTGCCCCACGCATCGCGCACCTGATTTCAAGCCTCGGCTTGCAAAATGTCACACTTGCGCTTTGCCTGCGCGACCCGCTTGGGTTTCTGATCTCGGCGCATGGGCATCAGGCGCTGGCAGGACATCCGGTTTGCTTCGACGCGTTTGTGGATGGCATTGACCCGCTTGCCTTGCGTTGGCCTGAATTGATATCGCGCCTGCTGGGGTGTGCAGGTGTTTCGCATATATTGCTGTGGCGCTATGAGGCGTATCCGGAAATCGCACCTGTTCTGGCCGAGCAACTGCTTGGGGATGCGCGTGCGTGTGCGTGGCTGGGCGCTGACGGGCCGCGCCTGTTGGGAATCTCGGCGCAGGCTTGGCAACAGGCAAGGGCGCTGATTGCCGAAGATCCGGCGCGCGATCCGAAAAAGACGGTCAAACAGCAGATACGAAAATTTCCGAAATCTGCGCAATACCCGCCGCTACAGCCGTTTTCTTCCGCGCTGGTTGCGCAGTCGCGTAGCCAGTATGACAGCGACTGGAAACAACTCGCCCTCTGGCCCCGTGTCACATGTCTGACCCTGTGACATCGGCATAGCTGCAACAGACACCGAAAAGCGACTTGAAACCGGGGCAGGGGCTGCGTATGTCGACCACTAAGCAAAAGGATTAGTCGCATGGCCAAGACCAACCCCTTCCAGTTCATGCAGCAAGTGCGCGCAGAGGCCGCAAAGGTCACGTGGCCTACACGGCGCGAAGTGCTGGTAACAACCGTCATGGTGTTTATCATGGCAGCCCTTACGGCTGTTTTCTTCTTTTTAGTCGACCTTACGATCCGTACAGGACTTGGTGGACTTCTGGGAATGTTCAATTAGCATCCGGCGGACAGGCGGCAGGGCTTGAAAACCCCCCGCTCTGCCTGTAATGGACTGCTCAAAGCGCACCGACTCGGTGCGCTGTTTGTTTTGACCTTCTGACAGGAAAGATCGTCAGTATTTGACGAAAACCTGACAGGCCGGTGCAGTTCGCATCGGAGAAGAGCAGAAAGATGGGGAACATGGCCAAGCGCTGGTATTCGGTAAGCGTTCTGTCGAATTTCGAAAAGAAAGTGGCCGAGGCCATTCGCACCGCCGTAGCAGAGGCGGGGCTGGAAGAGCAGATTGAAGAAGTTCTGGTGCCTACGGAAGAAGTGCTTGAGGTGCGCCGCGGCAAAAAAGTAACCTCCGAGCGCCGCTTCATGCCCGGTTATGTGCTGGTGCGCATGGAGATGAGCGCGAAAGCCTATCACCTGATCAATTCCATCAATCGCGTCACAGGTTTTCTGGGCACCCAAGGCAAGCCCATGCCGATGCGCGATGAAGAAGTGAACCTGATCCTGAACCGCGTTCAGGAAGGCGAAGAAGCGCCGCGCACGCTGATCCATTTTGAGGTCGGCGAGCAGGTCAAGGTAAATGACGGGCCATTCGAGGGGTTCTCGGGGCTGGTCGAAGAAGTAGACGAGGCCAGCAGCCGCCTGAAGGTGATGGTCTCGATTTTTGGCCGGGCTACCCCGGTCGATCTGGAATTCACACAGGTGTCGAAAGACATCTGATGTGATGTGCGTGGGAGGCTGGCTGGGCGCGCCCGGACCATGCCTGACCACTAAACCGCAACAGCCCCTTGCACGCGTGCGATCGGGGTGAGGTGAAAAAGGAGAGGCCAGATGGCCAAGAAAGTTATCGGGCAGCTAAAGCTGCAAATTCCGGCGGGTAAAGCGACCCCGTCCCCACCTGTTGGCCCGGCCTTGGGTCAGCGCGGCATCAATATCATGATGTTCACCAAGGAATTCAACGCACGCACGGCCGAGCTGGAGCCAGGCGCGCCGATTCCGACGGTGATTACGTATTATCAGGACAAGTCCTTTACGATGGACCTGAAAACACCACCTGCATCGTGGTATCTGAAGCGCGCGGCAGGCCTGAAACCTGTGGGCAAGCGCAACCGGGCGCGTGGCTCGGAAGCCCCGGGGCGCAGCATGGCTGGCTCTGTCACCACCAAACAGGTGCGCGAAATCGCCGAGGCCAAAATGCGTGACCTCAATGCAAACTCCATCGAAGGCGCCATGCAGATCATTGCTGGTTCGGCCAAGTCGATCGGTCTCGAGGTGAAAGGCTAAGGTCATGGCAAAAGTTGGAAAACGGATAAAAGCCGCCCGCGAAGCCTATGTGGGCAAGCAGAACCTGACAGTCGAAGACGCGCTGGAACTGGTGAAAGCCAATGCAACCGCGAAATTTGACGAGACAATCGAGATTGCAATGAACCTGGGCGTTGACCCGCGCCATGCAGACCAGATGGTCCGCGGTGTGGTGATCCTGCCCAACGGGACAGGCAAGACCGTCCGCGTTGCAGTCTTTGCACGCGGCCCCAAAGCGGATGAAGCCAAGGCGGCAGGGGCTGACATTGTCGGTGCCGAAGACCTGATGGAAACCATCCAGTCCGGCAAGATCGAGTTCGACCGTTGCATCGCAACGCCGGACATGATGCCGGTTGTGGGGCGTTTGGGCAAGATTCTTGGCCCACGCAACCTGATGCCAAACCCGAAGGTCGGCACTGTGACGATGGATGTCGCAGAAGCCGTGAAAAGCGCCAAAGGTGGTCAGGTACAGTTCAAAGCCGAGAAAGCCGGGATTGTGCATGCCGGGATAGGCAAAGCATCGTTTGATGCGGCCAAACTGGCACAAAACCTGCGCGCTTTCGTCGATGCCGTCGCCAAGGCCAAGCCGACAGGGGCAAAAGGCGCTTATATGAAGGGCGTTTCTGTCAGCTCTTCCATGGGCCCCGGTGTCACAGTCGATGTGACCAGCGCGACACAAGGTTAAGTGTAACAAAATTGAAAAAAGGGCGGCGAGAGCCGCCCTTTTTGCGTGATGGGGAAGGGTTAGGGGCTTTGCCCCTCTTGGGCCTGCGGCCCAATTCACCCCAGAGTATTTTGTGCAAGAAAATGCTACCAGCGCAGGAGAGCGGCTTCATCCGTGTCTTTTGCCGCGACCCATTCTGCCCCCGACATGCTGATTTCCTTTTTCCAGAAGGGGGCGCGTGATTTCAGGTAGTCCATCAGGAAATCGGCGGCGCAGAATGCGTCACTGCGATGGCGCGCGGCGGTTGCCACCATCATGATCTGTGCACCGGGGGCAAGCTGGCCGTAGCGGTGAATGATCAGGCAGTTGTGCAAAGACCAGCGGTCCTGCGCCTCAGTTGCGATCCGGGTCAGGGCGCGTTCTGTCATGCCGGGATAATGCTCGATCATCATGGCGGATAGCGTCTTGTCGTCGCTGTTGCGCACAAGCCCGCAGAATGTGACGATTGCGCCCGCATTATCGCATGATTGTGCAAATTTCGCGCATTCCTGCCCGAAGTCGAAAGGCGCATCCTGAACGCGGATCGTCATGCCTAGCCCCCTGTCATCGGCGGAAAGAAGGCCACTTCGCGCGCGCCCGCGAGCGGGCTGTCAAACTCGGCCAGATCCTGATCAATGGCCACGCGCAGCGCCGACAGATCAGAGAAGGCCAGAGCGTAGCGGTCGTCGCGCGTGCTGAGTTCGCGCACCAGTTCGGCCACTGTGACAGCATCGGTCTGAACGGTTTCGCGCGGCACACCTACGCGTTCGCGGACCCATGCAAAATAGAGGATTTCAAGGCTCATGTCATGTCATCCTTCAGATGGGGTTGGGCCTTGCGGAAATAGTCCCAGCCGGTGATCAGGGTCAGAATGCCAGCGATCCAGATCAATGCCAATCCGACATTCCACACAGTGCTGCCGCCATATTGGGCCAGTTCCACGACATTCACCTCGGGGGTGCCAATATCGCTGAGGGTTGCGATCAGGTCGGCATGGCTGCGCAGAAAGCTTGCCTCGCGGACATATTCCAGACCCATGGCCATAAACAGAACTGCGATCGCAGTCATCTGTGCTGTCGTTTTCCATTTGGCAAGGGGTGTGACCTTCAAAAGCCCGGCCTTGTCACCCAGAAATTCACGCAAGCCCGATACAAACACTTCGCGGAACAGGATCGCTGTGGCGGGCAGGATCAGCCAGGGGTCCATGCCCGAATAGCCGGTAATGACCAGCAGGGCGATAACAACCATCGCCTTGTCGGCAATCGGGTCGAGCATAGCGCCAAGGCGGCTTTCCTGCTTCCACGCGCGTGCCAGATAGCCGTCGAAGAAATCCGTGATCGCGGCCAGCGCAAAGAGCACCAGCGCGAACCAATCCGCCCAGGGACGATGGAAATACAAAAACATTACGGCGACACCGGGTGCTGCGAGCAAGCGCATGACTGTCAGTATATTCGGGAAAGTCCATCGCAAGGTGCCGGTTCCATTTCGAGAGGTCATAGCTGGTTTCAATGCGTGTATCCTGAAAGCCACGGGTTTGAAATGCAAGCGGTCATGCGGGCAGATCACATGTGTTCAAACCTGCCCGGACAGCCACTGCCCGATCATATAGTGCGCGATCGAGCCTTTGCGCGCAGGCAAGACATTTTCGTGATGCCCGCTCCATGCCAGCAAGACATCTTCGCGCGACATCCAGAGCGCATCTTCCAGTTCATCATCAAGGGTCAATTCTGTGTTTTCGGCATGCGCGATGCACCCAAACATCAGCGAGTTTGGAAAGGGCCAAGGTTGCGAGGCGAGATAGCGGATATCGCGCACAGCGATGCCGGTTTCTTCCGAGACTTCGCGCGCGACGGCTGATTCCAGCGTCTCGCCCGGTTCGATGAAGCCGGCAAGTGCGGAATACATCCGCTCTGGCCAGCCATGCGAGCGGCCCAAAAGCAAATTATTGCCATGTGTCACCAGCATAATCACGACCGGATCGGTGCGGGGGAAATGCTTGGCCGCGCAGACGGTGCAGACACGTTCCCAACCGGCGGCACTGGTTTGGCTGGGCTGACCACAGGCCGCACAGAACCGATGTGTCCGGTGCCAGTTGAACAGGGCGCGCGCGGTGGCCGCAAGCGCGGCGTCAGTGCGCGACAGCTGCACCATCGCCAACCGCAATTCGCCGAAATACGCGCCTTTCGGGGCGGCGGGGTGAATCTGGATGCTGGTATCGGTGAACATGGCCAGTGCCGCGCGGTCAAGCGCGTCTGGTTCCCAAGCCGATATGTCGGCGGCAAAGAGGTCGCGGTTGTCATGCTGACCGAGATAGAGAAATGGCGCTTTGGCGTGTTTCAGGATCGGGTCATTGACCGCAGCCCAACATACCGCGTCGCCCGCAAGATGTGGTTTTCCGCGCCACACCGGCAGGACCCGCGTTTGCGGATTGGCCAGAGCCTGCGTGATGGCCGTGGCATCCGTGCGCGCCTGCGCGTTGCGTGCGTGCCATTCATCCCCAAAGGCAAAACGCATTATCCCCCGATTTCTGCACCCCTGTCGAAATGGGTGTTTTTCCCTTTAAGAGCAATCGCTTTGCATATGCAAGCAACTCTGGGTTATATTGCACGCACCTGAGCTGTCGGAGAGTCTGCTTCGGGTGCTCAGGTGTTCTTGACACAAAATGACCTTGTTTTTGGCCGAAATTATACTCTGTTGGCGATCAGACCAGAGGAGGAAATGATGTAACGGTATGCATAGCGACATGAAACAACACCTGAGTTCCTTCGCCCGCAGTCAAGAGGTTTCAGCCGCAGTCGATCTGCGCATTATGGAAACCACGGATCTGCACGTCCATTTGCACCCCTATGACTATTACGCCGATTGCCCGAATCCCGATCTGGGGTTGGCGCGGCTGTCGGAATTGATTGATATTGCGCGCCAGCAGGTTCCAAATTGTCTGTTATTTGACAATGGTGATTTTTTGCAGGGAACCCCTGTGGGGGATTTTTTCGCCTATGACCGGTCCATGCGCGCGGGCGAAGTGCATCCCGTCATCGCCGCGATGAATGCGCTTCGCTATGACGCGATCACTTTGGGCAATCACGAATTCAATTATGGCCTCGAATTTCTGATGCGCTCGATGTCACTGGCCAAGTTTCCGACTGTTTCGGCCAATATCCTGCGCAAGGCGGGGGCTGTGCCGCGCAAGGATACACATCTGTTCCGACCTTATCGTTTGCTGCGGCGTGATGTGACCGACCGGGCAGGCCAACAGCGCGCGCTGTGCATCGGGGTGATTGGGGTTGCGCCTGCGCAGATTGCAATATGGGAGCGTCAGCATCTGGATGGCCGCGTGCAAACGCGCGATATGGTTGACGCAGTCAGCGCATGGGTGCCGGAGATGCGCGAAGCAGGTGCCGATCTGATTGTGGTGCTGGCGCATTCGGGCATTGGCGAAAGCCGACATACCGAGAATATGGAGAATGCGGTGATCCCTCTGGCCCGTATTGACGGTGTCGATCTGATCCTGAGTGGACATAGCCATCAGGTGTTTCCATCGCCCCTTTTCGCCAAAATACCGGGTGTGAATATTGAGCGTGGCACGATTTGGGGCACACCAACTGTGATGAGCGGTTTTTTCGGGTCTCATCTGGGGTTGATTGATATGACGCTGTTGCAAGATGGCGGCAAATGGCATGTCCTCGATACCCATGTCAGCACGCGCGCTTTGCGCGATGCCTCGTTGCATTTCGCACAGCCCGTGCAAAAGGAAAGCACGTCCCCCATTCTCAGCCCTGCCGTGCGCAAGATTGTCGCATCGGCACATGATGCGGTGCTGGAAAAAATCCGCCAGCCCATTGGTGCGACGGACACCGCGATCAACAGTTTCTTTGCCTTTCTGGGCCACAGTGCGGCGACACAACTGGTCGCACAGGCGCAAAAGGAATTTGTGGCCGAGCATCTGGAAGACAGCGCGCACAAAGATTTGCCGCTTCTCTCCGCGGCGTCCCCCCCGAAGGTGGGCGGGCTGGGAGGTGCGCGCAATTTCACAAATATCGCCACAGGCCTGCTTACCTTGCGCTCGCTTGCTGATCTGTATGTCTTTCCCAACCGGGTGGCGGCCTGTCGCCTGACCGGAGCAGAAATACTGCTTTGGCTGGAACGCTCTGCCTCGGCGTTTGGACAGCTGAAACCGGGACAGCCGGATCAGGCGCTCATGAACCCGAGTTTTCCGGGTTATAATTTTGAAATCATCTATGGGCTGGACTATGCCATAGACCTGACAGCGCCTGCGCGCTTTGCCGCGGATGGCACCGAGATTGATCCAACCTTCTCTCGTGTGCGCAATGTCACATGGAACGGCGCGCCGCTGGATGTGAACGCAGAGTTTATCCTGTGCACAAACAGTTTTCGTGCCCAAGGGGCCGGTGGCTTTGCTGGCACCGGACCAGAGGGGATTGTGATGGAGCATCCTGCCATCACCCGCGATATTCTGAGCAATTATGTCAGCGCGCATTCGCCCCTGAATATGGCCCCGCAATCGCCGTTTCGTCTGACCTGTGCTGCGGGCACAACGGCGATCTTACGCACAAGCGTTGCAGCCCATGCCCATCTCGATAAGATCGCTGAGTTCAGTCCCAAGATGCTGGGTGTCGATAAAGATGGTTTCATGCGGATTCAGGTGAGTTTTGACACGCATTAGCGGCGGGCCGGGGGTATCACTGCCCGCTCTTCGGAAATGGCGATGATGCCTTGGTGTCGGTTTCGCGCGATAAGTGACGTGATAGCGCAAGCGCAGAAAAAAGGCTTGCAAGACAGGACCGTTTTCCATTAGCACAATGCAACTTGGATACGGGAGACACTGAGGCGCAAATCTCAGGGCCGAAGGAGCAACCGCCCCGGTAAACTCTCAGGCAAAAGGACCGGTTCAAGTAACAGACTCTGGAGAGAGGCGCGCAAGCGTCCGCCGAAGGGATAGCGATCTCAGGCGTCAAGGACAGAGGGGGCATGGCAGGCGGCACGCGCCGCATTCATGAACCCGGCCTATTGGCCCGAATGACAGGGGCGACATGTCAGAGCAGTTGACCGAGTTAAAGCAAACGCCGCTCAAGGACCTACATCAGGAACTTGGCGCAAAAATGGTGCCTTTCGCGGGCTATGCCATGCCTGTGCAATATCCGATGGGCGTCATGGCCGAGCATCTGCACACCCGCGCACATGCTGGGCTGTTTGATGTCAGCCATATGGGGCAAGTGATTCTGACACCCAGCGGGGGAATGGCCGCATTGGAAGCCGGGCTTGAAGCCCTGATGCCGGTTGCCGTGTCCGGGCTGGCCGAGGGGCGCCAGCGCTATGGGCTGTTCACCAATGCGCAGGGTGGTATTCTGGATGATCTGATGTTCGCCAATCGCGGGGATCATGTGTTCGTCGTCGTAAATGCTGCATGCAAGGCCGAGGATATCGCACATATGCAGGCGCATCTGGGGGATGTGGCGCAGGTGCAGCCTGTGACGGATCGCGCGCTGCTTGCCTTGCAAGGGCCACAGGCCGAGACGGTGCTGGCAAATCTGGTGCCTGATGTGCGGGCCATGCGCTTTATGGATGTGCTGACGGTCGACACGCTGTTTGGCGCGCTCTGGATTTCGCGGTCGGGCTATACTGGCGAAGACGGGTTCGAGATTTCGGTGCCTGATGCTACCGCCGAGGATTTTG